>NZ_JACIDT010000015.1 GCF_014196495.1 Sphingobium jiangsuense
GCACCGCCTTCGCCAAGGCCGAGCGGACGGGCGGCAGCGCGGCGATCGAAGCCGTCTCCGCAACGGGCGGCGCTGCTGCGGATCGGGGCCTTTCCAGCTTCGTCGGCGCGGAGATCGCCGCGTCCGAGCGTCCCGAGCTGACCTCTGCGAAGATCATCGTCTCTGGCGGCCGGGCGCTCAAGGACAGCGAGACGTTCGAGCAGCTGATCTTCCCCTTGGCCGACAAGCTCGGCGCGGCGGTGGGCGCCAGCCGTGCGGCGGTCGATGCGGGCTATGTGCCCAACGACTATCAGGTGGGGCAGACGGGCAAGATCGTCGCGCCTGAGGTCTATGTCGCGGTCGGCATCTCCGGCGCGATCCAGCATCTTGCCGGCATGAAGGACAGCAAGACCATCATCGCCATCAACAAGGACGAGGACGCCCCCATCTTCCAGGTCGCAGACATCGGCCTCGTCGCAGACCTCTACAAGGCCGTGCCCGAACTGACCGACAAGCTTTGAGGCAAGGCGGCATCTCATAGAAGAAGGCCCCGGTGCGCAGCATGTGCGCCGGGGCCTTTTGCATGCGGGATCTGCCGGAAGAAAACCGATTCGGAAGGCAGGCGCAACGGCGCGGCGGGCCGGACGCCCCTTTACGATGAATTAAGTGCGATCGCACCGAAAACCGTGCTTTTTCAATCGGTTTCGTGCTTTTCCCAAGCGAAGGCGGGCTTTCTCTTTGGATATGGCGCGACGTGCTGTCCTATGTTAGCATCTCCTTAACGGCGATAGACCGTGACAGGAATGGAGAGGCGGATATGACCAGACTGGATTGGGTCGGCGATCGTTGCTGCATGGCATTGTCCCTGCTTGGCGTTGCCTATATCCTGTATTGGCATTTGATGTGACCGCAGGGGATTTGTTCCCCGCGTCGTGACGAAGGTCCGGCCTGCCCGGACGAGAGGCTCAGACGAAGACGGACTGCCTCGCGACACCCGCCGGAAGCGGGCCTGTCGCTTTCGGTGCTGTTCCTGTTACCGCCGTCATTTCAACCCGCCGCCCAGCGCGCGGTACAGTTCCACCGCATTGGTTTCCCGCACCAGCCGCGTGGCGAGCAGGCCCTGTTGGGCCGCATAATAGCTGCGCTGCGAATCCAGCGTGGTGAGGAACGGGTCGATCCCCGCCCTGAACCGCGCCTCGGCCAGCCGGTAGGCGCCCTCCGCATTGTCCCGCAAAGAGGTTTGCGCCGCCATCTGATCGTCGATGGTCCCGCGCCGGGCGAGTGCGTCGGCGACCTCGCGAAAGGCGGTCTGCACGGTTTTCTCATAGGTTGCGACCATCGCGTCGCGCGTCGCCTCGGCATAGCGCAGATTGCCCGCATTGCGCCCGGCGTCGAAGATCGGCAGGCTCGCCGAAGGGGCGACCGACCATGTTTCGCTGCCGCCCGCGAACAGGTTGGACAGGCCGAGGCTCATCGTGCCCAGCGCTGCCGTCAGCGAAATGGTGGGGAAGAAGGCCGCGCGCGCCGCGCCGATATTGGCGTTGGCGCCGATCAGCTGATGTTCCGCCGCCGCGATGTCGGGCCGCCGCAGCAGCACGTGCGACGGCAGATCGGCGGGCAGGCGGTCGAGAGTGATGCCCTGGGCGGGCATGCCGTCGGGCAGCAGCGCCTCCTCCACCGTCGCGCCCGCCAGCAGGTTGAGCGCGTTGCGATCCTGCGCGACCTGCGTCGTCAGCTGGGCAATGTCGGCGCGCGCCTGATCGTGGCTGGTCCGGGCCTGCCGCACCTCCAGTTCGGAGGCGATGCCGGAGCGGAAGCGCGCCTCGGTCAGGTCCAGCGTCTGGCGGAAGGTCGCCTCGGTCTTGTGGGCGAGGGCGAGCTGCTCCCGGTCGGCGGCCAGCGTCGCCCAGGCGCCCGCGATTTCGGCGACCAGCGCGACCTGCGCCGCATTGCGGTTTTCCTGCGCGGCGAAGAATTGCTCCTGCGCGGCTCTGGTCAGGTTGCGGACCCGGCCGAACAGGTCGATTTCCCATGCGGAAACGCCCAGCGACGCGGAGTAGATGTCCGTCCGCCCGGACGCCCCGCCCGCCGCGCCGCCGCCAGCCCCCATCGTCGCGAAGGGCGACTTCTGATAGGTCGCGCTGCCGCTGGCGGAGAGCGAGGGCAGGATATCGGCGCGTCGCACGCGATATTGCGCCCGCGCCTGCTCCACATTGGCGAGCGCGATGCGCAGGTCGCGATTGTTGGCGAGCGCGAGGCGAATGACCCCGCGCAGCCGGTCGTCGGTGAAGAAATCCGCCCAGGCGGTATCGGCCAGCGCCGCTTCCTGCGCCTGCGCGCCTGTCTGCGCGCCGTCGCCGGGCAGGGCGGCGGGAACGGGCAGGGCGGGGCGTTCATAGCGCGGCGCCATGTTGCAGCCCGCCAGTGAAAGGGCGAGAACGCTGAGGGTCCAGTTGCGTGCGGGGTTCATGGGATCAGGCCTCCTGAGCGATCGGGTTTTCCGGCAGCGGCTTGTCCGCCGGGACGGGGCGGTCCTGCCGGAACAGCCGTTTGACGACGAAGAAGAAGAGCGGCACAAAGAAGATCGCCAGCACCGTGGCCGACAGCATGCCGCCGACGACCGACCAGCCGATCGCATTCTGCCCGCCCGCGCCCGCGCCCTTCGATATGGCGAGCGGCAGCACGCCGAAGATGAAGGCGAAGGACGTCATCAGGATCGGCCGCAGGCGCAGCTTGGCCGCCTCCAGCGCGGCCTGCGCGGCGCTCAGCCCCTCGCGCATTTTTTCCTCGGCGAATTCGACGATCAGGATCGCGTTCTTGGCCGAAACGCCGATGGTGGTGATGAGGCCGACCTGCAGGTAGATGTCGTTGTTGAGACCCGCCAGCGTCGCCGCGGCAACCGCGCCAATCACCCCCAGCGGCACGACCAGCATCACCGAGAGCGGCACGGACCAGCTTTCGTAGAGCGCGGCGAGGCACAGGAACACGATCAGCATCGACAGCGCGTAGAGCGCGGGCGCCTGGCTGCCGGACACCTGTTCCTCATAGGAAATGCCGGTCCATTCATAGCCGATGCCCTGCGGCAGCTTGGCTGCATGCTCCTCCATCACCCGCATCGCCTCGCCGCTGCTGCGGCCCGGCGCGGGGGCGCCCATGATCTGCACCGAGGAGACGCCGTTATAGCGTTCCAGCTTCGCCGGGCCGTAGGTCCATTCGGTCGAGGCGAAGGAGGACAGCGGCGCCATCGTCCCGCCCGACCCGCGCACATGAAGCTGGCCCAGCGATTCCGGCGAGGCGCGATAGGGGGCGTCGGCCTGCACATAGACTTTCTTCACCCGCCCGCGATCGATGAAATCGTTGATGTAGCTGCCGCCGAACGCGGTGCTGAGGGTGGAGTTGATGTCCGCCTGCGACAGGCCGAACGCGCCCGCCGCCGCTTGATCGACCTTCAGCTTCAGTTGCGCGCTGTCCTCTATGCCTTGCGGGCGGACCTGGGTGAGGCGCTTGTCCTGCGCCGCCATGCCAAGCAGCTGGTTGCGCGCCTCCAGCAGCTTTTCATGGCCGAGGCCGCCTTCGTCCTTCAGCTGGAAGTCGAAGCCGGTGGCGTTGCCCAGTTCCATCACCGCGGGCGGAGCGAAGGCGATCGCCTGCCCGGCGGGCAGCTTGGCGAAGGCCATGTTCGCGCGCATGGCGATGGCCGCGGCGCCGTTTTCGCTGCCCTTGCGTTCCTCCCACGGGCGCAGGCGGATGAAGGCGATGCCGACATTCTGGCCCTGGCCGACGAAGCTGAAGCCGCTGATGGTGAAGGTGGAGGCGATATTGTCCTTTTCCGCCGTGACGAGATGCGCCCGCACGGCTTCGACGGTGCGCTGGGTTTCCTCCATCGTGGTGCCGGACGGCATGGAAATCTGCGCGAACAGCATGCCCTGATCCTCTTCGGGCAGGAAGCCGCCGGGCAGGCGCGCGAACAGCAGCGCCATGCCGCCCAGGATCAGCGCATAGGCCAGCAGCGAGCGCTTCCAGTTCCGCTCGATCTTCCTCAGGCCGCGATCATAGCGCACCACGCTGCGGTCGAAGGTCCGGTTGAACCAGGCGAAGAAGCCGAAGAAGTCGCGCTGATGCTCCGACCCGTCGCGCCGGGGCGGCAGGATGGTCGCGCACAGCGCCGGGGTCAGGATCAGCGCGACCAGCACCGACAGCACCATTGAGGAAACGATGGTGATCGAGAACTGGCGAAAGATCACGCCGGTCGATCCGCCGAAAAAGGCCATGGGCAGGAACACGGCGGACAGCACGAGGCCGATGCCGATCAGCGCACCGCTGATCTCGTCCATGGATTTCTTCGCGGCTTCCTTCGGGCTCAGCCCCTCGGTCTGGATAAGGCGCTCGACATTCTCGACCACGACGATGGCGTCGTCGACCAGCAGGCCGATCGCCAGCACCATGCCGAACAGCGTCAGCGTGTTGATGGTGAAGCCCGCCGCGTGCAGGATCGCGAAGGAGCCGAGCAGCACCACCGGCACCGCGATGGTGGGGATCAGCGTCGCCCGCCAGTTTTGCAGGAAGACGAACATCACCACGAAGACGAGGATGATCGCCTCGAACAGGGTGTGGATGACCTGCTCCACCGACAATTGGATGAAGGTGGAATTGTCGAGCGGGTAATCGACCTTGATGTCGGCCGGGAAGTCCCGTGACAGCTCCGCGACCTTCGCCTTCACCGCCTCCACCGTGTCGAGCGCGTTGGCGCCCGGCGCCAGCTTGATGCCGATGCCCGACGCCTCCTTGCCGTTGAAGCGCGCGAGGAAGCTGTAGTTTTCCGAGCCGATTTCGACGCGGGCGACATCGGAAAGGCGGATGGTGGAGCCGTCGCTGTTGGAGCGGACCAATATGTCGCGGAATTCCTCCGGCGTCTTCAGGCGCGACTGGGCGGTGACGATGGCGTTGAGCGCCTGTCCCTCCACGCTGGGCGTGCCGCCGACCTGCCCTGCGGAAACCTGCGCGTTCTGGGCCTGGATGGCGGATTGCACGTCGCCGACCGTCACGCCCAGGCTGGCCATCGCATAGGGGTTGAGCCAGATGCGCATTGCATATTGCGCGCCCAGCACCTGCGTGTCGCCCACGCCCTCGATGCGGCTGATCGGATCCTGCAGGCGCGACGCGACGAAATCGCCCAGATCGACCTGATCATGCGCGCCGTTTTCGGAATAGAGCGAGACGATGAGGAGGAAGCTCGCCGTCGACTTGTTGACGCGCAGGCCGGATTTCTGGACCTCCTGCGGCAGCAGCGGCGTGGCCTGCGACAGCTTGTTCTGCACCTGCACCTGCGCGATGTCGGCGTCCGTGCCCTGCTCGAAGGTCAGGGTGACGGTCAGGTTGCCGGCGGAATCGCTGCTGGAGGAGAAATAGCGCAGATTGTCGATGCCCTTCATCTGCTGCTCGATGACCTGCGTGGTCGTGTTTTCGAGCGTCTGGGCATCCGCGCCGGGATAGTTGGTGGAGATGGTGACGGCGGGCGCGGCGATTTCCGGGAACTGGGCGACCGGCAGCGCGCGCAGCGCGAGCAGGCCCGCCATCATCATCAAGATGGCGATGACCCAGGCGAAAATGGGGCGATCGATGAAATAACGGGACATGGCGTCAGTTCCCGCTCTTCCCGGCGGTCGCGGCCGCCGTGATCTGGCGCGGCGCGCGGGGCTTTACCTGCGTGCCGGGCTGCAGGCCGATCGGTCCCTCGACGACCAGCCGGTCGCCGGCCTTCAGGCCGTCGCTGACGACCCATTTGTCGCCGATGGCGCGCTCGGCGGTCACCTGCCGCTGCTCGACCTTGTTCTGCGCGTTGACGACGAGCGCGGTGGCGCGGCCGCGCGGGTCGCGGCTGATCCCCTGCTGCGGCGCGAGGATCGCCTGCCGCTTCACGCCCTCGACGAGACGGGCGCGGACGTACATGCCCGGCAGCAGCATGCCGTCGGGGTTGGGGAAGCTGGCGCGCAGGGTGACGCCGCCCGATTGCGGATCCACCGTCACCTCGGAAAATTGCAGCCTGCCGGTGATGGGATAGGTCTTGCCGTTGGGCAGGATGAGCTGGACGTCGGCGCCCTCCGCCCCTTCGCGGCTGATGCTGCCGCTGCGCAGCGCTTCCTTGAGGTCGAGAAGCTGGGCGGCGGACTGGGTGACGTCGACATAGACGCGGTCGGTGCGCTGGATGGTGGCGAGCGCATCGGCCTGACCCGCCTGGACCAGCGCGCCGACGGTGTAGAGCGAGCGGCCGATCTGGCCGGAAATGGGCGCGCGGATGCGGGTGAAACCAAGGTTGACCTGCGCCGCCTGCACCGATGCCTTTTGCGCTGCAACAGAAGCGGCCGCCTGCTTCGCGGCGGCTTCTGCATTGTCCAGCTCCTGCCGGCTGACGGCGTTGATGCCGACGAGGCTGCGATAGCGCTCCGCCTGCGCGCGGGTGGAGGCGATCGTCGCCTGCGCCTGGGCGAGATTGCCCTGTGCGGTGCCGAGCGCGGCGCGGTAGGGCGCATCCTCGATCTCGTACAGCACCTGTCCGGCCTGCACCATGCTGCCCTCGGTGAACAGCCGCTTGCGGATGACGCCGCTGATCTGCGGCCGCACTTCCGAGGTTTCCACGGCGGTGATACGGCCGGGCAGCTCGGTCGTGAGCGTGGCCGACTCGGCCTTCAGCGTGAGGACGCCTATCTCCGGCGGCTGGGCCTGCGGGGCTTCCCCGCTGCCGCAGGCGGTGAGGAGGATGAGGGTTCCCAGCGTCAGGAAGCGGGGGCGAACAGTCATTTTTCAAGCACCTGTGCAGTGGTGG
This sequence comes from Sphingobium jiangsuense, assembly GCF_014196495.1. Lineage (GTDB taxonomy): Bacteria > Pseudomonadota > Alphaproteobacteria > Sphingomonadales > Sphingomonadaceae > Sphingobium > Sphingobium jiangsuense. The sequence goes on from NZ_JACIDT010000015.1 coordinate 6,803, forward strand.
GTGAAGCGTAGATAGCCGGAATGAACGTTCATTCCACTTGCGCCGCCTTATGCGATGTGGCATGGTCGGGTCAAGTGATAAGGAGGGGTCCTTGGTTGAAAATATTGCAGTGCAGCGAGATATCGGCGCGCGGGAGCGTATCGTCGCCGCCGCCCGATGCCTGTTCTCGTCGCGCGGCTTCCACCAGACCGCGATGGCCGATCTGGCGAAGGAGGCGAAGGTCAGCGTCGGGGCGATCTACCGCTCCTTCGAAAGCAAGGCGGATATCGTCCGCGCGATCATCGTCGCCGACACGCAGCAGACGCTGGAGCAACTGGACGGCCTGTGCGACGGCCTGTCCGAAGGGCGGCAGGCGATCGAGCCGGTGCCGGAGCAGTTCATCCTGGCGCAGTTCGCGCACAAGGAGGAGGCGCTGTCGCACGAAATACTGGCCGAGGCCCATCGCAATGCGGAGGTGGCCGGGACGATAGGCGATTTCTGCTGCGCCTATCGCCGGACCATTGGCCGGATGGTGGAGGTCGTCAACCCGGACCTTTCGGCCGAGGATAGAGAGGGCGCGGAGGAATTGCTGCTCGCCTGCATGTTCGGCTTCGCCCACCGCAACCTTGCGCGCCCGCAGCTGGACGCCGCGACGACCGCTCGCGTCGCCACGAAGCTGATCCTTCAGGCGCTGCGCGTCACGCCGTGATCGTCCCGGCGATTTCCAGAAACTGGCGCAGTGTCGGGCTGGCGTCGTCGCGCCGCCAGACGAGGCCGGTTTCCAGCACCGGCGCCTTGCCGTCCAGCTCGACATAGCGCACGCCGCTGCGGGCGAGATGGCGCAGCGAGGCCGGAACCAGCGCCAGCCCCATGCCCGCCGACACCAGGCTGATGATTGTCTGCATCTGGATCGCCTCCTGCGCGATGCGGGCGGTCTTGCCATGGGCGGCGTAATAGCCGGTGACGAGATCGTGAAAGGCGGGCGCCGCCTGCCGGGGGAACAGCAGCAGCGGCGCGTCGGTGATCGCCGCGGCGGACAGGCGGTTGCGGGGCGCCGCGATCCGCCCGTCCGCGATCCAGCTTTCCGGCACCGCCGCGACCAGCGGCTCGGACACCAGCGGCCGATAGGCGAGCGCAGCGGGCAGGGCGGTGCCCGGCGGCGGGATGACGAGGCCGGCCCGTCCCTCGCCGCCCGCCAGCCGCGCGATCTGCACGTCGCTGGTCGCCTCGGTCAGGACGATGCCGACATCGGGAAAGCGCGCCGCATAACGCTGCACCAGTTGCGGCAGGATGCTGTAATCGGCGGTGCTGACGAAGCTGAGGTCGAGCCGCCCGGCTTCCCCGTCGCGCAGGCGGCGGGCGGCTTCGGGCAGCCCCTCCACCGCATGGAGCGCGGCCCGCACCTGCGGCAGCCATTGCTCGCCCAGCGGGGTCAGCGCGACGCTGCGCCGGGTGCGGGCGAACAGCGGCGCGCCGATTTCCTGCTCCAGCGCCATGATCGATTGGCTGAGCGGCGGCTGGGTCATGCCGAGCCGCGCGGCCGCCTTTCCGAAGTGCAAGGTCTCCGCGACCATGGTAAAATGCCGAAGCTGGCGAACGTCCATATTGATATGTCCTGCGACTTAATGGGCCATAAATAATATATTTTACTTCGCATCGGAAGTTTCTTATCGGCATGCGTTGAAACAAGAGAAAACGGACAGAGAACGGAGAACACCCATGCCCGCCTATCGCTCAAGAACCACGACCCATGGGCGCAACATGGCCGGCGCGCGCGGCCTGTGGCGCGCGACCGGCATGAAGGACAGCGATTTCGGCAAGCCGATCATCGCCGTCGCCAACAGCTTCACCCAGTTCGTGCCGGGCCATGTGCACCTCAAGGACCTCGGCCAGCTGGTCGCACGGGAGATCGAGGCGGCGGGCGGCGTCGCCAAGGAATTCAACACTATTGCGGTCGATGACGGCATCGCCATGGGCCATGGCGGCATGCTCTATTCGCTGCCCAGCCGCGAGCTGATCGCCGACAGCGTCGAATATATGGTCAACGCCCATTGCGCCGACGCGATCGTCTGCATCTCCAACTGCGACAAGATCACGCCCGGCATGCTGATGGCGGCGATGCGGCTCAACATCCCGGCGGTGTTCGTTTCCGGCGGGCCGATGGAGGCGGGCAAGGTCGTGCTCAAGGGCAAGACGCAGGCGCTCGATCTGGTCGATGCGATGGTCGTCGCCGCCGACGACAGCTATAGCGACGAGGAAGTGCAGGCGATCGAGCGCTCGGCCTGCCCGACCTGCGGCTCCTGCTCCGGCATGTTCACCGCGAACAGCATGAACTGCCTGACCGAGGCGCTGGGCCTGTCGTTGCCGGGCAACGGCTCGACGCTGGCGACCCATGCCGACCGCGAGCGGCTGTTCCGCGAGGCGGGGCACCTGATCGTCGATCTGGCCAAGCGCTGGTATGAGCAGGACGACGCGACCGCCACCCCGCGCGGCATCGCCACCCGCGCCGCGTTCGAAAATGCGATGAGCCTCGATATCGCGATGGGCGGCTCCACCAACACGGTGCTGCATCTGCTCGCCGCCGCGCAGGAGGGCGGGGTCGATTTCACCATGGCCGACATCGACCGGCTGTCGCGCCGCGTGCCCTGCGTCTGCAAGGTCGCCCCGGCGAAGAACGACGTGCATATGGAAGATGTGCACCGCGCGGGCGGCATCATGGCGATCCTCGGCGAGCTGGAGCGGGCGGGGCTGGTCGACGGCTCGCTGCCGACCGTTCATTCGCCGACGCTGGGTCAGGCGCTGGACCGCTGGGATATCGGCCGCACCAACAGCGAGGAGGTGCGCAATTTCTATCGCGCCGCGCCGGGCGGGGTGCCGACGCAGACGGCGTTCAGCCAGTCCGCCCGCTGGGAGGATCTGGATACCGACCGCGAGGCGGGCGTGATCCGCTCGGTCGAGCATGCATTCTCGAAGGATGGCGGCCTTGCGGTGCTGTTCGGCAACCTCGCGCCCGAAGGGTGCATCGTCAAGACGGCGGGCGTCGATGATTCGATCCTCGTCTTCAACGGCACCGCGCGCGTCTATGAAAGCCAGGACGCGGCGGTCGCGGGCATCCTCGGCAATGAGGTGAAGGCGGGCGATGTGGTGGTGATCCGCTATGAAGGGCCGAAGGGAGGCCCCGGCATGCAGGAAATGCTCTACCCGACCAGCTACCTCAAGTCGAAGGGGCTGGGCGCGGCCTGTGCGCTCATCACCGACGGGCGTTTTTCGGGCGGCACGTCGGGGCTGTCGATCGGCCATGTTTCGCCCGAAGCGGCCGAAGGCGGGCTGATCGCGCTGGTGGAGACGGGCGACCCGATCCTGATCGACATCCCGAACCGCGTCATCAGCCTCGCCATTGACGATGCCGTGATCGCAGAGCGCCGCGCGGCGATGGAGGCGCGGGGCGGCAAGGCGTGGAAGCCGCTGGGCCGCAAGCGCGAGGTGTCGGCGGCACTGCGGGCCTATGCCGCGCTCACCACCAACGCGGCGCGTGGCGCGGTGCGCGACGTGTCGCAGATCGAGGAGTGAATGCGTCTCTCTCCGTCATGCCAGCGCAGGCTGGCATCTCGGGAGGTGGAGCGCAACATGGCTCGCGACCCCGGCCTGCGCTGGGGTGACGGATCAGGATAGTTGAAAAAAGGCCCCGTTTCCTCCGTGGAACCGGGGCCTTTTCCTTATCCCCCGATATCCTCCACATCGAACGGCGTCGTCTGGTAGACTTGGTTGATCCAGTCGCCGAACAGCAGATGGGCATGGCCGCGCCAGCGGTTGACCGGCTGGCGGGTCGGGTCGTCGCCGGGGAAATAATGGCGGGGCAGCGCCGGGTCCTTGCCCGCCACCAGATCGCGCCGATATTCCTCCGCCAGCGTGTCGGTGTCATACTCGCTATGGTTGAACATGTGCAGCATGCGGTGCCGGGGGTCGTGGAGCAGGCACAGGCCCGCCTCCTCGGACTCCAGCAATATGTCCATGCCGCTGCCTGCCGGAATGTCGGTGGCGTGCACCTCCGTCCAGCGGGAAACGGGAATGTCCACCCGGTCGGGCAGGCCGCGCAGATAGGGTGAGCAGGGACTCAGCACCTTGTGCGGGTAGATGCCCGACAGCTTTTCCGCCATCTGATATTTGGGCATGCCGTGGAAATGCCAGACGGCGGCTTGCGCGGCCCAGCAGATGGTGTAGCTGCTGTGCACATGGGTCTGCGTCCAGTCGAAGATGCGGCACAGTTCTTCCCAATAGCGCACCTTCTCGAACGGCAGCGTCTCGACCGGCGCGCCGGTGATGATGAAGCCGTCGAACCGTTCCTCCCGCACGTCTTCCCAGTCGCGATAGAAGGACGCCATATGATCGGCCGGCGTGTTGCGGGGCACATGGTCGGTCATCTTCACCAGCGTCAGCTCGACCTGGATCGGCGTCGCGCCGAGCAGGCGGGCGAACTGGGTCTCGGTCTTTACCTTGTTGGGCATCAGGTTGAGCAGGCCGATGCGCAGCGGCCGGATATCCTGACGAACGGCATCCGTCTCGCCCATCACGGCCACGCCCTCTGCATCGAGTATCGCGCGGGCGGGCAGGCTATCGGGAATCTTGATCGGCATTGAAGAATGATTCTCCAGATGGCCGGACAATATCTGAAAAGTGGCGGGACCCGTTTGGTTGTCGGTTCGACCACATCCCCTCGCCAGAGGGCGCCACCTTGCTCGGGAAGCAGGTTGGCGTCAGGCATTGCCCGACTCTTGATGTATGCCCGGCAGATAGGCTTTCGCGCGCGCTTTGGCAAGAGGGTGGGGCAGGGGCGCGGGCAAATCGGCTTGCCTTGCCGCGCGCGCGGTGGCATGAAGGCGGCGATGACGAAAACCGCTTGCCCGATCTGCGCATTTTATTGGCGTTCCCTTCAGGGAGCGGCATAGTCATCGCGTGTGACATTGCCGCCGTGTTCGGCAGGCAATGGGCGATCTTCTCTCCAAAATTTCCACCGACGCGGCGGCCCTGAACAAGGAAAGGCCGACCATGACCGTTATTGCTGGAAATGAAACCCGAACCCGGACCGATGCGGCGCGCGAAAACCGCGACGCCGCCGCTGTGCGGACGGCCCTGCCCGCCGGAAACGAGGCCACGGCGCGGCCCGCGCGGGAGGAGCGTTCCGACGATTATCTGCGCATCGATGTCTGCTAGGGGGAGGGCGAGCTTGACCGGCACCGTGCATCGCCCACATAGGGGGCGCATGACCGGACAGGATTTGCCCATTCTTCCCCCGCGCGAGGCGGGGACGCTCATCATCGTTCGTCCCCGCGACGGAGACGGCCTGCCCGAACTGCTGATGACGCAGCGCGCCGCCACCCTCCGCTTCGCGGGCGGGGCGATGGTGTTTCCCGGCGGCGGCGTCGAGGCGGGGGACCGGGCGCTGGCCGGCGGGCTGAACGCGGGGCTGGCGCCGTCGGATCTGGCCGCGCGCATCGCGGCAGTCCGCGAAACCATCGAGGAATGCGGGCTGGCGCTCACCGCCATGGGGCAGGCGCTGCCCCGCAGCCAGTCCGACGCGCTGCGGCAGGCGCTGCACCGGGGAGAGGGGCTGGACGCGCTGATCCGCGACCGGGGGCTGCGCTTCGATTTCGAAGGGCTGGTGCCCTTCTCCCGCTGGTGCCCGCGTCCGGAGGAGATGCGCATACGCTACGACACCCGCTTCTATCTGGCGGCGATCGAGGGCGGGCATGACGATCTCGTCCCCGATGGCGCGGAAACGGCGGGGCTGATCTGGTCGAGCGCGCGGGACATGCTGGCCCGTGTCGAGGCGGGCCGGGCGCGGGTCATCTTTCCGACCCGCTGCAACCTTGAACGGCTGGCGCAATTCGACACGATAGACGGGCTGATCGACCATGCTCGAACGCATCCGGCCGACCTCGTCTCCCCATGGATAGAAAGCCGTGACGGGCTGGACCATATCTGCATTCCCGAAGGGCTGGGCTATCCCGTCACCGCCCGTCCGGCGGCGGACGCCCTTCGGGGCTGAGCCCCGATCCGCTCAGTTTCCCGCTCAGCGCTTCGGCGTCAGCCGCAGCAGCCGCCCGTTCGCACCGTCCTCCAGCAGCCAGACCGCGCCGTCCGGCCCGGTTTCCACCTCGCGGATGCGGGCGTTCATCGCCCAGTGATCGGCCTTGGCCGCCGTGTCGCCGTCGATCTTCACCCGGATCAGCGCCTGCCCCGACAGCGCGGCGATCAGCAGGCTGTCCTTCCATTGCGGGAACAGGTCGCCATTATAATAGGCCATGCCTGCGGGCGAGATGGACGGGTTCCACCATGCCTTGGGCGCGATGAAGCCGTCGCCCGGCGCATGGTCGGGAATGGCGCGCCCGTCATAATGGGAGCCGTTGGACACCTTCGGCCAGCCATAATTGCCGCCGCGCTCGATCAGGTTCACCTCGTCGCCGCCCTGCGGGCCCATCTCATTCTCCCATAGCCGTCCCTGCCGGTCGAAGGCGAGGCCGAGCGCGTTGCGTTGGCCCAGCGACCAGATCTGCGCGGTCACGCCGCCCTTTCCGGCAAAGGGATTGTCGGCGGGAACGCTGCCGTCCGGGGCGAGGCGGATGATCTTGCCGAGATTGGCGGCCATGTCCTGTGCCGGGTCGAACTTCTGCCGCTCGCCCGAAGAGAGGAAGATATGCTTGCCGTCCGGCGCGACGACGATGCGGTGGGAATAATGGCCGCCGCCGGTCACCTTGGGTTCCTGCCGCCAGATGATGCGCAGGTTGTTGAGCGAGCCGATCTGCTCGGCCATGCTGTTGATGGTGACGTCGGCCAGCGCCACCACTGCGCCGCGTGTGCCGCCGGGCCCGGCCTCGGCCCAGCTCAGATAGACGGGGTGGATCTTGTCGGTGGGGTCGGGGTCGGGCGCCTCGACCACGTCGCCGAGCCCACCCTGGCCGCCATAGGCGACCTTCGGCACGTCGCCGCCGACCTCATGCGTCGCGCCGGAGCTTGTATCGACCAGCATCAGCTTGCCCTTGCGCTGCGTCACCAGCGCCCAGGGGCCGCCCGCGATGAAGGTCATCGCCCAGGGCTCGTCGAAGGTCGCGACCGGGGTGGCGGTGAAGGGGCGGTCCGCCGATTCTCTGAAACCGCCGTCGCCGCCCGCCGGCGCTTCGTCCGTGCGGGCCTGCCGGTTGTCGGGCGCGGGCCCTGCGTGACAGGCGGTCGAGGCCATCAGGGACAGGCCCAGCAAATACAGGCTTTTGCGCATGAAAATCCTCCTTCGCCATCAGGGTATGCCAGTAGTAACGGGCGGCGCGAATAAAGGTTGTGAAAAAACTCGCCTTGCACTATATCCGCCACGTTCTCCTGACATCGGCACCATGGCAGGGTCGGAACCGCAAGGGTCCGGCGGCAAAGGTCCATGCCTGCTTCAACGGGCCGCATGTCTACAGGAAAGGATGCTTATTTGGTCGATCTGGCCGCCTTGACCCAGTTGATTGAGCCGGAGGTGCGTGCCCTCGGTTTCGAACTGGTGCGCGTGAAGATGTTCGGCGGCGACGACCCGACCCTTCAGGTGATGGCGGAGCGCGCGGATACGCGCCAGCTCACCATCGACGATTGCGCGAAGATTTCACGCCGCCTGTCGGACATGCTGGACGAGAAGGACCCGATCGAGGGAGCCTACCGGCTGGAGGTTTCCTCCCCCGGCATCGACCGGCCGCTGACCCGCCTTCGGGATTTCGCCGACTGGGCCGGGCATGAGGCGCGCGTCAACGTGGTCGAGGGCGTCAATGGGCGCAAGCAGTTCAAGTCCATCCTCGCCGGGACGGACGGCGACACCATCCTGCTCGACGATCCGAAGCTGGGCCGTGTCGAGATAGGCTTCGACAATCTGTTCAGCGCCAAGCTGGTGCTGACGGATGCGCTGATTTCTGCTACCATGCCGCTTTCCTCCGAGGGGGCGGACGAGATTGAGACGGAAGGATAAGGAACGATGGCCACCGCCATTTCCGCCAACAAGGCCGAACTGATCGCGATCGCCAACTCGGTCGCCTCGGAAAAGATGATCGACCGCGCCATCGTCATCGAGGCGATGGAGGACGCGATCCAGCGCGCGGCCCGCGCCCGCTACGGCGCGGAGAACGACATCCGCGCGAAGCTGGACCCGGATACCGGCGACCTGCGGCTGTGGCGCGTGGTGGAAGTGGTCGAGCAGGTGGACGATTATTTCCGTCAGGTGGACCTGAAGCAGGCGCAGAAATTGCAGCCGGGCGCGGCCATCGGCGACTTCATCGTCGATCCGCTGCCGCCGATCGACCTCGGCCGCATCGACGCGCAGTCGGCCAAGCAGGTGATCTTCCAGAAGGTCCGCGACGCCGAGCGCGAGCGGCAATATGAGGAATTCAAGGACCGCGTCGGCGAAATCATCACCGGCGTCGTCAAGTCGGTGGAATTCGGCCATGTCGTCGTCAATCTCGGCCGCGCCGAGGGCGTGATCCGCCGCGATCAGCAGATCCCGCGCGAAGTCGTCCGCGTCGGCGACCGCGTGCGTTCGGTCGTGCTCAACGTCCGCCGCGAAAATCGCGGGCCGCAGATTTTCCTCTCCCGCGCGCATCCCGAGTTCATGAAGAAGCTCTTCACGCAGGAAGTGCCGGAAATCTACGACGGCATCATCGAGATCAAGGCCGCCGCCCGCGATCCGGGCAGCCGCGCGAAGATCGGCGTCATCAGCCATGACGGCAGCATCGATCCGGTCGGCGCCTGCGTCGGCATGAAGGGCAGCCGCGTGCAGGCCGTCGTGCAGGAGATGCAGGGCGAGAAGATCGACATCATCCCGTGGAGCGAGGACACCGCGACCTTCGTCGTCAACGCGCTCCAGCCCGCGACCGTTTCCCGCGTCGTCATCGACGAGGACGAAGGCCGCATCGAGGTGGTGGTGCCCGACGACCAGCTCAGCCTCGCCATCGGCCGCCGCGGCCAGAATGTCCGCCTCGCCAGCCAGCTGACCGGCAAGGCGATCGACATCATGACCGAGGCCGACGCCAGCGAGAAGCGGCAGAAGGAATTCCTCGAACGCTCCGAAATGTTCCAGAACGAGCTGGACGTGGACGAGACGCTGTCGCAGCTGCTGGTCGCCGAGGGCTTCGGCGAGCTGGAAGAGGTCGCCTATGTCGGCATCGACGAGTTGGCGAGCATCGAAGGCTTCGACGACGAACTGGCGCAGGAGCTCCAGAACCGCGCGCTTGAGGCGCTCGACCGCCGCGAGGCCGCCGCGCGCGAGGAACGCCGCGCGCTCGGCGTCGAGGATGCGCTGGCCGACATGCCGCACCTCAACGAAGCGATGCTGGTCACGCTGGGCAAGGCGGGCATCAAGACGCTCGACGATCTCGCCGACCTTGCGACCGACGAACTGATCGCGAAGAAGCGCCAGTCCGACCGCCGTCGCGGCCGGGGCGAGAATGCCGAGGACAAGGGCGGCATCCTTGCCGAATATGGCCTCAGCGAAGAGCAGGGCAATGAGATCATCATGGCCGCCCGCGCCCACTGGTTCGAAGGCGAGGAGGGCTGATTCGTCCATGCCGTTCGTCGACATCCGCCTGGCAGGCCCGGTAACGCGCGATCAGAAAAGCGCGCTCGTGGCCGATATCACCCGGTCGCTCGCGGAGCGGCTGGGCAAGCCGGCGGCTGCCGTGCAGGTGACGATCACCGAATATGCGCTGGAAAACTACGGCGCGGGGGGCGAGCTTCTTGTGGATCGCCTGTCCGCCGCCGCTATCGGGGAGGACGCCAATGCCGCGGACACTTCCCGATGATCGGCCCGCGACCGGCATAAGCATAAAGAGCAGGGAGGCGCTGGCATGAGCGAGCGCCGCTGCATCCTGACGGGCGACCGCGCCGCGCCGGATCATCTGGTGCGCCTGGCGATCGCGCCCGATGGCACCGTGATGCCCGACGTGCGCGGCAAGGCGCCGGGGCGCGGGGCGTGGCTCGGCGTGTCCCGCGACGAACTCGAAAAGGCGATGGCGGGCGGCAAGTTGAAGGGCGCGCTCGCCCGCGCCTTCAAGGACGGAACCATTGCCATCCCCGCCGACCTGCCGGAGAGGATCGCCGCCGCGCTGGAGCAGCAGGCGATGGACCGGCTGGGGCTGGAGGCGCGGGCGTCCAACCTCGTCACCGGATCGGAGAAGATAGAGGTGGCGGCGCGGCGCGGACAGGTGCATATGTTGCTTCATGCCGCCGATGCCGCCGCCGACGGCCGCCGCAAGCTCGATCAGGCATGGCGCGTGGGCGAGGAGGCAGAGGGCAGCGATCGTGCAGGGCAGGTCTTGCCTGTCGGCCGCGACGCCCTATCTAGGGCGATGGGGCGCGAGAATGTCGTGCACATCGCGATTACGGATGGCAAAGCGGCCGGTCGGCTGACGGCGTTGTTAAGTCGCTGGCAAAGCTATGTCGGATGCGCTAACGGGGGGCAGCCAAAGCCTCTGCCGGAGGCGCGACCTGTGGAATGTCCGCCGGACATATAGGATGAGCGGCTGGCCTGCGATGGGCCGGGCCGCATTTGGCGTTGCAGTTGAGAAGGTTGAATTCAGTCGATGAGTGACAGCAAGGAAGACAAGCCGGTACTGGGCCGCAAACCGCTGGGGATCAAGCGGACGGTCGAGTCCGGTCAGGTTCAGCAGAGCTTCAGCCACGGACGGAAGAACACCGTCGTGGTGGAGGTGAAGCGCCGTCGCGTCATCGGCAAGCCCGGTGAGGGCGGCGCCGCGACTCCGCCGCCGGCCCCTTCATCCGGCGCGGCGCCCGCGCCTTCGCCCGAAGCGGCCCAGCCCGCCGCGCCCGCGCGCCCCGCCGCTCCGGCGGAAGCCCGGCGCCCCGCGCCTTCACCGACGCCCGCGCCGCGCAACGACCTGATGTCCCGTCAGGAGCTTCAGGCGAAGCTGCTGCGCGAGGCGGAGGAAGCGCGCATGGCCGCGCTGGAGGAAGCGCGCCGCCGCGAGGAGGCCCAGCGTCTCGCCGCGAGCGAGGAGGAAAAGCGCCGCGCGGAGGAAAACCGCCGCGCCGCCGAAGCCGAAACCGGCGCCCCGCAGGAAGCGTCCGCCGCGCCGGAAGCCGCCGCCGAGGCGCAGGCCCCCGCCGCGACTCCGGCGAAGGAAGAGGCCGCTCCGTCCGAAGCCGCCGCGCCTGCCGCGGGCGCTTCGACCGAGGAAAAGCCGCGCGAGGCCGCCGCGCCGCCGCCGCGTCGCTTCACCCCCGTCACCCCGGCCAAGCGGCCGGAGCCGACCAAGCCGGAACGCACCAAGCGCGGCGGCGAGGCCGACCGGCGCCAGTCGGGCAAGCTGACCGTCAATCGCGCGTTGTCCGACGACGACAGCGCCCGCGCCCGCAGCCTCGCCGCGCTGAAGCGCGCCCGCGAGAAGGAGCGCCGTCATACCATGGGCGGCTATCAGCAGCCGCGTGAAAAGCAGGTCCGCGACGTGGTGGTGCCCGAAGGCATCACCGTGCAGGAACTCGCCAACCGCATGGCCGAAAAGGGCGCGGATCTGGTGAAGGCGCTGTTCAAGATGGGCATGATGGTCACGGTCAACCAGACCATCGACCAGGATACCGCCGAACTGCTCGTCACCGAATTCGGCCACAACATCCAGCGCGTGTCCGACGCCGACGTGGAAATCGACACCGAAGCGGATGTCGATGCGCCCGAAACGCTCAAGGCGCGTCCGCCGGTCGTCACCATCATGGGCCATGTCGACCATGGCAAGACCTCGCTGCTCGACGCGCTGCGCGGCACCGATGTCGCCACCGGCGAAGCGGGCGGCATCACCCAGCATATCGGCGCCTATCAGGTGAAGACCAAGGGCGGCGATCTGCTGACCTTCCTCGATACGCCGGGCCATGAGGCGTTCAGCGAAATGCGCGCTCGCGGCGCCAATGTGACGGATATCGTCGTACTGGTCGTCGCCGCCGACGACGGCTTGATGCCGCAGACGATCGAGGCGATCAACCACACCAAGGCGGCCGGCGTGCCGATGATCGTCGCGATCAACAAGTGCGACAAGCCGGAAGCCAACCCGCAGAAGGTCCGCGAGCGCCTGCTCGAACATGAAGTGATCGTCGAGGATATGGGCGGCGAGACGCAGGACGTTGAAGTCTCCGCGCTCAAGCGCACCGGCCTTGACGACCTCATCGAGAAGATCATGCTCCAGGCCGAGCTGATGGAACTGAAGGCCAACCCCGATCGCGCCGCCGAAGGCACGGTGATCGAGGCGAAGCTGGACAAGGGCCGCGGCCCGGTCGCGACCATCCTCGTCAAGCGCGGCACGCTCAAGGTCGGGGACGTGTTCGTCGTCGGCGAGCATTCGGGCAAGGTCCGCGCGATGGTCAACGACAAGGGCCAGAACGTCAAGGAAGCCGGGCCGTCCATGCCGGTCGAGGTGCTCGGCCTTGGCGGCGTGCCGCTGGCGGGCGACCTGCTTTCCGTGGTGGAGAACGAGGCCCGTGCCCGCGAGGTCGCCACCTATCGTCAGGAACAGGCGACCAAGAAGCGCACCACTGCCGCGCCGACCAGCTTCGAGAACATGTTCTCGGCGCTCAACACCACGACCATCGAATATCCGGTCGTCGTGAAGGCGGACGTGCAGGGGTCGGTCGAGGCGATCATCAGCGCGCTGAACAAGGCGTCGACGGACGAGATCAAGGTGCGCGTGCTCCATTCGGGCGTCGGCGCGATCACCGAAAGCGACGTCACGCTGGCCGCCGCCAGCCGCGCGCCGCTGATCGGCTTCAATGTCCGCCCCAATGCCAAGGCGCGGGTGCTGGCCGAGCGCGACAAGATATCGCTGCGCTATTATGACGTGATCTACGACCTGCTCGAAGAGGTGAAGGGCGAGATGGCGGGCCAGCTTGCGCCCGAACGCATCGAAACGGTCGTCGGCCGGGCCGAGGTCAAGGAAGTGTTCCCGGCGGGCAAGAAGGACAAGGCCGCGGGTCTGCTCGTGGTCGAGGGCTTCATCCGCAAGGGCATCAACGCGCGTCTTACGCGCGACGATGTCATCGTGTCGAAGACCGTCATCGCCTCGCTGCGCCGGTTCAAGGACGATGTCGCCGAAATCCGCGCGGGCCTGGAATGCGGCGCGGTGCTTCAGGACACCAACGACATCAAGCCGGGCGACATGCTCGAACTGTTCGAGGTCGAGGAGCGGGCGCGGACGCTCTGACGTCCGGCGCTGTCGGATAGGCAAGTGGGTCCGATGGACAAGCGGCGCGCGGCTTGAGCAAGGGTCGCGCGCTGCGTTGTTTCGGCCTGTTTTGGGAAGGTGATGTGCGATGAGCGGCAATGAAGGCCCCTCCGTCCGCGTGCTGCGCGTCGGCGAGCAGGTTCGCCATGTGCTGGCCGATATCCTCCAGCGCGGCGACGTGCACGACGATGTGCTCGCCCGCCATGTGGTGAGCGTGACCGAGGTGCGCATGACGCCCGACCTGCGCCATGCGACGGTGTTCGTCAAATCCCTGCTGGGGCAGGACGAGGAGGAGGTGCTGAAGGCCCTGCGCACCAACACCGCCTTTCTCCAGCGCGAGGTCGCCCATCGGGTGAAGCTCAAATATGCGGCGAAGCTGAAGTTCATCGCCGATGAGAGCTTCGACGAGGGCAGCCATATCGACGCGCTGCTGCGCGATCCCAGGGTGGCGCGGGATCTCGACCGCGAGGATTGATGGCGATGGCTCCCAAGGCCGCCGATGCCGGCGCGCTGTCCGCTCCGCTGATCGACGGCGAGGTGCGGATCCTCCCGTTCGAGCCGGCCCATGCCGCGCCCTTGCGCGCCGCCTGCGAGCAGGATCGCGACATCTGGCAGATCTACCCCGTCAACATGCTGGCCGAGGATGCCGACGAGCGCCTGCGCGCCTTTCACGGCGAGCAGGGCTGGGTCCGCTTCGCCGCGTTCCGGGGCGATCATCTGGTCGGCACCACCAGCTATATCCATCCCGATCCCGCCAATGGCACGGTGATGATCGGCGGCACCTATATAGAGCCGTCGGCGCGCGGCACCGGGTTCAACCGGCGCATGAAGCATCTTATGATCGGCCATGCGTTCGCCTGCGGCTTCTGGCGGATCGAATTCACCGTCGACACGCGCAACACGCGCTCGATGGAGGCGATGCGCAGGCTGGGCGCGGTGCACGAAGGGATATTGCGCCGGAACCGCGTGACATGGACCGGCCATGTCCGCGACACCGCGCTGTTTTCGATATTGGCGGACGAGTGGAACGGATGAACGAAGCGAAGGCACCGCTCCATGGCTGGCTGATCCTCGACAAGCCCCATGGGCTGGGCTCCACCCAGGCGGTGGCGGCGATGAAGCGCTGCCTGCGCGAGGCGGGCGAGGCCAAGACCAAGATCGGCCATGGCGGCACGCTCGACCCGCTGGCGACCGGCGTGCTGCCGATCGCGCTGGGCGAGGCGACGAAGCTTGCCGGGCGGATGCTCGACAGCGACAAGGCCTATGATTTCACGATCCGCTTCGGCACGCAGACCGACACGCTCGATGCCGAGGGCGAGGTGATCGCGACCAGCGGCCATCGCCCGTCGCGGGCGGAGGTGGAGGCGGCGCTGCCGCGCTTCACCGGCCCGATCGAGCAGATGCCGCCCGCCTATTCGGCGCTGAAGATCGACGGCCGGCGCGCCTATGACCTCGCGCGGGCGGGGGAGCAGGTGGTGCTCAAGGCCCGCCCGGTGACGATCCATGCGCTGGCGCTGCTGGACCATGACGGGGAAAGCGCGACCTTCTCGGCCAGCGTGTCGAAGGGAACCTATATCCGCAGCCTCGCCCGCGACATCGCGCTGGCGCTCGGCAGCGTCGGGCATGTGACGATGCTGCGGCGTACGAAGGCGGGGCCGTTCACGCTCGAACAGGCGATTGTGCTGGACAAATTGAACGAAGCTGCTAAGGCGCGCGATATTAGGCGGCTTGTGCTGCCTTTGGCGACAGGGCTGGACGACATCCCGGCTCTTGCCGTCTCCCGCGATGAGGCATTGATGCTCCGCCAGGGGCGCGTGCTCGCCGGGAACCCCCGTGAGCAGGGGCTGATGCTGGCGATGGAGGGGGCGGTTCCCGTCGCGCTGGTGGAGGCTTTCGGCCCTGAAATCAGGGTCGTGCGGGGCTTTAATCTCTAGCTGTAGAAAGGAAGCCCGATGTCGATTACTGCTGAGCGCAAGGAAGCGCTGGTCAAGGAATATGCCCGCGCCGAGGGCGATACCGGTTCGCCGGAAGTGCAGGTTGCGATCCTCTCCGAGCGCATCTCCAACCTGACCGAGCATTTCAAGGATCACCACAAGGATAATCACAGCCGTCGCGGCCTGCTGATGCTGGTCAACAAGCGCCGCAGCCTGCTCGATTATCTGAAGAAGAAGGATCAGGGCCGCTATGAGGCGCTGATCGCAAGGCTGGGTCTTCGCAAGTAAGTCCGGCAAAAGGGACGGCCCCGCGTGAAGCATGACCAGCAAAAGTGGGAACCGGTTTTGCGCCCGGTCATGCATATACAAGGCTGAAACAAGATCGGCTTGGCAAAGCAGATTTGCCAAGCCGATCTTGTTTCCGGCCGTTTCGATTCCGGGACTTTGGTGCTATAAGCCCCGCACTCAATCAGGAAAGGTCGCAATTCGGCGGCCTTTTCCCATAAGGGGGCGAGAAGAATGCCTCCGCACCGCCGCGGGCCGGACAGCCCGCACCGTAAGCCCCGCCGTGCAATAGGGCGCAGTGGGTGGAAGGAAAATCGATGTTTGATGTGAAGAAAGTGGAAATCGAGTGGGGCGGAAAGACCCTGACGCTCGAAACGGGCCGTATCGCCCGTCAGGCCGACGGCGCGGTGCTCGCGACCTATGGCGAAACGGTGGTGCTGTGCGCTGTCACGGCGGCCAAGTCGGTGAAGGAAGGGCAGGATTTCTTCCCCCTGACCGTTCACTATCAGGAAAAATATTCGGCCGCGGGGCGCATCCCCGGCGGCTTCTTCAAGCGTGAACGCGGCGCGACGGAAAAGGAAACGCTGGTTTCCCGCCTGATCGACCGTCCGGTCCGTCCGCTGTTCCCGGAAGGCTTCTACAACGAAATCAACGTCATCGCCCAGGTGATGAGCTATGACGGCGAGACCGAGCCGGATATCGTCGCGATGGTCGCGGCGTCGGCCGCGCTCACCATCTCCGGCGTGCCCTTCATGGGGCCGATCGGCGCGGCGCGCGTCGGTTTCAAGGATGGCGAATATCAGCTGAACCCGTCGCTTAGCGAAGCGGCCGAAGGCCGCCTCGACCTCGTCGTCGCCGGCACGCAGGACGCGGTGATGATGGTCGAGTCCGAAGCCAAGGAACTGACCGAGGACGAGATGCTGGGCGCCGTCATGTTCGCCCATGCCGAATCCCGCAAGGTGATCGACGCGATCATCAAGCTTGCCGAAAAGGCGGCGAAGGAGCCGTGGGAAATCGACCTCGGCGACAACACCGCCGACCTCAAGGCGGAGATCAAGGCGCTGATCGGCGCGGATATCGCGGCGGCCTACAAGCTGACCGACAAGTCCGCCCGTTCGAACGCGCTCAATGCCGCGCGCGACAAGGTGAAGGCGAAGTTCGCCGAGGCCGACGGCCAGACGCTGATGACCGCGATCAAGGTCACCAAGAAGCTGGAATCGGAAATCGTCCGCACGGCGATCCTGAAGGACGGCCAGCGCATCGACGGTCGCACCACCACGCAGGTCCGCCCGATCGAATCGATGGTCGGCTTCCTGCCGCGCACCCATGGTTCGGCGCTGTTCACCCGTGGCGAAACGCAGGCGATCTGCACCACCACGCTGGGCACCAAGGACGCCGAGCAGATGATCGACGGCCTCGACGGCCTGCGCTATGAAAGCTTCATGCTCCACTATAACTTCCCGCCCTATTCGGTCGGTGAAGTCGGCCGCTTCGGCGCGCCGGGCCGTCGTGAAGTCGGCCATGGCAAGCTGGCATGGCGCGCGCTGCATCCGGTGCTGCCGACCAAGGAAGAATTCCCCTACACCATCCGCGTCCTCTCCGACATCACCGAGTCGAACGGCTCGTCGTCGATGGCGACGGTGTGCGGCGGCTGCCTTGCGATGATGGACGCGGGCGTTCCGCTGAAGCGTCCGGTGTCGGGCATCGCCATGGGCCTCATCCTCGAAGGCAAGGAGTTCACGGTTCTCTCGGATATTCTCGGTGACGAGGATCATCTGGGCGACATGGACTTCAAGGTCGCGGGCACCGAAGAGGGCATCACCAGCCTTCAGATGGACATCAAGGTCGCGGGCATCACCGAAGAAATCATGCGCCAGGCCCTCGCGCAGGCGAAGGAAGGGCGCGCGCACATTCTCGGCGAGATGAAGAAGGCGCTGGGCGAGGTCCGCTCCGAGCTTTCCGCCCACGCCCCGCGCATCGAGACGATGCAGATCGACAAGTCGAAGATCCGCGACGTCATCGGCACCGGCGGCAAGGTCATCCGCGAGATCGTCGCGGAAACCGGCGCGAAGGTCGATATCGACGACGACGGCGTGATCAAGATCAGCTCGTCCGACGTTAACCAGATCGAAGCGGCGCGGGCATGGATTCTCGGTATCGTCGAGGAACCGGAAGTCGGCAAGGTCTACACCGGCAAGGTCGTGAACATCGTCGATTTCGGCGCGTTCGTGAACTTCATGGGCGGCCGCGACGGTCTCGTCCATGTGTCCGAGATGAAGAACGAGCGTGTCGAGAAGCCGACCGACGTCGTGTCCGAAGGGCAGGAAGTGAAGGTCAAGGTGCTCGAAATCGACAATCGCGGCAAGGTCCGCCTGTCGATGCGCGTCGTCGATCAGGAAACCGGCGAAGAGCTGGAGGACACCCGTCCCGCGCGTGAACCGCGCGAGAAGCGGGATCGCGGCGAGCGGAGCGATCGCGGTGGGCGCGGCGACCGGGGGGGCGACCGTGGCGGGGATCGCGGCGGCGACCGTCGCCGCAACCGTGGCCCGCGCCCCGAGCGCGCGGAAAAGGATGACGACGCACCGGGCGGCCTGCCGGATTTCCTGACGCAGGACTGAGCGCAGGACTGGTCGGGCGCGATCTGTAAACAACGGTAAAGAGGGGCCGTCCGGCATCGTCGGGCGGCCCCTTTTCCTTTCCTTTTCGCGCTCGTGCCATAATTGTCCCGTAACTGCGGGACATGCGGCGAGCGGATGCTCCCCCTATTTGCCGCCCATCCCGAATGTCTTCCCCACAAGTCAAGGTGGCGCGGCAAGGGTCATTGGTGGTCGCTGCGTCACTTTCGGGTCGCCAGCCAATGACACCATAAAAATGGAGTTGCTATGATCATGGCGTCCGGCGACCGGCGCGGTCGCACGGAGGGGGGCGGTTCCTCGCCGGAGGAGGGCGAAACCGGAATATTCCGCCTGAAGGGCGGGCAGGACGACGCGGGAACGTCGCCTGTCGATTATGAATATCTCGCGGCGGACCTGCACGCGGCCAACCGGCGGCGGGCGGACCTGTTCCGCCATGCGGTGATGGCGGACAAGGTGATGGACATCATGCTGACCGCGCTGATCGCGCACGAGCAAGGCACGGTGCTGACCCGCAAGGCGGCGGCCATGGCCAATCGCCTGACGGCGGAGGATGCCGAAGCCCTTATCGCCGGCCTGACCGACGCCCGCCTGCTGGAGGACGGCCCCGCACCCGGCCGGATCAGGCTGACCGCGACGGGCGTGGACCGGATGCGGGATTATATCCGTCATGTCCGGGGACGGCGCGGCCCGGCGAAATAGGGGACGGATTGGGGTGAAGAGCGGCGTTCGCCTTTACCGTCACCCCAGCGAAGGCTGGGATCGCAGGCCATGGTGCGCGCCGTCTCCACAGATGCCAGCCTGCGCTGGCATGACGTGAGAAATTGAAGCCGCCGCTCAGATAGCCGTCGCCGAGAAGGTATCGCAATCGGCCGGATTGCCGCTTTCCAGCCCGCGCCGCAGCCAGCGCATGCGCTGTTCGGACGAGCCGTGGGTGAACATGCTTTCCACCGGCGCGCGGCCCGCTCCGCGCATCAGCGTGTCGTCGCCGATCGCATGGGCGGCCTGCATGCCTTCCTCCAGATCGCCCGGTTCCATCAGATTCTGGTCGCGCGCGGCCCACACGCCCGCATAGCAATCCGCCTGCAACTCCATCCGCACCTGCAAGGCATTGCCTTCCGCCTCGCTCGCCCGTTGCTGGGCGGAGCGGACCTTGTCCGAAAGGCCGGTGACGGTCTGGATATGATGGCCGACCTCATGCGCGATGATATAGCCGATCGGGAAATCGCCCGGCGCGTTGAAGCGGGTTTTCATCTCCTCGAAGAAATCGGTGTCGAGATAGATTTTCCGGTCGGCGGGGCAGTAGAACGGCCCCATCGCCGATTGCGCCGCGCCGCAGCCCGACATGCCGTTCTGGCTGTAGAAAACCAGCGTCGGCGCGGGATATTGCTGCCCTTCGGCGGAGAAGATTTCCTGCCAGCGACGCTCGGTCGAGCCCAGCACCTTCAGCGAGATGCGCTGGATGTCCGTCAACTCGCCGGTGTTTTTCGGGCCTTCCGCCTGTTGCTGCGGCCCGCCGCCGCCCTGCGTGCCGAACATCGACCCCAGGTCGAGCCCGCCGCCCATCACCGCCATCACGATCAGCACCACGGCGATCCCCGCGCAGCCGAAGCGGGAGCCGATCATCGGCAGCAGCATGCCGAGCAGATTGCCCCCGCCGCCCAGACCTCCCCCAAATCCGCCGGACCGCCCGCTCTGGATTTCGAAATTGCTGCTTTCCTGTTCGTCGTCGAGGCGCATGGGTCGATCCTTTCCTCCCGCCTGATTAAGCGACCCGCGCGGGGATTGCCACAAAAAGCGAAGCCGCCCCCATTTGGCTATTGGCATGCTGCGCTGCGGCATCCTATAAGCGCATGCATCATGGACGCACATCGGCACCGTTCCTTGCGCCATACCGGGGCGCCCATGCCGCTGCCCGATCATGTGGTGCTGGTCCTGCAAGGCGGCGGCGCGCTCGGATCGTTTCAGGCGGGCGTCTATGAACAGCTTTCCGCGCTGGACATAGAGGTGGACTGGGTCGCGGGCATCTCCATCGGCGCGATCAACGCCGCGATCATCGCCGGCAACCCGCCCGAACGCAGGCTGGAAAGGCTGCGCGCCTTCTGGAACAAGGTGAGCGGCGGCATGCCCAATTTCTGGCTGCCCGAAAGCAACCATGTCCGCGAGGCCGCGCATCTGGCGGCGGCGACCGTGGTGGCGATGCAGGGCGTGCCGGGCTTTTTCCGCCCCCACGGCCTGCCCGCGCCGCTGATGCCGCCCGGATCGCGCGGGGCGATCAGCCTCTACGACAGCTCTCCGCTCATCGAGACGCTCGACGAGCTGGTCGATTGGGACCTGCTGAACGACGGGCCGGTGCGGCTGTCGGTCGGCGCGGTCGATGTGGAAACCGGCAACTTCGTCTATTTCGATACCCGCTCGCCCCAGGGCGGCCCGCGCCCCAACGGGCGGATCGACGCGCGGCACATCATGGCGTCGGGCGCGCTGCCGCCCGGCCTGCCGCCGATCGAGATAGACGGCCGCCATTATTGGGACGGCGGCCTCGTTTCCAACACGCCGCTCGCCTATGTGCTCGACAATCAGTGCGACACCGACATGCTGGCCTTTCAGGTCGATCTCTTCCCCGCCGAAGGACCGATGCCGAGGGAACTGACCGACGTCTGGTCGCGGCAGAAGGACATCCAATATTCCAGCCGCACCCGGCAGGTAACGGACCTCTATCTGCGCTTCCGCAAGGAGCATGGCGCGATCCGCGCGGTACTGGACAAGCTGCCCGCCGCCATGGCCGACGACCCGGACGTGGCGCGCCTGCGCGGGATGATCAACGAGGGCGCGCTCAACATCGTCCACCTCATCTATCGCAGCCGCGAATGGGAAAGCGGCGCGCGCGATTTCGAATTTTCCCGGTCCACCATGCTCGACCACTGGACGCAGGGCATGGAGGCGGTGCAGGACGTGATGCACAAGGGCGACCTTATCGCCCGCAACATCGTCGACGGGTCCACCGCCGCCTTCGATCTCGACCGGCCGGATCATCTGAAGGAGAAGAAAGCATGACGCAGGGCAAGTCCCTTACAGGCAAGACGGCGCTGGTCACCGGGTCCACCTCCGGCATCGGGCTGGCCTATGCCAGGGCGCTGGCGGGCGAGGGGGCGAATGTCGTCATCAACGGCTTCGGCGATGCCGATGCGATCGAGAAGGAGCGCCGGGAACTGGAGGCGCTGAGCGGCGCGCGGGCGCTCTATTCCGGCCATGACCTTACGAAAACGGAAGAAATCGAGGCGATGATGCGGGATGCCGCGCAGGCTTTCGGCGGCGTCGATATCCTCATCAACAATGCCGGCACCCAGCATGTCGCGCCGGTCGAGGAATTCCCGGTGGAGAAGTGGGACCTCATCATCGCGCTCAACCTTTCCTCGGCCTTCCACACGACGCGGCTCGCCGTGCCTTATATGAAGGAGCGGAAATGGGGGCGGATCATCCAGACCGCCTCGGCCCATTCGCTGGTCGCCTCGCCGTTCAAGAGCGCCTATGTGACGGCCAAGCACGGCCTTGCCGGCTTCACCAAGACGATCGCGCTGGAACTGGCGACCTCCGGCGTCACCGCCAACTGCATCTCGCCCGGCTATGTGTGGACGCCGCTGGTCGAGAACCAGATTCCCGACACGATGAAGGCGCGGGGGCTGACGCGCGAGCAGGTGATGAACGACGTGTTGCTCGCCGGGCAGCCGACCAAGCAGTTCGTCACCGCCGAGCAGGTGGCGGCGATGGCGCTGTTCCTCTGTTCCGACGCGGCGGCGAACGTCACCGGCGCCAATCTGTCGGTCGATGGCGGCTGGACGGCGCAATGAACGGCGTTTCCGGGCCAACAGCTGTTTCACTTGGCTCGAAATCGCTCTAAAGGGCGACCGATTTGGTCTTGATGCGCGGTGTCGCGCAATGATTCGGGAGGCGGTTTTGAGCGAGGTTGATTTTGCGGCGATGCGTGCGGCCATGGTGGCGAGCCAGCTTCGCACCAGCGACGTCAATGACAGTGCGGTGATCGCGGCCATGCTGCGCATCCCGCGCGAGGATTATGTGCCCGCCGAGCGCCGCGAAACCGCCTATGTCGATCGCCCGATCCCGCTGGGCAACGGCCGCGCGATCAATCCGCCGCTCGCCACCGGGCGGCTGCTGACGGTCGCGGAGATCGCGCCGGGCGACAAGGTGCTGCTGCTCAATGACGCGACCGGCTATTCCTCCGCGCTGCTCGATGCGATGGGCGCGGTCGTGACCGCCGTGGACGAGGCGGACCGCCCCGCCACTCTGCCCGCCGCCGTGACCTGGGTGCAGGGGCGGGCGGAGCAGGGCCATGCCGAGGGCGCGCCCTATGACGTGGTGCTGATCGACGGCGCGGTGGAGGAAATTCCCGATGCGCTCAAGGCCCAGCTGGTCGATGGCGGCCGGATCGTCGCGGGGCTGGACGAGCGCGGCGTGACCCGCCTCGTCGCCGGGCGCAAGATCGGGGACGCGGTCGGGTTCGTCAATCTCGCCGATCTGGAGATGGTGCGGGCGGCGGGCTTCCGCGTGCGCCCGCGCGAATTTACCTTCTGATCGAACCTTTTTTCGTCGGAAAGAGCGCTCATCCTGCCCTATAACCGGTTGAATTGTGCCAGCTTGACACAATAAGAGAAGCTGTCATTGTGCGATCCGGCAAAGAGGGGTAGTGTGGTTGCAGGTGGGCTTGGGATGGGCGATATGAGCAAGGAACCGTCCATGGAGGAAATCTTGTCCTCCATCAAACGTATCATTGCCGAAGATGCGGAAAATGCGGTGTCCGGGCGCGCGCGTTCCGATCAGAAGGCGCGTCCGCGCAGGGAAAGCGACCGCGAGGCCCATCGCAAGAACGTGATCGCCAATATGGTGGCGGACGGCGGGGATGAGCCCTTGTCCTATGTCGATGAGGTTCTGGAACTGACCGACGAAATGCCGCGTGTCGGCAAGGGAGCGGAAATGGACCATGACGTGACGCCTTCCCCCGCCCGCGCCGAAAGCGCCACGGCTGCGCCTTCCCCTGCTTCCGCCGCGGCGCCGGAAACGCCCGCAACGCCGGAAACCATCGTATCGGTGGAAAGCGAGGTCGCGGCACGCACCTCTCTGGCGGCGCTCTCCTCGCTGGTGGTCAAATCCGCCGAGCCGGGCGAGAGCAATACGCTGGAGGGGCTGGTCCGCGACATGCTGCGCCCGATGCTGAAGGACTGGCTCGACAGCAACCTGCCGACTATGGTCGAAGGCATGGTGGCACGCGAAATCGCGCGGATTACGGGGCGGCCTCTTTAAGGCGGTTTCCACCGTTGCCTGCCGGCGAAATTGGCTGACCGCTGCCTTTTTACCGTCACCCCCGCGCAGGCTGGGGTCGTAAGCGATGTTGCGCATCGTCTCCTGAGATACCAGCCTGCGCTGGCATGATGGGCCGGGATGGCTAGCTGATCTTTTTTCCCAGCCAGAATAAAGACAGGGCTTCGACAACCTCAGGGCGAACGGTTCTTTTATCCGCAATTCTTTTGTCCGCAATCAGCTGAAAGCGGCCATCCTCGCGCATCGGTTGCGTTCCCGCACTCCGGCCACAGCCCCCAGCCGCAAAGACCGCCGCCCGCTGTTCCCTTTTCCGGCAAATCCCGTTAAAGCCTCGCGCCTATGACTGAACTCGCCAAGACATTCGATCCGTCCTCCATCGAGGCGCGCTGGTATGCCCATTGGGAAGGGCGGGGGCTGTTTCGCCCGGACCGCCCGGATGCGCAACCCTTCACCATCGTCAATCCGCCGCCCAACGTCACCGGCAGCCTGCATATCGGCCATGCGCTCGACAATACGCTGCAGGATATCGTGATCCGGTACGAGCGGCTGCGCGGCAAGGATGCGCTGTGGGTGGTCGGCACCGACCATGCGGGCATCGCCACGCAGATGGTGGTCGAGCGCCAGATGAATGCGCGCGGCGAGAAGCGCACCGACTACACCCGCGAGCAGTTCATCGACAAGGTGTGGGAATGGAAGGCGGAGAGCGGCGGGACGATCACCGGCCAGCTTCGCCGCCTCGGTTGCTCGATGGACTGGAGCCGCGAGCAGTTCACCATGGACCCGCATTTCACCCGCGCGGTGGTGAAGGTGTTCGTCGATCTCTATAATCGCGGCCTGCTCTATCGCGACAAGCGGCTGGTGAACTGGGACCCCGGCCTCAAGACCGCCATTTCCGACCTGGAGGTCGAGACGAAGGAAGTGCAGGGCAAATTCTGGCACTTCCGCTATCCGCTGGCCGACGGCGTGACGCTAGACGACGGCCGCGATTATATCGTCGTCGCCACCACGCGCCCGGAAACCATGCTGGCGGACATGGCCGTTGCGGTGAACGGCGGGGATGAACGCTACAGGAGCGTGATCGGCAAATATGTCGAACTGCCGATCACCGGCCGCCGCATTCCGATCGTCGCCGACGAGCATGCCGACCCGGAACTGGGGTCGGGCGCGGTCAAGATCACGCCGGGGCATGATTTCAACGACTTCGAGGTGGGCAGGCGCGCGGGCATCAAGGCCGCCGACATGCTCAACATGCTGGATGCCGATGCGAAGGTGGTGCAGACCGCCGATGGCCTGATCCCCGCCGACTATATCGGCCTCGACCGCTTCGACGCGCGGACGAAGGTGGTCGAGGCGCTGCGCGCGCTCGACCTGCTCGATTTCGCGATGGTCGAGGTCGAGGGCGAGGGCGAGGGCGAGAACGGCACGAAGGCAACGCGCAAGGTCGAGAAGATCGAGGACCGGGTGATCCAGACGCCCTATGGCGACCGGTCCGGCGTGGTGATCGAGCCGTGGCTGACCGACCAATGGTATGTGGATGCGGCGACGCTGGCGAAACCGGCGATCAAGGCGGTGAAATCCGGCGCGGTGGAGATCGTGCCGAAGGCCTGGGAAAAGACCTATTTCAACTGGATGGAGAATATCCAGCCCTGGTGCGTCTCCCGCCAGCTCTGGTGGGGGCACCGCATCCCGGCATGGTATGACGAGGACGGCGCGGTCTATGTCGCCGAGGATGAGGATGCGGCGCGGGCGCTTGCCGGCAACAAGCCGCTGACCCGCGACAATGACGTGCTCGATACCTGGTTTTCCTCCGCGCTGTGGCCGTTCGCGACGCTCGGCTGGCCGGAGGACGATGCGCTGGTGCGGCGGCATTATCCTAACGACCTGCTCATCTCCGGCTTCGACATCCTGTTCTTCTGGGATGCAAGGATGCTGATGCAGGGCATTGAATTCATGAAGGAAGTGCCGTGGAAGCGGCTCTACCTCCATGGTCTTGTCCGTGCTGCCGACGGGCAGAAGATGTCGAAGTCCAAAGGCAATGTGGTCGATCCGCTCGGCCTCATCGACAGCTATGGCGCGGATGCACTGCGCTTTTTCATGGCGGCGATGGAGAGCCAGGGCCGCGACGTGAAGATGGATGAGAAGCGCGTGGAGGGCTATCGCAATTTCGCGACCAAGCTGTGGAACGCCACCCGCTTCGCCATGGCGAACGGCATCGGCGCTTCCACCTCGGTCGGGGCGCCCGCCACCGCGCAGGCGGTGAACCGCTGGATCATCGGCGAAGTGGTCGAAACCGTTGCCGCGCTCGACAAGGCGCTGGCCGAACTGCGCTTCGATGCGGCGGCCAATGCGATCTATCATTTCGTGTGGGATCAGTTCTGCGACTGGTATCTGGAGCTTATCAAGGGCCAGATCGACGAGGAGACGAAAGCCGTCGCGGGCTGGGTGCTCGACCAGATCCTCGTGATGCTGCATCCGTTCATGCCGTTCATCACCGAGGAATTGTGGCATGCGCTTGGAGAGCGGGACCATGACCTGATCGTCGCCCGCTGGCCCGCACCCGCCGCTGCGGTCGATGCCGAAGCCAAGGCCGAGATCGAATGGCTGATCCGGCTGGTGAACGGCGTGCGCGCCGCACGGGCCGAACTCAACATTGCACCGGGCGCGCGGCTGGAGATGTTCGTGCGCGACGCCGGGCCTGCCACCGGCCATCGCCTGAGCACGCAGTTTGCCGCCCTGTCGCGCCTCGCGCGGGTCAATAGCTGCTCGGCCGACGCGCCGCCCGCCGGGGGATCGGCGCAGGTGGTGGTGGATGAGGCCACGTTCATCCTGCCGCTGGAGGGCGTGATCGATATCGCGGCTGAAAAGGCGCGTCTTTCCAAAGCTCTGGAGGCCGTTTCGAAGGAAGTGAAGTCGCTTGAAGGGCGTCTCGGCAATCCGGCCTTCGTCGAAAAGGCGAAGCCGGAGGCGGTGGAAAAGGCCCGTGCCGACCATGCCGAGAAATCGGCGGAGGCGGAGCGGCTCCAGGCGGCGCTGGCGCGGCTGGCGTGAAAAGGCGGACGCGGGCCTGTGTCCGTGCCGTCTGCCGATATTGAGGCATCATGGAAATACTATGCCGCAAAGCATTGATATACGATGTCGATGGGTAATGACGTGAAGGGCGCGCTCGGCATCGCCCTCCTCATGACCTGTGCTCAGGCCCATGCGGCGGACGGCGAGGCGCCAGCGGAGGGCGCCGCTCAAGGCGCGATCGTCGTATTGGGGCAGGGCCTGCCGCCTCCTCCCGCGACGCCCGCCTATGGCACGGAGGTGCTCGATCGGCGGAGCCTCGTTACCGAGCCTTCGGGCCGGGTCGAAAATGCGCTCGCCACCATTGCCGGTTTCCAGCAATTCCGTCGCTCCGACAGCCGCTCCGCCAATCCCTCCGCCCAGGGCATGACGCTGCGCGCGCTGGGCGGCAATGCGTCGAGCCGGGCGCTGCTGCTGCTCGACGGCGTGCCGCAGGCCGATCCGTTTTTCGGCTACATCCCGTTCACCGCGCTGGTGCCGGAGCGGCTGGGCGCGATCCGCGTGACGCGCGGCGGAGGTGTCGGGGCCTTCGGCGCCGGAGCCGTCGCGGGTACGGTCGAGATGATGAGCGCCGACCGCGCGCAATTGCCGCCCTATGAGGCTTCGGCCTTCCTCGGCAGCCGCGACGCGCAGGAGGCGAGCGCGACCCTCTCCCCCGATATCGGCGCGGGGTTCCTCTCGCTGTCGGGCCGGTGGGAGCGGGGGGACGGCTTCTGGACGACGCCCCACACTCTGCGCGTCGCCGCCAGCGTTCCGGCGCGCTACCGCGACTGGTCGACCAGCCTGCGCGCCGTCGCGCCGGTGGGCCGCCATGGCGAGATACAGGCGCGCCTCGCGCTGTTCCGCGACAATCGCACCTTGCGCTTTGCCGGGGCGGACAGCAGCAGCGAGGGCGAGGACGCCAGCATCCGCTATGTCGGGCGCGGGCGCTGGCAGGTCGATGCGCTGGCCTATGTGCAGGCGCGCAACTTCACCAATATCACGGTAAGTTCAACCAGTTACCGGCCTGTCCTCAATCAACGTGATACCCCCGCAACGGGCCTTGGCGGCAAGCTGGAACTGCGTCCGCCGGTCGGTGGCGGCCATGTGCTGCGCATCGGTGCGGACACGCGGATCGTTTCGGGCACGATGCTGGAAGATGCGCTCGACGCCACGGGGAGGGTGACGGCGCGCCGCCGTGCCTTCGGGCGGCAACTGATGGCGGGGCTGTTCGTGGAGGACGACTGGACGCTGGGCCGCCTCACCCTGACCGGCGGGGCGCGGGTGGATCGCTGGACGATCCGCCGCGCGTCCTTCTTCGAGCAGAGCGGGGCGGGCGTCACCACCATCGACGACCATTTCCCTGACCGGCGCGGGTGGGAGAGCAGTTTCCGCGCCGGGGCGCTGTGGCAGGCGAGCCCCGCCATCGCCCTGCGCGCGGCGGGCTATACCGGCTTCCGCCTGCCGACGCTCAACGAGCTCTATCGCGGCTTCACCGTGTTCCCGGTCCGCACCGATGCCAATCCGGCATTGAAGCCGGAAAAGCTGAAGGGCGTCGAGGCGGGCGTCGACCTGACGCCCGCGCCGGGCCTGCGCCTGGCCGCGACCGCCTTCTACAACCGGCTGGACGACGCCATCGCCAATGTCACCCTCCCACCCCCCGCCACCAATGTGCGCCAGCGCCGGAATGTGGACGCGATCGTCGCCAAGGGGGTGGAGCTTTCCGCCGAGGGGGATCTGGGGCGGGTGCATCTGGCGGCCTCCTATGCCTATGCCCATGGGAAAGTGCGGGCCGCAGGCGGCCTCGACGGGCAGGCGCCCGCGCAAAGCCCGCGCCATATGGCGAGCGGCGCCATGGGTTGGGCCCCGGTCGAGGGAAGCGATCTGGGGTTGAGGCTGCGCTATGTCGGTCCGCAATATGAGGACGATCTGGGCGAGAACCGCATGTCCGACGCCTTCACCGTCGATGGCCATGCCCAATGGCCGCTGGCGCGCGGGGTCAGCCTTGTCGGGCGGGTCGAGAATCTGTTCGATGCGCGCGTCGTCACCCGGCAGGTGGGCGCAGATATCGACCTTGGCCTGCCGCGCACCTTGTGGCTGGGTATAAGGATAACCGGATAAGATATTGATTGATCATCCGGAAAGACGGCCGCCTGCACCGTCGGGCGCATAGGCGCGCAGGAACAGCGGCACCGCCCGCTCTACCTCCCTTTCCCGCTGCCCGGCCGTGACTTCGGGGATCAACCCCAGCAGGCATTGCTGTTGCAGGCGGGAAACGCACAGATGCATGAAGGTCTGCGCCGCCTCGACAGGATTGTCGCGCCGCAGCTGGCCCCGCTCCATCACGCCGGAGAGGAACTCCGCGAGCAGGACGACCGTCTGCCACGGCGCCCGGTCGAAGAAGATGCGCCCGGCCTCAGGAAAGCGGCCCGCCTCCGCCGTCACCAGCCGGTTTAGGGCGATGGCGTCGGGCGAGGTGACCTTCTCCAGCAATTTGAGGCTGAAGCACCGCAGCGCCGTGGGCAGATCGCCGCTCAGGTCGAGAATCTCCGAAAGCTGGGCGCGAAAGGCGGTGGAGGCATGGTCGATGACGGCGGTGAACAATTCCTCCTTCGACGGGAAATAGCTCCACAAGGTTCCCTTCGACCCACCCAGCGTCGCGGCGATGGCGGACATGGTCGTGCCCGAATAGCCATGATCCAGAAAATGGCGGGACGCGGCGATAACGATCGTCTCGCGCCGATCCTGGCGGCGGCTTTCCCGCCGGCCCGTTGCGGTGCATTTCTCTCCGTTCATAATTACCGTACCATAGAGTACGATTTTCCTGTTGACAAGACATGCGTCCGGGCGCAATGGCACGCTTGATACTAAGTGGTACGGCTTTTCCATGTCGGCAGATCGCACTTCCCATTTTCCTCGTTCGGCGCTGACGGGCCGCCTTGCATCGCGGCCGCGCGCTTCCTTCCCCGGCGCCCTTCTTCCCCGCTCGTCTGGCACGGGACATTGCAGGGAGCAATCCGATGGCTGAGGCCGACTCGCCGCGACAGAAAGAGGCTGTCCCCGCGCCCGACGCGACGGCGGACGGCGAAGCGCGGGAGCGACGCAAGGCGCTGCGGCGCAAATGGCTGTTGCGGTTGGGGCTGGGCGTAACGGTCGTTCTGGCCTGCTGGCTCCTGTGGTATCTGCTGATCGGCCGCAATCATGTCAGCACCGACAATGCCTATGTGAACGCGGAGATGGCGCAGATAACCCCGCTCGTTTCCGCGCAGGTGATCGCGGTCAACGTCCGCGACACGCAGGCGGTGAAGCGCGGCGACATATTGGTGCGGCTCGACCCGTCCGACGCGCGGATCGCGGTGGCGCAGGCGGAGGCCGATCTGGCCGAGGCGCGGCGCAAGTTCCGCCAGACCTCGGCCACGAGCACCGCGCTCTCTTCCCAGGTGCAGGCGCGCGCAGCCGATATCGAGCAGGCGCAGGCCCGGCTGGCGACGGCGCGGGCCGATTTCGACAAGGCACGCGTGGATTTGCAGCGGCGCGAGCGCCTCGAAGGCAGCGGCGCGATTTCGGGCGAGGAACTGACGCAGGCCCGCAACGCCTTCGCCACCGCGCAGGCCGCGCTGAAGGAGGCGGAGGCGGCGATCGCTCAGGCCCGCTCCACCCGCGCCGCCGCCGAAGGGCAATATGCCGCCAACGAGGCGCTGGTGCGCGGATCGAGCGAGGACAGCGACCCCGCCGTGCTGGCCGCCAGGGCGCGGCTCGATGCGGCCCGGCTCGATCTTTCCCGCACCGTCATCCGCGCGCCGATCGACGGCGTGGTGACCCGGCGTCAGGTGCAGGTCGGCCAGCGCGTCGCGCAGGGCGCGGCGATCATGACGATCGTGCCGGTGGCGAAGGTCTATGTCGACGCCAATTTCAAGGAACAGCAGCTGCGCCGCGTGCGTATCGGCATGCCCGCGAAGGTGGTGACCGATCTTTATGGCGGCAATGTCGTCTATCATGGCCGCGTCGCGGGCTTTTCGGGCGGCACCGGCGCGTCGATGGCGCTGATCCCAGCGCAGAACGCGACCGGCAACTGGATCAAGGTGGTGCAGCGCCTGCCGGTGCGGATCGAGCTGGACCCTAAGGATCTGGCCGCCCATCCGCTGCGCGTGGGGCTTTCCACCGAGGTCGAGATCGACCTTTCCGGCGGCTGAGGTGCGAGCCGCATGAGCGACCAGCAGCCCAGCTACATGCTGATCCCGGCATCCCGGCGGATCATCGCCGGCATGGTGCTGGCGCTGGCCAATTTCATGGTCGTGCTGGACATGACCATCGCCAATGTCTCGGTACCGCACATAGCGGGCGACCTCGGCATTTCGGCGGCGCAGGGCACCTGGGTCATCACCTCCTACGCGGTGGCCGAGGCGATCTGCGTGCCGCTGACCGGCTGGCTGGCGCAACGGTTCGGCACGGTGCGGGTGTTCGTCACCAGCATTTCGGGCTTCGGCCTCTTCTCGCTGCTCTGCGGCCTGTCGCCGACGCTCGATATGCTGGTGCTCTGCCGCATCGGGCAGGGCATGTGCGGCGGGCCGATCATGCCTATGTCGCAGACGCTGCTGCTGCGCCTGTTCCCGCCGGAAATGCGCGGGCGGGCGATGGGCACATGGGCGATGACGACTCTGCTCGGCCCCGCGCTGGGGCCGATTTTGGGCGGCTTCATCAGCGACAACTGGAGCTGGCACTGGATCTTCTTCATCAACGTGCCGATCGCGGTGATGGTGACGATGGCGGCGCTGGCGCTGGTGAGCCCGCTCGAAACCGGCAAGCGCAAGCTGCCCATCGACGGGATCGGCCTTGCACTGCTGATATTCTGGGTCGGCTGCCTCCAGATCATGCTCGACATCGGGCGCGAGCATGACTGGTTCGGCGATCCGATGATCGTGATGCTGGTGCTATGCTCGGCGGTGGGGTTCGCCGCCTTCCTGATATGGGAGCTGACCGAGGAGCATCCGGTGGTCAACCTGCGCATCTTCCGCAACCGGGGTTTCTCCTCCGGTGTCATCGCGCTGGCCCTGTGCTACGGGGCCTATTTCGCCAGCATCGTCGTCATTCCCCAATGGTTGCAGATATCGCTGGGCTATACCGCGACGCAGGCGGGCATCGTCACCGCCTTCACGGCGATGAGCGCCTGGGCGATGGCCTCGTTCGCGGCGCGGGCGCTGGGCAAGATCGATGCGCGGATCATGGTGTCGGCGGCGGTGACGTGGCTGGGCATCATGGCGCTGTGGCGCACGCACTGGACCAGTTCCGCCGATTTCTGGACGCTGGCCCTGCCGCAGCTGGTGCAGGGATTTGCGATGCCGTTCTTCATGGTGCCGCTGACGACGATCACGCTGGGCGCGGTGGCGCCCGCCGATACCGCCTCGGCGGCGGGCCTCCAGAACTTTCTGCGCACCATGGCGAGCGCGGTCGGGGCTTCGGTGATGCTGACGCTGTGGGAAAATTCGCAGCGGGTCGCGCGCAGCGAGATCGTGTCGAAGCTGAACCCCGGCGACGCGCAGGCCAGCTTCGCGGGCGCGGGCTTCTCGCCGGAGCAGGCGCGGCAGATGATCGCCAATCTGGTCGACAAGGAAAGCATGGCGCTGGCCATCAATCATCTCTTCCTGCTGTCGGCGCTGGCGCTTTTCCTTTCCGCGGTCGTCGTGTGGATTTCGCCGCGCCCGAAGGGCAGAGTGGATGCGTCCGCCGCCCATTGACCGGCCGCCTTCCTTCCTTCCTCTTCCTTCCATCGCAACCGGCCTTGACCCGGCCGCCCGTTCCCGGCGATGATGGCGCGCGCGGAAAGGGAGGCTGGCCCTATGTGGCGGACAATGGAGCGGACGGACATTCCCGCCGTCACATCGGTTTCCGATGCGGTCCATGGCCGTTTTTCCGAACGGGCCGATATCTATGCCGAGCGCTTCGCCCTTTATCCCGCCGGATGCTTTGTGCTGGAACGGGACGGCGCGCTCGCGGGCTATTGCATCGGCCATCCGTGGCGCCGTTTCAGCCCGGTTCCGCTTGATCGGCCGATAGGGGCGCTGCCCGACCGGCCGGACAGCTATTATCTGCACGATCTTGCGTTGCTGCCCGCGGCGAGAGGAACGGGCGCCAGCGCGCAGGCGCTCGACCTCGTGCTGGCGGAGGCGGCCTCGGCCGGCCTGGGGGAAGTGTCCCTGGTGGCGGTCAACGGCGCCGATGCTTTCTGGCGGCGCTGCGGCTTTCATCCGGCCGGCGATGCGGACATAGCGCGGAAACTGGCCAGCTATGGCCCCGGCACGGTCTATATGACGCGCCTGCTGGACGCAGGGGCGGGCGCGGCGGGAAAAGATCGGGAGCAAGAGCGGGCCTGATCCGTTCATCTCCCATCAGCAGGGAAAGGAGTAGCACAATGGCATCGGCAGAACCGTTTCCCCAGACGCCGCAGGCCCCGGAAAGGACGGGGTGGGGCTGGATTTTCGCTTATGGCGTCCTCGTGATGATCGTCGGCTTCGTCGCGCTCGTCAATCCGCTCGCCACCGGCATCGCCACCGGGCTGCTGTTGTCCTTCGTGCTGCTCTTCTACGGGGTGCTGGCGATCCTTTCCGGCCTGTCCGCCTTTTCCTCGCGCGGGCGCTGGGTGGAGATCGCGCTGGGCGGGCTGGCGCTGCTCGTCGGCATATTATTGTTCTTCTCGCCGCTGACCGGCGCGCTGTCGCTGGTGTGGGCGATGGGCTTCTGGCTGCTGCTGTCGGGCATCTTCCAGATCGTCGGCGCGATCCGCGTCGCATTCGATCGCTGGTGGCGGCTGTTCCTCGGCATTGTGGACGTGGTGCTGGGCGGCGTGCTGCTGTTCGCCGGGCCGGTGCCCAGCCTTGCTTTTCTGGCGCTGATCGTCGGCATCAGCTTCCTGTTCAAGGGGCTGTTCCTGCTGATGCTGGCGCTCGGCCTCAAGCGGCTTTCGGCTCCTTCCGCCGCCGATTGACGGGGAGGGCGATTCAGCCCTCCGCCGTTTCTATCTCCACCGCTTCTATTTCCACCGGCAGCGAGCCGAGCGCATGCAGCGTGTTGTTGAGCCTGCGCACCGGCGCGCCCGCAAGGCGGAAGCGGGCGATACGGGGCATCAGCGCCTCCAGCATCACCTCCGCCTCCAGCCGGGCGACCATCTGGCCCAGACATTGATGGATGCCGAAGCCGAAGCCGACATGGCCGCTGGTCTGGCGATTGATGTCGAAGCGCTCCGGCTCCTCCCAGCGGCGCGGATCGCGGTTGGCGGCCGCGAGGAACAGCAGGATCTTGACCCCTTCCGGCAGGACCGTGCCGCCCAGCTCGACCGGCGCGCCGGTGGTGCGGAAGAAGGTCTGCACCGTCGAATCCCAGCGCAGCGCCTCCTCGAACGCCTTGCGGTGCAGAGCGGGCGCCTCGCGCAGCAGCGTCCATTGATCGGGGTGAAGGGCGAAGGCGTGGATCATGTTGCCGATGCCATTGACGGTCGTGTCCACGCCCGCCGACAGCAGCGAGCGGACCAGCCGATGCGCCTCGTCCGCCGTGCACTGCCCGGCGTCGGCGGCGCGATAGACATCCATGCCCCAGCCCTCCTCGCGCAGATTTTCGCGGCGGCAGGCTTCGTTGACCCAGGCGATCGCCTCCTGCGCGCGGGCGTTGCTGTCCTCGAATATCGCATTGCGCGGGCCGAAGGCATTGAAGGTCGCCGCCGCATAGGCGAGCAGATGCTCGCCTGCATCGGGGCCGAGGCCCACCGCGTCGGGAAAGATGCGCAGCGGGAAGATTTCCGCCAGATCCGTGATCGCATCGAAGCGGCCGCGGGGCAGCAGTTCTTCGACCAGTTCCACCGCCTTTTCCCGCCACAGCGGCGCCAGCGCCTTCAGCCGGGGCAGCGAGACGATGCCGGCCATGATCCTGCGCGTGCGGCTGTGCAGCGGCGGGTCCGCCTCCAGCAGCAGCGAGGGCGGGCGCCACGGCGTTTCGCGGGCGAAGTCGCTCAGCCCCACGCCGCGCCCGGATACGAAATTCTGCCAGTCGTTGAGTGCGGCCGAAACCTCGGCATAGCGGGCGGCGGCGTAGATGCCGTAGCGGTTCAGCCACACCACCGGCCCCGCGTCGCGCAGTTGGTCGTGCCAGCCATAGGGATCGCTCAGGAACGCCTCGTCGAAAGGATCGATGTCGAGCGTCGGAACGCCGTCGACCGGTCCGCTTGCCTGCGCCGTCGATAAATCTGCTGTCGCCATGTGCCGTCCTCTCCTGCCGGTTCTTCGGTGGAACCTTCGGAGCGGTTTTAGGGCGCGGCCCACAATCCATCGACATAATAGTCTTGATAGTGTTTATTGGAAAAATGGATTTTCGTCGGCTCGATCTCAACCTGCTGCTGATCTTCGACGCGATGATCGAGGAGCGCAGCACGGTGGCGGTGGCGCGGCGGCTGCGCATCAGCCAGCCTACGGTCAGCGTCTCCCTCGCCAAATTGCGGGACTTCTTCCGCGACGAGCTGTTCGTGCGCGGGCCGGGCGGGATGCAGCCGACCGCCTTCGCGCAGAGCGTGCAGGGGCCGATCCGGCGGATCGTCGACACGGTGCGGACCGAGCTGTTTCGCGAAGGCGCGTTCGATCCGGCGACGTCGGAGCGCTGCTTCACCTTCAGCACCTCCGACATCGGCGAGCTGGTCTTCCTGCCCGCGCTGCTGGAGGCGGTGAAGGCGGAGGCGCCCGGCGTCACCTTCCAGTGCCTGTCGATGCGCCCGGCGGAGTTGCAGGCGGCGATGGCGACGGGGACGGTCGATCTGGCGCTGGGCTATTTCCCCGACCTGACCGGCGGCGGCTTTTACGAGCAACGCCTGTTCGAGCATCCGTTCACCTGTCTGGTGCGCGCCGATCATCCGCTGATCGGCGACACCCTCTCGCTCGACCAGTTCCTCGCCGCCGATCATCTGGTGGTGGAGCAGGAGGGACGCAGCCAGGAGATATTCGAGCGCCGCATGGAGGAGCTGGGCCTGCGCCGCCATGTCGTGCTGCGTTCGCCCCATTTCATGAGCGTGCCGCTGCTGGTGGCGAACAGCGACATATTGACCACCGTGCCCTATGCGGTCGGCCGCATCTATGCCGGATTGGCCCGGCTGCGCCTGCTGCCCCCGCCGATCGTCATTCCGTCGATCCGCCTCAAGCAGCTGTGGCATCGCCGGGTGCATGGCGATGCGGGCGTGGTCTGGCTGCGCCAGATGACCGCGCGGCTGTTCCTGAACCGCGACCCGACCTTCGTGACGCCGTCCGGGGTGTTCGACCATCTGGGGCTGGAACGATAGCGGGAAAGGGTTCAGCCCTTGCGCCAGCGCGTGCGCCAGCCCTTGAACAGGCCGCGCCTGCCGAGCGGCTCGAAGATGACGTCCGGGCCCTCGGGATCGAGAATTTCATTGTCGGCAAGCCATTCCTCGGCGGCGTTCAGTTCGGGCAGTTCATAGGGGATGAGCGTGCGCCTCCGGCCGCGCAGTTCCTCTATCGTGCGGATGAGGGAGCCGGTGCGCGCGAGGCGGCGCGCGACCTCCTCCGACTCGACCCCCAGATGCTCGGCGACGAGGCCGTCGCGGATCGCGGCGATGCGGTCGGCCGCCGTCGCGTCGTCTCCGGCGGCGAGGAGGATGTCGCATTCGGTGTCGAGCCGCATCGAACGGTTGTTGAAGTTGGAGGAGCCGACGCGCAGATATGCATCGTCCACGATCATGATCTTCGCGTGCACATAGATCGGCGTGCCCTGCGCCGTCACGGGATGATAGAGGCGCAGCCGCCCGTGCCGGTCGATCCGCCGCAGCGCCTCGACCAGCCGCGCCCGCGCCGTATCCATCGCGACCGGCTCCAGCCAGCCCTCGGCGCCCTGCGGGTTGATGATGACGATTTCCGGGCCGTCCTCTTCATCCAGCCGCTGTGCGATCGCCCGCGCGATCTTGCGGGAGGCGAAATATTGGCTCTCGGCATAGATCAGCCGTTTCGCTCCGCCGATCAGGTCGAGGTACATCTGCTCTATCTCGTGGACCGGCAGGGCGACGCCGATTTCGGGCCGGGTGCGGGCGATGGCCAGCGTCGCGCCCTTGAAATCCGGCTCCAGCCCCGCGGGCCAGCAGTCGCGCCCGTCCTTCACCGGCTCCAGCTTCTCCCCGGTGGCGGCGAGCCAGCGGTCGCGGCACAGGTCGCCGAGCGCATGGGCGGCCGGGCCGTCCAGCGCGCTGGTCGCGTCATGCCATGGGTCGTAGTTCTTGCCGTCCGGGTTGACGCGATCCGGGTCGCCATCCTCATGCGCCCGCCGGTCCCAGCGGCTCGCCGTCATGTCGATGCCGCCGCAAAAGGCGAGGCAATCGTCGATGACGACGATTTTCTGGTGATGCGACCCGGCAAGCGGATGGGCGCCGTCGAGCTTCAGCGTGATGCGCGGATGCAGCTTCCAGCGGATGATCGTCGCCAGCGTCCGCGCGCTGAACAGCGCCTTGAGCGCGCCGGTATCCCAGCGCAGCAGCCGGATCTCCAGCTCCGGCGAGCGGCGGGCCAGCCAGAGGATGAAATCGCCCAGCTTCTCCGGCCCCTCGTCGTCCGGCTCACCGAGGCGGATGCCGGCGTCGAAATCCCAGCCGACGAGGAAGATGCTCTTGCGCGCGCCCAGCATCGCCTTGCGCGCGGCGACGAAATAATCCGCCGCATCGACGATGAAGGCGAAGCGGTCCGCCTGCTCGATCCGCCAGCAATTGTCGCCCGGCCTCACCATGTCCGCCTGCCCGGTCTTGCGCATGAGAACCCCGCTGCTGAAGCCTGCCACGGGCAGAGCCTAATGCGGGACGATGCGAAAGCCCATGGGCTAAATGGAGGGATGGTGTGGTTAGCTGCCTCTCTGCCCTTACCGTCACCCCAGCGCAGGCTGGGGTCGTAAGCCACGTCGCGCGCCACCTCCGGAGATGCCAGCCTGCGCTGGCATGACGCGTCGGGAAGGGCAGGGATTGGCCGAAAGCAGTCGTCCCCGGCCATCGAAAACGGGCAGGGGACGAAGGGCGGAGGTCTGCCCCTCCACCCCCACCCTTCAGGCGAGATCGCGCACCTTAGGCTCGCGCGCCCAGTGCCGTCGCGTTCCCACGCTGGCGAATTCCTCTATCGGGACCACGCCTTCGTCCGGTTCGACATGCGCCTTGTCGAGCAGGATCTTCGTCCCCTCGCAATGGGCGATGGTCTTGCAATGGGCATAGGCGTCCATGAACCATTGCACCGCCGCGCCGTCCTTCGCCAGCTTTTCGGCCTGATCGGGCATCAATATGGAGGCGACGGCATCGAACAGCACCGATGGCGACCCGGCGAGCTGCCCGTCGGCCTTCAGCGTGCCGCCCTTCACCTTGATGCCACCGACCTTGGGCGCGACGAGGAACGGGGTGCCGCCCGCTTTCTCTATCTCGCCCTTCAGCCGGTCGATCGCCGCCTTGTCCGATCCTTCGGCGAACAATATGCCGACCTTGCGGCCGGTCATGATCGGCTTGACGTTCTTCTGGATCGACAGCGCGTCGGAGGGCTTCATGTCGATCGGTTCCTTCGCCGCCGGGGCCTTTTCCGGCAGGTCGAGGGCGAGGCCATCGGCCACGCGCGTCGCCAGATCCTCGTCGATATTGCGCAGGCGGGAAACGACGCGCGCGCGGACATGCTCCAGCTCGACCTTGGACAGTTCGAAGACGAGGGCGGAGGCGATATGCGCCTGCTCGCTTTCGGTCTGGGATCGATAGAAGAGCCGGGCCTGGCTGTAATGATCGGCGAACAGCTCGGCCCGGACGCGCAGCTTTTGCGAGGGGTCGTTGCGCTCGTCATTGGCGGTGAACGAGGTGAAGCCGGTTTCCGGGCAGGCGCGTGGCCCGGCCTCCTCGCCCGCCTCGGCAAGGCTGTTCGGCTCGTAATTGGCGCGGCCGGTGGGCACCAGCGTCTGCATCATCCCGTCGCGCTGGAAATTGTGGAACGGGCATTTGGGCGCGTTGATCGGGATCTGGTGGAAATTGGTCGTTCCCAGCCGCGATTTTTGCGTGTCGAGATAGGAGAAGAGCCGCCCCTGCAGCAGCGGATCGTTGGTGAAGTCGATGCCGGGAATGACGTTGCTGGGCAGGAAGGCCACCTGCTCCGTTTCCGCGAAGAAATTGTCGACATTGCGGTTGAGCGTCATGCGGCCGATGATCTGCACCGGTATGTCGTCCTCCGGCACTATCTTGGTCGCGTCGAGCACGTCATAGGGCTGTTGCGCCGCCCATTGCTCGTCGAATATCTGCACGCCCAGATCCCATTGCGGGTAATTGCCCGCCGCGATCGCCTCGAACAGGTCGCGGCGGAGGAAGTCGGGGTCGGCCCCGGCGATCTTCACCGCCTCGTCCCAACTGGTCGATTCGAGGCCGAGCACGGGTTTCCAGTGGAACTTGACGAACCGGCCTTCGCCCTTCGCGTTGACGAAGCGGAAGCTGTGGACGCCGAACCCCTCCATCATCCGGAAGGAGCGGGGGATCGTCCGATCCGACATCGCCCACATGATCATGTGCATCGATTCGGGCATCAGGCCGATGAAGTCCCAGAAGGTGGTATGGGCGGTCGCCGCCTGCGGATAGCCGCGATCGGCCTCCATCTTCACCGCATGGACCAGATCGGGGAATTTGATCGCGTCCTGAATGAAGAAGACCGGGATGTTGTTGCCGACCAGATCCCAGTTGCCGCTGTCGGTGTAGAGCTTCACCGCGAAGCCGCGCACGTCGCGCGGCGTGTCGATCGATCCCGCGCCGCCCGCCACGGTGGAAAAGCGCACGAAGACGGGGCAGCTGTTTCCTTCCTTCCGGAAGATCGACGCCTTGGTCAGTTCCGGTATCGCCTTGGTGCACTGGAAAACGCCGTGCGCGCCCGATCCGCGCGCATGGACGATGCGCTCGGGAATGCGTTCATGGTCGAAGTGGAAGATTTTCTCGCGCAGGAAAAAATCCTCCAGCAGCGTCGGCCCGCGCTCTCCGGCGCGCAGGCTGTTCTGGTTGTCGGCAAGGCGGTGGCCGAAATTGTCGGTCAGATGGGCAGCGCCGTCGCCATGGTCGGCGCCCTTGGCGATATCCTGATGGGTTTCGCCCGCATTGCCGATATTGTCCTCGAAAGGAGGCTGCCCCTGTCCGGGCGTGACGCTCCGCAGCGCATTGTCGAGGCTCGGCGAATCATGGCTGGAATCCGGTTTTGGCACCCTGCTTCTCCTCTCTTTTCTGTGGTGAAGCGCGGGACGCCGGGCATCGGTCAGTGCAGTGTCTGCCTCGATCCGGTAACGAATGGCGCCCGTCGCTTATGCGGGGAACTACTCGCGAACCGGCGGGAGGTTCCGCGCCCAGGGGGTTCCGTTCGCCGGTGAGACGCGGGGATTTCGGTGGAGTGCGCGCCCGGCCCGTATTTGGGATGGCGCAAAGCCGCGGAAAGCGCTAAGGGCGGCGCAACCGGTCATCATCCGCAGCCATATCCGCAAGCGATATGCCATGCGCGCCGGGTCTGCATTTCTCCGTCGAGCCGGCAGACGCCCAACAACCCTTCTGGTCCGCCAGCATAGCTGAAAAACGAGCACGATGCCCTTTTCCCAACTTCCTTCCCTGATTTCCGAAGCGCTGAGCGAGCGCGGCTATGCCGAGCCGACCGCCGTGCAGGCCGCCGTGCTGGAGCCGGAGGCCCGTGACCGCGACCTCATCGTTTCCGCGCAGACCGGCTCGGGCAAGACCGTCGCTTTCGGCGTGACCATGGCCGGGCATCTGCTGCCCGAAGGGGGCGTCTTCGCCCCGCCCGGCGCGCCGCTGGCGCTCATCATCGCGCCGACGCGCGAACTGGCGCTTCAGGTCAGCCAGGAACTGATCTGGCTCTACGGCAAGGCGCGGGCGCGGATCGTCACCTGCGTCGGCGGCATGGATCCGGTGAAGGAACGGCGCGCGCTCGAGCAGGGCGCCCATATCGTCGTCGGCACGCCGGGACGGCTGCGCGATCATCTGGAACGCGGCAAGCTCGACCTCTCCGCCATCGCCTTCGTCGTGCTGGACGAGGCCGACGAGATGCTGGACATGGGCTTTCGCGAGGATCTGGAGGAAATTCTGGACGCGACGCCCGACACGCGGCGCACCTTGCTGTTCTCGGCCACCATGCCCAAGCCCATCGTCGCGCTCGCCCGCCGCTATCAGCGGGACGCGCTGCGCATCTCGACCATCGACGACCGGCGCGGCCATGGCGACATCAGCTATCAGATCGTCACCGTGTCGCCCGCCGATATCGAGCATGCGGTGATCAACCTGCTGCGCTTCCACGAGGCGGAGACGGCGATGCTGTTCTGCGCGACGCGCGACAATGTGCGCCATCTGCACGCAACGCTGGTGGAGCGCGGCTTCGCGGCCGTCGCGCTGTCGGGTGAGCATAGCCAGAATGAGCGCAACCACGCATTGCAGGCGCTGCGCGACGGCCGGGCGCGCGTCTGCGTCGCGACCGACGTGGCCGCGCGCGGCATCGACGTGGCGACGCTCAGCCTCGTCATCCATGTCGAGGTGCCGCGCGATGCCGAGGTGTTGCAGCATCGCTCCGGCCGTACGGGCCGTGCGGGGCGCAAGGGGACGGCGGTGCTGGTCGTGCCCTATCCGCGACGCAGGCGGGTCGAATCGATGCTGCGCGGCGCGCGCATCGCCGCCGAATGGACCGAAGTGCCGAGTGCCGAACTGATCCGCGAGCGGGACCGCGAACGCCTGCTCGCCACGCTGCTCGAACCGATCGAAGGCAGCGAGGAAGAAAGGCTGATGGCCGAGCGCATCCTTGCGGGCAAGGATCCGATGGAGGTGGCGATGGCGCTGGTGCGCGCCCATCGCAAGGCGATGCCGGAGCCGGAGGAACTGATCGACCTTTCCGGCCGGGGCGGGGAGGGCGATCGCGCCCGCCCGCCGCACCGGGACGGTTTCGAGGACAGCGTCTGGTACCGCATGGATATCGGCCGCCGCCAGAATGCCGACCCGCGCTGGATATTGCCGGTGCTCTGCCGTCGCGGCCATATCACCCGCAACGAGATCGGCGCGATTCGCATCGCGGCGAACGAAACCTTCTTCCAGGTGCCCAGAGCCGTGGAGGCGAAATTCCGCGCCGCATTGAAGCGCACCGCGCGGGACGGAGCCGAGGATGAAAGCGGCATCCTGATCGAGCCGTCGCCCGAAACGCCGCGCGACGCGGCGCGGACCAATGGGCGCAAGCAGCGGGGCGGCCCCAATGCAGGCCCGCGCGGCTTCGACGGACCGCCGCGCCGCAACGGCAAGGCGCCCTTCCGCGAGACGGCGCGGCCCGGCCGTCCCCGGCAGGACAAGGCCGCGCGCGGACGATGACTTCCCCCATCCGTATCCTGGTCGATGCGGACGCCTGCCCGGTGAAGGAGGAAATCTACAAGGTCGCGTTCCGGCATCAGGTCGCCGTCGTCATCGTCAGTAACAGGCCGTTGCGCGTGCCCGACCATCCGCTGATCGAGCGGGTGGTCGTGGGTGACGCCTTCGATGCCGCGGACGACTGGATCGTCGCCCATTGCCCGGTTCCCGGCATCGTCGTCACCGCCGACATCTTGCTGGCCGACCGGTGCCTGAAGGGCGGCGCGGCGGTGCTGGCGCCCAATGGCAGGCCGTTCACGGAAAATTCGATCGGCGGCGCGGTGGCGATGCGCGCGATCATGGCCGATCTTCGCGCCGGGGCGGGCAGTGAGACGGCGGGCGGGCCGCCGCCCTTTTCGAAGACGGACCGCTCGCGCTTCCTCTCCGCGCTGGACGAGCAACTGGTGCGGCTCGCCCGCGCCGCGCGCTGAACGGGAAGGGGAAGGCGGCATGAGCGGCGGGAAGGGCTATGACGTCATCATCATGGGAGCGGGCGCGGCCGGGCTGATGTGCGCGGCGGCCGCCGGGCAGCGCGGACGGCGCGTGCTGGTGATCGACCATGCACCCGAACCGGGGAAGAAGATCCTCATTTCCGGCGGCGGACGCTGCAACTTCACCAATATCGACAGCGCGCCCGACCGCTATCTTTCGGAAAACCCCCATTTCGCGCGCTCGGCGCTCAGCCGCTATACGCCGCAGGATTTTCTCGAACTGGTCGAGCGCCACGGCATCGCCTGGCATGAAAAGACGCTGGGCCAGCTGTTCTGCGACGGCTCCGCGCGGCAGATCGTCGCCATGCTGCTGGATGAATGCGCGCGCGGCGGGGCGGAGGTCGCCTGCGGCGTCACCATCGGCGCGATCGATCATGCCGACGGGCTGTTCCGCCTCGCCACGAGCCGGGGCGAGGCCGCCGCGCCTGCGCTGGTCATCGCGACCGGCGGCCCTTCCATTCCCAAAATGGGCGCGACCGGCTTCGCCTATGAGGTCGCGCGCCGCTTCGGCCTCAAGGTGGTGCAGCCGCGCCCGGCGCTGGTGCCGCTGACGCTGAGCGCGGAGGAGGCATTGTTCCGCGACCTTTCCGGTGTCTCCACACCGGTCGTTGCGCGCTGCGGCAAGGCGGCGTTCCGCGAGGCGGCGCTGTTCACCCATCGCGGCCTGTCCGGCCCCGCTGTCCTGCAAATCTCCTCCTATTGGCGGCATGGCGAGGCGATCGGCATCGATTTCCTGCCGGACCGCAAGGGCGACTGGCTGCTCGCCGCCAAGCGGGAGCGGCCGAAGGCGGGCCTGCGCGCGATACTGGACGAGGCGCTGCCGCACCGGCTGGCGGTGGCTCTGGGCGAGCGGCTGGGCATTGCGGGTGATCTCGGCACCATCGCCGACCGGGTGCTGGCGCAGGCGCAGGCGCGGCTGGCCGACTGGCAACTGGTGCCGAGCGGCAGCGAGGGCTTCGCCAA
Source organism: Sphingobium jiangsuense (assembly GCF_014196495.1). Classification (GTDB taxonomy): domain Bacteria; phylum Pseudomonadota; class Alphaproteobacteria; order Sphingomonadales; family Sphingomonadaceae; genus Sphingobium; species Sphingobium jiangsuense. The sequence goes on from NZ_JACIDT010000015.1 coordinate 50,120, forward strand.
GGCCGAGGTGACGGCGGGCGGCATCAGCACCGCCGGGCTCTCCTCCCGCACGATGGAGGCGAAGGCGGTGCCGGGCCTCTACGCGATCGGCGAGGCGGTGGACGTGACCGGCTGGCTGGGCGGCTATAATTTCCAGTGGGCCTGGGCGAGCGCCAGCGCCGCCGGGCAGGCGGTGTGAGGATATTGCCGGAAGCGGCGAGCGACACGGCCTGCGACCCCAGCCTGCGCTGGGGTAAAAAAAAGGCCGGTCCAAAGACCGGCCTTGAAAGTTTTTAGGAGAGGATGCCTGAAAGGCAGGTCCTTCTTCGCTTCGCAGCGATGATTTCGCAAATGCAAAAAATCGGTGCTTGAGTGCGTAAATTGCATCCGTGGGAAACAATGCCGGATTTCGGCCCGTTCCGGCCGCTCACCGTTCGTCGGATTTTTTCGCGCAGGCAGGCGCGCCACCCGCGCGCAACCTCAGCTCCGGTGCTTTTCCATATAGTCCGCCAGCACGCGGGCCTGGTTGCAGCGTTCGTCATGGGCGGCATAGAGCAACGTTACGTCGCCCTTGCCGATCAATTCCCGCAATTCCTCGACCGCCGCGCTGTTCTCATCCAATTCCCGCCGGTAGCGCTCGCTGAAGGTGTCGAATCGCGTGGGGTCGTGGCCGAACCATTTGCGCAGTTCGGATGTCGGCGCGATGTCCTTCAGCCAGGCGTCGAGCGCCGCATCCTCCTTGCGGATGCCGCGTGGCCACAGGCGGTCGACCAGCACGCGCTGCCCGTCGTCGCGGGCGGGCGGCTCGTAGATCCGCTTGATCGCGATGCGGCGGCCTTTCATCGCGCGATCCATGCCGGGGCGTCGCTTGCCGGGAAGGATTCGAGCGAGGCCTCGTCCACCCTGTCGAAAGGCTGGCCCCGTTCGATGAGGGCGCGGGCGCGCGAAGCGATGTCGGCGACCAGTCCCTCCAGCACCGGGGCGTTGCCGTTGCGGTCCCTTGCCGCGATACAGGCGCAGAAGCGCTGCTGCACCACCTCGCGTACGATGCCGTCGAGGCCGCGTTCCTCCGTGCGGTGGCGTTCGGCGACGAAGCGCGCGGCCTCGTCGATCTGGTCCGGCGGAATGGGGTCGTCATATTCGTGGCTCATCCTGCCTCTCCTCAGCTTATGCGGGGCAGCGTTTCGAACTGATGATAGGGCGGCGGGCTGGTCAATGTCCATTCCAGCGTGGTCGCCCCTTCGCCCCAGGGATTGCCTTCCGCCTTCCGGCCCCAGAGGAACGCCCAGACGAGATTCGCGAAGAAGAACAGCATCCCCACGGCCATCACGGCATAGCCGATCGACGCCATATGGTTCCAGAAGAAGAAGGCTTCGGGATAATCGGGGTAGCGGCGCGGCATGCCCGACAGGCCGAGGAAATGCATCGGGAAGAACAGGATGTTCACGCCGATGAAGAACACCCAGAAATGGATATGCCCCAGCAGTTCGCTGTACATGCGGCCGCTGATCTTCGGGAACCAGTAATAAAAGCCCGCGAACAGCGAAAAGACCGCGCCCAGCGACAGCACATAATGGAAATGGGCGATCACATAATAGGTGTCCTGCAACACATCGTCGATGCCGCCATTGGCGAGCACCACGCCGGTCACCCCGCCCACGGTGAACATGAAGACGAACCCCAGCGCCCAGAGCAGCGGCGTCCTGAAGCTGAGCGTGCCGCCCCACATCGTCGCGAGCCAGGAGAAGATCTTGATGCCGGTCGGCACCGCGATCACCATCGAGGCGGCGGAGAAATAGATCTTCAGGTTGACCGACAGCCCGACCGTGAACATGTGGTGCGCCCACACCACGAAGCCGATAAGCGCGATCGCGACCATCGCATAGGCCATGCCGAGATAGCCGAAAATCGGCTTGCGGCTGAAGGTGGAGGCCACCTGGCTGATGATGCCGAAGCCGGGCAGGATCATGATATAGACCTCCGGGTGGCCGAAGAACCAGAACAGATGCTGGTAGAGCAGCGGGTCGCCCCCGCCCGCCGGGTCGTAGAAGACGGTGCCGAAATTGCGATCGGTCAGCAGCATGGTGATCGCCGCGGCCAGCACCGGCAAGGCGAAGAGCAGCATGAACGCCGTCACCAGTATCGACCAGACGAACAGCGGCATCTTGTGCAGCGTCATGCCCGGCGCGCGCATGTTGAGGATGGTGGTGATGAAGTTGATCGCGCCCAGTATCGACGACGCCCCGGCCAGATGCATCGACAGGATCACCAGATCGACCGCCGGGCCGGGGGAGCCGCTGGTGGAAAGCGGCGCATAGAGCGTCCAGCCCGTGCCCGCCCCGTTCCCCGACCCGCCGGGCACGAAGGCCGACGCGATGAACAGCGGAAAGGCCGCCGCCAGCAGCCAGAAGCTGATATTGTTCATGCGCGGGAACGCCATGTCCGGCGCGCCGATCATGATCGGCACCAGCCAGTTGCCGAACCCGCCGACCATCGCCGGCATGATCGCGAAGAAGATCATGATGAGGCCATGGGCGGTCACCAGCACGTTCCACAGGTGAAGCGAGGCCGCGAAGTCGCCATGGCCCAGCCACAGCGGCAGATACTGGATGCCCGGCTGCGCCAGCTCCAGCCGCATCATCCCCGATATCGCTGCGCCGATCATCCCGGCGACGATCGAAAAGACCAGATAGAGCGTGCCGATATCCTTGTGGTTGGTGGACATGAACCAGCGCCGGAAGAAGCCCGGCCGGGCGTCGGCCCCATGGGCCTCGCCCGCCGGGGCGCGGAACTCGTCCATTACGGCGGCGGCATCGCTCATCATCGTCTCCCTTTCCGTGGAGACGATGGCATTCGGTCTGCATCGCATGCCGCGCGGGCGCATATCATCCGCAGCGGCGCAATCGGGGGTGCACGGCCTTTCGTCACGCAAGGGTGGCGGATCGTCTCTTCCCGAAAAGACCTACCACCCCCTTATCCAGCAACAAAGATCATCTTTTCTCTGGATCGCGGCAATAATTATGGTTTCAACCTCCCGCACTGCCTAGCGGCGCTTGAGATCGGGATTGTTGCGGCTGAGCCAGGTGCCCAGCGCGGCAAGCTGCGCGTCGTCTATCTCCGTCTTGCGATAGGGGGCCATGACGGACACGCCGTTGCGCACGAAATAGGCAACCGTTTCAGGCGTCAGGTCGGTGCGCTCGGATAGCAGCGCAGGCAGCTCGCCGCCATATTTGACCCGCAGCGCATCGGTGCCCGGCTTCATTGCCGCGCCCGGATTGCCGATGCCGGTCCCGTGGCAGGAGGCGCAATGATAGTCGAACAACCGCTTGCCCAGCGGCGCGGCCTGATCGGCCGGCTTCCCGGCCGCCGTGGCGGCGCAGGCGATGAACCCCGCCAGCGCGGCGGCGCACAGCGCATGTCTCATCATCCTTCCTTTCGCATCGACCGGGGCCAGAAGCCGCCGCGACCGGGGGCAATGATGCCCTTCGGGTCCACGGCGTCCTTCAGCGTTTCGCAGAAGCGGCGCAGCGCATTGCCGTTGAAGCTGTAGGTGCCCATCACCTGATCCTGAAACAGCGGCGGCGTGCGATATTCGCCATAGCCGTGCCGCGCTCCCAGCTCGATCAGCTTGCGCATCGTTTCGCGCGACGCCTTGTTGACCGCCGGGTCGGTGCGCGACACCGGCATGCCGGTGGTCAGCGCGAAGATGCGCGGCATCCAGGTGAAGGGCGCGGTGAACGGGCCGTAGGCGTCGGGATAGTCCACCCCCATGTCCTGCATGCCTTCGGTGAAGATGCGCTGGGCCTTCAGCACCTCTTCCCCGCTGCGCGCGATCATCGGGGAAAAGAGCAGATGCCCGTCCGCCGGTTCCGGGTTGGTCTGGCTGCGCGCGCCGATCGCGAAGATGTTCATGTTGGGGATGCCGGTCAGCACCTTGTGCTGCACCGCTTCCTCGCCCGCCTCGTCGAGGGGGAAGCGCAGCGTCTCCACATCATCGAAGCGGACGCCGGGAATGGCTTTTTCGAACTTCGCCCTCGCATGCTGCCAGCTTGCCTCGATGACCGGTTCCGGGCCGTAGAAGCTGAGGCCGAGCTGCCATGGCGCCATGCCCTTTTCCGCCGCATAGCGATCGATCGCATTGCCGTTCCACACATCGGGCGCGTGCGCGATCGCGCGCAGCGCCGGGTCCGCGAACTGGGCGTGGAACATCGGCGATTCATAGAGCGGCATGCCGATCAGCCCGGCATCCTCCAGTGCATTGGCGATGTCGACCAGCGGGATGATGTCCTGCCGCCGGGGCACGAGGACGCGGCGGTGCAGGAACGCTTCGGGCCGCGGCATCAGGTGGATGCCCATCTTGGTGACGATGCCGAACCCGGCCTGCGCGAACAGCCCGTCGACATAGGGGCCGAAGCCATAGCGGAAATCGCCGAAAGTGCCCGCGCCGGGCAGCGCGCCCATGCCGGTGCGCAGCAGCTCCCCATTGGGCAGCACGACTTCCAGCCCGCAATGGGAAAGGAAATGGTCGCGATAGCTGTACCATGTGTGGCCGACGCCATGGTCCAGCGCATTGCCCATCACGCTGCCCCAGCCGGGATCGGGCACGTCGATCCACACATTGAGGTTACGTTCCCTGATGTGCCGGTAAAGGTCGAAATAGGAAACGCCCGGCTCGCATATCGCGAAATGGCGGCGGTCGTCGACCTCCAGCACCCGGTTCATGCGCTTGAGATCGACGATCACGCTACCCGAAAGATTGGGCGCGGAACCGCCATAGCCCAGATTCTTGCCGGTGGAGATCGGGAAGAGCGGAATGCCGAAGCGGCTGGCCGTCCTGACGATGGCCTGCACCTCCTCGACCGTGCGGGGTGCGAGGGCGGCGGAAACCAGCCTTTCCTCCTCTTCGCCCCAGACCGGCGAATAGGCGTCGCGATAAAGGCCCGCATCCTCGTCCGAGGTGTAGACCCATGCCTCGCCGATCGCGGCGCGGAAGGCGGCGAGCGCTTCCTGCCATTGCGCGGCGGAAACATTGGGGGGAAGGGGCATCGGATATCCTCTTTCTTCTGTTCTGTCGGGAAGATGGGGTCAGGCGCGGCGCGCGGGCGCGATCACCCAGCTGACCAGCTGTTCGCCGGTGCGGTCCGCCACGCGCGGCGGCGCGGCATGGCTGAGGTCGGTCCCGGCGGTTATGCCTTGCGAGAGCAGGATATCGGCCGCCGCCGCACCGAAAGCGGGGCCTGCGGTGGCGAGCGCCTCCAGCTCGTCGCACAGCTCCGGCGCCGCGGGGCAATGACGCCAGCCGGTCGCGCTGGCTTTCGCATGATCGATGCGCGCCACCACGCGCATGCCCATGTCCCAGCTCCACCGCTCCAGACAGAAGAGCGCGCCCTGGCCGGTCAGCCCCGCAAAGGGCACGGCGCCCTTGCGCATCAGCGCGGCCAGCCCGTCCAGCCACAATCGCGACGGATCGCCGCGGAAGCCGAAGGCAGGGATGCCGCGCGCCGCCAGCCGGTCGGAAAAGGCCCGGCTCTGCATCAGGCGCTCGTCATGCAGGACGGCGGCGATGGCGGGATCGCCCGCCGGGGCGGAGGCGCGCGCCACCCCGGAAATCAGGTCCGCCGCCACCGCCGTCATTGCGGCGTTCCGGCAGAAGGAGCGACGACTCATCATTGACCTCTCCATATTTATGAGTACACTCATTTTTATATCCAGATCAGCGCGGGTCAAGGCCCATCTGATCCGCAGGGAGAAGCGATTTGATGAAATGTCGGTTTTCCGCCACTTGGGCGGCTGCGCTCGTTGTTTTCCTTGCCCTTGCCGTCGGATCTCGGGCGGAGGCCGCACCCCCGGCCGGGGACGCGCTTTTCCGCCAGAAATGTGCGCTCTGCCATGCGGTGGGCGGGAAGGGCGGCAAGGTCGGGCCGGACCTGACCGGGGTGGTCGGACGGAAGGCGGCGGCGATGGCTTATGCCTATTCGCCCGCGCTGCGGAAGGCGGGCGTCGTCTGGACGCCGGACGGGCTGGACAGGTTCCTGCAGGCGCCCACCCGCGTGCTGCCCGGCACCCGCATGGTGACGAGCGTGCCCCAGCCCGACCAGCGCAAGGCGATCATCGACTTTCTCGCGCGGCAGAAATAGGAAGGGGCTTCCCGATCGACGGAGCCTTCATCATGGATACAGCCGCGCCCGGCCCCGGCCGCCGGGAACGCAACAAGAGGGACAAGCTGGTGCGGATCACGCGCGCGGCGCGCGAGCTGTTCCACGCGCAGGGGTTCGAAGGCACCACCACCGCGCAGATCGCGCGCCGCGCGGCAATCGCGGAGGGAACGGTCTTCCGCTATGTCGCGCGCAAGGAGGATCTGCTGATCCTCACCTTTGCCGAGGAGATGACCGAGGTGGTGATGGCGGCGTTCGAGGGCGTCGATCCGGGCGCGAGCTTCATCGACCAGCTGCTCTCCTTCTTCGAGGCGCTGCTGGCCTATCATCTGTCGGATCCGGCGCTGGCGAAGGCGTTTCTCCGCGAGGTCGGCTTTTTCCGCGATCCGCAGCAGGATTATGGCTTCGGCAGGATCCCGATGATGCCGAGCCTTGGCAAGATCGTCGACCGCGCCCGCGCGCGGGGAGAGATTGGCGGCGATTTCGAGTCCGGGGACATCGCGATGCTCGCCTTCGCCGCCTATTGGTTCTGCCTGCGCGACTGGGCGAACGAGGTGATCGACGCCGCCCGCTTCGTGGACAGGCTGCGGCTGATGCTGACCATGCAGGTGGCGGGCATCCGGGCCGCGGCGGACTGACGCGGCCGATGGGTCAGCGGGCGGGCGGGGCGGGTCTATTCATCCTCGTCATCCATCTTCTCTTCGCCGGTGAAGGCATCCATGTCGATGGTCCCGGACCGCACCATGCCTTTCTGGATCGATACGAGATCGGGCACATCGCGGGGCACGACGTCGGCGATATCGGCGCGCGGGCCGGGCTCGCTGTCGAAATCGGTTCCGGCTTCCCGATGCAGCGCCTCGTCGGCGACATCCTGCGCCTGGGAGCCTTCCTCGTTCTGCTCGGAATTCTGCCGGTCGGGATCGTTGAAATCCCCGTCTTCCCCGCCGGACGGGCCGGGGTTCTTCTGTTCCTGCGCCATGTTTCTCTCCTTTGTCGGGCCTGATGTTTCAAGCCGTCCGGGCGGGGAAAGGTTCCATGGCGGGTGCGTAGCCGCCAATGCTTTTCAGGGCGGAAAGGCCGACCTAAAACGAGGGAATGTCTGAGTCCCCATTCGCTCCCGATCCGGCACCGCCCTCCGGAAAGGCGGGCATCACCCGCAAGGCCCGTCTCGGCGTCCTGATTATCGTGCAGCTGATCATGGCCGGCGAGCTGGTGGTGCTGATCGGCAACGGGCGCTGGATGCACGTCTTCCTCGTGATCGCCCTGATGGGCGTCATCCTCGCGCCCATGGTGCTGCACCGGCTGCGTGCGATAGCGATCCCTTCGGAAATCCATGTCGTCATCGTGCTGTTCGGGTTTGCCTCGCTGTTCCTGGGCGAGATCCGGGACTATTATGAACGGATTTGGTGGTGGGACCTGGCGCTCCACAGCAGTGCGGGCCTTCTCCTCGGAATGCTCGGTTTCCTTGTGGTCTATATGCTGAACGAGGACGAGAGGGTGGATCTCCACATGCAGCCGTCCTTCGTCGCGCTGTTCGCCTTCATGTTCTCCGTGGGCAGCGGAGGCCTCTGGGAGATATTCGAATTCTCGATGGACCAGATATTCGGGCTTACCATGCAAAAGCCTATGCTCGGCGATCCATCCGGGCTGACCGACACCATGTGGGATATGATCGTCAACGCGATCGGAGCCGCCATCATCAGCCTTGCCGGGTGGCGCTATATGCGTCGGGAGCACAAGAGCTATGTCGACAGCTGGGCGAGGCGCTTCGTCGAGCGCAACCCGCAGCTGTTCGAGCGCACCAGGAAGCGCGCCGGGGACGTTTCCTCCCGATAGATCAGAACGCCATTGCCGGCATGCGGTTGTGCATGGATTCGAGGCCGAAATCGAAAATCCTTCAAGGAAAACCGCCCGCCGATCATCGCCAGCGCGGCGACGAATTGTGAGGCAGGTCAATGCGCGTGGGAAAAATCTTCGCAATGTGATAGGGGTCGAACGTCGTTTCGCCGGGCATCACCCCTGACCCGGCGCGGTTCCGAGAGAGTTCGCGTAGCGACTCACGGGGCCGGACCCGCGAGAAGGCGGGTGATCATGACGGGCCGAGGCTGGAGGAGAGAACCACCATGGCGCAGACAATGAAAGCGGCGATCTTCATCGAGCCGGGGCGTATCATCCTCGGCGAAAAGCCGGTGCCCGACGTTGGGCCGCTCGATGCCCTGATCCGCATCACCACGACGACCATCTGCGGAACCGACATCCATATCCTGAAGGGCGAGTATCCGGTCGCCTCCGGCCTCACCATCGGGCACGAGCCGGTGGGGGTGATCGAAAAGCTCGGCTCTGCCGTTCAGGGCTATCATGAAGGCCAGCGGGTGATCGCGGGCGCCATCACGCCATCCGGTTATTCCAACGCCTCGCTTTCCGGTTGCGGCGCCCAATGCGGCGGCGCGCACGGGCACGGCTGGAAACCGCTGGGCGGCTGGCGCTTCGGCAACACCATCGACGGGGCGCAGGCCGAATATCTGCTGGTGCCCGACGCCATGGCCAACCTGGCCCCGATCCCCGACGGGCTGAGCGACGAGCAGGTGCTGATGTGTCCCGACATATTGTCGACCGGCTTCAGCGGCGCGGAATCGGGCCGCATCCGCATCGGCGACACGGTGGCCGTCTTTGCGCAGGGGCCGATCGGGCTTTGCGCGACGGCAGGCGCACGGCTGATGGGCGCGGCGCGGATCATCGCGGTGGAATCGCTGCCGGAACGCGCGGAGATCGCCTGCGCCATGGGTGCCGACCATGTCGTCGATTTCTCGAAGGTCGATCCGGTGGACGAGATCCGGCGCATCACCGACGGACGGGGCGTGGACGTGGCGATCGAGGCCCTGGGCCTGCAGGAGACGTTCGAGGCCGCCCTGCGCGTTCTCCGGCCCGGCGGCACCCTGTCGTCGCTCGGCGTCTATTCCAGCGACCTGCGGATTCCGCTCGACGCCTTCTCCGCCGGGCTCGGCGACAACCGGATCGTCACCACGCTCTGCCCCGGCGGCAAGGAGCGGATGCGGCGCCTGATGGAGATCATCGCCTCCGGCCGTGTCGATACCGGATCGCTGGTGACGCACCGCTTCGGCCTCGACGACATCGAGACGGCCTACGACCTGTTCGGCCACCAGCGCGACGGGGTGCTCAAGGTCGCCATCCATCCCTGACGGCGACCGCAGGCGAACAGGGAGAGAAGACATGTCCAGCCCCAGCATCATCTGGTTCGAGGATATCGGCATCGGCGATGTGCCCGCCGTGGGCGGCAAGAACGCTTCGCTCGGCGAGATGACGGTGGCGCTGTCCGGCGAGGGTATCGCCGTTCCGGCCGGCTTCGCGACGACCGCCGATGCCTATCGCGCCTATGTCGCAGAAAACAGGCTGGAACCGAAGGTTGCCGCGCTTCTCGCCGCCTATCATGACGGCAAGGCGACGCTCCAGGAAACCGGTCAGGCGATTCGGGCGCTGTTCCTCGAAGGCGAATTTCCCGCCGCCATCGCCGACGAAATACGCGACGCCTATGGCGAACTCGGCCGACGCAGCGGCGGTGACGCGCCCGCCGTCGCCGTGCGCAGCAGCGCCACCGCCGAGGACCTGCCGGACGCCAGCTTCGCCGGGCAGCAGGAAACCTTCCTCAACGTCCGGGGGCCGCGCGCGCTGCTTGACGCCTGCCGCCGCTGCTATGCCTCGCTGTTCACGGACCGGGCGATCAGCTACCGCGAAGCCAAGGGGTTCGACCATAGGGAGGTCGCCCTGTCGATCGGCGTGCAGCGCATGGTCCGCTCCGACCTGTCCGGTTCCGGTGTGATGTTCTCGATCGATACCGAGACGGGCTTTCCGGGCGCGGTGGTGATCAGCGCCGCATGGGGGCTGGGCGAGACGGTGGTGCAGGGCAGCGTCGATCCCGACAAATATGTCGTGTTCAAGCCGCTGCTTTCCGTGCCCGGCGCGGAACCGGTCATCGGCAAGGACAAGGGCGGCAAGGCGTTTCGGATGGTCTATGCCGAAGGCGGCAGCAGGCGGACCCGGATCGTCGAGACCACCGCCGCCGAGCGGGACGCCTTCGTTCTCGACGATGTCGACATCCTTCAGCTCGCCCGCTGGGCGGCGGCCATAGAAGCGCATTATGCACGGCCGATGGACATGGAATGGGCGAAGGACGGCGAAACCGGGGAGCTGTTCATCGTTCAGGCGCGGCCCGAAACGGTGCAGGCGGGCACCAGCGCCACCTCGTTCCGCCATTACTGCCTGAAAGAAAAGGGCAAGCCGATCGCGACCGGCGCGGCGATCGGCAGCGCGATCGCATCCGGCAAGGCCTGCGTCATCCGCAGCGCGGCGGATATTGCGCAGTTCCGCGACGGCGCGGTGCTCGTCACCGAAACCACCGATCCCGACTGGGTGCCGGTGATGAAGCGCGCGGCCGGGATCGTCACCGACCATGGCGGCACCACCAGCCATGCCGCCATCGTCAGCCGGGAGCTGGGCGTGCCCGCCATCGTCGGCACCGGCGGGGCGAGCCGTCTGCTCGCCGACGGACAGGAGATCACGCTGAGCTGCGCGGCGGGGGAGATCGGCACCGTCTATGAAGGCATGCTCGCCTTCGAGGAAAGCGAGATCGATGTCGGCGCGCTCCCGGAAACCTGCACGGACGTAATGGTGAACATCGCCAATCCGGCGGCTGCCTTTCAGTGGTGGCGGCTGCCGGCGCGCGGGGTTGGCCTTGCCCGCATGGAGTTCATCGTCAACTCGCTGATCAAGGTGCATCCGATGGCGCTCATCCATCCCGAACGGACGAGCCCGGATGCGCGGCGGCAGATCGAGGCGCTGACACGGGGCTATGCCGATCCGTCGGATTATTTCGTGGAGGTGCTGGCGCGCGGTATCGCCCGGCTGGCCAGTCCCTATCATCCCCATCCGGCAATCGTCCGCCTCAGCGATTTCAAGACCAACGAATATGCCCATCTGATCGGCGGCGAGGCGTTCGAGCCGGAGGAGGAGAACCCGATGCTCGGCTTCCGGGGGGCCTCCCGCTATTATGACGAGCGCTACCGGGAGGGCTTCGCGCTGGAATGCCGGGCGCTCAGGCGGGCGCGTGAGACATTGGGCTTCGCCAACATCATCGTCATGGTGCCGTTCTGCCGCACCCCGGCCGAAGCCGACCGGGTGCTGGAGGTGATGGCGGAAAATGGCCTGCGCCGGGGAGAAAACGGCCTTCAGGTCTATATGATGTGCGAGATTCCCTCCAACGTTATCCTGGCCGAGCAGTTCGCGACGCGGTTCGACGGCTTCTCCATCGGCTCCAACGACCTCACCCAGCTCGTGCTCGGCGTGGACCGGGATTCGGGGCTGCTCGCCGCGCTGTTCGACGAGCGGGACGAGGCCGTGACGCGCATGATCGCCGAGGCGATCCGCAAGGCGCATGCGGCCGGGATCAAGATCGGCATTTGCGGGCAGGCGCCGAGCAATCATCCCGATTTCGCCCGCTTTCTGGTCCGCGAAGGGATCGACTCGATTTCCCTCAACCCCGACAGCTTCGTGCGCACCGTCGGAGAGATCGCCAAGGCGGAGGCCGAGACGCGATAGCGCGGCGAGGCGACCGCGTCCGCCCCAAAAGGACGGACGCGCCGCTTGCAGGCGCCGGGCCTAGAACGCCTTGCCCAGATTGAGTTGCAGTCCATCCCGCCTGGCGAGCTGGATGCCGTTCACCTTCTCATGGACCGGCACCAGATATTCGGCGCCGATCCTGATCCCTTTCAGCGGCCCGCCGGTCGCGACGAGGTTGAGGCCAAATCCCAATTCGAGGCGATCACCGCCATAATTGGGTTGCAGGTCGGGCGGCGAGGAATGGTTGTGCGCGCCGTTATAATGGCCCTTGATCGCGCCTTCATGGGTGTAGAGCCCGCGCAGGGAGACGCTGGCCCCGTCCGCGAAGCGATAGCTGCCCCATGCCGTCCCGGTGAACCTGTCGCCGAGCCGATAACCGCTGTCGTTGCGATTTTCGGCGCGCCAGACATAGGCGGCTTGTCCGCCCCATCCGAAGCGCCCCGCGCTGCCTGTCGCGGTGAGCGAAGGAAGCATGTCCCAGGTTCCCGAACCCGTCTGCATCCCATAGTGCAGGAAGGTGCCGTTGGCGTTGCGGGCATCGACGCTGCCCGTCGGGATGCTCACGCCAAGCGTCGCATGGATGTTCGCCGCCTTGTCCCGCTTGAGCCGGACCAGGCCGGAAACGATCGTGTCGCCCCAGCCTTCGTGCGAATGGGCGTGGGTTTCGCCCGGCATCATTGCATGGCCTCCGCCATGGCCGCCATGGCCGCCGCCCGTCGAGGGAAGGCCGCGCATCACCATGTCCATCTTCATATATTGCGGCATGACCATCAGCGTCAGGGTGTCGGTCGGCGCCCACATGAGATCGAGCATCGCCATATCCATCCGCATCGACTGGACGCCGGTGCCGTAGCCCGCGGCGGCAAGCTGCGTATCGGTCAGCGCTTCGGCTCCGGAGCGCATCGCTCCGTCATACCAGTCCCGCGACAGGCGCAGGCCGATCATCACATCCCCGGCCTTGTGCATATGGTCGTACATGACCCCGGCCGGAGCATGGTCATCGGCGCGCGGGCCGCTCGGGTCCGTGGCGTCATGGGCCATGACCGGGGTGGAGAGAGCCAATGTGGCGAGAGCAAAGGAACGGGAAGCCGCGCGAGGCGCAGCGTGAACTGTCTTGGTCATATCATTATCCTGATTTCGGACGCGCGCAGGCGCGGCCGTCAAAGCCGAAAATATCGTGGAGAAATCAGGCTGACCGGGGCGGGCCGATGGCAGGCGGCGGCGGCGCGGCGAGACGGAGGACGGTCAGGTCCGCAATGGCGCGCCCTGGGATGAGGATCGCGGGCAGCGGCGCAGGCGATGGCAGCGCTGCCAGCGTCCCGTTCGCCAGACCGGCGCCGAAGCCCGCAAAGGAGCAAGGCGAATCCGCCGCGCTGTGCCGGGGCGCTGAGCCGTTCTTGCCCAGGTCCACGAAGATTTCGGCAGGCCCGGACCCGCTGCACAGGCTGACGATGATGCCATAGCCCGTCGCCACCGGCATGAAGCCGGTCGGCACGACCAGGCGAACGGACAAGGCCAACAGCAGAATGACGGCGAAGATGCCGCGCCCTGCCGCTGAATGTCCGATCCGCCCCCGCATCCGCAGCGCTTTAGGGGCAGGCATGGGTTTTGTCAGCACGCTTTACGCCGAACGCGTACTTCGCGGGCCGAAGCCTTCAGAGACAGACCTGTTCCGGCGGGTAGAGGTTTCCAAGGCTAAGGACCGAAGGAGGCGGCTCGCAGAAGCGCCTATGGGTCGCTTCTTTCCCATCGGGCGCGGGGCTGGCCCGAGGGCCGCTAAGTCGCTAACTCTTGGAAAAACTGGAGCGGGCGAAGGGATTCGAACCCTCGACCCCAACCTTGGCAAGGTCCGAAAACTCCAGCCAACCCGCAAATAACCGTAGTTTGCGGGAGTGAACAATGCAAGACATTATCGAGAACAAAGGGTGTTCTGCTGGCCATTTGCTGGCCACGACGAAGAGGCGCCGTGGCTTCCGTTTCGACGCTGAAAAATACGAGCGCGAGAAGCGGGAGAGGGAGGAGGCGCGAGAGCGTCAATGGGTGGCGGAAATGGACGCCATGCATCCTCGCAGTGGCTATTGCTACTTCGTCGGCAGTCGTGAAGCTGGCATCGTCAAGATCGGTTTTTCGCGCAACCTCGCAGAGAGGGTGAATCGGCTTAAATCAAACTCTGGGCCTTACCGTCTTGAGCTTTTGGCGAAGGTGGTGGGCGGGTCTGAGCGAGAGCGGCACTATCATTGCAAGTTTGAGACATTTCGTTTTAGCGGGGAATGGTTTCATCTCTCGCCGGAAATCGAAGAAGAAATATCCCGCCTCTCCCACGCTATTTCGGGAGGGCGGTGATGGCGCGCGGCTCTCCGCAAATGTCGCTCGATCTCGATTGGGGAGCAGGCCGGAGCCTGATCTGGGTCGATGGCGCCAATAGCGCGGTGGCGGGACACATCATTTTGATGGATGATCCTAAAGCGCAGCCTGTTCATTGTGATCTTGGCAAGAGTGTCCATCCTGACAACCACCGTTTCATCAACGATCTGGAACAGTGGTACGGCAAAGAAATCATCCGCATCCGTAACGAGCGATATGAGATGATTGACGAAGTTTTTGAGGACCGGCGATACCTCTCCGGTATTAACGGCGCGCCTTGCACCAGCGAAATGAAATTCGTGCCGCGCATGGATTTCCAACTGCCCAGCGACACGCATTTTTGGGGGTACACGGCTGATAAGCGGGACGCCGCTCGGTTCGATCGGATGATTACCGATTATCCGTTGCTCAAGCAGCGCGCGCCGCTGGTCGAGATGGGCCTGACTAAAAAAGATACTCACGCCATCCTTCGCCAGCACGGTATCCGTCGGCCATATGTCTATGACATCGGAATGCCGAATGGCAACTGTATCGGATGCGTGAAGTCGTCCAGCCCGGCCTATTGGGCGCTGATCCGCCAGCACTTTCCAGAAGTGTTTGAGCGGCGCAATGAGCAGGCTCGACGCTTTGGTGCAAAGCCCATCATTCTTCGTCGCGAGAAAGGGCCAGACGGCAAATATCATAACATTCGTGGCTATCTTGATGAAATCCCGCTCGACCAGTCCACGAAAGTTCGCGGCGCCGACTTCGGCGGCTGCGGTTTCCACTGTAACAAGGAGCCCACCCAATGACCTCCGACCTGATCGAGAAGATGGCTGCCGCCATCCGCGACGCCCGCGCGCTGCCGGGTTCAAAGCCAGCGCCGCGCATCAGTGACGTAGACCGAAGGGCCGCCACCGCCGCCCTGTCCGTCATCAGCGCATTGCGGCCCATAGAAACCGCGCCTCGTGACGGGACATATATTCTGGCCACCCTCGCCACCATAAAAGACCAGCGATGGCGGCACCTGAGCGGTAGACGCTTCGTCATTCGACATGAGGGCTATACTCAGTCTGGCTACGACATGGGATGGTGGCTATTCCCCGGTCTCGGCGGAGCCGCCGACTGGTGGATTGAGGGATGGATGCATCTTCCCGCATCGCCGAGATGAAGCGCGATTTGCCGATCGCCGATTAACAGCAAAGAGCTTTGACGATCAGAAATGGCGTTTGGTGAGAGGCAACCCACCGCAACCCGCTTGACCGACTCGCTCCGTTTGTTCTCATGATGTTCTCATGGATGCCACCACCGAGAAATTTCTGGAGAGCGTGAGTAGAGATCTCTACTATATCGCCAATGCGCAGCTTTGCGCGAAGATCACATGCCGGTCTTGCAGGCGATGCGTCATAACTAAAGCCGACGCGCTGCTTCATCTTTCCCGCGAAAGGCGGTGGAAGACCGATACGAAGAGCATCGGTGAGCGCATGAAATGCCAGTCGTGCGGGCATCGAGGGGCTATCATCAAGGCGACAATGGAGGCGGCGTCCGTCGATCCGGTTGGACAGGGAATGAGGCGGCGATAGGCATGGCGCCGTGCCGCATCCCCAATTCAGAGGATGCGACTCACCCTCCGATGCGGTACTCTCCCGCCGCGACCCAAAGGGAGAGCGATCTTCCTTGATACTGCCCGGCAGTTCCCACGCTGCCGGGCTTTTGCTTATGCGGCCAACGCCAGCATCGCATACACCTGCCCGATGTCTTCGGCCCCGCGCCAGATCGGGTGGAAGTAATCCGGGTCCGGGTTCATCAGACCGGCAGCCAGAGCGTCCGCATGCTCGCCCCAGCGGTCCTTGAAATCGAACACCGGTGCGCCGCGAGACGCAGCGACCTCGCGGATGGCCGCATTGTACAAGTCCTGATTGGCGATCGAGGCAGCAGCGATAGACGTGCGCGCGGGGATGATGACGCGCGTCTTGATGTTGTTCGCGATACGGCGGTCGAGCACCGATTCCATGTTCGTCCGATAGGTCGGCAGGCTTTCGATCGGACTGGCGTTATCCCGCCAGTCGTTTGGCCCCATCGCAATCCAGTATTCGTCCCCAGCCGTCAAAATCTGTTCAGGGAAATAGAAGGGCCGGGCCAGATCGGCGCTGTTGGCGATATGCTGCATACGCCCGCCGGAGGCCGAACAGTTGAGAAGCTGGTAGGCAGGCAACCGCGCATTGCGTGCCCAGCAGGCGACAACCTGGATCGTCCCGGATGCGCGTGCGACGGTATAGGTATTCTGACCGAGCGTTACGCCATCGCTTTCGCCGAGCGTGATCGCGATAAAATCGGTCGGCGTCTGCTGAATGCTTACGGTCTTTGTCACCGCGCCGCAGGTGACGGTGACCGATCCGGTTCCTGCCACCGACCGGACCCACACGGTGAAGGTCTGCGTTGCGTCGTCCGGCGTATAGGTGAAGGGCGTCGTCGTGGTGCTGTTCTGCAATATGCTCCACGTTGCCCCGGAGAAGCCGTTGTATTCCCAGCCCGCACCATTCTGGAAACGCGGATCGAATGACTGAAAAGAGGATGCTGTAGTGTAGCCCATTGTTCCTGCGAAAAACTCATCCTGCGCGTAGAAGCCGCGCGCCCGGATAGCATCGCGCAGTCGTCGGATCGGTGCGCATCTATATCCCTGAGCATTGCCGCTCGGAAACGCGGTGTTGTAGCCCGCATCAATGCTCGTTCCGGCGATCATGATCTTGCGCGGGCTGGCGAGGCGGTATTTCAGCGACGGCAGGCCATTGCCCGCAGCCCAGCGGTCGGCCGCGCTGCGCGAGAAGCCGCCATATGCGCCAAGACCCAAGCTCATTGATCGTTCTCCAAAGAAATCGCCCAATTGTGGGCAGCAATCGCATAGGCCGCCAGCCCGACCAGCGTATCGGGATCTACCGGCACTGGTCCCTCAGCACTTCCGGCAGGGGCGGGCAGGCTTTCAGGAACTCCGGCACCATCACCTTGGGCGGCGGAACCGGCTGCGAGGCTCGCACTTCCACCACCTCCCTGCCGCACGATGGCAGAGCGCAGGCGAGCGCGCAGATCGTCAAGGCTCTGGTCAGCTTCACGGGCTTTCTCCTGATATTCGGCTTCCTTGGCCGCGTTGACGGCCTTCTGTGCTGCGAGCGCTTCGGCGGTCTTGTCGATGATCGCGCCCTTGAACGCCGCATATTCGGTGCTGACGGCCTGCCAGCGGGATTTGTAGGTGGCGCGCAGATGATCGACGCGGAGGCCCCAGATGAGAGCGAGGGCCAGAGGCAGCGCCCACCAGAAGCGGCGGAGGAGGGATAGGGCTGCGATCACAGGAATAGCGCCTTTGCCTTCACCAACTGCGCCCGCCGATCCGCCAGCCCATTGGTCCCGCCGTTGATCTTCTTCGTGATGCCGACCACATCATCCGCATCCGCCATCGCGTTCAGCTTCCGGTCGCGCCAATATTCGAGCGCCAGATGCAGGCCGATTGAGGGATTGGCGGCGAGGTCCGGCGTCTCCTCGATGTCGATGCCGATCAGCCGCCCGAACTTCTGATAATTCGCCCGCCCGGTGATCTGGATCGGACCGCGCCCCTTGTACCGGACACCATCGCCCTTGACCGTGTTGCCGAGGTCGGCGCGGCCCTCATAGGCCGCACCGGACGCGATCTCCTCCATGTACCGGAACGATCCGCTTTCGTGGATGAGCTGCGCAAAGAAGTGCGAGAGCCGCAGCGGGGCCATCATCTCATAGGCCGTCGCATGCACATTCATCGCGATAGCCAACTGCCGGGCGCGCGTCGTATCCGCGCCGAATCGGGCAAAGACCGCCCGCCATGTGTCGCGGCCTATGATCCCGTCCTGCGTCACGCCGAGGCGCTTTTGCAGCAGCTTTGCGTCAATGCTCATTGCTTCCTCCGGGCCAGAGCGGCGTCGATCTTCTCGGTAAGCGCCTTCATGTCGTCCGGTGTCGAGTTTATCGGCGGCAGGCGCAGCGCGTCGGCGAGGCAGGCGCTCGTCAAATCCTTCGCGGCCTGCTTCAGCGCCCGCACAGCATCCATGCGCTCGCACATCATTTGTCGTCCCTCATTTCGAAGGCGGTTTTCAGCGCGGCAAGGGAGGCGGCAAGCTGCTTGTCCGCCTCGACCCGCTCGCGATCGAGCGTCATGCGGTCCTTCTCGATCGTCAGCTTGTTCCAAACGAGGAAGCCGATGATCAGACCGGTCGGGCCGAACTGGCTGGCAAGTTGCGCTATGATGGAGGTTTCGGTCACAGTTGGGCGGCCTTCTCGACTACAAAGTTTATTGTCACCGCATCGCTATGGCTGCTTCCGTCGATATTCTCGATGTAGATGGCTCGTTCGCCGTCCGACGCGCCCGCAGTCCAGACACGGTAATTGCCGTTGCTGCTCGAAACGCTCACAACGTCCTTATGGCCGATCTTACTATTCGTGAGGAGAAAGCTCGCCCTCGCGCCAGAAGAAAGGGTAGCATCGTGCGTTATGACGCGCCCGGCGGGCGAGTGGAGGGTGACGCCAGTCGATTTCGAAGTTTCTTGTGTTACGCTTTCACCAAAGCCGACGCCGTTGCCAGTCAGATTGGCAGGAGCGACGATATTGCCCGTGCCGAGATCGATCACCGAGTTCGTGCAATTCGCATAGCGATTGGATGAACCGACCGTGACCTGAGACGATGTTGCCGCCAGTTCGATGCCGGTCCCAAGGCCATTGAAGCAACAATTGTCGATAACGATCGGGTTGAAGCTGGTGCCGACATAGACGCCGTCTCCGGCTCCGGGGCCGAGGGCAACGAATGTGATGCCGGCGACGATCGTTCCACCGCCATTGGCCGCGCCGTCATTGGACGCAAACACAATGCCGTTTTTCCCCGGAGCCACGCCAATATAACCGCCGGATATGACGCAGGACGGCACGCCAGATGCGAGATAGATGCTATCACCATTAACGGATATCTGTGCGCCTGTAAGATTGATCTGGCGCACCTCTGTGACGTCTTCGATGACGCGGATGCCATCGTATCCAACGGTCAGTTCAGTGCCGGGGCCAAGGGAAAAGCCCTGAACGCCAGCACCGATTTCGATGGCACAGCCAAGAAAACGAAGTTTGATACCGGTTAGATCGTAACTGGTCCCCCAGCCAGGCTCGCCGGAAGAGCCCGTTCCGGGGTTGGGGTCGCTGGCGATGCGTACACCAAGGCCATAGGTGTTGTCCGTCGCACCAAGAACGGGGCCATAGAGGTTGCAGCTTTTCCCAAAACTTATGTTGCTGGCGTTGAACAGGTCGATATAGGTTGACCAGTAGTAGGCCGCCGCATAGCCATCATCGCCACGAATGGTGATGTCGATATGATGATGCCCATTATACTCGCCGAAATAGGCGAAGCTGTTCGTGATCTTGAGCGCCGTGGTGCCGCCGCCAGCCTGACCGGTCGT
Organism: Sphingobium jiangsuense; assembly: GCF_014196495.1. Lineage (GTDB taxonomy): Bacteria > Pseudomonadota > Alphaproteobacteria > Sphingomonadales > Sphingomonadaceae > Sphingobium > Sphingobium jiangsuense. The sequence continues at coordinate 69,696 of NZ_JACIDT010000015.1, forward strand.
CAGGGAGAAGTCGCGCAGCCGAACAATATGCTGAAACGAGGAGCACTGAAATTCGAGGCCATCAGAGGATGGGAAATACAAGATGCTGGCGTCTGCCCCTGCGCCATAAATCTCTATCTGGTCGTAAGAACTTTTATCATCAGACGGGCCGGTCGCGGACGGCGAGAAGATGTGCGTTATAGGGCTGTTGAATCTGAATTTCCCAGCGGGGATATAAATCCGCTTGGAAGCTGTTAGTGCGGCTTCGAGTGCTGATGTGCAGTCCACTACGCCGCCTTCGACAGCGCCGAAATCAACAATGCTGACAAATTCGTTTCGCTTGCGGACGGCGACATCTTCGAGCGCCTGCAACGCCTGCTTCGCGGACGAATTATCCGGGATGATATCGCCGTTGAATGTGCCGAGATTAAGCGATCCGGCAGGAACGCCTAGAACCTGACTGATCTCGATATTGTCCGCACCGGTCGCCCCACGTGCCCCACGAGCGCCAGATACATTAATGCGAACAGAAGGCGAAACGGCCATCAGTAGGTTACTCCCGGTGTCAGAATGATGTGGCCCGCGACCGGGATGGCCTGAATGCCATCCGGGTAGGTTACGCGCAGATCGTAGGCAAGGCGGATGATCTCTCCGGCCCCTGCGACGGATGAGAGGGATGCGCCGTCAATCGTGACGGTGAATATGCCATTTTCCGGATCGTGCAGGTCTATCGTCGCCGCAGCGACGATCGAGCCTTGGCCCGCATTGGCGCGAATTTTCAGGTCCAGAGTGCAGCCTGTCAGGTCGATGGGTGCGCCGATATTATCGTTTAGCTGCCAATCCTCACAATAATCGGCGTTGCGGTAGACGCGGATATCCATGCGTTCAGTTCGCATCGGAGAAGTCCTCCACGAAGCTGATCGAGGCGGTCGCGGTTCGACCGAACGAAATATCCGGCGCTAGCGTCTGTCCTGTGGCTGCTTTGGCCTGCACCTTCGGCCAATCGAAGATCGCGGGACTACCAGACGCGATCGCCGCGCGTGCGGGCGGCGATACAATGACGGTGGCGGATTGAGCGCTGGGCCGTGACAAGACGCGCTCGATGACGAAGCCGCGCCCGCTTATCTCGAATTTCTCGCCGCCTTCGATCCGCGCGCCCTGGCTGACATTCAGCGTCATGGTCGTGGCGCGAGCAGCTACATCGCCGATCACGGTCGCGATGATGTAGGGCGAGGCGTAGGAAACCGAGGTCGGAAACCTGTCGTCATTCGCAGCCAGCTTTGAAGGCCGCAGGATAGCGCCACCGCCAGCGAGAGGACGGGGCGCGGTCGGGAGGGAAAGGATCGGACAGAGAACCGCGCGAGCGCCGCCACGCAAATAGGATACCCAGCTATCCCAAAGCCGCTGCTGGAAAGGGCTGCGCAGGGTTATCCCGCTATAGGTGATCGCCCATCGGCCACCGCCATCTGTCTGGATGACCGTTTCATCATTGTTGAGATTGGTTCCGCCCGAAATCACCTGCGGGACCGGCGCTGCGGAAACCTGCGTCGGCCTGAAATGATGGACGGGAAAGATGAAAAGCGCCATGCCGCGACGGTGGCGCTACTCCTCCTCATCCTCTACGGACGGCGGCGCTTCCGGCTCTGGCATCGGCGCACCGCCATCCTCTATGCGAAGGGCGACAAGCCTGCCATCCACCACGACGCCGCCCGCTGTCTGGCGCATGACGATCATGTCACCACCGCGCTTTGCGGCCCGACGACGCTTGACGGGATAGCCGACGCATTGAAGGAGCGCAGGAAATAATAATATGTGGATGCGCTCAGGCCGGTGTCATCCAGAGACATGACCTCGCCCAGTCCGCCGACGATATCGCCGGATATCAGGCTGGCGTCGCCGAAATCGGCAGTAGGGCCGCGATAAACGCGGATAAAGGCAAAGGTTGCCGAAGGGTTGCGCCATGACAGGTTGGCCTCACCAGCACCGCCGATCGCGCTGAAATCGGTCGGAGGCAGCGGCGCAAGGGTCGCGGTCGAGGTGCTGACGGTTTCGGTCGCGGACCATGGCGAGACGCGGCCATCGCCCACCTGATACGACACAGCAACATCGATGCTGCTGTTCGTCGGCACAAGCGTGGATAGCAATTCGACCGATGCGCCGGGGTCCACGTCGCCATTCTGCGCTTCGTTCCAGATTGTTTCGGACGAAAGTTTCCAGCGCAGGAACCACGTCAAATCCTCGCGATCCGGGCCACTGACGATCATCCTGATTTGCGCGGTTACGCCATCGGCGGAAAGTTCCGGCGTGGCGCTGGTGATCGCGGGCGCGGTCAGTGGTTGCGGGGCGACGCGATCGCCACTCGCAGCCGGGCTGCCTTCCTCGGTCGCCGGGTTCCATGCGTCGATATTTGGGCTCGCCGCCACCCATGAGAAGGTGACACCACCTGTCTGCATGTTGCGGGTGATCGCCGTTATCTCTGCCGGGCCGCTGTAAAAGACCGATCCGGCTTCCTCGATATGCAGATTGATATAGCGCTGGCCGCGCACCTTCCGGCCAGCAACATTCGTGGTGACAGTTCCGCGATAGAGCGCATTCGCCCGCTGCATGCGGCGCTTGGCGAGGCGGCGCACCTGCCCCCATGAAGGAACTTGCGGATCGAGGCTTTCGGTAAGCTCCTGTCCGCGACGGGAGATATCATCCTCATCGGTCCATGGGTCGCACTCGACCGTGTTGTAATCATGGTCGGCGGACACATAAGAGCAGGTGATGTAATTGACCGCCTCGTCATCATCGACGCCGACGCCATTCCATTCATAGGCGACGATCTCATCGGAGCCGATGGAGACGGTCGGCGCATAATATTTACCCGCATAAACGACGAGAGCGCCGTCCGCACGCGGGGCCATCCAGCCGTCGCATGTCGCGAGCATCGCGGCCTTTATGTCGCCATGCTTCTGCGTATGCGTATGACTTAGACATGACCGCCAGCGCTTTTCGGTGCCGCCCGCCTTTAGGGCTATATCCTCGTCGCACACGTCCTGAGCGGCCCGCCAGTAGGCCAGCGTCGGGGCAATCTTCGTCGCATAGTCTGCACCTTCGCGCACCAGCAGATAATGCGCGAGGTGACGAATGCAGTTCTCCGTCCACGTCCATTGGCTTTCGTCGGTCGGGTCGGCGGCCCAGAGGTCGGGGCATTTCTGCCATTTCGCGACCATAGAGGCGACCGGCACGCCGTTGGGATAGATATCGAGGAAATCTTCGCTCTTGACCGGCGTGGATAGCAGGGCCGCCAGCACGACGCCATCGCCGCGATGGTTCGCGGTCCAGATGCCGGGAAGCTTCGCAGTGACTGCGGAAAAGGGCGATCCGGGTGTCAGTCCGGTTGTCCAGTAGAGACGGAGCTTGCCGCTGCCATAGCGCCCATCCACCCCCGCCTGAACAATATTTCCCGCCAGCGTCACAGCGTCATCAGCCAGATACCAGCGGACGATCTCGGTCAATTGCCCGTCATGGATGGCATATACATCGACTGCGGTGCCATCCGTGGCCGTCTCGAACAGGATATAGGCACCATAAAGGCGGCTGATGCCATAGCCTGAAACGCGGGGAGGGCGGGAGGTCTTGAGCGCCGTTGAAGTCGTGTCGGGCTTGGGCAGCGAGGGACTGCCCATGATTATTCCAGTTGCGGCCTGGATTCCTGCGATGGTCAAGCCGACCTGGAGGGCGCCGACGACCGTTTGAGCTACACCGAGCGCAGCGAACGTTCCGCCGCCCAAGCCGACGATCGCCCCCGAAATGGCTTGACCGACGCCCGGCACGACATTGACTGCGATCGCCGCGCCAATGAGGGCGATATTGGTGAGCGTCTTACCCATGAGCGACTCTCCACAGCGCCAGAACACAAGCCGGATCGATCGACGCCACCGCCAGTCCGCGATCCGCCACCATCGCCCATCGCTTGCCGGTGAACACAGCGCCCGCCTGATGTTCGCCCACGCTCAACACCCCGATATCGCCCTCCATCGGCTCGCCATCAACGCGGGGGATGCCAGCCGACGCCATGCCGCAATCGAACAATGCGACCAGCCCGCCCGCATCCTTGATGAAGGCCAGCCCCATTTCCTCTGTCGAATAGGCGCCGCGCCAATATTTCATCGGATCGGGCCATCCGCACTCCATCGCCCACGCGGCAGGCATGGCGCAGCAATCCCATTCATTCGGGACGCGGCGGCGCTGTCCGGCGTGGAGAAGAAAGGCGGCCATATCAGCCATCAGTCGCTTGGCCCAAATCGGCGCGAAGTGCCTGCGTTGATGCCCGCCACATGCGAAAAAATGGCATCGGTCGGATATTTCCGGCGCTGATCGGCGTCGGTGAAAAACGCGGATTTCGACCGGGACCGGGTAGTGTCGCCCTGAACGATGGTAAGCGTGATCGAGCGCGTAACCTGTCCATTCTGCATTGTCGGGCGGCTGATAGAGAGGGATCGGGCCTCAAACACATTCTCCCATTCGATCGCCTCAATCTGCCAGTCGTCATCGAAATGCACAGTGCCGATATCGACACGCGCGCCGCGAACGGACGGTGCGTCCTCAAGCGCGAGGCGGACGGTTTCCTCACTCACCCCTGAAAGCGTGAAATCGAGGCGCTCGGCAGTGCCGTTGATAAGCTGCTGGAAATCCGGCACGCTGACCAGTTCAGCGCCGCCGAGAGCGATCGATGGTGAGGGGATCACCGCATCGGCAGGGACGGGCAGCGGCCCGAAGCCCGACCAAAGAATGGCCGGAGGATCGCAGGCGATATAGACAATGGTGGATTCGCGATAGAAGGCCATCAGGTGCCGTCCTTGTTGAATTTCGCGAGGCGCGCCGGGACGTTCTGGTTGACCTGCTGTCCCATCGCGGCGGCGGCCTGAATGGCCCCCTGATTGGCTTGGGCGAGGATCATCTGGGCAAACTGGTCGTTCATCACAGCGCCGCGCGCATCGACCTGAATAATGGGCTGCACGACTGCCGCGCCGGATCGCCCGGACAATGCCTTGCTGCCGACCGAGAGCGTTTCGCCCCGGCTGACATTGGCGATAGGCCGTCCGTTCAGGGATAGCGTGTTCCTATCCGTGCCGCCGCGCCCGCCAATGCTCATGGAGCCACCGGACGCGAAGCCGAGGATGCCGCCGACGGCTCCGATGATCCCGCCTCCCATGCCCCCGCCGCCAACGCCAGCCAGCGCCTCCGCAATCGGGCGGATAAGCTGCTGCTGGATGAACATCTCAATCAGGCCAGACAGGAATGGGTCCTTGACGCCAAGCTTCTTCGTCACAGCAGAGGTGATGCTGTCCTGTACCGCTTCCAGTTCGTCGATGACGTAGTTTTCGACCTGATCGGCAGCGGACTCGCGGCTGAAACGGTCGGCATAGCGAGAGAGCGGGGAGGATAGATCATCTTCCACTCCCCTCCTGCGCCCGGCCTGTGCCGCCGCCAAATCCGCGCGGGCCTTGGTTGCATCGGCGACCTTGCCCGCAGCGATCAGCGTTTCGAGTTCTTTCTGTTCCTGATCTTCCAGATGGTCGAGTATCCGGCGTTCGGCCTCAAGCCTCGCCTCTCTTGTTTTGGCAATATCGGCCTGCGCATGGAGCGCATCCATCTCATATCGCTCGTTGACGCGCTGGCGTTCAGACGCTTGCTTCGCAAGATCCGCGTCACGCTCTTTGATGACCTTGGCCACCTCCATCGCGGCGACCGTTTCAGTCAACGCGACGATCTGGCTCTTCTGTGCATCAGTGTAGCGCTTGTCGTTTCCGATGGAGGCAATTGCAGCCTTTTTGGCAACCTCTATGCGCTCAATCTCAATCCGCGCGCTTTCGGTGGCGCTGTCCACTTCACCGCCCTTGAGGCGCAATATCTGATCGTTAAGGCTGGCTTCTTCGCGCGCAAAAGCTTCCGGGTCCAGCGGTGATTTCTTGGTGCCGCCGCCCTTCTTTTTCCCTGATGACGGCGCGGCGGCGGGCTTGGTTGCTGATGGCCGCTGAAATCCGCCCACATCAGCGAGAGGGTCGCCCTGCATAATCAAACGCAGGCGTTGCTCCGCATCCGATTTTGCCGCCCCGGCGCGGAAATTCTCAAGCAGGCGACTGTCAAATCTACCGTTAGCGCCAAATTTATTAGCGATGCCGGGGCCAATATTTAGCAATTGGTCGGCAAAGCCGAGCACCTGTTCAATATCGCTACGCGCAGCCAGCGCAAAATTCTTGAAATCGATACCTAGCAAGTCAAGGACTTCGCGACCACCGTCGAGCAGCGGCTGGAAAGCATCCCCAAGACCCTCGATTACCCCGCGAGTGGAAATGCCGAAATTTTCGGCTGCCGTTTCCAGATCGACAAAACCATCTGCGCCATCACCCACGAAATTCGCGAGCATGGAAGAAAACTGTCCGCCACGATCAAATGCAGCGAATGTAATCAGCGATGCATTGGAAACGCGGGTCATCGCATCTTCGAATGTTAGCGGCAATTGCTTAAATTCACTGTCGATGCCCTCAGTGAATTTTACATCAGTCAAAGCTTTCAACAGCTTGTCTGAGGTCAGCAATCCTTCCTCGCCTAACTTCTTTATCTCACCAATCGGGCGGCCCATGCTCTCCGCAAGCAGCCGAGCGAGGCGCGGGGACGCCTCAAGGATGCTATTCAACTCATCCCCGCGCAATGCGCCCGCCGCCAGAGCCTGCCCGAATTGCAGAGTCGCGGAGGCGGCCTGATTGGCATCAGCGCCGGAGATTTTCAGCGTTTTGGAGAACGTTTCCGTCGCGCGCGCCGCCTGCGCCTGCGTCCCACCCAATTCCTTGGCGCCGCGCACGAAATTGGCATAGAGTTTGGCTGTTTCAGACAATCCCGCGCGCGTCTCGTTCGCAATGGCGCGCACATCCTTCTGCGCCTGCCCGAACGACCCGAAGCCCGCCGTCGCCAGCTTAAGCGTGGCATCCAGCTTCTTCGCCTCATCAGCTAGAGACAAGAACTGTCGCGTTAGTGCTATGACAGAGACGCCAGCGAGTGCTGCGACCATCCCGCGCATTGCGGTGCCGACGAACTTCTCTGTCGCCCCCGCGCTCTTCTGGATGCTCGCCATTGAGCGGTCGAACTTCTGCTCGGCTCGCGCGACATTGGCCTCATACTGGCCCAGCCGAGCCTCAAGCTCGACAACTACGCGATCAGCGGTGACTGCCATCAGTGCACCCGCCCGATGCCGAGGCGCTCCATGCGCAGGAACATATCCGTCACCTCAGAAGCGTCAGGCGGCGGACTTTCCTCGCTGTCGCTGGTCAGATTGTGATGGTGGATGAGCGCCGCATATTCAGGCATCGTGATCCGCTCCGCATCCCCTAGTCCGAATCCGAGAGTTCGGAGGTTGTGGAGGACGACGCCCCAGTCGAGCCTTTCCGGCCTCTGCGCTTCACCGGCGCTTTTTTTTTAGCCTCTTGCGCGGGGGCGTAGCCGATGAAGAGAGCGGCGATTATTGCCTTCGCGGTAATGTGGTGCTCAGCCAGCGCGTGACCATCGACGTAGTTCTCGATCAGGCTGTCGGCGCGGAGAGCGCCGACTTCCACAGGCGCGCCGTTTACCTCACCCTTGCCGCCGCCGATGAGGCCCTGACGGATCGTTTCGACAACATCATGGATGCCCCAGCCTCCATGAACGAGGCGATGCTTTACGAGGTCTATAGGCCCCGCTTTTTCCTCGATCTCGCATATCCGCTTGATGGGGAGGCGGAATAGGTATTTGCCGTCTGCGAAGGGGAGCGCGATCTCGGTTTGCATAGGCCGGAGCGTGGCTCTATGGCGGGGGTGTCTCTACGGACGGCGGCAGGAGGGCGCCAAGCGGTGTCGCCCACCTGTTCAAAAGCAGTGGCGGCATCTATGAGTTGGGCAAGCGCAACGATGCGAATCACATAAGGGTATAGATTTTGTCTGGTAGATTGGTGGGTTACGCTAAAAATCTGCGAATGCGCCTGCGTCGCGCCGTGTTTGAGCGGATGCTGACCGTGACCTATCCCTTGGCTGAACTCGAAGAATATGCGGCCGCACAGGCCATTCCGGTTAAGCGGCTGGCCCCTGCGTCCATGACGCACGGTCCAGCGCCAGTCTTTCTCCGCGACGATGATCTCTGCGACATTTCTGGATATGAGGGCCTTGCTCCATCGCCAGAAATCAACCTGTTCGAACTGAACAACGCGATTGCCATTGGCCGCACAGAGTTCATCCTGAAGGGTGGCAAGGCGCTATATCCCCGCGTCATCGATCCGGCGACCGATGCATTTATGATGGAATTGGAAAACCGGGGGAAAGTGGACCTCAAGGCGGCAAGGGTGAGTATTTTCCCGCGAAAAGCCATCCTTCGAGAAAAGCGCGCTATCAGCCTGTTGGGGCAGTGCAACGGCAACTATGCCCATTGGGTTACGGAAGTGCTGGCCCGGTTTGTCCTTGTTGATGACATTCCTGAGTTCAAGGGCTGGCCCCTGCTTGTGGATCATCCAATCCACGAAAAGCTCCTTGATGCGCTCGATTTCCTAAATGTTTCGAGGCGGCGCATTATCGAAGTCCGGCAATACCAAAGGGTGGAGGTGGAGCATCTCGTTTATATCAGCCCGCCTAGCATGACGCCACCCGATACGCGAGAGTTCTTCGAGACTGGCCAGCTCGCGCCACCACGCGTTGAGCAGTTTCATTTCTCTCAACCAGCCTTGGCGAAGCTGCGCGAACGGGCGGGAACTATGGCCCAGGATTGCCTTGTGTCAGCCGGGACCGATTTCCCGTTTATGGCCCATAGAAAGATATTCCTGCAACGGGCAGCATGGTCCACTGGAAACGGGCGGCTTCTGCGCAATGCTGATGTGGTCGAGGAAGCCCTTCGGGAAATGGACTTCGAAGGGGTTCAGATTGCTGACTATTCATTCGAAGGACAGGTGTTGACCGCAAGGCAAGCCAAGATCGTGGTATCTCCGATCGGCGCAGCCATTAGCAATCTCGTCTTCCGCGAACCCGGCTGCATCGCGATCATCCTGACGCCGCATTACGAGCGGGCGACCTTCTATTATTTTGCCAATCTCATGGCCGCGCTTGGGCACCATGTGATATTTGTTCTCGGCCCGCAGACCCGGCATGGTAGCGGCAATATCTACAATCGCGATTTTCGGGTTAGCATCCGCCTCTTGAGGCAGGCCATCTTGAAGGCCAGCGAGATTGAGCACGATCAGAAGATCAAAAGACAAATGCCTTCCGTCGCAGCTCCCGCGCTTCGGGTGGTAGGAGAATAGCAATGCGGCTTGTCGGCACCATCGATATGGCGGAAATCATGGAGTTAGAGCGATCCGGCCTTTCGACCGAGCAAGCAATCGACCTTGTTCGCGAGAAGGCAAAACTTGATCTTGGATGTGCTGGCGATGTGGTTGTGGAGCGCTCAGACCATCATACGGGGTTCGACATCATCGCTATCTAGGACTTGATGAGGCGGCAGCCCAGCCCAAGCCGCCATCCCTCTCTCGCCGGTCAGCTACTCGCAACGAAATTCAACTTGCCTGCCCCAGAAATCGTGATGCTGATCTGCACATATTCGCCGTTCGTGCCGGTCTGGTTGAAGTCGGTGATGAAGCCCGGCCCCTGATAATAGCCGTCAATGACCTGATCGGCGGGCTTTTCGTCATACATAAAACGGAAATTGATCGGGTCGCCGGTTTCAAATGCGGTCTGAATCGTCGCCAATAGAGGCCGGTGCAGCAGGCCAGAACCGCTGATCGTCCAGTCGGCGGCCCCCGCATCGCGAACGGTGATCGGGATGGCATCGGGGTCGGCGCAGTCCCAATCGGTCGTGTCCGAGGTCGCGCGGGTCTGTTGCAGGCCCTTGGTGTTGATGCCACAAAAATTGGTGAAGGTTTCGGGTGTCGCGCCATCGCCCATAGCGATGTAGACGCGCGTGGATTTCAACTTGTCGGTATAGGCCATTCGAACAGCTCCGCGAGGTTTGCGGAGAGACTATGAATGGAGGGAAGCCGCCTCTACGGACGGCGATCAGGTGGCAGAGGCGACTATCGAAACTACGCCGTGATAGGCATCGGCCTCGGCCCCATCCTCCATCACCTGCGAGAGCGTGACGGTGAAGCCGAGGGAAAGATCGTCAGCCAGAACAATGTCGAGGCCGTCGAGGACGCGGACGATTTCCTTGTTGATCTGATAGGTCCGGGCCTCCGGGTCGAGGATGGAGGCCGAGCCTTTGACGAACACATGCACAGCGCCGGTCACATCGCCGCCGCCGCCACAGTCATAGCGTGTCGGGCTGTTCATCAGGACGCCGAGCTTGATAAACGGCCATGCGACATTGGCCGGTGTCTTGCTGGGATAGATCCGCCCGGCAGGAACGAGCGCCGTCAATGCGGCGTCCGCCTTGAAGGCGGCGATAACCGCGCCGCGAACAGACAGACTCGCGTCAATTGTCGTTGTCATTGAGCATCGCCTTCCAGCCTATCGCCAGCGCCGGGATCACCAGAAACAGGCACGTCTCCGCTATCTCGTCCTCGTATTCTTCGGGCGCGTTGAGGCTTAGGCGATCGATTATCAGTCCCGCCCATATCGCCAGATCGTCCAGAAATTTGCTCATCCGAATCGGCCTTAGCACGGACAGGCGCGAGGATGGCAGCGCGTTTACCAAGAGCAGCTTCCGCGACTTCCGGCTTGACGCGGCCTTCCCAACCCTTCGGGAAGAGCGTGGCGGCGCGGTTTGACCATCGGTGGTTATAGTCGCGCAGGAAGACCAGCTTGGGATAGCGGGATGTGGTCATAGGGTGCCTCCGTTCGCGACTTTTTTGACGGCTGCGGCGACCAGCTTTTGCGCCTTCGGTCGTGTTTTCTGGGCAGCGGGGCGCATGTAGGGGCGCTCAGGCAGGGTGATTTGATGCGGCTTTGTTTTCGGCAGCCTGCCCGCGTGCGGACTACTCTTGCTGACCGGGATAAACTCGCCGTTCTTGATGAAATAGGGCTGCCCTCCGGGATTATTGACAGTCCCACCGAACTCTTGAATCGCGGCATAGCGCGCGTTCGCGGACACCTCGGCGGCAAGCGGCCCTGTCATAACGCTCTCGATAGAATCGGCGAGGCCGCCGAGGTCATTATTCGGAGGCGTTCCGGGCGCGCTTGGCCGGTGCTGGCCCTTCGCGGCAGTCGAGCCTGTCGTGATGCTGATTTGCGCGGCTTTCTCCATAATTTCTGAGGCGGTCTTTATCGCCTTCCCGACTTCGCGGATCATCTGCGGCCCCCGAATGCGCTTGAGGCGGGCTTTGTGCGCTTTCATCCCTGCGATTTTCATGAGCCAGCACTTTCATCAGGATCACCGCCATCAGGCACGGCAGCCAGACGCCCGCGACAAATCCAGTGCGACGAGGCGGCGTCCAGATCGGCGCTTTGCACCATCCACCGCCTGCCAGCCCCGTCGCTGATCTCCATGTCGGTGGTGATCGTCGCGGCCAGCCCATGCGCCAGCACGATCAGCATCACATCACCATCCACATAGCCCGGAGACTGCTTCATGGACCACGAGCATGCATCGCGCTGAACCTTGATCGGCAGGCTCACTCCGCCGGAATAGCCGACGATGTTGCCGGACTGGTCATAGACCGGGTTCGTGCCATCGCGATGCAATGTGCCATCGAGATACAGGCCCGACAAAGCGGCCCCGAATATCGCCGATATGCCGCCGTCAAGAAACCCCATGCATCACCTCACCAGATCGGCCCGGAGCGGTAATAGCCGCCCGCGCAGGGGATGGTGCCGGTTCCCGTCACACGCGGCCCGGCAACGCACACCTTGAGCATCGGCCAAACGCGCTGACCATAGGACGTTGCCGCCCATTCCCCGCCGTCGCTGGAACTCGCGTCGTCGGCCCGCTCAAGCTCGATCGTGCCAGACTTGATGCGCCGGAAGCCGGACGCACCTTGCGCCGCCATCTCGCTTTCCGCGCCTGCGCCGATCCCTGCGAGCGCCAGATAATGCGCCGTCGCCAGCATCGTCGCGAGGTCCATTTGTGCGCCAAGACACCCCTCCATCGGCCCCGTCACAAGCGCCGCCTGCGCCGACCAGAATGCATATGCGTCATCCGTCACAGCCGCGAAGGATGGAAAGATCGCGATGAAATCGGCCTTGGAGGGCGGGGTATAGGTCACGTCAGATCACCAGATAGCATTTGGTCGGCCCGCTCATCGCTGTGATCTTGAGCGGGATAACCGGCAGGCAAGCGAGACCGACGACAGGAAAGGCAGAAACGGTCGTCTCGTCCTGATTGGTCAGGTCTGCCGTCCCGTCATTGTTGAAGATGACGGCGCGAGTTTCGGGCGGGAGCGCGGTCGCCCCCGGCGTCCATTCCATAATTTTCGAGCCGAATTGATAGGGATTTGTCTCGCGATCGATTGCGAATTTGTCAGCCATTGGTCGCCTCCAGCTTTTCGATCAGGGTTTCGCGCTTGGCGGCGGGGTGGGGCTTTTTCCCCGTCTCCTTCTCGACCAGATCGCGCAGTTCAGCATCGCTAAGCGCGTCAAATCCCGCAGCATCATGCAGCGCCTCGGAAACTTCAATGCCCGGTGACGCGCGCAGGAGCGCCGCATAGCTGTCAGTAAATTCTTCGGTGACGATTCCCATCGCCGGGAGGCGGACGCCGCCCTCCAGATCGTAAGGGCTGTTCGTCAGGTTTGTGATGGTGAGCTTGGGCATGGCGGCCTCGTCAAGTCTTGGGCCGCCGCCTTGCCGGGAAGCGCCCCGGTTAAAGCGCCCCGCCGACAATCAAGCCAACGGGGCGCAGTCTATCAGGCGGGAGGCTGGCTGATGCCGTCGAGGTAGCGGAACGCCACAGTCGTCAGCAGTTCGATGCCGCCCGTGCGGAAAATGCCCGGAATGGTCCAATTCAACGGCCCATCCTGATAGACCGGCAGGAACTGGTGCGGCATCGGGAGATGCAGCTTCACATAGTCCTGATCGTTCTTGTAGGCGACCATGCGCCCGGTTCCGGCGGCATCACCAACCCCGGCGGCGCCAAGCTCGCGCACCGAGCGGATCGTCAGCGGACGGCCCGTGGTGAGCGTGTAGATATTGGTCCGCTGCACGAACGACAGGATCGTTTCCATCGTGGTCGCGCTGTAGGGAGTCGCCGCGATATAATTGAACGCTTCGACAGGGAGCAGGATCGTGTCCGCCATCTCCGTCTCGAAGCTGGCGAGCGCGATACCCTGAAGCGCAATGTTGATATCGCGGACGATCTGCGCCGGGGTCTTGATGCCGACACCCGACGAGTTGACCCAGTAGGTCGCGCTGCCAGTGCCATCGGCCGGCACAATCGACGTCGTGACGCCCGCATAGTTAGTGAGACCGCCGAGCCCCTTTTCAGCCGAACCGAACAAGGTTAGGTCGAACATGAACTTGGTATAGGCCAGACGTGCCGCCCGCGCCCGGCGATCCGGAAGGCTGGCGCCGACCTGAAAGGCGGTGTTCACCTCCTCGATGTTCCACTGATAGCCGATGGCCGCGAGTTGGAACGTCTTGGTCTGCACGTCCTGCGCAACATCGGCGAGCGGGATATCCTTCGCATAACCCGACTGCCAGTTGGCGCGACCCGAAAGATCGGACGTGTAAGTCAGGATGCCGGGCGACCACGCCGGGCCGCTGGTGTCCACATAGACGAGACGACCGAAATCCCAATCGGGAAAGCGGGTTTCATAGACCGTCTGGTTGATCTTGAAGGACTGGGCCTGAATCAGCGAGAGCGCCTGTGCGTCGGTGAGCAAGCGCGCCCCGCCATTGTGACTGAAAGGTGCGTTCATGTTCTTATGCTCCTGCGCTCAGAGAGGGAATGGGACGGCGATAGCGGACGGCGCCAACCTCGCCAGCGGAGCCGCTTTCCTCGAATTGTGCGCCGGGGATCGTCAGGACGGTCGAAGATGCATTCGCGCCGGTCCAGACCTTGTTGGTCACGTCGAACCGAGCCTGCGTGCCCTTGGTGACGTTCGCGCCCAGCATCACGCCAATGACGCCGACTTCGCAGATACCGACATTGTCGTACTGCTCGTAATTGTCGCCCGGTCGCGGAAGGCACAGGGATGCCTCAGTGATGCCGAGCACATTCTGAGCGGCGGCGGTCAGGGCCGCGCAACTATGATCGCCCGTCCCGGCGATTGCGGGGACGCCAAAGCCAAGCTGGCCCGAACCTTCCTTCGTGCGGGTGATCGTGTTCCATTCTTCCATGTTGACGCGACGGCCAACCTGAAACGCCTGAAGCGTATCGCGATATTGGATAGCCATTACTGGTTCCTCCATGCGTTGAGGTCATCGACCGATTTGCTGAGAGCGGCGTCAGCCTGCGCGGCGGCGTCACCGACATTCACGATCCCGCCCCGGAAGGCATCGCGCACCGGATCGGCGGCCTTCGCGTCCTTCGACAGCACGGCGAACGACGCGGCAATCTGATCGGCGGTCCAGTCCTTCGCCTGATCGCCCATCTTCGCGTCCACGACCGCTTTCATGATCGCGGCGGCGTCGGCGTCCTCGGCGAAAGTCACGCCGAGCGCCTTGGCTTTGTCGCACACCTGCGCATAAGCCTTCGCAGCGTCGCGCAGTTTGGCGGGCGTCAGCGCGCTATCTGCAACCTTCTGGTTGAGCGTGGCGATTTCCGCGTCCTTGGCGGCGAGGGCGGTTGCCTGTTCGGCGACCTTCGCCTGCGCGTCGGTGAGCGCCTTTGCGCTATCCGACAGCTTCGTATTGAGAGCATCGACAGCGATCCGAACGGCCTCACCGTTCGTCGCATCGACTTCGGCGTCGCCGATTCGGATTTTCATAGTAGGTTTCTCCGATGGAGGGGGGAGGTTGGGGCGCTCGTCAATGACGCGAAGTTCCGGCCCGCCCCGTGCGGCAGGAACAAATGCGATGTGATTAATGCGGATGTTGGTCTGGTAGGCATCGCAGGCGGTGCCGTCCGGGTGCTTGCCGTCGCTGGGAAAGACCAACTCTGTGGCATAGCCCATGGAAATCTGTTTGTGGGTCGTGGTCGCAGCGCTAACGGCGTCAGCGTCTCGAATGATGATCGGCACGCGGACCTTCTGTCCGTCGCGCACGACATCACCATGCACCTCTCCCCGGCCATACCGCCGCCAGTTATCTGCGGTTACAGCGACCGGGGGATGATCGATCGTGACAGGTGCAGCGGCGTAGGTGGCGAGGCTGTCGGTCTTGAACACCTCGTTTTCAGGGCGGTAGACCTTGACAATCGCCTTATCGCGTAGACCGTGGGTGTTATATGGGTCAACCTCGCGGCCGAGGTAGTCCTGCAAGCCAGTGCGAGCGGCGAACACTTCGGCCACCAGCGCACCGTCCGCACAGATGCGAACTCCGTTAGATGCGTCAAGCGTGTCGGTCAGCAATACCATGGGGATGGTTTGCCCCACGGTGCCGGGATGCTTCTACGGACGCCAGAGCATCACACCTCGCAGGCGCGCTTAGGTGAGGTCGTACTCACCCCACTTGACTGCGTCGATAGAAAAGGCGTCGAAATATTCGAACCGGCGCAAGGCGGAGAACATTTCTCGGCCACCGGCGCTCCACCACGCGGGCCTCACCGCCTGAACGTCATCAAGCAGCGCGTGGATTTCATTCTTCTTGAAAAACAACGGATGCAATTTCCCGCCGTGGAGCGGGATTTTCCCGAACCTCAGGCATGTCAGCCATCCGAACCATTCCAAGTTATCGCGGTAAAGCTCTCTATATTCATGCGAAACCTTCGTGAATGGTTGGATTGCTTTGAAAAAAAGGCCGGAATGCCCCGCAGGTGAGGAAATAGCCTGCGCCAGCCAGTATGCTGCGATAGTTTCATCAGGTTCATAGCCAATGCTTTTGAGCCTGCGGCAGGCCATGGACAGGGCGCGCCTGCATGTATAAAATTCATCAGCCATATCGAAAATCACCTTTCGTTGCGGTTAGGGCCGCGCGGTGTTCCACCACCGTTGCGGCCCGTCTGTATAGCAGCGAATCGCCGGTAAGCCTAACTTTCTTCGTCCTCAATATCATCCAACAGCGCGATATAGGCCTGCTCGCGACATCCGCACCAAGGAGCCATCCCTGCACGATCATCGGCGGGGATCGCTTCGCCGCCATCAGCGGCCTTGCCGGTGCGCAGATCGTACACCTTGCCATTGCGCGCGACGTGCCATGAGCGCGGGTGCAATTTCCCGCTATGGCGCCATCTGATCTGCTCTATCCCAGCCTCAGCCTGCCTCTCTCGATCGAGGGTGGCGGATAGCTTGCTATTCTGATCGGCAGCTATCCTCACTGCCCGCGCTCGACTGCCGCCAACCGCCTCGCGTATTTCCTTCGCCACATCGCGAACCGGTGTCCGGCTTTGGTAGCCTCGGAACACCGCGTCCGCGATCTTCGCCTGCGTCACGTCCGAAACATTGCGGACGAGGGCGACATTGCGCGCCAGCCATGTGGAGAGTGCCTCCTCGACGGGCTGAGCGGTCAGGATAGTGGCGAGGTCAACGCCTGTCCCAGCTTTGACGGCTGCGGCCCATTTTGAGCGGTGGACAGTTTCCGCGCGGACAGCCCAGCGCCGCAGCGCCGGGGTAATGACCGTGACGAGCCGCGTCATGAACTCGCTGGCAGTCTGGTCAATAGCAGCCTGCATCTGGTCGGCGGTATCGAATACCAGCGCATCGGCGGTGGGGAGGGGTGGCGGATCATAGCCCGCGATGATGGCATCGATGTTCTCAGCCCAGATCGTCGCGGCCTGCACAAGGATGGCGGCTAGGTCCGTCGCCTGCGCCTTTGTCGGCTCTATCGCGCGTAGGGTTATGTCGCGCCTTTTACCGGAGGCGCGGACGATGGCGGGAAGGTCGAAGGCCATTATCCTGTCGGACGAGATGCCGACTGCGCACCATTGGCACGGCGGGCGGGCGAGCCACTTCCAGACTGCCCGCCAGCACCGGCAGATACAGATTGACCACCTCCTTTCGCTGTTTCGACAGGAATAATATCAAGATCGTCGTCATCGCCCGGCAGAGCGTTGCCATCTGCCTCAGCGTCCTTGAGAGCATCCTCAAGTCCGGGCCAGCGCTGGCTCTCGATCAGGCGGTTTTGCACAGCCTTCGCCAGCGCGGTCTCCTGGATGAGGCCTGTGTTCGCGAGGGTGGCGACGGTCGTTGCTTCCTTCGCCTCGATGTCGGCCTGCCGCGCTTCATCCATCGCCTGCGCCGGAGAGAACGACCATACCAGATCAGCCGGGACACCAGCCGATTGCAGCATGACCGCATCCAGCTTTTCGAGCGCGGGACGCAAATCCGCCTCCTGCTTCGCGCTGATGCCCTGAAAATAATTGGCGAGGTCGCTTTCGCCGGTGCTGTTCTGACCGTCGGGCGATTTACCCAACAGCCGGGTCGCCGGAATGTCAGCCGCGCCCGCGACGATGGAGAGATAGGTCTTGATGACCTCCGGCATGCCAGCCCAGTTGATCTGGCGGGTTTCCCACGTTTCGCCCTCGCCAAGAGCAAGCATCCGATGGATGGACTTACCCGTCGCGGCGGCTTGTAGTGCAGCCATGAACTGCTCTTGCCCGCCCGGTCGCGCCAGCATTTCGTACATGCCTGGCATGGTCAGAACATCGACCTTCGCCTCATCGATCAGCGCCGCGAAACCCCCGGTCGCGGTTGTCGCGTCCTTCACGGCCTCATCCACGACCTGAACGACGCTATCGCCCCAAAAACGATCTTCCCATGAAGTCGAATAGAGGCCGGGAACCATTTGCCCCTTGAAGATCACGAGCCGGGACGGATGGATGATCGGCTGCGCATGTGTGTTGACGCGGAAAACAGTCGGCTCGCCAAATGTTGGGCTGAGCAGATCGTCATCCATCTGACCAAGCGCGATTTGTGTCCGATAGAGCGGGACGAGGCTTTCGATCATTCCCGGCACGATCTTGTTCGGCAACGGTCTGTCAGGCGCGAAGTCCGCCAGATTGATGAATAGCGCACCACCACCCAAGCGCCCGAATGTCAGTGCCGTTCGTACAGCGTGCCAGAATTTGAGGCGCTTTTCCTCAGCCTCAATCTTGGTGATTTCTTCCTTCGTCGCGGTCCAGTCGCGACCGGCGCGGGTCATGTCCTCGGCTGGGACATCCACGATCTTGCGGATGAGCCACGATGACCGATAGGCCGCCTCGATTTGTTCAGGCCGCATCGTCTGGTTGAGCCAGAAGCTATGCGTCGTCCGGTCGACCGATGTACCGCGTCCGGTCAGGAAATTGGCGAGCGCGCCATCCACGAGCGGGATAGGCCGTTGCGCCGGGACGATCGACTGACCGTCGAACACGAAACCGGGCTTTGGGCGAACGTTGCGAATGCGGGCGGACATTCGTGGAGCGTGCGGGCGAGGGGTGGTCGATTGCTACGGACGGCGGGCGTTAGAGGACATCGAAGCGGGTGAGTTTCTTGACCGCCAATTCGTTCAACGCATCGGCCATTGCGTCCACCTGATCGTCATGCGCGCCGCCGGGGAACATCGTCACTTCATCCAGAAACGGCTCTATCCACGCATCCCGCGCCGGATCGCCAGTCACAAGGATCGCGATATTGCCCGCCTCCGCTTGCGCTGCCGCAGGCGTTGCGCGGGTCGCCTTGTCACCAGTCGGGCGCTCGACCTTCACCGGATAGCCTGCCAGATCGCGCACCATCTGTTCCGCCTGCGCCTTCCCCGCTTGGCCGGGGTCCTGAGGCAGGCGGATTGTGACGTTGGCGCCATCCGTAACAGCGCGGCTCTTGATGGCGGCCTGCACGTCCATTGGCGAACCGCGCAGCCGCTCGCAGCCTTCGATCAGAAAATCGCCGCCATCACCGCGCGACATGAGAACGCCCGCCGTCCAGTCAGGATCGCTGCCGGTCGCCTTTTTCGTCGCGGCCAAGTCCCATGCGCGGACGCGCTTGCGACTGCCGGCTGGCATTGCGTGGATGAACTGGAACCACGACCGCTTGAACAGGCCGCCTTCACGCGGGGCGGGGCGCTGTTGCAACTGGCCTGCGCTGGCGTAGCTGCCGAGGCTTTTTTCCAGTTCGCGCACCTGTTTTTCCGAAAAGCGTTCTGGGAACATCAGCTCGCCGTCTTTTGTGCGAGGATCGGGGTCGCCCACGACATGACGCGACCGCCCCTCCTCATAGCGCATGGGGATGCACAGATGCTCATAGCCCAGATCGAGCGCGACGGCAGACACGTCCTTCTCATGCAGGCGCTGCATGATGATAATGATCGCGCTATCCTCATTGTTCACGCGGGAGGGAAGGGCCTCGCGGAAGGTTAGGATGCCAGCTTCCAGCATCGCGGGGCTGTTCGCGTCATCGACACTATGCGGATCATCAAGGATAACCCGATCCCCGCGCGAGCCGGTCATTGACGTGAACGCCATAGCCTCGCGAAATCCGGTGCGGCTATTCTCAAACTTTGTTTTTGCATTCTGGTCGCTGGTCAGGGCAACGGGCCAAAGCCGCTGATACCACTCAGACTGGATCAGGCGGCGGCATTTCATGTTGTCGCGCACGGCCAAGTCCTGCTTGTGCGCGGTTGCCAGATAACGGAGGGACTGCATCCCCAGCGGCCCCCATTCCCACGCGGGGAAAATCACGCCGGTCAGCAAGCTTTTCATTGATCCTGGCGGAACATTCATCAGCAGCCGCTTGATTTCGCCACGCGATACCGCCTCCAGATGCGCGCAGATGCTATCGAGCGCCCACCCCCATTTCAGCGGGGTGGCAGGCTCCAGAACCGGCCATGCGCGTTTTGCGAATGCGGCGAGCGAGCGACGGCACAACTCCCGCTCCGCCTCGTCAGCAGCTGCCAGCAGGTCCGTACGCGAGAGGTGCAAGTGATCGAAGTGTTTCAAGGGCCTCAAGCTGCTCATCTGTCATCTGGGAAAGGTCTGGCGGGGTAGGGGCTTCCTGCAAGGTGATTGTCTGCGGCGCAGCGCCCCAGCCACGGTTCAGAATTTTATCGGCGGCGGCGACACGGGCTGATGAGGTGTCGCCGTTGCGCATCACGTCCACCAGCGTCTCAACCGCCTCCAGCGTATGCTCGCGGGCAAGGTCGGTAAGGGTCCGGCCATCAGGTAGCTTGATTTTCGGGCGACCTCCGGGATTGCCACTTTTTCCGGGTTTGAATGCCATTTTCAGCCACCATGACCTTCAATATTGAGAACAAAGCTCATCCCTTCATCCTCCGATCCATCTTCCCAAACCTCTTGCTGAAAACCGTCACCACGACCCCATCCCGGACAAGCATCCTTTCACCATTGCGGCCGATCACGACCGGGCAACCGAACTCCTGAGCAGTAGCGAGCGCGGGCGATTGCATTTCCTCGCGGATCGCAGGCGATATCGACGCCCTTCACGCGCTCAAGCCAGCGCACAATTGCGTGGTCGGTTATCTCAACCATCGTTTGTCACCTCGCTTAAGGCGGCGGCGTCCCCTTTCCGAAAACGCGCCCGCAGATCCTTGAGGCGATCAGCACCGCGCTCTTGGAGCCAGCGCTTATTAACCGCAGTTCGCGCGCCGAAGAAATTCTCAACCCCACGCCATCCATGTTTGACGAACACGAAATCGAAATCAGACGGCGCCGCCTCTTTCTCGTTGCTCATATGTCGATCAGCCCTTTCTTCGCCTGTTGCGCCATTTCGATGAAGTCCTCTCGCGCTTGGCGGCATGACCGGTTCCACAGCCGCGCCAGCGCGCAAACCTGCCTGTCGAAATCAGCGGCTTTCCCGGAGGCGTCACGCGGCGGATTGATTTTGCTCATCACAACCTCCCCAAAGCAGCCGCAAAGCTGTTTTCGTACTCGACTTTGGCCGGCACCCTGCGCTTGACGGCGATGTACTCGTACCCGCCCGTAACCCGACGCTGCACAAGATCGACCTTGCCCTGATCGTAGAGCTTGCGGGCCTCGCGGACCTCTTGGGTCGGATGCAGGGTGACGTTACGCGCTGTGGCGTAGGTGATGCGGTCGCCGGGGGAGGCGGCGGTGTACCAGTGAGTGAGGGTAGTCATGCGGCTTCCTCCTTCAAAATTTGGCGAACCATCGACATGCAGCCATCATCCTGTTTCGATCTTTGGGCTAGGCTGTCGCGCACAGCCGCGTCGAAATATCGCAGCGTTCTGGGCTGCGCGCGCCCTGACGCCATGCGGTCGGCTATCAGCGACCTTAGCTGCGACGGCTCTGCTCCAGCGCTGAGCCAGCCGCGAACGATGGTCTGGTTCTCCACGATCCTCCCGTGATCCGGCGGGCAGCAGCCAGCAGCGGTCGCGAGTTCGTGCGCCAAATCGACCACGCGCTGGTCGTCCGGCGGCGTTTCGTTCGCCCGTTTCTGTTCTGCTTCTGCTTCTGCTCTGTTTCTGCTCTGCTCTGGGGGCGTTTCAGTAGCGGTTTCGGATTGTTTCTTGGAACGTTCCCTGAAACGTTTCACCCGTTCCGTTGAAACATCGGACTTATATTGACGCCCGTTCCAGTTATGCGGCGTCCGCCCTGTTTCCGAAACGTCGATAAGCCCGGCGTCGGAAAGCTGTTTCATCAGCTTTTCCGCGCGTTTCGCGTCTATGCGAAGGGCGAAGGCTATATCGCCATCGGACGGCAGCACGCCCTCGTTCTGGGCAGCGAGACAGAGGATATTGATCCATCCTTTGAATGTTTCACCCGGCAGCTTCTGCACTTTCGGATCGTTCAGGACTTCGGAATATATGCGGAGCCAGTTGCTCATATCACCCCCTCACAGCCATAAATGCACCGTGGAACTCGCCGCGAGCGGTCCCCGTGGTGCCATTGCGGCGCTTGGCCACGATGAAATCGATCTTTTTTGAGACGGCATCGAGCGCTCTCTGCCACTCGATTTTGTCGACCTCGTCCTTCGGTTCGGCAAGGCGCAGATAATATTCCTGGCGGTACAGGAATACGACTGCATCGGCGTCCTGCT
This sequence comes from Sphingobium jiangsuense, assembly GCF_014196495.1. Lineage (GTDB taxonomy): Bacteria > Pseudomonadota > Alphaproteobacteria > Sphingomonadales > Sphingomonadaceae > Sphingobium > Sphingobium jiangsuense. Next base: position 91,691 of record NZ_JACIDT010000015.1, read on the forward strand.
CGATCTGCCCGCTGTCACGCAGGTCGGAGAGCATCGGCCGCTTGTCCTCGCGCTGCTCCACCCCACGATTCAGTTGGGCGAGGGCGAGGACGCCAAGATCGTGCGTCTTGGCAATCGCCTTGAGGCCGCGTGACACTTCGGAAACGGCCTCGACGGTCGAGCGCGTCTTGCTGTCCGGGTGGAGCAATTGCAGATAGTCCACCACGACCAGATCGAGGCTCTGGCCTTTTGCCGCCATGCGCCGTTTCCAGCGTCGGACAATCGCATTCAGGCGGCCGATGGTCAGCGACCCGGCGTCAACGATATTGATCGGCAGGTCGCGGAATGCGCGTCCAGCGGACGCCAATGCGCGAAGGTCATTGCCCTCCGCCCGACCATCGCGGATCAGCTCATAGGGCACGCCCCTGTGACCGTCGAAGATCAGAGCGGATGCGGCCCGCTGCATCAATTCCAGCCTGTTCATTTCCAGCGTCACGAACAGGACGCCATGCCCGCGCCGCGCCGCACCAATGGCATAGCAGAGCGCGGCGGCAGTCTTACCCATGCCCGGTCGCCCAGCCATGATGGCGAGGTGGTGCGGGCGGATCGGCCCCAACTGCTCATCAAGGCTCGCGATATCGCCGCAGGTGACGCCCGACTGCGCCGCATGGAAATCCTCCATCATCTCTTCGAACGCCTGCGCTGCGGACACCTGCTTGATACCGGCGCTCTCCGTCAGTTCGCGGTTGAGGATCGCGGTCAGCGAGCAGTCGGCATCCTCCATGATGGAGCTGATCTGGTCATCGAAATCGTCGGTCTTGCATGCGCGATGGATCGTTTCTGCCATCGCCTCTATCAGAGCGCGGCGCTGGCCCAATTCCCGCAACTGCCCGGCGACCTCGCGGGCATTGATGACGCTGGCTGCATGGCTCGCCAGATCGACCAGATAGGTCATTCCGCCTGCGGCTTTCAGGTCGCCATTGCCGTCGAGAAACGGCTTGAGCATCGCCGGGCTTGGCGATTTTCCGCTGTCGGAAACCGCGCAAATCGCCTCGAAAATCGCACGATGGACCGGAGTGTAAAAATCCATTGGCCGAACGATATCGCGGATCGTATCAACCGTGTTCGGCGCGAACAGCAGCGCGCCAAGAAGGGCGGCTTCGGCCACATCGTTGTGGGGAATTTGAAAGTCTACCGAGGCCATCAGTTCACTTCCTCAAGAAAGATGTCGCGGAAGCGCTTGTAGGCCAGCAGGGATGCTTCAACGTGGCCCCGATCGAGGCGCAGCGTCGGGTTCTCGTCCATCGCGCGGATGAGGGCGGCATATTCCTCCCATGCGATATCAGCAGGAGAGGGCGCTGGTATAGGCATTATTGCGCTCATCCCCGCACCTCGATCTTCACTTCGCCCTGATGCGCGCAGAAAGGCGCAATCCGAGCCGACAGAGTGAAACGGCTGTCATCGACGCCGAGCGCATCGGCCAACCCGTCCAGATAAGCCTTGCAGGCCGATATGCAGCCGTCGAGGTCGCGCCTGCGCTTATCGGGCGGATAGAAGGTCAGGGCCACATGCAGAGGCCCGTCAGGCGCTGTCAGGCCCGACGACTTCGCCGCCCATGCTGCATCCTGACGCATGCGCTTCGTCGCGCGGGCCTTTGGCGACCAATGGCCGCGATGGTTGGGGTGGACGACGCGCGGGGGCCACGGGAGGAGGATGTGACTCATTGCGGCTGCACCCCCACCACATCAAAATCCCATCCGTCAGGAAAAGGCTCTCCCCATTTCCCGCGCCACTTCGAGGCCGGAAGCGCGTCCTTCGACACGCGCCCGTTGCGAAATTTCACGCGCAACAGCTTGTCGCCCCGAAAAGGGCGGTCGCCGTGCCAAGGTTGAAAATCTGCCTGCATCTTGTCGCTCATGATCTGATCTGATCCTCGGAGCGGACACGAGGCCCGCTCTCCGGTCAGGTCAGTTCACGTTCGCGCGAACAGCCGCGTCCTTAGCTTCCAGCAGTTTGCGTAGGGCCACAGTGCGCTCTGCGTTGCGCGGCAGGGATTCCACGATATGGCGCGCGAGGTCGCAGAACGGCCTTGACGCTGCCTGCAAAACTGGCGGCAAATGCGAATAGTGGAAATATCGCAGAATGCCGTCCGCCGCGATCTGGTCAGTTGAAAATTCAGCCGGGGCTGGATGGATATCGCTCATTTTCCTTCCTTTCTTCGTGGTCAAATGTCGAAATGAAGCTGCATGCCGAGCGCCCGCGCATAGGTCGCGAGAAGCGTTTCGGACTCCTGTCGAACGTGGCTTTCCTGCTTGCGGAGCTTCACGATCGCGCGGATTGTTTTCGTGCAGTAGCCGCGCGCCTTGGCCTCGCTCAGCACGTCCTTCTGATCGTCCGCGATGCCCTTTTTCTCTTCGTCCAGCCTCTCGTAACGCTCCACAATCAGGCGCAGTTCGTCCGCTGCGATGCTCTCGCTCATACTTCTTCCCTCTTGCTGATACCGGCCACCAGAACCGCGATATGTGCGCGACGGGCTGGCGATAGTTGGCGATTGCGGTTGATGCTCCACGATGCATTGACTGCTTCGGTTTGCTTCTTGAGCCGTGCGAGACGACGCCGGGCGATATATTGGCGGATGAGGCGAATCATTCGCACACCTCCCAACCGTGTCCCGCGCGCCGGATGAACCCGCGATCCTCCAAGGCCCTCAGGCGTCGCTGAATGCTGTTGATCGACCGCGTATCCTGATGGTCCATCATCTCGTGGATCAGCGGCGCGCGCCCGGATTTCGCCCAAGTGGAGCGGATGAACTCCAGCAGCTCGAACTGGCGAGGGGTGAGGCCCATCATCACGCCGCCTTCCGCGAGACAAACCGCCCGCGCGCATCGCGCGGCTGCATCACCTTCCTGAGTTCCCGCTCAAGACCTACGACCTTCGCGCTCAGGTACTGAACCTCGCGCCCTTTGTGCGCCAGCGCGGATGCATAGTCCTTAGCCAGGCGCTGATGCGATTTTTCCTGACCGAATATCCGCCACAGCGTGAGCGGTATCGCCGCGCCTGCGCCAAGCAGAACAAGAAGGATGTCATTCATTAGAAATCCCCTTTTGATACAAGGTATTGAAATACTTGGTAAATCGGCTTGGCCGCAAAAAAGGCCGCGTGGTACGGCGCGCGCCATGACGATTCGGAAAAGGGTCGGGACCGATGCGGGGGTGGGGAGGTGCATCGGCCCCGTTACGCGCGGGCGGGGGGATTATGCCCAGCGCATAAATCTGGTTGCGGTCGCGGAGGTAAGCCGGGGAGGCGCAGGCGCGGCATGTCATGCGGACAGCCCTCCACGGCTGAGGCCGTTGCCAGCCCCAGCCGCTTCGGTCATCGTGGGAAGTGCAACAACA
>NZ_JACIDT010000016.1 GCF_014196495.1 Sphingobium jiangsuense
GGGCTTCATCTTCGTTCCTTCGTCACTACGACGAAGCCCAAATCCTCCTTAATTCACAACCTCAAATCTGTGCCATTGGCGCTGACGCCGGACAAGCAAGCTCCTGGCCCGGATCGGCGCGATCGTGTTCGTCGCCATCGCGATCACTATGACCGCGATCGAGATGAGCCGGCCGCCCGAACCCGCGCGCGAGGCGCCGGCGACCGTCGCCGAAACCCCGGCGACGGACCCGCTGCTGATCGAGCTGCGCCGGTGTCAATCGCTTGGACCGGCCGGCGCGAGCGATCCCGATTGCCTCCGCGCCTGGGCCGAGAACCGCCGCCGCTTCCTCGCGCCCGGCGCGCGTCCCGCCGCCCGCATCGCCGATGCGGCCACCCCGCAGGAGAATTGACATGGGCGGCACCGGCGTCGTCGATCGTTTCTTGGATGTCTTCACCCGCTACATCGACAGCGGGTTCGGCCTGCTCGGCGGGGAGGTGGCGTTCATCGCCACCACTCTGATCGTCATCGACGTGACGCTTGCGGCGCTGTTCTGGAGCTGGGGCGCCGATGACGACATTCTTGCCCGCCTCATCAAAAAGACACTGTTCGTCGGCGTCTTCGCCTACATCATCGGCAACTGGAACAGCCTCGCCCGCATCGTCTTCGAGAGCTTCTCCGGCCTCGGCCTGAAAGCCTCGGGCACCGGCTTCACCGCCGCCGAGCTGCTCCAGCCGGGCCGCGTAGCGCAGGTCGGGTTGGAAGCTGGCCAGCCGATCCTCGAATCCATTTCCGATCTGATGGGCTGGGTGTCGTTCTTCGAGAACTTCATCCAGATCGCTGTGCTGCTGTTCGCCTGGGCGCTGGTCATCCTCGCCTTCTTCATACTGGCGATCCAGCTTTTCATCACGCTGATCGAGTTCAAGCTGGCGACGCTCGCCGGGTTCGTGCTCATCCCGTTCGGCCTGTTCGGCAAGACCGCCTTCATGGCCGAGCGCGTGCTGGGGCTGGTGATCTCGTCCGGCGTCAAGGTGCTGGTGCTCGCCGTGATCGTCGGCATCGGCTCGACCCTGTTCGACGAGTTCCGCGCCGGCTTCGGTGGCGCGCAGCCGACGATCGAAGACGCGATGGCTGTCGCGCTCGCCTCGCTCTGCCTGCTCGGGCTTGGCATCTTCGGCCCGTCGATCGCCAACGGCATCGTCTCGGGCGGCCCTGCGCTCGGCGCGGGTGCCGCGGCCGGCACGGCGCTCGCCGCGGGCGGCGCGCTGGCCGGCGGTGCGGCCGCCGCCCGTCTTGGCGCCGGTGCGGTCGCTGGTGCGATCGGCGGCGCGGCGCGCGGCGCGGCCTTCACATCCGGGGCCGCCAGCAGCGCCTATGCGCTCGGCTCGGCCGGGAAGACCGGCGCGGCCGCCGTCGCGGGTGGGGCCGGCGGCGTCGGCAAGGCTGCCGTAGGCGCAGCCATGTCGCCGCTCCGCCGGGCGGCCGCCTCGCTCAAGGACAGCTATCGCTCGGGCGGCCGCGCCGCCGTGACCGCCACCGGCGGGACGATCTCCGGCGACCCGTCAACACCAACGCCGTCGCCGGACGGTCCGCCCGCCTGGGCGGCCGCGATGAAGCGCCGCCAGACCATGACTCACGGCGCGACCGTCGCCGCCCACACGCTGCGCTCCGGTGACGGTGGCGGCAGCGGCGCATCCGTCGATCTCAGCCAGAAGGATTAGCCGCCAATGTTCCGACGCCCCACCATCCGCTACGGGCAGACGCCCGAACCCACGACGCCCTACCAGCGCGCCGCCCAAGCCTGGGACGACCGCATCGGCTCTGCCCGCGTGCAGGCGAAGAACTGGCGGCTCGCCTTCTTTGGCTCGCTCGCTCTTTCGGGCGGCCTGGCCGGCGGGCTGATCTGGCAGTCCGCGCGCGGCCATATCGTACCGTGGGTCGTGCAGGTCGATCGGCTCGGCGAAGCGCAGGCGGTCGCGCCGGCCGAGGCCGGCTACCGTCCGACCGATCCGCAGGTGGCGTTCCACCTAGCGCGGTTCATCGAGCAGGTGCGCAGCATCCCGGCCGATCCGGTCATCGTCCGCCAGAACTGGCTCCGCGCCTACGATTTCACGACCGACCGCGGCGCGCTGGCGCTCAACGATTACGCCCGCGCCAACGACCCGTTCGCCAATGTCGGCCGCGTGCAGGTCGCGGTGGACGTGTCCAGCGTGATCCGCGCGTCGCCCGACAGCTTCCGCGTCGCCTGGACCGAGCGCCGCTATCAGGACGGCAGCCTTGCCGCCACCGAACGCTGGTCGGCGATCCTCACCGTCGTCGTGCAGCCGCCGCGAACGCCCGACGCCCTGCGCAAGAACCCGCTCGGCATCTTCGTCAATGCCCTCAACTGGTCAAAGGAGCTGTCGCAATGACGCGCCCACCGTTTCCCCGCGTCGCATCGGCGGCGCTGATCGCCTCCGCAGCCGCGCTCGCCGGCTGCGCCACCACGTCCGCCCGGCCGCCCGCAATCGCCTACGACGATCCGCCACGCGAGATCGCAGCGACGCCCGCGCCCGAAGCGCCACGCGCGGTCGAGGTGGTAACGATCCCCGAGCCGCTGCCGCTGCCCGGCCAGTTGAAGCCGGTCGGCGAATCCGCATCGCCGCCCGAGCCTGCCGATCCGCGCCGCCGCGTCGGCGCCGCCAACGCCGCCGCCCGTGTGCAGCCGGTGCGCGACGGGTTCCTCAACGCCATCCAGCAATATCCGTGGACCGATGGTGCGCTCTATCAGGTCTATACCGCGCCCGGGCAGGTGACGGACATTGCCTTGCAGGAAGGCGAGCAGCTCGTCGGGCCGGGGCCGGTCGCGGCCGGGGATACTGTGCGCTGGATTATCGGCGACACGATCAGCGGCAGCGGCCCGACCGCGCGCGTTCATATCCTCGCGAAGCCCACGCGGCCCGACATCGCAACCAACCTCGTCATCAACACCGACCGCCGCACCTATCACCTCGAACTGCGCGCGACGCCTTCGACCTACATGGCGTCGGTGTCCTGGACCTACCCGCAGGATCAGCTCATCGCGCTGCGGAGCGCCAATGCGGCGGCAGCCACCGCTGCGCCGGTGGCGAGCGGCGTGGACGTGTCCGCGCTCAATTTCCGCTATCGGATCGACGGCGAGCGAGCGCCGTGGCGTCCGGTCCGCGCGTTCGACGATGGCCGACAGGTCTTCATCGAGTTTCCGGCCGGGATCTCGCAGGGCGAGATGCCGCCGCTGTTTGTAGCCGGTGCGGCCGGCGACGCCGAGCTGGTCAATTACCGCGTGCAGGGCCGCTACATGGTGGTCGATCGCCTGTTCGCCGCCGCAGAGCTGCGGCTGGGCGATCGGCGCAGTGAGCAGCGCGTCCGCATCGCGCGCAATGATGGACGGGAGCGGCGGCCGTGAACGATCGCACCGACATGCCTGCCGCTGATCCGGCTCCGTCGCCGGCTCCTGCCGATCCGAGGCCATTCCAGCTCAGGGGCGACCCGCCGCGCGTGATGCGGCTGTCGCGCAAGGCGCTGACCGTCATGGGCGTCGTCGCCGGGCTCGGCATCGGCGGCTCGCTGATCTACGCCCTCAAACCGGCCAGCGAGCGGCAGGCGGAAGAACTCTACAATACCGAGAGCCGCGCCACGGCCGAGACCATCACGTCGGGTCCGCGGGACTATGCGCAGGCGCCGCGTCTCGGCCCGCCGCTTCCGGGCGATCTCGGCCGGCCGATCGTGTCCGCCCAGCAGCGCGGCGAGAATGTGCCGGTGCTGCCGGTCGGCGCGCAGCCGGGTCAGCCTGACCCGCGCGCGCAAGCAGAGGAAGCTGCCCGGCAGCGCGCGCAGCAGGAGCGCGACTCCGCTCGCATGAGCAGCGTGTTCCTCGGCGGCAATGCGGGCAACAGCGGGACGGCGGGTCTCCCGTCGGTGGCCCTGCCGGGGCAGGCTGCGCCGCAGCCGGCGCAGCAGCAGGCGGCCGCCGCCGAGGGCGATCAGGCCGGGAAGCGGGCGTTCATGGCGCAGGCGTCGAACCAGCGCACGGTGAGCGTCGAGCGGCTAAGCGCGCCAGCATCGCCCAATATCGTGCAGGCCGGAAGCATTGTGCCCGCAGCCCTCATTACCGGCATCCGCTCCGATCTTCCCGGCCAGATCACCGCGCAGGTCACGCAGAACGTTTATGACAGCCCGACCGGCCGCATCCTGCTCATCCCGCAGGGCGCGCGGCTGATCGGCGAATATGACAGCGAGATCGCAGCCGGGCAGACGCGGGTGCTGTTAGCCTGGGACCGGCTCATCATGCCGGACGGCCGCTCGATCGTTCTCGAGCGCCAGCCCGGCGCCGATGGCGCGGGGTTCGCGGGCCTCCAGGATCAGGTCAATCAGCATTGGGGCAACCTGCTGAAGGCCGCTGCTATCTCGACGCTTCTCGGTGTGGGGTCCGAACTCACAACCAGCGGCGACGACTCTCTGAGCCGAGCGCTGCGCTGGGGCACGCAGGGGACCATCAATCAGACGGGCCAGCAGGTCGTGCGTCGGCAGCTTAACGTGCAGCCGACGCTCACCATCCGGCCTGGCCATCCGCTGCGCGTGATCGTCACCCGCGACCTCGTCCTCGAACCAATAGGTGAAACGCGATGACCAAGTTGAAGCTCGGAGCGATCGCTGATGACCGACCTGTCAAAGTGACTGTCGAGCTACCCGCCGTCGTTCACCGCGATCTTACTGCCTACGCCGCCGCACTCGCGGCAGAGACCGGCGCTCAGGCCGTGCCGCCCGAGAAGCTCATTGCGCCGATGCTCGCGCGGTTCATGGCGAGCGACCGGGGTTTTGCACGCGGACGGCACAACGCGAAAAACTGACCACCTTGTGCGCGCTCAGTTGCCGAGAAAGCGCCTCCGACGCTCCTCCGCATCCACCTTGATGATCGCCTCCTCGGCATTGGCGCATTCTCCGCCTCGCACAGTGCCGTCGCGGCAGCCGGCCACGACTTGGCGCGCCTCGTCTATATGCGACATGAAATACTGAGTACCGCGCGCCTGGCTGGACGCTGGAGCTACCGGCGACGTGAACGTGTCGACGTCCGCCTGTTGCATCGGCGCGATCACGGGCCGCAAGATAAAACCTCCCGCAAATCCGATGAGCAATGTAACCAGAACGATGACGATTGTCCCAACCGAAAACATGGTGGTCACTCCATAAACCTGCCTAGCCATTTTACTGAGATTCCTTGGTAAAATCAAAAGACAGAGCATACCGTGTCTTGATGAATTCAAGGAAACGCCGAAGCGCAGGATTGCAGTTGTCATCCCGCCAGTAGCCCGAATATCCGATCAATGCCGGGCCTTGTTCCCCATGGATCGGACGATACACAACATCGGGATAAACCGCGCCGGTGGCGCCCTCGCACACAATGGTGACGCCGCGGCCACCGCCCAAAACGCTCAGGATCGTTTCCCGGCTCGATTGGTGCATTCGAATGTCCGGCTTCGACGCTGACGCGGGCAACCTTCCGAGCAGTAGATCGCGAATTTCAGAGCCCGGATCGGCTGCGGGCAACAGGAAGCGTTCGTTGCGCAGGTCCGTCCAATGCACGATTTCGCATTCCGCCAGTGGATTTGCCGTCGGGAGCGCGACCAGGACTCGTTCGCTCCAAAACGGCTCGGATCGAAAACCCTCGTGGGCCAGTGCGCCCATCAGGATGGCTATATCGATCTCGCCGGTATCCAGTCCTGCGAGCAAAACGCTGCGGTCAGCCTCGACGCACTCGACTTCCACAGCGGGATGCGCCTGGCTCCAACTCATCATGGTCGCGCGCAGATGGCCTGCCGAAACCGAACTGTTATGCCCCAATCGAAGGCCTCCAGCACGGCCCTGACCGGCAGCGCGCATCATCGCGACGAGCTTGTCCGCATTGGTGACGATCGATCTCGATCCGCGCAGGAAGGCACTGCCCGCCAGCGTCGGGGTAACACCAGCGCGGGAGCGCTCGAATATCGGCATGCCGACGGCACGCTCCAGCTTCAGAATATTGCGACTGAGAGTGGACTGCTCAATGTCGAGGGCACGAGCAGCGCGGTAGAAGCTGCCGTGGTCTGCCGCCGCAATGGCGTAACGCAGTTGACGGATGTCGAAGGCCATCGGCTCGCGTCTCACATCCGCTAGCGCGCAGCGCTGCTCGGGGACGCGGGCGACCGAGCACGCCTCTGTTGGGGGTCGGCATAGGCCAACAGTCGCAGCGCGTTGAACACGACCAGCAGTGTCGAGCCTTCGTGGACTGCAACAGCAGGTCCGATGCCGAGCCCGAGGATCGTCGCCGGCACGAGAAGCGCGACCACGCCAAGGCTGACGAATACATTCTGCCGGATCACGGATCGCGTCCGGCGGCTCAGGCCGACCGCGAAAGGGAGATGGTCGAGATTATCGGCCATAAGGGCAACGTCGGCGGTTTCGAGCGCCACGTCCGATCCCGCCGCACCCATCGCAATGCCCACGGTCGCCGTCGCCATGGCGGGCGCGTCGTTCACACCGTCGCCTACCATCGCGACCTTAGCTTCGGCGCGGAGCTTCTTGATCGCGTCCACCTTGTTTTCGGGCAGGAGATCGCCCCAAGCCTCGTCAAGTCCCACGTCCCGAGCGATGGCTTCGGCAGCAAGCTGGTGATCCCCGGAGATCATGATCATCCGCCGGATGCCGATCGCGCGCAGCCGTTCGAGCGCCTCGCGTGCTTCCTCACGGGGCGTGTCGAGCAATCCGATCACGCCTAGATCCCGCTCGCCGCGACGGACGATCATGATTGTCTGGCCGGTCTCGCGCAGCAGCGGGAGCATGTCGTGCATCCCCTGCGAGAGCGGAGCGATGCCGTCGGCGCCAAACATCTCGGCCTTGCCGATGAGAACCTCGTCCTCACCGATGACGGCCGAGACGCCGCGGCCCGTAAGGCTCTTCAGACTCTCCGCCTGCGGAACCTGACGCTCGCCGATATGATCGCGCCCGTCGCGCGCGATGGCTTGCGCAAGCGGGTGATCGCTCAGCGATTCAACCGCCACGGCCACCGCCATCATATCCTCCCTGGATACGCCGGGCGCGGTGACGACCTGATGGATGCGCGGCTCGCCCTTGGTGAGCGTGCCGGTCTTGTCGAAGGCGATCGCGTCGAGCGAACCGAGCAGTTCGAGCGGCGCGCCGCCTTTGATCAGCACGCCGCCCCGAGCCGCTCGCGCGACTCCGGAGAGAACGGCGCTGGGCGTGGCGATGGCGAGCGCGCAGGGGCTTGCCGCAACCAGCACCGCCATTGCGCGATAGAAGCTGTCGCGGAACGGCTCATCGACCACGACCCAGGCGAACAGCAGGATGAAGGCCAGCGCCAGCACCGCAGGCACAAAGAAGCGCTCGAACCTGTCGGTGAACCGCTGCGTCGGAGACTTCTGCGTTTCGGCCTCGCTGACCAGCTTGACCACCTTGGCGAGCGTGCTTTCGGTGGACAGGCGCGTGACCTCGATCTCGACGAGACCGCTGCCATTGATGGTGCCGGCGAACACCCTGCTTGCCGCGTCGATCCGGTCGGGATCGGCGCGGGCGGCCGCATCATCCAGCACGGGACGCTTGTCCACCGGCATACTCTCGCCCGTCACCGGCGCCTGGTTGATGGCGGTGATGCCTTTCACGACAAATCCATCCGCGGCCACACGCTCGTCGGGCTTCACGACGACGATTTCGCCGACCTTCAAATCCTCGACCGGAACATCGCTCGTGCCGCCGTCGGAGCGGCGCACGGTAGCGGTGCGCGGCGCCAGTTCGGCCAGCGCCTCGATCGCGCGCTTGGCGCGGCCCATGGCATAATGTTCGAGCGCATGGCCGAGGCTGAACAGGAACAGCAGCAGCGCGCCCTCGGCCCAGGCGCCGAGCGCCGCCGCGCCGGCGGCCGCCACCAGCATCAGCGTGTCGATCTCGAAGCGTTTCAGCCGGAGATTGTCGATCGCCTCGCGCAGCGTGTAGAAGCCGCCGAACAGATAGGTGGCCACGTAGAGCGTAAACGGCAGCCAGGCCGGCGCGCCCGCCACCAGCTTCTCGATTGCGAATCCGATCCCCAGGGTCGCGCCGCAGGCGAGCGCAAAGATCAGTTCGGTATTGGCCCCGAGCAGACCGCCATGCGCGTAATCGTGACCGTCGTCGGGGCCATGCTCCCGCTTCGGTTGCGCAGGGCCATCGACATGGCGGGCATGAGCATCTGCCGCCGCCGGCACAGGTCTGGGCGTTGCGCCGAGCTTCGTCAGTTCAGCGCTGATGTCGTCTCGGGAGAGCTGATCGCGATCATATTCGATGCGCACCATGCCGGCGGCCGAGGCGTCCGCTTCGATCACACCGGACAGGGCGCGAAGGCTTTCGGTGACCGTGCGCGCGCGGCGTGCGTGACCGATGCCATCGACCTCCCAAAGGATATGCCCGTAGCGGTCCGCGATTTCCGCTCCCGAGGCATGGGCGAGTTCGCGGATGCGTGCGAGCGTCACCACTTGCGGGTCGAAATGGACGCACAGCGTCGCAGGGCTGGCGGCGTCGGCCGCGACCACATGCGCCTGCTCGACACCGGGCCGGTCCTTAAGCGCCGCGACGAGCCTGCCGACGCAGGCATCGGCCGCATCGGTGACGTCGGGGAGAAGTATGGGGATTTCGAGGCGGAGCTTTTCGATCATGACGTGGTTCCTTCGCGAGGCGCGCTTCTGTGGTGAGGACCGTGCGGCTCGCTGTCAGGGCGGTGCGGTATTGGACCTGAGCCGCGTGCAGGTCAGGGGCGGCGCATCGGGGCGCAACAGCGTCATCCGATCACCGCCGGAGAGCGACACGTTGAGCTTGTCGCCCACGAAGGTGAGGCCGGTGGCCGGCGCGACCAGCCGCACCGAACGACCATCCGGCAGAATCGTGAGATCGAGGGTCAGGCCGTCGGCGAGGAAATCGGCGTCCACGCGCGATCCATCGGCGCAGGCATAGATATGTTCGCCAACGAGATTGGAGACGGAGCGACGGTCATGCCGCTCGCCCGCATCCTTGTCGTTGGAAGCGGGCGAGCAGCCGGACAGGCCGGGCGCAAGCGCGAGCCCAGCTAGCGCGAGGAGCACAGGACGACCGCGCGTCGGCGTCCTTGCTCTCCATCCTCGCCGGAATCGTTCGCCATGGGCGCTCAAGGGGGCGGCGCCCATGGCGCGGGCCGTTCTCACACCTTCACCCGAAGGGCCCGTGGTGCGGCGGCCAATCCACAGCATCTCAGTCGAACAGTTCGCTCAGGAAGCTCTTGCGGCGATGATGGCCGCGCTCGTAGCCGTGCTTCCTGTCATGATCGCCGCGCCCGCGATGCTCGTCGAACATGCCGAGCCGGCCGCCGCTCGACCGGCGGGCCGCTTCGTCGCCGGCGCTCCGCTCGATGATCTTGTCGAGTTCGCCGCGATCGAGCCAGACGCCGCGGCATTGCGGGCAGTAGTCGATCTCGATGCCCTGGCGCTCGCTCATGACGAGATCGACGCGACAGGCTGGACACAACAGACTCGTTGAAGTGCGGCCTTCTACCATGATGGCATCCTTTCTTCTTCGGCTTGGGGGGAGTGAATGGTGGGAGGCCTCATTCCTTTGCCTCCCTGTCCCGGCGCGCTTCCTCTCGCGCATCGCGCAGGATCTCGACGCCACCCTTGACGGCGATGGCCGCGGCAAGCAGCCCGACCAGCAGATCGGGCCAGTTGGAGCCGAGCCACCAGACCAGCAGGCCGGCGATCAGGATTCCGCCGTTCGAGATGAAATCGTTGAAGCTGAAGGTCGTCGCGGCGCGCAGGTTGACGTCGGGCTCGCGCAGCCGTTGCAAGAGCTTGAGGCAGATGAAGTTGACCACAGCCGCGACCGCAGACATCGCCATCATGGTGATGCCGATCGGCTCGCTGCCTTGCAGGTAACGTCGTCCGACATCGAGCATGATGCCGCCGGCGAAGATCAGGAGCATGACCCCCGACACGGCGGCCGCGCGGGTCTTCCATTTCGCGCCTCGGCTGAGCGCGATCAGGCTCAGTGCGTAGACCGCCGCGTCCGAGAGATTGTCGAGACCGTTGGCGAGCAGCGCGCTGGAATCGCCACTGATCCCAGCGATCAGGAAGGCCAAGGCGATCCCGACGTTGAGCATCAGCACGATCCAGAGCGTGCGGCGCTCGGCGGGCGCGCCCGCGGATGCAGGGTCAGTCATTGGCGGCCTTTCGGGTGAGCTGGGCCTTGCGGGCACGCCGGCGCTGGCGGTTGATGGTGAGGCTGCTGCCGCGCGCTTCCCTGGTGAGGTAGCGGAGCAGCGCCGCATCCTGCGCGCGCATCGATCTGCGCAGGCCTCGCCGCACGAGATAACCAAGCGGGCTCAGCGCGCCTTCCATCCTGACCGTATGGCGAACCTGCGTCTGCGGGCCGGCCTCTTCGAGCGCATATTCCTCGCTCAGCGTGAACAACCCGCCGAGGCCGATCCGCCAGGCGAACCGTTGTGCCCGTTCGTAGGCGACGATCGTGGCTTCGGTTCTTAGCGGCAGTTCTCCCTTGAGCATGCCGAAGGTCAAACCGACTTCGGCGTGTGGGGTAGCGACGCGGCGAAAGCGATAGGTCGGATGCCACAGTGCGAACGCGGCCAGATCGGCGATATAAGTCCAAGCCCGGATCGGCGTGATGGTCAGGGCGAAAGCGGTGATCTCCTTCATGGTCCGCGCCCCTCTTCGCTGGTGGGCCTTGCGGCGGACGGCATAGCCGCCCGCCGTTCAGCCCGGACGGCGAAGACAAGGGTGCGATGATTGTCGAGACTCACAGCGGAGCCTCGACCGGATCAGCAGGTGGCGCGTCGTCCCGCTCCTCCCGTGCCGGGATATCCGTTTCCCTGCGCCCATAGCGGGCGTAGAGCGTCGGCAGCACGAACAGCGTGAGCAGGGTCGCCGAGATCAGGCCGCCGATCACCACGGTGGCGAGCGGCTTCTGCACCTCCGCGCCCGATCCGGTGGCGATCGCCATCGGCACGAACCCGAGGCTCGCCACCAGCGCGGTCATGACGACCGGCCGCAGCCGCATCATCGCGCCCTCGCGCGCGGCCCGTGCCCGGTCCATGCCTCGCGCCATCAGGTCCTGGATCGAGGAGACCATGACCAGGCCGTTCAGCACCGCGATGCCGGACAGGGCGATGAACCCGACCGCCGCCGAGATCGAGAACGGCATCCCTCGCAGGAACAGCGCAAGCACGCCCCCGACCAGCGCCAGCGGCACGCCGGTGAACACGATCGCCGCGTCGCGCACGCTGCCCAATGCCCCGTACAGCAGCAGGATGATGAGCGCGAAGCAGGCCGGGACCACCAGCATCAGCCTTTGACTGGCCGACTGGAGGTTCTCGAACTGGCCGCCCCAATCGAGATATTGCCCTGCCGGCAACCGGACTTGGGCGTCGATCGCGGCCTGGGCGTCGGCGACGACGCCCGCCACGTCGCGCCCGCGCACGTTCGCCTGGACGACCACGCGGCGCTTGCCGTTCTCGCGGCTGATCTGGTTGGGACCGTCGGTGACGCCGATCTCGGCGACGCTTTGCAGCGGGACGAACCCACCGTTCGGCAAGGGCACCGGCACCTGGCCGAGCGTTTGCAGATCGGCGCGCGCCGCATCCGACAGGCGGATGGTCACGGCGAACCGCCGGTCCCCTTCGAAGATCATCCCGGCGTCGCGGCCGCCGATCGCCGCCGATATCGTGTCCTGCACGGTCTGTGCGGTGATGCCGAGCCTCGACATGATGTCGCGGCGCGGGCGGATGTCGAGCATCGGCAGGCCCTCGGTCTGCTCGACCCGGACATCGGTCGCGCCCCGCGTCTGGCGCAGGATCGCCGCGATGCGGTTGGCGGTCGCGGTCATCGCGTCGGTGTCGTCGCCGAACACCTTGATCGCGATGTCGCCCCGCACGCCCGCGATGAGCTCGTTGAACCGCATCTGGATCGGCTGGCTGATCTCGAACGCGCCGCCGGGCAGCCCTTCCAGCACCCGCTCGACCTTCGCCACCAACTCGGCCTTGGAGAGGTTCGGGTTGGGCCATTCATCGCGCGGCCTCATGATGATGAAGGTGTCGGAGATGTTGGGCGGCATCGGATCGGACGCGAGTTCCGCGGTGCCGGTCTTGGAGAAGACGAACCGCACCTCCGGCAGCCGCCCGATCTGCCGTTCGATGCGTGACTGCATCGCCTGGCTCTGATCGACCGAGGTGCCGGGGATACGCAGCACCTGGGCGGTGAGGTCGCCTTCGTCGAGCTGAGGCAGGAACTCCTGGCCGAGAAACGAGAAGGTGAGGATCGCGGCGAGGAATGCGCCGACCCCGACCCCCATGGTGAGGGTCGGCCGCTTCATCGCCCGATCAAGACCCGGCTCGTACCGGCGCTTGAGCCAGGACATGATGCGGCCTTCCTTCTCCTCGACCGGCTTTGAGAGCCAGATCGCGAGCATCGCCGGCACGAAGGTGAGCGAGAGCACGAAGGCGCAGACGAGCGCGATGATGACGGTGAGCGCCATCGGCGTGAACGTCTTGCCCTCGACGCCGGTGAGCGTCAGCAGCGGGACATAGACGAGGATGATGATCGCCTGCCCGAACACCGACGGGCGGATCATCTCGCGCGCGGCCGTCGCGACGACCGACAGCCGCTCGTCGAGGCTGAGCGTGCGGCCATAGTGATGCTGCCGCTCTGCGATGCGCCTGAGCGCATTTTCAACAATGATGACGGCGCCATCGACGATCAGGCCGAAGTCCAGAGCGCCAAGGCTCATCAGGTTGGCCGAGACGCCGCCGCGCAGCATGCCAAAGCTGCTCATCAGCATGGTGATCGGGATCACCAGCGCCGCTATCAGCGCGGCCCGGAAGTTGCCGAGCAGCACGAACAACACGACGATGACGAGCAGCGCGCCTTCGGTGAGATTCTTGGCGACCGTCTTGATGGTCGAATTGACCAGCGCGGTGCGGTCGAGCACCGGCTGCACCACGACATCGGTCGGAAGCGAGGCGTTGATCTCTTTCAGCCGCTCGGCGACTGCCGATGCGACGGTGCGGCTGTTCTCGCCGATCCGCATGATCGCCGTGCCGACAACCACCTCCTCCCCATTCTCAGACGCCGAGCCGTAGCGGATCGCCTGTCCCAGGCGGACCTGTGCGACCTGATCGAGCCGGATCGGCACGCCTTCGCGCGTCGCGATCACGGTGCTCGCCAGCTCTCCGACATTGCGGATGCGTGCGTCCGAGCGGACTGCCAGACCTTCGCCGCCGCGGTTCACGACGCCGGCGCCCACGCCGACATTGTTCTCTTCGAGCGCGCGGGCGAGGTCGGACAGGTTCATGCCGATGGCGGCGAGGCGCTGCACGTCCGGCACGACCTGGAACTGCTTCACATAGCCGCCGATCGAGTCCACGCCGGCGAGGCCGGGCGTGTTCCTGAGCAGCGGAGCGACGATCCAGTCCTGCGCGGTGCGCAGATAGGTCGCCTTGTCGGCTTCGGTGACGAGCCGCTCGCCTTCGGGCGTGATGTAGCTGCCGTCGGGCTGGATGCCCGGCTCGCCGGGCCGGTGCCGGTCCTCCCGGCGATGTTCGAGATGGACCGTCCACATATAGACTTCGCCGAGGCCGGTCGCGATCGGCCCCATGGTCGGGACCGCACCCTCGGGCAGGCTTTCCTCGGCGACCCGCAGCCGCTCGGCAACCTGCTGGCGGGCGAAGTAGATGTCGGTCGAATCCGAGAAGACCGCCGTGACCTGCGCAAAGCCGTTGCGGCTCAGCGACCGCGTGTATTCAAGGCCGGGAACGCCCGCGAGCGCGTTCTCGATCGGGAAGGCGACCTGCTTCTCGACCAGCTCGGGCGAGAGCGCCGGCGCGGTGATGTTCACCTGCACCTGATTGTTGGTGATGTCGGGAACGGCGTCGATCGGCAGGCGACTGATGGCCCAGCCGCCGATCACCGCGGCGATGAGCGTCAGCAGCAGGATGAACCAGCGGCGCTCGACGGAGAATGTGACGATGCGGTCGATCATGGCGGTCAATGGCCTCCATGCTCGGCTTCGCCCTTGCCGAGTTCGGCCTTGAGGGTGAAGCTGTTGGCGCCGGCGAGCTGTTCGTCGCCGCGAAGGCCCGAGGTCACGGCCACATTGTCGCCGCTGGGCGCGCCGAGCGTGACCGGGGTTGCCCGGAAGCCGTGCTCGGTGCGCACGAACACCATCTGTCGGCCTTCGACGGTCTGCACCGCGCTTTGCGGGACCAGCACCGAACCGGCGCCGGCATCGCCGCCGGCCAGCCGGATCGACGCGGTCACCGGCTCGCCGACCCGCCATTGGCCCAAGCGGTTGTCGATCACCGCGATCACCGTCGCGAGCCGCGTCGCCTCGTCGAGGATCGGCGAGACAAAATCGACCCTCGCCACCGACCTGCGTTCCCCCGCGACGACCTCGATGTCCGATCCCGGCCGCACCCTGCCGGCATCAGCCGGCGAGAGGGCGAGCGTGACCGCCACGCGCGAAAGATCGGCGACCCGGAACAACTCCGCGTCGGCCGCGACCGTCTGGCCGAGCGTCACGCTGCGCGCGACCACCTGGCCGGACAGCGGCGATGCAATGCTGACGCGGTTGAGCGCGCCGCCTTGGCCACCGGCCGCGGCGACCTGCTGCTGCGCGAGGCGCAACGCGATCCGCGCCTCGGTCGCCGCCGTTCGTGCGGCGATCAGATCCTGCTCGGGCGAGACGCGCTCGTTGAACAGGCGCTGTTCGCGGCGAAGATTGGATTCAGCAAGTCCGAGCCTGGCGCGTGCTGCCTCGATCTCGGCGTTAAGCGACGCCGCCTCACGGCTTTCGATCACCGCGAGCGTTTGCCCCCGGCCGACCGATTGACCGAGATTGCGGGTGAGCGACACCACGCGCCCGCCGATCGCGGCCGACACCACCTGCATGCCTTGCGGATCGCCTTCGATCGTCGCCGGCAGCGTGAGCGCGCCACCACCGCTGCGCACCGCACGGACCAGCTCGATGCCGGCGGCGCGTATCTGCTGCGGCGTCAACTCGATCTCGCCTTCTTCTTCCGCGTGACCGCCTTCCTTGCCGGCTTGCGCGGTGTTCCCGGCATCGGCGTTCTCCGGCGCGGGGTCGCCGCCGGAGCATCCCGCGACAGCGAGGGCGGCGGCGAGGGTGAGCGGCAGGACCGCTGCAAAACGGGTCTTCATGGGTTTTCCCCCTGGGTAGTCGGCGCGCGTGCGGTCAGCCGCTCGAGCTGCGCCTGGGCGATGTGGTAGGAGAGCAGCGCGTCGATTGCGGCTGCGCGCGTCTCGGCAAGCGTGCGTTCGGCGTCGAGCAGGTCGAGCTGGCCGAACTTGCCTTCCCGGTAGCCGATGCGGGCGATGCGGGCGGCTTCCTCGGCCGCCGCCAGCGCAGGACCGCTCGCGGTCGCGGCGCTGGTCGCGGCATTGGCAGCGTCCGCTTGTGCGCGGGCGATGGCCTGATCGACGTCGAGCGCGGTGACCCGGCGTTGCGCCTCTGCCCGCTGCCGTTCGGCCGAAGCCTGTGACAGCGCCGCGCGCCCATTGTTGAACAGCGGGAGCGGGATCGACAGGCTGAAGATCGCCGCCGTGTCGTTGGTCTGCTCGAACCGACGGGCGCCGGCGCCAACAGTTAGATCGGGCACACGCTGCGAACGGGCGAGCCGAACCCCTGCGTCGGCTATGGCGAGGTCGGCGTCGGCCGCAGCGAGCGCCAATGTGCCGGCGCTCTCGATCGGACGGAGCGGCCCATAGCCTGCCGGCACCTGGCCGAACCAGCCCGCATCGAGCGGCCCTGTGATCGGTTGCCCGACAATCCGTGAGAGGCTGTAGCGCGCAACCTCGACGGCGCGTTCTTCGCGGGCAAGGGCCGTCTCGGCATTGACGCGAGCCACGTCGGCGCGCTGGACCTCGATCGGCGAGGCTCGGCCCGCCTGGACGCGAACCTGCGCGGCGCGCAGCGCCTCCGTCGCGATACGCACTTGATCGCGCGCCGTTACAAGCCGCCTCTCTGCGGCGGCGGCTTCGGCATAGGCGCGGACGACCGACAGCCGGAGATCAGCCTGCGCGATCGCCGCCTGGATAGCCGCTCGATCACTGCGCGCATTGGCGACGGCGATCCGCGCCGATCGCTTGCCGCCAAGCTCGATCGGCAACGTGAGGGAAGTCGTCGCCTCCACGCTGTCGATGCCCCGATAGGGGCCGGAGCCGGCCACATTTTCGGCTTCGACGGTGACGCTTGGATTGGGGCGCAGACCAGCCACGCGGCGACCGGCTTCTGCCGCCCGCACGTCGGCCGATGCGGCCTCCAGCGACGGCGAGACCGCGCCCGCCAATTCCAGCGCTTGGTCTAGTGTGAAGGATTGGCCAGCTTCCGCTGGCGGCGGCTCTTGGGCCTGCGCGACGCTCGCGCAAGCCATCGCGGCCAACACGGCCGCGAGCAATCGGTGCATGATCGAAGACTCCTGACGATTCCGGAAAGCCCCGCAGACGGGGCTAGGTTGGAGTCGTCAGGCTCTTGGAGGGCGGAGTGCTGGGTCTGTGCCAGCCGACACGAGGTCTCTGGCGTTGCCGATGGAGGGCGGCGACGCCGACAGCGACAAACTGGCGCCGACCCCGTCGTCAACCGGCGGGGCGACCTGATGATGCCCGTGACATCCGCCATGCTGGTGCGGCGTGGCTTTGTTATCGCTGGAAGGCGCTTGCTCGCTTCCGCCGGCATCGTGGCCAGAGCCTGAAACCACGTCCGATTCGAGGCAGACAACAACTGGCTCCACGGCATGCGAGACCGCGCCCGCTGTCACCGACAGCGCAACGAAGCACATCATGATCGTTGCCAAAATGCGAGCCATTCGCAGTTCTTAGCACGGAACCGCCGCTTTGAGAACCATCCCTTTGTCTCCGGCAAACTCACGGAACCAGCGTGACCCTACTTCCCAGGACCGGGTAGGGCTTGCGGTCACTCTCGCCGGTTCAGGGCGGTGGGAGTCGTCACGAAGCGGCACTAGGGTAGTGCAAACGGCGAGATATATTCGTTATGTTTATCCGGTGCGGAGCACCAAATTCCGCCGTCGGCCGCCGTTTATGCGCGTAAGCCGCACAGGCTACGATCTGCGAAAACTCAGGATTTGCATGATCGTAGGCACGACGGTCGCTGGCGGCAAAAAGTTCGAATCCTACCCGGTGAAACCCGTTCTCCCTACATGAAGAATCGGAACTGGTAGGGCGTGCTGCCCAGATTCGTCATGCGCTTAAGGACACGCGCAAGAACCTTCGCATAGCTCATCGTTACGGGTAGCGGATCATACAGCCCGTCGTTGTTCCAGTTCATCTTCGACAAGGCGAGTGCCGCGCGGGCGCTGTCGTCCCACGTGCCGTGCCCGGCATGGCGGACAAGTCGGATCGGACGCGGCGTGCCGCGTTGACCCTGAAAATAGGTTTTCGGCCCAAGAGTCTCGACGGCACCGTGCATCCACAGCAGCGCCTCGCGCTCGCCAAGCCCGATCAATGAGCCGCGCTTGACTGGAAATGCCGCCGCCTGACCTCCCGGATTGGCCTGATCGCGTTCCCAACGCGCGCCGCGCCAGCCCACATCCTCGACAACCTGAATCAAGTCGACCGCCTCGCACAGCGGCAACGCCTCGAAGCAGCCGAGCACTTCGGCGTCTTTGAACTCGGTCGACTTGTGGACCATCACCCGGCGTGGTGAGCGTCCACCATGTCGGTGACGATATAGCGTCATCGACCGCGTGATGACCCGGAACATCTCGGCCTGTGATAAAAAGGGATTGTCGCGCTGCACCTGCACGTCGGCGGTGTCGTAGGCGATAAATTCGAGGCCAGCGCCCTCCGCGTCGAACACCTGGCTGCAACAGGTCACAAACCGCGGTTTGTCGGCACCGTTCGACCGCACCGCATAGGAAATGCCGATATAGGCGGTCTCTGGATCGACATCGGCTAGCTTCCAGGGAACGCCGCCGGCCTTGGCATATAGCGCCAGGCCCACTCGCCACATCACGCTCGCACGGCAGCGATAAGCGAGTGCCTTGTCTTCACGCACGATCTGGATCGGCATCCCGCGCGCGGCCGTGTAAGCCTTGAGATGGTCGTGGAGATCGAAATCGTCCCCCACGCCGTAGAAGCCACGCTCCCATCGCTGCGGCAGGTAGATGAACAAGACATCGAACTCGCTACGGAACGCTTCAAGCGGCTGGATTGCACGGACGAGCTGTTCAGCGAGCAACACGTGCGGCATCGCCGATTGTGCCATCTCGCTCTCAAACGATCCGTCCAGCTCGACACGGCATTTCTTGGCTGCCGCCGTCACGCGCATGTCAAACACCGTATTGAAGCCCGGCCAGTCCGGCAGATAGTCGGTTCGCTCGACCGGGCGCACGCTTTGGCTCAGCTCGCGCATGAACGCGAACAGGCGTTCTGACTCGCCGGCCGGCGCCAATGTCGCCACTCGGATCGGTGATTGCACCAATCCGCGCGAATGGGGGCCGAAACGCTTGAGCCCGCGCAGCGGATGGATGTCGCGTTCGCTCGTCCGCTCGGGATGAAACACCAGCTCGGGCTCGGGATACCATATGGTGGGCGCGATCTCGCTCGTCATGGCTGCACCAGCTTAGAGAAGGCCGTGTTCTTCCCAACCGCGAAGCGCGCATCAATCCCGTCGCCAATCGAAAGCGCCGGAAGCGCTTCGCCGGCGAGGTGCTTTGCCCAAAAGTCGATGAGCCGATCCAGGTCACGATTATAACGCTTCACCGTCCGCTCGCGCGCGAAGTCGGCGGTGATCGCCTTAGTCTCGTCTGTTACGCCCTCGAACACGATCTTTGGATCAAGCAGCAGCCACAGACCGTCGTCCGCCCAGTCAAGCCGGACCCCGACCCCCTCGTGCCATTTCAGGTTCGGGTGTTTGGGCACAGCGCCAGTCGTCTGACGAGTTATCCCGCGAAGCCCATCCCATGCGCTGTCGGCGGGATCTACTGGCACGAGCAAATCAGCGCTACGGCGGCGGATCGCACGAACATTCTTGGCGGCACACAGCGCCTCTACCAAGGCGTCGCGTAGCAGGCCGCGTTCGCCAGACTCATAGCGCAGGCGCCGCTTTTCGAAGGTGGCCAGATCAAAAGCAGTGATTCCGAACGGGTCGAACACTCGATGGAACTCAGCATCGCTTCCGAAGCCGAGCACCCCCGCTTGGGTGCGGGTTACGATCAGGCGCGCGTTGGCCTCGGCGACCGCCGCGCGCGCCGCCGCGACACCCTCGATCGTGCATACCAGCTTGCGGCAATTGGCCGGGATGGTGACGGCAAGCCCATTGAGCCGAATGAGGGGCCAGCCTCGCTGGCCCGAGGGCTCGGGAGCGCCTGACACGCGCGACCGTCCCGTTGCCAGCGCGTTGAGAGCAGATGTGTCGAGCGCGGGCAGCAGCCGCACCAGATCACGTAATATCTCGTCGAAGCTCTCAATCCGCACCAGCCCGCATTCAACACCCGCGTCGTTGGCGCACTTGAGAAGTCGGATGACCCGTTCAAGCGGTGGATCGCTACCGCGATGCAGCCAGAACAGTCCACCAGGATAACCGCCCGGCTGATCGAGTGCCGCTTCAAGTGCGTCCATCACTGAATCGTCGCGTCCGCTGTAGCCGGCGACTACGAGGCCGGATCGGCGGCAGGCATCCACGAGCTGCTGACGAAGCGCGGCATCCTGCTGGCGCAGCTCATCGGTTGTGTTTTTAAGCCGACGCGAGCGGAAATCGCCGTGCAACTTTACTGCGATCGGCCATTTCTGCGCGCCGATCAATTGCCCTGCCAATTCCGGAGCGTCGAGTGCAACGATGCTCAACGTGCCCGTTGTGCCATACGTTCTCGCGCAGGCATCTTCTATCAAGTGGTCGAAATTGGTAGTCCAGACGAGTTGAGTGTGGCCCGCTTTTAGAAGTGACGCGAGAGCAAGATGGCCATAGGCCAGCTTCGCGCCGCTAATCATGCCTTGAATGAAAGTCGTGCGGTCGCGCTCCACCGGGTAGGTTGCTTCGAACAGCGCCGCGTATTCGTCCGGCGAACCCGGCGGGGGTAGTCGCTCGGAACTCGCAATATGCGAGTCCAACAACGCGCGGATAGCCGGATTGCCGAGATCGGCGACACTCTGCGGCGACGCCTTGCGCTGGGCGATGAATAAGGTCTGCTTGAACTGCCAGATCATATCCCAAGCGCTTGGAATACCAGCGGACACTGACGCGCCCGCGCCGAGCAACCACATCAACTGGCCTGGTCGCAGCGCAAAGCGCCGCGCAAAATCATCGCTCGATAGCTCGCTCAGGCTCGTTATGCTCTCCATCGGACTATGCCTAACCGATCCACGAGCCTTCGCCAGCAGATTTTGTTCTCTAATGGTTCTCTCGGCTCAACCTTGTGATCGGTAGCTGCGGGAAGCGATGCTACCTCCTGTAAGCACGTGGGCTTCCGCGCAGCCGCGGCGCAGGTCATTCGGGCGGTGCTGGCAGCCGATGGGGAGCCTCATAGGCTTCTAGCTGCCACGGCCCCTGATAGTTCTCGATGATGCCCTCGGTCGGCACGGGCATGCGGGCAATGAGCGCGATTTGCCCGAGGCACCGGCTCAGGTGTCCGCGCAAGATTTCGAGACCGTCGAAATAGGCTTGGCGCACGTCGGGCGGTCGATGAAACTCGCCGAACCGTGGATGCAGGGGCGCATCCTTGTCTCGCCGCAACAGCTCCTCGAAAGTCATAAACTGTCGAATCCCAGCCGCCATCGCTTCAAGCAGAAGGAACAGCGGTCCGTCCTGCAATTCGGCGAGTTCCACCTCTTTGTCGACGATAAATTGGCGGATTTCGTTGAGCGAGGTGAGGGCTTTCTCGATGCAATCGTCACAACATTCCCACGCGGATAGGACACGCCGATCGCGCAAACGGAGGACGATCTCGCGCGCCACCCGGCGCTCGCGATCTTGAGGGCTGACCGCAATGCTGATGAAAGGCAAGTTCAAGGTGACGTCCCCCAGCCGGCCAGTGACTTGGCGGCGAGCGCGGGCGAGGAGATCGGTCAGATCGAACTTGAAGGGGATATCGCCACTTCGCATGGTTCAGACCTCGTCCGGCAGGGTAATTGATGCGGCGAGAGCCGCTCCAATGGGGCCCGATCGGCGTTCGAGGAAATAGCGGACGCGATCGTCGTTGCTGTCATCGAATTGCTGTCCAACCTGACAGGTCAGCAGCAGATCGGCAGCCCAAGTTTCGAGCGGCCAATCCCGCCCAACGCAGGCGGACTTCAACAGGCTGAAGGTAGGAGATTGGCCGTCATTGAGTTCTGCAAGGGCACGGTGGACGTTGTCGGCATCGACCACCCGATTTCCAACCGGAATGTCGTCAACGCGGATTCGTTGTCGCAGGGGATAGGTAATTGCGTAGGGAAGCTCAGGCGGTGCGTAGAGCAGGTAGAAGACGGCCTTGCCGAAATCCCGATTGAGCGTGTCGATCAGCTCGACCTGTCGGTGTCCAGCCTGGATTGCGGCGAAGGTGCAGCTTTCGTCGAAGCTGTAGGTTCGGTGGAGCGCGGCGGCTGCTTGCTGCCCGTCGCGGCGGATGAATGCATTCATGCCATGAAGGAAGCCAATTTCATCCTCGTCCTCGACATCATGGTTGGTCGGAAAGAGGCGCTTGGACTGGAGCAGGCCAATCTTCTTCGCCACCAGCTTGTCGCGTCGATAGACGAAGACGAGGATCGCAATATCCGCCGTTTCCCAACGCCGGCGTTGCGGAAAGTCCCAATCCCAATGGGGAGCGCCTAAGCGCCGCAAACCACCGATGTTGTGAGTATCCATGCGGATGATCGCACCCGAAGGAAGGAGCGTCGGCGCGCTGTCGGGGATCAGCGCTTCAATCAAACCGTCATCGAGCGATGTCTCGCGGATGTTGGGGAGATTGACCAGACGTTCGCACACGCGGCGGTTTGCGTCCGCGAAGACACCGCGGAACCAAGCGACAACATCGGCGGGTATCACTGGCCAAGGATTCAATCTGGTTCCCCTCATCCGCCGAGGTAATTGCACTACGCAAACCGACAAAGCGCTATCTACATCGGCGGCAGAGGCAGCTTGCCATCGGGAGGCTCGAAAGTGTGGGCCGTTGATCCCACCATCGAAGCTACTCGAATAATCAGCGGCGGCGCACTACGCCATAGGGCAGCTACCGGTGCCCGGCGGCGGTTCTATAGTAGTGCAAACGGCGACTCGTATTCGTTATGCTTATCCAGGGCGGGGCGCCAGCTACCGCCGTAAGCCGCCGTGTCCAGCCCGTCTGCCGCCCCGACTACGTCAGGGTAGCAGGTCCGGCGCCCCTTGTCGGTGACGGAGTTCGAATCACGCCTCGCGGCCCAGTGCGAACGAGCGAGGCCACCGGGCCAGCGATGCCTTGAGCGAGCCGGCGCATATAATCGATGGCAGCGCGTTACCGACGAAAGGAAAAGAGCGCGGTTGGCAGCGAAGCGGGGGCGCCCGGCTTATACCAGTTCGTATCCTGGATGTGCGAGGCAGTGACGTAGATCGTCCCGTCCGGCCCTTCCGACAGCGTATCGGGCCAGCGCAATCTCTTGTCGGTCACCACCGGCTCCAGCGCATCGCCCGTCCAATATTTTACCGAATTGTCGGTTGGCGAGGTGACATAGAGTGTGTCGTCGCTGCCCATCCAGAGTCCGTCCGCGACATTGGTCGTGCCGACGGTCTTCACTGCCGCTTCGACGTCGGAGGTCGGAGTGCCCTTGCTGAGTTTCGACGTTTCGATCGAATAGAGCGTTCGGCCGGTAAGTGCCTGCCAGTAAAGCGTGCCGCCATCGTTGGAAATCGCGAGGCTGTCCGACGAGAAGGTCGGCTGGCGGCCGTCGGGCCGACGCAGCGGCTTGCCGTCAATCTCGACGATCACGTCCTTCTCGACCTGCGTCGACTTATGGCCGTCGAGCGCGCGGAAGGCGTCACCGGTGTCAAGGTCAACGACGATGATCGCGCCGCGCGTGCCGGAATCGGTGATGTAGCCGGTCTTGCCGTCAGCGCTGAAGCGAATGTCATTGAGATACGTGCCCTGCAGGGCCACCGTTTCGTCGAACAGGATCGTCTTGGTGACTTGATCGGTGGCGAGATCGACCCGGACCAGCTTGGGGCCGCCGGGAAGAATTTTTTCATTGCCGGGCGCGGCGGGGTCGAGCACCCACAAGGCGCCCCGACCATCTGCCACGATCGACTGCACGCAGACGAAATATTCGCCGACCGGCATCTCGTTCGCCTTGGCGTTGCGCCACGAATTCCATTTTTCGTCCGGATAGGCCTTGAGCTTTCCGCTCGGCAGCAGCTCGGCGACCGAGATCGGGGCGTCGTCGGTCCAGCGCGGGAAACAGACGAAGATCCGCCCGTCCTCGGTGACGCTTACGCCGGTCACCTGATGGCCGAAATCCGCGACCTTGGTGAGCTTCGAATCCGTGCCCGCGAACTTAAACGCGAACGCGGCTCCGGCTGCTGCGGTGCCGGCAACGGTGGCTCCGACGAGCGCCTTCTGCTTCGTGTCCATCAGACTGTCCCTCTCTCAAGCGGCCGCGTGACCGACGTGTTGCTGCTCGTCCTCTCCTCATCACCAGCGGACGCAATCTTGAACGCCAGGATCTCTGCGCGGTGGATCTGGGGAGGCTCGGCGAACAGCGAAGCGGAGCTTCCGGATAGCGCCGTGCCGACTTCGCCCGACAGATGCGCCTCGCGCCCTGCCTCGTCGGCGAAGGTATCGACGATGGCGAACCGAGTCTTTCCGAGACGCAGAGCGTACCACGACAGGGTGCCCGGCTCCCGCTCCACGGCCGATCGGGCTCCTTGCAGGAAGCGGGCAACCTCTTCCTCCGCACCGTCCCGTGCTTCAAGCGGAACATGCAGGGCCAGGCGCGGCAGGGCGTCCGCCGCCGGCACCTTGAGGGCGAGGATGTCGGCCGGCTCGATCTCCGGCAAGCCGTTGAGGATGGTGAAGGTCTTCACCACCAGCGCCCGGCCGACCGTGCCGAACAGATGCTTCAGCCGGCCGGCATTGCCGGGGAAGGTATCGAAGATGGCGAAGTCGGCGGGGCCAAAGCGCAGCGCGTACCAGTGCCGCGTGTCCTGCTCATGCTCGACCGGCTCCAGCGCACCCCGGAGGAATTCAGCGGCATCTTCCTGGTGGGTCGGCCCGGCTTCAATGCCTACAAACAGTGCCTTGTGCATCTTTTCTCTCCTTGTTCCGAAGGTAGCGCCTCGAGCTCCACGGAAGGCGTCCTGGGCCTAAATCATGGGAAGTTCGCGCGGCCGGGCGCCAAGCGGGAACGCCGCGTCGATCATGGCGAGTTCGGCGTCCGTCAGCCGCAGCGCGCCGGCGCCCGCATTGTCGGCAGCGTGCTCCGCGCTGGACGCCTTGGGGATAGCGAACAGCGATGGCCGACGCACAAGGAAGCGCAGCGCCACCTGGCGTGCTGTCGCGCCATGGCTCGCTGCAATCTCCTCCAGCACGCGGCCGCCCGGCGTGTCCGGGCCAGGGAAGTTGCCATGGCCGAACGGGCTGTAGGCAACCACGGCGACGCCGTGCTCCTCACACCAAGGCAGCACGGCATGCTCGATCGCGCGCTCACCAAGATTGTAGAGAACTTGGTTGCAGGCGATCCGGCCCTCGCCGCCGGCTTTCCAAGCGGCATCGAGGTCGGGAACGTCGAAGTTGCTTACGCCCCAAGATAGGATCTTTCCCTGTTCGCAGAGCCGCTCAAAGGCGGCGAAGGTTTCCTCGAGGGGGTACGACCCGCGCCAATGCAAGAGGTAGCAGTCCAACCTGTCAGTCCGGAGGCGCGCGAGCGAGCGCTCGCAGGCGGCGACCGTCCCGCTACGGGAAGCGTTGCTGGGGAGCACCTTCGAGACGAGGAAAACCTCGTCTCGCCGCCCCGCTATGGCCTCTCCGACCACAACCTCGGCTTCGCCGTACATCTCAGCGGTGTCGATGTGGGTCATGCCGAGGTCGATGCCGTGACGCAGCGCGGCGACCGCGGTGGGCCGGTGCGCGTCGTCGATATACCAGGTCCCCTGGCCGATCACCGGGACGTCGCCGGGTGCGGCACCGAAGGGACGCCGCTCCATGGTCTCCTGTCCCGGCGAAGACGGCCCCTGCTGCGCGGCGGCGTGTGTCACGCGGCCACCGCCCGCGGCGACACCTGTTCGAATCCGTCCGTCAGTAGGATCGCAACCTTCAGGCCGACGAGAATCTCATTCGCCATCTCTCCATCTCCTACAAGTTGTCACTTCGAAATTGGCTTCGTCTACCCCTAACTCTTCAACCAACTAACCGTCTGCCCCGCGGCTCGCCCCCTCCGAACGCCACGCGGACCAGCGCCCCAATCAAACTCCCGCTTCATGCAGCGTCTGGGTTGATCCGCACCGCCCCGCGGGCGCCACCTGTTCTAGGCAGGCTGCTTCTCCGCCACGACATCGAGCTGCTCGATCGTGGGCTTCTCGAAGAGAACGCCCGTGTTCTCACCGAGCGCTTTCCCGACGTCGCCCGACAGGTGCGCCTGGCGCCCGTCTTCGTCGGGAAAGGCGTCGAATATCCCGAACGACGAGGGTCCGAACTGGATTGCGAACCACCTTACGGTCTTGGGCTCCCCTTCGACGATCGACAGCCCCTGGTTCAAGAAGGCGCGGAGATCGTCCTCTTTGCCGGGTAGTGCTTCGAGGCGTACCAGAACCGCTTTGCTGACTTGCGTTGCCATCTTGAATCTCTCCTTTGCCTTGCTCGGGTTGTCGCGATGATCAAAACGCGGCTGCGGCCGCCTCGGCGACCGTCTGATCCTGCGCGCCGCTGCCCCCGCTCACTCCTACCGCCCCGACTACCTGGCCGTCTTGGCGAAGTGGATGCCCCCCGGCGAAGATCATCACCCGGCCATGGTTGGAGTTCTGGATGCGTAGAACTGCTTTCCGGGCTGAGCGTTCTCCCCCAGGTCCGTGGTGGCGATGTCGAACGCGCGCGCCGTGAAGGCCTTGTTGATCGAGATGTCGATGCTGCCCACCCACGCATTGTCCATGCGGATGTGGGAGACGAGGTTGCCGCCCGCGTCGACCACGGTCACATTGCTCGGCGACCCGATCTCGCCCGCCTTGGCCTGACCGGCAGCGATCACGCGCTGTGCGTCTTCGAGCGATAC
Organism: Sphingobium jiangsuense; assembly: GCF_014196495.1. Classification (GTDB taxonomy): domain Bacteria; phylum Pseudomonadota; class Alphaproteobacteria; order Sphingomonadales; family Sphingomonadaceae; genus Sphingobium; species Sphingobium jiangsuense. Next base: position 26,241 of record NZ_JACIDT010000016.1, read on the forward strand.
GGATACTTGGCTGATGGTCATGACGTTTTCCTTGGGTTGATCGCTTGGATCATTTTCGACCGGCGTTTCGCGGCTGCCGCGTCACCGTCCCATCGATGTGCACAGTGGCGTCGCGAGGCGAGGGCCGTTCTCAGGCTTCAACTAGCGCTGCTCCTTGTTCGTTCCTGGCGGCGTGAACAAATGCGGCAAGATCGACGTCCCTCAAGGACCGTGGGGTGCGGGGCCGCGGTCGGAGTCATCGCAATGCGTCAAGGAACCGATCGGAACCAGATCGTCCCCGCGGCACCCCACCGGCCGTTCGAAGGCTTTGCCGACGCCGTCTTCCCGATCGCGCTGAGCCTGCTGTCAAGCCGCCCGGCAGCCCGATGAATCCGGCCGGTTGGCCAATCTCGCCGGCAAGGTCGGCCGCGCGTTGATTGCCAAGGCGCCAACATTCATGAAGCATCGCCCACAATCGAGCACGCCAAGGTGTCGAAGTGCGAGCGGCAAGGTTAAGCGGCGGAGGCCGCTAATCGGCGGTGCTCGGCGGGTCTAGGGTAGTATGAATGGCGAAATGTATTCGTTATGTTTATCCGGTGCGGGGCGCCAAATACCGCCGACTGCCGCCGTCTTCTACGCAGGAACCGCGATGGCTATGATCGGCGAAATCGCTGGGAGTTCAACGTAGTAGGCGCAGCGGTGCGCTTCGGCGATGCCGTTCGAATCGCTCCGGGTGAAACGAACCTAACGGGCGTCATTCACCTCGAGGCGATGCTGTACTTCCGTCACGAGGCGTGAGGGTTGTGCTGCCCGCAAACCCGATCACTAACGGCGTTCGAGGGTGTCGATGATCGGACAATCTGGCCGGTCGTCGCCGTGACAGCGGGTCGCGAGGTCGAGCAGGGCGAGGCGCATTCTCTCCAGCGCCTGTGCCTTGCGGTGCAATTCATCGGCGCGCGTCGTCGCCAGCCGCTTCACGTCGGACGAAGAACGGGCGCGATCGCTCCACAGTTCGAGCAGCGTCCGGATTTCCTCGATCGGAAAGCCAAGGTCGCGGGCGTTGGCGATGAAGCGGAGCCGCTGGACATCGGCGGCGGAATAATCGCGATAGCCGCTGTCGCGGCGCGGCGGCTGCGGCACCAGGCCGATCTTCTCATAGTGGCGGATCATCCGCTGCGAGACGCCGCTCGCGTCCGAGGCGGCGCCGATCTTCACAGCTTTACCCGATTGAGGCGCAGCGCATTGGCGACGACGGTGAACGAGGACAGCGCCATCGCCGCGCCTGCGAACATCGGCGACATCAGGATGCCGAACGGCGGATAGAGCACGCCCGCCGCCACCGGCACGCCGATGCCGTTGAACAGGAACGAGAAGAACAGGTTCTGGCGGATGTTGCGCATGGTCGCGTCAGCCAGCCGGCGGGCGCGCACGATCGCGGAGAGGTCGCCGCGGGTCAGCGTCATCCCGGCGCTCTCGATCGCCACGTCGGTGCCTGTGCCCATGGCGAGGCCGACATCGGCGGCGGCGAGCGCGGGCGCGTCGTTGATACCGTCGCCGGCCATCGCCAGCCTGGCGCCCGACGCCTTGAGCTCGCCGACGATCCGCGCCTTGTCGTCGGGCCTCAAATCGGCATGGACCGCATCGAGCCCGCCCACCTGCCGCGCCACGGCTTCGGCGGTCGCCGCATTGTCGCCGGTGAGCATCATCACCTTGAGCCCGTCGGCGCGCAGCGCCGCGATCGCCTCGCGGGCATTGGCGCGGACCGGATCGGCGACCGCGAGCAGGCCGGCGGGCCGGTCGTCGATCGCCACCAGCATGACGCCGGCGCCGTCTGCGCGGTGCGACTGCGCCAGTTCTTCGAGTGGTCCAGGGTCGGCACCGATCCGACGCAGCTGCGCGGCGTTGCCGATCACCACCGACCGTCCGCCCACGTTTGCGCTGACCCCAAGTCCGGTCTGCGATTCGAAATCCTGAACCGCTGCCAGCTTCAATCCGCGCTCCTGCGCCGCCGTGACGATCGCATGCGCGAGCGGGTGCTCCGATTGCGCCTCGACCGCGGCGGCGAGCGCGAGAAGATCGTCCTCGTCCTCGCCGGCAAGTGTCTTGGCCGCAATAAGCCTCGGCTTGCCCTCGGTGATCGTGCCGGTCTTGTCGATGACCAGCGTGTCGACCGTCTCCAGCGCCTGCAGCGCTTCGGCATTCTTGACGAGCACGCCGGCATGCGCCCCGCGGCCGGTGCCGACCATGATCGACATCGGCGTGGCGAGGCCGAGCGCACAGGGACAGGCGATGATGAGCACGGCGATGGCGTTCAGCAGCGCATGGCCGAAGCGCGGCTCGGGGCCGACGAAGTTCCACACTACGAAGGCAGCGAGCGCGATGGCGACGACCAAGGGCACGAACCAGCCCGAGATGCGGTCGGCAACCGCTTGGATCGGGGCGCGGCTCCGCTGCGCCTCGGCGACCATGCGAACGATCCGCGCGAGCATCGTGTCGGCGCCGACCGCGCGGGCTTCCATGACGAGGCTGCCGGTCCCGTTGACGGTGCCGCCGGTGAGCTGCGCCTCGGATATCTTTTCGACCGGCACCGGCTCGCCGGTCAGCATCGACTCGTCGACCGAGGACCGGCCCTCGATTACGACGCCGTCGACCGGTATTGCGTCGCCGGGCCGGATGCGCAGGCGGTCGCCGGCCATAACGTCGCCGACCGATACCTCTTCCTCCGAGCCGTCATCACGAATGCGGCGCGCGGTCTTGGGCGCAAGGTCGAGCAGCGCGCGGATCGCCTTGCCGGTGGCGGCGCGGGCGCGCAACTCGAGCACCTGTCCGAGCAGCACCAGCGTCACCACCACGCCCGCGGCTTCATAATAGACCGGGACCATCCCGCCGTGCATGCGGAAGGTCGGCGGAAACAGCCCGGGCGCGAAGGTCGCGACGAGGCTGTAGAGGAAGGCCGCGCCGACGCCGATCGCGATCAGCGTGAACATGTTGAGATGGCGCGTCCTGATCGACGCCCAGCCGCGCTCGAAGAACGGCTTGCCCGCCCAAAGCACGATCGGCGCGGTCAGGGTGAGCTGCACCCAAGGCGAGGCTTGCGGACTGACGATTTGCAAGCCGAGCATTTCGGCCACCATCGACACGACCAGGAGCGGTACCGCCAGCACCGCCGACACCCAGAAGCGCCGCGTGAAGTCGACCAGTTCGGGGTTGGGCGCATCGTCGAGGCTCGGTTCTTCGGGTTCGAGCGCCATGCCGCAGATCGGGCAAGTGCCCGGGCCCTCCCGCCGAATCTCGGGGTGCATCGGGCAGGTCCAGATCGCGCCCGGCGTCGCTTCGGGCTCGGGGCGCGGCCCATCGCCGAGATAGCGCTCGGGATCGCCGAGGAACTTCGTGCGACAGCCAGCGCTGCAGAAATGATAGTCCTCGCCGTCATGTCGGGCGTGGTGCGGGGTCGTCGCGGGATCGACGGTCATCCCGCATACGGGATCGATCGCGCCGCCGGTCGCCGGCTTGGTCGCGCAGCAACTCGCGCCTTGATGATGGTGGTGATCGGCATGGTTCATAGCGGGAATCCTTCCATGCCCACTCATATGGAGTCTGACATCATGTCAGAGTCAAGACATGCTAGATCGTCGGCTGCGGCGACAGCGTCCCGAGCCACGCGACCAGCGCGAGGATCAGCATGGCCGCGCTCGTTTCGAGCGCGATGCTGCCCCGCAGCGCACGCACACCGCCGGAAGCGCCACCGGCGTCCCCCGATGCCAATCGCGGCGTGAGCCGCCACCGGTTGGCGGCGGCAAGCCCGAGCATCGCCGCGAACAGCACCAGCTTTGCGATCAGGAGCTGTCCGTAGAGTGTCGTCGGCAGCCGCAGGGCGCCCTCCACGCCGACGATCATCCAGACGTTGATGAGCCCTGTAGCCACGATCAGCGCGACGATGATCGAGCCGGCCACGGCAAACCCCGCCAGCGCCGAGCGTGCCGCGGCGACCGACTTATCGTCCTCGATGCGCGCGAAGAGCAGCGTGACGAGGACCGCGAGCGCGCCGAGCCAGGCACCTGCCGCCAGCAGATGCAGCCCGTCCGCCAGGCGATGGATGGTGCCCGCAGCGCCTTCGGTCACTGCGGCATGGCCCGTCCAGGCGAGCGTGCCGAGTGCGACGCCGGCGCCGAGGGTCACCACCGGCGATCGGATCTTCGCGGATTGCAAGAGCGCCGCGACGAACGCTGTCGCGAGCGCCGCGGTGCGCCACAGAAATGCGGCACCCGGCGGCGTTTCGAACAGGACGAAATCGAACGTCTCGCGACCGATGCCGGTGATCGTAGCGCTCGACATCGACGCGACCATCTGCAAGAAGGACAGGTTCGAGAGCAGCAGGCCGAGCCCGGCGAGGCCGGCGATCATCGCGCGACCGCCCAACGGTCGAGATGGGCTGGCCGCATACAGCGGATAGGCGGCCAGCCCGAACAGCAGCAGCAGATCGGCATAGACCCCGAAGCGCAGCGCCACGCCGATCCAGTCGGCCATCTCCTAGCGGACCGAGAAGGCGTGCGTGCCCGTGATGCGGTGCGTGTCGGCGCCGACGATCACCCAATCGACCCGGTAGCTCCCGGCGGAAAGCGGCCTGGCGCTGGTGAGGGTAATCGACTTCCCGTCCTCCGATACCGCGCTCGTCACGCCCGTCATCTTCATGACGTGGTTCGCCATGCCCGGCATGGAGGTCATCGTCAGCGTTGCGCTCGACAATCGGGGCATGACGCGCTCGCTGAAGGTGAGCTGCACCGTCGTGGTCGGTGCGACGGTGGCGTTCGCGGCGGGCGTCGCCGCGACGATCTTCGGGTGCGCGTGCGCGGCGGCGGGCACGCTCAGTGCGGCCATCACCGCGAACGGGGCGATCAGCGATCGGAACTTCATATCAAACTCCTTTTGCAATCCATGTTAGGCGATACGCAGTTGCCGCGCGCATCCCTCACGCCAGCTTGGATGAGGGCACAATCCGCGCCATGCGTATGAGGGAGGCAGAAGGAAAGGTCAGGCGATGAACAACGATATCGACAGCGCGCTGGCTCGCTTCGCCGGGGCGGAACCGCATGCCGGCCTCGCCGGGCTCGAAGACCGCGTAATGTGCGCGATCGCGAGCCGATCGTCGTCTTCGGGTCTGGCGATGGGCGCATCGCTGAGTGCGGCCGCATTCGCGCTGGTGCTCGGCATCGTCAGCAATGCCGTGCCGCTGGCCGAAGCGCGCGCGGTGTCGACGCTCGCGCCGTTCGGCGCGCCGAGCCCGCTGGCGCCCTCCTCCTTGCTGCTCGAACCGCGATGAGAGCGCGTCAGCTTATCCTCATCGGGTTGATCGCGTTCGCTGCTGCGGTCATCGGGGTGCTGGTCGGGCGGTATTTCGTTCCCGCTCCGCCGCAGCCGGCGGCCGAGCTCCACGCGGTGCTGCACGAGCAGCTTTCGCTCGATCCGGAGCAGGAGCGACGGCTTGAAGCGCTGGAAGCGAGCTTCGCGGTTCGGCGCCGTGCGCTTGAGCTCGAGATGCGCGCCGAGAATGCCCGTCTTGCCGATGCCATCGCCGCCGAGCACGGCAATGGCCCTCGCGTCGCCGCCGCGGTCGACGCCTCGCACCGGACGATGGGCCAGCTCCAGAAGGAGACGCTGGCGCACATCTTCGCGATGCGCGCGCTGTTGAAACCGGAGCAGGCGGCAAAGTTCGATGCCGCCGTGACCAGGGCGCTGACCGAAGAACCCCGGTGAACGACGGTCTGGCCGACCGCACGGACGGCGAGCTCGTCGCGCTGGCGCTGGGCGGCCGGGAGGCGGCCTTCGCCGAGATCGTCAGCCGGCACAAGCAGCCGCTCCACCGCCTGATCGCCCGGATCATCGGCGATGACGACGAAGCGCTCGACGTCCTCCAGGACGTGTTCGTCGCGGCGCACGGATCGCTGCGCCGGTTCGACATGGGGCGGCCGATGCGTGCCTGGCTCGCGCGCATCGCGATCAACAAGGCGCGCGACTGGCGGCGACGCCGAGCGGTGCGGCGATTGATTTGGGCGGTGCTGCCCATCGAGCACGCATCGGACATCGCCGACGACCAGCCCGCGGTCGACACGCTCGCGGCCGACCGCGAAGAACTGCGGCAGGTGGGCGCGGCGATCGCCACGCTTCCGGCCAATCTGCGCGAGACGCTGGTGCTGCGCGCGATCGAGGGCATGAGCCAGGCGGAAACCGCCGAGGCGCTGGGAATCAGCGAGAAGGCGGTCGAGACGCGCCTCTATCGCGCCCGGCTGCGACTCGCGGCCGAGATCGACCGGCAACGATAGACGCTTGACCCTGACATGGTGTCAGACCCCATCTTGCCTTCAGCTTTTTTCGACTCCGCCATGAGGGGCATGATCGCCGCGCGCGTATGGTTCGGTAAGCCTCGCCAAGATTTCAGGACGATGAATGACCGCTTCGATTGATCGCCGGACACTGCTTCGCGGAACCGCCGCGCTGGGCGGCACGGCCGCGCTTGCCGCATGGTTTCCCGCCTGGGCGCAGCCCGTCTCGCAAGGCCTCGTAAGGCCGCTCCCGACCGTTTCAGGCGAGGACATCACGCTCACCATCGCGCGCCAGACGATGATGATCGACGGGCGATCCTCGCCCGCGATCGGTATCAACGGCACCGTGCCGGCACCGCTCATTCGGCTGCGCGAAGGCCAGATGGTGCGGCTCAATGTCGTGAACGACCTAGACGAGGACAGCTCGATCCACTGGCACGGCCTCCTCGTTCCGCCGCAGCACGACGGCGTGCCGGGCGTCTCGTTTCCCGGTATCAAGCCGCGATCGAATTATCTCTACGAATTCCCGATCAAGCAGAACGGCACCTATTGGTATCACAGCCATTCGGGGCTGCAGGAACAACTCGGCCATTATGGCCCGATCGTCATCGACCCCGTCGGCGAGGATCCGGCCCAGTATGACCGCGAGCACGTCATCGTGCTTTCGGACCACAGCCGGATGTCGCCCGAGGCGATCTTCCGGAACATGAAGCTCAATCCCGGCGGGTTCAATTTCCAGAAGCAGACCCTGGCCGGCCTGCTGGCGGGACGGGACCAGACAGCATCGCAACGCCTGATGTGGGGCGGGATGCGGATGGACCCGACCGACATTTCGGACGCAACCGGCTCGATCTACACCTACCTGGTCAACGGCCACGGCCCGATGGACAACTGGACCGCGCTGTTCACGCCGGGCGAGCGCGTGCGCCTGAGGTTCATCAACGCATCGGCGATGACCACCTTCAACGTCCGCATACCAGGATTGCCGATGAGCATCGTCCAGGCTGACGGGCAGAACGTCATGCCGGTCGAGGTCCAAGAGTTCCAGATCGGCGTCGCCGAAACCTACGACGCGATCGTCACGCCGAGCGAGGACCGGGCCTTCACGCTAGTCGGCGAGGCGATCGACCGCTCGGGCATGGCGCGCGCCACGCTGGCGCCGCGCGCCGGCATGAGCGCCGCGGTGCCGCCGCTGCGCGAGCGTCCGCTCGCGACCATGAAGGACATGGGCATGGGCGACATGTCGATGGATCATGGCGGCATGGGCGGGATGGACATGACGGGCGGGATGCGCGGCGTCGATCCCACCGCCGAGCAGAACCCATCGGCCGCGCTCGCGACCGGCGCGATGGCCGGCGGCGCGGCGGCGGTGGGCAATATGGATCACAGCACGATGCCGATGGACCATTCCGGCATGGCCGGCATGGATCACGGCGCCATGGCCGGCCAATCGGGCGGGATGGCCGGGATGGATCATTCGCCGATGGGCGGACAGTCCGGCGCGATGGCGGGCATGGACCACGGCTCGATGGACATGGGCTCGATGAGCATGCGCGACTTTTCCAATGCGCCGCAGGTCAAGAAAGGCCCGGGTGTCCAGACCATCTCGCCGATGCCGATGGACCGCACCGGCGAACCCGGCCAGGGGCTGGAGAATGTCGGGCACAAGGTGCTCGTCTACCGCGACCTGATGGCGCTCGACCGCAACCCCGACGTCCGCGCGCCATCCCGCAGCATCGACATCCACCTGACCGGCAACATGGAGCGCTTCATGTGGTCGTTCGACGGCGAGAAGATGTCGGACGTTCACGAGCCGATCCCGTTCATCGAAGGCGAGCGGGTGCGCGTGAACCTCATCAACGACAGCATGATGGGGCACCCGATCCACATCCACGGCCACTTCTTCGAGCTGGTGACGGGGCATGGCGACCATGCGCCGAGAAAGCACACCGTCATCGTCCAGCCGGGCGGCAAGGTGACCTGGGACTTCACCGCCGATGCGGTCGGCGACTGGGCGTTCCACTGCCACCTGCTCTATCACATGCACGCGGGAATGATGCGCGTCGTGAGCGTGCGGCCGCGGGGAGACGCGGCATGAAGACGCTGCTGCTGCTCGGCGCCGCTCCCGCCGTCCTTCTGGCCGCGCCCGCCGCGGCGCAAACGATGGACCATTCCAACATGCCCGGCATGACGATGCCGGCAAAGCCGGCGCAAGCGGAGCCGGCGCCCGAGCCCGCGCAACGGCCGCCTTCGCCTCCGGCGGCACAAGATGCCGCCCCCGCCCCAGCCGCTCCCGATTGCCCGCCCGAGCACGCGGTGATGGGGCATTGCACGCCTAAGCCAGCAACCGATCCGCACGCGGGGCACGCCATGCCCGGCCCGTCCCAGGCGGCGCCCGCGATGGACATGACCGGCACCGCGCTTCCGGCCGGCAATGCCCCGCCGCCGCAGCCGCCGGCGGATCATTATGCCGATCGCCAGTTTCCGCCCGAAGAGATGGCGGATGCCCGCCGCCAGATGATGTTCGAGCAGGGCGGCCAGCCTTTCTATCAGGTGATGTTCAACCTCGCGGAATATCAGGCGCGCGAGGGTGCCGACGGCTTCCGCTGGGACGGCGAGGGTTGGTTCGGCGGCGACGTCAACCGGCTCGTGGTGAAGATCGAAGGCTCGGGCGCGTTCGGCGAAGGGGTCGAGGATGCCGAAATTCAGGCGCTCTATTCGCGCGCGATCGGCCCCTACTTCAACCTCCAGGCCGGCATCCGCTACGACTTCAAACCCAATCCCTCACGCACCTACGCCACGATCGGCTTCGAGGGGCTTGCGCCCTATTGGTTCGAGGTAGAGGGCGCGCTGTTCCTCTCCGACAAAGGCGACGTGCTCGGCCGGCTCGAAGGCTATTACGACCAGCGGATCACCCAGCGGTTGATCCTGCAGCCGCGCGCCGAGTTTAATCTTGCCGCGCAGGATGTGCCGGAAACCGGCATCGGCTCCGGCCTGTCGGACATCGAGCTTGGCCTGCGCCTGCGCTACGAGATCACACGCCAGTTCGCGCCCTATATCGGCGTGTCGTGGGACAGGAAGATCGGCGACACCGCCGACTTCGCGCGCACGGCGGGTGAGAACCCGTCATCCACCAGCATCGTGTTTGGGATCAGGACCTGGTTCTGAACTAGACAGGACGATCGAGCCGCGCGCGAACGGCACGCCAGGTCGAAAGGAGATAAATGATGAAGATGTTCCGTACTCTCGCTCTTGCACTGGCGCTGGGCACACCGGCGGTCACGATGGCAGCGGGACCCATCGTCGTTCATCGCGATCCGGGCTGCGGCTGCTGCGAGCAGTGGGCACGCCAAGTGAAGGCCGGGTTCGATCGTCAAGTCAGAATGATTGACGATCCCAACCGCGCGGCGCTTAAGGCCCGGCTCGGTGTCCCAGCCGCGCAGTCGTCCTGCCACACCGCGATCGTCGATGGCATGGCGTTCGAAGGGCACGTCCCGATCGCCGATATGAAGCGCGCGCTCGCCGCGCGCCCGGCGGGTGTCAAGGGCCTCGCCGTGGCCGGCATGCCGATCGGCTCCCCCGGGATGGAAGTCGCCGGCGCCAAGCGACAGCCTTACGTCGTCATCGCCTTCGGAGAGAACGGCCAGCGAGTGTTCGCGCGTCACTAAAGATAGGAAGGTTCAATCGATGGAACAGGATCACGAAATGAAGAGTATGTCGTGGGGTCGCTTTGCGGCGATGATCGCAACCTCCACGTTGATCATGTTCTTCCTGATGTACCAGCTCGTCTATTCGTCCGAGCATCTGATGTTCAGCATCAACCGGCTGGTCGCCTCGCTGGTGATGGGCGCGGTGATGACAATGGTGATGCTCGGCTTCATGTGGTCGATGTACAAGGGCATGGCGATCAAGCTCGGGATCTTGGCGTTTGCGCTGGTCCTCGGCGTGGCCTCGCTTCTGGTCAATCGCAGTCAGGCGCTTATCTCCGACGTCACCTTCATGAAGTCGATGATCCCGCACCATTCGATCGCGATCAACAACGCGCGCAAGGCCAGCATCAGCGATCCCCGGGTTCGCGTGCTGGCCGACCAGATCATCGCCAGCCAGGTCCGCGAGATCGCCGAGATGAAGCTCCTCATCGAAGACATCGATCGGAACGGCGAACGCGGCACCCAGCCACTGCCGGCGCGGTCGGCCGAGGTTACGCAGGATATGCTGCCCGAGATTCGGGCTGCTGTTCGTTGAAGCGCAAGCCTTACGGATTACGCCCGCACAGGTTCCCGCGGATAACCTCACGATAAGCGGAGGTGCCAGCCCAATGCCACGAGCCTTCGATAGCGACAGCTTCTCACTGTGGCGAGAAGCGAAAATCGCCCGAGCGTAGCATTTGCGGCCGCGGAGAACGGCAGGCGGCAGGACCAGGCGATTGCGGACGCCTCTAGAGTAGTACGAACGGCGAAATATATTCGTTATGTTTATCCTGCGCGGGGCGCCATTTTCTTCAAAGGAAAACAAGGGTATAGCAGGCGGCGGAAGCCGCCTTTTTGCATTCGCGCGGACCGGCCCGCCATCCCGGCTCGGCTTGCGGCGGCATGCGCCCGTCTCCGTCCGTTCAGCGGCGGCAGTTCCCATGGCGCAACCGCTCCGGCTCGCCGCCGGAAGCCGCCAGGCGCGCTGCGCCGCAACGAAAGCGGCCTTGCTTAACCCTATCTCAACCCATGGACGGCAGAATACGCTCCCTGACCCCGATGCTCTTCGTGGTCGGCGGCCGACATGATCGAGAAGAGGAATGGGGGATCCATATGCTGGCCAGAATGGCCCGTCTCAGGCAGTTCTTCTCCGTATCGGTCAATGATCCCGAACTGTTGAAGGCGCAATATCGCGCCTTCGCCTATCAGCTTCCGATGCTGTACTGCATCCTGCTCATCAGCAGCTGGATCATGGTGCTGCCCTATATCGGCAGGGCTCCGGCCGTGCTGGCCGTGGTCATACCGGTGGTCCTCACCGCCTTCTGCGTGACGCGCGCGATCCAGTGGTGGTCGCGGCTGCATGCGGACCCCTGCGCCGAAGAGGCGCTGGCCGCGCTGCGCCGCACGAACATGCTTGCGCCGCTGCTGTCGGTGCTGTTCACCGGCTGGGCGATCCTGCTGTTTCCCTATGGGGACACCGTGGCGCAGGACCATATCGCCTTCTTCATGGGGATCACCGCCATCGGGTGCATTTTCTGCCTGATGCACCTGCGGTCGGCCGCCTTTCTGGTCGCCCTTATCGACAATGCGTTCATGATCGGCTTCCTGAGCACGCAGGACAATTCGGCCTATGCCGCCATCGCGGCCAATGTCGTCCTCGTCACCGGCGCGTTGCTGGTGATCCTGCTGTTCCACTATCGCGATTTCGCCCGGATGGTGACGCTCAATGCCGAGAACCGGCAGCTCGCCAATTGCGACAGCCTGACCGGCCTGCCCAATCGCCGCCATTTCTTCGAAAAGCTGGACGCCGCCGTCGCGAGCTGCCGCTATACCGAAGGCACGCTTGCCGTCGGCATCATCGATCTCGACGGTTTCAAGCCGATCAACGACCTCTACGGCCATGTCATCGGCGACCGCCTGCTCTGCGCGGTGACGGAGCGGCTGTCGCTGCTGTGCGCGGGGCAGGTCGATCTGGCGCGACTGGGCGGCGACGAATTCGCGCTGCTCGTCACGCAGGGCACGGCGGACGAGGATCTGCGGAGGTTCGGCACCCAATTATGCGACGGCCTGCGCGCGCCGTTCAGGATCGGCGACGTGACCGTGCAGATCGGCGGGTCGCTGGGCTTCGCGTCCTTCCCCGATCATGCGCGGACCGCCGAGCAGCTGTACGAGCTGGCCGACTATGCGCTCTATCACGGCAAGCGTCACCGGCGCGGCACGGTCAACATCTTCACAGTCGACCACGATACGCAGATCCAGCGCGACGCCGCGGTCGAGATCGCGCTGCGCAAGGCCGATCTGGAGCGGGAGCTGGTCGTCGTGTTCCAGCCCATCGTCGATATCGCGAGCGACCGCACCGTCGCCTTCGAGGCGCTGGCGCGCTGGAAAAGCGTCGCGCTGGGCGACGTGCCGCCGACCCAGTTCATTCCGATTGCCGAGCGCAGCGGGCTGATCGGGCGGCTGACGGTCATCCTGCTGGGCAAGGCGCTGGCGGCGGCGCGCCATTGGCCCGACACGATCCGCCTGTCGTTCAACCTTTCCGCGCACGACCTCTGCTCGCCGCAGATCGTGTTGCAGATCATCCAGATGCTGAACGACGCGCCGATCGAAACCAGCCGCATCGACCTGGAGATCACCGAAACCGCGCTGTTGCACGATATGGAGCAGGTGCAGGAAGCGATCCGCATGCTCAAGCTGCTGGGGTGCAGCGTGTCGCTCGACGATTTCGGGACGGGCTATTCCAGCCTCAGCCATCTGCACGCGCTGCCCTTCACCAAGATCAAGATCGACCGCAGCTTCGTGCAGGGGATGGACAGCAAGCCGGCCAGCTACAAGATCGTCAAGTCGCTGCTGGCGCTGACGCGCGACATGGGCATCGACTGCGTGGTCGAGGGCGTGGAAACCGTGGAGGAAATGAGCCTGCTGCGCGAGCTGGGCGGCAAGATGGTGCAGGGCTATTATTTCTCCCGCCCGATGGAGGAAAAGGACATAGCGGGCTTTCTGGCCGATCGCGCGCGGCCCGAACCGATGCTCCGCAGCGGCTGACCGCGCCGCAAACCGTCAGCCTGTCGTCGCGCCGCTCAGCGGCAGGGCGGTTTTGTAGACCACCGGACGCAACGCGAAGCTGGTGGTCAGCTGGCCGACGCCCTCGATCCGGGTGAGCTTGTAGCGCAGGAAATCCTCGAAGGTCTTGAGGTCCTTGACCAGCACGCGCAGCTGATAATCCGCGTCGCCCGTCATCAGATAGCATTCCATTACCTCCGGAAAGGTGGCGATCGCCTGCTCGAATATGTCGAGATGGCGGTCGTCCTGCTGGTCCAGCCGCACCCGCACGAAGGCGGTGACGCCCAGCCCCACGCTGTCGGGATCGACCAGCGCGACATAGCGGGTGATGACGTTCGCCGCCTCCAGCTGCTTCAGCCGGCGCAGGCAGGGGCTGGGGGACAGGCCCACATGCTCCGACAATTCCTGATTGGTCATGCGGCCATTGTCCTGAAGCCGGGCGAGGATTTTGCGGTCTAGATCGTCTATCGCTATCATTGCCATTATATGCCTTATGTGCGGGGTATAATGAAATATTATGCCAATATAACAGCACAGGGCGCATGATTTCGCAAGGACCTGTCCGGGGTTGTCGGCTATGTTTTCCGCCATTCTTCGGTACGGGATCGCGACATGAACACGTCATTTTCCAACAGTCAGGCCAATGGTCAGGGGGAGCTGGTCAGTTCCCTGGAATTGCTCGACACGCGCTTGCGCTGGCTCTCCTCATGGATGGTCCACAACGCCAACCATATCCGCCCCAAGCGGGACGGGCTGAAGGTCGGCGGGCATCAGGCGAGCTGCGCCTCGATGACGGCGATCATGGCCGCGCTCTATTTCCATGCGCTGCGCCCGCAGGACAAGGTCGCGGTGAAGCCGCATGCCGGGCCGGTGCTGCACGCGATCCATTATCTGCTCGGCAACCAGACGCTGGACAAGATGCAGCGCTTTCGCGGCCTGGGCGGCGTGCAGAGCTACCCCTCGCGCACCAAGGACGCGATCCCCGTCGATTTCTCGACCGGCTCGGTCGGGCTGGGTGTCGCCGTCACCGCCTTCACCAGCCTGGTGCAGGATTATCTGATCGCCCATGGCGCGGTGAAGGAGGAGGATGCGGGCCGTATGATCGCGCTGATGGGCGATGCGGAGCTCGACGAGGGCAATATCTACGAATGCCTGATCGAAGGCTATAAGCACGACCTGCGCAATTGCTGGTGGATCGTCGATTATAACCGCCAGTCGCTCGACAGCACCACGGCGGACCGGATGTTCCGCCGCTTCGACGATATTTTCGAAACCTGCGGCTGGCGCGTCATCACCCTCAAATATGGCAAGCGCCAGCGCGAGGCCTTCGCCCGCCCCGGCGGCAAGACGCTGGAGGAATGGATCGACAATTGCCCCAACGCCGAATTCGCGGCGCTCACCTATCAGGGTGGGGCGGCCTGGCGCGAGCGGCTGATGGCCGACATCGGCAAGAAGCCGCATGTGAAGAAGCTGCTCGACAGCTTCGACGACGAGGCGTTGTCGGCGTTGATGACCAATCTGGGCGGCCATTGCATGGAATCGCTGATCGAGGCGTTTGACAGCGCGCAGGACGACCGGCCGACCCTGTTCATCGCCTATACCGTCAAGGGCTTCGGCCTGCCGCTGGCGGGGCACAAGGACAATCATTCCGGCATGATGAACCCGGCGCAAATGGAGCAGTTCCGCGCCAGCCTGGGGATTGCCGAGGGCACGGAATGGGAGCGCTGGTGCGGCCTCGGCGACAATGCGGCGGCGCAGCTGCAGGCCTTTGTCGACGCCAGCCCGCTGGCGAGCAAGGCGCCGGAGCCGGTCGCGCCCGCCGTGCCCGTTCCCGCCCGCCTGCCGACCCCGGAGGGGGCGGACCAATCGACGCAGGCGGCGTTCGGCCGCATCCTGCTGGATCTCGCCAAGTCCGGCGAGGCGCTGGCCGACCGCATCGTCACCACCGCGCCGGACGTCACCCAGACGACCAACCTCGGCGCGTTCGTCAACCAGCGCGGCCTGTTCCGGCGGCAGGAACTGGCCGATGTGTTCCACAAGGCGAAGATTCCATCCGCGCAGAAATGGGCGCAGCATGCGGCGGGCCAGCATATCGAGCTGGGCATAGCGGAGAACAACTTCTTCATCATGCTGGCGTCGCTGGGTCTGGCCGCGCCGCATTTCGGCACGCGCCTGCTGCCCATCGGCACGGTCTACGACCCGTTCATCTCGCGCGGGCTCGATGCGCTGAACTATGGCTGTTATCAGGACTCGCGCTTCCTGCTGGTGGGCACGCCTTCGGGCCTGACGCTGGCGGCGGAAGGCGGCGCGCACCAGTCGATCAACACGCCGCTGATCGGCATGGGCCAGCCCAACCTCGCCTATTTCGAGCCAGCCTATGCGGACGAGCTGGCGCTGATCATGCGCTGGGCGTTCGACTATATGCAGCAGGACGACGGCAGCTCCGTCTATCTGCGCCTGTCCACCCGCTCCATCCCGCAGATCGCGCGGGAGGATAGCGGCTGGGAGGGCGACGCGCTGAAGGGCGGCTACTGGCTCCGCCGTCCGGCGCCCGGCGCGGAGGCCGCGATCGTCTTTACCGGCGTGGTCGCGCCCGAAGCGCTGGACGCGTGGGAGCAACTGGCCGAGGACATGCCGGGGCTGGGGCTGCTCAACGTCACCTCGCCCGATCTGCTGCATCGCGGCTGGTCGGCGAGCCGCGCGGGCCGCTGGACCGGCGAGGCGAGCGGGCCGAGCCATGCCGAACAGCTGCTCTCCGCGCTGGCGCCCGGCGCCGGGCTGGTGACGGTGCTGGACGGATCGCCGGGGGCGCTGTCGTGGCTCGGCGGCGTGCGGGGCATGCGGGTCAGCCCGCTGGGCACCGACCGCTTCGGCCAGACCGGCGACCTGTACGATCTTTATCATGAGTACAGGCTGGACGCCGACGCCATCATCGATGCGGCCGCCGAACTTTTTCTGAGGAACTGAAATGCCGATAGAATTGAAGATGCCGGCGCTGTCCCCGACCATGGAGAAGGGCGCCCTGGCCAAATGGCTGGTGGGCGTGGGCGATACGGTCAAGGCGGGCGATCTGATCGCCGAGATCGAAACCGACAAGGCGACGATGGAGTTCGAGGCCGCCGATGAGGGGCGCGTCGCGCAATTGCTGATCGTCGAGGGCACGGATGAGGTCGCCGTCGGCACGGTTATCGCGCTGCTAGCCGGGGAAGGGGAGGCGGCTCCCGAAGCGGAGGAAGCAGCCGCGCCGCCGCCGGTGCGGGAGGAGGCTCCTTCGCCAATGCCGGAAACAGTGACGGAGACAGCGCCCGTTGCCGCCCCGGTGGCGAAGGCGGTCGCGGTCGCCGCGCCGCTTGCGCTGGACGAAAGCGTTGCTGCAACGCCGCTCGCGCGCCGTATCGCGGCGATGGAGGGGCTGGCGCTCGACCGGATCAGGGGCAGCGGACCGGGCGGCAAGATCGTGAAGGCCGATCTCGGCCTGCCCGCCATCGTCGCCCCGGCGGCTGCGGCGACGGCGCCCCGCGCGGCGCCGGAAGCCGCCCCGGCGCAGATCGCTCCGCCCCCGGCGGGCGTGCCGGTGGAAACGGTCAGGCTGTCCACCATGCGCCGCACCATCGCCCGCCGCCTGACCGCCAGCAAGCAGACGGTGCCGCATTTCTACCTCACCCGCCGTTGCAACCTCGACCCGCTGCTGCGCCTGCGCGGGGAACTGAATGCCGGGCTGGCGGCGCGGGGCGTCAAGCTCAGCGTCAACGACATGCTGGTGAAGGCGATGGCGCTGGCGCTGATGCAGGTGCCCGATGCCAATGTGCAGTTCGGCGGGGATGAACTCCACCGCTTCGGCCGCGTCGACATCTCTATGGCGGTGGCGATCGAGGGCGGCCTGATCACGCCCGTGATCAAGGACGCGGGGTCCCTGTCCCTCTCCGCCATCGCGCAGGTCAGCAAGACGCTGGCGGAAAAGGCACGCAGCGGGAAGTTGATGCCGGAGGACTATGAGGGCGGCACGGCCTCGCTTTCCAATCTGGGCATGTTCGGCGTCGACGAGATGTTTCCGGTCATCAACCCGCCGCAGGCGCTGATCCTGGGCACGGCGGCGGGCATCGAGCAGCCCTGGAAGGTCGACGGCGGCATCGCGCTGGCGACGATCATGGCGGCGACGGCAAGCTTCGACCACCGCGCGATCGACGGCGCGATCGCCGCGCAATTCATGGCGGCCTTCCACGAATATGTGGAAAGCCCGATGCTGCTGCTGGGGTGAAGGGAGGAAAGGCGGACAGGCCGGGGGGTCTGTCCGCCTGCCTTTGTCGAGGGAGGCGCAATCTTCGGTGGGCGGGCGCCTGCCCTTCAATGAGTGCTTTCAAGGGTATGTGCTGTGGCGGTCCTTTCCTCGATCGAGGCTCAGACCAAAGTCACGTGATCAGCCTATTCCGGTACGTAGACGAGATCGCCGTTGGGCAGGCGATAGGTGGTTCCTGCCTTCACGCCGCCGCCTTCGCCGACCTGATCGGTCGAACTGTACCGCTCCAGCTTTTCTCCGTCCTTGATCGTGATGGTCATATTCTCCTTGCCCGGATTCTCGACCACGACGACATTCTTCGACTGAAACGGGTTGAGCGGGTTCTGCGCGATCAGCACCATCAGCACCGCGCAGATCACCAGGAACAGGTCGACCAGATTGACTACCGAGAGGATCGGATCGTCCGCCTCATCGTCTTCGAGGAAGCGCATCAGAATGGCTCCCTTGCCTGCTCGATGCCGCGCAACTCCTCCAGCAGCCAGCGCCGCCGGATCGTATAGACGAAGAAGGAAATCGACGCCGCCACCAGAGCGAGGATCACCGAGGAGAAGGCGACGACGAGATTCCTGCCGACCGCCGCGCCGTCATTGCTGCCGAGCGCGAGCAGTGCCGGCCCCATCGGGATCATGGTCGCGACGAGGCCCAGCATCGGAGCGCTGCGCGAGACGATCCGCTGCCACTCCAGCCGGCGCATGATGAGCAGTTCGAGATCGTCGCTGGAGCAGCCGGTGCGGCTCTGATGCGCGGTGAGTGGCCGGCCGGGCCGACCGGCGCCGCGTGCGGCGGCCTCCAGCGCGAAGCGGCCGAGGCTCAGGAGCGAATAGCCGAGCGATGCCAGGATCAGCAGGATCACCGGCACGAGGAACAGACGCGAGGCATCGTAGAGGGTCGCTTCAAGCGTAAGCATGGAGGCCTTTCTCTTGGGCATTGGAACGGCGGCCGCGCATTTCGAGCAGCATGCCGGCGAGGAACAGAAGGAGGATCGCCGCAAGCGCGGGAAGCTGCGCACCGATCGGCTTGACGGCGGCCTGCGATGGAGGATGCTGGCGCGCGAGAATCCGTCCCATCGGCGGCGGCTGGGGCGTCGGCGGGGCCGGGGCGCGCGCCGCTGCGACGGCGGATGCCGTGCGGCCCTTCGCTTGTCCGGCTTCGACTGGCGCAAGGCCGAAGCCGTTGGCGCTCAGCGTGCGCTCGCCATCGGCAACCGCCGGCTGGAGCGCGTCGCGACGCTGCTCCAGCGAGCGGCGGGTCGCATCGTCCGCCTTCCAGTAATCCCGGCGGATCGCCTCCAGCATCCGGTTCACGATCTGGAGCTGGGCGGACGGATGCGCCTTCTCGAAGAAGCGGCTGAGGCCCAGATTGCGGATATCCCGTATATAGGTGTCGTGCATCGCCTGCCACTGGTCGGCGCGCACGCTGGCCGGATCGGCGACCTGCCAGCCCCAAAGGTTGTTGACGACATCGGCCATTGCATTGGCGCCCGCATAGCCCTCCTTCTGCATTTCCCCGATCCATTGCGGATTGAGATAGCGCGCCCGCAATTCGTCCGAGAGGAAGGAGGCCGCGGTGGTCATTCGCGCCTCGCCGCCGCGCATGTCGGTGACGAAGAGGTCGGGTGTCTTGCCGGTCACGCGGCGGATAGCGAGCGAGAGGCCGCCCAGATGCTCGAAGGGATGGTCGGTGGAGAGAAGGCCATGCAGATTGGACGAGCGGCCGAGCACCGCCGCGTCCACCCCCTTCAACTGTTCCGCGAAAAGGTTCGCGCCTTCCGGCGTTACCCCCCAGTCGCGCGCGCCATAGGCGTGGCCCATGCGCGCCAGATAGGGATCGGCAAGGTCCGCCTCGTCCTTCCAGTCGTCCTTGTCGCCGGTGCCGTCCTTGATGATCCGGCCGGAAAGGCCGGTGCCATAATCGCCCGGCGCATTGGTGAAGATACGCAGGCGAGAGAGGGCGCGGGCGCGCTCCGCATCCAATCCGCGCGCGGTCAGCGCCTTTTCCAGCGCGCGGGCATTGGCGGCGGGGCCGTCCGTCTCGTCGAGCGCAGCGATGCGGTCTATACCGTTCGCGAGCAGGCGCATGAAGGCGTCGAACTGGTCGCGATAAACGCTGGTCGGCCGCATCACCACGTCGATGCGCGGGCGGCCCAGTTCGGCGCGCGGCACGATCTCCAGCCGTTCCACCCGTCCGCCGCGTCCCCAGACCGGACGCAGACCGAGTGCGTGCAATATCTGCCCCTCGCCGATGCCGAGCGTGCGGACCGTTTCTCCGGAGAACATCGAGAAAGCGAGCTTGCGCGGGCCCGTGCCCCCATGCTTCGCCTTATAGGCCTCGATCAGCCGGTTGAGCGCCTTGCCGCCTTCCTCATAGGCGGCCCGCGAAGGCACTTTCTCCGCCTCGAACGCATAGAGATTGCGCCCGCTCGGTACATCGGGATTGCGTACCGGGTCGCCGCCGGGGCCGGGCCGCACGAAGCGTCCGGCAAGTCCTGCCAGTAGCGTCTCCGTCTCGCCCGGCGTGGCGAGATTGCGATCATAGGCGGCGGCGCGCTCGATCTGGGCGCGCAGGGCAGGATCGGCGATGGTCGCGCTGTCCTCCCCGTCGCGCAGGTAACGATGTAAGGTGCGATAGGGCCGCCCTTCGCGAATGGCCGTGAAGTCTTCCGCGAAGGATTCCTTCGGGTCTTCACCCAGCGCCGCCCGATAGGCCGGTCCCAGCTGCTGCATCACCGTGGTCAGGCGATGATCGTCCGAAGGCGGCTCGCCAAAGACATGCAGCCCCAGCGGGATGGATGCACGGGCGAGCTGGTGCAGATGATCGTGCAGCGCCGTGTAATAGCCCGCAAAGTCGCGGTCGATCGCCGCCTCGTCCCAGCCCATGTCCGCATCGACATGCGCGGCCTTGGCCTGCGCGCGGATTTGCGCGGCGACGCGGTCGCGCACCGGACCTTCCTCAAGCTGTGCATATTGGTGGATCAGCGCATGGATGTCGCGCAGCTCGTCATAGAGGCCGGAGGGCGCAAAGCTCGGCGTCTGGTGGCTGATGGTGATGGCGCGCCCGCGCCGCCGCGCCTGGATCGCCTCGGCGACATTGTCCTGAATATAGGGATAGAGGACCGGCACGTCGCCGACCAGCAGGAAGGGGTAGTCATGGGCCCAAAGCCCCCGGTCCTTGCCCGGTGTCCATTCCTGCGAGCCATGAGTGCCGAAATGGACGATCGCATCCGCCTGCCCGCGTGTGCGCGCCCAGAGATAGGTGGCGAGATAGCGATGGTCGGGCGGCACCGCCTGATCGTGATAGCCCTTGGCGCTGCCCCCGTCGCGCGGCGGCTGGGGGAGGATGACGAGCTTGCCCAATGCAAGGCGTGGGATGAGGATATTGCCGCCGCGCAGCGTGGAAATCCCTTCCGGCGCGCCCCAGCGATCGGTGATCTGTTGCCGGATGGCGGCGGGCAGGATGGCGAGCCATGCCTTATATTCCGACAGCGGCAGGCTCGCGGTCATGCCGCGCGCGCTGAGGTCGTCCAGCGTTTCGGGGCGATAGAGGCCGGCGAGCATAGTCTGTCCCGCCGCGATCAGTGTTGCTTCGTCGGCCTCGCGCACGTCATAACCCGCCGCCGCCATGTCGCGGGTCAGCTTCGCGAGGCTCTGCGGCAGGTTGAGGTTGGAAGCGGCGAGGTTCTTCTCGCCCACCGGATGGTTCCAGAAGAACAGCGCGACATGCTTGTCCCGCGCGGGCTTCGTCCGCAATGCCACGAGCCGGGCGAGCTTGGCGGCGAGCAGTTCCACCTGCTCCGGGATCGGCACCGTTTCGCCCCTGTCGGCGGCGGCGATCACGATCGGGTCCGATATGCCCCAGCTTTCCGGCACGCTCAGCATCACGGCGGCAGCTGCGCCGCCTATGCCGCTGGTTGCGGCGTGCCACTCGTCCGGCGTGCCCGCGCGGTTGGCCAGGGCCTGTACCGCCGGAATGTCGAGAGCCACGAGTTCCTCAGCGCGCGCCTCGCCATTCTGCATATGCGTGAAATTGACCAGCGCCTGCGCGCCCAGCGGCCGGAGCATCTTGGTGAGCGCCTTGGGATCCCTCTCGTCATACCAGAAGAAGGCCGGGGTCAGCCCGTGCATTTCGATGCTCTTCGCCAGCGCATCGATCACCCCGGTCTGCATGTCGCGGATCTGCCCGTCGGAAATGGCGATGGCGACGATGGGCCGCGCGCCGCGCGCCGCTGCCCAGTTGCGGAACGCCTCCGGCGTGGCGAACAGCGTCGGCGCGTCGGGATGATAAAGCCCGGCGTCCGGCAAGGTTCGCGGCGGCGGAAGGTCGTCGAGGCTTCCGCCCGCCAGCGCCAGCGGTACCGCCTTCACAAAGGCGCGCAGATTGTCCTCCCCGCCGCCCGCATAATAGGCGATGAGCCGCCGGGCGACGCCGGGCGGCAGATGTCCGAAGGCGGGAGGCCCGCCGCCGATCTGAAGCCACGGCACAGCGATGCCGTCGAGCGGCCCCACCGCCTTCTCGACAGCCGCCCGATCGCCCGGACGTGGCCCGTCGAGCAGGAGCAGCGCCGCTCCCCGCGTCACATCCGCGCTGCCCGGCGCATCGGCATAGCGCCATTCGATGCGATAGCCCTCCATCTCGGCCCATTGCGCGAGCCGCGCGAACTTGGCCGGCAGCACGAAATCCGTGCTGACTATCCGGACGACGGGCCCCTCGGCGGCGCGAGCCGGGACTTGCAGCGCCAGCAGGCAGAGGAGCAGGGACAGCCAATAACGCATCGGCTCAGAAAGCGGCGCCCAGACCGACGAAGAAAATTCGCCCCGGCTCGGCATAGCTGTAAAGCGCCGACTCCTCGGCCAGACGCTTCCTGAAGAGATTGTCGACCCCGGCCTTGAGCGTCAGCCGGTCCCCAAGCTCATGGCTGAAATCGAACGACCAGAGATCATAGCCGCGAAGCCGGATCGGCACATTGTTCTGATAGAGGGTCTGCTTGCCGACATAGCGGCCACGCAGGTTCACGGCGCTGCCTGTGACCGGTTCCCAGCGGGCCGCCCATTTGATGCTGTGATTGGGACGTTCGGACAGTTCCCGGCCGTTCGACAGATCCTGCGGATCGACATAGGCATAGCTGGCCGACAGCATGATGCTCTCGACCGGCATCCATTCGGCGTTCAGCTCCACACCGCGGATGCGCGCCTTGTTGACATTGACATAGGCGCGCCGCTCGCGCCCGCGAATGCCGCAAAGCTCGACGCAGATGGTCTGGACCAGATCCCGGAGATCGCTTTGGAACAGCGTCGCGCCGACGTGCCAGTTCCGGCCGTAATAGGTCGCGCCCGCCTCATAGGCCGTGCTGGTCTCCGGCTTGAGGTCGGGATTGCCGGTGATGATGAACCGCCCGCCGCCGCCCACGGTGATATAGCCGAGCGAAAGTTGCTTGAGGCTCGGTGCCTTGAACGCCTTGCCGACGCCCCCGCGCAGCACGAGGCCTTCCACGGGCTTGAGCGTCAGATAGGCGCGGGGACTCGTCTGCCAGCCATAGGCGGGGTGATGATCGAACCGGCTGCCGACCGTCAGCGACCCGAGATCGCCGAACGACCATTCGTCCTGCACGAAGACGGCGTCGTGATCGACGCTTGCCCTGCCTTCCTGATTGACCCTGCTGTCGCGCAAGGCTTCATGCCGGTGCTCGACGCCGGCCGTCAGGCGGTTGCCGGTGAAGATATTGAGCGTGAGGCGTCCATCGGCGACGAAATCCGTGGCCTTGGTCGGCTCGGTCGGCGCCTGCCCCTGATCCCGCTCATTCACCCGCTTCAGCACCGAGCGATAGGCGCGCGCCTGAACCTCTCCCCAGTCCCATGTGCCGGTATAGCTGCCATGGGTCTGTGCGCGGGTGACATGATCCTGATATTCGTAATAGACCGGCCGGGCATCGGTGGTGACGGCATCGCGGGCGCGGTCGTCGTCGACCGCAGCCTGACCGATCTCGATCCGCTGGTTCGGGGCGGGCATCCACCACGCGATCACGCTGCCGCTTAGCGCATCGCGCGCTTCCAGTTCGCTCTGGCGGGGATCGTCCTTCATCTGTGTGCGCGCCCGCTTGCGCCATTCGCCCCAGGCGACGATGCCGAGCTTGTCCTCAATGATCGGCCCGCCGATCAAGACGGAAAGCTGCGTCGTATCGCCGCCCACGCCATCGCGAAAGCCCTGCATGGCGAGCGCGCTGGCCTCCAGCTTGTCGGGCCTGCGTGTCAGGACGTTGACGACGCCCGCCAGTGCCTCTGAGCCGTAGAGCGCGGAGAGGGGGCCGCGCACCACCTCGATCCGGTCGATCGCGATGCTCGGCACCCAGCCCAGATCGAAATCGACATGCGCCATGTTCGCCGCGGAATCGCTGATCCGACGTCCGTCCACCAGGGTCAGCAGATGCTCGTTCGACATGCCGCGAATGGAAATGCCGCGCCGCGTCATGCCGATGCCGTTGATGGTGAGGCCGGGTTCGTTCTCCAGCGCCTCGGCGAGATCCTGCACCGGCCGGCGGCGCAGCTCGGCGCCGGTCACGATCGACATGGTGGCGGGCGCATCCTTGATGGCCTGTTCGGTGCGGGTCGCAGTGACGACGATATCGCTGCCTTCGATCGCGGATTTCTGCCGGGCACGAATCTGGGCGCGATTATCCTGATCTTCGGCGAGCGCAGGTGACGTCCAGGCAAGTACAGACGCCGCGATAACGGTGATTTTCTTCATGATCCCCCAAAAGCTAAGTGAAATGCCGGTCACTCGACCATCGACAAGGACCGGCCGGGCCATGGCTGACCGCCCTCCAGGACAGGAGTTGCCGATTCGTGATATGTTATAACATCTCTATTTCTGAGCCGCAATCTGCAATCCCGACAGGCAATGACCTTGCTCATCGACGAGGGTTGCGAGAGGATTTCAACTCGCTCGATATTAGCGTGCTGCGCCTATATCATCTTACAGGCCGATGAGACGAGGCCGGAGAATGGCGCCCTGTTTCGTGCGCAAACGTCTCGCTACTGCGCGCGCCATAGGCCCATAGATCGACCAACCGGATGCACGATCCGTAGTTTCAGCCAGAACCGGTAACACACCGCCTTCAGCGGTGGAGAATGACAAGAGGGCCGACCCCCGAAGAACATAAGCAATGGGCACAGGAATATCGCCGGGGCGGGCGTTTTTGATCGTGACGGCCGTCAGAGGTGTGAGGCTACGCGCTGAAAACGGGCGCTCTATATCCGGGAAGAGCTGAAGCAGGCATCAATCACCTCGACACGCAGCAGGAAGCTGCTTGACCAGCGCCATGGGCTGGAACCGGCTGTCTGATCTGTCATGCGTCACAGAGACGGTGCGCTTTCCGGATAAGTCATATCAGTTCCTTATTGACCTCTCACCAAATCGATAATACTGGTCAGTCCAATATTGATAAATTGGATTGGGAGGTTTCCAGATGCGATATCATGCTCTTTTTGTGACGACCGCCGCCTGCGCTCTGATGGCCGGGCCGGCGCTGGCCCAGGGTACGGCGGCCGCCGCCGCCGGGCAGAGCGGCGGGCTTGAGGAAATCGTCGTCACCGCACAAAAAAGAGAGCAGAATCTTCAGGATGTGCCGGTTGCCGTCACGGCTTTGACCGCCGATACCCTTTCGAACCGCGGCATCAACGATGTGGTGGACATCACCCGCGCGGTTCCCAGCCTTACCATTACCCAGACGCAGAGCCCCAATAACAGCAACATTATCCTGCGCGGCATCGGCACCAACGCATTCAGCACCGGTGTCGAATCCAGCGTGGCGGTGGTTGTCGACGACGTGTCGCTGCTCCAGCAGTCGCAGGCCTTTTCTGGTCTGACCGATATAGCCCGCGTCGAGGTGTTGCGCGGTCCTCAAGGCACGCTGTTCGGTAAATCCGCTTCCGCAGGCGTCATCAGCATCACCTCCCAAGCGCCGACGAGGGACATGTCGGCGGGCCTCAACGCCGTCGCAACCTCCGACGAGGAATATCGCGTCGACGGCTATGTTTCCGGCTCGGTCAACGAGCGGATCGGCGTGCGTTTCAATGCCTTCTATTCCACGCGGGAAGGCTATATCCGCAATCTGGCGACGGGCAACAAGCTGGGCGGGGACGAATCCTACGGCTTCCGCTTTCGCGGCGATCTGGAGCCGACGGACAGGCTCACCATCAACCTGATCGCCAGCTATTCCAACAGCTCCTCCACGCCGACGCGGACCTGGCGCTATGCGGATCCATCGGCGCGCATTTTCGGTGGCGGCGGCAATCCCGGCGTCCTTGTCGCGCCCGCATTGGTTGGGCAGAATGTCGGGCCGGAAAATTTCACCGTGCGCCAGAATGTCGAAGGCTCCGTGGACAGCAAACAGTCCATGCTGGTGGGCAAGGTGACGCTGGACCTCGGCGCGGCAAGCCTGATGTCGATCACCAGCCATCAGGACTGGAAGCAGGCGGCGGGTCTGGATGACGGTGACTATACCGATCTGGCGGTTGTCGGCCGCGCGGAGGGCATGACGTCCACCTCGCCTTTCCATGCGCGCCAGTTCGCGCAGGAATTGCGGCTGGTATCGACCGACAAGGGGCCTTTCAGTTATTTGCTCGGCCTCTATTACGCCAATGGCCGCACGGACCGTTATTTCGATCGTCTGGCGGTCGGCCCGCTGCGCGCAAGCTGGGATTCGGAGGCGGGCACCAAGACCTATGCCGCCTTCACGCAGCTCAGCTATGATCTGACGTCCACCACCCATGTGGATGCGGGGCTGCGCTGGAACCGGGAAAAGATCCACGTCCGCTTCGCCAATCTGCTGCCGCCGGCAACCAATGCCTGCTATGCGACCTGCATCGGCAATGCCGCCGACAACCGCGCCACCTACAAGATCGCGCTGCGTCAGGATATCGGCCGGGACGCGATGCTCTATGCGTCCTATGCCACCGGGTACAAGGGGCAGGGTTATGACGTTTCAACCGGCTTTACGGCGGCGCGCGCTGCCAATCCTGTGAAGCCCGAATATTCCAGGGCCTATGAGATCGGCCTCAAGAGCGAGTTCTTCGACCGCCACCTGCAATTGAACGTCACCGGGTTCTGGACGGACTACAAGAATTTCCAGGCGCAGAGCGCGGTGTTGGTCGACGGCACGCCCCAGTTCCAGCTGAGCAATGTCGGCAAGCTGCGTAGCAAGGGCGTGGAGGTCGAGCTTTCCGCCAAGCCCGCCGAAGGGCTGCGCATCGATGCATCCGCCGCCTATACCGATGCGAAGATCAGGGATTTCCCCAATGCCAATTGCTATGTGGGCCAGACCGTCGCGCAGGGCTGCGTGGACATCAATCCCGGCCCCGCGGTGACGATGGCGCAGGAAAATCTCGCCGGGCAGCGCCTCGCCAATGCGCCCAAGTTCAAATATACGGTTTCGGCCAATTACACGGCGCCGCTGTCCGGCGGGCTGGATGCTTTCGTCCAGGCCGACTGGACCCATCAGAGCAGGGTCAATTTCGACCTGCTCGGCAATCCCGCGACCGTGCAGCAAGGCCATGGCATATTGAACGGCAGCATCGGCATCGAGGAATCCGACAGCAAGGCCTTCCGGGTGAGCCTGTTCGTCAACAACCTGCTCGACAAGGCCTATGCCAGCCTCATCATTCAGGCGCAGGGCGAGCAGCAGGGTCTGGCGACGCAGCAGTTCCTGCCCCGCAATGCGCGGCGCTACGGTGGCATCCGCGCCCGCTTCCGCTATTGATGATCGGGGAGAGGGGCGGGCGAGCACCGCTCCTCTCCTTCTATTCGGCAAGGGCAGTCCGGCAAGGTCCGCCGGGAAAAGAACGAGACCATATAAGGTTGTGCAGGGAGAGATGGCGTGAGGCGGCATTGGCTATTGGCGGGTTCGATCATCGGGGCGATAGCTGAGGCGGCCCTCGCGCAGCCTCTTCCCGCGCACCATGCCGCACCCGTCGCGCAGAGCGCGCGCCTCTCGCAATCCCTCGCGGAGGGATGGCGTTTCCGGCAGGCCGATGCGCAGGGCGCGCAGGCACCCGATTTCGATGATGGCGACTGGGAACAGGTCGTCGTTCCCCATAGCTGGAACCGCGTCGGCTATTATGATCCGGGCGCCGGAACCGGATCGCAGACCAGGGACAGCGTCAACAAGGCTCAGGGCATCGGCTGGTATCGGCTGGGCTTCGCCACGCCCGCCATGGCCAAGGGGCAAAGGCTGTGGCTTCAGTTCGACGCGGCCAGCCGGGTCGCCGACGTCTGGCTCAACGGCAAGCTGCTGGGGCGGCACGAAGGCGGCTTTTCCCGCTTCCGCTTCGATGCGACCGAAGCACTGCGCGCCGATGGCCGCAATATACTGGCGGTGCGGGTCGACAATAGCCATCCGGCCCCCGGCACGGCGACGGCAAACGCCTTTCCGCTGACCGGCGATTTCTTCGTCTATGGCGGGCTGTATCGCCCCGTCAGCCTGATCGTCACCGATGCGGTGCATTTCGACATGCTCGATTTCGGCGGACCGGGCGTCTATGCGCGGACCGACGCCATTACTGCCGAAGGCGCGAAGGTCGGCGTGCGGGCAAAGCTTCGCAATGATGGCGCGCGCGCTTTCACGGGCAGGCTGGTCACGAGACTGGTCGATGCGGATGGCGCGGTCGCGGCGGAAAATATCGCCGAGATCCGCATCGCGAAGGGGCAGGGCAGGGAAAGCGCGTTCGATCTCGTCGTGCCTCGGCCGCGCCTTTGGCAGGGGGTGGACGACCCCCATCTCTACCAGCTCGTCGTCGAGTTGCGCGGCGCGAAAGGCGAGGTGCTGGACAGCCTCGCGCAGGATTTCGGCATCCGGCAGATCCAGCTCGACCCCGACAAGGGGATGATCCTCAACGGCAAGGCGGTGCGCCTGAAGGGCGTCGGCCTGCATCAGGATCGCGAGGGCAAGGGCTGGGCGCTTGGCGAGGAGGATATCGCCGACACCTTCGCCACCATCCGCGACATGGGCGCCAATTCGATCCGGCTGACCCATTATCAGCATGGCGAGCCGATCCATCGCCTCGCCGATCGCCACGGTTTCATCCTGTGGGACGAGATCGCCCTCGTCACCGCCTGGACTTTGACCCCGGATCAGCAGGAAAGCCCGGCGGGCCTCGTCGCCAATGCGCGGCAACAGCTTCAGGAGATGATCCGGCAGAATTACAACCATGCCTCGGTCGCGCTCTGGGGCATCGCCAATGAGGTGGATTTCGGCCCCAACCGTCCGGACTTCCTCGGCAAGGCGCCCGATATCGTCCCCGACCCCGCTCCCTTGCTGAGGGAACTGAACGCCTTATCGAAGTCCGAGGACCCGTCGCGGCCGACGACGATGGCGACCTGCTGCGAGGATCATGGCATGCAGGGCATACCGGTCGTCGCCGATCTGGCGGATACGTCGGGCGTGAACCGCTATTATGGCTGGTATTACGGCAAGCCCGCAGAGCTGGGCGCGCATCTCGATCATCTCCATGCCAAGCGCCCGATGCAGCCGCTTGCCGTCGCCGAATATGGCGCGGGCGGAGCGTTCTCGATCCACAGCGACGATCCGCTGGGCGGGCCGATCGACATGGCCGGGCGGCGGCAGCCGGAGGAATATCAGAGCTGGGTGCATGAGCAGAGCTGGCCGGTGATCGCGGTCCGGCCCTATCTGTTCGCCAGCTGGCTGTGGAACAGCTTCGATTTCAGCTCGACGGCGCGGCGCGAAGGGGATTCGCAGGATATCAACACCAAGGGGTTGGTCAGCTATGACGGCAAGACCCGCAAGGACGCCTTTTATTATTACCGCGCGAACTGGTCGGCTGAGCCGACGGTGCACATCACCGGGCGGCGCTATGCCGATCGCGCCTATGGCGTGACCGACATACGCGTCTACAGCAATGCATCCGCGACGGAACTGCGCCTGAACGGCCGCTCGCTGGGTGTCCGGCGCGATTGCGTCAACAGGATTTGCATATGGCCGCAGGTGCGGCTCGATCCGGGCGCCAATCGCCTGACCGCCACGGGGCAATTCGCGGGCGGCGCCGTGGAGGACGGGATCGAATGGAAGCTCGATCCGGCCCGCCGCAACCTCTTCCGCATCGACAGCGGGGCGGTGGTCGCGGCAGAGGTGCGGGAAGGGCGCTTCGGCTCGGATGCTTTCTTCAGCGGCGGCACGGCAGGCACCATGGATCGTTTCGCGCGCGGAAAACCGCCGCAACTCGCCGCCATCGCCGGCAACCCGGACCGGGATCTGCTCACCACCTATCGCGAAGGCGATTTCGGCTATTCGGTGCCGCTAGACAATGGCCGCTACATGCTGTCGCTTACCTTCGTCGAGCCTTCGGCCAAGCCCGGCGAGAGGCAGTTCACCGTCCTTGCCGATGGGCAGGTCCTGCTACGTGATTTCGACATCGCCACAACGGCGGAAGCCCTCTTGCACGCCATCACCCGCAGCTTTCCCGTCATAGTGAGTAATGGGCGGCTCGACCTCCGCTTCGTGCCCGTGCGGGGCAAGGCGATCGTCTCGGCGGTCGAGATCACCCCCCGGCGCTGACCGCCCGGCAGGAAAAGGACGAGCCCTCTTGTTGATCCGTTCCGTTCGATTGCGCTGGTGGATGATCGGCCTCGTCACGCTGGGCACGATCCTCAACTATCTGGCGCGGTCCTCGCTGTCGGTGGTGGCGCCCACGCTGACGCAGCAGTTTGACATGACGACCGAGCAATATAGCTATGTCGTGCTGGCCTTTCAGGGCGCCTATACGATCATGCAGCCGATTGCGGGCATGGTGCTCGATGCCTTGGGCGGGCGGCTGGGACTGGCGCTGTTCGCGTGCGGATGGGCGCTGTCCAACATGGGGCATGCGTTCGCGACCGGCTGGCAGGGACTGGCCTTTTTTCGGGGTCTGCTGGGTGGCGCGGAGGCGGCGGCGATGCCCGCCGGACTCAAGGTCGTGGCAGAATGGTTTCCGGCGAAGGAGCGCACCGTCGCCACCGGCTGGTTCAACATGGGCACCTCGGTCGGCAACATGATCGCGCCGCCGCTCGTCACCTTCTGCATCATCGCCTGGGGGTGGCAGTCGGCCTTTCTCGTCACCGGCGGGATCAGCCTGTTCTGGGCGCTGCTCTGGTACGGCCAATATCGCGCGCCGCGCGACCACCCCAATCTGACGGAAGAGGAGCGCGCCGCAATCCGCGAGGGGCGGGAAGAGAGCGAGCCGGTCGAAAAGGCTTCATGGCGCAGCATATTTTCCACCCGCCGCTTCTGGAGCATCGCGGTGCCGCGCTTTCTGGCCGAGCCCGCGTGGCAGACGTTCAATTTCTTCATCCCGCTCTATCTGGTCGCGGTCTGGCATCTCGACCTCAAGCAGATTGCGCTCTGGGCGTGGCTGCCGTTCGTGGCGGCGGATCTCGGCTCGCTGGCCGGGGGCTATCTGGCGCCGCTGCTGATCCGGCGGCTGGGGGTGTCGGTGCTGACGTCGCGCCAGCTCATCGTCACGCTGGGCGCGGTGCTGATGATCGGCCCGGCGTCGATCGGTCTGGCGGGCAGCCCCGGCATGGCGATCCTGCTCTTTTGCGTGGGCGGCTTCGCGCACCAGATGCTCTCCGGCGCGCTGCTGACGCTCAGCGCGGACATATTCCCGGCAAGCGCGGTCGGGCGTGTGACGGGCATGGCGGGATCGGCCGGATGGATCGGGGGAATGCTCTTCACCTTCGCCATCGGCCAGAGCGCGGACGCTTTCGGCTATGATCCGCTGTTCGCGGCATTGGCTGCGCTCGACCTGCTCGGCGCGGCGATCCTCTGGATCCTGCTCGGCACGCGGCGCTCGCAGGGCGTCGGGAACAGGGAGGCGAAGGCATGAACGGCTCAGGCTTCGACAGGCCCTCGGCCACGGCGCGCGCTTGCTCCTACATCCTGAGGGAGACTGCGATCAGCATGGTCATCAACATGGCGATCACCGCCGGCTTCTATTGGCTGGCTTTCGGCGGCCTGCCGGAGGTGTCCGCGCAGGGCCTCGGCCGGGATTGCATTCCCCAAAGCTTCATGATCGCGCTGATGAGCGCATGGATACCGTCCCTCATCGCCCGTAAAAACATCGGCAAGGGAACGACGCCCCCGGCGCGTCCGAAAGCCTTTCGCGTGCCGTCCAACCTGTTCCTGCGCGCGCTGACGATCGCGCTGCCTGCCATGGTCTTGTTCACCGGCCTTGCGGTGGGAATGCTGACGCTGATCGGCCAGCCGGCCTTTGCCTTTGCCACCGGCCTTGCGCTGAAGCTGGCGTTCGGGGCGCTGGTCGCGGCTTGCGTTACCCCGCTGGCGCTGTGGATCGCCCTGTCCGGGCCACGCGGTAAAAGGACGGAAACCCATGTCTGAATGGCCAAATGAGGATGGAATATGAAGGATGCACTCACCCCTGAATTGAGCCGTCGTTCCCTTCTGGCCGCCAGCGCCGGGGGCGCGATGGCGCTTTCCGCGTCCGCCCTGCCCACGCGGGCGGGCGCGCAGGAAAGGAAGCTGCCCAATATCCTCTGGCTGACCAGCGAGGACAACAACCCCTATATCGGCGCCTATGGCGACAGGCTGGCGCATACGCCCCATATCGACGCTCTGGCGAAGAAGGGGATTTTGTACCGCAACGTCTATTCGAACGCACCGGTCTGCGCGCCTTCCCGCTTCGGCATATTGACCGGCGTTCTGCCGGAGGCCTGCGCGCCCGCCAACCATATGCGGGCGGTGGCGAAGCTGCCCGATTTCCTGCGCACCTACCCCGAATATCTCCGTTCGGCGGGCTATTATTGCACGAACAACGTCAAGACCGATTATAATTGCGATGTCGATCCGGCGCGCATCTGGGACGATAACGGCCCGAAAGCCCATTATGCGAACCGCCCGGAAGGCAAGCCCTTCATGGCGGTGTTCAATACGCTGGCCTCGCACGAATCCCGGCTTTTCACGGTGACCGAAGGGCGGGTGAAGCCGGAGGATATAATCCTTCCGGCCTATCTGCCTGATACACCGGCCATCCGGCAGGATTATGCCAGTTATTACAACCTCATCGAAAAGATGGATGGCGATATCGGTCAGAGGCTGGCCGAACTGGAAGCCTCCGGTCTGGCAGAGGACACCATCGTCTTTTATTATTCCGACAATGGCGGCGTGCTGCCGCGCTCGAAGCGCTATTGCCATGACCGGGGCCTGCGCTGCGCGATGGTCGTCTATGTGCCGCCCAAATGGGCGCACCTCTCGCCGGTGAAGGCCGGGACGACGGTGGACGCGCCGGTGAGCTTCATCGATCTCGCCCCCACGCTTTTGTCGCTTGCCGGAATGGTCAAGCCGCAGACGATGCATGGCGCCCCTTTCCTCGGCCATTTCGCGGCGGCGCCCAAGGACCATGCCTTCGGCATGCGCAACCGCATGAACGAAAGCGTGGATTTCGTGCGCACGGTGACGGACGGGCGCTATCGCTACATCCGCAACTATATGCCGCATCGCCCCTGCGGGCAGCATCAGGCCTTTTCCTGGCTGCTGAAAAGCTATCAGGACTGGGACCGGCTCCATCGCGAGGGCAGGCTGACCGAGGTGCAGGCGCGCTTCTTCCAGCCGCGCGCGTTCGAGGAATTCTACGATCTCGACGCCGATCCCGACGAGGTCGACAACCGCATCGCCGATCCGAAGCACAAGGCGCGGGTGGCGGACATGCGCCGCGCGCTCGACCGGCATATGATCCGTATAAACGACAATGGTTTCATTCCGGAAGGCGCCGCGCCTGAAGGTTATGTGCCGAGCCGGGCTGCGGGGGCCTATCCGTTGAAGGCGCTGATGGCATTGGGCGCGGCGGCGGCGCGGCGGGACAAGCGGAAGCTGCCGCTGTTCCGGTCCCGACTGACTGATGCCGATGCCGTGACGCGTTATTGGGCGGCGATGGGGCTGCTCATCCTCGGCGAGGACGGGCGGCCCGCCCTTGCCGACCTGCAAGCCGCAATGCGTGTCGATCCCTCGCCCCATGTCCGGGTGGCGGCGGCCGAAGCGGTCGCCAATCTGACGAAGGAGGACGAGCCCGTCCTCAAGCTGGCCGAACTGGCCGGTGACGGGCAGCCGCTGTCCGTCCGGCTGCTCGCGGTCAATGCACTGACCTATATCGGCAATGCCCGACCCGCTCTGGCCGCGCTCAAGGCCATCGAGAAGGGGGCGAAGGGCGATCTGTCGGTGGGCACCAAATATCTCATCGCTCTGATCGAGGGCAGCTATGACCCCGCCATTCCCCTGATCGATATGTCGAAGGCGCCTGCGCATTATGGGTGAGGTTTCCGGGAACGGCATGAATGAAGCCAGCAGAGGTGATGCATGAAGTCGATACGCTCACAGCTTCGGGGGGTGGCCCTGACCCTCATGATCGGCGCCGCGCTGGGGGCGGCCCCCTCGGTGGCGCGGACCGGCGCCGCGACGCCGGGCAAGCCGGTTTCCGCCCCGGCGCGGGCGGAAAGGCCGATGAATGTGCTGTTCATCGTGTCCGACGATCTCAACACGCGTCTGGGGAGCTATGGCGCGCCGGTTCTCACGCCCAATATCGACCGGCTGGCACGGGAAGGGACGCGATTTGACCGCGCCTATGCGCAATTCCCATGGTGCGCGCCGAGCCGTGCCTCGTTCCTGACCGGGCTGCGGCCCGATGCCACGCGGGTTTTCGATCTTTCCACCCATATCCGCACGACCGTTCCCGATATCGTCACCTTGCCGCAATATTTCAGGAACAGCGGCTATTTCTCCGGCCGCGTCGGCAAGATATTCCATCAGGGCGTGCCCGGCGGCATCGGCAGGAGCGGCGCGGACGATCCGGCGTCGTGGGACGCCGTGGTCAATCCGAGCG
Organism: Sphingobium jiangsuense; assembly: GCF_014196495.1. Taxonomy (GTDB): domain Bacteria; phylum Pseudomonadota; class Alphaproteobacteria; order Sphingomonadales; family Sphingomonadaceae; genus Sphingobium; species Sphingobium jiangsuense. The sequence continues at coordinate 60,463 of NZ_JACIDT010000016.1, forward strand.
GGCATGACAAGATCCTTGAAACGGAAGGCAAGATCATTCCGATCACGCCCGGCATCGGCCTAGGCTCAGGGCTTGCCTATGCCGCCGATGAAGGGCTGGACGAAGACCAGACCGACGGCAAGGTCGCGACCGAAACCATCAGGATGCTGGAAGCCCACAAGGACAAGCCCTTCTTCATCGCGGCGGGTTTCTATCGGCCGCATGTCCCGTTGATCGCGCCGAAGAAATATTTCGACCTCTATCCGCTCGACACGATCGAACTGAAGAAGGAGACGCCGGAGACGATCGCCACTATCGTTCCGGCGGCGCGGCGCGTCCTGCCCGCCAATCTCGGCATGACCGAGGAGGAGCAGAGGCAGGCGGTGCGGGCCTATTATGCCGCGACCAGCTATATGGATGCGCAGGTCGGCCGGGTTCTCGACGCGCTCAGGCGGCTGGGGCTGGAGGACAACACCATCGTCGTATTCCTTGGCGATCATGGCTTCGCGCTGGGCGAGCATGGCGAATGGACCAAGGTGATGCTGTGGGAGCAGGTAACGCGCGCGCCGCTCATCATGCGGGTGCCGGGGGCGAGGGGGAACGGTACGGCGGTGAAGCAGGCGGTCGAGTTCGTCGATATCTATCCCACGCTGGTCCAGGCGGCGGGTCTGCCCGCCAATGACCGCAATCAGGGCGTCAGCCTGCTGCCGCTGCTGCAACGGCCGACACGCAAATGGGATCGCCCGGCCCTGTCGCAGGTGCAGGGCGGGCGGAGCGTTCGCTATGGCCGGTGGCGCTACACCGAATGGGAAGAAGGCAGGCTGGGCCGCGAGCTTTACGATTACAGAAGCGACCCGGAAGAGCATCGCAATCTGGCCGATGATCCCAAATATGCCGCCGTGACCGCCCGGTTGAAGGCTATGCTGCCCAAGGGGCCGGTCGAAAAGCGTCCGCCGCTCAGCCGCTATCACCCCGACGAGGATTGTCTGGAACTGCCGCCGGGCGTTCCCACCGCCGTCGGTCGGCCCTGTAGAACGCCGATGGCCCCGCGCGAGGGCGGACAGGCTCCCGCGGCGGCGGAGCGGAAATAGGGCGGGGCGCCCCTTCTCCGCAACGGCAAAGCAAAAGGGGCAAAGCAAAAGGGGACCGGTCGTGCAGACCCGGTCCCCTTTCTCCCGCCCGCATTGCGGACGAGGATCAGGCAAGCTGACGATAGAAATCCGGATCGCGGGCCGGGATCGCGCCTCTGTGCAGCACGACCCATCCGGCCAGTCTGTGGCCGATCCCGGCGGAAGCCTCGGCCGAATATCCCTTCAGGCGTCCGAAAAGATATCCGGCATTGAACGCATCCCCTGCGCCGCTGGTGTCGACCGGGCTGGCATGCGGGGTGGTGGGGGATAGGGTGCCGTCGGGCAACAGGCATCCATCCGCGCCCAGCTTCACGACGACCTCCCCGCATCCGCGCCCCGACCAGAAGCGCGCGACATCCCGCACCGAGCCTTCGCCGGTGAGCAGCGTCTCATCCTCCAGCGTGGGAAGGCCTATGTCGGCAAGGGAGATGGCCCGGCCGTGCGCTTCCGCCGCCGCTTCGGGCGAAGGCCAGAGGCGAGGGCGATAATTGCTGTCATAGGCCACGCGCCCGCCCCGCAGTCGGAAGGTGCGGCAGAAATCGAACAGCCTTTCGCGTCCTTCAGGCGGCAGGATGGCAAGGCTGATGAGCGAGAAGCCGAAAAGCTCCGCCTGTGCCGCCTTTTCCAGAACGCCGTCCATGCCGGGCAAGGCGAACATTTCCCGTGCGGCGCTGTTGTCGCGCCAGTAGGAGAAATGCCGCTCGCCCTTGTCGTCGGTCGAAATGGCGTAAAGCCCCGGCGTTCTTGCCGGATGGGTGAGGACGAAGTCCGTGTCCAGTCCCCCGGATGCCCAATCCTGCCGCAGGCGCTGGCTGAAATCGTCGCTTCCCAGCGCGGTGATGAACGCCGTGCTGATGCCCAGCCGGCTCATGTGTACCGCGCTGTTGAGCGTATCGCCGCCATGGCGCAGGCGCCAGAGGTCGCCATCAGCCGGGGACAGCTCCAGCATCGCCTCGCCGAGAAAGATTGCCCTTACCAATTCCACATGGTCCCGTCTTCAAGCCGCGCCACCGGCAGATAGGCCGGTTTATAGGGATAGCGGGCGGCCAGCTGCTCGTCGATATCGACGCCATGGCCCGGCGTCTCCCCGCAATGGAGCAGGCCGTCGCGGAAGATGTAATCATGCGGGAAGACCGCGTCGGTTTCCTCGGTATGGCGCATATATTCCTGAATCCCGAAATTCGGCACCCAGGTGTCGAAATGCAGCGCGCAGCCCATGGTGACCGGCGACAGGTCGGTCGCGCCGTGGCTGCCGGTGCGGATCTGGTAGAGCGCGGCGAGATCGGCGATGCGGCGCATATGGGTAATGCCGCCCGCGCCGACGATGGTGCAGCGGATATAGTCGATCAGCTGGTTCTGGATGAGATCCTTGCAATCCCAGATGGTGTTGAAAATCTCGCCCACCGCCAGCGGCGTCGTGGTGTGCTGGCGCACGAGCCGGAAGGCTTCCTGGTTCTCGGCCGGGGTGCAATCCTCCAGCCAGAACAGCTGATAGGGTTCCAGCATCTTGCCCAGATTGGCGGCTTCCATCGGCGTGTAGCGATGATGGCCGTCATGCAGCAGATGATGGTCGAAGCCATAGGTCGCCCGCAGCTTGTCGAACAATTTGGGCACATGGTTCAGCGCCTTGCGGGTATCCCAGCCGGTGAGGCTGGGCAGCGCGGCGTCGGCCGGTTCGTAGAAGAGTTTGCCCCGGCCCACGCCATAGGCGTCCTTGATGCCCGGCACGCCGGTCTGTGCGCGAATCGCCTTGTACCCCATGTCGATATACTGGCCGACCGCCTCGACGGTTTCCTCGATGTCGGCGCCATTGGCATGACCATAGACCATCACGCCGTCGCGACTGCGCCCGCCGAGCAGCTGATAGAGCGGCATGTCCGCCATCTTCGCCTTGATATCCCACAGCGCCATGTCGACGGCGGCGATCGCGCGCATCGTCACCGGGCCGCGCCGCCAATAGGCGCCGCGATACAGATATTGCCAGATATCCTCGATCCGGCGGGGATCCTTGCCGATCAGGCAGGGGAGCACATGGTCTTCCAGATAGGAGACGACCGAAAGCTCCCGCCCGTTCAGCGTGGCGTCGCCGATGCCGTAGACGCCCTGATCGGTCATGATCTTGAGCGTGACGAAATTGCGTCCGGGCGAGGTGACGATCACCTTCGCGGCATCGATTTTCATGAGTTGGCCTCGTTACTTGACCCGTTGATGTGGTATCCTGGAGTTGACGAAAGCCATCTGGTCTGTCAAGTAATTTGAATTGGTAAAACCAAAGGAGTTGAAATGAACATTCCGCGCGGAGGGCAGGAGCGCCTGTATCAGGATCTGGCGCGCACCCTGTTGGAGGAGCTGGCCGCCGGCAAATATCCGGTCGGCGCGCGCCTGCCCGCGGAGCGCGAGCTGACGGCGATGTACAATGTCAGCCGCCCGACCGTGCGGGAAGCGATCATCGCGCTGGAAGTCCAGGGGTTGGTCGAGGTCCGGGTCGGTTCGGGCGCCTATGTCGTGCGCCTGCCGGGCAAGGGCGATGTGCCGGGCTTCAATATCTCCGCCTTCGAGCTGACCGAGGCGCGCCTCCTGTTCGAAGGGGAAGCCGCCGCCCTCGCCGCGACCCAGATCAGCGATGAGGAACTGGAGGATATCGAGCGGCTGGTGCGGGAAATAGCACGGGAGAATCAGGAGACACAGGGCACGGAAAGCGCCGATCAGGCCTTTCATTTGGCGATCGCCCGTGCGACCCGCAACACCGCCGTCTATGACACGGTGGAACAGCTCTGGCGTCTGCGCAACACGTCGCCGGAAGCATCGCTGCTGCACGCGAAGGCGCGCACGGCCAACGTCAAGCCGGTGGTCGACGAGCACAGCGCCATAGTGGAGGCGCTGAAGGCCCGCGATCCGGCCGCCGCCCGCGCGGCGATGCGCGCGCATCTGGCGGCGGTGCTGGACAGCCTCTTGTTTGCAACCGAGGAAAGGGCGGTCGAGGAAGCGCGTCGCGCCATTCAGGCCAAGCGGGATCGCTACGCGCGGGCAACCGCATAGATCATGGCGAAGAAACTGGAGCTTCATCCCGACCGGCTGTTGCCGGCGGACCCTTCGACGCGGGCGATTGCCCGCGATCTTTACCGATCGGTGGCGGCGCTGCCGATCGTCAGCCCGCATGGGCATACCGATCCGGCATGGTTCGACCTCGACGAGCCGTTCGGCAACGCGACCGACCTGTTGCTGGTGCCGGATCATTATGTGTTCCGCATGCTCTATTCGCAGGGCGTGCCGCTGGAAGCGCTGGGCATCGGCAATCCCGCCGTAGATCCGCGCGCGGCGTGGCGCCTGTTCGCAGGGCATTATCATCTGTTCCGGGGCACGCCGTCGCGCATCTGGCTCGACTGGGTATTCGCGGAGGTTTTCGGCCTGACCGAACAGCTCGACGGCGAAACCGCCGACAGCTATTTCGACGCCATCACCGAGAAGCTCTCCACCGATGCCTTCCGCCCGCGCGCCCTGTTCGACCGCTTCGATATCGAGGTGATCGCCACCACGGAAAGCCCGCTCGACACGCTGGAACATCATGCGGCCATCCGGCGGGAAAACCGGCGGCCGGGGGGATGGCAGGGCCGCGTCATCACCGCCTATCGGCCCGACCCGGTGATCGATCCCGAATTCGAGGGGTTCCGCGCCAATCTGGATCGTCTCTCCGTCCTTACCGGCGAGGATTGCCGCAACTGGCGGGGCTATCTCGCCGCGCATCGCCAGCGTCGTGCCTTCTTTGCGGAGCATGGGGCGACCAGCACCGATCATGGTCACCCCACCGCGCGCACCGCCGATCTGCCGGAGGCCGAGGCGGAGGCGCTGTTCCGGCGTGTCTGCACGGAGCGTGTCTCCGCCGGGGACGCCGAGCTGTTCCGCGCCCAGATGCTCACCGAAATGGCACGGATGAGCATCGAGGACGGCCTGGTCATGCAGATCCATCCCGGCGCGTTCCGCAACCATAATGGACCTCTTTTCCACAGGTTCGGGCGCGACAAGGGAGCCGACATTCCCACACGTACGGAATTCGTCCATGCGCTCAAGCCGTTGCTGGACCGTTTCGGTAATGATCCGGCGCTTTCGGTCATCCTCTTCACGCTGGACGAGAGCGTCTATGCGCGGGAACTGGCGCCGCTTGCGGGGCATTATCCCTGCCTGAAGCTGGGGCCTGCATGGTGGTTTCATGACAGCCCCGAAGGCATGCGCCGCTTCCGCCGCATGACGACCGAGACGGCTGGCTTCTACAATATGGTCGGGTTCAACGACGACACGCGGGCCTTTCTGTCCATTCCGGCCCGGCACGATGTCGCCCGGCGTATCGATTGCGCGTTCCTCGCCGAACTGGTGAGCGAGCATCGCCTTCAGGATTGGGAGGCCGCCGAACTGGCGCGGGAGCTCGCCTATGATCTCGCCAAAAAGGCCTATCGGCTGTGAGGCTGGCGGAAGCGGCGCTGCCTCGTCTGGCCCCCGCCGTCCGGTGTTTCGACTATGACCGCGCGGCGCAGGCCGTGGGGATCGTGCATCTCGGCATCGGCGCCTTCCACCGGGCGCATCAGGCCTGGTATACCGATCGCGCCCTGTCGGCCGGAGACCGTGACTGGGCGATTTGCGGCGTCTCCTTGCGATCGCCGGAGGTCGCGGTGCAGCTCAATCCGCAGGACGGCCTCTATATCGTGGCGGAACGATCGAGCACGGGCACCGGTTATGGACTTGTCGGCGCCGTGCGCAATGTCCTCGTCGCCGGGCAGGAGCGGGAAAGGGTGGTCGAGCAGATTGCCTCGGCCGCGGTGAAGATCATCAGCCTGACGGTGACGGAAAAGGGCTATTGCCGCACAGCTGAAGGAAGGCTCGATTTCACGCTGGCAGGCGAAACCAGCCTTTATGGCCTGATCGGCGAGGCCCTGAAGCGGCGGCGCGACGCCGGGTTGCCGGGCCTGACGCTGCTGTCCTGCGACAACCTCGCTGACAATGGTCGCCAGCTCCGGCGGCTGATGGCCGAATATCTCGACCGTTTCTCTTCGGATTTGCGGTCATGGTTCGAGGCCGAATGCGCCTGCCCCTCGACGATGGTGGATCGTATCGTCCCCGCCGTCACCGGTTCCGACCGCGCCGGGGTCGCCGCCGCCATTGGCCTCGAAGACCGGGCGACGGTGCTGACCGAGCCTTTCAGCCAATGGGTGATCGAGGACTGTTTCGTTCAGGGCCGGCCGCGATGGGACAAGGTCGGCGTCCAATTGGTGGAAGATGTCGCGCCCTATGAAATGGCGAAGCTGCGCATGCTCAACGGCGCGCATTCGGCGCTGGCCTATATCGGATTGTTGCGGGGGCATGAATTTGTCCATCAGGCGGTGGCGGATTCCTTCATCCGGAAGATCGTGCAAAGGCTGATGCTGGAGGAAGCCCTGCCGTCCGTGCGGCCCGCGCCGGGACAGGATCTGGCGGGCTATGCGAACCGCCTGCTGGAGCGTTTCGCCAACCCCGCGCTGGCGCACCGGCTGGCCCAGATCGCGATGGACGGCAGCCAGAAAATTCCGCAGCGCTGGTTCGGCACATTGGCGGACGGGCAAAAGGCGGGGCGTTCCTGCCCCTCGGTGTTGAGGGCTGTCGCGGCCTGGATGTTGCATATACGGGGAGATAATGGCCCTGTTGACGATCCCATGGCCGCGGAGTTGAGGGCTGTTTGGGGGCAGGGCGACCCGTCCTCTGCGTTAGGCGGCTTGTTCGGTGAGGCTGGCCTTTTTCCGACGATCTGGGCGCCGGATGAAGGTCAGAAGGCCTTCCTCATCCGATCCCTTGGTGAGTTCGAGCGATAAGCTCAGGAGGGCTTTGATGATATCGCTCATCCGAAGAAGCTGTTACCTGCTCGCGCATCCAATTGAGGAATTTGAGAAATGCTGACGATGATTCGACCAGGTGCGACCTTCAAGGATAATCTTCAACAATTGCCATCCATTGATGACGTGTGCCGCATCGATCTTGTCGACGGGAACGGAGCCGTGGTTGCCAGCATCGAAAATCAGCCGGGCAAGCAAGGTTCGCTGGCGGTCTACCAATATCTGAAGCAACTCTTTGGTATCCTTGATACGAAAGCGGCTGAACATGGCCTGGCCGTGTTTGCCGAGCACACGGCGGATGCGCGCAACCGTCCGGGTGCGCATCCGAATGTCGACCATCTGCTTGCGATTGCCGCGGGCGGACCTCCGCTGGGTATCGAAGTCATCGCAGCCAGCCGCTGACCTGCCGGATCAGGTCAGAAGCCGTGCGGTGAGGTACATGCCGGGCGCGAACACGCAATGGCCGACGCCGCTCTTGAGCCGGATCATGTTGGGGTGGGTGTTCGCGATCCGGTTATTCCCATCCCCATGCCAGGCATCATCGCGAAATGGGGCAGCACCAGCAGCACCTCTGCTTCCGGCAGTCTGATTCCGTCAACATAGCAGTCGTGCGCAGGTCATTTCATTTATGGCGCACGAAGAGTTGAGAAACGCGATCTTGCGTTGTCATGCTGGTTCGCGTTTCCCCTCAACGATAGCTCTTATAAGCCGTCCAGACCCTTGCTGACGAGAATGCTCACCTCAACGCGACGGTTTTGTGCCCTGCCTTCGGGCGTGTCGTTGCTCGTCAGCGGTTGCGCTTCGGACATTCCGGTGGGGGTTAGCATGCGATAGGGTTTCCAGCCGCAATTCTGCTGAAGATAATTGACGACGCGAGCGGCGCGCTTTTCACTGAGTTGCTGATTATATTCGTTGTTTCCCGTGGAATCGGTATAGCCTACGATCAGGAGCAGGGCGTTCTTCATGCCTTCGGCTGTGGAGGCTGTCGTGCAGAGGTCGTTCTGCGCCTGAGCGGACAATATGGCCTTGCCGGTGTCGAAATTGACGTTGGTCGTGCCCTTCACATTATATTGCCCGATATCGGCCACGCGGCTGCGCAACGCCCCGGTGGCCGCCGTTTGCTCGGCAAAGCCCTCGGCAGTGCCATTGCGGATCATATTCGCGGTTTTGAGGTCATTGCTTTTGAGTTCGATCTGGCTGGCCAGCAGACTATTGCCCGATTGCAGGGTTTTGACTGTAACAGGCAGGCCGTTCATCAGGGAACTGGTGCCAAGCTTACTGCGGCCGAGGCCCAGAAACCCGCCTTTCGCCTTTATCCGGGTAGCATCGTTGAAAGCGACAATCGTGCTCGTGCCATCAGCGGCTGTGACCCGTATCTTATCATCGCTGCGCCCGGAGATGATGCCTTCAAGGTCCGGCCCACGCGTCATTTCGGATGCCTCTGGCGCGGAAGTATCCGATACGGTCACCGACAGGGCCGCGTCATTTTGCTCCTGCGGCTGTGCGGCCGCGCTGGCTGAGGCCGATGCTGCAAGCATGGCAAGCAGTAAAGGGGCTATGGGGGTGTTCGAAACGATGGTCATTCACGCTGCTCCTTCAAACTCGAATTCCAGCCCTGCGTGTTCAGGAAAACCTGTCGCGCAGATGAATGGCGGCGGAAGCGCCTCGATTTTCCCGATATCTTGAACGCTCCTTGCGGTGAGATGATGCTCCTGTTTCGATACAGTTGCGCGATCGGTTCCTTACGCTATCGCCGACTGAGGCGATGTTAGTCTGCTTGCATCCTGCAAATGCAGGCCGGCTGGCTTCGTGACCTGCACGCGGCGGGCACAGCGGACAGCGTAATATCCTCAAGTTCACTATCTGGCGCTGGACTCGGGCCAGAAGCTTGTCGAGGAACTGCATGAGCGGGATATCGCAGCAAAATTCGCGTCATCAGAAGCGGACAGCGCATGGCGTATCGTTCCAGCGCGGCGCGCTGTTTGCCTTGTTGTCGAATCGCATCTATCTGGGCGAGACCGCCCACAAGGGCACGGCCTATCCCGGCGACCATGAAGCGCTCATCGACCGGGAGCTGTGGGACAAGGTGCAGGCGTTGATCGCACGGGCCATATCTGCTGTACGGCCCGTAATGCGGACCCGCAGGCATTTCGCTTCCCCTTCCCGAGAAGCAATACGGGCAAGGCGCTCATTCTCCAAGCGGTCCTCTTCCGCCTGTCCAGCTTCTTGGGCTTCCAGTTATCCCGCTCCCATTCATCGCGGCGGCGTTGGGCTGCAATGTTGGCAGGGAATTGGACAGGGCACGGATTTGGGCTGCCAGCACCTGCCGGGTGGCGCCAATTTCCCGGTCCGTTGCTTTCACATAATCCGGCAGCCGTCGCTTGGCCTCTGCCCGGTCCTTTGTACGGAGAGAAATTTTCCAATCCGTGCGGGGCTTGCCCGTCTTGGTGAGGATCGCGGATTGCAGTTCTTCGGGAACGCGGCGGTGGGAATAATAGACGCTGCCGACCTGTTCGAGCTATGTACACATAGCCAAAGTTCCTGTTACAGATGTAACAGTCTTATGTAAAATCTGGCTGTTTTTCAGGGGTTTCCAGCCTTCTCAAAGGCTTGAAAAAATGGTGCCAGAAGAGGAATCCAATCGGGCGTCCAAGCGGCTAATTCGTCACGAAAAATATCTATGAGCGTTTGCCAAGACCATCTATAGCACCATTCGAGCTTTCGGCAACATTTTCGAGGCAAATTTACTTCGGTTTAGCTCCGTCCATCTGACAAAACTAGCCGACAAATCCCTCGACCTTCTCCAAAGAAATCCGAGACTACAAGCCCTGAAGAAAGCTCATTCACCCGTAGGCGACCATGACGGCGCCCTCGTAGAGATGAAGTTCATGGGCGCCATCCGCTCGACCGAGACGGTTGGGTGGCGGAGCCAGCGCTGCGACAATATCCTCAAAATCCAAACGGACTCAACCTGCCCGACGTGAGCCACCTCCTTGACGGCCGTTTATAATCGGCCATATTTGCCCGGTAAATAAGGGCTTCTTATGCTTGCCTATAATCCCGAAAAATTTGCGTCGCTGTACGAAACGGATCTCGGTCAGCGCATCTGGGTGTTTCTCACGCGCCGCGAAAATGTCGCTAGGCTGGAAATGGCCTCGCAGCTCAGTAAACCAGCGGTCGAAGGCATCGAGGAGCAATTGCTCGAAGCCTTGCGAAGAGGTTCTGGTCGATCGCGTCAAGCAGATGGTTGGCCACATGATCCGGCAGATTCTTGAGCAGCGTGATTGGGTACTCGATCAGAGCGATGTGAAAGTGCAGTCGGTGCCGTTCAGCAAGGCTGCGCGCTATCGTCGGCCCGACTGGATCACATTCTACGCTTTTCGCAATTCCAGCGATCCGCGTGACGTGGCGATTACCGATCGCCGGCAGAATGCGCGACTGCCGACCGACACCCGCTGGACTTACTACGCGACCTTCGCCAGTCCGTTGCAGGCCTCGGTCGCATTCAACGTGCGTGACCTTCGCCAACTTCGTCAGCATGTCCCCGCCCACGGCTTCTACCGCGTTCGGATCGAGCGGACGTTGCGGTGTGCGTAATGGCGATGCCGAATTTCTCGCACATCACTCTTACCGACCGGGAAGAGCCTCTGCTGCTGGCTTGGCCAACGCCCGATAATCCTGCCGGGCTCCTCACCATTGCATGCGCAGCCGATTGGCGCGCCCTTGTCGAGAACCTCGGAATCGACGGGCGAATACCAGAAATCGTGCGAGCGAAGTTTGCCCGTGCGCAGACTCTTTACCTGCTGGGCTGGGTGGATTTCGGCTTGATCAAGGTTGGCGAACTCGCCGCCCGGATCGCATTGGAGTTGGCGTTGATGGACTGCTATGGCGGGCAAGTTCCCAAGAACAAGCGCGGCTTTGCCGTACTGCTCAGGTACATGGTCGAAGTGGATGGTCTGACCGACGCACACATCCCCATGGTGACGCGGTGTAGTGGAACGGCGGTGGGCCAACTGACGGGCGAAATCCGTCCGACCCTCGCCGAGCGCAGGAATATGTTGGCTCATGGTAATCCATTCGAGGGTTTGCCGACCGGCGGCCTTCTGGAACTCGCGCAAGACCTCATCAACTACGCCTACCGTGACTACATCGCTGGCGCGACGATCGCCGGAGGGTTGCGGTAATGCCGGTAAGCCCGTCGATCCTCGGCGCGGTCAAGCGGTATGGCGAATTCCGCGACCGGGTCCGAGTAACCTCTTGGCGGATGCCAGCTTCATGGCGTTGAGTGAACTGTGCCAAGCCGAATATGGCGGCGGCAAGCCGGTCTTCGTCCTGAGCGCCGCGCTGCGTTCGCTCGGCCTCCCTTGCCATCTCCCGGCCAACGGTGCTGGCCTGGCGCTTGACCCGATCAGCGCGGCGAATGCGATCGACGCCGCCTACAAAGGGCGACGATAAACGCCCCGTTATCATTACCGATCGCGGGAAGCCAAACCATGTCCTCATGTCGATCGATGAATATCGAAGGCTTCAAGGCGGCAAGAAGATGAGCTTGCTCGAATCTCGTACCCCGAGCGCTTTTGAGAGCATAATGCGCGGACTGAACGAAGCGCATGACTATGCAAACGGCAAGGATATTGGCGCTGTTGTCCACGTCGCTGATGTGTTCCGCCAAGAGCCTGAGCGATCCCCCGGCACCTGACACCCGGCACGCGCGCTCTGCTATTGTCGCTGTAGCGCGAGGATCAGATCGCAAAAGCGGCTCTCGAAGCACTTGCAGCCTAGCGGCAACGACGTGAAGATTGACTTGTGCTACCTGCAGGATCAAGCTCAGATATGGATCGTGAAAAACGTACAATGACAACCTGCCATATCGATTTGATATGCTAAATTTCACCGTGATTTCAATCATATGGTAGCGCAATGAGCTGGTATTGTACTAAGGCTGTCCCCGGCTTCGGCGGTCTGACCACCTTCGATCTTGTTGAGTCAGGTCGCGCCGACGATCTAATTCAATATATCGAAGCTGTCGATGCCGGCATATATTTAGCTAAAGTCTGACCACCGCGCCGCGATAGACATGAAATCCATTTAAGATATTGAAAATAATATATTTTATAGGAAAATAGAAGCGCGAGCCGGAACGGCTCATGCCGTAAAATAGCCCCCGCTTCCTGTTCACATGACGAGGATTGAGAAGCACATTCCATTATGCTTTGCACCATCAGAAGCGGTCATCTGGTCGCGGTGGGCGCGGCCGGTTCCGGTTCCGGCGGAGGATGGTGGCATCGCCTGGCGGCAGATGCTGCCTCTTTCGCTCAGCTACGATCATCGCGTGATCAACGGCGCGGATGCCGCCCGTTCCCGCACGTCTCCGCTACCGGCACTCCAGACGCTCCGCGCGCAAGGCCGAGCGGCGCACCCTGGCGCTTCAGAGCTTGCCGGTCAGCTCGGGTACGGCGGTGTAGAGATCGGCGACGAGGCCGATGTCTGCGACCTGGAAGATGGGGGCGTCCTCATCCTTGTTGATGGCGATGATGGTCTTGCTGTCCTTCATCCCGGCAAGGTGCTGGATCGCCCCCGAAATGCCGACCGCGACATAGACCTCCGGCGCGACGATCTTGCCGGTCTGCCCGACCTGATAGTCATTGGGCACATAGCCCGCGTCGACAGCGGCGCGGCTCGCGCCCACCGCCGCGCCCAGCTTGTCGGCCAGCGGGAAGATCAGCTGCTCGAACGTCTCGCTGTCCTTGAGCGCGCGACCCCCCGACACGATGATCTTCGCCGAGGTCAGCTCCGGACGCTCCGACGCCGCGATCTCCGCCCCCACGAAGCTGGAAAGGCCGGTGCCGGCGGTGGCGGCGACCGGCTCGATGCTGGCGCCGCCGCCCGTGCGCTCCGCCTTGGCAAAGGCGGTGCCGCGCACCGTGATCACCTTCTTCGCGTCCTTCGAGCGTATCGTGGCGATCGCATTGCCCGCATAGATCGGACGGGTGAAGCTGTCCGGCCCTTCGACCGACAGGATATCGCTGATCTGCATCACGTCGAGCAGCGCGGCGACACGCGGCGCGATGTTCTTGCCGGTGGTGGTCGCCGGGGTCAGAAACGCCTCATGATGCGCCATCAGCCCGACGACCAGCGGCGCGACATTCTCGGCCAGCGCATGGGCATAGGCGGCATCGTCCGCCACATGCACCTTCGCCACCCCCGCGATCTGCGCGGCGGCTTCCGCCACGCCGCCGACATCCTGCCCGGCGACCAGCAGATGCACCTCGCCCAGCTGCGCGGCCGCGCTCACCGCCGACAGCGTCGCATCCTTGAGGGCCCCGCCCTCATGCTCAACCCACACCAGCGCCTTCATGCCGCTACCCCCAGTTCCTTCAGTTTCGCCACCAGCTCATCGACGCTGCCCACCTTGATCCCCGCCGAGCGCTTCGCCGGCTCGGACACCGACACGGTCTCCAGGCGCGGGCTGATGTCCACCCCGAACTCCTCGGGCTTGCGGTTCGCCAGCGGCTTGCTCTTCGCCTTCATGATATTGGGCAGGCTCGCATAGCGCGGCTCGTTCAACCGCAGGTCGGTGGTGACGATCGCGGGAAGCCTGAGCTTCACCGTCTCCAGCCCGCCATCGACCTCGCGGGTGACGGCCACGCTGTCCCCCTCGACCTCGACCTTGCTCGCGAACGTCCCCTGCGCCCAGCCCAGCAGCGCCGCCAGCATCTGCCCGGTCTGGTTGCTGTCATCGTCGATCGCCTGCTTGCCCAGAATGACGAGGCCCGGCTGCTCTTCTGCCGTGACCTTCGCCAGCAGCTTGGCCACGCCCAGCGGCTCCACCTCGGCGTCGGTCTCGATCAGGATCGCCCGGTCCGCGCCCATCGCCAAGGCCGTGCGCAGCGTCTCCTGCGCCTTCGCCACGCCAATCGACACCACCACGATCTCCGAGGCGACGCCCTGCTCCTTCAGCCGGATCGCCTCTTCCACCGCGATCTCGTCAAACGGGTTCATGCTCATCTTCACATTCGAAAGATCAACTCCACTCCCGTCCGACTTCACACGAGGCTTCACATTATAATCTATCACCCGCTTCACAGGTACCAACAGCTTCATCTCAGTGTCCTTTAACTGGTTTATCACTCTGCACAGCAGGCTACCCGAACGGAAAGATGGGCATTGGGTAACGGCAATCGCGACGCACCGATTTTGTATCCCGCCCGCATATGAATGTGGCGCTGATTTGGGACTCTGGGCGGCCATGCGGTTGCACGGATCGTCTTTGAAAGCACAATGGCCGGAAGCGATCTGTAACGGGTTTTATCCAGGCCGGGAAATCTCTCTCACTCAGTCTTCGGGAGCGATAGTGACCGTCAGGCCGGACAGCGCGTTTGTCATCAGGAGTTGGCAGGACAGGCGCGAATCGCCGTTGCGATGCGGAGATCCATCGAGCAGGTCGTGTTCGTCGTCCGTTACCGGCGGCAGATGCGCGGTGAAAGCCGGGTCGACATAGACATGGCAGGTCGCGCAGGAGCAACAGCCGCCGCACAAGGCCAGCAATTCATCAAAACCGGCATCGCGGATGGCTTCCATCACCGAAACATCGGTGGATGCCTCGATTGTCTGCCGGGTTCCGTCGCGTGTAATGACATTCAATTCAGGCATGACTTTCCTCTACTGGAATCATTTCATCGCTTCGTCCCTACTCATTCCACCCTGTCTTCCCCCTGTCGAAAGACAGGTCTCGAAATTGGCTATTTCACCTCAACCTGAACGGGAAAGCGATCGAAATAGAAGCCGAAGGGCTGCCTTAATTCTTCTCCGGTCACATGGAAGTCGCGTTCGAGATCATATATGATCCTGCCCTTAGCCTGCTCCCCATGTTCGGCCAGATAGCTGTGCAGATCGGCCAGCGCCTGATCGGTCAGGGGGATGTCGGCGACGCGGTAGATTTCCTTGAGGATCGGATCGGGATTTTTGATCCATTCGTGAAAATAGACGTCGATCGTCTGCTCCAGGGGCAGGATATCGCGATCCCGCACGCAGGCGTGGAGCAGCTTCTCATAGCGATCGGGCCAGTAGCCGAGCGGTTCTTGTATGTCGATCGTCTTGCGGAACATGCGCGCCGCATAGGTATACATGGTGAGCTGCGAGCGGATCGAGCCGACCGGATCGCGATGGGTCAGGACGAAAGTGGCGTCGGGAAAGGTCTTATAGAGCGCTGGCAATTGTTCCATATGCTGCGGGCATTTGATGACCCAGCGGTTCGGCCCTTTCAGAAAGGTGAGAACCTGCAAGCATTTTTTCAGATAGGCGTAGGTGCCGGACTGATCGTGGCTCAGATAATAGTCGCGCCAGCGCGGCACCAGCGCCAGCCACTCGATCAGATAGGAGGAAAAGTCGGGCGCCTGGAGTTCGATATCCTCGCTGATATGGTCGGGCGAAAATTCGTGCATGATCGCCATATAGGGCAGGATGGATTCCATCATCCGCCAGCCCGTTTCGGCCTTGGTCCAGCGCGGATTGCCGTCTTGGGGAGTCGGGGCTTCGTCGGACGCGGGAACCGGCGCGATCGCTTCCCACCAGGGCAGTGAGCGGAAACGACGGTCGGCAGACAGCAGGCCGAGCAGATGCGTCGTGCCCGACCTTGGGAGGCCCGCGACGATGACCGGCCGGTCGATCCGGATGTCCAGTATTTCTGGGTGACGCTTCACCATATCCTCGATCCGCAAGCGGGTCGCGGCATAGCGGATCATCATCTGGAACAGATTGGCGCGCGTGACGGCCGAGGCGTTGGCGTCCTCGTCGATCGCCTGACACCAGACCGCCAGCCGCTCGCGGAAATCGTCCGCGCCGAAATCCGTCAGGCCCGTCTGCGCTTGCGCCGCCGCCAATATGATCTCGGGCCGGAAGACGATCTGGTCCGCCGCCGCTTCCGCCCCGGCGATCACCTGCTTCTGAATATCGGTCAGCACGGGACGATGCAGGTCGGTAATGTCGATGATGTTGCGGCGCGCGGCCTTTTCCTGCGTGGGGCTGCCCATGTCGCTCTCCTTGTATCGATGCGCCGATTAAAAGCGCGCGCCCTCTCTTCGGCAAGGTGCGCAGCCATTGCCGTCGCGCCAAATATCGCGTCATAACGCCATGCCGCATGTTGATTGCGGCGCGGCGGGCGAAACCGTGCGGAGAGGATGGATGAACGCTGTTTCCCAGGTTTATGATCTGCCTGTCACCCCGGCGATGGAGTGCACGGTCAGGGGACGAATCGCGTTGCCCGGCGTGGTGATGGAGCTGCATCATTACCGCTTTCGCGGTCAGCAGGGCGGGATTTTCTCGCCGCCCCGCAGCTTTCTGGATCTGGCGCTGTCGCCTCGACCCGGTCGGCCTTGCGGAGGCTATGGCGGGATTGCGGACGGCAGGGCGGCTGCCGTGGGCGACGTGCTTTTCGTTCCGGCTGGCAGCGAGCTTCATACCCGGTGGGGAGAGGGCGAGCAGACATCGATATGCTGCGGCTTCGACGGGGCGGGGTTCGATCATGACGGGCCGGACCTGTCGCACGACGCCTTGCAGGCATCGCTCGACGTTCGCAGCCCGGCGGTGCGCGACGCGCTGCGGCGCATCGCGGGCGAGATCGCGCAGCCGGGCTTTTGCAGCGAGATGCTGGCGCAGGCGACATGGCTTCAGGCGGCGATCGAGTTGCAGCGCTATCTGCGTCTCTCGGGCAGCGATGGCGAAATACGGGCGGGTGGCCTGTCCCGCGCTCAGCTCCAAACCATCAGCGATCGCATCGAGCAGCCCGGCAAACCGCCGTCCGTCGCCGAGCTGGCTGCGGAATGTGGCCTTTCCACCCGCCACTTCTTCCGCCAGTTCAAGGCCGCGACAGGCCAGACGCTCACCCGCTACGCCACCGACCGCAAGATCGATCGAGCCAAGCAGTTGTTGCGTCGGGCTGGCCCCGTGATCAAGGTCATCGCCTGGGATTGCGGCTTCGACAGCGCGGCGGCCTTTTCAGCCGCCTTCCGCAAGGCGACAGGGCTGACGCCCCGACAGTTCCGCGAGGGCATGATGCATTGAAGGCAGGGCCGTTTCGCGATGACATTGGCGCGATCGCGAAAGCCGCCCCGCTTGTGGACGAACGCCGCCGCCAGCAATGTTGCGCTGAAGCGATGGCCCTGACCGGGTGGCTATGGAGAGAATGGATATGCCGGAAAACCTGTTCGACCTCAGCGGCAAGGTGGCGCTGGTCACGGGCGCCAATTCGGGCCTGGGCTTCGGCTTTGCCCGCGGCCTCGCTCGCGCCGGCAGCGACGTCATCATCTGGGGACGGCGCGCCGACCGGAATGAGGAAGCGGCGGCGGCGTTGCGCGCTCATGGCGTGCGCGTGTTCGCCGATGTCGTCGATGTCGCAAGCGAACCGTCCATCGTCGCCGGTTTCGCCCGCGCGCTCGATGCCATGGGCCGGGTCGACACGGTGGTCGCCAATGCCGGTATCGCCAGCCGGGTGCCGTTCACGGAGATGGACGTCGCCACCTATCGCAAGCTCATCGATGTCAATCTCGACGGCGCGGTCTTCACCCTGCGCGAGGGCGCGCGGCATATGGCGGCGCGGGCCGAGGCCGGCGATCCGGGCGGGTCGCTTATCATCTGCGGCAGCGGCTCCATCTTTCAGGGCGTGCCGACCATGGCCCATTACGGCATCGCCAAGGGCGCGCTCAACGCGCTGGCCAAGGCGCTGGCGGCCGAACTCGGCCCGATCGGCGTGCGCTGCAACGTCATCGCGCCGGGGTTCATCGAAACCGAAATGACGTTCGCGGACCCGGACGTGGGCAAGAAACTCGCCGACATGGTCACGGCGAAGGCGCCGCTCGGCCGCGCGGGCAAGCCTGCCGACCTGGAAGGAGCCGTCGTCTACCTCGCGAGCGACACGGCCGCCTACCATACCGGCGACACGCTGGTCGTGGACGGGGGCAAGATGTTCGCCAACTGACCGTCCGGTAGGTGCGGCAAAGGGGTTTTCGGCGGAGCTGTCGATATTATCAGGAGAGAAACATGTTCGCCCGGCCCAACAGCCAGCATAGCCAGGTCGCCTATGTCACCAACGATCTTATCGCAGCGATGGCCGCGCTCAAGGCTGCCTATGACACGCCGGGTTTCTTCGAGATGTCGAACATCCAGCCCGGCGAAGATCCGGCCGGCAAGCCGGTGCTGAAGATCGCGCTGGCGGTGGTCGGCGGCGTGGAGATCGAACTGATCGAGCCTGTCGGCGACACGGCCCCGCTGTTCAAGGACTTCCTGCCCGATGACGATGGCCTGGCCATCCGTTTTCATCATGTCGCGACCCGGATCGAGGGGCCGCTCGCCAATTGGGACGCGCATGTCGTCTCGCTCGACCTGACCCGGCATCCGGTCGTGTTCGAGGGAGCGATCGGCGACATGCTGCGCTACATCTACACCGACGAGCGCGCGACGCTGGGCCATTATGTCGAGCATGTCTGGATGTCGTCCGACCTTCTGTCGCAGTTGCGCGCGCTCACGCCAAGCTATCCGCCCGTGAAGGACTGATCGTATGACCATAGCCCTGTCCCGCCTCAATTTCCGTGACATCGGCGGCCTGCCGACCGGCGGCGGCGGTCGGGTCCGGCCCGGCATCCTGTTCCGGTCCGAAGGCCCGGCGAGCTTCGTCGAGGATCATCATGCGGAACTGTCGGAACTGGGCTTTCGCGCGGTAGCGGACCTGAGATCCGAGACCGAACGGCAGGCCGCGGCCCATGGCTGGTGCGGGCCGGATTGCCGGATGCTCGATCTCGACATGAACACGGACTTGCGCGCGCAGGGGGAGGACATGTGGATGTCGCTCGGCCGCGATCCGACCGCGGCCCGCGCCGCCGAGGTGATGGAGCATAATTACGGCCTGATGCCGCAAGCCTTTCTGCGCCATCTGCCGCTGATGGTCGACGCGCTGCTTGCGCGTGACACGCCGATGCTGGTCCATTGCACCGCCGGAAAGGACCGGACCGGCGTTGTCGTCGCGCTGTTCCTCGATCTGCTCGATGTGCCGCGCCCGGTGATCATCGAGGATTATCGCAAGTCCGATACATTCGGCCAGAATTTACGCAGGTCGGGCCATTTGAAGAGTGACCTGCAAAAGACCTTCGGCTTCGTGCCGCCCGACGACATGGTGGCGGTGCTGATCGGCGTGCGGGATGATTTCCTCGCGCGGGCGCTCGACACGGTTTCGGCGCAATGGGGCGGAGTCGAAGGCTATTTCGACGCGGCGGGCGTGGACGGCCCTCGGCGTGCGGCACTGCGGCGGCTGCTTGCCACAGACTAGGCGGGAAATGTGCGCGGGCGTGTCCGCCGCATTGGCCGGGCTGCTGCTGCCCGGCGGTGGCGCGCTGGCCCTGCCCACAGACCGGAGCGGATTGGTGGAGAACAATATGAGCGACAACGGCATTTTCGAATGGGAAGACTTGCTCGACCAGCTTCGCCCCCTGGGCCAGTTGATGCGCGATCGCATCCCGCCAAGGCTGCGGAACGACCCGCGCGTCATGCAGGAATCGATACGGCTGCTGCTCTCGGGCGTGTTGCGGACCACCAACGACGCGATCATGCACGACCGCAGCCACCCGATCTTCGTGCCCGAACTCAACATCTGCCAGAATATCTTTCAGCCCAATGCGGACACGATCTACAAGGCGGCGCTAATCGAAAAGGGTGGCACCTACCGTATCCGGGGCGATCGCGGCACCACGCGGATGATGATCCTGGCGCAGCTTGGCCCCGACACGCTGCGCACCGGCCAGCATCACCCCGCGCAGGATGCCAATGATTTCGACGACCTGCATATCGGCCCGGACGGTCAATTCGATGTCATTCTGTCGCCGGAGCGGCCCGCCGGGCATGCGGGCGACTGGTGGGAACTGAAACCCGATACCGAAAAGCTGATGATACGGATCGTCGCTTGCGACTGGGGTATAGAGCGCGAACCACGCCTCGGCATCGTTCGCCTGGATGCCGGGCATGCCGCCAAGGGGCGCCCGACGCTGGCGCAACTCGCCCATCGTTTCAGCGAGATACCGGCCACCGCCGCCGTCTGCGCGCTGGCCTTTCCCGACAAGGTGCAGAAGCTGCGCGACGAGGGATTGATCAACACATTGAAGGTCGTCGACTTTTCCCAGATGACGGGCCTTGCCCGGCAATCCTATTATGAAGGCGCCTATGAACTGGCCGATGACGAGGCGCTGATAACCGAGGTCCGGATTCCGAAGGAGGTCGACTATTGGTCGCTGATCCTGACCAACGAGCTTTATGAGACGACCGATTGGTATCATAACCAGTCCAGCCTCAACGCGGCGCAGGCGGTGGTCGATGGCGACGGCTATTTCCGCGCGGTCATTTCCGCGCGCGATCCGGGCGTCCATAACTGGCTCGACACGTCGGGCTATTCCAGCGGCGCGGTGCAGGGGCGTTGGTTCAACACCGATGAACGGCCCACGCCGACGATGAAAAAGGTGAAGCTGGCCGATGTGCGCGGCCATCTGCCCGCCGACACGATGCTGGTGACGCCGGACGCGCGCGCCGAAGCGATCCGCGAACGCACGCTCCGCGCGCACACGCGCATCATCTGGTAAGGGGAAGGGGCGATGAGCGACGCATTGGCCATGCTGTTGGATTATGAGGCGATCCGCAATGTGAAGGCGCGCTATTGCCGCTTTCTGGACACCAAGGACTGGGACGGCTTTATCGGTCTGTTCACCCCCGACGCCGTGATGGATGTGGAGGAAGATACCGGCCATCCGCCGATCAGCGGCCATGCCGCCATTCTGGACCAGGTGCGCTTCGCCGTCATCGATGCGCAATCGGCCCATCAAGTCCACTCTTCGGAAATCGACCTGTGCGGCGATGAGGCGCATGTCGTCACGGCGATGCAGGATCGGGTGGTGTGGGCGCCCGGGAAATGCCCGATTCCCGGCGGCCAGTCGATCACCGGCTTCGGCCATTATACCGAGCGCTATGTGCGGCGGGACGGGCAGTGGAAGATCTCCGCGCTCAAGCTCACGCGCCTCTATGTGGAAGTGCATCCGGCACCTGCCTTTTGACAGGTTGCCAATAGTCCTCCCTCCGGCAATGCAGTGGCATATATCTGAGAGGACATGAGAATGACGATAGCGGTGGAACCGGGCGCACAGGCGCTGTTCGACAAGTTCGGCACCTATATCCTGCCCGGACGGGTCAATGATCCGCGTCGCGGCATCGACGAGGCCAAGGAGGCAGAGCGTATCGGCCTTGGTTGCGTATGGATTTCCGAGCGCTATGCTCTGAAGGAGCCGGCGGTGCTGGCCGGCGCGGTGGCAGAGGCCACGTCGAGGATCCGCATCACCGGCACCATGTACGCGACCATGCGTCATCCGCTCGTCACCGCCAGCGTCGCCGACATGATGCAGGCGATGAGCGGGGAACGGTTCCGCCTGATGTTCGCGCGGGCGGTTCCGGCCTATATGAAGATGCTGGGATCACCGCCGATCACCATGGAGCGGCTGGCCGACCTTATCTCCATCTGCCGTCGCCTGTGGGCGGGGGAGAAGATCGATTATGAGGGCGTGCTAGGCAAATTCCCGGCGATCAGCCTGACCGACCGCCATGGCGGCACGCCCCCGCCGATCATCTTCACCGCGATCGGTCCCAAGAGCCTGGAATTCGCCGGTGAGTATTGCGACGGCGTGCTGTTGCATCCCTTCGTCTCGGCGCAAGGGGTGAAGAACAGCGTGAAAATCGTCCGCGATGCGGCGGAAAGGGCCGGGCGCGATCCCATGTCGGTTCGCATCTACCATAATATCATCGTCGCGCCCGATCTGCCCAAGGATGAAGAGGAAGCCGTTGTCGGCGGCCGCGCCATCACCTATTTCGAACTGCCCGGCTTTGGCGACCTGATCGTCGATATCAATGGCTGGGATAAGAAGGTGCTGGAGGAAATCCGTGCCCATCCCAAGATTGCGAGCCTCAACGGCAAGCCGGCGGATCAGGCCTATACCCGGCAGGAACTAGTCGATGTCAGCCGCCTCATTCCGCAACAATGGCTGGACGAGGGCGCCGCTGTCGGGACCGCCGCCCAATGCGCCGACCAGTTGATGGCGTTTCTGGACGCCGGCGCCGATGAAATCCTGCTCCACGGTTCGTCGCCCAAGGATATGGGGCCGCTCATCACCGAACTGAAGCGTACGCTGGCGGCAAAGGGGCTGTAATCATGGAACCGCTGACCCCTGATCGGATCACCACCCAGTTGCAGAACTGGCTGGCGAGCGAGAAGCCAGACTGGCGCGACATCAGGGTTCGTCCGCTCGACGTCACGTTGGGCGCGGGCTTTTCGGCCGATATATTTTTCGTCGATGTCGATTATGCCGATCAGGCAGGCCCGCAAAACCAGACGCTGGTTGTGCGGCGTCAGCCAATGGATCTGGAAGTCGTGTTCGGCAGCAGTCTGGCGCTTCAGGGCAAGATGATGGCGGCGCTGGATGCGCGCGGCGATCTGCCCGTGCCGCCATGGATCGGCATGCATCTCGATCCCGACATTCTCGGCCTGCCTTTCCTCGTCATGGGCAAGGTCGAAGGCGAATGCGCCAAGCAGAAGCCTAATTATAATGTGGAAGGCTGGCTGGTCGACATGACCCCGGAGCAGCGGAAACGCAGCTTCACAAATGCCATCACCGCTTTTGCCAGCCTGGCGACGATCGATTGGCGCGACGGGTTCGAATTTCTGGCCCAGCCGGAGAACGGGAAGCCGGGCCTCGACCAATATGTCGGCGCGCTGGAGGCGTGGCACAAGGCGGCCGGACGTGGCCGCCCCATGCCGATCGTCGATACCGCGATGGCCTATGTGCGCGCGAACATGCCGGCCGATGCGGGGGTCAATGTGTTGTGGGGCGATCCCACGCCGTCGAACGTCATGTTCGCGCCCGATGGCAGCGTCAACGCGCTGATCGACTGGGAGCTTGCGGCGCTGGGACCAGCGGAACTGGACCTCGCCTGGTGGCTCTATTTCGACGATCTGTTCGGCCGCCGGTTCGGCGTCGCCCGGCTGGAAGGCTTGCCGGGCAAGGAAGAGACCATCGCCATCTGGGAAACCGCGAGCGGGCAGGAGGCCAGGCATCTCGATTATTATGACATCGTCGCCGCGCTCCGCATGGCGCTGGTTGCGGTCGGCGCTTTCGACCGGCAGGTCGGCATCGGGAACATCCCGTCCACTAACAAATCGCTCAACGACAATTTCATGACCCTTTATCTGGCCGAAAAGCTGGGGTTGCCCATCCCCGAGCTGGGACCGGATTTCGTGGCGTTCATGAAGAATCTGACCCCGATAGAGGACAAGGCGGCCTGAGGTCATCCGTTCTGCGCGAAATGGGCATTGGCCGCTTGACGACGCCCTCCTCAATTAAATATACAGTGTGGAATAATAATATATAGGAGAAGGTGAACCATGGCGCGGCGGTTGGTCGGGATGTGGCGATGAGCGCGGTTGTCGCGGAGCGCTTGCCTCTCGACGCCGAGGCCCTGATCGCGGAAGCGCGCGCCGCGACCGGCCTTGTGGACTTCGGGCCGGACCTGTCCTTCATGACGGGCTTTCACAGGCTAGTCGCCGCGGTCGAAGCGATGGAGCCGCCAGCCCGGTTGCGGGAGACCGCGCATCACAAGATCGTCGGCCTGCTCGCAACCCGCCTGCGTTTCATCGAAGATGAAAAGCAGCACCCGGACATAGTGGCGCAAGATGTAGGCGATCCGCTGATCGTCTGCGGTTTGCCGCGCACCGGCACCACTATCACCTATGACCTGCTCTGCCTCGATCCGGATGCACGCGCTCCGCGCGAATGGGAATGGTATATCCCATGGCCCGCCCCGGAAGAGGCCAGCTTCGACAGCGATCCGCGCATTGCGCAGGTGCAGGCCATTTATGAAAACTGGCTGAAACATGCGCCGCAACTCGCCGACATCCAGCGGATGGACTGCACGCAACCTGGCGAGTGCAACCATGGCATGATGTTGCATTTCGCCAGCACCAATTTCCCGGCCGAACTGGGAGTCCCCGATTTCGCCCGCTGGTTGCAGGAAACCGTGCCGGAAGGGCAATATCGCACCCACAAGCGCATGCTCCAGCAATATCAGTGGAAAGGCCCCAGGGGCCGCTGGACGCTGAAATCGCCGCAGCATCTGATGGACCTGCCCGGTCTGGTCGATGCCTATCCCGGCGCGATGCTGGTGTGGACCCATCGCGACCCGGTGCTGACATTTTCCTCGCTGTCCAGCATGATCGCGGGTTTTCTTGCAGCCGTGGGCGGCGCGAACGATCTTGAGGCGATCGGCCGTTCGGTGGTCGACACCTGGTGCGCGGCGATGGCGCGCGCGAACGAAGCGCGGGCGAACGATGCGGCGATCGAGGCGCGCATCCTCGACCTTGCCCATCGCGATATCGTCGCCGATCCGATGGCGGCAATGCAGCGCATCTACGACCGTTTCCGCTTGCCTTTCACCCCCGCGCATCGCGCACGCATCTCCGGCTTTCTGGCCGATAATCCGGCCGCCAGCCGGCTCGGCAAGCACAGGCACAGCCCC
The DNA here is from genome assembly GCF_014196495.1 of Sphingobium jiangsuense. GTDB lineage: Bacteria > Pseudomonadota > Alphaproteobacteria > Sphingomonadales > Sphingomonadaceae > Sphingobium > Sphingobium jiangsuense. The sequence continues at coordinate 85,022 of NZ_JACIDT010000016.1, forward strand.
GAACAGTTCGGCATCGACCCGGACGAGGTGCATGAACGCCTCGCCGGCTATTATGCGCGTTACGGTCATCTCTTCAACCGCGCCTAACCTTCTTCCAGGAGCATGAGCATGAGCGTTCTTGACCGTTTCCGCCTCGACGGGCGCACCGCCATCCTGACCGGAGTGGGGCCGGGGGTCGGCGAGCATGTTGCCAAAGCCTATGCCGAACTCGGCGCGAACGTCGTCATCTCAGCCCGCTCGCGGGAGCGGCTCGACCGGATCGCTGGAGAGATCAACGCGGCGGATGGCGGCAGGGCGATCGCCATCGCCGCCGATGCGGGCGAGAAGGCCGATCTTGAACGGCTGGTGGCGGGAGCCCGCGACGCCTTCGGCCCGATCCACATCGTCTTCAACAATGCGGCGGCCGGTGTGGTCTATGCCGCCGATGGCGGGCTGTGGGCCAATACGGACGAGGTGTGGAAGACGGCAATGGAGGTCAATGTCATGGCGACGTGGCGCCTGACCGAATTGACCGAAGCCGACATGAGGGCGCATGGCAAGGGCAGCATCATTTCGGTCCAGAGCTGCGGCGGCTTCACCCCGATTCCCCCCGCCGTCGCCTATGGCGTGTCGAAGGTGTCCGGCGTCAGCGCCAATGGCACAGATTTGAGGTTGTGAATTAAGGAGGATTTGGGCTTCGTCGTAGTGACGAAGGAACGAAGATGAAGCCCA
>NZ_JACIDT010000017.1 GCF_014196495.1 Sphingobium jiangsuense
ACCGCAAGATCGCCGCTTAATATCAACCCCAGGACGAGGCCCGCACTCCGCTAATTTACGCCGCGAGTTGTGCCAAATGTTCTGACGACGGACAGCGCCGAACAGGCGGAGCGCCATGTCCACAGGCCGCCGTTCGGGCCGCATCCAGCGATCGACATGCTTGAGCGTATGCCGCAAGGTCTGGAGCGACGCGACAATGTCGTAGAGCTGGGACTGCTCGCGCGCGCGGACACCGAAATCCTCAGCCAGCGCGTGGCAGAACCGGGACTCATGACTCGACAGAGCCTCAATGGCGCGCCGCAGGCGGTCCTTGCGCAGCGCAGCCGATACGGGCGATGGATCGCGCGATTGCGCGCGCTGGCTTTCAAGGATCGCGCCCGGATCGTCGGTCATGATTGAAGTACCTCTCCTGTTGTCGCGAGCAGCCGTTGCGCGGCTACAAGATGCGGACGGTCCAGCATCCGGCCGCCAAGTCCCACGACGCCGCTTCCAGGCGACGCGGCGAAGGCCGCGACGACTGCCCTGGCGTCCTCGATCTCCGTCTCGCTCGGCGCGAAGACCTCGTTGATGACGGAAACCTGATCGGGATGGATCGCAATCTTGCCCGCAAAGCCGGCGTGCCGTGCAGCAAGACCGGCTGCCCGCAATCCTTCGCCGTCACGAAAATCGGCATGAAGCGTATCGATCGCAGGCACGTCGCACGCCGCCGCGGCCAGAAGGGCAAGCGCGCGCGCCAGGCGAAAGCTGTCGTCCCATTCGCCGGACGGACGCTTGTTCCCGCGGGCGCCAAGCACTGTCGCCAGATCCTCGCCGCCCCAGGTCAAGGCATGAAGCCGCCCGATCGGCGCGGTGAGTTCCGGCAATCTGAGCACCGCCGCAGCCGTCTCGGTAACGACGGGGAGAATGCCGATGGCACCGGGAGCGATGCCCTTCGCGCTCTCCGCCATATCCAGGTAATGCCCGCAACGATCGATGTCGTGACGGCCGCAAGCCTTGGGGAGAACGATGCCGGCGACGGCCGCGTGAGTCGCCGCGAGTAGGTCTTCGAGTACATGGGGGCTGTCGAGCGGATTGATCCGCACATAGAGCTTGGGCACAGTGCTGCCATCGAGATCGGCGAGTTGGCCGGCGAGCAGCTTCCGGGCCTCCGCCTTGCGGTCGGGCGCCACGGAATCCTCCAGATCGAGGATCAAGGCGTCGGCTTCCGATTGCAGCCCTCGGGCGATCTTCCGCTCATTGTCCGCGGGGACAAAGAGGAAGGAGCGCAGCATCATACCGATCGCCGCAGCATCAGTGCGGCGCGCAGGCATCGGGCGACAAGTTGGTCCTTCTGGTTGAAGGCCTGATGCTCGAAGGTGACGATGCCGGCATCATCCCGCGATTTGCTGATGCGGGCCTCCTTGACCGTGGTTCGAGCCTTTATGGTGTCGCCCACGAATACGGGAGCCGGAAAGCCGACATCTGTCATGCCGAGATTGGCGATGGTCGTGCCCAGCGTGGTGTCGCCAACCGAAAGACCGATCATAAGGCCAAGGGTGAAGATGCTGTTGACGAGCGGCTGCCCAAATTCCGTCCGCGCGCAATAGTCCGCGTCGAGATGGATCTGCGCGGGATTCATCGTCATCGTCGTGAACAGGACGTTGTCCGTTTCAGTAACGGTGCGCCTGGTTGCATGATCCAGGATCAGGCCCGGCGCCAATTCCTCGAAATATAATCCGGCCATGTCGATTCTTGATGTCCTTGTTGGTTCAGCCTTGAAAAACCGGCTGCTTACGGGTTGCGATGGCGTCGATCGCGCAGGGCACCTGATCGCCCGATGCAAGGGCGACAATTTCGGTGGCTTCGCGATCGAGATGGTCTGCCAGTCCCGATGTCCTGGCCGCCTCGGTGAGGCGCTTGATGGCCGCATAGGCCGCTGTCGGCCCCGAAGCCAATTGATCGGCGAAGGCCACCGCTTTGCCCTGAAGGTCCGCTTCGGGCACGACCTCATCCACGACTCCGATGCTTCGCGCCTCTTGCGCCGACAGGAAACGTGAACTGATCAGAAGCGCCGTCGCGCGCCTGGCCCCCAACGCGCGGGTCAGGAAGTAGCTGACGCCCGCGTCGGCGCTCAGGCCCAGGCGGGAATAGCCGGTCGAAAACCGAGCCGTGTCGGCGCACAGAATGAAATCGGCCGAAAGCGCGAGTCCGAAGCCGCCGCCAATCGCATTGCCCTGGACGGCGGAAACAATGGGCAGGGGCAGTTCGCACAACTTGAGCTGGGCTTCATGGAAGCGGGCGGCCATATCGCGCAGGACATCCGCCACGCCATTTCCTGAAGCGGCGAGATGACGAACATCACCGCCAAGACTGAAATTCGCGCCGCGCGCGTCAATCAGGATCGCGCGGCCCGGATCGGCGCAGGCGGCCTCAATCGCTTTTGCGAGATCGGCAATGAACTCAGGGTCGACGGCGTTTCCTGCTTCCGGGCGGTTGAGGGTCAACCGCCCTACCGCGCCTTCACGCGCATATTCGACAAGGGCCATAGGACGCTATCCTCTCATTGCCGAGCTTGTGATGTGCATTGACCCAAGCTCGCCCAAACCCTATCTTCCCTAAATAGTGTCGTCAATGCACAGTTTTAAGAATGACGGGAGAGCGCCGTGGCAGGGATCATCCTCCATCAACTGGAAATTTCACCGTTTTGCGACAAGGTGCGGCGTGTTCTCACCTATAAAGGCCTCGACTATGCGGTGCATAATGTGCCCATGGCGGACCTCGGCAAACTCAAGCGGCTGTCGCCGGTCGGAAAGGTTCCGATCCTTGAACTGGATGGGCGCGTCCTGCACGATTCGAGCGACATCTGCCGCGCGCTCGACCTCCACGCCCCCCAGCCCGCCCTTTTTCCGCAGGAGCCGAAGGCCCGCGCGCTGGTCGACCTGCTGGAAGACTGGGCAGACGAGAGCCTCTATTTCTTCGAGATGACGATGCGGTTCACCTGGCCTTATGACCGCGAACGCTGGGTGAGCGAAATCCTCAAATATGACAATGCGTTGATGCGGCGCATCGCCCGGCCGCTGGTTCCCTATCTCACGCGAAAGCAAGGAACCGGACAGGGCCTCGCGCGCCGGAGCGAAGCCGACATTCTGGAAGAACTGAAACGCCACGCGCGGGCGCTTGGCGCCCTGCTGGATGGTCGGGACTTCCTCGTTGGCGAGAGCCTCACGCTGGCGGACATTGCGGTGGTGTCCCAACTGGAATGTGTCGCCGGTTCCGGGCGCGGCCTGGACGTGCTGCGCAGCGAGCCTGCCATATTGCCGTGGATGGAGCGCGTAGAGGCCCTGACGGGAGGCCCCGCCATCCGGTGAGACAGCGCATCGCAAGCGCCATTTTGTTCATTCAATAAACACTTGCCAAAATGCAGTGTTTGGCTAGATAGAACCCCAAGTGCTGATCGGGAACATGCCGTGATCGAGGCCGAACCGCTTACATTTCCGCCCGGAAACAGGTTGGATTTCAAGCGATCGAGTCCCTGCCCTGGTGCGACCGATCGGCGCGTAGCCAGTCGCAAGATCGCCCATTTTCGCGATCTCTGCAGATGCGAAGGAGAGGCCCATGGGCAAGCATAGTATCGAAATCACACCGGCCGAACGTGACGATCTCGTGGCGCGTGCGCGCAAGCTCGCCGAGAGCTTTTCGGCGGTAGGCGCCAAGGCCGACGAAGAAAACCAACTGCCGCTCGAACTCGTCCCCCTCTACAAGGAAAGCGGTCTCGCGAAGCTCATCGTTCCCAAGAAATATGGTGGCTTCGGCGCCGACCTGTGGACCGTGGCGCTGGTCGAGAAGGAACTGGCTTCCTGGGGCGATCCGGCGATCACCCTGTCCTTCAACATGCACCATGTGATGGTGGGCATCTTTCGCGATCTCTTGCAGGAGGAAGCGCGAACCAGGCTGTTCAGGCAGGTGGTCGAGGACAATGCCCTGATCTCCGGTCCGTTCAGCGAGGAACGCGCCGGCTTTTCCACCATCGCGGATACGGTTGCCGTCCCCGACGGCAATGGTGGATGGCATGTTTCGGGCAAGAAGAACTGGGCAACCTTCATCGAGGGGGCGGACATCGTCACCTTCAACGCCACCATTACCGACGCCGATGGAAAGGTTCCGGAGGACTATGAAGAGCACAAGGCACGCGAGTCGGTCTTCATTGTTCCGGTGAACACGCCGGGGATCAGCATCCAGCGTACCTGGGATACGTTCAGCATGCGGGCTTCGGGCACGCAGACCTGCGTGTTCGACAAGGTGCCGGTGCCCGCCGACGGTTATGGCGGCCCGTTCCGCACCGGCCTGATCGGCGAAATGGAATGGGTAAGCTTCCCGTTCGCCGGCGTCTATCTGGGCGTTGCGGACCGGGCCTTGCGCCTGGTTCGGGATTCGCTCGCGAAGAAGTCGCTCGGCCATACCGTGTCGGGCGCGAACGTGATGGTCCGGGACGTGGGGCATATCCAGCACCAGCTCGGCCAGGCGATCGTGGAACTGGAACTGGCTGAACGCGCAGTGCGCGGAACCGCCGACCTTCTGGCGGCAGGCGAAGATGCGAACTGGAGCGCGGCTGAGCGCCCTGCACGGATTTCGATCGCGAAGATCGCCGCGACCGAGGCCGCCGTGCGGGTTTCCGATATCGCCATGCGCCTGACCGGCGGCGGAGCGATCCGGCGCGGTGGACCGCTGGAGCGCGCGTTCCGCGACGCGCGCGCCGGCATCTACCACCCACTTTCCGGAGATGCCGTTTACGAATTGCTTGGGAAATCGCAACTCGGCGTACTTGGCTAAGGTCGCTGTCCGGCACCGGCACGTAAGCGCCGGTGCCGGCCCCTGGGCTCGCCCTCTTCCCGGCGAAGGTAATTATTTCATGACTGCTGCATCGCCCTTCATTCTCGGCATAGGCGGAACGGTCTCTCCTGGGGGATCAACCGAGCAGGCCCTTGCCATGGCTCTCGCAACGGCCGAACAACTGGGTGCGCGGACGCTGTTGTTCGGCGGCGCGGACCTGGGCCGACTACCACACTACCTCAGCCCTCGCGCCATGGATGTTCCGGAGGCGAGAACGCTGGTTGACGCGGTGCGGCGCGCCGACGGCGTGATCATCGCCAGTCCGGGATATCACGGGTCGATTTCCGGCCTGGTCAAGAACGCGATCGATTATGTCGAAGAAACCGCGAAAGATCCCCGTGCCTATCTGGACGGTGTTCCGGTCGGTTTGATCGCTACCGCCTATGGCTGGCAGGCAACAGGGTCTACCCTCGCTGCGCTTCGCTCGATCACCCACGCCCTGCGGGGATGGCCGACGCCGCTTGGCGCGGCTGTCAACAGTTCCGGAGGCCTGTTCAGGGATGGCAGATGCACGGACGCGGCCGTTTGCGATCAACTCGCTTTGGTCGGGCGCCAAGTATATGATTTCGCGCGGCTCCGCACGGCTAGCGGCGGCGGGGAACCCGCACCATAGCCTGATTGTAGCACATTTATCGGCTGGTCGGAGAGGCGCTTTGAGAGATTTGCTCTTTCATGGAGACGCCCCCAAATCGCACGCATACGCCACATCAGATCGCACAATAATACACTTTCGTCATTGTCCTTTGATTGTAATGTTTTCAAGCGCCACTGAATATTCTATGAAGGGCGCAGGCAGATATCGAGGACGTAGATGACGGCGCAAACGGCCACCCGGCAGAAGAGGAAGGATGATGCGGTAGCCGAGCCGGCATATGGCCCGCCGCTCCCGTTGGTCGGCGAGTTGCTGAACTTCTTCTATCCGATCCACTATCGGATCGGCATGGACCTCGAAACGGTGATGTGTCAGGGGCGCATCTCTCGCAAGCAGGCGGCGATCCTGTGGCTCATTCATTCGCGCGCGGATGCAGCCGGTTGGGTGCGGCGCAAGGATATCGAAACTCGCCTCGCCACTTGGTTCGAGATGAGCAATTCAAACGTATCGAAGCTGTTGCGCGAATTGTCCAAGCCGCCCCTCTCTCTCGTTTCGCAAATCGAGAATCCTGATTCGGGGCGTGAGAAAGTCGTCAGACTGACAAAGGCCGGCGAGAAGTTCGTCGACGGAATGGTCAAGGCGTCGGTCGACTATCTGGCGGGCCAGTTATCGCATCTAACCACGGATGAATTGCGCTGGGGCGTCGATTTCTTTGCCTTATCGTTCCGCAATTCAGCCCGTGAAGCGCGCCTCAACGGCGCAATCCCGCACCTTGCGCCCCCGCCCGGTGAGATCGAAGGGGCCAACGAGCGGTCGCATCCGCCAACACGCTAAATTCAGCGTCATTCTCTTTTCATCGCGGCCTTCGCATGAGGGCCGCGTTTGCATGCCCATTTGCCGCAGTTCTGAATAGTGTCGTAATAGAATACTTGCCATAATGCACATTCCTGCTAGGAGACGATTCACAGCCTGATCAATGGCGGAAGAGGATGCATGCGGCATGGCGGAAAGCGATCAATCCGAGGCGTGGACATATCGGCTCAATACCGAGCGTCAGGAGATTCTCGACCAGGCCGACCGTTACGCGCGCGCCGAACTCTATCCGCTTGCCGAGCGGATGGATGGCGAGGAATGGTGGCCGGTCGATATTATGAGGCGGCTTGGCCATGCCGGCTATCTCGGCATTACGACTCCGGCGCAGTTCGGCGGGCTTGAGTCGGACATTTTCACCGCTGGACTTGTCGCGCAAGCCTTCGCACGATGGAACCATGCCCTCGCGCTCAGCTGGGTCGTTCACGAAAATCTTTGCCTCAACAACATCTATGCCAATGCTGACGACGAGCAGCGTACGCGCTTCCTGCCAAGGCTGTGCTCGGGCGAATGGACCGGTGCGCTTGGGCTGACGGAACCCGGTGCCGGTTCGGACGCGCTCGGTTCGATGCGCGCCACCGCGCGCCGGGATGGCGACGACTATGTGCTCAACGGCACCAAGATCTTCATCACCAACGGCCCGGTCGCTGACGTGGTGCTGGTCTATGCCAAGACCGATCCGGCGGCGGGAGCCAAGGGAATCTCGGCCTTCGTCGTCGAAACGGATCGGCCGGGTTTCCATGTTGCCCAGAAGCTCGAGAAAATGGGCTGGCGTGGCAGCCAGACCGGTGAGCTGGTATTCGACGAATGCCGCGTACCGGCCGCCAATCTGCTGCGAGAGGAGAATAGCGGCGTCCGGGTCGTCATGAGCGGCCTCGATCTCGAACGCGCGATGATCTCGCCCCTGTGCCTGGGCATTTGCGAACGGGCGCTCGAATTGTCGGTCGATTATGCCAAGACCCGCGTACAGTTCGGCAAGGCCATTGGCGAGTTTCAGATGGTGCAGTCGCGCCTCGCCGATATGTATGTCGCCGTCCAGACGCTGCGCGGCTTCTGCTATCAGGTTCTCTCGCGCTGCTCCGAACTGGGGCATGGCGAGGGCGGACGCGGCGAGATTCACGCCCTGACGGCCGCCTCGGTCCTCTACGCCGCCAACACCATGAACCAGGTGCTGGACAATGCGGTCCAAGTGCATGGCGGCACCGGCTATATCTGGGAGTCGGAGATCAACCGGCTCTTCCGCGCCACCAAGCTCATGGAGATCGGCGCGGGAACCACAGAGGTCCGCAAGCTCATCATCGCCGGCGAACTGCTCAAATGAGCGCGCGTACTGTCGATGATCTTCGGCTGGACGATGCTCCGCTGGCGCTTGCGTCCGGCCTGCTCGACGGGCGCACGGCCATCGTGTCGGGCGGGGGCAGCGGGATCGGCAAAGCGGCGGCATGGGTGCTGGCGCGTCTCGGTGCAAGGGTTGCGATTTGCGGGCGCAACCCCGAACGGCTCGAAGCGGTGCAATCAGCCTTCGACGCGCGTGGTTGGCCCATCCTCGCCCACCCCTGCGATATTCGCGACGAGGCCGGGATAGAACGGCTGCTGGACGCCGTAGCGGCGCGTTTCGGCTTGCCGGATATCCTCATCAACAATGCCGGCGGCCAGTTCGCGCAAGGCGCGTCGCAGATCGCGCCCAAGGGCTGGCGGGCCGTCATAGAAACCAATCTGACGGGGTGCTGGCTGATGATGCAGGCCGTGGCCCGGCGATGGATCGACGGAGGCAGGGGCGGTGTCATCGTCAATGTCACGGCCGCCAACGGCCGCGGCATGCCGGGCATCGCGCACAGCGCCGCCGCGCGCGCCGGCGTCGAGAATGTGACCCGCACCGCCGCGGTCGAATGGGCGCCCCATGGCATCCGCATCAACTGCCTCGCGCCCGGTCTTGTCGATAGCGGCGGCCTCTCTGTCTATCCGGAAGCCGCACGCGCCGCCTTCGCCCGCGCCAATCCCCAGCGCGCGACCGGCGATCCCTGGGACATCGCCCAGATCATCGCGTTTCTCGCCAGCGACACCACGCGATTCCTCACCGGCACGACCATCACGGCCGATGGCGGCGGCGCCCTGTGGGGCGACCTCTGGACGATCGAGCGTCCGGTCTATTTCTCCGACTCCTTTCAGAAAGCAGAAATCCATGTCGCTTGACCCGCAATGTCTCTCGGGCCGCAATGCCATCGTCGTCGGGGCGTCGAGCGGTATCAACCTGGGCGTCGCCCATCGGCTGGGTTCGTTGGGCGCGCGCCTGGCGATCGTCAGCCGCTCCGAGGATCGCATCGCCGCAGCGGCCGACACGCTGCGCGCCGATGGCGTGGACGTCACGCATCATGCCGGTGATGTCCGCGAGCCTGCCGCCCTGCAGGCGATCATGGAAGAGGTGGCGAATGCCAAGGGGCCGATCGATATCGTTCTCTCGGGCGCGGCGGGCAACTTCTTCGTGCCGGCGGCCAAGATGTCGCCCAACGCTTTCAAGACGATCGTCGACATCGACCTGATCGGCACATTCAACGTGCTTTCGGCCGCCTATCCGCATCTCAGGCGTCCCGGCGCCGTCCTCGTTAACATCACGGCGCCCCAGGCCCAGCGCGCCATGCCCATGCAGGCCCATGCCTGCGCGGCCAAGGCGGGCATCGACATGCTGACCCGTTGCCTGGCGCTCGAATGGGGCGCGGAAGGGATCAGGGTCAACGCTGTCTCCCCCGGCCCGATCGCGGACACCGAGGGGCTGGCGCGGCTCGCGACCGATGCGGACCTCGCCGAACGCATTCGCGGCGCGCTCGCGCTCCCCCGGTTCGGCCAACGTATCGACATCGGCAATGCGGTGGCCTGGCTGTGCAGCGAGGCGGCCAGCTTCGTGACCGGAACCACCATCGACTGTGACGGCGGCATGCGCCTCGGCAACCTCTACGCGCCTGAATGAAGCGCGCAAACCATCAAGGAGCAAACCCATGGATATCGGCAACAAGGTAGCGATCGTCACCGGCGGCGGCTCGGGCCTCGGCGAAGCGACGGCGATCAGGCTTGCGGAGGGCGGCGCCAGGGTCGCGGTCGTGGATCTCAACGCCGATGCGGCGAACGCGGTCGCGGAGAAGATCGGCGGCAAGGCGTTCGCCATCGACATTGCGGATGCACAGGCAGGCGAGAAGGCGGTCGCGCAGATCGTTGCCGAACTCGGCACGCCGCGTATCCTCGTCAACTGCGCGGGCGTCGGCACGCCGATGAAGATTCTTGGCAAGGACGGTCCGCTGGCGCTTTCGGCCTTCGAGAAGGTCGTACGCATCAACCTGATCGGCACCTTCAACATGCTGCGCCTCGTCGCCGACGCGATCGCGCGTGATCAGGAGCCGGGTGACGGCAAGCAGACCCAGGGCGTCATCATCAACACCGCCTCGGTCGCCGCCTTCGATGGACAGATCGGCCAGCCCGCTTATTCTTCCTCCAAGGCCGGTGTCGTCGGCCTGGCGCTTCCCGCCGCGCGCGAACTTGCGCGTTACGGCATCCGGGTGCTGACCATCGCGCCGGGCATTTTCCTGACGCCGATGCTCAAGATCCTGCCCGATGAGGCGCTGGAATCGCTCGGCCGCTCGGTTCCCTTCCCGCCGCGCCTCGGCGAGCCGGAGGAGTTCGCCAAGCTCGCGCTCCACATGATCGACAATGACATGCTGAACGGCGAGGTCGTCCGTATCGACGGATCGATCCGCATGGCCGCGAAGTAAGTTCCATGTCCAAGGTCATCATCAGTTGCGCGATCACGGGGTCGATCCACACACCTTCGATGTCGCCCCATCTGCCGGTGACGGCCGCCGAGATCGCGCAAAGCGCGCTGGAGGCGGCCGAAGCGGGTGCCGCGATCGTCCATCTGCACGCCCGCGATCCCGAAACCGGCAAACCCGTTCACACGCCGGAGGATTTCGAGCCGTTCCTCAAGGTCATCAAGCAGGGCAGCGATGTCGTGGTGAATATCACCACGGGAGCCTCGCCCTATATGCCGGTGGACTATCGGGTGAAGCCGGCGGAAGTGTGGAAGCCCGAAGTCGCCAGCCTCAACATGGGGTCGATGAACTTCGGTCTGTTCCCGATGCTCAAGAAGGATCGGACATGGAAGCACGCCTGGGAGCCGGAAATGCTCGAGGCCAGCCATGACCTCGTCTTCCGCAACAGCTTCCAGGACATTCGCTACGCGCTCGACACGCTGAACGCCACTGGCACGCGCTACGAATTCGAGTGCTACGACACCAGCCATCTGCATAATCTCCACTATTTCTGGACCGAGGGGCTGGTTCAGGCGCCTCTGTTCATCCAGACCTGCTTCGGCCTCCTGGGCGGCATCGGCGCGCACCCGGAAGAAGTGCTGCACATGAAGCGCACCGCCGACCGCCTGTTCGGCGACAACTACCGCTGGTCGGTGCTGGGCGCCGGGCGCAGCCAGATGCAGGTCGCGGCGCAGGCCGCCGCCATGGGCGGTCATGTCCGCGTCGGGCTGGAGGATAATCTCTGGCTCGACAGGGGCGTCCTCGCGCCCTCCAACGCCGCGCAGGTCATCCGCGTCCGACAGATCCTCGAAGGGCTTGGCCTCGAAATCGCCACCCCCGACGAAGCGCGCGACATCCTCAAACTCAAGGGCGGCGACAAGGTCGGGTTCTGACCCCGGCGCCGCTTCGACTTTCGGAGACACAAGATGAGCCAGTTTCAGACGATCATCGTGGAGCAGCACGGAGCGGTCACTCTCATCCGCCTCAACCGTCCCGATGCCCTCAATGCCCTCAACAGCCAGGTGCTGGCCGACCTGATCGAAGCCTTCGCGGCCTATGAGGCGGACGCCAGCCAGGGCTGCGCGGTGCTCACGGGTAGTGAGAAAGCCTTCGCCGCCGGTGCCGACATCAAGGAAATGTCCAACCGCGGCTTTTCCGAGATGTTCGGCGAAAATTATTTCGGCGGCTTCGACCGGGTCGTGGCGACGCGCAAGCCCTGGATCGCGGCGGTCGCGGGCTTCGCGCTGGGCGGGGGCTGCGAGCTTGCCATGATGGCCGATTTCATCATCGCCGCCGACACGGCGAAATTCGGCCAGCCCGAAGTCAAGCTGGGCGTTGCGCCCGGCATGGGCGGATCGCAGCGCCTGACCCGCGCGGTCGGCAAGGCGAAGGCGATGGACATGTGCATTTCCGGCCGGATGATGGACGTGCATGAAGCCGAACGCGCCGGTCTTGTGTCTCGCATCGTGCCCGCTGCGACCCTTGTGGAGGACGCCATCAAGGCCGCGGCGGAGATCGCCGCCTACCCTCCGCTCGCCACCATCGCCAACAAGGAAATGGTCAACGCCGCTTTCGAGACGGGTCTTTCGGCGGGCCTCCTGTTCGAGCGCCGCCTGTTCAATGGCCTGTGCGCGACCGCCGACAAGCGCGAGGGCATGGTCGCCTTCGTCGAAAAGCGCAAAGGCGCGTGGAGCGGAAAATGACCACGCTTTGCTCCCCCTTCAGCATCACCGGAGATTTCAGCCATGAGTGAAGCCTATATCGTATCGGCGGCGCGCACCGCCGGAGGACGCAGGAAGGGCGCGCTGGCCGGTTGGCATCCCGTCGAGCTGGCCGCCGAAGTTCTCAACGCCACCCTCGACCGCACCGGCATCGATCCCGCCGCGATCGACGATGTCATCATGGGCTGCGTCAGCCAGGTGGGCGAACAGAGCTTCCATGTCGGTCGCCATGCCGTGCTGGCGTCCCGCCTGCCGGAGACCGTGCCGGCCGTCACCATCGACCGCCAGTGCGGCTCGTCGCAGCAGGCGATCCATTTCGCGGCGCAGGCGGTCATGTCGGGCACGCAGGATGTGGTCCTTGCCGCCGGCGTCGAAAGCATGACCCGCGTACCTATGTTCACCGCGACGAAGCTCCCCGCCGAGGCGGGCCTGGGCACGCCGTTCGCGGACCGTATCCGCGAGCGGTTCGGGGTCGCCGAGTTCAGCCAGTTCACCGGCGCGCAGATGATGGCCGACAAATATGGGTTCGACCGGGATGCGCTCGACCGCTTCGCGCTGGAAAGCCATCGGCGGGCGGTCGCCGCGATCGATGCCGGCGCGTTCGACGATGAAATCGTCCCCGTCGCAATCACTGATGCACAGGGCAATTCGCAGTTACATGTCCACGATGAGGGCGTTCGCCGTGACGCTTCCCTGGAAGGGATCGGCTCGGTGAAGACGCTGCAGGAGGGCGGTGTCGTCACCGCCGCCAACTCCAGCCAGATTTGCGACGGGTCCGCCGCCGTTCTGGTGGTGAGCGAGGCGGCGCTTAAAGTCCATGGACTGACGCCGCTCGCCCGCATCGTCAATCTGACCGTGACCGCCGGCGATCCGATCATCATGCTCGACGAGCCAATCCGTGCAACACGGCGCGCGCTCGATCGCGCGGGCCTCACCATCGACGATATCGACCTTTATGAAGTCAATGAGGCGTTCGCGTCGGTCAATCTCGCCTGGCTGAAGGAAACCGGGGCCGATCCAGCCCGTCTCAACGTCAACGGCGGCGCGATCGCGCTGGGGCATCCGCTCGGCGCATCCGGCGCCAAGCTGATGGCGACCCTGGTTCACGGCTTGCGCAAGCGCGGCAAGCGTTATGGCCTCCAGACGATGTGCGAAGGCGGCGGCATCGCCAATGTGACGATCATCGAAGCTCTCTGACAGCGAGGCTCTTCATGCGTTGGCAGCACATATATTTCGGCATCACGGACGGCGTCGCGAGAGTGACGCTGGCCCGGCCGGAAAAGCGCAATGTGCTGAGTCGTGCCCTGCTCGCGGAGATCGGCGAGGCGCTGGGTGAGGTAGAGCGGACCAGCGCGCATCTTCTCATCCTCGATGCGGAGGGAAAAGCCTTTTCTAGCGGCGGCGACCTTGCCGATCCCATGACGCATGCGGGCGAACTGGGAACCCTGCTGGACGACCACTATCACCCATTGCTCAGACGCCTTGCCGGCCTTCCCTGCCCCACGGTCTGCATGGTCGACGGCCTGGTCGTCGGCGGCGCCTGCGGGCTGGTGCTCGCCTTCGACATGGTGGTGGCCACCGAGAAGGCGCGCTTTGCCTTCCCCTTCACCCGGATCGGCCTCATCCCCGATTGCGGGTTGAATTGGCTGCTTTCCCGAACTGTCGGCCCGATTCAGGCAAGGCGCCTGCTTCTCTTCGGCGAGACGATCGACGGCGAAGAGGCTGTCCGCATCGGCATGGTTTCCCGCCTTGTCGAGTCCGGCGCCGTAGCTTCCCTTCTGTCGTCGCTCATCGAGAATGCAACGACGCTCGATCCCCTGGCCGTCGCCGGGACCAAGCGCGCCGCCGCTCTCGCCGAAACCCAGACTTTTGAGCAATCGCTCGCGACCGAACGGGAACTTCAGCACCAGGCGGGACGGTCGGCGCGCTTTGCAGCGACCCTCGCCAGTCTATCGAACCGCTAGGATCGGAGAGGCACCAGCGATGGCCAGGATCATCCATGCGACAACATTGCATAAATTGAACATTTCATCTAATGCACAGTCAAAGAATCGGAGAGGATGGATTAGCCATGCGCGGTGACTTCTCATGAACCCGTTCCTGGTCGCAAAGGAAAAACCCGACGCCCTCGCCACGATCATCGCGGAAAGCGGCGTCACGATGACCTATGGCGAACTGGCCGACACGGCGGGGAAGATCGCTTCGGCCTTCCGCGCGCTGGGCCTTCAACCCGGCGATCATATCGCCCTCATGCTCCCCAACGGCATCTGGTATCATCCCATAGGCTGGGGCGCATGGCTCGCGGGCCTCTACTGGACGCCGATCAGCACTCGCCTTCAGCATGCGGAAGTGGCGCATATCCTCACCGACAGCGACGCCCGCCTTGTCGTCACGGCGCCGGAATATGAGCCGCTGATGGCGGAGTTGCAGGGCTGGGAAACGCCGGTCAGCCACTGGTTCACCACCGGCGAGGCGAATGATCGCTTCCTGTCCGTCACGGCGCTGATCGAAGGCCAGACGCCGCTTGAAACCAGTTCCGACACCCCAGCGGGCGCCGACATGCTCTATTCGTCAGGCACCACCGGGCGGCCCAAGGGCATCCTGCCCAAGCTCGGCCGCACGCGCGACGAAGCCGATCCGCTTTCGGTGCTGCTCGCCAAACTCTATAGCTTCACGCCCGACAGCGTCTATCTGTGCCCCGCGCCGCTCTACCACGGCTCCCCGCTCAAATATACGCTCGCCATCCACCGCATCGGCGGCACCAACGTCATCATGACCAAGTTCGATGCCGAACAGGCGCTGGCCGCCATCGACCGCTATCATGTGACGCACAGCCAATGGGTGCCGACCATGCTGAGCCGCATGGTCCGTCTGCCGGACGAGGTGAAGGCCCAATATGACCTTTCCAGTCACCGGGTCGCGGTTCACGCAGCAGCCCCTTGCCCCCCGGAATTGAAGCGCCAGCTCATCGACTGGTGGGGACCGATCGTCCACGAGTTCTACGCCGGATCGGAAGCGATCGGCTATACCGCGATCGACACCGAACAGTGGCTGGCGCATCCTGGGTCCGTGGGACGTCCGGTGCTGGGCGAAATCCATATCGTCGGCGATGATGGCGAGGAACTGGCCCAGGGCGAAATCGGCCAGATCTATTTCGGCAACGGACCGCAGATCGCCTACCACAACGACCCGGAAAAGACCGCCTCGGTCTATCATCGCGAAGGCTGGATCACCATGGGCGACATGGGCCGGCTCGATGAGGAAGGCTATCTCTATCTCTCCGACCGCAAGGATTTCATGATCATCACAGGCGGGGTGAACGTCTATCCCAAGGAGATCGAGGACCTGCTTTCAGTGCATCCGGCGATCGCGGATGTTGCCGTGTTCGGCGTTCCCAACGAGGAGTTCGGCGAGGAAGTGAAAGCGGTTGTCCAACCGACCGAGTGGCCGGAGAACGAAACCGCCTTTGTCGAGATGCTCACCGCGCATTGCCGCGCTCATCTATCGCCGATCAAGGTACCCCGTTCCTTCGACCTCGCCCGAGAACTGCCGCGCCAGGAGAACGGGAAACTCTACAAGAAGGCGCTACGCGCCGCGTATCTCGCAAAGGCGGGCGCATGACGAAGATCACAAAAGTCCTGATCGCCAATCGCGGCGAAATCGCCGTTCGCATCCTCCGCTCCGTCCACAAGGCCGGTCTTAAGGGCGTCGCCGTGCATCATGCCGTCGACGCGCAGACGCCGGCGGTGAAGCAGGCCGACACCGCAGTGGAAATCACCGGCGCAACGCCAGTGGCGGCCTATCTCGACGGCGCGCAGATTATCGCGGCGGCCAAGGAATCCGGCGCGGATGCGATCCATCCGGGCTACGGTTTCCTGTCGGAGAATGCAGGGTTCGCGAGGGCCTGCGAGGAAGCGGGCATCGCCTTCATCGGCCCCCGGCCCGAAACCATCGATTTGATGGGCGACAAGGTGCGCGCGCGCAATTTCGTGGAAAGCCGGGGCTTCCCGGTCGCGCCGTCCGCGATCGAGGACGATGACCCCGCGACCTTCGTGGAACGCGCTCGCGCGGTCGGCGCCCCGTTGCTCATCAAGCCCTCGGCCGGCGGCGGCGGCAAGGGCATGCGCATCGTGCGCGATCTTGCCCTTCTCGAAGAGGAGATCGAGCGCGGTCGCAACGAGGGACAACGCTATTTCGGCGA
Source organism: Sphingobium jiangsuense (assembly GCF_014196495.1). Taxonomy (GTDB): domain Bacteria; phylum Pseudomonadota; class Alphaproteobacteria; order Sphingomonadales; family Sphingomonadaceae; genus Sphingobium; species Sphingobium jiangsuense. Next base: position 16,051 of record NZ_JACIDT010000017.1, read on the forward strand.
TGGCCGGCTGTTCGCCGAACGCTATGTCGAGCGTCCCCGCCACATCGAGGTTCAGGTGTTGGGTGATACGCACGGCAATGTCGTGCATCTCTTCGAGCGCGAATGCTCGCTCCAGCGCCGTTTCCAGAAGGTGGTGGAAGAAGCCCCTTCCCCCACGCTGAGCGCCGATGAGCGGGAGCGCATCTGCGAGGTGGCCGCCGGTATCGCGCGGGCGGCGGGCTATGTCGGCGCGGGGACGGTCGAGTTCATCTACGGCAGGGGCGAGTTCTACTTCCTCGAAATGAACACCCGCATCCAGGTCGAGCATCCCGTCACCGAGGAGATTACCGGCACCGATCTCATCGCCGAACAGCTCCGCGTAGCCGCGGGCGAACCGCTGGGCTACGGCCAGGACGCACTTGCTATCAACGGCCATGCCATTGAGGTCCGCGTTTATGCGGAGGACGCCGCGCGCGACTTCGCACCCACGACCGGCCCTTTGCTGACGATGATTCCGCCCGGCGGCGCCGGCGTGCGGATCGATTCCGGCGTGGAACAGGGTGGCGCCGTGACGGCGGCCTTCGACCCGATGATCGCCAAGCTCATCGTCCATGCGGCGAACCGCGAAGCGGCGCTCGACAAGGCCGATGCCGCGCTCGCCGATTTCGTCATTCTGGGGTGCCGCACCAATATCGCCTATCTGCGACGCTTGCTCGCCGATCCCGATGTGCGCGCCGGCGCCATACATACGGGCCTGATCGGTGAGAAACCCGAACTGGCGGCCGACCCGGCTGTGGATGGCGCCACGGTCCGCGCCCTGCTGGCGGCGGCGGCGCTTTCGGCCCGCCCTGTCCTCGATGCCGCGAACGCGGTTCCCCCGCTTCACGCCGCCATCGGCGGATGGAGGAACTGATGCGGCATTGTATCGAACTGGATGGCCATGACCATCTGATCTGGCTGTCGAGAACGGCTGACGGCTACATCCTGCGCTTCGACGGCGGCGATGTCGCGATTTCCCTCGACAACGGCTTGCTGCGCGCAGGCGACAGCCAGGGCCCCGTCCACATCGCCGGGCAAGGTGACAGGCTTTTCATCCACTGGAACGGCGAGTCCCATGAGCTGCTCTTCAAGGATGCCGTCCTGCGCCATGCGGCCGGAGCGGCAAGTGGATCGGAAGATACGGTGCGCGCGCCCATGCCCGGCGCTGTCGTTGGCGTGTCGAGCGAAGCCGGGCAGACCGTCATGGAAGGCGACATATTGCTGGTGATCGAAAGCATGAAACTTGAAACGGCCATCCGCGCATCGCGCGACGGCGTTGTCGAAGCGGTCCACGTCACACTCTCGCAGTCGTTCGAGCGCGACGCGCCGCTCGTCACGCTCGCTCCGCTGGGAGAGGACGCATGATGCGCCGCATTCACAGCCGGATCGATCCCCGCGACGCCGCCTTTCTCGCCAATGTCGAGCATAATCGCGCGCTTGCGGCGGAACTGGAGAGGCGCCAGCACGCGGTCCGCACCATTCGTCCCGAACGCGACCTTCAGCGGCTCGAACGCCAAGGCAAGATGACGGTCCGCGCCAGGCTCGAGCAACTGCTCGACCCCGGCACGCCCTTTCTCGAACTGTCCACGCTGGCGGCAGGCGAAACACCCTATGCCGAGGATGCGCCGGGCGCCGGCCAGCTTGTCGGAATCGGCATCGTCTCAGGCAAGGAAGTGGTGATCCGCGCCGACGACAGCAGCGTCAAGGGCGGCGCCTGGTATCCCATGTCGGTCAAGAAGATCGTCCGCGCCCTCGACATCGCGATCGAGAACCGTCTACCGGTCGTGCATATGTGCGACAGCGCCGGCGGCTTCCTCCCGCTCCAGGCCCAATTCTTCGCCGATCGCTACGGCGCGGGGCGCATCTTCCGCAACCAGTCCACCCTCTCGAAGATGGGTGTGCCCCAGGTGGCGCTTGTCCTTGGCAACTGCACGGCGGGCGGGGCCTATATCCCCGCGCTCAGCGACTATTCCGTGATCGTGCGCGGCACGGGCGCGATCTTCCTCGGCGGTCCGCCGCTGGTGAAGGCGGCGACCGGGGAAGATGTCACCGTCGACGAGCTGGGCGGCGCGGACATGCACACGTCGGTTTCCGGGGTTGCCGACTATCCGGCCGACAACGAGCTGCACGGCATCGCGATCACGCGAGAGATCGTCGCGCAATGGCGCAGGCAACCCAAGGCTGGCGAGCCGGCGATCGATCCCGAACCGCCCGCCTATGACCCGGCGGAGCTTTACGGCATCCTGCCCGCCGATGGCCGCGTCCAGTTCGACATGCGCGAGGTGATCGCCCGCATCGTCGACGGCAGCCGCTTCCACGAATATCAGCCGGGCTACGGCACCACCCTCATCTGCGGCTATGCCCGCATCTGGGGCCAGCAGGTCGGCATCCTCGCCAACAACGGCGTGCTGTTCAGCGACAGTGCGCTGAAGGGTGCGCACTTCATCGAGCTGTGCGATCAGAACCGCACGCCGCTCCTGTTCCTGCAGAACATCACCGGCTTCATGGTCGGCCGCGAATATGAGCGGCGAGGGATCACCAAGGACGGCGCCAAGATGATCATGGCGGTGTCCGGCGCCTCGGTCCCGAAGATCTCGATCAATTGCGGCGCCTCCTTCGGGGCCGGAACCTACGGCATGAACGGCCGTGCCTTCGATCCGCGCTTCATGTTCTCCTGGCCGCGCTCGCAGGTGGCCGTGATGGGTGCCGAGCAGGCCGCTGGCGTGCTGACCACGGTCAAGATCAGGCAGATGGAACGAGAAGGCGGCGCGCTTACCGATGAGCAGATCGCGGCCATCCGCGAGCCCGTGATCGCGGAATATCAGCGTTCGTCCAGTGCCTGGTATGCCACCTCCGAACTGTGGGACGATGGCGTCATCGATCCGCTCGCCACCCGAGAAACCATTGCGATCGCGCTCAGCGCCGCGCTCAACACCCCCATCCCCGAACCGCGATACGGGGTCTTCAGGATGTAATGCCGACACATCGGATTATCGAGCGCAACGCTCGTCGCACGGAAGGAGCAGGACGATGCATTATTCATTTTGCGTGAAATGGCTGAAAGCCTTCAGGCACAGCCCGGAAGCGATCTGCAGCCTATATGGGCCAGGCGACGACTTCGTCTTCGAGGATGTGATGCTCGACCAGCACAACATCGACAACCAGGCGGACCTTCACCGGCTGTTCGTCCCCTACGCCAACAAGGATCGCACCAATGGCGTCGGCATCCACAATTTCAGGATGCGCTCCTATATCGGCGATGAGAATTTCGGGCTCCTGCGTTGGGAATGGGGACCCGAGGATGCGGCCATGTTCATCGGCCTCGACGTCAAGGACAAGCCCTTCACGACCCAGGGGCATACATTCCACATCTACAAGGACGGCTTCATCAAGCGGGAATCCTCCTGGTGGGATGCCGCTGCGGTCCTGCGCGCCGTAGGCCCCGTCAGCCCGACCAAGATCCTCACCGGCAAACCGCACGAAGGGCCTGCCCGTTCGGCGGATGTCAAACTGAGCGGGGCTCCCGCCGGAACGCTCGAATTCGCGCAGGACTGGTGCAATGCGCTCGGCGGCGACATCCATGTGCTGCGTGCGCTTTACGCCGACTTCTTTTCGTCGGACTGGTCGAAAATTGACGATCATGAAAACGACACGTTCACCGATACCGAAATGCTGGTCCGCAATCTGGGCGGCATCGCGGCCGGCGAGAATGGTCGCTATCGTTTCACGGCGACCGAATATCTCGGTAACGAACGCAGGGGCCTCATCCACTGGAACGTCCAGATCGAGGGCGCCGAAAGCTATCGTGGCATTGCGACGGGCGGGAAAACGATCAGCACGCTCGGTTCCACCTTCCTCGAGTTCGATAATAGCGGGAAGATCGTGCTGGAATCGACCTATTGGGAGGACAATCGCGCCTTCGCGGCACTCGGCCTTCCCATTGTCCGTCCACACTATTGGGAGGAAGGGTTCGACCCGGCAATCTTGGCTTCGTGACGTTGAAGGCAGGGGAAACGCTAATGCACATCCCGCATGACGTCTGCGCTCGTTGCAAAGCTTCCCGACAGCACTCCCCATGATCGCAGACAAATGAAAGCCTATCTGCTTCTTGCCCTGGCCATAGGCGCGGAAGTCATCGCGACTTCCGCGTTGAAGGCAAGCGATGGCTTCTCCCGCCCCGTGTGGGCGTTAGTGTCGATCCTGGGTTACATCGTCGCCTTCAGCGCGCTGGCGATGTCTTTGAAGACTATCCCGCTGGGTATCGCTTATGCGATCTGGAGCGGCGTCGGGATTGCCCTGCTCACCCTGATTGGCTGGATCGTATATCAGCAGCGCCTGAGTCTCACGGCTATGTTTGGGATCAGTCTCATCATAGCCGGCGTGCTGGTTCTTCAATTATCCATCAAGCGCACTTGAAGTCGAAGGCAGCATCGGAAGCGGTGACGGTCAGGGGACGTATCCGGCTCAGCCAGTTCGATGCGAGGGCTCTGCCGTGCGTCGTGGACAAAGAGCGGGGTTGCTCAAACTGGCGGACATTTATGAGCCAGCGGCCGCCCGCCTGAGTTGAATCTCACCAGCAGCGCTGAGGCCGGCAGTCTCGATGTGACGTTTCAATCCGACTGATTGGACGGCCGTCATGACAAATGCTCCAGCGCTGAGCCGCAAGCCTTCCACCTTCCGTTCATGCGGCACCCCGCATCATCCGAATGACGGTATGTGCCGCTGCAGGAAATCGATCACGATATCGTTGAAGACATCGTTTCGATCGCCGGCGACCATATGTCCGGCCTTCGGCACATCCCGAACCTCCGTCTGCGGCACGAGCCTGCACATGCTGACCACACCTTCATCGTCGACAATATCGCTCTGCCCTCCGCGGACCAGCAGCGTAGGCAGCGTGACATTGCCGCTGACCCGTTCCATATCGTCTGCGAAGGACGGCGGTTCCGAGTTGGGGAGGCTTTCGAGAAAGCGCGGATCCCAGTGCCAGTAAAGACGTCCGTCGTCGCGCAGACGGAGATTCTTCATCAAGCCGCTCGGGTCCGAAGGGCGCCTTCTCTGCGGATTATAGGCGGACACGGCGTTGGCCGCCTCATCGAGATCGCTGAACCCATGTGGGTGAGCCTTCATGAACCGCCGGATTTTCTCCGTACCTTCCGCTGCCGGCCGCGGAACGATGTCAACCATGACGAGCAAATCCGCGACAGATCGAGACGCCCTACCAATGGCATAGAAGCTCGTCATTCCACCCATGGAAGCGCCGACCAGCGCTACAGGCCGGGAAACTGTCGACAGGACCGCGCCCAGATCTGAAGCAAGCGCGGGAAGCGAATAGTCCCCATCGGGAGACCAGTCGCTGTCCCCATGTCCGCGAGCGTCGTAGTTCACGACGAAATAGCCTCGATCGGCAAGCTGGTTCGTCGCACCGGCCCAGCTGTGTCGCGTCTGGCCGCCGCCGTGCAGCAGAATGACAGTCGGCGCATCGGGCGGTCCGCCGACATCTCCGATCAGCGTCAAACCATCGGGTGTGAGGAAACGCCGCTGTTCCATCATATGTGCCATAGCCGTCCCGTTGTTGGCGATGCTGACATTGCCTAACGCAGCGAACCATCGAAAAGCCCGACAAGCTCTCGCCAGTGCCTTTCCGCGGCCGCTACATCGAACACGGGAAAGTCAGCCATGGTGAACCCGTGCAGCGCTCCGCTGTAAATCTCGCATCGATGGTCCACGCCAGCATCCGTCAGCGCCTTTTCCAAACGCTCGGCCATTTCGGGCGGGTACAAATCATCCTTGTCGGCGCCGGCGACATAGACCCGCGCACTGATCGAAGGCGCCAGCAGGTGCGGGCTGGTATCCGCGTCCGTTGCGAGATTGCCGCCGTGAAAGCTCGCCGCAGCGGCAATGTATTTCGGCCAGCTTCCGGCGATCGACAGCGCGATGCCGCCCCCCATGCAATAGCCGGTTACGCCATATCGAGGGCCGACAACATCAGGTCGTTCGTCAAGCAACGTGATGAACGCCTCCGCGTCCCGTGCCGCCCGATGGTTGTCGGTGGAAGCCAGCAAGTGACCGATGGCGCCCATGAGGTCACCACTCGCGAAAACCTCCGCGGGCACAAGCGGTCCATATGGACCTGCGCGATAATAGAAGTCGGGCAGCAAGACGGCGTAGCCGCTGTCGGCGAGCCGTTGCGCCATCGAGAACAGCGTTGGGCGGATGCCGAACCCGTCCATGCAGAAGATCACGCCCGGCCAGGGGCCCGCCCCGTCCGGCGTGAAAAAATAGGCGGGGCAGTTGCCCTCGCCGGTCTCGATTTGAAGCTGCTCCTGGCTCATGGCCAATCCTCCTTCAACATGAGCGTAGATAGGCGTTCATAGCCAAATATGTTGCAAAGGCAACCGTTGCCTATTGAATATATAGACACGTCGGTCTACAGGGACGTCCATGCCAACCCACCGATCCGTAGTCAGCGCGGCGACGCTTTTTGAATTCACCAACGCGTTGCAGCCAGTGCGGCGCATCTGGGTTCAGGCGGTCAACATGGCCTTGGCTGACTTCGGGCTTCCGGCATCGCTGACGTCGGCTCTGATCCTGGCTGCGCGCCGTGGAGAGGAAGGCATCAGGCAGAACGCGCTGGCCGAGGAAGTCGGGGTAAACCCGGGCGCCATGGTCCGCATCCTCGACCAGGCGGAAGCGGCCGATCTGCTCGAGCGCCGCGATTCTCCGGACGACCGCCGCGCCAAAATCATCCAGGCCTTGCCCAAGGGCCGCGAAATAGCCCGCAAGATGGAGAAGGCAGTCGACGAGCTGCGGGCCGGGATCCTCGGGGATTTGCCGTCTCAGGACATTGAGACGACGACCCGGACGCTCCGTCTGTTCGAGGCGCGCATCGGTCAATACCTGCAGCAGGAGCGTTCGGGCCGATGAAGGTCAGCGCCGACCAACTGATCTTTTCCGCCAAGCTGTTCGTTGCCGGCATGATCGCCTTCGCGCTTGCCGTGCGGATTGGCCTGCCCAACCCCTATTGGGCGCTTGTCACCTGCTGCGTGTGCATGAACCCGATGTCGGGCGCGATCCGGTCAAAGGCCGTCTATCGCTTCGCAGGAACATTCTGCGCAGGCATAGTCACTCTCGGGCTGGTGGCAATGTTTGCGAGCACGCCGCTGCTGCTCGTGGCGGCCGCAGGGATCGTCGCGACCATGGGCTTTGGCCTATCGTTTCTCGATCGCACGCCCCGCAGCTATGGTTTCCAGCTTTTCTCGATCACACTCATGCTGGTCGCTGTCGCCGGCGTGGACCATCCGGAGACGAGCTTCGACACGGTGGTGGCGCGGGTCAGCGAAATCGCGCTTGGGATTCTTTCGACCACGATCGTCGATGCCATCGTCATGCCGCGGTCGCTCGGCGGGACCCTGCGCGCGAGCATCCATCGCTGGCTGCCGGACATGGAGAATTGGGCCAGGGACATCTTCGACGGACATGAGGCGGATGCAAAGGGCGAACATGATCGGCTGAAGACGCTGGCCGACATCACCTCGCTCTCGCAGCTCATCAGTACGTTGCGCTACGATCCAACGATCAGCCGCTCGGAATTGCGCCATGCGCTTGCGATCCAGCAGCGTCTGCTCCGCATGATCCCTTTGCTCTCGGCGATCGGCAGCCGGATCGCCGGGCTCAGCGAGGCGGAGCGTGAAGCGCTCCGGCCCAGTCTGGCGGCTGCGAGCGCCTGCCTTGCAACTGGTGCCGAACCGCCGGCGGGACTTGCGGACGATGTGCGGGCGGTTCCGCTCGATGCCGGGCCCGGCAGGCGCTGGCAGCAACTCGTGCACGATTCGCTGGCTGGGATGCTCACTGAAGGGCTCACGCTCTGGAGCGAGGTGCGCCGGATCGAGGCGGTGCTCGACGGGAAAGCGGTGCTGACGCCGGCGCTCGCCGGACAGGTCAGGGAAACCCGCGCCTTCCCGCTGATCCCAGACTTCGATCACGCCAGCAGGTTGGCGGGGGGCATTCTCGTTTCCTATGCGCTGCTTTGCGGTCTCTGGTACATGACGGGCTGGCATCAGGGCGCGAATGCCGTGCTGCTCAGCACCGTCGCGCTGGCCTTCTTTGGAGGCGGCGACGAGCCAGGCAAGGCGATCGCGATGTTCGGCCGCTTCGCGGTGCTCGCGCTGACGCTTGCCGGGCTGCTCTGCTATGGCCTTCTGCCGCTCGCCAATGATTTTGCGGCATTTGCGCTCGTCATGGGTCTGTTCATGCTGCCGCTCGGAGCATGGGCGGCAGGCAATCCGATGGCGACCCTCGTGCTGGCCTACGGCCTCAGCAACATCAACCTCCAGGGCCATTATTCTCCGTTCGATTTCGGGGCCTTCCTCGAGACCGGCCTTGCCAGCCTTTTGGGTGTCTATGTCGCCTTTCTGGGCGCGGGGCTGTTCAGAAGCTGGGGCGTCCAGCATCAGCTTCAGCGTTTCCTGCGCAAGGAAGCGCGAGACATCGCCCGGCTCAGCCGCTCGGCAAACCAGAGAATACGGGACAGCTATGTCCAGAGGGCGCTCGATCGCATCGCCGTCATGACCGCCCGGCTTGCCGCGACGGGACAGATCGAACGCAGCGCGAGCCTGCTCTCCCGCCTTCGTGTCGGCGTGAACGTCGCCGACCTGCGTATGATCGGGAAAGCGCTTCCGCCCGCAGCCCGCGCGGCGACCGATAGCGTGCTCGACCAGTTCCGCGCCGAGTTCGATGCGCCGCAGCCGTCGTCGCGGCTGCTCACGATGATCGATGATGCCCTGGACCGGCTATGGTTCGAGCACAGGGTTCCAGGAGACCGGCCGGACCGCGTTATCCATGCCCTTGCGGGATTGCGTATCGCCCTGTTCGAACGCGCACCGGCGTGGGAGCCCTCCCGATGATCGGAGAGATCGATATTGCCGGCATCTTCCTCTCGCCGCTGCTCCTCTGCGTCGGCATCGGCTTTGCCGCCCGCCTGCTCGTCTCGCTATTGCTCGAAGCCGCGGGTTTCTATCGCCTCGTCTGGCAGCGACCGCTGTTCGATACTTCCCTCTTCCTCATCCTGACCGGCGCCGCGTTTCTCGCGTTGCGCCTGGTCACCTCATCCTGAAGCACACGCCATGACCATTGACCGCGATACGATCCTGCGCCTGCTCAAGCCGCTCCTTACCCTGCTCGTGCTGGGCGTCGCGGTGCTCGTCTTCTGGCAGCTCTATAATTACTATACTTACGCCCCCCAGACGCGAGATGGAAAGATCCGGGCCGATGTGGTTCCACTGGCCGCCGACGTATCCGGCCGGGTCGAACAGGTGCATGTCCGTGACAATCAGGTCGTGAGGCGCGGCGAGATATTGTTCACGATCGATCATGTCCGCTTGCGCAACGCCCTCCAGCAGACGGAAGCGGCGGTCGCCACCGCCCGCGCCACATTGAATGCGGCCGAGCGTGAGAACCGGCGCTATCAGGGCCTTGCCGACATCGTCTCGGGTCAGCAGCGCGACGACCGCCGCTCCGCCGCAGAGGAGGCCCGCGCCCGCTATGCGCAGGCGATCGCCGATCGCGATCTTGCCCGTATCAATCTCGAACGCGCTGAGGTGCGTGCGCCCGTCAACGGTATCGTCACCAACTTCTCGCTTCGTCCCGGTGCCTATGCCACCGCCGGCCAGCCAGTGATGGCGCTGGTCGATTCGGACAGTTACTATGTGGCGGGCTATTTCGAGGAAACCAAGCTTTCGCATATCCATCCGGGCGCGCGGGTGACCATCCGCGTTATGGGTGAGGACCGCCCCCTCTCCGGTCATGTCGAGGGTCGGTCAGCCGGCATTGACGATCGCGAGCGAACGACTGCCTCGGGCACACTGCTCGCCAACGTCAACCCGACCTTCAGCTGGGTCAGGCTTGCCCAGCGCGTCCCGGTGCGGATCGCCATCGACAAGGTTCCTCCCGGCATCGACCTGATCGCGGGACGAACGGTCACGGTGTCGCTTGATAGCGCGGGGGATGCACGCACGGTCGGTCTGGGCGCATGACAATGAAGCGTCTCGGCACGAGGGGATCATGGGCCTTCGCGGGCGCGCTGATGTTGGCGGGTTGCGCCACTGTCGGCCCGGACTATCACGCGCCGCCTCCGCCGGCAGGGATAGCAGAGAAACCGACCGCCTTCGCCGAGGGGAATTCGCCGGCCTTTGCCGCTGAGCCGTTGCCGGACCGTTGGTGGCGGCTCTATGCCATTCCCCAACTCGACGCGCTCGTCGAGGAAGCCATTCGAGCCAATACCGATCTGCGGATTGCCGCGGCCAATCTCGAACGCGCGCAGGCGATCGTCCAGGAGATACGGGCAAGCGCCCATGTCCAGACGTCGGTAAATGGTGGCGCCTCCGCGGGAGAGACCTCCAATCTCGGTCTCGGATCACCAGCGGGAACTCATGCAACATTCGATGCAGGCGTCGGGATCTCCTACGAACTGGACGTGGTGGGTCGGATCCGGCGCACCATCGAAGCGGCGGATGCCGATGCCCAGGCGCAGGCGGCTGCCTATGATCTTGCGCGTACCACAGTCATTGCGGGCGTGGTCGGAGCCTATTCCGACGCTTGTGCCGCCGGTGCGCGGCTGGTCGTCGCACGCCGCTCGATGGAGTTGCAGCGGCAAAGTCTTGCGCTCACCGACCGTGGCGTGCGCGCAGGCCTCTACACCCCGCTTGATGCTATGCGCTCCCGTGCGCTCCTGGCGCAGCTGGAAGCGGCGTTGCCGCCGCTGGAAGCGGACCGCAAGGCGGCCCTCTACAGTCTCGCCGTGCTGCTCGGCAGGGCACCCGAAGACTATCCTCCCGGCCTCGCGAGCTGCCAGATAATCCCGACCATCGACCAGCCGCTGCCGATAGGCAACGGAATGGCACTAATCCGGCGGCGACCTGATATCCGCCAGGCCGAGCGCCAACTCGCGGCGGCGACCGCGCGCATGGGCGTGGCCACGGCCGAACTCTATCCGAGCGTCAGCTTCGGCGCATCGCTGGGCACGACGTCGCGCGGCGTCGGCAATCTGTTCGATAGTTCGGCGTTCAGGTTCAGCCTGGGACCGCTGATCTCCTGGACATTCCCTAACCGGGGGGTGGCACGGGCGCGAATCGTGGAGGCCGACGCCGCCTCTCGCGGGGCGCTGGCGGCATTTGACGGCAGCGTCCTGTCTGCTTTGCGCGAAGTGGAAACCGCGCTTAGCACCTATGCGCGCGACCTCGAGCAGAACGCAAAACTCAAGATTGCGCGCGATGAGAACCGCAAAGCCTTCGGCCTGCAGACGCGAATGACTCGCGGCGGCTTGGGAACGGGCCTCGACCTGCTCGATGCCGAAAGAAGCCTCGCTGCCGCCGAATCGGCGCTAGCAGCGTCAAGCGCTACGATTGCGAACGATAGAGTCCGGGTATTTTTAGCCTTGGGCGGGGGATGGGAACAATAGACAAAGAGACAAGCTATGCGGTTTCTTGGATTTTTGGTTCGCAGCGCGGTTCATCGTTTCCGATGATCGATCACCATAGAGCTGATTGCATCGGCTGCTTCGTGGTCAAGGCCGTGCATCCAGACTCAATGCCGTCGGCGTGAGAAGCGTCAGACTCGAGCGATCAGTATTGCGGTAGAAGCACGCAGTTTGCTCGGAGACAAACAGCGATCGCATTCTGTCATCAGCCCCTGGAATCACCGAGGATTGAACGGACCCTCCGCCGTGGCACATTTCGTGGCACATTTAGGGTAATGGAGGGCAATCCAGGGTAAGTCGGTTGTTGAAAAATAGAGGTTTATTTCCCCTCTGATCCCCTGTAGCGCCCTGAAAATCCGGTTCGAGTCCCGTAGGGGTCACCATTTCCATGGCGCAATGCCCGATATCGGGCCCCGGCCAGGAAAAATCCCCCTCCCCTTCATTTCCGTTGATCCCCGCGCGCCGATCCCGCATCTCCTGTCGTATCGACAGCACAGGAAGCGCCGGTGAACCGCGATATCGCACGATTGGGAACCACGATATTCGAAACCATGTCCGGCCTTGCGCGGGATCTTGGCGCGATCAATCTGGGGCAAGGCTTTCCGGACGGTCCCGGCCCCGCGCCGCTGCTGGAGGCCGCCGCCCGCGCGCTGATCGAAAAATCGAGCCAATATCCGCCGATGCGCGGGCTGCCGGAACTGCGCGCCGCCGTGGCGGGCTATTATGCCGCGCATCAGCGTCTCGACATCGCGCCGGAAGAGGTCGTCATCACCTCCGGCGCGACCGAGGCACTGGCCGCCGCGCTGCTGGCGCTGCTCGATCCGGGCGACGAGGTGATCCTCTTTCAGCCGCTCTACGATGCCTATGCGCCGCTGGTGCGCCGGGCGGGCGGCGTGCCCCGCCTCGTCAACCTGATCCCGCCGCATTGGCGCCTGCCGCTCGACAGCATCGAGGATCAGCTTGGCCGGCGCACGCGGATGCTGGTGCTCAACAGCCCGCACAACCCGACCGGCAGTCTGATCGACGCGGAGGAATGGCACTTCCTCGCCGATCTGTGCGAGCGCCACGACCTCCTCCTCCTCTGCGACGAGGTGTGGGAGGCGATGCTGTTCGGTGAGGGCGCGCACCGATCCCCGCTCGCCATGGCGGCGCTGCGCGAGCGGGCGGTGAAGATCGGCTCGGCGGGCAAGATATTCTCGCTCACCGGCTGGAAGGTCGGCTGGGCCTGCGCCGCGCCGCCGCTGGCCGAGGCGATCGGGCGCATGCACCAATATCTGACCTTCACCACCCCGCCCGCGCTGCAATGGGCGGTTGCCGAGGGGCTGGCGCTGCCGCCCGCCTGGCATGCCGGGCATCGCCGTCTGCATGCGGCGGGGCGCAGCCGTCTGGCCGAAGGGCTGGCGCGCGCGGGCTATGCGGTGCAGGAAGGCCCCGCCACCTGGTTCCTGCTGGTCGACCTGACGCAATCCGGCATCGCGATGGACGACAGCACCTTTTGCGAAAGGCTGGTGCGCGAGGCCGGCGTCGCCGCCATTCCGCTCTCCGCCTTTTACGAACGCGACGCGGAAACCCGCTATGTCCGCTTCTGCTTCACCAAGGCGCCCGAGGTGCTGGACGAGGCGGTAGGGCGGCTGGCCGCCTTCCGCAGCGCGCTGGGCTAGGCCCTAAGGCGCCCGGCCCGGATCAGCAGGGCAGTTCGTCCAGCCATTGCCCGATCATCGACCGGCCCGCCGCGACCGCCTGCGGCCCCAGTTCGTCATGGATGGCGCGCATGGAATCGTCGCTCTCCCCGGCCTCGGCCACTGCTTCGGGCCATTGGTTCATCCACTCGTGGAAGCGCTCATCCTCGCCCATCTCGGCATGGAATTGCAGCGCCAACAGGTTGGATCCGCGCCGGAACGCCTGATATTCGTAGACATGGCTCGACCCCAGCAGCTCCACGCTGTCGGGCAGGGTGAAGGTGTCGCCGTGCCAATGCAGCACCGGCACCTCCTCCAGATAGCGCAAGGGCGAGGCGCGGCCCGCATCGTTGAGGCGGATCGGGTGGAAGCCGACTTCCTTGCGCGGCCCTTCATAGACATGCCCGCCCAGCGCGGCGGCGATCATCTGCGCGCCGAAGCAGACGCCCAGCGTCGGCCTGTCCGCCTCCAGCCGCAATTTCAGCCGCCGCAGCTGGCAGGCGATCCACGGATAGCGATCCTGCTCATAAACGCCCATCGGCCCACCCATCATGATGAGCAGGTCCGGCTCCCGCAGGTCGAGATCGGCGAAGGCGGGATCGGCGACGTCGATGCGATCCAGCTCATAGCCTGCTTCTTCGATCGGATGACGAAACCCCGCAATACCCTCATGCGGGACATGGCGAATGATGAGGCCCTTTTTCATGAGGGAGGATGATATATTCGGCCCGTGGCGGCAGGGAAGAAAGTCTTTCTTGTGGATAGACAAATCCGCTTGTCGGGGCGGAGGCAGCGCCCATCGCCTCCCCGACCAGCAGCACGACCGGCCCCTCGCCCAGCGAACGCACCGCGATTTCCAGCAGGTCGAGCCGCGTGCCGACATGGCGCTCGCCCGGCAGGCTGGCATTTTCGACCGCGACCACCGGGGTGGAGGACGGCAGCCCCGCCGCGATCAGGCGGCGGGAGAGCATTGCCGCGCTCGCCTTGCCCATGTAGATCGCCAGCGTCGCCCCCGGATCGGCCAGCGCCGACCAGTCGAGATCGAGCCTGTCGCCGTCCCGCGCATGGGCGGTCACGAACACCAGCTTGCGCGCCAGCCCCCGCAGCGTCAGCGACAGGCCAAGGCTGGCCGAGGCGGCGGAGGCGGCGGTGATGCCGGGGCAGACATGCGCGCTTATGCCGTGCGCGGCCAGCGCCGCCATCTCCTCCGCCGAGCGGCCGAAGATCGAAGGATCGCCCCCTTTCAGCCGCACCACCTTCCGCCCGGCCAGCGCGGCGCGGACGATCAGGTCGTTGATGCTGCGCTGATCCTTGCTGTGGCGGCCGGACCGCTTGCCCACGCTGACGCGCTCGACATGGTTCGGGATCAGGTCCAGCACGCCGGGGCCGACCAGCGCATCGTAAAAGACGATGTCGGCGGCGCGCAGCAGCCTTTCCGCCTTGCGGGTGAGGAGGTCGGGGTCGCCCGGCCCCGCGCCCACCAGCCATACTTCCCCTGCGGCAATCGATGGTTCAGCCATGGGCGAGCCTCCTTTCGGGTTCGAGCAATTTGGCGATGGCAGGGCGGCAGGATCCGCAATTGGTGCCCGCGCGCACCGCCTGTCCCACCGCCTCGACGGTGAGCAGCCCGCCGCCGCCGATCGCGGCGAGGATGGTCTTCATGCCGACATCGAAGCAGACGCAGACGATCGGCCCCATGTCGGGCGCGGGGGTCGCCGCCCGCCCTGCAAGCAGCTCCGCGCTCCGCGTCTCCTTGCGGCCGAGCTGCGCTGAGATCCATGCGCGCGGTGGCAGCACGCCGTTGCGGGTGAGGAACAGCGCGGCGATCAGGCGCCCGTCCTCGTCCAGCACCACCGCGCGGACCATGCCGCGCCTGATGTCCATCGCCTCCATCCGCCGCCCTTCGGGCAGCAGCGCGGCTATATCCGGCTCGCCATCGCCCGCCAGCTCGGTCAGCCAGCCGCCCGCCACGCGGGAGCGGGTCCAATAGGCGGCGCCCATGTGACGCGGGGCGTGCGCGCCGACCAGAAAGGCGCGCCATTCCGGGCTGTAGGCGCCGATCCGCGCGCCATGGTTCTTGAAGCCGGGCTGGCCGGAAACCGGATCGCGATCGCGCGAGGGCAGGCGACCCGTGCGCCCGCCCGACGACAGGCTGTCGGTCCAGTGCATCGGCACGAACAGGGTGCCGCGCGCCTGCGTATCGGTGACGGCGACGCGGTAGATGCTCGCGCCCGCGCGGCTTTCCACCCGCGCCAGCCCGCCGTCGAAGATGCCGTGCGCCAGCGCGTCGTCGGGGTGGATTTCGACCAATGGTTCGGGCCGGTGGGCCGACAGGCGCGGGCTGAGGCCGGTGCGCGTCATCGTATGCCATTGGTCGCGATAGCGCCCGGTGTTGAGGCGCAGCGGGAAATCGGCGTCCATCCTCGGCTGCGGCGGCTTCACCGCGATCAGCCGCGCCTTGCCGTCGGGCGTGGAGAACGGCCGATCGGCAAAGGGGGAAAGCCCGCCCCATTGGAACGGCTCCAGAGCCTCATAGTCCTCTTCCCCGATCCCGGCGAGGCCCCCCAGGTCGAGCAGGCGCGCGCCGTCATTCTCGAACGCGGTCTGCGCCGCATAGTCGCGGAAGATCTGCGCGGCATGGGTGTAGGCGAAGGCGTCGCCCCACCCCATCGCCCGCGCGACGGAGGCAATGATATCCCAGTCCGCCCGCGCCTCTTCCGGCGCGGCCAGAAAGCGGCGCTGGCGGGAGAGAACGCGCTCGCTGTTGGTGACGGTGCCGTCCTTCTCGCCCCAGCCGAGCGCGGGCAGCTTCACATGGGCGAACCGCGCGGTGTCGGTGTCGGCGATGCAATCGGACACGACGACGAGCGGGCAGGCCGCCAGCGCCGCCCGCACCGCGCCCGCATCGGGCATGGAAACGGCGGGGTTGGTGGCCATGATCCAGATCGCCTTGATCCGCCCATCCGCGACCGCCTCGAACATCTCCACAGCCTTGAGGCCCGGCCCGGCGCAGATGGTCGGCGCGTTCCAGAAGCGCTGCGCGCGGTCCCGCTCCGCTTCGCTGAAGCCCATATGCACGGCGAGCGTCGAGGCCAGCCCGCCGACCTCGCGCCCGCCCATCGCATTGGGCTGGCCGGTGATGCTGAACGGCCCCGCGCCGGGCGTGCCGATGCGGCCCGTCGCCAGATGGACGTTGATGATCGCATTGCCCTTGTCGGTGCCGCAGACCGACTGGTTCGCGCCCTGGCTGAACAGCGTCACCGTGCGCGGATGGGCGGCGAACAGATCGAAGAAGGCGGCGCGGTCGGCCGCGTCCAGCCCATCGTCGCCGCCGGTGTCGAGCGTTTCCCAAAAACCGTCAGGCGTCGCAACCCGGTCGCGCAGAAATGCCTCGTCCAGCACGCCCCGCGCGCGCAGGTCGGCGAGCAGCCGGTTGAA
The DNA here is from genome assembly GCF_014196495.1 of Sphingobium jiangsuense. Classification (GTDB taxonomy): domain Bacteria; phylum Pseudomonadota; class Alphaproteobacteria; order Sphingomonadales; family Sphingomonadaceae; genus Sphingobium; species Sphingobium jiangsuense. The sequence continues at coordinate 32,662 of NZ_JACIDT010000017.1, forward strand.
CAGCGCGATGTCGCCATCGGGGCGGACCGGCAGATGCAGGTCGGCGCGCTCGGCCGTTTCGGTGCGGCGGGGGTCGATCACCACCAGCTTGGCACCAGTCGCCGCCCGCGCCGCCTCTATGCGCTGCCAGACGATCGGGTGGCACCATGCGGTGTTGGAGCCAACCAGCACGATCAGCTCCGCCGCCTCCAGATCGGCATAGGAGCAGGGCACCACATCCTCGCCGAACGCCCGGTTGTGCGCCGCGACCGCGCTCGCCATGCACAGCCGGCTGTTGGTGTCGATATTGGCCGAGCCAATAAAGCCCTTCATCAGCTTGTTGGCGACATAATAATCCTCGGTCAGCAACTGGCCGGAGACGTAGAAGGCGACGCTGTCCGGCCCATGCTCGGCGATGGTGGCGGAAAAGCGGTCCGCGACATGGGCGATGGCGGCGTCCCAGCCTACCCGCCGCCCGCCGATCTCCGGATAGAGCAGCCGCCCCTCCAACCCGATCGTCTCGCCCAGATGGGTGCCCTTGGAACAGAGCCGCCCGCTATTGGCCGGATGCGCGGCGTCGCCCCTGATGAGGGCGGAACGCGCGCCCGTCGGCGTGGCGGCGACCCCGCAGCCCACGCCGCAATAGGCGCAGGTGGTGCGGACGGTTCCGCCTTCGGAGGGTGCCGCCGCCGCCATCTCAGGCCATCCCCTGCAAGGCTTCCCTGCGGCCGATCAGGATGCGGCCGCCGTCGATCTTCACCGGAATCACCGGCACGCAGCCCTTGTCCTCGCCCAGCGCCTCGCCGGTCAGCAGGCTGATGCGCCAATTGTGCAGCGGGCAGGTGACGCTGCTGTCATGGACGATGCCCTCGCTCAGCGGTCCCTGCTTGTGCGGGCACTGGTTGAGCAGCGCATGGACCGCGCCATTGGCGGTGCGGAAGATCGCGATCTCCTTGCCGCCCCGCACCGGCAGCGTCCGCGCGCCCAGCGCCGGAAGCTGGTCCACCGATCCGATATCGAGCCATTCTGCAATCATATGAGGGGTCGCCTTGCTGCTCTGCTGCTGTTCCGCCAGTTTGCGGTTCGCGGCCGTGGCCATCGTCGTCGCCGTTGCCGTCGTCATGCCGCGCCTCCCACCACCGCGAAGGGCCGGATTTCCGCGATATGGCGGTGCAGATGGCTTTCCGCCCCCGCCGCGCGCTCGGCCCACGGGTCCTTCTGGAGATAGGCCTGCGCGTGGAGGAAGCGGGCGCGCAGCTCCTTGCGCCCCTCCGCATCCTCGACGATCCGCTGCCTCACATAATCGAGGCCGACGCGCTCCACCCAGGGCGCGGTGCGGTCGAGATAGCGCGCCTCCTCGCGGTAGAGCTGGATGAAGGCGGCGCAATAGTCCAGCGCCTCCGCCTCGGTCGCGACCTTGCACAGCAGATCGGTGCCGCGCAGATGGATGCCGCCATTGCCGCCGATATGCAGCTCATAGCCACTGTCGACGCAGATCACGCCGAAATCCTTGATCGTCGCCTCCGCGCAATTGCGGGGGCAGCCGGATACGGCGATCTTGAACTTGTGCGGCATCCAGCTGCCCCATGTCATCTGCTCGATGCGGATGCCGAGGCCCGTCGAATCCTGCGTGCCGAAGCGGCACCATTCCGACCCCACGCAGGTCTTCACCGTGCGCAGCGCCTTGCCATAGGCATGGCCGGAGACCATCCCGGCGGCGTTCAGGTCCGCCCAGATATCGGGCAGATCCTCCTTGCGGATGCCGAACAGGTCGAGCCGCTGCCCGCCCGTCACCTTGACCATGCGCGCGCCGTATTTTTCGGCGGCATCTGCGATGGCGCGCAGCTCGTCCGGCGTGGTGACGCCGCCCCACATGCGCGGCACCACCGAATAGGTGCCGTCCTTCTGGATATTGGCGTGCATGCGTTCGTTGACGAAGCGGCTCTGCGGGTCCTCCCGATGCTCGGCGGGCCAGGCGCACAGCAGATAATAGTTGAGCGCCGGGCGGCAGGAGGCGCAGCCGTCGGGCGTCGACCAGCTCAACGCCTGCATCACCGCCGGAATTTCCTTCAGCGCCTTGTCGCGGATGGCGGCGCGCACTTCCTCATGGGTGAAGCTGGTGCATTTGCACATCGGCTTGACCGCGCGCGATCCGTCGAACGCCTCGCCCAGCGTCAGCGCGAGGAGGGTTTCGACCAGCCCGGTGCACTGGCCGCAGCTGGCCGACGCCTTGCATCCCGCGCGCACCGCGTCCAGATCCTGCGCGCCGCCGGCGATGCAGGCGACGACCTTGGCCTTCGATACGCCGTTGCAGCCGCAAATCTCGGCATCGTCCGAGAGCGCCGCAACGGCCGCCTTAGGGTCCGCGAGGGCGCCTCCACCGCTCGCGAACGCCTGCCCGAAGATCAGCGCCTCGCGGATGGAGGAGATGTCCTCTTCCTTGCGTAGCAGGTCGAAATACCAGCTGCCGTCGGCGGTATCGCCATAGAGCACCGCGCCGATCACCCTGTCGTCGCGCACGACGACGCGCTTGTAGACGCCGCGCGTCGCATCGCGCAGCACGATATCCTCGCACCCTTCCCCGCCGGAAAAGTCGCCGGCGGAGAACAGGTCGATGCCGCTGACCTTCAGCTTGGTGGAGGTGACGGAGCCGGTGTAGCCGGTCGGGTTGCCCGTCTGGCTGTCCGCCAGCGCCCGGCACATGTCCCAGAGCGGCGCGACGAGGCCGTAGACCTGCCCGCGATGCTGCACGCATTCACCCACCGCCAGCACGGCGGGGTCGCTGGTCATCATATGATCGTCGACGAGGATGCCTCGCTCCACCTCCAGCCCGGCCTCGCGGGCAAGCGCGGTCGAGGGGCGGATGCCGACCGCCATCACGACGATGGAGCAGGGAATGTCGCGCCCGTCCTTCAGGCGCACGCCCTCCACCTTGCCGTCGCCGTAGATTTCGGCGGTGTCGGCCTGCGTCAATATGGTCTGGCCGCGCCGTTCCAGCTCGGTCTTGAGCAGCCAGCCCGCCGCCTCGTCCAGCTGGCGCTCCATCAGCGTCGGCATCAGGTGGATGACCGTCACCTTCATGCCGCGCAGGGTAAGGCCGTGCGCGGCCTCCAGCCCCAGCAGGCCGCCGCCGATCACCACCGCGTCGCCGCCCCGGTCGGCGGCCTCCAGCATCGCGCCGACATCGTCCATGTCGCGGAAGCTGATGACGCCGGGCAGGTCCCTGCCGGGCACCGGGATGATGAACGGATCGGACCCGGTGGCGAGCAGCAGCCGGTCGTAATATTCGGTGCGGCCCGACTTGCTGGTGACGGCCTGCGCGGTCCGGTCGATCGAGACGACCGGGTCGCCCGCGATCAGCGTGATGCCGTTGTCCGCATACCAGGCCTCGTCGTTGATCACGATATCCGCGAAGCTCTTCTCGCCCGCCAGCAGCGGCGAGAGCATGATGCGGTTGTAGTTGACCCTCGGTTCCGCGCCGAAGATGGTGATCCGGAACTTGTGCGCGTCGCGGGCGAGGATCTCCTCCACCGCGCGGCATCCGGCCATGCCGTTGCCGACGACGACGAGATGGGGCCTGTGGGGGGTATCGATGTCCTGTTGCATCAGATGCGAACTCCCTGAATGGCGGCGCCCCAGGTGGTGCGCCAGCGCTTCTTGACTGAGGTGAGGCCGGCGAGCGCGACCAGCGCCAGCGCGGCGAAGACGAGGAACCCGGCGGACGGGCTGCCCGTCCATTGCTTGGCGAGGCCGAGCGAGGAAGCGAGGTAGAAGCCGCCCACCCCGCCGCCGAAGCCGACAAGGCCGGTCATGATGCCGATCTGGTGGCGGAAGCGCTGCGGCACGAGCTGGAATACCGCGCCGTTGCCGATGCCGAGCGCCGCCATCACCGCGAAGAACAGCGGGAACAGCGCGGCGAAATGATGCGGCGCGAAGCAGATGGCGACGAGCAGAGCGGCGGCGACCGCATAGACCAGCGACAGGGTGCGGATGCCGCCGATCCGGTCGGCGCAGGCCCCGCCGATCGGGCGCACCAGCGACCCGGCGAACACGCAGGCCGCCGTCGCATAGCCGGCATGGACCGGGGTGAGGCCCAGCTCGGTGGTGTAGAAGATCGGCAGCGAGCCGGAGAGGCCGACGAAGCCACCGAAGGTCACGCCGTAGAAGAGAATGAACCACCAGGCGTCGCTTTCGCCCAGCATCGCGCAATAGTCGCGCAGGTAGACGCCCATGCTGCGTGCGGGCGGCTGGTCCGGGCTGTCCTTCACCAGCATCATGTATAGGGCGAACACCAGCGCGAGCGGGATGACCGCCAGGCCGAATACCGCGTTCCAGCCGAACAGCCCGGCCAGCAGCGGCGCGAACAGCGCGGCGAGCACCGTGCCGGAATTGCCCATGCCCGCAATGCCCATCGCCTTGCCCTGATGTTCCGGCGGGTACCAGCGCGACGCGAGCGGCAGCGCCACCGCGAAGGACGCGCCCGCGAAGCCGAGGACGACGCCCACCGCGATCAGGCCGTTGAGGCTGCCGACGCCGAAATGCCATGCGGCGAGCAGCCCGGCGATCACCACCAGCTGGCCGATGGCGCCGGTGATCTTCTGCCCGATCCGGTCGACCAGAAAGCCGTTGACGAGGCGCAGCACCGCGCCCGCCAGCGTCGGCACCGCGACCATGAAGCCCTTTTCGGCGTCGCTCAGGCCCAGTTCCCGCGCGATGATCGGCGCGAGCGGCCCCAGCATGTTCCACACCATGAAGGCCACGTCGAAATACAGGAACGCCATGATCAGCGTCGGCCTGTGCCCGGATTGCCAGAAGGATTTACCGCTCATTTCACATGTTCCTCATCGCTGGGAGCTTTCTGCTTGACGAAGGGCGGGACGGTCCGCTCCCCTCGTGCGCATGCGTGGGTGCGCGGCGAGTGGGAGGGATGACAGGCATGAAGCCCGAAGGACGTTTGCAGGTGGCGGCGGGGTTCCGCTCGGAACGCGGCCACCGGCCCGACAATCAGGACTTCGCCGGGGTCTATGAGGCCAGCGAGACGCAGCGCATCCGCCACGGCATGGTCGCGGCGCTGGCCGATGGCGTGGGCGGCGCGAGGGGCGGCCGCATCGCGGCGGAACTGGCCGTGCGCACGCTGATCGACGGCCTTTACGAGCAGCCCGACACCATCGGCCCGGCAGCGGCGGCGCAGCGGGTGATGGCCCCGTTCAACAGCTGGCTGCACGCGATGGGACGAACCGAATCCATGGCCCACGCCGCCACCACTTTCACCGCATTGGTTATCAAGGGCCGCCGCGCCCATGTGCTGCATGTCGGCGACAGCCGCGCCTGGCATTTCCGCGACGGGCGCCTGACGCTGCTGACGCAGGACCATGCCCACTCCCACCCGGATCGCCGCCATATCCTCTATCGCGCGCTCGGCATCGAGGAGCGGCTGCGGCTCGACCATCAGCAGATCCCGCTGGCCGAGCATGACCGGCTGCTGCTGACCAGCGACGGCGTGCACGGCAGCCTGTCGGCGCGACGCATCGAACGGCTGCTGGCCGCGCGCAACTCGCCCGAAGCCGATGCCGCCGCGCTGGTCGAGGCGGCGCTGGCCGCGGGCAGCCAGGACAATGCGAGCGCGGTCCTGCTCGATATCGTCGCCCTGCCCGCGATCGACCATGACAGCGTCGCGGGTGATCTGGCGCGCCTGCCCATCGCCGATCCGCCCGCGCAGGGCGAGAGCATCGACGGCTTCCGCCTCGACGCGCAGCTTGCCGACGGGCGCTACACCCGCCTGTTCCGCGCCACGGACACCCTCTCCGGCCGGAGCGTCGCGATCAAATTCCCCAAGCCCGCGCTGCTTTCCGAAGGCAGCGCCCGCCTCGCCTTCGCGCGGGAGATGCTTGTGGGCAGCCGGGTTTCCAGTCCGTTCGTGGCGAGCACCATCGCCATTCCGCCCGAACGCCAGACCCGCCTCTACGGCGTCCAGCCCTTTTACGAGGGCGAGACGCTGGAAGCGCGGCTCGCCCGCCCGGTCGATCTGAAGGACGGGCTGGCGATCGCGATCAAGCTGACCCGCGCGGTCGCCGCGCTGCACCGGCTCGACATCATCCATCGCGACATCAAGCCCGACAATGTGATGCTGCTGCCCGACGGCGGGCTGAAGCTGATCGACCTCGGCGTCGCGCGTCTGCCCCGCGTCGAGGAGTTCGAGAGCTGCGACATTCCCGGCACGCCCGCCTATCTCGCGCCGGAGATGTTCGCGGGCAATCCGGGCGACGAGGGCACCGACCAGTTCGCGCTGGGCGTTACCCTCTGGCGCCTGTTCGCCCGCGCATGGCCCTATGGCGAGGTCGAGGCGTTCAGCCGCCCGCGCTTCCGCCCGCCTACGCCGCCCGGCCGCATCAGGAGCGACCTGCCCGCATGGCTCGACAGCATATTGATGCGCTCGGTCGCCATCGATCCGGCGGAGCGCTTCGGCGATGTGGTGGAATTGCTCCGCGCGCTGGAGGGAGGCGCCGCCGTGCCGCGCGCCGCGCCGGGCTTCGTCCCGCTGGTCGAGCGCGACCCGGTGCGCTTCTGGCAGGTCGTCTCGCTGCTGCTCGCCCTCGCGCTGGTCGTGGCGCTGGCCTGGCGCTGAACCGGAGCGCGCGCGAAAGGTAAGGGTCGCGCCCTTTCCTCTTCCCGCCTGTGCCCGATCGCCTGTCATGATGCCGCCGCCGCTCCGTTCGAAAACGCAAAAAGGCCGCGCGGTCCGAGCCCTTATGCTCGAACCGGCGGCGCCATTGCCTGTGGTCATGTGATGAGCGATGCCACGCCGTTGCGGCATCTGGATGAATCGGAGAACGCCTTCGTTCTCCTGTCCGGATCAGATTGTGGCCGTTCGCCTTTTCTCGCAAGTGCAAAATTTGCATCGCGGAAAAACGGCAAAGCAGTTGTGGCCCGTCAGATCATAAAAGCGTTATAGATCAGATGGTTACGCCGTCCTGCGCCAGATAGGCGAAAGGCTCGTCCGGGTCGAACAGCCTGCCGTCGAAGAAGCGGTCCGGCCCCATCACCAGCCGCCCGCCATGGCTGCCCGCGCCCAGCGGCGCGCTGATCGCCCCTTCCACCTTCAGGCTCGCGCCCGGCAGCACCGCGCCCGTGCCCGCGAAGGCGGAACGGTAGATATCCGGGCGGAAGGTCGCGGCGGCGGCGGCAAAGCCTTCGGCGGTGGGCCGCGCATGGCCCCAGCGAGCCATCTGCGAATAGAGCCACATCGCCTGGCTGCGCCAGGGGAAGCTCGCCGCCTCGCCATGCAGCACGAGGAAATCGGGCACCCGCACCGCCTCTTCGCCCCTGCGGCAGACGAGCCTGCCCGACAGGCCGCGCGCGATCAGTTCGGCGGGCAGGCCGATATAGTCCGCGCGGGAAAGCAGATCGGCGACCGCCTCCAGATTGGCGGGGTCGGCGGCGAACTGCCCCGCCGCGTAGAGCGCCCGCAGCAGCGCCTCCACCTCGCTGCGCCGTTCGTCGAGCAGCTCGGCCCGGAACGCCAGCAGCTTCTCCACCCCGCGCGACCAGATGCGCGAGGTCGAGGAGATGATGACGGCATCGCCCCGCTCCACCGCAAGGCTGTTCCACGGCTCGCCCACCACCGATCCGTCGATCTCCCCGGCGGCGAACGCATCCGCGATCAGCGGCGGGGCGACGACGCGGATCTCCACGTCGCGCTCCGGGTCGCAGCCGCAGGCGGCGAGCCAGTAGCGCAGCATGTAGTTATGGCTGGAATAGCGATGCACCACGGCGAAGCGCAGGCGGCGGCCGGCGGCGGCCATCTCCTTCGCTATCCCGGCCAGCCTTTCGCCCAGCGGACGGGCCTCGGCCTCCATCCCCATGTCCAGCCTGTCGGCCAGCGCCGCCGATACCGCGATCGCATTGCCGTTGAGGCCCAGCATGAACGGCGCGCCGATGGGCTGCGGCGGGCGGTCCAGCCCCAGCGCCATGGCGATGGCGATCGGCGCGACCAGATGCGCGGCGTCGGTCTGCCCATAGGTCAGCCGGTCGCGCACCGCCGCCCAGGTCCGGTCCCGCACCAGCGCGATCTCCACGCCCTCGCGCGCGGCAAAGCCCATTTCGCGCGCCACCACCGGCAGCGCGCAATCGACCAGCGGCAGGAACCCTATGCGAAACCGGTTCATAAGCTTCCTCCCAGCAGGTTTTCCGCCGTTATCAGCGCCTCGGCGACTTCCACGATGCGCCGCCCGCCGTCCATCGCCTGCTTGCGCAGCAGCGCATAGGCGGTCGGCTCATCGACGCCGCGCCGCTTCATCAGCAGCGCCTTGGCCCGGTCGATGGTCTTGCGCTCGGCCAGCGCGGAGCGGGCCTCCTGCAATTCGGCCTGAAGCCGCGAAAAGGCATGGAAGCGCCGCACCGCCAGCTCCAGCACCGGCTTGATCCGGTCCTTGCGCAGCCCGTCCACCACATAGGCGGAAATGCCCGCATCGACCGCCTCGGCGATCGAGGCCTCGTCCGACTGGTCGACGAACATCGCGATCGGCCGGGCGAGCGCGCGGGAAAGGGCGAAGCTTTCCTCCAGCATGTCGCGACTCGGATTTTCGAGATTGATGAGAATGACGTCGGGCGCCAGCCGCTCCAGCTCCGCCACCACGCCGTGCCGCTCGACCAGCAGCGCGATGTCGTCCAGGCCCGCCTCGCGCAGCCCTTCCTCGATCACGGCCGCGCGGGCGGCGCTTTCATCGATGATGGCGATCTTCACGACATGTCCGTTTTCAAAGCCCCAGCAGCCACAGCGTCCGTTAGCGGTATCGGCAAAGTCAGTAAACCGCGCAAAGAGGAGGAGAGCGCAAGGCTCCTTTCACCATTTGGTGGCAGAAGGCTTGTCATCGTGCCCCAGTCCCCGCAAACCGGGCCGGGCACGGCAGGAAAGCAAAGGAAACGGGTCGATGTGGTCGGGAATCGAATGGCGGCTGAAGCGCGCGCTGTACAACCAGCGCTGCAAGGCGATTTTCGACACGCCCCCCATAGAGGCGCGGCAGGACGGCGTCGTGCTGTTCTCGATGATCGGCACGCAGGTGCTGATCCCCTATCTGGTCGCGGCGAAATCGCTGCACCATCATCTGCGACGGGGCCGCTTCGTCATCATGGACGACGGCACGCTGACGGATCGCGACAAGGCGGCGCTGGATCATCATCTAGGCAGGCCGCGCATCCTGTCGCTGCGCGATGTCGATGTCGGCCCCTGCCCCCATGGCGGCACCTGGGAAAGGCTGCTCACCATTCTCGACATGGCGGCGGACGATTATGTGATCCAGCTCGATTCCGACACCGTCACCACCGGCCCGGTGCCGGAAGTCGTCGAGGCGATCGCCGCCAATGCCAGCTTCACCCTGCTGGGCGCGGAAACCCCGGTCGAGGCGATCACCGACGTCGCGGATTTCACCCGCCGCTCCTTCCCCGATGGCGCGCCGACGCAGGAATGCCGCACCGGCCATATCCAGGGCGCGACCGAATCGATCCTGACGGAGCTGGTCATAACGGGCTGGCCGGACCTGCGCTATGTGCGCGGCTGCTCCGGCTTCGCGGGCTTCGCGCGCGGGCAGAACCGGCAGCTGGCGACCGCCTTCTCTCAGGCGGCGGGCGCGATCCTCGGCCCGAAGCGGTGGAGCGAATGGGGAACGGAGCAGGTGACGTCCAGCTTCGTCGTCGCCAACGATCCCAACGGGCGCGTGCTGCCCGCCGGCCGCTATATCAACTATTGGGGCGAGGCCCTGCCCGCCGACCCGCGCTTCCTGCATTTCATCGGCACCTATCGCTGGCACCGCTTCGAATATCTCAACCGGTCGATGCAGGCGATCCGTTTGCTGGGGCGCTGACCGGGTTTTAACCTTCAGCGGGCATTTCGATGGTCCGATTGCGCAGCATCGCGATCAGTTCCTTCAGCATGTCGCGCCAGAACAGGTACAATATCCCGCCATAGCTCACCACCCCCGCCGACACGAGCACGCCCAGCTGCACCACGGCGGGCAGCGGCGGCAGCATCCAGTATAGCACCAGCACGATCAGCGCCATCGGGATCGACGCGCCCAGCGCCGGGGTTATCGCCCGCACCAGATCGGCCGCATGCAGGCCCAGCACCGGCCCGGCGATGCGGATGGTCGCCAGCGTGAGCAGCGGAATGCCGGTCGCCCAGGCGACGGCCAGCCCCAGCCCGCCATAGCCCACGCCGATGAGGAAAGTCGTCGGCATCAGGATCGCGCCGACGCCCGAAATCCACGCCGTCAGATGCGGCCGCCCGACCGCGTTGAGCGCGGGGGCGAACAGCACCTGCAACGCATAGAAGGGCATGGACGCGGCGAGGATCGACACGAACGGCGCCATTTCCAGCCATTTGCGGCCGAACAGCAACTCCACCATCGGCAGCGCGACCACCGCCATGCCGAGATAGAGCGGACAGGCCGCCAGCAATATCATCCCCGCTGCCCGGCAAAAGGCGCGGCTGAGCATCGGCTTGTTCGCCTGCATGCGCGAATAGACCGGGAACGCCACGTCGTTGAGCGGCGGGATGAAGCGCGACACGAAAATCTGCGTCAGGAACAGCGCCTCGGCATAAAGGCCCAGTTCATGCGGATCGAGCACACGGCCGCCGATCAGGATATCCGCCTGGCTCTGCACCATGATGAGCAACTGCGAGCCGAGCAGCGAGGCGCCGAACAGCAATATCCCCCCCGACCCGCGAAAATCGAAGCTGGGCAGCATGAAGAATCGCGTCGCGATCATATTGCCGACGCCCTTCACCCAGAAGCCGATGATCGGCGCCACCACCAGCGTCCACACGCCCCAGCCCAGCAGCGCGCCGACCAGCGAGACGGTCGCCGTCACCAGCGCGGTGATGATGTTGACCAGCGCGGGCCGCTTGAAGCTGAGGCTGCGCCCGATCAGCACTTCGGGCAGCGAGATGAACGGCGTCGCCAGATAGATCAGCGCCTGCACCCGCAGCATCGTCGCGACGAGAGGCTGGTTGTAATAATCGGCCGCCACCCCGGCGAGCGCCAGTTGCGCCAGCGCCAGCCCCCCGTTCAGCACCAGCATCAGCCCGAACGCCTGCCGCAGCTGCCGGTTGTCGAGCGTCGGCGCCTGCACCAGCGCGCTGACGAGGCCGACGCCGTTCATGAAGCTCATGAAGTTGAGCACCACCTGCGTCATCGCGAACAGGCCATAGTCGGACGGGTCGAGCAGGCGCACGACGATCAGCGTGCTGGCCCAGGACACCGCCTGCGCGACGATCTGACTGCCTGATCGCCAGAACACGGCGTTCCTCACCCGGCTGCCGAAATTCCGGTCCTCGACATTGGCGTCCTGCATGTGATCCATCGTGTAAGGCGCCCTCAGACCGGCAGGGTGAGCTTCTGCGCGGCCAGGAACAGCAACGCGCACATCAGACCCACGGCGATGCTGCGCGGGTCGCGCACGGCGAAGGCCACGGGGTCGCCATCCACCTCGCCGCGCCGCGCCATCATCCAGATGCGGTTGATCCAGTATAGCAGCGGCAGGCAGATGAACCAGAGCAGCTCCGGCGTCGCATAATGGCGCGCGGTGCCGAGATCGTTGGCGAAGAGCGCCAGCACGAGGATCGACACCATGCCCGCGCCGATCCCCGCCGTCATCACCACGTCGAGGTCGCTCGGCACATAGCCCCTTCCCCGCAGCATCGCATCCGGGTCGTCGGCGTCGCGCAGCTCGATATAGCGCTTCAGATAGGCGAGGCTGAGGAACAGGAACACCGAGAAGAGCAGCAGCCAGAAGGACAGCGGCACGCCGATCGCCACCGCGCCGATCCACAGCCTTACCGTATAGAGCGAGGCGAGCGCGATCACGTCCGCCACCATCACCGCCTTGATGCGGAAGGAATAGGCGCAGGTCAGCACCACATAGGCGAGCAGCGCCGCCAGCAGCGGCCAGCCGCCCAGCAGCAGGCCGCCTGCCAGCCCCGCCACGCCCAGCGCGAGCGATAGGAGGATCGCGGCCGGGATCGACAGGTCGCCATGCGCGATCGGCCGACGATATTTGGTGCGGTGGGCGCGGTCGGCCTCCACGTCCAATATATCGTTGACGAGATAGATGGCCGAGGCGACCAGCGACATGCACAGCATCGCCGCCACCGCCTTGCGCGCCACCAGCGGGGAGAGGAAGAGGCCGGAGGTCAGCGCGGGGACAAGCACCAGCCCGTTCTTGGTCCATTGATGCAGCCGCATCGCCTTCAGCGCCGAACGCCAGAAAGGCGGCTTGCCTCCCCCTCCACCGCCGACCCGCCGGACCTCAGGCCCGCGTCCCGGCACGAAGCCCACGCTCCACCCCTCCCGCGCGGCGGCCCAGAGGCAGATATCGGCGCGGCTGTCCCCGACATAATCGAACGGCGCCCCCTCCCCGATCGCCCGCCGGATCGCGGCGAGCTTGGCGGCGGATTTGCGGTTGGCGCGCCCCCGCGTGCCGATGATCGCGGCATCGAGCCCCAGATGGCGGGCGATGCGGCTTATATGGCTCCAATGGCTGGCGCTGGCGAGGATGACGGGGCGCCCCTGCGCCCGCGCCTCGCCGATGAGGTCCATCACCTCCTGCCGATAGGGCAGGCGGTCGGCCTCGATCCGGCGGCTGCGCGCCACCATCGTCTTGGCGAGCGCCCGCCCGGCGACCAGCCAGAGGAACAGGCGCAACGCATGCCCCACCCCCTGCCGCGCATAGGCGACGAAACTTTCCAGCGAGATATCGGCGCGGGTCAGCGTGCCGTCGACATCGACGAAAAGCGGGACCTGCCCGTCGCCACCATGCTTTCCCTCATGCTGCATCGATACGCTTTCCCCACAGGTGACACCCTGCCGCCCCTGCGCATTGCTCCTTCCCGCAATGCCATCGTCCGGCGCGGCAGGGCAAGGCAAAAGAGGATCGCGGGGCGGAGGAATGGCCGGGCCTTCATGCATGCACGCCCTTTAGCCGGGAATGCTGAGGGTTTGGTTAAGGGACGGGGCGGGACTTCGGCCCCACCGTCACCCCGCGCAGGCTGGGGGCTGCGGCCATGCCGTGCAACATCTCCCTGAGATGCCAGCCTGCGCTGGCATGACGCGAGAGGGGCGGTTCGGGTGGTCAGTGCCCCTTCCCCACCGTTCGGGCTGAGCTTGTCGAAGCCCTGTCCTTCTTAGCCCAGGAAAGGCGGCCGTTGGGCTCCGGGTGAACGGAGTTTACCCTGCGGCTTCATTGGAAAATGGCCGTAACCCGCGATTCAACCGCAAGGGAAAAAGGGCTAATGAAAAATCAACACCCACCCGCTAGGGTCCTCCGCGACCTAAATCCGCCCGTCCCTTCCACAGCATCACAGGCCGCCATGCCCATCCGACAGTTCTTCCCGTCCCTCCGCCCGCTGCACTGGGCGTTGCTGGCGGTGCTGATCGGTTGCGCGCTGTTGCCCGTCATCGCCGCGCCCATTCCCGGCCTTGCCGACCTGCCCAACCATATCGCCCGCCATCATGTGTTCTTCCATCATGGCGAGGACGGGCCGCTGGACCGCTATTTCGACGTCGAATGGCGGTGGATCGGCAATCTGGGCGTGGACCTGCCGGTGCTGGGCCTGATGCACTGGATGGATGCGGAGAGCGCGACGCGGATTGTCGTCGCCTGCATCGCGCCGCTGATGGTGCTGGCGCTGCTCGCCCTCTCGCGCGCCGCCCATGGCCGTATCAGCGCCAGCGCGATGCTGGCGATGCCGGTGATCTACCACCATGCCTATATGTACGGCTTCGTCAATTACAGCCTCAGCGTCGCGCTGGGCCTGCTGCTGTTCGCGCTGTGGCTGGCGCGGCCACCGGAAGGTTGGCGCGGCGCGCTGCTCTATATGCTGCTGTCGCTGGCGGTGTGGACCGCCCATATGGGAGGATGGAGCATAATGTGCGTGGCGGCGGGCTTTGCCGAGCTGATCCGCCTGCGTTCCCCGCGCGATATCGTGGGCGCGGCGCGGCGCCTGTGGCCGCTGGCGACGCCGATCGTCCCGCTGCTGCTGTGGCGGGGCGAGCCGACCGGCGCGCCGCTCTATATCTGGACCGACCAGAATATCTTCTGGGCCAAGATCCTCAATTTCATCACGGTGATGAAGGGCTGGTCGCGCGAGGCCGACCTCGCGATGACAGGCGCGATCGGCCTGCTGGCGCTGCTCGCCCTGTTCTGGGCGGGCCGCCGCCGGCTCGATCCGCGCCTTGCCGCCGCCGGGGTGGGCGTGTGCCTGATGGCGACTCTGATGCCGACCACGATGCTGGGCAGCTGGGGCGCGGATTTCCGCGTCGCGCCCGCCGGGGTGATACTGCTGCTCCTCTCCATCTCGCCTGCCGCCGACCCGCGCCGGGAAAGGCTGGTCTTCGCCGCCGGGCTGCTGCTGTTCGTGGTCCGCTCGGTCGGCATCGCGGCGAGCTGGCACCGGGCGAGCGCGGTGCTGGAACGGCGGCTCGACACGATGCTGGAGGCGGTGCCGCAGGGCAGCCGCATGGGCTTCATCGCCGTGCAGTCGGATTGCGATTATCCGTGGGTGCTGAACCCGGATCGCAAGCTGCCGGGCCTTGCCATCGCCCGTCGCGACGTCTTTACCAATACCATGTTCAAGGTGGACGGCGCCGACCTGATGACGATCCGCGATCCCCGCGACAGGGCGGTCTGGTATGACCTGTCGGAGGATGTGCTGCCGCTCTGCCCCGTCAACGCGATCGACTATCCGGGCCTGCGCCAGCGTACCGAGGAGATGGCACGGGACCGGTTCGATCGCATCTGGATCTGGGGCGCGCCCGCCGATCGCATCCCGATCCCGCCCGGCTATCGCCTGCTGCGCGCCAGCGGCGAGGATGTGATGATCGGCCGGTGACCGGACAGGAGAAAACCATGGCTTTTCAGCAAAGGCACCCCGCATGACCCTTCGCCTCTTTCTGCTTATCCTCGCGAGCGTCAGCCTGTCCGCGCTGGCACAGCTGGCGCTCAAGATCGGCACCGGCAGCGCCGCCGCCGCACGGGCGAACGGGCTTGGCGGCGAGATGGGCGGGCTGCTGCAATCGCCGATGGTGTTCGTCGGGCTGGGCCTTTATGGCCTCGGCGCGCTGCTCTGGCTGTTCGTGCTGGGCCGGGCGCCGCTGTCGCTGGCCTATCCGTTCGTCGGCATCGGCTTCATCCTGACGATGCTGGCGGGCGTGCTCTACCTCAACGAAGGGGTGAGCGCGGCGCGGGTGGCGGGCACGCTGATGATCGCGCTGGGCTGTGTGTTGGTGGCGCGGTCGGCGTGAGAGAAAGACTGTTTTGGTGCTTGCCAAGCTGTTTCGAAAGGACTGGCTTGGGTGAGAGGCGGACGTTCGCCTTTACCGTCACCCCAGCGAAGGCTGGGGTCGTAAGCGATGTGGCGCGCCGCCTCAGCAGATGCCAGCCTTCGCTGGCATGACGCGACAGGATGTCCGCTTCAGCCGCAACCCGCCATTCAACAGGCGCAGGGTTCCAAGAAAAAGGCCGGGAACCACCGCCCCGGCCCGATCCCGCTTCCGCTCAGCCCAATTCCTCAGGCCAGTACAGCCGCATCGGATTGGTGACGAGCAGCTTCTGCTGCAATTCCGCCGTCGGCGCGATGCGCGGGATCATGTCGACCA
Organism: Sphingobium jiangsuense; assembly: GCF_014196495.1. Classification (GTDB taxonomy): domain Bacteria; phylum Pseudomonadota; class Alphaproteobacteria; order Sphingomonadales; family Sphingomonadaceae; genus Sphingobium; species Sphingobium jiangsuense. The sequence continues at coordinate 48,291 of NZ_JACIDT010000017.1, forward strand.
GCGCGCCGTCGTCGGGAATGGCGTTCTGCATATTGGGATGCGGCCAGTCGGTGCCCCACAGCACACGGTCCTGATAATCCGCCACCAGCGGCGCGACCGCGCGGGCGAAATCGTCCCATGGCGGCCCTTTCGGTTCTTCCAGCCGATCCGGGCAGGTCACCTTGGTCCAGATGTCCTCGCGCGAATCGAGCAGCGCACGGAACGCCTTCATGTCCGCGCCGTCCGGCCCCTGCGTCACGTCCGGGCGGCCCATATGGTCGACCACGATCAGCGTCGGGATGGCGTCGAGGAACGGGCGCAGTTCTTCAAGGATATCCGCCTCGAAATAGATGACGACATGCCAGCCCAGCCCTTTGATCCGCCGCGCCACTTCAAGGAACTTGTCCTTGGGCGCGTCATCGACGAGGCGCTTGAGGAAATTGAAGCGCACGCCGCGAATGCCGCCTTCGTGCAGCCTTTCCAGTTCCGCGTCGGAAATCGCCGGATCGACCACGGCGACGCCGCGCGCCTTGCCGTTCGACTTCGCGATACCGTTCAACGTCGCCGCATTGTCGGTGCCGTGGCAACTCGCCTGCACGATGACATTGCGCGAAAAGCCGAGATGATCGCGCAGCGCGAACAGCATGTCCGGCCCGGCGTCTCCGGGAAGATATTTCGCCTTGGCGCTGAACGGAAACTCCGCCATCGGCCCGAACACATGGCAATGCGCGTCCACCGCTCCGGGCGGCGGGGTATAGGCGGGTTTCGACGGGCTGGCATGCCAGCTTATGATACGGTCCTGCGTCTCGCTCATGTCAGAAAACCTCTCCATCCATCAATTTGCGCGCGGTGCGCAGCAGTGCGGCGGTCTTGACCTGCCCGGCCTCGTCCAGTTCCATCACGCAGGTCATCTCGCCGGTCGGATGCTCGACCGAGAGCGTCTTGCGCCGCCCTTCGGGGATCGAGGCCACCTCTGCGGCGGGCGATCCCTCGATCAGACAGGCGGTGGCGACGCTGACCGCGCCCAGCACGCCGACCGACGCATGGGCGCGATGCGGGATGAAGCTGCGCACGGTGACGGCCCCGCCCTCGCGCGGCGGGGCGACCAGCATCATCTTGGGCACCGATTTTTCCCTGACGTCGCCAAGGTTCATCCGCTCGCCCACGGCGAGGCGGATCGCCTCGATCCTCGCCTTGAGGTCGGCGGCATTGTCCAGTTCCTCGCGGCTTTCATAGCCGGTGACGCCGACATCCTGCGCCTTCATCACGACACAGGGCATGCCGTTGTCGATCAGCGTGACGCGCACGCCGTTCACCTCGTCAAAGGCGTTGCCGGTGGGCAGCAGCGCGCCGCAGGACGACCCGGCGGTGTCGCGGAATTCCAGCGGCACCGGCGCATGGCTGCCCGGTACGCCGTCGATGCGTGCGTCGCCCGCATAGGTGACCTTGCCGCCCGGCGTGCACACGGTCGCGACCGCGATCTGGCCGGTATTCTCCATGAAGATGGTGACTTTCGTCTCGCCGTCCTGCGCGGCGACCAGCCCGCGCTCGATCGCGAAGGGGCCGATTCCGGCGAGGATATTGCCGCAATTCTGCGCATCGGTGACGATCGCCTGATCGACGAACACCTGGAGGAAGAGATAATCGACATCGACGCCCTCGCGCGCCGATTTGCCGACCACCGCGACCTTGCTGGTCAGCGGATCGGCGCCGCCCATGCCGTCGATCTGGCGCGGATCGGGCGAACCCATGATGCGCAGCAGCAGCGCGTCGCGCGCGGCGGTGTCGGCGGGCAGGTCGTCCTTCAGGAAATAGCCGCCCTTCGACGTGCCGCCCCGCATCCACATGACGCGGGTGCCTGCCGCGTTGGATAAATCAGACATATTTCAGCCCCATCTGCTCCAGCTTGCCGCGCATGTCGTAAATGTCGAGGCCGAGTTCGCCGGCGGCGAGGCGCTGGCGCTTGGCTTCCTCATTGGCCTCGCGCGCCTGCGCCTTTTCGAGCACGGCGGCGGCATCGGCGCGGGGCACGACGCACACACCGTCATCGTCCGCGATCACCACGTCGCCCGGATTGATCAGCGCATTGGCGCACACCACCGGCACGTTGACCGAGCCGAGCGTCGCCTTGACCGTGCCCTGCGCATGCACCGCCTTCGACCAGACCGGGAAGTTCATCTGCGTCAGGTCGCGTACATCGCGCACGCCCGCATCGATGATGAGGCCGCGGCAACCGCGCGCCTGCGCCGAGGTCGCCAGCAGGTCGCCGAAATAGCCGTCGGTGCAGGGGCTGGTCGGCGCCAGCACGATCACGTCGCCGTCCTGCAACTGCTCGATCGCGACATGCACCATCCAGTTGTCGCCCGGAGGGGCCGAGATGGTGACGGCGCTGCCCGCAATCCGCGCACCCGCATAGATGGGGCGCATATGCGGGGCCATCAGACCGGTGCGGCCCTGCGCCTCATGCACGGTGGCAACGCCGCACCGCGCCAGCCCGTCGATGACCGCCTTATCCGCGCGTTCGATGTTGGTGACGACGACTCCGGCCATGGCAAAAATCCTCCAGCTATAAATCCCGATTGGGCGCCTAATGTGATGAGGCGCCGGAATCAGGCAAATGCAAAAGGGTGCGCTGTTCATAAACTTTTGCTAAGTCTGGTTCATGAATGCTGAGCAATTGAATATCCGCCACCTGCATGCGCTGAGCGCGGTCGTCTCCTGCGGCGGGATCACCGCGGCGGCGCGGCTCGTCAATCTGACGCAGCCCGCGATCACGCAGGGCATCGCCAAGCTGGAGCGGCAACTGGGCATGCGCCTGTTCGATCGTCGCCCCGGCGGAATGGAGCCGACCGAGGCCGCGCTGATCCTCGCCCGCCGCGCCGACACCGCGCTGCGCCTGATCGGCAACAACCGGGCGACGGCAGCGCAGATCCGCGCCTTCATCGCGCTGGCGCGTGCCGGCAGCTATGCCGGGGCGTCGGCCGCCACCGGCCTTGCCGAGGCATCGCTGCACCGGGCGGTGAGCGACCTGTCGCTCGCCATGGGGGTGAAGCTCGCCGACCGGCGCGGGCGCGGCGTGGCGCTGACCCCGCGCGGCATGGCGATCGCCCGCAATTTCCGGCTGGCGATGAACGAAATCCACTCCGCTATGGCGGAGCTCGCCGCGCTGGAAGGGCGGGAAACCGGGCGCATCACCATCGGCGCCATGCCGCTGTCGCGCGCGCGCATATTGCCGTCGGCCATCACCCGCTTCCACGACCTCTATCCGCAGGTGGACATCACCGTCGTCGAAGGGTCGCACAGCGAACTGGTCGGCCCGCTGCGCGACGGCGAGATCGACCTGATGATCGGCGCGCTGCGCGCCGACGGGCCGGACGACGCGCTGGTCCAGCAGAAGCTGTTCGACGATCATCCGATCGTCATCGCCCGCAACGGCCATCCGCTCGCCGGGGCGGGGCCGGTCGAGGTGGAAACGCTGATGCGCTATCCCTGGATCATGGCCGGGGCGGACACGCCGCTGCGCAGACTATGGGAACAGATGTTCACCACCCTGTCCCGCGCGCCGCCGCATGTGCCGATCGAATGCGGATCGGTGATGACCATCCGCCAGATATTGCTGAACGGCGATTTCCTCACCCTCCTCTCCCCCGATCAGGTGGAGCTGGAGCTGAAGGCGGGCTGGCTCGTGGCGATCGGCCCGCTGCCCTACGCGATCAGCCGGTCGATCGGCGTGACCCAGCGCGAGGGCTGGCACCCGACGCCGATGCAGTCCCGCTTCCTCGCCATATTGGCGGAAGAAGCGTCGCGGATGGACGAGGACGGCTGATCGAACGATCCACTCTTCGTATAATCTAATGCCCTGTTCCGTGAATTGATTGGCGTTCCGGGGTTCGCGAAACCATAAGGTTCGCATCATGAACGGAACAGTCGCACTTATCGGATTTGGCGAGGCCGGGCGCACCTTCGCGGGCGCGGGGCATTGGGGCGCTTCCGCCAAGGCCCATGACCTCCTCATCGGCGAGGCGGAGATGGACGCCGCGATCGCGCAGGCGGGCGTAGCCCCTTGCGCGACGCTGGCCGACGCGCTGGACGGCGCGCCGCTGGTGCTCTCGCTGGTGACGGCCGATCAGGCCCCGCTGGTCGCGCAGGAAGCCGCGAAGCTGATCGCGCCCGGCACCCTCTATTGCGACATGAACAGCGTCGCCCCCCAGACCAAGCAGGAGGCCGCGCGGGCGATCGAGGCGGCGGGCGCGCATTATGTCGACGTCGCGGTGATGGCCCCGGTCAATCCGGCGCGGCTCTCCGTGCCGCTGCTGCTTGCCGGCGAACGGGCGGAGCAGGCGCGGACGCTGCTGGAGGCGCTGGGCTTCGCCAATACGCGCATCGTCGGTGGCGAGGTCGGCCGCGCCTCGGCGATCAAGATGATCCGCTCGGTCATGGTCAAGGGCATGGAGGCGCTGACCGCCGAATGCATGCTCGCCGCGCAGCAGGCGGGCGTGCTGGACGAGGTATTGTCCTCGCTCGACGCCAGCGAAAAGCCCAGGCCGTGGGAAGAGCGGGCCGACTATAATCTCGACCGCATGATGATCCACGGCCAGCGCCGCGCCGCCGAGATGGAAGAGGTGGTCAAGACATTGGAGGGCCTCGGCACCGGCGCCGCGATGACGCGGGGCACGGTGCAGCGCCAGCGGGCCATCGGCGCGCTTGGCCTCAAGCAGCCGGAAACCGGCCTCGCCGGCAAGATCGAACAAGTGAACAGGAAGGGAGGGATGCAGACAGCATGACCCTGATTATCGATTGCCACGGTCATTACACCGTATTGCCCAAGGGCCACGACGCCTGGCGCGAAGAGCAGAAGGCCGCGTTCAAGGCCGGGACGCCCTGCCCGCCTTACCCCGAGATTTCCGACGACGAAATCCGCGAGACGATCGAGGCGAACCAGCTTCGCCTGATCAAGGAACGCGGCGCCGACCTCACCATCTTCTCGCCCCGCGCCTCGGCGATGGCGCCGCATGTCGGCGACGAGGCGGTGGCGAAGGAATGGGCGATGCGCTGCAACGACCTGATCGCGCGCGTCGTCGGCCTGTTCCCCGAAACCTTCGTCGGCGTGTGCATGCTGCCGCAGTCGCCCAAGGCCGACATGACCAACAGCATCACCGAGCTGGAACGCTGCGTCACCGAACTGGGCTTCATCGGCTGCAACCTCAACCCCGATCCGGGCGGCGGCCATTTCACCCATCCGCCGCTGACCGACCGCTACTGGTACCCCTTCTACGAGAAGATGGTGGAGCTGGACGTCCCGGCGATGATCCATGTGTCGGGCAGTTGCAACCCGGCGATGCACGCGACCGGCGGCTATTATATCGCGGCCGACACCGTCGCCTTCATGCAGCTTCTCGAAGGCGATCTGTTCAAGGATTTCCCGACGCTGCGCTTCATCATCCCGCATGGCGGCGGCGCGGTGCCCTATCATTGGGGCCGCTACCGGGGCCTGGCCGACATGCTGAAGAAGCCGTCGCTCGACACCCATTTGATGAACAACATCTTCTTCGACACCTGCGTCTATCACCAGCCGGGCATCGACCTGCTGGCCGACGTGATCGAGAACAAGAACATCCTGTTCGGGTCTGAAATGGTGGGCGCGGTGCGGGGGATCGACCCGACGACCGGCCATTATTTCGACGATACCAAGCGCTATATCGACGCGCTCGACATCAGCGCGGAAGAAAGGCACGCGATCTTCGAAGGCAATGCCCGCCGCGTGTTCCCGCGCCTCGACGCGAAACTCAAGGAGAGGGGTTTATGAGTCAGGACACTTCCGGCGGCAAGGTACAGGATATTCACGAATATCTTGCCGAATTCGACGACATTCCCGGCACCCGCGTCTTCATCGCGAAGCGCGCGCGGCAGGGCTATCACATGAACCAGTTCGCGATGAGCCTGATGAAGGCCGAAAATCGCGAGCGGTTCAAGGCCGACGAACGCGCCTATCTGGACGAATGGCCGATGACCGAGGAACAGAAGCAGGCCATTCTCGACCGCGACTACAACCGCGCGCTGGACCTGGGCGGCAACGTCTATTTCCTTTCCAAGCTGTTCTCGACCGACGGGATCAGCTTTGCCGAGGCGGTTTCGACCATGACCGACATGAACTTCGAGGATTATACCAAGATGATGGTCGCCGGGGGCCGCTCGCCCGAAGGCGCCCGCTCGCTCAAGGCCAACGCCGCGCAAGGCGGCGATACTGACAAGGGAGGCCGCTGATATGGCACGCATTACCGCAGGCGTCGCGTCGAGCCATGTGCCGTTGCTGGGCGTCGCATCCGACTTCGGCAAGGACCAGGACGATTATTTCCGGCCCATCTTCGCGGGCTATGAATGGACCCGCGAATGGGAAAAGGCCGAAAAGCCGGATGTCATCATCCTCGTCTACAACGATCACGCCTCCGCTTTCGACATGAAGGTCATTCCGACCTTCGCCATCGGCTGCGCGGACCGCTACGGCATTTGCGACGAAGGCTGGGGCCCGCGCCCGGTGCCGGAGGTGGAGGGCCATGCGGACCTCGCCTGGCACATCGCGCAGAGCCTGATCCTCGACGAATTCGACATGACCATCATCAACGAGATGGACGTCGACCACGGCCTGACCGTGCCGCTGTCGATGATGTTCGGCAAGCCCGAAAAATGGCCGTGCAAGGTCGTGCCGCTGGCCGTCAACGTCGTCACCTATCCGCCGCCGTCGGGCAACCGCTGCTGGGCGCTGGGCGAGGCGATCAAGAGGGCGGTCGAGAGCTTCCCCGAGGATCTCAACGTGCAGATCTGGGGCACGGGCGGCATGAGCCACCAGTTGCAGGGGCCGCGCGCGGGCCTCATCAACAAGGAATGGGACAATATGTTCCTCGACGGCCTGATCGGCGACACCGACAAGCTGCGCTACATCCCGCATGTCGAATATCTGCGCGAAACCGGCAGCGAGGGCATCGAGATGGTGATGTGGCTCATCATGCGCGGCGCGCTCGGCAAGCGGACCCGTGCGCTGCACCGCCATTATCATGTGCCGTGCAGCAACACCGCGATCGGCCATCTCGTCCTGCGCCCCGACAATGGCGAAGGCTATGACATGACCGGCGACATACCCGACAGCGTCGCGGCCGAATAGCAGACGCTCCCCCTCTTCCGCCCCCTTGCTGCACAGGGGGGCGGAAGTCCTGTCTTGAAGGACTTCCCTCTTTCGCCCGCTCGCCCGCTTCCGGGCGGCGGCAAACCAACCCTCCCCCCGCGCAGGCGGGCAGAAGCAAAGGAGAAACCCATGAAAATCGCTCTCGTTGGCGGCGGTGCCTTTGGCGAAAAGCATCTCGACGGCCTGAAGAACATCGACGGCGTCGAAGTCGTCGCGCTGTGCGGCCGCCGCCAGGAACCGACCGAGGAAATGGCCGCGAAATATGGCGTGGGCTTCGCCACCACCGATTATGACGCCGTGCTGGCGCGCGAGGATGTCGACGCGGTGATCCTCTGCACCCCGACCCAGATGCACGCCGAGCAGGCGATCAAGGCGATGGACGCGGGCAAGCATGTAGAGGTCGAGATTCCGCTGGCCGACAGCTGGGCGGATTCGCAGGCGGTGCTCGCCAAGCAGCAGGAAACCGGCCTCGTCTGCATGGTCGGCCACACCCGCCGCTTCAACCCCTCGCACCAGTGGGTGCACAACCGGATCAAGGCGGGCGAGCTGAACGTCCAGCAGATGGACGTTCAGACCTATTTCTTCCGCCGCAAGAACATGAACGCCAAGGGCGAGGCGCGCAGCTGGACCGACCATCTGCTCTGGCACCATGCCGCCCACACCGTCGACCTGTTCGCCTATCAGGCGGGCAAGATCGTCGCCGCCAATGCGGTGCAGGGGCCGATCCACCCGGAACTGGGCATCGCGATGGACATGTCGATCCAGCTGAAGAGCGAAAGCGGCGCGATCTGCACCCTGTCGCTGTCGTTCAACAATGACGGTCCGCTCGGCACGTTTTTCCGCTATATCTGCGACAACGGCACCTATATAGCCCGTTACGACGATCTGGTGAACGGCAAGGAGGAACCTGTCGACGTGAGCAAGGTTGACGTCAGCATGAACGGCATCGAATTGCAGGATCGCGAGTTCATCGCCGCCATCCGCGAAGGGCGCGAGCCGAACAGCTCGGTCGCGCAGGTGCTCGATTGCTATCGCGTGCTGGGCGAGCTGGAGGTTCAGCTCGAAAAGGCGGGCGCATGATCGGCCCGCGCGCCATCGGGGGCCGGGCGGTCAAGCCGGTCGGCCTCGGCTGCATGAACCTCAGCCATGCCTATGGCTATCCCCTGTCGAAGGAGGATGGCGCGCGGCTGCTCGACCGGGCGCTGGACCTCGGCTACGACCATCTGGACACCGCCCGGCTCTACGGCCTGGGCAAGAATGAGGAACTGATCGGCGAGACGCTGAAAGGGCGGCGCAACCAGTTCTACCTCGCGTCCAAGATGGGCATCATCATCGACGGCGCCGCGCGCCGCATCGATTGCCGGCCGGAGGTGATCCGCGCCGAGGTGGAAAAGAGCCTGAAGCTGCTCCAGACCGATTTCATCGATCTCTACTATCTCCACCGCTACGACCCGAAGGTGCCGATCGAGGAATCGGTCGGCGCGCTGGGCAATCTGGTGAAGGAAGGCAAGATCGGCGGTGCGGGCCTTTCGGAAATGAGCGAGGCGACGCTGCGCAGGGCGCATGCGGCCTACCCCGTCACCGCGTTGCAGAACGAATATTCGCTCTGGACCCGCAATGTGGAGATAGGATCGCTGGAGGCCTGCCGCGAACTGGGCGTGGCGCTGGTCGCCTTCTCCCCGGTCGCGCGCGGCGCGCTGGGCGGGGAGTTGCGCGATCCGGCGACCCTGCCGAAGGACGACCTGCGGCTCACCCATCCGCGCTTCAATGCGGAAAACTGGCCGAAGAACCTGAAGCTGATCGACGCCTTCAACGCGCTGGCGGCGGAAGCGGGCGTGGAGCCTGCGCAGCTCTCGCTCGCCTGGGTGCTCTCACGCGGCGATCATGTCCATGTCATCCCCGGCACGACCAGTCTCGACCATCTGGAAGAGAATCTGAACACGCTGGGCGTCAGCATCGGTCAGGATATCCTGGACCGCGCCGACGCGCTGATCAACCAGCGGACCGTATCGGGCCACCGCTATCCCGAAGGCATGCGCAAGACCATCGACACCGAGGAATTCGCCGAGGCCGCCTGATCGGAGGCATGATTTTCACAAAAAGGCCCGCCCTGTCATTGTGATGGGGCGGGCCTTTTCCGTGCGATCGCATCCTGAGACGGACATTTTATCGTCATGCCAGCGCAGGCTGGGCTCTCAGGCCATGTCGCGCATCGCCTCCTGGGATGCCAGCCTGCGCTGGCATGACGTGACGGGAGAGCCGAAAACCAGCCCTCCCCTCCGTCTCAGAACTTCACGCTCCACGATGCGGAGACGCTCGTGCCCAGCTTGTAGAGGTTGTAATAGATGCGGTTGGCGCCGCTTTCCTGATATTCGCGGAACTTGCGCCCGGTCAGGTTGCGCGCCTCCAGCTTCAGCTCGCTGTCGATGCCGCCGAGGCGGATGCCCTGCCGCATCACGAAATCCAGGTTGAAGCCGGGATGCTCGTAGATATCCGGCGTGCCGCCCGGTCCCCTGCTCGTCACGCGCTTGCTCGCATAGGTGAGGAGCAGCGTCTGCTGCGACAGGCTGTCCGTATCCTCCAGCCCCAGTTGCAGGTTCACCAGATGGTCCGACTGGCCGGTCAGCGGGTCGCCGTCGGTGAAATAGTTGGTCGCGGCGACATCCCCCACCTGATAGATCGACACCAGATCGTCGGCGCCGACCCGGATTTTCGAGCGGGTATAGGTATAGTTCGCCACCAGCACCGCCCTGCGGCTGACGAAGAAGCCGCCGTCCGACAGCCCGTCGAGCGGGAAATATTTCTGCAACTCCACCTCGGCGCCGTAGAGGCGGGCCTCCGGCGCATTGGCATAGCCGGTGATCGGATCGTTGCCCGACTGGATCGACACATAGGCTTCGATCGGATTGTCGATCTTCTTGTAGAAGCCGGCGAGCGAGAAGCGCTGATCGCGCGCGAAATACCATTCGAACCGCGCCTCGCCATTATAGAGCACGCTGTCGCGCAGCGTGGGGTTGCCCAGATAGGTGCGGTTGGTTTCCGGGTCGTAGAAGCTCTGGTTCAGCAGCTCCCGGAATTGCGGGCGGGCGATGGTCTTGGATCCGCTGGCACGCAGCTGCATGTCCGGCGCGACCTCATAGGTGATGGTGATCGCGGGCAGCCAGTAATCCTTCTTCAACAGGGTCGATCCGCCCTGATTGATGCTGGTGTTGAACACGCGGGTCGGTTCGACCGACTGCATCGCCCGTTCGTACCGCACACCCGCGGTCACGTTCAGCCCCTCGACCAGATCGGCCTGAACCTGCCCGTAGCCCGCGTCGATGTTCAGCTTCGCGGTGAAGGACGGGTCGCTTTCCGTCGTTTCGATGAGGCCGATGTCATAATGGTTGACGACGGCGGGCTGGAGCAGGAAATCCGGCCGCCACAGGCCGATGCCGTCGACGAAATCGTCGCCGGGGTTGAACTGGAATTCCCGGCGCGAGGAGATGCGCTTGGTGTCGGACAGCGCATAGCCCGCCGACAGGACGACCGAGGGCGCGACCTCATAGCTGAAATCCGCGCCGAACGAGTAGAGATTCTCGTTCAGGTCGGAAAAGGCCGCGACCGCCTTGCCCCGCTGGCGGTCGAGCAGGTTGATATAATAGGCGCCATAAGGATCGGCCGCCTGATTGGTCCGCACATATTCGAAATCCAGCTCATAGGGCGCCTCGCGCTGCGAATTGGCATAGGCGGCGCGCAGGTCGACATTGAGGCCGGATATCTCGAACTCGCCGACGAGCTGGGTGTCGAACAACTGCCGTTCGTACCAGGCGGTCGACTGGTCCATATAGTCGGCGCCCAGGATGCTGTTGTTCTTGACGCCATGGGCGAGGCTCGCCTGCTTCAGCGTGTCGCGCACATAAAGGTTGGTCCAGCGGATGCTGTTGTCGCCGAATTCCACGCCCAGCCCCAGCAGGCCGTTCACCACGATCCGGTTGTCGGTCATCACCTTGGTGAAGGCCGTGTCCACGGTGGAGAGGTCCGCGCTCTGGGCGGTCTGCTGCGTGATCTCGCGCGTGCGCCATTTGTTGCTGTAGCCGAAGGAGGCGATGACGCCCATTTCCGCGCCGCCCAGATCGAACCGTGTGCCGCCGGTCAGCTCTGCGGAGAAATTCGCCGGGATATTGTCGTTCCGCTGCACCACGGCGTTGCGGCCGGTGACGAGCCCGCTCGCGATCGCGACCGAATCAACGTCGCCGATGCGCTCGCCGCTGGCGAAAAAGGCCTTCAGCGCGGGCGTGTAATCACGGTTGCCGTTGTCGAAGCCGGTCCAGTCGGTGCTGCTGCCATAATAGGTATAGCCCATCTGGCCGGTCGTTTCGCTGTCCAGCCCGACCCCGCCCTTGACCGTCACGAAGCTTTCGGTCGGGATGGTCTTGGTGGTGAGGTTGATGACGCCGCCGCCGAATTCGCCGGGGAAGTTCACCGAATAGCTTTTCTGCACCAGCGACGAGGCGACCACGTTGGTCGGGAACAGGTCGAGCGGGACGACGCGCCGGAGCGGCTCGGGGCTGGGCAGCGGCGAGCCGTTGAGCAGCGCGGAGGAATAGCGATCGCCCAGGCCGCGCACATAGACGAAGCCGTTGCCCATCACGCTGAGGCCGGTCACGCGGCTGAGCGCGCCTGCGATATCGCCTTCGCCGGTGCGCTGGATATCCGCCGTGGTCAGCACGGAAACCACGGCGGGCGCGGCCTGCTGCACATTGTCGGAACGGCGGCCCGTCACGATGATCGCGCCGGGAATGGAAATATCCCTGCCCTGCTGGTCTGCCTCGGCATCAGCCATGGCGGCGGCATCGGGCGCATCCGGCGCCGCCGCAGCGGCGGCGGGCATGGCGACCGCGTCGTCAGGCCGTGCGGGGGCAGGCTCCGCGAGCGCAGCGGCATGGGCCATGGAAACAGGCGCGGCAAGCGCAGACGAAAGCAGCAGAAGGCGCGCGAAACGGATCGGCGATGCCATGAATTTTCCCCATATATTCGTTTGGAAAGGAGGCGAGGCGCGGCCTGATGCCCCGCCTCGCCCCTGCATTCGTCCCGGATCAGGCCGTCGGCAGCGACGTGCAGGCAGATCCGCTGCCGAAGCCGGCGGTGGCGCTGTCGCAGGTCCAGCCTTTGTACCAGGTGTCGTTGGCGTCCTTCACCGCGCCGATATAGTCGGTCTTGGCGAGGGCCGAACCGAGCGTGCTGGCGTCGAAGGCGGGGATGGCGGTTTCCTTCGCGCCGTTGACGAACAGGTTCGCCAGGCTGGCGGTGAAGGCCGCGTTGTTGTTGGTGCCCGCCTCGAAGATCGTCCGCGTCTGGGCGGCGGTGACGCCCGAACCGTCGATGATCGCCGCCGAGCCGCCGCACTGCATCACGACCGAATGGAACACCGGCGGGCCCTGCTCGTCCGTGCCGCTGGTCTGCACCGTCTTGGCATTGCGCAGTTGGAGGCAGGGCTGGTTGGGCGCGACCACCACGCCGTTCACCAGCGTCGCATCCATGCCGCCGCGCATCATGATCGCCGCGCCGTTGCCGGCAACGGCATTGGTGACGAAGGTGAAGTTGGCGAGGCGGAAATGGGTGCGCGGCGTGTCGTTGTCGACGGTGTTGTCGCTATCGCCCTCGATCATGCTGTCGGCGACATTGGCCCGCTGCACCGCGATGACATATTGCGCGAACGCCTTGGCGCCGGTGTCGATATCCAGCGAATCGTCCTCCGCGCCGGTGATGACGATGTGCTTGAGCACCGGCTGGCCGCCGAACATCTCGATGCCGTCGTCGGAGCTGTTGTGGATCTGGATATATTCCATCTTGGTGCCGGTGCCGACGCCCGACGGGGTCAGGCCCTGCAATTCCTTGTCCGCCGAGAGGACATAGCCCGAATAGCGGATCTGCACATATTTCAGCTCGCCGCTGCTGTCGTTGTTGGTGACGCCGCCATAATAGGCGGGCGCGGCGGCGCCTTCGGTGTTGCGATAGCAGGCGGTGGTGCCGGGCGTGGCGCTGGTCGCCTCGCAATCCGTCACCTGCGCGCGGCCGAGCAGCACGACGCCGCCCCACTGGCCCGACGAATTGTCGGAGTTGGAGCCGCTGATATTCTGCTGGCTGGTGAAGATGATCGGCTTGTCCGCCTCGCCCACCGCCATCAGCTTGTTGCCGCGATTGACCGCGAGCCAGGAAATCGCCTTGCCGTAGAGGATCACGCCGGGCTGGATGGTGAGCGTGACGCTCTTTTCCCCGCTGGTCGGCGTCGCGCCCAGATCGTCGCCCACATCGACGCGCCCGGCCAGTTCATAGAGCAGGCCGCTGATCTTGGGCAGGGTGGTGCTGGTGGTGATCTTGGCGGGCAGCGTGCAGACGCGCCAGGTGCCGGTCGGTCCGGTGATCGTGCCGCTGTCGGTCAGCGGAACCTCGATGGTGGGACAGCCGCCCGCCGCCTCGACCGTGCCGGTGCCGGGCGTCGGAGTCGGGCTGGGCGTCGGCGAGGGGTTGTTGATCGTGATATCGCCGCCGCTGCCGGGCGAAGCCACGTCATCCGCGCCGCAAGCGCTCAACGCGGCGACGGCGCAGCCCGCCAGCAGGAATTTCGCTATATTCGACTTCATCATCATGGTGTTCTCCGCTCCGGCTATGGCCGGCTCATCTTCGGGAAGCGGAGCGCAGCAGAGACAATCATCTGTTCCCCCTGACGCCCTCGGCGCGAGCCAATAGGCGCGGGAAATGACGCCGTGATTTCGGGATAATTGCAGTTTTGTGAAATGAAAATCCTTTTTGTGACAATTGGATGACAGCGCGGGTCGTCCTGCACGGCGGATGCGCAAAGAGGCGCCACGGCCCTTGGGCGCGTGGACGAAAGCGATAGCGGAAAAGAAAAGGAAAGTGCCGGAGGTTCTGTTGCCCGGCCCTCCGGCGGCCGCTGTAACCCTTCTGTTGCCCGGCGGGTCCAACCGCGTTCTATTTGGGTAATGTCAGGCCGCGAGGCCCTCAATTACGCAGCAAGAGCAAGTGCTTCGTTGTCGTTGGCACTTATAGGTTTTGAGCCTTGAACGGGTTACTCAGCCCGAGCGAAAACATCGTCTTTCAATACACGTCGATCCTGGTTCGGCCCCGTCAGAGCATCCGGCCCCATTCGAAGCCGGATGTTATGGTGGAGCCGCCGGGTACTGCCCCCGGGTCCGCTGCATCTATTACACGACATATTTTATCGCCATAGTCGGCCGAAACCGACATCCTCCATATAGGGTGGCCGCGCCGATATGAAAAGAGGCGAGACATATCTGTTCCGCCTCCTTTTCCTTTCCCCTTGTAGCGGACTCAGTCGCCATCCTCCGCCACCGGATCGGTCCCATTGTCGGACGGCGGGGCGGCATTGTCGACCGCGCGGGCGGCGGCCGCGATCATGACATTGGCCTTTTCCTCCAGTTCATCGGCCCTGGCGTCGAACATTCCGGCTTCCGGGGCGGAGGCATTGGCGCCCGCCGCCTCGCCCGCGCCGCCGCAGCCGCCACCGAGCAGCGAGAGGGAGAGCGCGCAGATCGACAAAAAGCGCGCCCTTGCGGCCATCGCCCGCCTCATTCCTTTCTGGTCAGCGAATCGCGGATATCGCGCAGCAGCAGCACTTCCTCCGACGGCGCGGCGTCCTCCACCGCAGGCTTGGCCGCCAGGCGATTCACCATGCGGATCATCAGGAAGATGATGAACGCCAGAATGAGGAAGTTGATGACGACGGTGATGAACTCGCCCCAGCCGAACAGCGCGACGCCCGCCGCCTTCAGATCCTGATAGCTGTCGGGCGAGCCCTTGAAGCCCGCCGGTATCTCGCCCAGCCGGATGAAATAGTTGGAAAAATCGATCCCGCCGAAAATGAAGCCCACCACCGGCATGATGAGATCGTCGGTAAGGGATTTGGTGATGGTCGCGAAGGCGCCGCCGATGATGACGCCGACCGCCAGGTCCATCACATTGCCGCGCGCGATGAATTCCCGGAATTCGGATGCTATGGACATGCTTATTTCCTCCTTGGCCACGCATTTCGTGCCTGTCTTGCACGGACGCCCGCCCCTGTCCAGTTGCATAGGCAGGCGCGCGCCGCTAGCCTGCCGCCTCTATCAGGATGAGGATGATCTCCATGATTCCGACCCTTTCCCTTCGTTCCCCGCTCCGCCCTGTGCCCCGCCCTTCCCTTCGCTTGCTGCTGGCGGCCTTGTGCGTTTTCGCCTTGTCGGCCTGCGGCATCAACAGCGTCCCCACCGCCGAGGAGGCCGCCAAGGCGCGCTGGGCCGATGTGGAGGCGCAATATCAGCGCCGGGCGGATCTGGTCGGCAATCTGGTGGCGACCGTCAAGGGCGCGGCCCGGCACGAGCAGGAAACGCTGACGCAGGTGACGGAGGCCCGCGCGCGGGCGACATCGGTGCAGGTCAGCGCCGACGACCTCGGCGACCCGGCCAAGGTCGCCCAGTTCGCGCAGGCGCAGGGCGCGCTCAGCCAGTCGCTCGGCCGCCTGCTCGCGACGGTCGAGGCCTATCCCGACCTCAAGGCCAACCAGAATTTCCTCGACCTGCAATCGCAGCTGGAAGGGACGGAAAACCGCATCTCCACCGCGATCATCAAATATAATGAGGCGGTGCAGAGCTATAACACGCTGGTCCGCACCTTCCCCTCGATGATCGGCGCCACGGTGCGCGGGGCCAAGCCGATGACGCCCTACAAGGCGACCGCGACCAATGCGCAGGAAGCCCCGAAGGTCGATTTCGGCGGGTGACGGGCTGGATGCGGCACCCCTCGCCATGACGGCCCGACGCTCTTCCGCCCCGCGCGCGCTGTGGATGGCGCTGCTGGCGCTGGCGTGCCTTTTCGCCGCACCGGCGGCGCTGCACGCGCAGAGCTTTCCCGCGCTGACGGGCCGGGTGGTCGATGCCGCCGACCTGCTCACTCCGGCGCAGGAAAGCGCGATCGACGCGAAGCTGGCCGAACTGGAAAAGCAGAGCCGGCGGCAGCTGGTGGTCGCCACCATTCCCGATCTGGGGGGCTATGACATCGCCGATTACGGCTTCCGGCTCGGCGATCATTGGGGCATTGGCGACAAGGAGCGGGACGACGGCGCGCTGCTGATCGTCGCGCCGAAGGAGCGCAAGGTCAGGATAGAGGTCGGCTATGGCCTCGAAGGCGTGCTGACCGACGCGCTGTCCGCGCGCATCATCCGCAACAGCATCGTCCCCCGTTTCCGCGACAACGACTTTCCCGGCGGGATAGAGGCCGGGGTGGACGCGATCGTCCGCCTGCTCCTGCTGCCGCCCGATGAGGCGCGCAAGGCCGCCGAGCAGGCGCAGCGGGAGGAGAAATCGTCCGGCGGCGGCGAGATGCTCTTCATCATCTTCTTCATCCTGCTGTTCTTCGTGCTGCCGATGTTCCTCGGGCGGCGCGGCGGGCGCGCCTATCGCCGGGGCATCGCGCCGGTCATCCTCTGGGGGCCGGGTCTTGGCGGCGGCTGGGGCGGCAGGGGATCCGGCGGCGGCGGATGGTCGGGCGGAGGCGGCTTTTCCGGCGGCGGGGGCGGTTTCGGCGGCGGCGGCGCATCGGGGGGCTGGTAGGCATGACGCGGATACGGATCAGCAAGGCCGACCATGATCGCATCACCCAGGCGATCCACGCCGCAGAGCGCACCAGCGACGCGGAGATCGTCATCGTCGTCGCGCCCCGGTCGGACGCCTATCATGATGTCGGCCTGCATTATGCGATCGCCGCGATGCTGTGCCTGCTGGCGCTGGTGGCGGCGTTCCCGCTGCGCTTTTCCGACTGCGCGACCGCGCTGCTGGGCGGGTGGGACCATAGCCTGCCGGTAGCGGTGCAGCTCGCGCTGCTGCTGGCGGCGCAGATCATCATGTTCCTCGCCGTCCGCTATGCGCTGGCGTGGATGCCGCTGCGCATCGCGCTGACGCCCGGCGCCACGCGGACGCGGCGGGTGCGCAGGCAGGCGGTGACGATCTTCCGCGCCTGCGCCGAGGGGCGCACGCGGGGCAGGACCGCGATCCTCATCTATCTCTCCCTCGCCGAGCACCGCGCGGAGATCGTCGCCGACGAGAGCATCAGCCGCCTCGTCGCGCCGGAGCGCTGGGGCGACGCGATGGCGGCGCTGCTCGACCATGCGCGGCGGGGCGACCCCGGCACCGGCATGGTCGAGGCGATCGGCCGGATCGGGGAGATCCTCGCCGAATATCTGCCCCATAGCGACAGCAATCCCAACGAATTGCCCGACCGCCTGATCGAATTGTGAGCCACCGATGACCGACAGCCAAGCCGCGCCCGAAATCAAATGGCAGGGCAAATATATCACCGTGCGCCAGCAGGGAACGTGGGAATATGTCTCGCGCAGCCGGGGCATCCGCGCCGCCGTGATCCTCGCGATCGACGAGGAAGGAGAGGACGGCCCCTGCATCATCCTGGTCGAGCAATATCGCATACCGCTGGGCAAGCGATCCCTGGAGCTGCCCGCCGGGCTGGTGGGCGACGACGACAGCCCCGCCGGGGAACCGGCGGCCGAGGCGGCGCTGCGCGAGCTGGAGGAGGAAACCGGCTATCGCGCGCGCTCGATGGTGGAGCTGGGCGATTTCTACAGCTCGCCCGGCATGGTGTCGGAAAGCTTCTGGCTGTTCCGCGCACAGGGCCTGGTCCGCGTGCATGACGGCGGCGGGGTGGAGGGCGAGGATATCATCGTCCACCGCGTGCCGGTGGCGCGGATCGCCGATTATGTCGCGGAACGACGCGCCGAGGGCATGGCGATCGACGTGAAGCTGCTGATAGCGCTGGGGGCGGGCATGATGGGGGTTTGATGCGCCCCAATGCGTCACCCCAACGCAGGCTGGCATGACGGAATTGGCAGAAACGGACAGTTAGCGGAAATTATCCGCATAAGCCTGAATCTTCAGGCGCTTGGGCGGGGGCATGGTCACATGATAGTCCAGCCCGATGCTGTCCGCATAGGCCATCGCCGCCTCCAGCGAGGGGAAGGTCAGCCGCAATTGCTGGCGCATGTCGCCGGACCCCGCCCAGCCTGTCAGCGGGTCGGGCCGCTTCGCCTCGGCCGGTTCATGCTCCAGAACCCAGGTTCCGGTCCCGGCCTTGCCGGACTGCATCGCATTTTTCGGCGTCTGATAGATATGCGCGGTCACGCACGGCTCCTTTGTTGCAACCGCCGATCCCCTTGCGCCACTTTGCGGCCTTGCGTCAAGATTGCCGCATCAAGATTTTGCGCCGGAGGACGCCCGCTTGGTGCGCAGCGTCGCGGCGGCGTCGGCCGGATTGTCGGGCCAGGGATGCCGGGGGTAGCGTCCGCGCATTTCCTTGGCGACATCGGCCCAGCTGCCCGTCCAGAAACCGGGCAGGTCCGCCGTGGTCTGGATCGGCCGCCTCGCCGGCGACGTCAGGCTGAGGCGCAGCGGCAGGCGGTCCGGGCCGATGCAGGGATGCTCCTTCAGCCCGAACAGCGCCTGCACGCGGATCTCGACCTCCGGGCCGCCGGGCGCCTCATAATCGATCGCCGCCTGCGTGCCCATCGGCGTGGTGAAATGCTCCGGCGCGAGGCGGTCCAGCGTCTTGCGCCCCTCCCAGCCCAGCCGCAGGTCGAGCACCGCCGTCAGCCCCTGCGGATCGACATCGGATAGCCGCCGCCTGCCCTCCAGCAGCGGGGGCAGCCAGTCGTCCAGCTCCGCCAGCAGCGCGGCGTCGGACAGTGCCTCCACCTGCGCGAAGCCCGCCCGGCGGCGCAGCGACAGCGCATGTTTCGACCAGGGAAGCCGGTCCAGCCCATGCTGCCGCACCCCGCTCAGCAGCGCGGCGGCCACCATCGCCGGATCGGGAGCATCGTCGCCGCCGCTGCTCAGGACGATCGCGCCCAGACGCTGCTGGCGCAGCGCCTCCACGCCGCCATTTTCGGCGCGGAAGCGCACGGTGCGCTCGATGGTGATGCGGTCAGCGAACAGCTCCGCCACCGCTCCGGCATCGAGCGCCGCCGCCGAGAGGATGCGCGCGCCCGATGCGCTGCCCTGCACCTCGCCCACCGCCAGCCATTCTTCCCGCGCCAGCGGGGACAGCGGATCGAGCCGGAAGCCCCGCCCGCCCGCGCTGATCCAGTCCGCGCCGTCGCCGGAGCGGCGCTTCGCCACCCGGTCCGGGAAAGCCAGCGCCAGACAGCGCCCGGCGGCATGATCGGGCAGCAACGCGTCGGCATCGCGCCCACCCACCATCACCGCCCAGCGCCGGGCGAGCTTCTGCCCGGCAGCGGCGCGCGCGCCCTTTTCCTGCCGCCAGCGGCGCAGGCGATCCTCCAGATCGACCGAGATGCCGCCCAGTCCCCGCTCGCCCAGCAGCACCGCGATGCGCGCGGCCTGATCGGCCAGCCCCATATCCTTCGCGGCGATCAGCATATGCGCGATACGCGGCTCCAGCGGTAGGCGGGCGACCGCGCGGCCATGGGCGTTGACCGATCCGTCCGCATCGAGCGCGCCCAGCGCCTGCAAGCGCCCGCGCGCCTCGGCCAGCGCGGCGGCGGGCGGCGGATCGAGCCAGCTCAGCCGCGCCGGATCGGCGACGCCCCATATCCCGCATTCGAGCAGCAGCGAGGAGAGGTCGCTTTCCAGTATCTGTGGCGGATCATAGGGCGGCAGGCCCTGCGTGGCGGCGGCCTCCCACAGCCGATAGGCGACACCGGGCCGCTGGCGGGCGGCGCGGCCCGCGCGCTGGGTGGCCGCCGCCTGGCTGGCCTTTTCGGTGACGAGCCGGGTGATGCCCGCCGCCCGGTCATAGCGCGCCCGGCGGTTCAGGCCGCTGTCCACGACGATGCGCACGCCGTCGATGGTAAGACTGGTTTCCGCGATAGTGGTGGCGAGGATCACCTTCCGCCGCCCTTCCCTGTCGCGAAGGATCGCCGCGCGCTGCTCCCTGGGCTCCAGCGAGCCGTGGAGCCGGTGGACGACGATATCCCCCGGCAGGTCGGCGAGCCGCTCCGCGGTGCGCTCTATCTCCGCGACGCCGGGCAGGAAGGCCAGCACGTCGCCTTCCGCCTCCTCGGCCAGCGCGCGGCGGATGGCGGCGGCCATGTCGTCCTCGATCCGCAGTTCGGCGCGGCGGCCGATATGGCGCAGGTCGAGCGGATGGGACCGCCCCTCGCTCTCCACCACCGGACAATCGCCCATCAGCGCCGAGAAGCGCGCGCCGTCGAGCGTCGCCGACATGGCGACAAGGCGCAGGTCCGGCCGCAGCCCGCCCTGCACGTCGAGCGCCAGCGCGAGGCCGAAATCGCTGTCGAGGCTGCGCTCGTGCACCTCGTCGAACAGCAAGGCGGAGACGCCGGAAAGCTCCGGGTCGTCCTGGATCCGGTTGCGGAATATCCCCTCGGTCAGCACGAGGATGCGCGTCGCGGCGGACTGGCGGCTGTCCATGCGGGTCGCATAACCGGCAAGATCGCCCACCGGTTTGCCGAGCAACTCCGCGATCCGCTCCGCCGCCGCGCGGGCGGCAAGGCGGCGGGGCGAGAGCAGCAATATCTGCCCGTCGCACCATGGCTCGGCCAACAGCGCGGGCGCCACCGCCGTGGTCTTGCCCGCGCCCGGCGGCGCGACCAGCACCGCATTGCCGCCTTTCCGCAGCGCGGAGAGCAGGTGGGGCAATACGGCATGGATCGGCAGGTCGGACATGGCCCGATCATGCACCGAACAGATAGAGATGGATCGGATTTTTCGGGTCCATCACCATCTTGGCCGTCAGCGCCAGCGACATGAGGATCAGCAGCGGGCGGATCAGGCGCCCGCCGAAGCGCATGGCGAGGTGGGAGCCGATCTGCGCGCCGATGAAGTTCGCGGCCGCCATCACCAGACCGGCGATCCAGACGACATGGCCGCCCCCTATCATCACCGCCAGCCCGCTCACATTGCTGGCGAAATTGGCGGCCTTGGTCTGCGCCGTCGCGCGCAGCAGGCCGAGGCCGCCCAGCGTCAGGAAGATCGTCGTGTAGAAGGTCCCGGTGCCCGGCCCGAAAAACCCGTCGTAAAAGCCCACCGCCCCGATCAGCAGGCTGAGGCCGAAAATCCCAAGGCGGCTGTGCCTGTCCGCCTCGCTCGCCGGGGGCGAGAGCAGGAAATAGAGCGAGATCGCCACCAGCAATATCGGGATGAGCGCGGCGAGGAAGGCCGGGCTGACCCGCTGCACGGCGATGGCGCCGAGCGCCGATCCGGCAAAGGCGGCGGCCACCGGCGGCCAGTATCGCCGCATGTCCATATGCCCGCCCCGCGCGAACGCATAGGCCGCGCCGCCGGTGCCGATGGTCGATTGCAGCTTGTTGGTGCCGACTGCCGCCAGCGGCGGAAAGCCGGAGGCCAGCAGCGCGGGCAGGGTTATCATGCCGCCGCCGCCCGCCATCGCATCGATGATCCCGGCGATGAACCCCGCCCCGGCCAGAAACAGGAGTATCTCCGCCGTCAGTTCCATCGCCGCCGGACGCCCGTCAATAGGCGCGGGCAATCGCGAACTCGACGGCCTCCGCCAGCGCATCGCGGGCCGGCCGGCCGTCAAAGGGCTCCAGCGCCTCGATCGCCAGCTGTCCGTAATGGCGCGCGCGGGCCAGCGTGTCGGCGATGGCGCCCGCCTTTTCCATCAGCGCGGTCGCATGGGCGAGGTCCTCATCCGAGGTGCGATGCCCGGCGATCGCGGCCTTCCAGAAGGCGCGATCCTCCTCATCGCCGCGCGCATAGGCGAGGATGACGGGCAGCGTCACCTTGCCGTCGCGGAAATCGTCGCCCACATCCTTGCCCATGGTCGCGCCGTCGGACGCATAGTCGATCGCATCGTCGACCAGCTGGAAGGCGATGCCGAGATTGCGGCCGTAGCTGTCGAGCGCCAGTTCCTCCGCCTCGTCCCGCTCCGCCACCACGGCGGCGATGCGGCAGGCGGCGGCGAAGAGCGCCGCGGTCTTGGCGTCGATGATCTCCAGATACTGGCTCTCGTCGGTATCGATGCGGCGCTGGGCGGTGAGCTGGTTCACCTCCCCTTCCGCGATCACCGCCGAGGCGTGGGAGAGGATCTGCAGCGCCTTGAGCGAGCCTGCCTCCACCATCAGCTCGAACGAGCGGCTGAACAGGAAATCGCCGACCAGCACGCTGGCGCTGTTGCCCCAGATGATATTGGCCGTCTTGCGCCCGCGCCGCATGCCCGAATGATCGACGACATCGTCGTGCAGCAGCGTGGCGGTGTGGATGAATTCGACGGCGGCGGCCAGCTTGTGGTGGCCGGTGCCCGCATAATCCAGCAGGCGCGCGCAGGCCAGCGTCAGCATCGGCCGCATCCGCTTGCCCCCGCCCGCGATCAGATGCCCGGCCAGTTCTGGGATCAGCGGGATACGCGACTGCATCCTGTCCAATATGACCGCGTTGACGCAATCCATGTCCTGCGCGACGAGGGCGATCATGGGGTCGAGCGAGGGGGAAGTGTCCCGGCCGAGGCGATGAGTGGAAGCAGTCATGACGCGGCCGATTTAAGACACCCCACGGCAAAGGCAAGCGGAATAGCTTGCGTTCGCCGGAATGAGCGGCAAAAAAGCCGCCAGAAACGGAGGTCATTATCTTGGACGAGTCGCTCGAACAGCTGAAACGCTATCGACAGAGCATCGACAATATCGATGCCGCGCTGATTCACATGCTGGCGGAACGGTTCAAGATCACGCAGGCGGTGGGCCGGTTCAAGGCCGAGCATGCGCTGCCTCCCGCCGATCCCGACCGGGAAGAGCGACAGATCGCCCGCCTGCGCGAACTGGCGAGCGCAGCACAGCTCGACCCGGTGTTCGCTGAAAAATTCCTGCGCTTCGTCATCGACGAGGTGATCCACCATCACAAGCAGTTCAGCGAGGGCTGAAGGATAGCGTTCTGCGGTGATTAGGCAACGTTTCCTCCCGTTCGCCCTGAGCTTGTCGACCCGAAGGGCGGGCGGAGCCCAACGGCTGTCTTTCTCTTGGGGCAAAAAGAAGGACAGGGCTTCGACAAGCTCAGCCCGAACGGTTTTCCTAAGTCACCTATCAAGCCAAAGCGGTCGCCCTCCGAACCTGTTCGCAAAGGACATAACCGCTTTCTAATTCGCAGCGGGCAGGCGCAGCCGGACGAGCAGGCCGCCCATGTCCTCGCTCTCGGTCAGTTCGACCGATCCGCCGTAGATTTCCGCAACATCGCGCACGATGGCGAGGCCCAGCCCCGTCCCCGGCTTGCTGGTGTCGAGTCGCGCGCCGCGATCGAAGATGCGATCCCGCTCGCCGACAGGGATGCCCGCGCCGTCATCCTCCACGTCGATCGTCACCACGCCTTCCTCCGCGTGGGCGCCGACCGTCGCGAACACGCTGCCGCCGCCATATTTGGCGGCGTTTTCGACCAGATTGCCGAGCAATTCGTCCAGATCCTGCCGCTCCACCCGCACATCGGCCTTCTCGTCGCCGTCCATGTCGATGCGCACCTCCGGGTAGAGGCGGGCGACGGCGCGTTCCACCGCCTGAAGGCTCGCCCAGACATTCGCCCTGCTCTGCGCCATGCCGCGCCGCCCGACCGCGCGGGCGCGGGCGAGGTGGTGGTCGACCTGCCGCCGCATCGTCACCGCCTCGCGCATCACCGTTTCGTTGAGGTCGGGCGCATTGGCCGTCGCCGCGTTCATGATGACCGTCATCGGCGTCTTGAGCGCATGGGCGAGGTTGCCCGCATGGGCGCGCGCCTCCTCCGCCTGCCGCTCATTATGGGCAAGCAGCGCGTTCAGCTCCTCCACCATCGGCAGCACCTCGGCGGGCATCGGTTCGGTGACGCGGCTCTTGTCGCCGGTGCGCATGCGCACGATCTCCCGCCGCACCGCCCGCAACGGACGCAGCCCGTAGAGCGTCTGGATGATGACCAGCATCAGCAGGCCCAGCCCCAGCAACAGGAAGCTGCGGATCAGCGTCACCCGCAGCGTCCTGATCTGCTCGTCCAGCCCGGATCGCGCCTGCGCCACGGCGAAGGTCCAGCGCTCGTCCGATCCGGGCAACACCACGCTGCGCTCCATCACGCGCAGGCTCTCGTCGGGAAACTGGTCGCTGTTGTAGACGCGCAGGTCGCTGCCGGGCCGCTCCACGTCCAGCCTCAGCGCCCGGTCCCACAGCGAGCGGGAGCGCCAATCCTCATGATGGGCGCTGCTGATCTGGTAATAGAGGCCGCTATTGGGTTCGAGGAAGCGCTGGTCGGCCAGCGGGCGGTTGAAGAACACCTCGCCGTCCGGACCGATCTCGGCCGAGGCGATCATCGCCGTCAGCACATAGGCCATGCCCTCGTCGAAATTGCGGGTGATCGCATCCTGCAACACGCGGTCGAGCGCCAGCCCGCCGCCCAGCAGCAATATGGTGATCCACAGCGCCGCCACGCCGATCATCCGGCGGCTGATCGACCCGGTCGAACGGACCGGCGGCGGGCCGGCCGGAGGACCGCCGACTTGATGGCTGGCGCTCTCGCTCACAACGGAGGGATTATGACGCCACCGGCTCTTCGAGGCTATAGCCAAGGCCGCGGATCGTCGTGATCACGTCGGGACCGAGCTTCTTGCGGATGCGCGTCACGAATACCTCGATCGTGTTGGAATCGCGGTCGAAATCCTGATCGTAGATATGCTCGATCAATTCGGTGCGGCTGACCACCTTGCCCTTGTGGTGGAGGAGATAGGACAGCAGCTTATATTCCTGCGCGGTCAGCTTCACCGGCTCGCCCTTCAGCGTGACCTTGCCCGACCGGGTGTCGAGCCGCACGTCGCCCGCGATCAACTCGCTCGACGCATTGCCCGATGCGCGGCGGATCAGCGCGCGCAGCCGGGCAATCAGTTCCTCGCTCTGGAACGGCTTGGCGAGATAATCGTCGGCGCCCGCGTCCAGCCCGGCCACCTTGTCCGACCAGCTGTCCCGCGCGGTCAGCACCAGCACGGGGAAGGCCTTGCCGTCCTTGCGCCAGCGGTCGAGCACCGTCAGCCCGTCCACCTCCGGCAGGCCGAGGTCGAGTACCACCGCGTCATAGCTTTCCGTCGCGCCGAGAAAATGCCCATCCTCGCCATCGGTCGCCAGATCGACGGCATAGCCCGCCCCTTCCAGCGTGGCCTTCAGCTGCTTGCCCAGATTGGGTTCGTCCTCGACAATCAACAGTCGCATGATATCCCTCTAATTAATGCGCCCAGCCCGCTATATCGCCGGTCCGTCCATCGACATCGACCCAGACGACCCGTCCATCGCGCACATATTTCAGCCGGTAGCGATTCGATTGCTTGTGGAATTCGGACCCGAGATAGGTCGCGTCGCCCATTTCCCGCTCGGTGCGGCGCTTGATGACGGAAAAGGGCATGACCCGCCCGTCCAGCATGGCGCGGCGGGCGGCATCCTGCTCGCCGCCGGTGCCGGAACGCCCGTCCGGCCTGTCCTGGTTCCGATCGCGCGCGGACGCATCCGACAGGGCAACGCCCCCCGTCATCAACAGGCCGATGGCACCAGCCAGGGCAATACGCGTCATCATCTTCATGCTCATGGCATAGCTTGCCGCCATTGAACAAGCGGTGAATGGCCCCGTCATGATCGGGAAAGGCTTGCCGGACCTGCCATTAGTCCCTAGCTGCATCCCCATCATGGCGGCACCGATCCTCTCCTACGAAAATCTCGGCCTTCAGCAGGGCGCTGGCTGGCTGTTCCAGAATCTCGACATCCATATCGGCGAGCGCGACCGGCTGGCGCTGATCGGCCGCAACGGCGCGGGCAAGACCACGCTGCTGCGCCTGATCGGCGGCGAGATAGAGGCCGATCGCGGCAAGCGTTCCATCGTGCCGGGCACGAAGGTCGTGATGCTGGAGCAGGACCCGAAGGTCGAGGGCTTCGCCACATTGCGGGATTTCGCGCTTTCCGGCGCCGACGCCCCCGTGGCGCATGAGGTGGAGGCGATCGCCGACCAGATCGGCATCGACCTCTCGCGCGAGGCCGCGACCGCGAGCGGCGGGGAACGCCGCCGCGCCGCCATCGCCCGCGCCCTTGCCAGCGACCCCGACCTGCTGCTGCTCGACGAGCCGACCAACCATCTGGATATCGCCGCGATCGACTGGCTGGAAAGCTGGCTGGCGCGCTATAACGGCGCGTTCATAGCGATCAGCCACGACCGCACCTTCCTCACCCGGTTGACGCGCCAGACGCTGTGGCTGGACCGGGGCAGCCTGCGCCGCAACGAGATCGGCTTCGGCGGGTTCGAGGCGTGGATGGAGAAGATCTATGCCGAGGAAGCCCGCGCCGCCGACAAGCTCGACGCGAAGCTGAAGATCGAGGCGCATTGGCTTGAACGCGGCGTCACTGCCCGGCGCAAACGCAATCAGGGCCGGCTCGCCAAGCTGCACGAGATGCGCGCCACCCGTGCGGCGATGATCGGGCCGCAGGGCACGGCGAAGCTCGCCGTCGTCAATGACGACAGCAAGACCAAGAGTGTGATCGTCGCGGAGCATGTGACCAAGCGCTTCGGTGAGCGGGCGGTGATCCGCGACTTCTCGCTGCGCATCCAGCGCGGCGACCGCATCGGCGTGGTCGGCGGCAACGGCGCGGGCAAGACGACGCTGCTGCGCCTGCTGACCGGCGAGATCGAGCCGGACGAGGGCAAGATCACCCGCGCGAAGACGCTCGACGGCATCGTCATCGACCAGCAGCGCAGACTGATGGCGCCGGAAAAGCGCGTGCGCGACGTGCTGGCCGAGGGCGGCGACTGGATCGAGGTGCGCGGCGTCAAGAAGCATGTGCAGGGCTATCTGAAAGACTTCCTGTTCGACCCGTCGCTGGTCGACGCGAAGGTCGGCACGCTGTCGGGCGGCGAGCGCTCGCGCCTGCTGCTCGCCCGCGAATTCGCGCGGGAATCCAACCTGCTGGTGCTGGACGAGCCGACCAACGACCTCGACCTCGAAACGCTGGACCTGTTGCAGGAGGTGATCGCCGATTATGCCGGGACGGTGCTGATCGTCAGCCACGACCGCGATTTCCTCGACCGCACGGTGACGATCACCCTGGGCCTCGACGGTTCCGGCACGGTGGACGTGGTCGCGGGTGGCTATGAGGATTGGGAGCGGCAGCGCGCGCAGCGGGCGGGCGTCAACCGCCCTGCCGCCGCCAAGGTATCGGCGACACCCGCCTCGCCGCCTCCACCCCGGCAGCAGACCAAGCTCAGCTACAAGGACCAGCGCGATTATGAGCTGCTGCCCAAACGGATCGAGGAGCTGGAAGCCGCCATCGCCCGCGACGAGGCCGCGCTGGCGGACCCGGATCTCTATGCGAAGAACCCTGCCCGCTTCGATGCGCTGATGAAGACGATCGAGCAGGCGCGCGCGGAAAAGGACGCGGCCGAGGAGCGCTGGCTGGAGCTTGCGGAAATGGCGGAGGCGCTGAAGGGATAGCCTGATATTTTCCGTCATCCCGACGCAGGCCGGGATCGCCGAAGGCTTGCACCGCGCCATCGATACCGATGCATGACGCCCCTTCAGGCGATCTTGTAGAAATCCGCCACCCGTTCCAGCGCGAAGCCCAGCACCAGCTTGCCCGCGCGCGACGGCCAGCCCAGCGCCTTTTCCGCCGCGCCCAGCCCCTCGCCCGCGCAGACCACGCGCCACAAAATGTCCGACAGCCCCGGCCCGCTGTGCCGCAGCGCACCATCGAATCGCTGCCGCGCCGAAAGGCGCCAGCCCTGCGGATCGACGCCCGCCGGAGCGGCGCGCCGGTTCCGCCCGCCGCCGGGCACCGCATCCCATGCCATCGTCACCCGTGGGCCGAGGCCCGCCAGCTCCCAATCCTCCCGCAGCCGGTCCCCGGCGCGGTACAGCCTGTCCGAGAGGATTCCGCGCGCCCGCAGCCAGGAGAGCGGCGATTCCCCGATATGGATCTGCAACCGCTGCTTCACCCCCGCCGGATCCTCGATTTCCTGAACGACATAGCGGCCCTTGCCATCGGCGCCGGACCGGGATGAAACGAGGCTGTGCTGAGCGTCCTTGTGCATGTGCATCATTTTCCTGTATTTTCGGGGGCACCCCCTTGCCATTGCCGTCGCGCTGTAGGAAAGAAGAAAACCATATAGGTTACAATGAGGGCAAGGAATGATAACCCGCATCCGCGAGGTCCGGCGCGCGAAGGGGCTGACGCTCGACGATGTCGCGAAGCGGTGCGATCCCCCGACCACCGCGCAGACGATCGGGCGGCTTGAAACCGGCACCCGGACCGTCTCGGTCAACTGGCTCAACCGCATCGCGGCGGCGCTGGGCGTCAACGCCGCCGATCTGGTCGACCTGCCGGGCAAGGAAAGGATCGAGGTCGCCGCCTATCTGGGCGCGGAAGGGGCCTATGCGCCGGGCCGGTCCTCCTATTTCGTCGCGCCGCTGATCGAGGGCGACATGGTGGGGCTGCGCATCACCTCCAGCATCGGCGACTATCGCATGGGCGACGAGGTCTGGTGCACCCGCATCGCGCCCTCCGATTTCGCGAGCGCGCTCAACCGCGACGTGCTCTTCCCCCGCCCCAGCGGCCGATTTCTGTTCGGGCGGCTGATCGGGCGCGACGGCGACCGGGTGCAGATATTGCCGCTGACCCCCGGCGCGCGGCAGCAGATATTGAGCGACCCGCCCTGGGCGGCGGTCGCGACCCGCCTCATCCGTGCGCTGTGATGCCGGACCTTGCCGACGAAACGCCGCCATGGTCATGCGAAAATTAAGCATTCCATGATAAGGGAGAGGGAATGAGCCTGCGCGTACTCACCCTTTCGACCCTGTTTCCGGACATGACCCGGCCCAATTTCGGCATATTCGTCGAACGGCAGACGCGGGAGCTGGCGCATCGGGACGGGGTGGAGGTGACGGTCGTCGCGCCGCTGGGCATCGCCCCCTGGCCGCTGTCCCGCGCGAAGCATTATGCGCCGCTGCTCAACCTGCCCTTTCGCGAGCAATGGCGCGACCTGACCGTCTATCGCCCCCGCTTCCCGGTGCTGCCGAAGATCGGCGGCGCGCTGCATGTCGCGAACATGACCCGCGCGATCCTGCCGCTGGTCCGCCGCCTGCATGCCGAAAAGCCGTTCGACGTGATCGACGCGAGCTTCTTCTACCCCGACGGGCCGGTCGCCCGCCGCCTGTCGAAGAAGCTCGGCATTCCCTATTCGGTGAAGGCGCGCGGCGCGGATATCCATTATTGGGGCCGCAACCCGGCGACGCGCAAGGCGGTTCTGGCGGCCGGCCTCGACGCGTCGGGCCTGCTCGCCGTGTCGGAGGCGATGAAACGATCGATGGTGGCGCTGGGGATGGAAGAGGGCAAGATCCGCGTCCATTATACCGGCGTCGATCTCGACCGCTTCTCCCCTCAGGACAGGGAGGCCGCCAAGGCGCGGTTCGGCGTCCGCGGGCCCGTGCTGCTGGCCGTGGGCGCGCTCATCCCGCGCAAGGGGCAGGATATCCTCATCCGCGCGCTGGCGAAGCTGCCCGGCGTCACGCTGCTGCTGGCGGGGCATGGGCCGAGCCGCTCCGCCTATGAGCAGCTGGCGGACGAGCTGGGGGTCGGCGAGCGGGTCGGCTTTCTGGACGCGGTGCCGCATGAGCAACTCCCCGCCCTCTACAATGCCGCCGATGTGATGGCGCTGCCTTCCGCATCGGAGGGGCTGGCCAATGCCTGGCTGGAGGCGATGGCCTGCGGCACGCCGGTCGCGATCACCGATGTCGGCGGCGCGCGCGAATTGCTGAAGGAGCCGGAGGCGGGCCGGCTGGTCGAACGCACTGGCGACGCCTTTGCCGAGGCGCTGTCCCAGATGCTCACCCGCCAGCCCGACCGCGACGCGATCCGGGCGACGGCGATGCGTTTCACCTGGAGCGCCAATGGCGACGCGCTGCTGGAGCATTTGCGGGATATCAGCGGCAAGTCCGGCTGAGAGAGCCCTTGGGCTGGCTTTCGCTGCGGCCCTTCGTCCGAGAAGCAGAGGGCCGTTATGGAGCTTGCAAAGCGCTTGCGGATGGCTGTTGTGGGGTGGTCAGCGGACCTCCGCCTTTACCGTCACCCCAGCGACCCGGAGGGCGACCGAAGGTCAACGCTGGGGTCGCAGGCCATGCTGCGCGCCGTATCACGAGATGCCAGCCTGCGCTGGCATGACGTGACAGGGAGGGCGGGAAATGACCGAAACCCGTCATCAGCAGGCAGGCGCGTCCGCAAAGGACGTCACTGCCAAAGCAAAAAGGCCAAACATGATGCCCGGCCTTCTGTTTGTTCCTTGTCCAACGGGCACCCGCCTTCGTTCAGCCCTCGTTGGAGCCGATGCGCTCCGCCCCCTTGGCGACATCCGCGACCTTCGACTTGCGCATCGCCGATTCGGGCGTGAGGCCGAGCGAGATAAGCAGCGAGGAGGACACATAGACAGACGAATAGGTGCCGACGACGATGCCCAGCATCATCGCTGCGGTAAAGCCGCGCAGCACATGGCCGCCGAAGATCAGCAGCGCGCCCAACGCCAGCATTACCGTGACCGAAGTCATCACGGTGCGCGGCAGGGTTTCGTTGACCGACAGGTCGATCAGCGCCTTCATGTCCATCTTGCGATATTTGCGCATATTCTCGCGGATGCGGTCGTCGATCACCATCTTGTCGTTGATCGAATAGCCGACGATCGTCAGCACCGCCGCGATGATGTTGAGGTCGAACTCCAGCTGGGTGATCGCGAAAAAGCCCAGCGTCATCAGCACGTCATGCATGATCGCGACGAAGGTCGACACGCCGAATTGCCATTCGTAGCGGAACCAGCTGAAGATCGCGATGCCGATCACCGCCAGCATGACGGCGAGCACGCCCTTCTGCACCAGCTCGCCCGAGACCTTGCCCGAAACCGTGTCGTAGCGGGTGAATATCACGCCGGGGTAGGATTTGGTCAGCTCCGCCTTCACCTTGGCGACCACCGCGTTGGAGGCGCCCTCGCCCCCTTCTTCAGGCAGCGGCAGGCGGATGGAGACGGTGTTGGGATCGCCGAACTGCTGGAGCGTGCCGTTGCCGACCCCCAGCGAATCGATATCCCCGCGCAGCTTGTCCATCGACGGCTTTTCGGTGAACCTCGCCTCGATCATCAGCCCGCCGACGAAATCGACGCCCATGTGAAGGCCGCGCACGCCGACGGCGGCGACCGCGGCCAGCGTCAGCAGCGCGGTCAGGGCGAACGCCCATTTCCGCATCGCGACGAAGCCGATATTGGTGTTGTCGGGAACCAGCTTGAGAAGGCGCACGCCTTATTCCTTTCCGGGCATCAGATGTGGATTTCGGTCGGGCGATGCCGCCGCACCCACAGGCTGACCAACATTCGGGTAAAGACGACCGCCGTATAGACCGAGGTCGCGATACCGATCAGCAGCACCACCGCGAACCCCTTGACCGGCCCGGAGCCCAGCATGAACATGATGCCGCCGGCGATGGCGTGCGTCACGTTCGCCTCGAAGATGGTGCGGCTCGCCTCCTTATAGCCGAACTCGATGGACTGGAGAACGCTGCGGCCGCGCCGCCGCTCTTCCCTGATCCGCTCGTTGACGAGGACGTTCGCGTCCACCGCCGTGCCGATGGTCAGCACGAAGCCCGCGATGCCGGGCAGGGTCAGCGTCGCGTTCATCAGCGCCATCACGCCGAGGATGACGAAGATGTTGATGACCACCGCCAGATTGGCATAGAGGCCGAACCGCCCATAGCTGAGGAACATGAAGGTCAGCACGGCGGCGGTCGCGATGGCCGAGGCGATGATGCCGCTGCGGATCGAATCGGCGCCGAGGTCGGGCCCGACGGTCCGCTCCTCCACCACCGTCAGCGCGACCGGCAGCTTGCCCGAGCGCAGCGCGATCGCCAGCTGGTCGGCCGTCTTGACCGTGAAATTGCCGGAAATCTGCGCCGAACCGCCAAGGATCGGCTCATTGATATTGGGCGCCGACAGCACCTTGCCGTCGAGGATGATCGCGAAGGGCCGGTTCACATTCTCGCTGGTGACGCGGCCGAATTTGCGCCCGCCCGCGCCGTTGAAACGGATGTTGACGACCGGCTGGTTGTTCTGCTGGTCGAAGCCCTGCTGCGCGTCGATCAGTTCCTCGCCGGAAACCATCACCTGCCGCTTGACCGCGATCACCGGCACGCCGGACGGATTGTCGGGATAGGGCAGGATTTCGCTGCCCACGGGCGCGCGGCCCTGGGCGACTTCGGCCGGATTGGCGCTGATGTCGACCAGCTTGAATTCCAGCTTCGC
The DNA here is from genome assembly GCF_014196495.1 of Sphingobium jiangsuense. Classification (GTDB taxonomy): domain Bacteria; phylum Pseudomonadota; class Alphaproteobacteria; order Sphingomonadales; family Sphingomonadaceae; genus Sphingobium; species Sphingobium jiangsuense. The sequence continues at coordinate 80,760 of NZ_JACIDT010000017.1, forward strand.
CGTCTGGCCGAGCAGGTTCTTCAGCTCCGCCGGATCCTGAAGGCCCGGCACCTGCACGACGATGCGATTCGAGCCCTGACGGATGATCGTCGGCTCGCGCGTGCCCATTTCATTGATGCGGCGGTCGATCACTTCCTTGGCGACATCCATCGCCTGATTGACCGCAGTGTCGATGCCCGCCTGCGTCGGAGTCAGCACGATCGTGCTGCTGTCGACCACCTCCACGTTGAAATCGCGCTGACCGGTCAGCCCCGCGCCCTGCGTCAGCGGGCGGATGCGCTCCACCGCGGCATCGACCTGCGAGGGATCGCGCACCATGAAGGCCAGCTTGCCGTCCCGCCGCGAGATATCCCCGATGGCGATCTTCGGATCGCCCCGGCGCAGCTCGGTGCGGACCTGCTCCTCCATGTTTTCGAGGCGCTGCTTCGCCACCTCGGCGGGGTTCGCCTCCAGCAGGATATGGCTGCCCCCCGAAAGGTCGAGGCCGAGATTGACCTTCGCCTGCAGGAAGGACGGCAGCTGGTTGTAGATGCGCTCGGGGAAGAAGGTCGGCACCGACAACAGCACGCCGACGACCAGCGAGGAGACGATCAGCCAGATCTTCCAGCGGGGAAAATCGAGCATGGCGTCAGTCGTTCGCCGGCTTGGCGCTGAGCGGGTCGACGATGTCGGTCAGCGTCGATTTCAGCGCGCGGACCTTCATGCCGGGCGCGAGTTCGACCTCGACCACGCCTTCCTCGACCTTGGTCACCTTGCCGATCAGGCCGCCGCCGGTCACCACCTGGTCGCCGCGCTTCACCGCCTCGATCTTCGCCTTGTGCTCCTTCATCCGCTTGCTTTGCGGGCGGATGATGAGGAACCAGAAGACGAGGAAGATCAGGGCCAGCGGCAGAACCTGGACCATGAACGCCGCGGCCCCTCCGGGGGCGCTGCCGGAAACAGCGGGGGTGGCCTGTGCCAGGGCAAGCGAGACAATCATGATCTATAGCTTTCCAATCAACCGGGATGCAGTCAGGACGGATGGCGGAATTGGCGCAAACCAACTCCCCACCCGGATCGGGCGCGGCTACCACAGATAGGATGGCCCGCGCAACGGGCAAGACGAACCGCGCGGGCCGGACGGGCGAATCCCGGCCAAAAGCATCTTTGCGACGAAAGACCCGCAAACGGGGCTTGCATGTTCGCGCCATTCGGCCTAAACGCGCCGCCTCGGTCGGGACGTAGCGCAGCCTGGTAGCGCATCACACTGGGGGTGTGGGGGTCGGAGGTTCGAATCCTCTCGTCCCGACCAATGGACTACAGAGAATACAGACACTTAAAACGGGCAGCCACGGCTGCCCGTTTTCGTATGTGCGCGGCCCGTAAGAACCTCGTAAGACCGCGCTGGCGAAACGCGCGGTCACGAGTCATGCGTCACGCCGCTTTCCTACGCCCTGCGGATGCAAGTTCCAGCGCCAGTTGCGGCGTAGCGGTCTCGTGAACTTGATCGCCGTTCAACACCGCGATAGCAGTCTGTGCTACTGCGAACGCGAGGTCACAAGGCACAGCATTTCCAATCTGCCGATATGTTGCGGACTTTCCACCAGCGAAATCGTAGCCCTCGGGAAAGGTGTGGAGGATGCGGGCTTCCTCTAGCGTCAATCTGCGGATGTAAGATGGCGTATCTCTCATTCCATATGGCGCACCGCCACGCATCAGATGTGCGTGATACGTCTCGACCCAACTCTCTCCATCGCCGTAGAACTGCCGTTCATCAATGATCGGCGTCTTATTGCCTCCCATCGAAGCCGGGAGCGTGGCACAGGGCGCGTTCGGGTTCAGAGGACGGCCAAGGCCGTTGAACATCATCCCAGCGTAGGGACTCTTCCGCAAAACGGGGCGCTCAGCAATCGTTACCACGGCATTGCACGTCTTTGGATTGCGCTCCGTCCCCTCACCCCCGAGGTGCTTAATCGCCTGTAACGTGGTCACCTCGGGTTTGAAAAACCGCTTGGCTCTGCGGTCAAAATCAATCCGCGCGACGTCCCGGAACCCCACGAAGAAAACCCTTTCGCGAGCTTGCGGCACACCGAAGTTCTTGGCGTTGAAGATCACCAGCTCGGTGTCGTAACCAAGGCGATCAGCGTAAGCTCGCAGTTCGTCTCGCACCTGCTTGAATTTTGATAGCGTGCCCAACGCCTTCACGTTCTCCATTACGAAAGCTCGCGGCTTCACAACCTCGACAGCGCGCAGAAACGATTTAACCAGTTGGCTTCGCGGGTCATCGAGAGCCATTTTTCCGGCGACCGAAAATCCTTGGCAGGGCGGGCCACCAAAGAGGCAATCCACGCCGGTAAACTCGGCCAAATCCGGGATGTATCCGTTGATGTCCCCTAGCGTGATATGGTCGCCGATGTTCCGTCGGTATGTTTCAACTGCGGCCTTATCGAAATCATTCGCCCAGAGGATTTCAAAACCAGCGCGTCGAAAACCGACGTCCATGCCGCCAGCACCTGAGAACAGCGATACAGCTTTCATCGCGGGTCAAACTCCGTATGCGGCGAATTAGAACATAAAGGGAACACAGCATGGCCGCACGAGGTTGTCAACTCTGACCCGTCACTAGCAGGCCCATTCTGGATTATCCGGTCATTCCTCATCATGATGGCACCCTTACTGCACTGACCGATTCGTCAGCAAGGAATACGAGGGGAAAATCTGTGATTGAGTCGAGCACACGGCATGGAAGAGCGCGAGTGCTCGTCAACGACTGGCTGAAAGCGGCAAAAGCCGGGTCGGCTATCAAGGCAAGCGATTTTCGTAAAGAGCGATCAATTCTTGAGAAACTCATTCCGGTAAAAGCTGCTGGCTTCAGAGGAATTGTCCTCACAGCAATCGTAGGGAAAGAACTCGATGCGAACTATGACCCTACCACCGATTTTTATGCTTCATCTCCTCGAACATTGTTCGAGAAGGGAATTTACTACGCGCTGCAAGAAAACCGAGTTCCATGCGGTAAATCGGACCCGCTGAACGTAGCGAAAAACGCCCAAGTCATCGACGAAACCTGGGCTAAGGGTCGCCGCCCAGAATCCGCTGCCATGGCCGCAGTAGAGTATATCAAATTGGTGCATTCTGTCCGTCGTCAGAACATTTGGCACAACTCGCGGCGTAAATTAGCGGAGTGCGGGCCTCGTCCTGGGGTTGATATTAAGCGGCGATCTTGCG
>NZ_JACIDT010000018.1 GCF_014196495.1 Sphingobium jiangsuense
CACCCTGGAAATGGCGCCACTTGAAATCCGTCATCGTTCCGTCCGTCCAATCTCCGCCAAGCATGCTCAAGCTTCACGATTTTTGCAACAGAGCCCCGCGAAGCTCTTGCCTGGGGGACGATGGGCTCGGCCGGGCTCTGCAAGAAGTACCTCATGCCGATCATGCGCAAGCAGCAATACCGCTTCCAGATGGTCAATCCGATCCCCACCGTGAGCGGCCGCTTCGCCTGCTCCACGATCGGGGCATCCACCATGCCGCCTGACGCAGGTCGCGCCTATCCCGCCGCCGGCGAGGACATGGGCTACCTCGTCTGGCGCAAACGCAATTGCTGCGTGCTGTAGGGGGCCGTCCAATGCGCAAATACCTCTGGGGCTTCGCAGCGATCCTTGGCTTGGCGAGCGTGACGGCCTTGCTCGCGCAGACCGTCGACGGGATCGACGTCCAGGCGATCAAGCAGCGTTCGGCGGACCTACAGGCGGATGCCGAGGCTTTCGTCAACCATGTGAAGGATAGGGGCGACGCCTTCCGCGAGGACGCGCAGACCGTTCGCGACGCTGGCATGGAGAACATGCAGCGGGTCGCCAAGAGCGATCTGCCCAAGGGACCGGCAGGCCCCGTCGATTTCGACGAGATCGTGGCCGGTGCCGCGTCGAACGCGACGGCAGGGAAGGGCGAGGCGCCCCAGTTCATCGTCTTCGCGAGCCTGTCGATGCCACCGCAGTCGCTGCAGAAGCTGATCGGCGACACGGCCAGGGCCGGCGGGGTGGTCGTGTTCCGCGGCTTCCCCAACAATTCGATGAAGGAGTTCGCCACGAGCCTTGGCAAGATCATCGACCGGCAGGACGATTTCGCCAATGTCGGCATCGATCCGCGGCTGTTCCGCGCTTTCGATGTCCAGGCAGTGCCGACATACGTCAGTGTCTCGTCGGACTTCGATCTTTGCGCCGGCTTCTCCTGCCAGACCAAGCTGCCGCCCTATGATCGGCTCGTCGGCAACGTCTCGGTCGAATATGCGCTCGAGCAGTTCGCGGACGGTAATGGCCCGGGCGCACGGGTCGCAGCGGTTGGCCTCGCCAACATGCGCAAGGCCCATCCATGAGGGCGTATCTCGTCCTGGCTGCGCTCTTCGGCGTCGTTATGGCGAGTTCGCCCGCGCTTGCCCAGATGACGCTCGACGAGGCGCGCCAGGAGGGGAAGGCGCTGGGTACGGAGAAGCGCAACGATTCCACGCTGGTGCCGTCCAGCGATGCGCAAGCCGCCGCGGTCCCCGGCTATTCCGGCACGAGCTTGCCCGAAGGATCCTATTTCGACGATCCCGGTAAGCTTGAGTCCGACGCCCAGGCGGCCAAGTCGTCCAACGAGCAATATCGCATCACCACCGATGCCGATCACAGCCGGGCCACGTTCAGCAATTCCGAGATCCTCGCGACCACGGCGCGCGCGACATCGGTCGAAAACGATCCCTCGACCTATCTCGCTGGCGAGGAAATGGGCGGCACCAAGGGCACATGCGTGCCGCTGCCCGCCGCGCCGGGGAGCGCGGGCTATTATGAGGCGAGTTGCAACGCCGGCAGCAAGGTCACCACGGAAGCCCGGACCTGCAACGTCAGCCTTGACGTTCACACCGAGAAGCGGACGATCTACACCTATTACACGGGTCGGTTGAGCTTCCTGCCGACAGATGGCGGGCCCTATCCCGCCCGCGCGGCTTTTGACGACGAGATCGCCACCGGCATCTGCTGGGAAAGCCGCCCGATCGACTATTGCGACAATATGAGCGCCTATGGATATACTGCGGCGCCGACCTGCAAAAGCCTTGGCCACACCGCCGTCGAGGTCAAATGCACCGCCGAGGCCCAGGGGATCACGCCGGGCGAGTATCATCCGGGCTATGTGCTCTCGACCGGCAATTACTGGCTCACGAAGCAGGAAGAACCGGCCGTGCCGGTCATCACGCGCAACGAGGGGCTATGCGCCGCCAATGCCGGCGACCCGAACTGCACGCTCGAGACCGAAGTGTGCACGTCGAGCGACCCGGTCACCCGGATCGTCGACGGCGTTCCTGTCACCCAGCCCTGCTGGGCCTGGCAGCGGACCTATCAATGCCACCGGATCTCAACAGCCAATGACTGCGGTGATCTCGAGGCGAACGGGAGCTGCACCTATCTGCGCACAGAATGCCTTGACGAGGAGCCTGATGGCGGGCCCTGCAAAGTCGAGAACCGCGTCTACAGGTGCCCGACGCCTTCCGGAGGCACGAGCGATGCGCCGCAATATATCTGCGGCGACGACGTCTATTGCATCAACGGCGACTGCGAGCCGATCGTTCGCGAAGCGTCGACCGAGTTCAAGGACGCGCTCGTTGCGCTGCATGCGATCGACCAGGCGGGCAAGGAGTTCAACGAAGCCGATCTCCGGGTCTTCAGCGGCACGCGCGAGACCTGCCACAAGCCGGTGTTCGGCCTTATCAACTGCTGTGCGGGCAAGACGTCGGGTTTGTTGACGGTCGGCGCTGGCGCGGCTGCGCTGGCGGGCGGTCCCGCGGCGATCGCCGCGCTCGCGACCCCCTTCCTGGTCCTTTTCGCATGTTCACAGGACGAGATGAGGCTCGACATCAAGGACCGGATGGGCCTGTGCCATAATCTCGGCACCTATTGCTCGTCGAGTTTCCTCGGCATCTGCAGCACGCGGCGCACCGCTTATTGCTGCTTCGAGAGCAAGCTCTCCCGCATCCTCCAGGAGCAGGGCCGTGTGCAGCTCGGCAAGCCGTGGGGGGCGCCGAAAAAGGAACAGTGCATTGGCTTCACGATCGACGAGTTCTCGCGGCTCGACCTGTCGGTAATGGATTTCACCGAGGTTTATGCGGACTTCATGGATGCGGCCAAGCTGCCGGACGAAGTCCAGACCATGACCGAAATCCAGCAGAAAATTCAGAACTACTACGACCTCCACGGCAAGTGAGATGGGCCGATCCGATCTCCTTGCCGCAGGGGCCGCAGCGCAAACCCAAGGAAAGTGACCATGCCTATCCCTGTTCTCGAGCTGCCCCTCGTCCTGGCATCCCTGGCGCTGCAACCGTCGGCCCCAACGCCCCACCATCGTTGCGGTGGCTCTCCCGCGACCGTGGCCGATTGCTGCGTCCACCCCGCAGCCTGGGACAGTCTGACACCCAACCCACCGCTCGCACTCCCTTCCGCGCAAACCGCCTCAGCCGATGAAAGGACGAAGCGTGATGTCCCCCGTCGCTAAACTCTCGATGCTGCTCGCCCTGTCGATTGGGACTGCTGCTCCCCTGTTGGCGCAGGATGCGCCGCCGTCACGCGACACGATCGAGCAGAACCGGCCGGATGCTTTCTACTGCGGCGAGCGGAAGCTCGGACAATGGTTCTATTGCGACAAGCCCAGACCCTTGCCGCGCGAGGCGCAACCGTCGCCGCCGCCGAGCGCGGTCGACCGGATGGCGGCGATCACGAAGCAGCTCGACGAATTGAAGGCCAAGGCGATCCTGGAGCCGACCGAAGAGAACGTCATCGCCTACGTCCGCTTCCAGCGCGAGCAGCTCGACCGCGCCTCGACTTTCTCCGACGTGTGGCAGCGCGCGCTCTGGCAGAACCCCGACATCGACTACACGTTGCAAAGGCCCGTCTCGACGGTCGGCAAGCGTGCCTGGCTCGACAATCGAAAGGCCGATCGCGACGCGGTCCTGACCAACCTGGGGCAGCGCTACGGGCTGTTCTACTTCTTCGCGCAGAGCTGCGGCGCCTGTGAGCTGTTCGCCCCGATCCTTCGCTCGGTGACCGACAGCCACCGGATGGCGGTCATGGCCGTATCGATGGACGGGGGGCCGAGCCGCGATTTTCCGGAACATGTCGTCGATTCCGGGCAGCGGGCGCGCATGGGCGTGCCGGGCAATGAGACACCGGCGCTGGTCCTCTTCGACACGGTGACCAAACGGACCATTCCGGTTGGATACGGCATCCTGAGCGCCGATGAGATCATGGATCGCATCTTCACGCTCACGAACACGAAAGTGGGGAGCGATTACTGATGGGACAGGATCATCGCAAAGGGCGCGCCCGCCGCTTCTTCCGCTCGGCCGCCGGCTCGATGGCCATGATGGCCGCGCTCAATTTTTCCATCGTCGGGGTCGCGCGCGCCGACGTCGCGTCCGAGATGAACAACTTCTTCTCCGACGCGGGCGGCGCTGCCAACGTGACCGGCCCCTCGGCCTATCAGGGTCAGTCGGCCGGCTATTACTCTCTCGGCAATGTCTGGACGCGTTTCCCGCAGAAGAGCGTGCAGCCGTTCAATCTTCAGCTTCCGAGCGCCCGTGCGGGCTGCGGCGGCATCGACCTGTTTTCTGGAAGCTTCTCCTTCATCAATGCGTCCGAGATCGTGGCGATGCTGAAGGCGACGGCCAACAACGCGCTTGGGTTCGCCTTCAAGCTGGCCATCGATTCCGTCTCGCCCGAGATCGGTAAGGTCATGGACGAGTTCAGCCAGAAGGCGCAGCTCCTCAACCAGATGAACATCTCCAGCTGCGAGACCGCTCAGGCGCTGGTCGGCGGAATCTGGCCCCAGATGGATTCGACCCGGGCGACCATTTGCGAGGCGGTCGGCAACAGCCAGGGCGTCTTTTCCGACTGGGCCGCCTCGCGTCAGGGCTGCAACAACGGCAATCGGCGGGATTCGACAATCGCCGGGAACACCGATGCGTCGATGAAGGACCAGCTGGTCGGCGAACCGCACAACTATACCTGGGAGGCGCTGAAGAAGTCCGCCAAGTTCGGGGCGTTCGACCAGTCCTTCTCCGAATATATCATGACGCTCGTTGGTACGGTCGTGACGACGCCGTCGACGGACCCGAGCGTTGGCGGCAAGGTGGTGATGTTCGGTCCGGCGGAAGACGCCGTCGTCACTGCGCTGCTCGACGGCACGGCGGACGCGCCGCCGGTCAAGATGCTGAAGTGCAACGACGAGAATTGCTACGATGTCGGCGAACAGACCCTGTCGGTCCCGGCATCGTCGGCGCTGCGCCCGCGGATCGCCACGATGATCAAGTCGATGAGCGACAAGATCCGGTCGGACACGCCGCTCAACGCCGCCGAAAAGCAGCTCCTCAACCTCGCGACCGTGCCGATCTACAAGATCCTCGCCGTGCAGGCCTATGCCCACTATGCGCTGACCGACGGCGAGATCCAGACGCTGTCCGAGATTGTGGCCGTCGACCTGCTCTCTGCCATGCTCGACAATATGCTGGACCGGGTCGAGCAGGCGAAGGTTCACTACCAGACCTTCGACCAGGAGACCGCGACGCAGTGGAAGCAACAGATCGCGGCCACGCGCGCCAAGTTCAGCCAGCGGGATGTCCGTCTCAACAACAAACTGCAGGTGACGATGCAGATCATCAACCGCAGCATCATGCTGGAGTCTACCCTGCAGAACTCGATGACGCCGGGGATGGCGTCCGCGCTCAACTTCTCGCGCGGGCTGAACGCCCAAGGTCTGAATTAGTGCGGCTGAACTGAAGCGGGAGCGCGTCGATGCTGGAGGTCTTCACGGTCGGGGGCGGCGAGTATCTCGTAAACGTGTTCAACGCCGTCGCTGCCTGGTCAGGGGGAGGGGGCTACCGCTCGCTCCTGCGGGTCGTGATGGTGATGGGCCTCATCTACTCGCTGCTCGTTGTCGCCTTCACGCTTAACTACAAGGCGTGGATGAACTGGTTCCTCCAGGCGACGGCGATCTATCTTTGCCTGATGGTGCCCACGGTGAGCATCAAGGTGACCGACCGGATCAACCCGAGCCTCGCGCCATCGACTATCGACAATGTGCCGATGGGCCTGGGTGTGCTGGCGAGCTTTACGACGCAGGTCGGGGATTGGCTGACGCGGACGGCCGAGACGGTGTTCGTCATGCCCAGCGAGCTCAATTATTCGAGCAATGGCATGGTCTATGGCGCGCGCCTGTTCGACGCGACCCGCAATTTCGTTGTTCGCGACGCGGAGTTCTCGACCAACCTCGAAAACCATTTCAAGAACTGCGTGTTCGGCGACGTGATGCTCTATCAGAAGTCGCTCACGAACCTCGCCAAGGCGCCCGACCTGTGGGCCGCGATCGGGCCGGGCTCGGAAGCGCGCTCGCAGGAATGGCTGGAGCGCCAGGGCGACGGCACCGTTCAGAACTTCATCATCACCTGCCGCCAGGCCTACCAGGCGCTCGACGCGCAATGGGCGCCGATGATCGAGGCCAATGCTCCGATCTGGGGTAAGGAGGTCTATCCCAGGCTCAGCAACGCCCTGGCCGCCGACAAGCTCAAGCATGACGTGCCGATCGCGAACACGGCGTTCACCGGATCGGGGAGCAATTTCACCGAAACGATGCGGCAGAACACAGCGATCAACGCCTTCATGCAAGCACGCAACAGCATGGCTGGTGGGGCAGGCGCGGCCGCGATAGACACCTTCGCCCAGACGCGCGCCGACATCCAGGCGCGCAACACCTATAATTCGATTGCCCAGCAGGCGATGGCCTGGGTGCCGATCCTCAACATCGTCCTGACCGTCGTCTTCTTCGCGATGTTCCCAGTCATCTTCCCGCTGTTCCTCATGCCCCAGACGGGGGTTGGCACGCTCAAGGGCTATGCCATGGGCTTCTTCTACCTGGCTGCCTGGGGCCCGCTCTATGTCATCCTCCACATGATCTGCATGACAAGGGCGGAATCCGCGGCGAACGGCGTGGCCGGGGGAGGCGTGACGCTTGGAAGTTATGCCGGCATCGGCGCGGTCAACGGCGAGACGGCGACGATCGCCGGCTTCATGCTGATGAGCGTGCCTTTCCTCGCGGCCGGTCTTGCTCGCGGCGCGATGTCGATTGCTGGCCAGTCCATGTCGATGCTGGCGCCGGCGCAGAACGCGGCGGAGGCCGCCGCGCTCGAGCAGACCACCGGAAACTACTCCTATGGCAATGTGAGCTGGGCGAACTCGACTTCGAATATGCGGCAGGCCGATCAGTGGACCACGGCGCCGAGCTATATGAGCGGCGCCCCGAGCATGGGCTGGCGCCAGGATAATGGCGCGATGATCAACGGCTTTGGCAATGGTCAGGACGTCTTCGACACGTCGGGGGCCATTTCGCGCCTCGGCTTCACCCCTACCATGACGACCGGGTCGGTCGCGGAATGGCGGGAGATGGCGAGCGAGGCGCACCGACAGTCGCAGGCTTATGAGAATGCCGCGGCCGAGGTCCTGACCGCTACGCATGCCAACCGCAGTGCATTCGGCACCTCGACCGAGCGGTCGTCCGGCTGGGATTCGAGCAGCGGCCGGCAGGCGAACACGTCCGTCGATCAATTCGACCGGCGGACCGGGAGCAGCACGCAGGGTCTGGAGGAACGGGATACGATCTCTCAAGGTCAGCGAATATCTCAGGGCCATGATCGTCAGGCGCAGACGAGCGACCAGATCTCCGGGGTGGTGTCCGCAGGAACGGGACGGCAGACGGCTGGAGGGTCGGGCGGTCGCGGAGGAATTTTGGGCCGCCTTCCCGGCATTGGCGGCAGCGTATCGAAATCAGGGTCTCAGACAGATGCGCTAAGGCATGCGACTGACGAAACCCGCGGCAGCGACAGCGCCAACACATCCTCGAGTGGCGTGCGTGACGAACATTCGAGCGGAAGCGGCGCCTCGATGTCCGATGGGACCTATTCGCGCAGCGGTAGCTTCAGCCGGGCATCCGCCACATCATCGGCGTCGGCGAGTACGGAGGATTCTCTGGCGCTGGCAAAGTCGTACTCTGAGACGGCCCGGCGCCTTGAGGAGCTTTCCCAGCAGCTGTCACGCGACGCCAGCTATGCCGAGACGCATGGCATGCAGCTCAGCGAGAATCTGAGCCAGGATCTTGCGCAATGGTATCGCCGCCAACAGGTCGAAAATCCGGGGCTTGACGCGCCCGAGCTTTGGGCAACCGATCTCACAGACCAGCAGCGGCTTGTGCGCCAGGAGATGATCACGCGCTGGATGCATGACAAGCAGGATGGCATCCGGGCGGAGATTGCGGGGCGCCTCCACGATCCGGACCTGGTCGATGTCAATCGGCCGAGCGTGGGGAACGAGGCGGATGTCAGGGCCTCCTACCGGCCGCATGGTCCTGGGCGGCTGCCCGCCGGTCCTGGCGGCGGCGGGGATGTCGGCGCCGCTGCGATCATCGAGGCCGGCAAGGCAGAGCTGGGGGGCGACCGCGCTGCGGCGCAGACGATGCGAGGGCAGCGGGTTCAAGGGGCCGCTGATCTTGAGCAGGAGGTGAACCGCGACCACGATCGCGGATTCTTCCAAGACCCCAAGCTTCGCGAATAGAGCTTAGAGGATGTAGAACATCGCTCCCACGAGGCCGGCCATGCAAACGTAGGCGAGGGCGTAGCCTATTAGACCGCCACGAGTGGGGTTCCCGTTTTCGTCGGTGATCATTTCGATCTCAGGAATCTCTTCCTCGACAATCGCGTAGATGGGACCGCCGGACAAATCCTTCGTTCGATTATATGTGTCGAGGTCGAATTTTGGGAAGCGCATGCTTTCTCCTGTGACGGAGAATAGCGGTTGGGGCGCTTTTCCGCAACCCTTGAGACGCGACTTATAGCGAGATTATCAAGTTTACAAAAAAACGATAAACCACCATAACCTCGCTATGGATGCTCGTCGTAACCCCTTCGCGCCTGGCGCCGGCACTCGCCCTCCAGAGTTGGCGGGGCGAGATGCGTTGCTTGAACGCAACGCGGTCGCGCTCGACCGAATCCGCGCGGGGCGCGCGGCACGCCCGAGCGTCCTCTATGGACTGCGCGGTGTAGGCAAGACCGTTCTGCTCACGACGATGCGTGACGCAGCCGAGGGGGAGGGCATGGCTATCGTCGCCATCGAGGCTCCCGAGAACCGTTCGCTCCCCGGCATCCTCGTGCCTGCCCTTCGGGCGACGCTGCTGAGGCTCGATCGCATGAAGCAAGCTTCGGACGGCGTTAAGCGCGCGCTTCGCGCGCTGGCCGGGTTCGCAAAGCTCAAGGTCAAATATGACGATCTCGAAGTGGGACTCGATTTCGACGTCGAGCCGGGCCTGGCCGACAGCGGCGACCTTGAAGCTGATCTCGCCGATCTGTTGGTTGCAATCGGCGAGGCGGCGCGAGAGAAGGGGTCAGCTGTGGTACTCGTCATCGACGAGCTCCAATATGTGCCTGAAGAGCAATTGGCCGCATTGATCAGTGCGCTCCACCGGGCCAGCCAGAAGCAGCTTCCCATTACAATGATCGCCGCTGGCTTGCCGCAACTCGTTGGGCAGATGGGCCGGGCCAAGTCCTATGCGGAGCGACTTTTCGAGTTCGTCTCCGTCGGACCGCTCGATGATCACGCCGCGCGCGATGCCATTCGGCTTCCAATCGAGCGGGAAGGCGAAGCTGTCGATGATGCGGCGTTGGACGCGATCTGCGAGCAGACCCAAGGTTACCCTTATTTCCTCCAGGAGTGGGGAAAGCATAGCTGGGATGCAGCTGAGGCGTCGCCGATCACCCAAGACGATGTTGCGGCGGCAACGCGTAGCGCGCTCGCGGAACTTGACGCCAGCTTTTTCCGCGTTCGGTTCGATCGTCTGACCCCTGCCGAGAAGCGCTATCTGCGCGCCATGGCCACTTTGGGCACTGGACCGCACAGGTCGGGAGATGTTGCCGATGCCTTGCACGTGAAGGTTTCAAGCGTGGCGCCGACGCGAAACAGCCTGATCGCGAAAGGAATGCTCTATAGTCCCGCGCATGGAGATACAGCGTTCACCGTGCCCCTGTTCGATGCATTCATGCGAAGAGTGATGCCGGAAGGATGATTTTTGAAGCACCGCCCCGAACGACCGGGGAAGGGCACCAAGCTATGAGTCATCGTTCCCTTTTGTGTCTTGGTTAACGTCAAGAGTGGATTTGACCGCCGCCAAGGAGCGACGTTTGGTGCGAAAATGAACGGGGCTATCTTCATCATCACGAGGTTCACGAGCGAAATTCACCAAGAGGAGCTGAGGGCCTGACCCAACTGCGCCCAACCTGTCTTCGGGGTTTCGCAAGGGGCAGTCGGTGAGGGACATACAGCCGCATCCAATGCAGGTTTCGAGGCGGTCACGCAGCCTCATGAGACTAGCTATCCGCTCGTTCAATAGCGTACTCCACTCGGCACTGAGCCGACGCCAATCCGTTGACGTAACCGGCCCCTCTGGAATCCGGTCAAGAAAATCCTTTAGTTCGGAGAGCGAAAGCCCGACATATTGGGCGGTTCTGATAATGGCGATCCGTCTCAATACGGATCGAGGATACCGCCTTTGATTGCCGGCTGTGCGCTCGCCCTTGATGAGGCCTTTCGCCTCGTAGAAATGGATCGTCGAAACCGCGACTCCGCTACGTTGCGCGATGGCGCCAACAGATAGAGGACGTGTTTTGTCAACAGTCATTGCAAAGACTCGTTACCAAATGTCGGTGCTAGAGCACCGGCAAACTACTTCAGGACTCAGGATGTGGTCATTTCTCGACCGCGCAGACCAAGCCCGTGCCGTGCATCCGCCCCTACATCTACGACGGCGACTATAATCCGGTGCGAGGCGTTTGGTCACTCCCGGCTTTACGGTATCGACGTGCCCGAATTCAGCACTTGCTCTGCGTGCGGGACAATCCCTACGATAGCCGCGAGAATTTGCGTACCTTGCTCGCGAGGGGCAATGTCATGTACCGCCAGCTCGACATCGACCGCTACGAACGACCAATCCTGCAATGCTGGAACATGGATGGCGATCTGTCGTGTCAGCAGGTCCAGGCAGGTCACGCCGTTCGCCGATACAGGCCGTTGCAATGTTCTTCCCGGAGATTATCGCGTCGTTCGATCATTAAAGCCGCGAGTGGCGGTCTTGCGGGAAGCCTCTTGCGGGGAAGGGGGACGCCTCGATCTCTTGGTATCGAGGCGTCAAGCCCGCTTTAGCTGTTGAGCCGGTCCTTGACGGCCTTCGCCACGCTGAAGGAGAGTTTTTTCGACGCTGCGATCTTGATGGTTTCGCCGGTGGCCGGGTTCCGGCCTTCGCGGGCGAGAACGTCCTTGACCTTGAACTTGCCGAAGCCGTTGAGGCTCACCTCTTCGCCTTTGGCGGCGGCGTCAGCTATTGCGGCGAAGACGAGATCGACCGCCTTGCGGGCATCAGCCTTGGTGGCCCCGGTCGCACCGGCGAGATGATCGGCAAGGTCGCTATTGTTCATCATGCTGTTCCTTCTGCAATTTTTCGGGATTCCTCTAATAGTGGCGAGGAGCGTGCGGCGCTATCTCAATGCTCGACCTTATTGAAGGATTCCGGCTTATTGGCCGGACAGGCCATGAGCGATAGTTTTTGCCGGCACCTAGTGGCAAACGCCGGTATCAGGCGTGTCCATAGTTGCGAATTTCGCAGTTGCAATATTCTATGATGCAATGCACAAGAGACGGGCCTTTCAGGCATCCTCTCCCAACTATCAAGCCGCCTCCTTGTGGGCGGCTTTTTTCTACCCGAAACAGAGTCGCCGACTCGACCTGAACGATGTGATCCGGCTGACCATGTCGCAGAACTGCTTCTCGACCTCGAATCGTCTCATCCACGGACCCTATTTGTACATGTCGGGTGGATAGAGCGTCACATACTGAAAATCGCTGTTGCGAAACCGCAAGGCTTCAATCTCCTCGGGATTGCCTGCCTCGTCGACCGCGATCGACATGGCGACGTCGATGGTAAGCTCGATCTCGGTCTCCCCGCTCTCATCCTCGAACGGGATAAGCACCTTGTCCTCGGAATCATACATCGCTTCATCCCAGTTGGGATGAGTGAAAGACACCAATGCTGCGACCTCGATCGTGCCGACCACAAGGATTGATTTACCTGCCTCACTTGGTTTGAAGGCGGTGAGTTTTTTCACTTCGACCGAATTGACGGTGATCTCGTCGATCTCCGCATCCATGACGTCGCTACTGTGCAGTCCCCAATTCGTAAGTTCCTGACTGACGAGGTCGACGATCTGTTCCTCCTGCGTCTCCAGGAAGGGATCGAGTTGCGGCGCGGCCATCTCGAGGCCAAGCGCCGCGAACAGTTCGGGCAACGACTTCACCAGCGAAATATGCTTCGCAGACCCGACCGGGCCATCAAAGTCGCCATCGTTCGAAACGATGATCACCGGGCTATTTCTCGACGCCTCCTTCTTGAGGCACTCGAAGGCAAAGGCGTCGGGGAACTGGTCCTTCTTGCCGTCGCCTGAGAAGAAACCTTCCCCTGCCGCATAGGCGCTGAACACTGCCGACGGCTTCACCTCGTCGATCTGGAGCGTCTTGGCCTCCAGCGCATCGAACATCTGCGTAGTCGACTCATCGTAGATCGATTTCAGCTTTGCGCGAAGCTCCGGCCGCTTGAGCGCGGGAAGCGCAACGCCGGTCGCTCCCTCGACAATCTTCCGGAAATGCGGCTGGCTGATCTCCTTGATCGCGTCGAAATCACTCTGGATGTACTTTTTGGCAACCTCGGTGATGGTGAGATCGGTGGTCAACACCGTTATCAGACCGGCATCGACAAGATCGACGACACGGGCGATTTCAGGCCCGCCTGGTGGTTTGCCGGCACTGATGACGATGTTCGCATCCAGGAAGACCTTCGGCGTTCTTTTGGTCGTTTTCTTCGCCATCGTCAGAGTAGATCCGTGTTGAGGTCATGTTGGGCAGATGCTTGACGGACAGGCAGCATTTTCTGGAACGTAAGGCTTGGTCAGTCCGCCACCCGTCCCCTATCGAAGCATCGCTTTGAACGTGCTGCTCGCCGAGGCTCCCGCATAGGCGTCGCGCGCGAGCTGTCCCAGGATCTCGGCCGCTTTGTCGGTTGCCCGATCGAGCGCAAGTTCCTTCTGCTGCTGGAGCGAAGGCACCCTATCGATGCGGACGTAGCTCGAGCCCAGGACGGACTGCACGAGGTCGAGCGACAGGCTCTCCTGCGCCTTCATCGTCCTCGACACGAGCTCGTCTTTTGCGATCAGCATCACACCGCCGCGGCGCCTGGGCGCACGCGGCACATCCCATCGCAGCTCTCCTGCGGTCCCGACGCTGATGAGGTCGATTTCCTGGGGCGTGCGCCCATAGCGCCCAAGCGCCCGCATCAGGGCGATACTATCCGGAGCGTTCGCGATCAGTCCGCCGTCGACATAGGAATGCCCGTCGATCACATGGTCGGGGAAATAGGTTGGCGCCGCGGAGGTGGCGAGGGCAATGTCCCGTAGCGAGGTTCCTTCGAGCTTCGGTGACATGCCAGTGGTTTCGTATATTGCCGGCGCCCAGGCGCCGAAATCGACCGCGGTCACGATCAGGGGTGTCTTCAGGCCGGACAGGGGCGTCTTTCCCGCTTCGCCAAGAACGGCGTCGATCGTCTGCGCGAGGCCAGCCGCGTCATAGCGCGAGCGCGCCAGCCCCCAGCGACCGAGTAAACCCCGCTTCGGGAAGATCGCCTGGCCGTGCTTCTCAAACGCGGCGCCGATCACGGCTGGGCGAATGCCTTGGGCCAGGCCGATGGCCACGATGCCGCCGATCGAAGTGCCGGCGATGATATCGAAATGGTCTTTGATCGGCTTTCCGATCGTCCGCTCGATCTGTTCGAGGATCCGAACGGTAAAGAGGCCACGATACCCACCTCCGGTCAGCGCCAGAATGCGGAACCGTTTGGCCGGCTGCGCGCGCGCACCTTCCCTGATCCCGACGTCGCTCTCGGTCATATCAAGGGTTCACCACCGTCAGCCCGCTGACGCCGCTATGGTAGGGCTGCGGATAGTCGACGAAGACAAGATTGGTAGCGAGAGCCGAGGCAACGACCATCGTCGTCGCCTCGCTGACCGGGATCACGGCACCGGCCGGGTTGGTGGCGATCAGCTTCTGAGCCCGCAGACCAGGCCACAGCATGGCGGCCTTTTCGTCGAACGGCACGATATTATCGAAGCTGCGCACCATGCCGACATAGCCGCGCAGCGCATCGCGGTGGCCTTGGCGTTCACCCGCCGGGCTTTGCTCGATGGCCAGCAGCGCCTGCCCGAGGGAAACCGCGCTCAGGTGGATCTCTCGGGCAGGCAGCGCATCGATCGAGGCCGGCGCCTGACCCGTGATCCGGTCAAGCAGGCATTGGGTCGAAAGAAGATACATGGCCGCTTAGGCGCTGGCCTGCTGCCAGGAAGCTTCTCCGGATCGGACAGTGAATTCCTGGCTGCTGTCGTCGTCGCTCTCGACATGGACGAGCTTTCCGCGTGACGGCTGGAACTGCGTGGCGGCAAGAAATTCTCCGGCGGAAATACCGCCAGCGGCTGCCTTAATGACATTCGCCAAAGCCGCAACCGAGAGGATCACGGTCTGCTCTCCCTTGTCTTTGCCGACAAGCTGAACCGATCCGTCACGCGCACGCGCAAGCAGCTTGGTGAAGCTGTCACGCGCGGCGCGAATGGTGATAGTGGCCATCGGAGCCCGACCTTCGAGCAGTTTGCCGAGTTCAACCTCTAGCTGATGCTCTGGAAGGGAGCAGATCCTCTCGATTCCGGCTAGAAGCTGCACGTCCATACCAACCAACCTTCGCTGCCAATGACGATGGTTATAGGGCGTGGCCACAAAATGTCAATGATTGTGGCCACGGGGCAGATGCATCGATCAATGACGGCTGCGTCACTTTACCCTTCAGGTACCGGTCGGGTAAAGTGACACGGATGGCAAAACGTCTTTCGGTCGTTTCTGTGAGCGATTGGGGGATTCACAAGAGTCGTGCTTTGTGCTTGATTCGTTCCATGCTTCAGTTCGATCTCTTCGCGCCATCGATCCCAACCCCGGCGCCAGCACCAGTAGTTGGCCTGCCGGATATCGTGCGCATCATCGCGGAGCACTCGGGTCGGCCGCGCTACACCTTCATGGTGCTCGATCTCATCGCCAGGGCCGCCCGGACGAACGGGGAGGCGGGGCCTCTGGTTCGAGAAGGCGAGGTTCTGGTGCCCATCCGCGAATGGCTGGCCGCGGCGATTGCGCCGAGCGGCGCGCGTCACCACCAGCGCCGGGCCACCGCCGATAAGGTCCGGGCTGCGCTCGCAGCCAAAGGAGAATTGCCGGGCGATCCGGTGGAGGCCGCGCGCCGCGTCGACGCGGAACTCAGCGAGCGCATCCGCGAAACCGGCATGACGGCGATCAGCCGGGCGGTGTCGGAGTTGGTGAAGGCAGGACTGATCAGACGGCATTACCAGGGCTTTTTCGTGGACCATGAGAACCGCGGTGCGCAGCGTCATGCGGTCTATACGGTCACGGATGCGGTCCGCGCCGCGCTTCAGCCGAGCATCGTGACCAGCGAAAACCGGCGGCAGCCTTATGTACGAGGCGCACACGCTCAGCCTCGAGCGGCTGCGGCGCGGTAGGATCGCAGCTTCACATTTCTCGGCGACGATCGGTTCCTGCTGGTCTCTCCAAGCGCATTCAATGGGCTTGGCGTGTGCACGACCCAGCTCCACAACGAGCCCGTGGTCTATAATCGCAAACGCCATGGCCGGTTCAAACTGGATGGCCGGATGTACGATTTCCGGATGCGGCCGTCGGTGCCCAGGCGGCTGTCCAAGGAAGTCCTGCTTGTCGACCTCCTCCATAACATCGACAGGCTGCCCGAGGACAAGGTGGCCATCCTGCCGCGTGCGCTTGCCAAGGCAGGGGAGATGAATAGCGCGCAGCTCGCGCGTGCGGTGAAGGAATACGGTTCGGCTCGTGCCGAACGGCTCCTCGCGCCCGTGCTGCGACCGTCTTAATCGGAAAGTGAAGCCCCTAAAATTCGGTGCGTAATCGCCTGCGCCTCTGCGACCAGATGGCTGTTCTTTTCCCTGTACAGCAGCTGGCCAATCACCGTCTCGACAGCCTTCGGGTTGACCTTCTCGACGACTTCCAGCGCCTTGCGGCATCGCTCATGGCCGCATTCACGCAATGCTGACACGACATAGTCGTCACCATGGTGCTCGGCGATGGCAGCAAGATCGAACATGTCGCGTGGCTGCAAGTTCCAGCCCCGGAAGTAAACTTTCTTCGCTGCAATCTCGGCCGGAGTTTCAAGGTCGACCGTCCGCCCCCTCACATCGTGGCGCTCACTGGAAACATCGAGGATGGCGGACGAACAAATGAAGTCGATCTCACCCAGTTCGTCAAAGGCGAGTTTGAGCGCCTGCGTCCCGTCGCTCTTATATTCGTCCGGCCGACGGGTCATTGCGAAATCCTGGATCTCTGGATTGAGAAAAGGCAGGATTTGCGGATCATCAAGGAAGATATCGATGTCGTGGCTTTCACGATGATCGATCTGGAGCATGAGCGCCGTCCCGCCGCCGAAGCTCCACGAGGGCACGAAGCCGACGTTCTCCTCGAATTGGGCGAAGATTTCCATCGCAAGATCGAACAGGACCGGCCACTGGCTTGGGCCGCGCTCGACCATGCGTTACGCCGCCAGCGGGAGCGCGTAGCCCGAGAGGTGGGAGAACTGGTCGGCGACCGCGCAGACCTTGTCGGCGTCGACACCCATTTCCTCGACGAACTGCAGCTGCAGAGCCGGGCTTACTTCCGAGAAGAAGGAAAACACGGGCGCGTTGAAATCGCTCGCGCTCTTTGGGTCGGCGATCAGCGCAGCGAGTTGATGCGCGGAAAGGTTCGCCCCATAAGGAGCGTTCACCGTCGCCAACACCAAGCTTACCGCCTTTGCCATTTCTAACCTGTACCATGATCTCGTGGATCGTTCAGCGCATATAGCGCTTCGGCGTTATCAAAACAAGAACGGCGCCAATCCGCTATCCGGCCAGGCGGGATGTGCAAGGCCGATTCTCCGCGTAAACCGCCCTCCCCGCGTGATTTTCTCACTTACCATAATGGGAGATTATGGTAAGTACAGGGCTGCTGGAACGGCAGGGAAGGGCAAATTTTGCGGATGATGACGAACGGGGAAAAACCATGCGGCACAGATGTGTCGCGCCTTGTGCCGCATGTTTTGAGCAGAACGCCGCCGCTCGCCTCAGTCAGCGCCGATCTCGGGAACCTCGAACAGTTCGATTGCGAAATCGGCGATCTGGTCGGCGGCAAGATGCATCATGGCGATCGGCGCGCTGTCCATGTCGACCCGCTCGATCTTGTCGTCCGTCATCCGGACAATGAAGCGATCGCACTGCTCGAGCACCACCATGCGGATTCCGTCGTCATCGTCGAGCGTCAGGCGCCGGATGCTGCCTTCATAGGCGACCCAGGCACCGTTGTGGCCGCTCGTCGTGCGCACATAACCGACCGCGACATGGCCACCGGCCTCGACCTTCTCGACGATCGGCAGGAGCCATCCGAAGCGCAAGGGCGCGGTTCGGGTCGTAATCGGCTTGGCGCGCGCCATTCTCTCGCAGACCCAGCCGGTCCCAAAGGAAAGCGCCAGGCAGAACAGCAGTTCCAGTTCGATTGCGAGCGCGGAAAGCCCCGATGGGACCTGGCCGGACAGAAGTGCCTTGTAGGGATTGGGATCATAGGGAAGCGAGATCAGCGGCTTCCACGCCGCTATCGCTTCGTTGAAGGCAAAAATTCCCGCCCCGGCGGTGTGCGCAGCGAGCGCCAGCAGCACAATCAGGAAAATGGTGAGATTGGAATTGGGCCGGTCGGGCCGCGGCGACACAAAATCACTCGCCTCGCCAATACGAAGACCGAAATAACCCGCAAACCCGGGAAGCAGAAGAACCAGAGCGCCAAGCAGCGCGTAGCCGAATGTCATTCGAGATCAGGCCGTCTTGGCGAGCTTCTTGGCCTTTTCAGCACGAATCTTCGCCCGATCGATGACATAGACGCCATCGCGCTGGACGGCCGCCTCGCGTGCCTTCTTCCAGCTGCCGAAGGTTTCGCGGACCTCCCGGCCAAGGGCCAGAGCTTTTGCCGAGTTGAGCTGCATCATATCCTCCGGGAAGACATATAGCGAACGATGACCGAGAGTTCCACCAAATCCTCCCCCATGGAAATCATCGTCGTCAGGACGAACGACACTGCTCTGCCGACACGATCGCGCAAGACAGACGCCGAATCCGTCGATGTGCGGCTGCTGCGCACGATCGGGGAAATCATTCCGACCGATCTACCGCCGATCAGTCAGCTCGGTCTCGAGACGACCCTGGCGGCGATGGCCGACGCGACGAAGGCGGCGATAGCCGCCGATCTCGACTGCTGGCGCGACTGGTGCGGTGAAGAAGGCCGCAGGCCATTGCCAGCCGATCCCGAAGATATGGTGCGCTATGTAAACGCGCTGGACGCCAAAGGCAGGAAGCCCGCGACGCTGGCGCGGCGCATCGCCAGCATCGCCTCGGTCCACCGCATGCTGGGCTTGGCCTCGCCCGCCGCGCCGACCGACGCCCCGATGGTTCGCGCCGCGCTGAAGGCCATCCGCCGGCAGAGAGGCGCACTTCAGCGTCAGGCTGCGCCTCTGCGGTTAGGCAAGGCGCTGGATCACCACGCCGCCAAAGGCTTCACCCTGGCTGCGCTACTCGAAGCGTGTGGCGGCGATCTTCAGGGGTTACGGGACGCGGCGTTGCTTTCGCTCGGCTATGACGCAGGGCTCCGGGTCAGCGAGCTCACTAGGGTTGAAGCCACGCATATCGATGCGCAGGACGACGGCTCGGCGACCTTGTTCATCCCCTTCTCCAAAACCGACCAGGAGCAGGAAGGCGCGTGGGCGTGGCTGTCGGCCGAGACGATGCGCAGGGTCGCCTTGTGGCAGGCCGAAAGCGCGATCGAGGACGGGCTGCTGTTTCGCAGGGTTGGTGTCTATCGCCGGCGCGCGCGCGGCTCCGATCCGGAAACGGCACTGGCCCGAACGACCTACACCATCGGCAAGGAGGCCCTCAGTCGGCAGGGGGTCAATGGGATCTACAGGCGCGTGGCGAGTGCCGCCTACGAAATGGGGCTGGTCAACCTGAGCGCCAGCAAGCTGGCCGATGCGGTTCAGGCGCTGTCCACACATTCGCTGCGCGTTGGCCTGACCCAGGACCTCTTCGCCGCCGGAGAGGACGGAGCCGGCATTGCGCAGGCGCTGCGATGGAGTTCACCGACAACCGCGCTACGTTACGGTAGAAAGCTCGCGGTGCGAAGCAATGTCGCCGCACGGGTTCTTTCAAGAGTACGTAGCTGACCTTGACGCCTCGCCGCTCGTGGTTCGGCAGCAGAAGGAGGCATGATCTCTCCCAAATATGGAAGATAGCCTAAATATGGACTGCGCGCCCGAAGGCAGCAAGCACGCTTTCATGCATCGTTTCGGAAATGGTCGGATGCGGAAAAACCGTTTCCATCAGCTCCGCCTCGGTTGTTTCCAGTGTACGACCGATGGTGAAGCCGTGGATCATTTCGGTCACCTCCGGGCCGACCATGTGTGCGCCCAGCAGCTCGCCAGTTTGGGCATCAAATACCGTCTTGACGAAGCCTTCTGGCTCGCCGAGCGCGATAGCCTTGCCATTGCCGATGAAGGGAAAGGTGCCAATCCTCACTTCGTGACCTGCTTCCCTCGCATTTGTTTCGGTGAGGCCGACACTAGCGATCTGCGGGTGGCAATAGGTGCAGCCGGGAATGTTCCTGGGGTCCATTGCGTGCGGATGCTGACCCGCTATGGTTTCTGCCGCGATAACACCTTCATGGCTGGCCTTGTGCGCTAGCCAAGGCGGCGCCGTGGCGTCTCCGATCGCCCAGATTCCCTCGACATTGGTGCGGCATGCGCCATCGGTAACAATGTGGCCACGCTCCGTTTTCACACCCAGTGCCTCAAGCCCAACGGTTTCGGTGTTTGGGACGATCCCGATTGCCACGATGACATGGCTGTATTCGTCCGAAACAAGTTTGCCATCCCGGGCTTTGATCGCGACTGTTACGCCGGTGGCACCGATATCGAGCTTTTGGACACCTGCACCCGTCAAGATCTTCATGCCCTGCTTCACCAACGCTTTTTCCAGGAAGGTCGAGACATCTGCATCCTCGACCGGAACGATCCTGTCCAGCATCTCGACGACTGTCACTTCCGCGCCCATGTCGTTGTAAAAGCTGGCGAACTCGATGCCGATCGCGCCCGAGCCGATAACAAGCAGCTTGTTCGGCATTTCCGGCGGGTTCATCGCGTGGCGATAGGTCCAGACGCGCTTTCCATCGGCTTTCGGGAACGGCAGATCGCGAGCACGCGCGCCCGTGGCGATGATAATATTCTTCGCGGTCAACTCACTGGTCTTACCATCCGGCGCTGTGACAGAAAGCCTCCCTTTGCCGGTGAGCTTCCCCTCACCCATATAAACGGCGATCCCGTTCTTCTTCATCAGGTGCGAGACACCCTGATTAAGCTGCCTGGCAACGCCGCGTGAGCGCTTCACCACTGCATCCAGATCGGCGGTTATCTTCTCCGCGACCAGGCCATAATCCTTGGCATGCCGCATGTAGCGAAAAACCTCCGCCGAGCGCAGCAACGCCTTGGTGGGTATGCAACCCCAGTTGAGGCAGACACCGCCTAGATTCTCGCGCTCGACAATCGCCGTGTTCAACTTGAGCTGAGCGGCGCGGATCGCGGCGACATAGCCGCCGGGGCCTGAGCCAAGGACAATCACGTCGTAACTATCAGCCATGTTCGGAAATTCCTTGAGATTCAGGCCAACAGTGTCAGCGGCTTCTCAACGATGCGCTTGAAAGCGGCCATCAGTTGCGCACCGTCCGCCCCATCGATCGCGCGGTGATCGAAGCTGCCGGTTACCGACATCACCGTGGCAACGGTCAGCGCATTGTTCACTACATAAGGCCGCTTTTCGCCCGCGCCGATCGCCATGATCATGGCCTGGGGCGGGTTAATGACAGCCTCGAACTGCTTGATGCCGAACATGCCCATGTTCGACAGGCTGGCGGTGCCGCCCTGATATTCATGCGGCTGCAATTTACCGTTGCGCGCGCGCTCCGCCCTATCCTTCATCTCGCTGGAGATTGCGGCAACGCCCTTGGCGTTCGCGCCCGCGATGATCGGCGTGATCAGGCCGCCGGGGATCGATACCGCCACCGAAATATCGACGCGGCTGAACCGCAGCAGATTGTCGCCGGCAAACTGCACATTGCAGCTGGGCACTTCGATAAGGGCGGCCGCCAAGGCCTTGACCAGCAGATCGTTGACCGAGAGCTTGACACCGCGTTCGGCAAGCCCGTCGTTGAGATCGGCCCGAAGCTTCAGCAATGGATCGAGGTGGATATCGGCCGTGAGGTAGATGTGCGGAACCTGCTGCTTCGATTCGGTGAGCCGTCGGGCAATGACTTTCCGCATGTTTGACAGCTTGACGACTTCGTGTGGAATGTCGGGTTCGATCGACGGTACTGCGGCGGCAAACGCCGCGGGGACCCCCGGAGCGACGGCCGGCATCGAGGCAGGCGTCGCGCCATCAATGTCAACCTTGACGATGCGGCCATTAGGCCCGGAGCCTCTTATCGTAGAAAGATCGATGGCGCTTGCCTCCGCCAGACGACGGGCAAGCGGGCTGGCCTTGATACGGCTGGCACCAATTGCGGGTGCGGCTGACGACGCGACAGGAACAGCGGCGGGAATGGATGTAGCGACCTTGTCGGCAATCTCGGGGGCCGGCAGAAGCGCGGGAACAGCCCCTTCCCCGATAGCGGTGATATCCTCGCCTTCGGCGGCAAGCATGGCGACGACGGTCCCGACCTTCACGCCTTCTGTACCTTCGGGGATGAGGATTTTCGCGATAATGCCTTCGTCCACCGCCTCGAATTCCATCGTCGCCTTGTCGGTTTCGATTTCGGCCAGCAGGTCGCCAGACTTCACCACATCGCCCTCCTTCACCAGCCATTTGGCGAGCGAACCCTCCTCCATCGTGGGAGACAACGCGGGCATCTTGAGTTCAATCGGCATTTTCGAAACTCCGCAGGCGTCAGCGATAACGGACGCGCTTGACCGCCGCGACCACGTCATCCGCCTTGATGAGCGCGGCCTTTTCCAGATTCGCGGCATACGGCAGCGGCACGTCCTTGTTGGTGACGCGGAGCACCGGGGCGTCGAGGTCGTCGAAGCCTTCCTGCATGGCGATGGCGATGATCTCCGAGGAGATGGAGCAGACCGGCCAGCCTTCCTCCACCACCACCATCCTGTTGGTCTTGGCGAGCGACTTCAGCACGGTTTCCTTATCGAGCGGGCGGAGCGTGCGCAGGTCGATCACCTCCGCGTCAACACCTTCATCTGCCAGCTTGTCGGCGGCTTCCAGCGCGACACCGACACCAATGGAGTAGCTCACCAGGGTCACGTCACGCCCCGCGCGGGCGATGCGGGCCTTGCCAATCGGCAGGACATGATCGTCCAGCTTCGGCACGTCGAAGCTCTGGCCGTAGAGCAACTCGTTTTCCAGGAACACGACCGGATCGGGCGAGCGGATCGCGGCCTTCAGCAGCCCCTTGGCGTCGGCGGCCGAGTAAGGCGCGATCACGATCAGGCCAGGAACGGCAGCATACCAGGGCCCGTAATTCTGGCTGTGCTGGGCGCCGACGCGGCTGGCGGCGCCGTTGGGGCCGCGGAACACCACCGGGCAGCGCATC
The DNA here is from genome assembly GCF_014196495.1 of Sphingobium jiangsuense. Taxonomy (GTDB): domain Bacteria; phylum Pseudomonadota; class Alphaproteobacteria; order Sphingomonadales; family Sphingomonadaceae; genus Sphingobium; species Sphingobium jiangsuense. Next base: position 22,633 of record NZ_JACIDT010000018.1, read on the forward strand.
TGGCCGCCGGACATATAGTTGGTCTTGGCCGCCGAGTTGATGATGTGGTCGATCGCCTGCATGGCGAAGTTGAAGGTCATAAACTCGACGATCGGCTTCAAGCCGCCCATCGCCGCGCCTGTGCCTATGCCGGCAAAACCATACTCGGTGATCGGGGTGTCGATGACGCGGCGATCGCCGAACTCTTCCAGCAGGCCCTGCGTCACCTTGTAGGCGCCCTGATATTGCGCCACTTCCTCGCCCATCACGAAGACGCGGTCGTCGGCGCGCATCTCCTCGGCCATGGCGTCGCGCAACGCCTCGCGCACCGTGGTCTTCACGATCTCGGTGCCGGCGGGAATATCGGGATCGGCAACCGCCGCGCGGGGCGCAGGCGCCGCAACCGGCTGCGGGGCCGGCTCCGCCGCCTTGGGCGCGGGTGCCTCGACCTTGGGAGCGGGGGCGGCGGCTTGGACCGTCACGGCGCTTTCACCCTCGCCAGCGATCAGCGCGATCACCGCGCCCACTTTCACGCCGTCGGTGCCTTCAGGAATGACGATCTTGGCGATGATGCCCTCGTCCACTGCCTCGAATTCCATCGTCGCCTTGTCGGTCTCGATCTCCGCGAGGATGTCGCCGGATTTCACCGCATCGCCTTCCTTGACGAGCCACTTTGCGAGCGTACCCTCCTCCATGGTGGGAGAAAGCGCCGGCATCTTCAGTTCAATCGCCATCAATATTGCCCCACCAGCACATCGGTATAGAGTTCGGCAAGCTCGGGCTCCGGGGCCTGCTCGGCGAAGTCGGCGGCTTCCTGAACGATCTGGCGGATCTCCTTCTCCAGCGCCTTCAACTCATCCTCGGTGACGCCGGCCGCCTCCAACTCCTGCTTGAGATGCTCGATGGCATCGGACTTGTCGCGGACCGCCTGCACTTCCTCGCGCGAGCGGTACTTGGCCGGATCGGACATGGAATGGCCCCGATAGCGGTAGGTCTTCAATTCCAGGAGGATCGGCCCCTTGCCGGACAGCACCCACTGCCGGGCTTCCTCAGCAGCGCCACGGACAGCGAGCACGTCCATGCCGTCCACCTGGATGCCGGGGATGCGGAAGCTCTCGCCGCGCCGATAGAGTTGGTCCTCGGCCGACGCGCGGTTGACGCTGGTTCCCATGGCGTACTGGTTGTTCTCGATCACGAAAATCACCGGCAGCTTCCACAGCTCCGCCATGTTGAAGCTTTCGTAGACCTGTCCCTGATTGGCCGCGCCGTCGCCGAAATAGGTGAGGCAGACGCCGCCATCATCCGCATATTTATGCTTGAAGGCTAGGCCCGTGCCCAGCCCCACCTGCGCGCCGACGATGCCGTGGCCGCCATAGAAGCCATGATCGACCGAGAACATGTGCATCGACCCGCCCTTGCCGCGTGAAATGCCCGCAGCGCGGCCGGTCAGCTCTGCCATGATGACCTTGGGATCGATCCCGTAGGCCAGCATGTGGCCGTGGTCGCGATAGCCGGTGATGACGCTGTCCTTGCCCACCCTCATAGCCGATTGCAGGCCGACGGCGACGGCCTCCTGCCCGATATAAAGATGGCAGAAGCCGCCGATCATGCCGAAGCCGTAAAGCTGGCCGGCCTTTTCCTCGAAACGGCGGATCAGCAGCATCTGGCGGTAGAGTTCCAGCATCTCCGCATTGGTCGCCTGATAGCGGACGGGCTCGGCCGGACGTTCGCGATTGGAGGCGGATCCAGATGAAACCGAAGCCCGCCTTGCCGGCCCGGCTCGGCTCTCTGCCTTCACATGCTGCTCTTTGGCCACGAACCCTTCCCTTCCCCTGCCTGCTGCGCTTTCGGGGTCTGGCCATGAGATAAATGTCACATCAGTTCAAATCATAGTTCATTCGATGTATGTATAACCAATGGTGATGAATCGGATCGCGCTCTACCATCTGGAAACCCTGCTTTGGATCAACCGCCTTGGCTCGTTCAGCGCGGCAGCGAATCGCCTCAACACCACGCAACCGGGCATTTCCGCGCGAATACGCGAACTTGAGAATCACCTGGGAATTCCGTTGTTCGCGCGACAAGGGCGTAACATGATCCTGTCTGTCCAGGGCCGTGAACTGGTGCGCCGATGCGAGCAGGTGTGGCCGTCGCTTCAACAGGCCCTGCTCAATCCGGTGGACCTCAGCAGCGTGGCCGGCATCGTCCGTATCGGATCGGGTGAAATTGCGGCCGCCAGTTGCCTGTCCGCTTTCGTGAATGCGATCCGTCAGGAGATGCCAGGGCTTTCACTGGAGATCGAAATCGACCTGACATCGAAACTGATCGATGGACTTCTAAGTGGCGCGGCCGATCTGGTTTTCGCGATCGGTCCCGTTGAAATGCCCGGCATCAAGACGCGGCGGATCGGCGAGGTCGAGTTGATATGGCTCGCGTCTCCCAGCCTCGCGAACATGCTGGAGCAGCGACTCGTGCCCCCAAAAGACCTGCTGTTCTGGTCATTGGCACGAAGCTCCCCCATGCATGCGATCATGCATGATGCCTTGGGTGGACTGGGATATCATGACGGGAAGATAAACACCTGCAACGACCTGCATTCTCTGATCGATATCATCGTGTCCAGCGGCGGCGTAAGCTTGTTTCCTCTCAACATGGTGGGAGAGAAGATATCTAGTGGCGAGATCGTTCGCGTTTTCGATCAGTCACCGCCTCCTATTCTGTTGCAGGCAGCGATCCGATCTGCTGAGAAGGACCCGATCATTCTTCATATCTTCGAAATTGCCCATGCGCTGAAAACCGAAGAGGTATCGGCGCCCGCCGCTCGATAGGACCGGGTCTTCGGCCGCGCTTCCGCATGATCGTTCGTTACAGGGGCGCTGGACCGCGCCAGTTGGGCCGTGTCGGCAATGTGCCGTTCGGACGCCTGTGCAGGTCGATGCCATTGCCCCGTTGTCTGGTGAACACCATCAGCGGCACGACGGCGTCATAGGTCGTTGACGAACCGAAAAAGTCCACCGGGCCGTGCCAACGCTGCCCTTCCGCCACTTTCATCCGATAGGTTCCAGGTGGAACCGCGATTATCGCCCGATCGTTCTTGCGGACATAGACCGAGATCACATGCCGCCCGCTTTGAGGGTCGAAGAGCTGAACGACGGCGTTCGCATCGGAGGTCGTGACTGCCATCCGCGATGTCGCCCCGGCCGGATCCAATGCGGGGTTGACCGTCACGCTGCCCGTTTCGGGGAAGGGTAATCCGGGTTCACTATCCGCCAGCCAGCCTTCCCGCTTCAGCGAATGCCACACCGGGATAGCGATGAGAAACAGGCTCAACGCGAGCGACATCCAGCGCAGCATCCCGCCGGCATTACCGCGCGATCCCCTCAACCGGCCGCGCTGATAATCGAAACCGCGGTTGACGGGATCGAACCAGGCGCCCTCGACGCGCCCGGCCCGATCGTTCCATCGGGTTCCCTTCGCGCGCGCGCGATAGCGCTCGCGCATATAGTCGCGATCTTTGAGCCCCATGCCGGTTATCCCTGATATGCGGCGCTCGCCGCACCGTCGCGAAGGTCACCCACGAAACCGAGCACCGTCTGTACCGTGGGGCTTGCACCAGCGGGGATCCGCAATGTGTGATAGCCGGCCCGGGCGGTCATCGCGTCACGCTCCCGATCCTTGCCGGGATCGTGCGAACGATCGTCGATCTCGATCAAGGCGACCACCCTTCCCGTCGTGGGATCCTCGACCACAAAGTCGATGATCTTTCGCTGGAAGCGATTCCAGTCCGCTGGGGTCGGCCGCCGGCCCGGCACCGATGGAACCTTGAGGAGGGCTCCCATCGAGACCTGGGCATGGAGGCGGTACATGGGCAGGATGTGCTCGAGCGCGGCCAGCATGGCTTGCTCGCGCTGCGTCATGAATGGCCGCGCCACTGGGTCGAGCGGTTTCTGTGGAGTGAAGCCTCGGGACATTTTCGACCAGCCAAGCGCGACGATGACGCCCACCAGCAGAAGCGAGGCGAGAAATTCAAATGTGCTCATTGTAGCCCTCCGTTCAGCCCCAGCCGTCCCGGCGACCTTCGCCATTGTCGCGCAGCTTACGGCCATCGAGGGCCGACCGGCGGATGTTGAGTTCGACCTCCTCACCCTTGCGGGTCAGCTGGACATCACGCGGATCGATGTTGTTGCGCTTCGCATAGTCTTCGGCTGCCCGTTCGCTCCCGAACTTGCCAGCCTCATCGAATTCCCAACCCATCGTTCGTCTCCTTCTCTTCGCCGCAGGCACCACGCCGGCGACTTCTCCATTCACAAGTCGAGCCCGAGGCTGCGCTCGGGCAGCGGTGGCAGCGGATCGCCGCGATCGGGTTTCAGATCGGGCGGCGCTTGTGGGGCCTTCGCGGCCGGCGCAGATGCCGCGCCATCGGGCAGAGGCGGCAGATCGCTTGGAACGGGAGCAAGATCGGACAGGTTGACGCCGTCGATCGGACCGGGATCGAACTTCTCGCGGGGTTGCGCGCCCGGCCCCTTCCTGCCGTCGATATCGAGGCGGCCGAGCGTCTCGAGCGAGGAGGTCTTGTTGCCGGGATTCATGTCGAGCTGCCGCGCGAGCTTCTCCTTGTCGTCCACGACCATTGTCAGCTCGTCGCGCACGCGCGTGACCCCGACGTTGAAGAGGCGCTGGTTCGAGAGGTTGCGCTCATGCGACGACATGACGGTGATCGCCTTGTCGGTGGTGATCCCCTGGGCCATGTGCATATTAAGGCTATAAGCAAGGTCGAGCCGAGATAGCATCGGGTCACCGAGGCTGAGCGTGAGGAGCACCTTGTCCGCAGTCTCAACCTTCACGCCATCGGCATCGACGCCCACAACGCGCGCAAGCGCGGCATTGTGCAGGCCGCGCTGCTTGTCGTTGGCCGTCCAGCGGATGCGGTCCCCTTCGCGCAGCTGAAGGTCCTTCTTTTCAGAAAGCTGCAGGCGATCGCGCTGCTCGGTCGGCGACAGCTTCTGGGGATCGAAGCGTATCCTGCGCCGACCGTCCGACAGTTCGACCTTCCCGTTGGCGTGGACCTTGAGGACGTCGTAGCGTCCCGCCTTGATCCCGACGTCCTGCGCGCCGCCGCGGCCGACCTCGAGCGTCTGGCCCTGACGGTAGGTCGAGGCATAGCGCAGCTCCTCGCGCGTGGTGTTGACCCGCTCAAAGACAGTGAGATGGATCGCCTGGCCCTTGACGCTCCCTTCCGCGATCAGGCCATCTTGGATGCGCTGGTTGATGACGGCGCGCGCGTCGCGGCCCGAAGCGAAGACAGCGGTCGCCTCCCGTTCGCCAGGGGAGAGCTCGAGCCACATGTCGGCCGCAGCGGCGGCCGGCTCCCCCGCCTCGACGACACGGTCCCCCAGCACTTTCAGCGCCGCGCCGGCCTTGCCGATATTGGCGAGCGCCGCGACGGTGCGCAGTTGGTCGGTGCGTTGGCGGATATTCTGATCCATCCGCGCCATCGTGCCGCCGCCCGCCTGGATCATGGCGAAGGCCTTGCCCGCGTCGATCGAAGAGAGCTGCTGCCGGTCACCGACCAGAACGAGCTTGTCGACGCCCAAGGCTGCTGTGATCTGGTGGAGCTTGAGCATTTCGTTCGACGACACCATCGAGGTTTCGTCGACGAGAAGCATGGTACCGGCGAGCTTCTCGCGCGCAGCCTCATATCCCAGCGTGTCACGCTCGGTCACGAACCGCTCGTTGGCGAGCACGAAGGAAGCGATCGTCTGGGCCTTGATGCCCGCCCCTTCGGCGAGGTCCGCGACCATCTTGTTCTGGAAGGCAAGTCCGGTGATCCGGGCGCCCTCCTCCTCGGCGACCCGCGCGACCGCCTGGAGCATGGTGGACTTGCCCGTGCCGGCGGCGCCCTGCACCGAGACGGTACGATCGGCGGATGACAGGATCATCGTCGCGGCGGCGAGCTGCCCAGGATTGAGCGGCCGTTCGGCGGCATCCTGCAATCGCTGCGGCGCATCGGCGGCCGCCACAATTGGCTCGGACTTCCCTTTCCCCTCCTCGACGGCGGCAAGAATCTTCTCTTCGGTCCGCAGCGCCTCCTGCGTGGTCACCATGCGGCCAGTCCGGTCCGCGGCTGTCGCGACGCCCGGGATGAGCTGACGGTTCTGCACGAGCCGGTCGATCCGCCTCTCGATCAGGTCGACGGTGACGCCCTTGAGACCGAGATCGAGCGCGGTCTTGCCGAGCAGATTGACGGGCCATGCGGCCTCACGTTCGGAGAGGATCCGGACGGCGGACGCGACCGCGAGCTGCGCGCGCGCTTCCGCTGGCGACTTGACCGCGCGGGCGAGCGCATTGTCCACTAAAGGGTCCTGGGGGCGGAGCAGCGCACCCAGCGTCTGGCGGGCACCAGTTACGGCATCGACAATGGCGCGGTAGCCGCGCTCGAGAGCATTTTCCGAAGACGCCATCCCGGCGCGCGCCTCGGCTGCTGCCCGCAGGTCCTTGCCGTCGAAGCCGTGGGCAGCGGCCTGGTCGATCCAGCCCTGCTTCAGCGCGGCGCGGTCCTCGACGTCGAGCTTGGGATCGCGCGAGCGTTTGGTGATTTCGCGCAGGCCCTCCGGCGACTTGATGCCGAGCCGCGTTGCGTGATCGAGGATCTCCTCGCGGCGCTGGCTGAATTCGCCGATGACCGCCTTGGGAACGCCGGCAATCTCAAAGGTGCCATGCTTGCCCTTGAGGTCCACCTGATAGCCGATCCGCTCGAGCCCGGCGCGCAGGAAAGCATGGTAGATCGAGCCGATGATGCTGTTGTGGCTCCAGAGTTTGTCGGCGTGGAGTGCCTGCCATTTGCCATCGGGCATGCGGGTGAGGTTGGCGATGACGGCGTGGATGTGGGCCTGCGGATCGAGCGCCCGGCTCGTGTCGTGCTGGAAGAGCGCGTAGACGAGATTGCCCGTCTGGACCGGGACCTTGCGCCCCTCGATGTCGCGACGCCCTTCCGCGAGGTTCTTCTCGACCCAGGCCATGGTCGCCTTGACCGCGGCCATATTGGCGTCAAGCACGCGCTTGTCGCCGGCGACATAGGCCATGACCGAAGCCGACTTCGGCATGGAGAAGGTGAGGTCGTAGCCGGCGCGCCGGTTCTCGACCTGGGCGACCGCTTCGCCGCTTGGGAGGATACCGTTCAGCACGCCCTCGAAGGCGTCCTTCGAGACTTCTCCGGACAGGCCGATCGCCTCGGCGCCCTCCCCTCCCCAGGCGCTGATCTCGGACGAGCCCTCGACCGTGTAATAGTCGTCCTTCGCGAAATAGTTCGCGGCACCGGAAGCGGAGCGGACGCCGGCGACCGAGAGCATCAGATGCCCATGTCCATGCCGTCATCCTCGCGGCCGGTGGAGAAGTCGTGGCGCAGCTCGATCAGGGTCTGGTCCTCGACCTGTGGGCTCGTCTCCCCGTGCCGGTGGCCATCACGACGATCGTCCCGGTCGCGCGCGGAAACCGGCTGTTCCTCGCCGCTGGCGCGCGCCGCCTGCGCCCTGTCCGCGCTATGCGTGCCAGGCGTCGCCTGTTCGTCCCGGTCGTCCGCCCGCTGCGCCGCGCGGCGGGCGGCATCGTCCTCCTCCTCGACCTCGGCCGACAGGATCCGTGCGGCGAGATCGCGGGCGAGATTGGTGATCTCGGCCACTTCCTCCACGACCTGCAACGAGCCGTCGCGCCCGCCCGCCTCCCCTGCCCCGTCTTCCTCGAACACCTCCTCTCCGCGCCTTGAGCGTACCGGCCCGACATCGGGCCGTTGGACGAAGCCCTGGGCGACCTGGGGATAGTCCTTCCACTCGAGCAGGATGCGCGCGGCGGGGAAGCCGTCGGGGAATTTCACGAAGCCGTGCATCGAGGGCAGGTTGGTGATGTCATCGGCGATGACGAGTGGTTCGACCTGCTTGCGCGGGGTCAGGGTCGAAGCGTCGCGGGTGTTATTGTAGCCGTAGCTATAGGCCTCATCCATCTGGCGAACCTCGCGGTTGCCGATGTAGCGCGCGCACTGCTCGGCCGTGTCGAGATCGGCCGTCGCGAGGATGAGCTTGGAGCGGGCGAGCGAGGCGAGATTGCGTGCCCCTTGCTCGCCATAGACTTCGACCAGCTTCTCGAAGCTGTGGATGCCCAGGATCATCGCGCCGCCAAACGCGCGCGCCGTCTGGAGACCATTCTCGATCGCCGGAAGGCGATGCAGTGCGCCAAGCTCGTCGAACATGAACCAGGTGCGCAAGCTGCGGGTGCGCGGCAGCGTCATCAGCCGGTTGATCGCGAGATCCATCCACAGCGTGAGCAGCGCCCGGTTCATCGGCAGATCGACATAGTTCGACGTCACGAACAGGATCGATCCGGGCTTCTTGTCCCGCGTGATCCAGTCGCGGATCGAGAAGGATTCGCCCTCGTCGGGAAGGAAGCGAAGGACCTGCGCATTGGTGTTGAAGACGGCGCGGATCGATTCCGCCATGCGGGCCGCTTCGGGGGCAGTGAGCGGGTCGGCGATGGTGTTGGCGAGGAAGCGGTGGACGCGCTTCAGGTCGGCCGTCATCAGGTTCTCGGACAGCGCCAGATTGCTGGTCTGCCCCCGCTCCATCAGGCGAATGCACATCTCGATGAAGAGGGTGCGCGCTGCGAGCGCCCAGAAGGGTTCGGACGAACCGCCATCCGAAGGGATTAGCGCCGCCGCGGCGGCCGTGAATTCGCTGTGGGTGCGGCAATCGTTGAAGATCGACCAGGCCGGGCAGCGCGCGTCCATGGGATTGAGGATCGTGTCGCGTGTGGGATCGTAGAAGGCTTCGACATAGGCGCCGGTGAGATCGAAGATGACGGCCGTGTCCTGGCGCTCGCGCATCTGGGTGACGAGGCTTCTGAGCTCGGTCGTCTTGCCTGATCCGGTGGTGCCGATGAGCATCGCATGGGATTGTTCGGTGCGGTGCGGAAAGGGGATGCCCGCGAGCGTGTAGGGATGATGGATGCCGGCTTCCTTGCGCGCTCGGAACGGGAGCGCGAGAACCTGCCGCGAGGACAGGCCGGGGAAGAGGTCGGCCGCCTCCTCTTCGAACTTCACCCGGTTATGCTCGTTGATCTCCACCAGAAGCACGCTGCGATCAACCAGCATGGCGCCGCGTTCATGCCGTTCCTGAAGGATCGAACGGCCGCGCCGATGCGAGATGTCGACGAACCAGATGGCGGCCGGAATGGTGATGAAGACCGAGATCAGGAAAGCGCCGATGAGGCCCCGCATCGCGACGGCCCAGGCTGTGATGACCTCGGGAATATAGGGCACCGCTTTCATCACGGTGCGCATGAGGTCGCCGTTCGGCAGCGTGACGTTGACGCGCTTGTTCGGATTGAGGTCGATCCAGTTCCAGAGGGTCGCATAGACCTTCATGCAGACGAGCTGGAAACCATGCTCGTCGAGCTTGAGCGACATGATGATGAACCAGGCGGCGAGAAAGGCGAAGAACCAGAGGATGAAGGGCAGCTTGGCGCCCGAGAACCACATCAGCATCTCATGGGTGAGTAGCTGGCTGCCGCGGGTGAAATTGCCGGCATTGCGCTGCACGCGGCCGCGCGCCGAATGATGGGTGAGCGGGACGGGACGCCCGTCCGTGCGGATGTCCTCACGCGCCATGATATTGCTCCAGACGTTTGTCGGTTTCCGCGATGATGCGGTCGCGATATTCGGGGAATTGTTCGCGGATGATGATGTCGAGCGCGAGATGCTGGAACTCGCTGATGCGGGCGATCCGACGGTGGCTTGAGGTCAAGAGCTGGCCGGATCCCAGGAAGGCATCGACGGCCGCGCGCAGCAGGTCGGACGGCGTGCATCCGCGCTCCGCGGCGAGCGCTACGAGGCGATCATATTTGCTCCGGTCGAGCCGGACCGAGCAATGCTTGTAGGGAATGGTCAAACCGAGCCTCCTAGCAGGGAGGCTGGTGGGGTCTCAGAAACCGATCCGACTTATAGCGCAATCGTGTCGGTGGAGCAAGAAAATCGCATGCGCGGCGCGGAGCGTGTTCTCGTGTAACACGCTGAAATGGCCGATTTTCGTGTGTTTTGTGGGCAGCGAAATCCTGTCCCACAGCCGCACACGCACCAAGACCGCCATAAGTCGCTGGAATTGTTCCAGAACCCAATGCACCGAGGTGCGTTCGGTGTGCTTCTCTGCACCAGGGCTGATCCACTCCCCGGGGCGTCTTGTGACGCGATCAAATGGCATGGGGAAGCGCCTCCGGCGGGACGCCAGGCCGTCCGGTGGACGGAAGGAAAGCCATGGTTGCGGCAGTTGACCAACCGCTTGGCGGGCGCGCATTCCGTGCTTCCGGCATGGCCGGTGAGCGCTTATAGTGGGCCTGTTCATAGCCCGATCAGCGTGAACCGAGAGGCCCTTCATGGCACGCACATTGGAACAGGAAAGAGCAGCGATAGAAGAGGAAGGCCGCAAGCTCGAGGAGCGACGGCAACGGCTGGAAGAGAAGGAACGCGAGGCCGCGATCCAGGCTCTTGAGAAGACCGGCCTGCTGAAGCTCGACGGCAAGCGATTGGGTGGGCTCGTTGCCCGTATCCGGTCGCTCGGCATCGACGAAGTGGAAAAGCGCCTCACGGCCTGAACAGCCCCCGCCGCGACCCTTGTCGCGGCACGGGCATGGGGGGTTCGATGCCCCCCATGCCCGTAACATCGCCACACAAAAAAAGGGAGAGGCGCGTGCGCGCCCCTCCCCGTCTTGCCTCAATATTCGTCGAGCAGTCCGCCCGGCACGCTGTGGACGATCCGGTCGATGATCGTCATCGGCAGCGCGCCGTAATCGCCCTCGTCGATGGTGATGTAGCCCGCCTCGTCGTCCGCCACGACGTGCTGGTCGAAGTAGCTGTGAAGCGCGCGGCGTTCGGCGTTCGCGATGGCTGCGAAGAAGGCGGCGTTGTCGGCGGCGGCGCTGGTCGAGATCATCTGCATGGATTCGCTCCTGTCTGTCTTGAATGACAGGAGCGGCGCGTCAGGCGGCCGAGGCCGGGTCAAGGACCCGCGAAGCGGGCCGCGAAGCGGCGGTGGGGGTCACGATTTTCTTCGGCGGCCACCACGCCGAAGGACGAGCGCCTCCCCTCGATCCGCCGAAGAAAATCGTGGGGCCCCGTCGATAGGTCAGATGTCAACTGTCCTATTAGGATCGGCGCCGGTCACCCCAGCGCCGCGATTTCGGCCAGCTGTGCGTCAAAATCGCGATCGATTTTCGCTTGCTGCGCGATGAGCGTTTCGAGCGTCTTCAGCGCATCTGCGCGTTCGGTGCGGGAGAGGATATCGTAGCTCAGCTCTGCCCGAAGTTCCTGGATTTGGTCGTAGATCGTAAGCATCGGTCACTCCTCTTCTTGAAGATGTATGACCGTGGTCAGCGCCAGGGCAGCCGGGTCGAGGACCGCGAAGCGGCCGCGCAAGCGGCGAGCGGAGGAACCGATTTGCGCAGCAAATTGGAGGGGCCGCTCGGCCTCGAGGCGGTTGTTCTGGTGCTGTAAACTGGGAAGGCCTGAGAGAGTATTTTATCCCTTTCGGGACAGGACCGCCGGTACGCGCAAGGTGGCAATTTCACTGGTCAGGGATGCGTTGCGCGCGGCGAGGTGCCGGGCCTGCTTTTCCGCATCGATAGCGCGTTTCAGCAACGCCGCATTCTGTGATGCCAGGTCGCGGATATTGCTTCGCAGTTCTGCGATCAGGCGGCGGTCTTGGTGGGCGTTTCGGGCGCGTGAGCGGGGCACAGCAGTATCCGGACGGCCGGCTTGCCCGGCCAGCTCGTCAACAAACGATCGATGATTGGTGTAGATGGTATTGCGGCTGACATTGGCTTCGCGGGCAAGCACCGAGACCGTCAGCCGGTAGGCCGTGTTGCGCAGGGATTTCCTGCGGGGTTTGCCCGCAACGAGGCGCCCCAGCGCAGCGCGAAGCCGCTGCTCAGTGAACTGGCGACGCTTCTGCTGCGGCGCGTGCCGCTCGTCATCGGTGGGCTCAGTCATGGCGTTCTCCCGTGCTATCGAGATCGTCGAGGATGCGGTCGCATTCTGTGACCCGCGCCTTCGCAAGGGCCCGACTTTCGTCATCAAGATCGCGGTGTGACAGCAACGCAAGGTTCCTCTCGCGGCGTCTAGCCCAGACTGGCCGGTGTTTTGGGGTGACGGCGAAGTTGGCGCATGTCGCGCACGCACTCTGCGTGCGCAGAACGGGATTGGGCCCCTTCTCGCCGCCCAGGCAAGCCGACGTTTCGCGCCGATAGACGCAATAGCCCCAGTCGCAAACGCCGAGCCGCATGTCGCTTTCACGCAGGATGAAGTCGACATATTCACGCAGGTCGCCGTCGCGCAGCCGTCCGCGGAACCGACTGTGTGATGCGATAGCGCGTGCGGCCTTGCCGCCCAGCCTCGTTGCCGTCAGCACGTCCTCCAGAGCGTCACGGGTCTCGGCGAGGACCTCGGCGTCAATGAGATCCGCGAGGTGGTAGTCGACGCCGACATAGGCGGCGTCGGTCATCACGCGCGTGACATGGCCGAAGTGCGCCGCCAACGCATGAAGACCGGTTCGATCGCGGCGCCCGACGAAGCGGGCGAAGGTCTTTCGCCCCTGATGCGTGGTCAGATGCCACCGGCGACCGTCGTGAGGCGGCAAGCCGATGAAGGTGGCGAACGCGGTGTTGAGATGGTGGTTCAGAACGGTCGATCGGCATATCCCGATCGCGTGAAGGCGATTGACGGGTCGGCGAAGCCAGAGATCGTCGCGGCCGGTTTCGCGGCGCAGCGGTTCCGAGAGCCGCTCAAGCACGGAGATGGCGCGCACCACGGGAGCCGGCGCGATCCAGCGGTGCACCTCGCCTAACGGGCTTGTCGCGGTCTTGTAAATCCGACCGCTCACATAATCGAAGGTCTCACTCCCTTCGGCCGCAGGAACCGTCTCGATGCATCCTGCTTGCAGCCCGAGTATCTCCGAGACGCGGGCGCCGACCAGATAAGCGATGACGACGAAGCACGCATCGTAAAGGCGGTCGATAAGGAAGTTCACCTTGACCGCACTGTTCGCCGATCCCGTGTGCCACGGCGCGTCCTCACCCTCCAGGATCGCGAAGCTGTGCTGGCCAAGGCGCCCGCTTGCGAGACGATCCTGCAGCGCGATGATATCGTCCGCAGGCGCCCCGATCAGCCGGATCGCGGCGTTGACGAGCGGCATCGCCACGTCGTCGGGCGTGGCGGGACCGATGTGCAGATTTTTTGGCCGATTCCGCAGCTCGCGGAGTTTCTCCGCGTCCACGATGGCCGCTGGCGGTGCGCCGGGCACCTTCTCCCGTTGCAGATACAAGAGGTAGAGCAGGTTGGCATAACCGTAGAGGGTCGAACGCGAGACGTTTGGTCGGCGTCGGCCCGGACGCCCGGCTGCGAACGTGACGAAGTTGTCGCCAGCGCGGCGATCGAGCCGGTCGAAGCGGTCATAGCCGTTGCTCGCCATCCAGTTGATGAGCACGCGCAGCCTGCGATATTCACCGACGAGCGTGCTCGTCCGATAGGGCCGCCGACCGGGTGGCGGGTGGACTACGAGGCTCCACAGGAAGGTCTTGGCACCGTCGCGCAGCGCCCGCCATCGTTCGTCCCCGAAGCTGCTTCCGTCATGGAGAGCGAAGGTCCAGTCGAGCATGAACTCGCTCAAGATCGCACCCGGCGTCGCGACGTCGAGATGCCATAAATCGTCCGTAAGCAGCGATCGCGACGACACGTGCACGGGCGTGCCGTCCGCGTGATCGCGTGCGGCGATGTTCGTCGCGGCGTTCATTCCATTTCCGCCAGCGGCGGAAGCAACGCCATCAAGCGGCAGGCCGCTTCATGCAAGTTTTCAGGGAAGCCGGGCAGGATGTCTTCGATGAGGATGCGATGGCTCGGTCCGTAGAGGAGTTTCCAGCGGTGCGCGTCGATCCGTTCGCGAGCCGCTTCAAGTGCGGATTTCAGCTGAAGTATGCGCGCCAGATGCTCGGCGTCGATTGGGATGACAAGGCCGGGACAGGCAAGGCAACCAAGGAAGGCGGGACAGAGCCGCCCGGGCGCTGCCGCAATACCGGCGAGCGGATCGGTGCATATATGACCGGCAGTGTGCGCGTCTGCGCCTGGCGCCATACCAGCGCACGCCCCAGCTCGATCATCCCGCCGCGCCTCGCCCGTCACCCATACGACCATCATTGCCTGCAACCTGGCGATGGTCTCGTCCTGGATGCGCTTCGCCTCGGGACCACGCACATAAAGATCGGTCGTATCGACGCGGGCATGGTTGAGAACGGCCTGAGCGGCGCGGATGTCGCCGCCGGAGGCGGCATAGTGCCGGGTGGCGACGCTTCCGCGGAACTGCTTGGGCGTGAAGTTCGGGAGCAGTGCCTGGGGGTTTGACGGATTCGCCGCATTCGACGCGGCGATATGGGCGTTAGTGCGGGCGATGAAGGCCCGGATGCCGTTGGTCAGTGTCTGGTGCGCGATCGGAGCGATCCCCCGCGCGCCATTGCCGCGGACGAGGAACAGGCGGTCACGATTTCCCTGGGATGCATGCGGTACGAGCGGAGCCGTCATCCTCAGCAGCTTCTCGATGAGATTCGGGGCGGCGTAGGGACGGCGCCGATCGAACGACCGGCGCTGCGTGCGGCGTATCGAGCCGCCAGCGCGCGGCTTCGTCCACTCGATCATGATCTGGCTCGGATCGAGCGGATGCGGGACCAGGCAGTCACGGGCCATATGCCGAAGGGCGTCGGGATTGGCTGCGGTCTGTATTGCGATGGCGACGAAGAACGGCACCAGCGTTGCGACGGTGAGATGCAGATAACCCGCCAGTTCCAGCGCGCCGCCCTGCGAGTGGATACGATTATGGAGAGCGGGCACGGCGCTATAGCGCGGCATCATACCGAACCCGAGACGGTGCAGCTCGTGGAGGAGCGCGCCGCGATCGGAGGCTGTCTCGGGCTGTGCGAGCAGCCGTTGTCCCTCTTCGAAGCTCGTCCATGCCGCATCGATCTCGCGGTAGCAGGCGGTCAAGATGGCCTTGAGTTGCGCTTGCGGGAGCCGGATTTGCGGCTCCGCGGCATGGCGTCCAGGGAACGGATTGTGGGGGAAGTCGATCGGCGGGATATGCTCGGTCGCGACGAGCCAACCCAGGAGCAGCTTGACGGGCAGATACCGCTTGTATCGCGTAGCGAGCGACCACGGTGCGCCGCTGGTGGTGCGCTGTATATCGAGCCATGCGATATAGCGGCCCACGAGGCCGGTGCCGAGATCGCCCACGCTCACTGATCGTCCCGACGACGCAAGGCAGCGCGCAAATGTCCGCAGCGCTTTCCAGCATGTGTCGCGCGAGGCGGTTGCCGCCGAGGCGTAATGCCCGCGGAAGGCATTCGCAAAGTGATCTATCAAGGCATGCGGCACCCCGGAAGCCGTCATGTCAAACTGCTGTTCGACCTCGCCCCATCGGTCCCGGAAGACGACCATCGCCCCGGATTCCAAAGCGGAGTCCGGAGCGGCCGCCGCTGCTAGGCGGCGGTCGATGCGGGGCCTAGCCGCCATCGATCGCCTCCCCATAGAGATAGGCCAGGCTTTCGGCGATTTCCCGGTCGTGCAGCTCGACACAGCGCAGGTAAATAGATGTCGTCTGGATCGAGCTATGCCCCATCAGAACCTGCAGCACCTTCAACGGGTTGATGGCGGGATTAACCGCCGCCTGCGCTTGCAGCCGCACCAGCATCGTCATCGCGAAGGTATGGCGCAGCCAGTGCAGCGATCCCTTGATTGCTGCGGCGTCAAAGGCTGCGGCGAGGACCGCGGTGAGCCGGGCGCGCGTGACGGGATTGCCGTAGTGATTGAGAAAGAGATTGGCGGGAGGTTGGTAGGGTGAGCGTCTGCGTGTCCGCATTCGGACGAGCGCGGCGCGGTCCTCGCCGATATACCAATGCGTCCGATCGATCAGCCGGATCGGCGGATAGACAGCGCGCGGCCGCGCCCCCTTCGTGGCGGTGAGGGAGATGCCGATGAGCGGAACGCTCTCGGCGTCGATCGCGCAAACATCGGGCACCTGCTCCACCGCCAGCGCGCATAGTTCCATGCGGCGCATGCCGGTGGCGAGCGCCCATTCGGCCATCAACCGGTATGGCATGTCGAGATGGGAGAACAGATGCTTCAGCTCGTCGATGCGCAGCGGTCGGGGCAAGGTTTCGAACTCGGCAACCGTCAGCGCATTGGCGCGGACGGTCGCGCGCTGCCCCAGATGGGCCAGGAAGCCTTGCCTTCGCCGCTTCGTTATTGCCAGATCAGCGTACAGAACGGGGCGTTCGTCGATCCAGCCATGAGCATGCGCCCATTCATAGAAGCGGCATATGGTGCGGACGCGATCATTGATCGTCGAGCGCGCGTAGGGCCTGCGCGTGTAGGCACTCGGTTGCTCGAGCATCCGATTGCGGTAGGCGGCGATGGTTTCCGTCCGCACCTCGCGCCAGGAGATGCCCGACTGCTCCAGACTGTCGAACCAGTCGTAGAGGTGCTCGGCGTAGGTCCGCAGCGTTTCGCGACTATGGGTACGGCCGTAGAGCGTCGCGATCTCGTGGAGATAATCGAATGCCGGTTCGATGATCTCCATGCCGGTGGTCAACAATATCGGGAAGTGCGCCGGGATACCGGTGTGCCCATCGGCCGCGCGGATGATGGTGACCATGTTCTTCCTCCCTCGACCGGGCGCGACCTTCGGTCGCGATTGACCGCAACACGAGCTCCGCCCGAAGGGAACAGGCCGACCACCGCCTGCTCTATGGGGTAGCGCGGCGGTCGGCCTGCTCCCTCCTCACCGTAGGTTACAATCAGGACAGTCTTGAGAAACGTGACCTAACCGCCGTCCTTGAGGCGGCCTCGGACGTCTGACAGAATGGGAAGACTGTGAGAGATGTTCCCTCTCGTCGGGAGACCTCGGCCGAGGCGTAGCGACGTGCGGACCGAAGGGTCCGCATGGCACGCGAGCGAGCCGGGGCATCGAGCCATCTCGTCGAAAGAACGGGACCGAGCGCGTGGCCCGGTCCCGGCTGCCGTCAGGGGTGACGGCCGCAATGGCAATAGTGTTCGTCGATGCCGGTCAGGGAGCATAGGCCGGGTCCGAAGTCGGCATATCGCTCGTCCTCGCCCGCGATGTAGCCGTGGTCATTGGCGATCTTGACGGCGTAGCGGCGCAGGTCCGGATCAAGCTTGTTGATGGCGCGTGCACAGGCCGTGGAGAACTGGCGGGCGTAGAGTTCGTACGTCGCGCCGGCGGTGGCCCGCATCTCCGCTTCGGCGAGCCGTTCCGCGTCGGCACGCAACTGTTCGAGGGTCAGAAACTGCGGCGTCTCCTTGATGCACGAACCCCCGGATAGAGCGATAGGCTGGTTCTGGATCACCACGCGATAGGCCGGGCTATCGTCCGAGAGTGCTCGAAGGATCGCGTAGCCGTTCGATCGGGCGACCTGGCGTGCGATGCGGCAAGTTAGGCGGTAGAGCCGGTCATGCTCGGCCCTGAAGAAATCCCGTTCGGTGGAGGTTTGGGCAACGCTGACTAAGCGCCCGCAGGTCTGGGTAAGTGCGAGATATCTTTCGAGCAGGCGAATGAGCCGGAAGCCAGTCGCTTGCGCTGGCCAGTAGCCCGGCTCGTGCGGTTGGACAATATGGGCGGTATCCGGCCGGACGTCGTCGATGTCGTCATCCGGATTGTCCGGCACATGGTCGTCGGGGATCCGATAGACGGTTCCGCAGTGCGAGCAGCGCGCGCGTTCGTCGACATGATCATATTGCTCGGCGTCGAAGAGGGTCGTGCAGTTTGGACAGAATGGGGTGCTGAACAGCGTGCGCAGGGAGTGGTGAAGATTGTCCATCGAAGCCTCCGTTGATGATGGTGCGCTCCCCATCTCGCATCGATGAGGATGGGCTCATCTGGACGCGGTGTTGAGGCGGTCAGGGACGGCATGGCCGCCGCGTGAGCGGGCAGCGGGGGGAGCCGATTTTGTCGCCGGGAAGCGCAGCGCGCCGGCCGGCAAAATTGGGGGGACCGCTGATCCTTGACGGCCGATCGACACCCAGCGTCATGCTTTGGCGATGAAGCCTCGTCTGATGCCGAGATGTGAGAGAGCTTGGGTCCCGTCTCCCATCTTAGGCACGTGTCCGTGCCTGCCGGCAAGGCACTGTGGCTCGCTGTTCAGACGACCCACCTTGGTGTCTTCCCATGTCTGTGATAGGTGGCTGTTTGCGCCGCGAAGGCCGTGGCGCCGGGACTGGTAATCCCGTCGAGAAAGGCAGCTCGGTGTGATCTCACGCCGGGGTGCCTGCGCATATGTCCAGGTGCCTTGGTGCTAAAAGCGTAGGCGCATGTCTCGACGTGTTACCAGCCCCGGCTCCCGCGCCTCGTGCGCGGGAGTTTTGAGCAAGGGTTCGACCTTTGCGCATTGCGGGGAGCCTGGGGATGACCAATTCGGGACGAGAGATTGTTCCCCGCCGCGCGAAAGCCGCACCGCGCACGCCGGAATCAATCGACATATATGATCCGCAGGGAATCGATTCAAACGTCCGCCGGGCCCTCGCAGTCGTGCTGATGCGTGAGGCGATGGCGGCGCTCGAGCAAGCTGGCGAGCAGATGGCGACCTGTCATTTACAGGCGGCGATCGACAGCCTCATGCGTCGAAGGACCGACAGGATCCCGCCGGAGAAGAATTGCCGGGACTAACGCATGTCAGGCCCATGCGAAGCGGGCAGCCTCGCGCTCCTGCGCGCTCGCGACGAGACGCTCTAGTCGGGGCAGGTAATGACCGACACCGCGCAGCGCCGCGCGGCTCGGCGTGGCCGGATCGGACAGCCGGGCGCGTAGGAGATCGATGGGGATGTCACCGACGCTGTCAGGCTCGATCGCGAGCGCTTCGAGCAGCGCGTAGGCATTGCCGTAGGCGAGATCGAGTTCGACGCCCTGATCGGACGTGAGGGCGACGCGCAGGATGATCTCGGCGCTGCTCGGGCAGTGATGGATCGCGATGCGCTTGCCTCTGAACTGGGCCTCCTCGACGACTGCGATGACAGTGGCCTCGTGGTCGAAAATGCCCGTGATCGCGGCGAGCGCGAGTGGACAGACGCGCGCCTCGAAGCTGTCGCCAAGATATTCGTCGGGTTCGAGCAGCGCGATGCCGATACGATCTCCTTCGGAACGGAGGAACCGGCGGAAAGCCGCAAGCTTGCGGGCTGTGATGATGGCGCTGGGCGAGGCTGTATCGTCGGCCGGCTCGGTGATGCGGAACAGGATGGACACGGGCTTGGTCTCCTCGGCTGAAAGCGCCTCGCCTCTCCCCTCTTTCCTTGGCCCTTTCGGGTATTGTCCGTGCGGCGCGCGCCAGCGCCCGGCGGTGCGCGGGGGTTCGATGCCCCCGCGCACCGCATCCTCGCAGCGAAAAAGCAGGAGAGGCCCCGGCGATTGCCGGAGCCTCTCCCGGACGCGTCACCGACGACGGCGACCACCGCCGTTCACCATGGCGGCGTAATAGTCGTCCTGGGTCCAGGGATCGAATTCGTCCCGCGACTTTGCGGTTCTGCCGGTGGGCTGGGCGGGCTGCGGCTTGGCTGACGGTTCGAGCTTCACGATGTGGAGGGGAACGCCTGCCTGCCGCAGCTTCTGGGCGAGGTTCATCTGGATGCCGGAGCCTTCGCAGACGACAGCTTCGACCGGCTTGAGGGCGAGCAGCCGATCGTTGCGGACGAAGGCGGCCTTGGCCCCCAGCCGGCGGTCGAGGCGGAACATGATGACCTTCACGCCGCGTGCTGCTGCCCATGCCTGCGCGATGGCATCGCAGCCCTTGGTCTGTGCTGTCGTGGCGAGGATCATCTCCGGGATGCGGGCCAGGATCGAGTCCAGACCCTTCCAGAGCATGTCATGATCCTCCCAGACCTGACCGCCCGAGAAGGCAACGACCGGACCTTCCGGAGCGAACTGCTCACGGCGTTCCCGCATCCGGGCGGCGAGATAGTCTCGGGCGTCGATCATCGAGGCGGTGACGCCCTTCGAGACCCGGCTGCCGCGCGTCGGCGAATAGGGCCGTCCGGTCTCGACCCGGTAGACGTCGGCGGCGTGGTCGCGCATGCATTCCATGGCATCCCGGCACCCCTGCAGCGTCTGGCAGAGCAGCTGCGCCTCCTCGATCTGCGATGCGTAGATTTCGCTGGGATCGAAGCTGCGCGCGAGTTCGCCAAGCTCCTTGGCCGCATCGTCCTCGCGGTCGCTGATGCGCTTCGCCACCACATGGAAGCTGTTGACGAAGCCCCAGGCGAGATCGCTCGCGAAGGGTTCGAGGCGGGTGTCGCGGAACACATCGAAGAGCGTCGCCATCACCATTTCGACGGCGGCTCGGCTCTGTTCCGGATCGGGCATTTCCAGTTGCTCGCTCTCGTCGACAGGCGAAAGCTTGGCGCGCTCGTCATGCTCGATGAAGGCGGCTTCGTAGAGCGGGCTACGCTGGTCGGTTCCCGTCTCGCTGGCGATGAAGCTGGCGAAATCGGCGAAGTTCGAGAAGGACTTGGACATGTTGGCCTCCGTGGCTTTTGGATGTCTCATCCACGCGATGAGGCCTTGTTCAGGACATGCGGCGGTCAGGGAGGTCGGGGACGTTAACCGGGAAGCCGGCCGCGGCCGGACCCCGGTTGACGCCGCACCAGCGGGGAGCGGGGGAACCGATTTTTTTCGGGTGGGCGCGGCAGCGGCCGCACGAAAAAATTGGGGGGACCGCTCATCCTCGACGGACTGCCAACCCCGCATGCCAAACTAGGCAGACACAAGAGAGGAATAGGGATTTCAAACCTCACCGGGGGAATCCCGCAAGCGGGTTCGTCACCCGAATGGGCGGAGACGGGCCGAAGGCCTGGCTCCGTGAGCTTGGCCGGGGCACGTGCGGTACGCGCGGGCGGCGGCTTAGCGAATAGAGCCCCGGTCCCGCCCGGCGCGAAGCGTTGGGCGGGATGCGCCGAAACCCTCTTCTCTTCTTCTTGTCCGGGCAAAACCTCGCCGGCCCGCCCGGCACTGGATGGTCACCGCAAACCTCCCCGGTGCCTGACGTCCTGGGGCGTCACGGTATCGATCACCTGGATTGAGGAGCTGGCTGCGAGGCAGTTCGATCGCCGGCTGACACGCTCGCGCCCGCATGTCCGAACGGGGCTGAGCGATAGGGCCCGGGCGCAGTGAACGCGGCTCGCGGCAGGGCGATGAACCTCACGCGGCACAAGGCGCGGCACAACCTGCGGCACGCATGAGAGCCGGGTCACGACAGGAGCCGCCGGCGTCCGGATTTCACCGGGAGGTGGGCACGGCAAGTGGAAAACGCCACCAGCGGTGGTGGCGCCCGGCTGTGCGCTCGCGCGGGCAGATGATAGTCAGGCTCGAGCGAAAGGCAGGGCGAAGCCAACGACACTCGCCGGCTTCGCCGCACGGATCAGATAGGCCTGATCCAGTCGGCCGCCGGCTGCCAGCCGATGATGTCGCTGCCGCTATCGCTGACCGCATCGGCCGAGATGTCGCGCCAGGGCGACCGCGGCCGATAGGTCGGCATATGCCGGGCGGTGAGCAGTTCGAAGGTCGAACAGGTGTAGCCGCTCAACCTGATCGCGAGCACGGGCTGGTTCTCCGGCGGTAGGCCCGTGAAGACTGAGATGAAGCCCGCGGGAACCGGATGCAGTGTCGCATCGATCATCGTGCGCGCGAGCCGGGTCTCGAGTTCACCGGCTTCGCTGCCCCAGGGATGGGCATCGATGTCGATCTGGTCGGCGGCGCCGGCCGCGGGGAGGTAGGAGAATTCGCCGGACCAGCACCGGCTCTGGGGATGGAGCGCAGCGACGTCGGCCGCGAGACCGGCATCGCCGGTCTCGGAGCGGAGCCAGTCGGCCATGCCCGGCGTGAGCTTGCCCGAAAGCTTGCGCGCGGCGGTCGGCGCCGCGTCGAGTTCGGGAAATTCGACCAGCCACCAGGCGAGCCGATGGTGAAGGACGATGCCGTAGCAATGGGCGGCGGCGGTGTTCGAAGGGGCAGGTTTGATCATGACGGTACTCCGTTCGAAAGGCGTGTGACGGGTCAGTGGACCGACCCGTCGTGCGCGAAGATGGAATGGGGAATGGTCAGCTGATGCTCGCTGGCGATCAGCGACCAGGCTGCGGCGAGATCTTCGTAATATTCGCAATCGACGATCGCATCGGCGCTCGCCTCGCCGAACTGCACTTCCTCGAAGTCGCGGACATGCGCGGCGTCGGTCGCCTCGGTGATCGCCTGGCCGAGGTGCGCGGCGATCTCGTGGCGGTTAAGGCTGTCTGCCGCGCGGCGGATGCGCTCGACCATGTTGGGGTTGGTGATCTCGACGCCCTGGGCGATTCCGGCGATGTCGTCGAAGCTGGTGAGAGTGAACATCTTGCTCTCCATCTGAAGGAAGGTGGAGGGCGGCCGCGAGCGACCGCCCGGGAGACGGTCAGAGGAACTCGATTTCCTCGGCGACGATGTCGGTGTTGTAGTAGGTGCGCCCGTCGCGCTCGTTGCGGCTGTAGCGGATCTCGCCGACCACCAGGAGCTTGTCGCCCTTCTTCTTGTTGTTGGCGACCGACTTGCCGAGGCCGTTGAAGGCCTTGACCTGATGGAACTCGTCGTAGGTTTCGGTGTAGCCGTTGTCGTCCTTCTGGACCTGGCCGTCCTTGATCACCGGCTTCGAGGTGACGAGGCTGAAGCTGACGCCGCCCTTGCTGTCCGTGCCGAAGCGGGTGATGTCCGAGGTGATGCGGCCCGAGAGAAAAACCTTGTTCATGGCCTGATGCCTTTCGCGTTTCACGCCAGCGGGCCGATCCCGCTGGGATGAACAATCGCGAAGGCCCGTGATCGAGGGGGCACCGCACCTGCGCTTCAGCGCGGGGAAACCCCCATTTTTCGAGTGGTGCGGGCAGAGGCCGTCAGGCCTCAACACGGTCGGAAAATGGCGGGTTGCGGGGATCCCGCACGGGCGTAGCGTTCATCCAGACAAGCGGATGGCCCCGCGGTGATATCGGCAAGGCGCGCGGCATGGACGGTCTTCACACGGACCCGCCACGGCGAGACACGCCGGCAGCACGACTGCAGCGCGCGTCAGACATTCATCGGTGCCCAAATGGTCGGGGACGGCCTGCGTCGCAGCTTGACATCGGCGCGCCTTCCACGGCGGCGTTACGCCGTCAGGTCATGCCGGGCGGCGCTCGGCTAGCGCCAGACACGAGAAGGGCGCGGCGCCAAGTGGTCGGGCATGATCACCGGCCGCGTGGACGGCGATGGGCGCAGGTTCTGACGCCGTCCACGCAACTCGGTCAGGCTCCATGACCATCGGGCCGCGGGGCACCGGCCTGCTTCGTCCTTGGAGCGGTCGGCGAAGCCTCGCCAGCCATGTCAGTGCTTGCGGACGAATTCCGCGCGCAGGACCAAGCCCTTGATGCCTTCGTAGCGGCAGTCGATTTCCTGAGCGTCGCCGGTCAGCCTTATCGCCTTGATCACGGTACCCTTGCGCAGGGTCTGCCCCGCCCCCTTCACTTTGAGGTCCTTGATCGTGATGATGCTGTCGCCATCGGCGAGGACGTTGCCAACGGCATCGCGGACCTCGATCGTCTCGGCGGTCCGGGCATTCACGGCTGCCTCGGCAGCGGTGATCCAGTCGCCAGAGGCTTCGTCATAGACATAGTCGTCGTTTGCGTCGGTCACGATCGATGGCGCCCTTCACGCCAGACGGGCTTCGAGCGCGCCGAGTTCGGCGGTCAAGGCGGCGGGCAGGCGGTCGCCGAAGCGCGCATAGTCACGGCGGATGCGCTCGGCCTCGGCGCGCCATTCATCGTCATCGACGGCGAGCAAGGCGGTGACCGCGTCATCCGACAGATCGAGCCCCTGCAGATCGAGGTCGTGCCTATTGGGAAGGCGGCCGATGGCCTTGTCTTCCGCCTCGACGCACCCGTCGAGCCGGTCCGCGATCCATTTGAGGACGCGGGCGTTGTCGCCGAAGCCGGGCCAGAGAAAGCGGCCATGGGCATCCTTGCGGAACCAGTTGACGTAGAAGATGCGTGGCAGCTTGGCTGGATCCGCTGCTTCTGCTCCCAGCTTGAGCCAATGCGCGAAGTAGTCGCCCATATTGTAGCCGCAGAAGGGCAGCATCGCGAAGGGGTCGCGGCGGACATCCCCGATCTTGGTCTCGGCCGCAGCCGTACCTTCGGAGGCGACATTCGAGGCCAGGAACACACCGTGCTGCCAGTCGAAGGCCTCGGTGACGAGCGGAGCGGTCGTCGCGCGCCGGCCGCCGAACAGGATCGCCGAGATCGGGACGCCCTTGGGATCCTCCCATTCGGGTGCGATGGCCGGGCACTGGCCGGCGGGACAGGCGAAGCGCGCGTTGGGATGGGCGGCCGGCGTCCCGAGATCGGGAGACCAGGCCTGGCCGCGCCAGTCCGTAAGCCCGTCGGGCGGCTCCTTCGTCAGGCCCTCCCACCAGACATCACCGTCGGCGGTGAGCGCGGTGTTGGTGAAGATCGTGTTGGCGTTGAGGCTGGCCAGGGCATTGGCGTTGGTCGTTGCGCTCGTCCCGGGTGCGACGCCGAAGAATCCGGCCTCGGGATTGATGGCATAGAGCCGGCCATCGTCGCCAAAGCGCATCCAGGCGATGTCGTCGCCGATCGTTTCGGCCTTCCAGCCTGGAATGGTTGGCTGCAGCATGGCGAGGTTGGTCTTGCCGCAGGCCGAGGGAAAAGCGGCGGCGACATAATGCACGCCGCCTTCGGGCGAGGTCAGCTTGAGGATCAGCATATGCTCAGCAAGCCAGCCGTCGTCGCGGGCCATGACCGAGGCGATGCGCAGCGCATAGCATTTCTTGCCTAGCAGGGCGTTGCCGCCATAGCCCGATCCATAGGACCAGATCTCGCGCGTTTCAGGGAAATGGACGATATATTTGGTCTCGTTGCAGGGCCAGGCGACGTCGGCCTGGCCGGGCGCCAGCGGAGCGCCGACCGAGTGGACCGCGGGAACGAATTCGCCGTCATCGCCCAGGGCTGCCAGCGCCGGTGCGCCCATCCTCGTCATCACGCGCATCGAGAGCACCACATAGGTACTGTCGGTGATCTCCACGCCGAGCGCGCTGATGGGCGAGCCGATCGGCCCCATGGAGAAGGGCACGACATACATGGTGCGTCCGCGCATGCAGCCGTCGAATAGGCCGTGGAGCGTATCGCGCATCTCATGCGGTGCGCGCCAATTGTTGGTAGGGCCGGCGTCGGCCTCGTCCTCGGCGCAGATGAAGGTGCGGCTTTCGACGCGCGCGACGTCGCGTGGATCGGATGCGGCCCAGAAGGAGTTGGGACGCTTCGCGGGATCGAGGCGGCGCAGGGTTCCGGCGGCGACGAGCTGCGCGGTAAGCGCGTCCCACTCGGCCTCGGAGCCATCGCACCAGTGGACCCGGTCCGGTTTGGTAAGGGCGGCGATCTCGTCCACCCAGGCGGCGAGGCGACGATGGCGAGTCGGGGCGGCCAGCGTTTCAGCGATAAGGGCGTCCGACATCGAAACTCTCCGAATACCTGGGCGTCGCGTCGAGCGCGCGCGGTTAAAAAGGTGGTTTGGGTGCCTGAGCGTTAGCAGTTTGATGGCGCTGAAAGCAAGTTTAGGATAGCATGATAGATACTCTACAACGCTTTTAAGCGATCCTTGACGTCATTTCTGATGTATTTTACATCATGCCGATGCTCACTCCGGCCCAGCTTCGCGCGGCGCGCGCGCTTCTCGGAATCGACCAGCGCACGCTCGCCGAGCGCGCCGGCGTATCGCTTCCCACGATCCAGCGGATGGAAGCGGCGAGCGATGGCTATGTCCGGGGCGTCGTCGACACCTTGACCAAGGTGGTCGACGCGCTCGAACGCGAGGGCATCGAACTCATCCGGGAAAACAGCGTTAGCACGAGTGGCGGGCGTGGCGTCCGGCTGCGCGATCCCACCAGCCCGACCCTGCGCGAGCCCGTGCGGCGCACGCCGGACAATGCGTCGGCGTCATAGCGATGCCTGACGGAACGGCGACATCGCATCTCTTCCGGCCGAAGCTGCTCACGGTCCTGAGCGAGGGCTACTCCTTCTCGTCGTTTCGCAAGGACGTGCTGGCCGCCGTGACGGTCGCGATCGTCGCTCTGCCGCTGTCGATGGCGATCGCCGTGGCTTCGGGGGTGTCGCCCGAGCGAGGGCTCTATACCGCGATCATCGGCGGATTCCTCGTTTCGGCCTTGGGCGGTAGCCGCTATCAGATTGGGGGTCCCGCCGGGGCTTTCATTGTTCTGGTCGCGGCGACCACGACGAAATTCGGTCTGAACGGCCTCCTCGTCACCGTGATGCTGTCCGGGGCCCTGCTGACGCTGATTGGACTTTCGCGGCTGGGCTCATTGATCCGCCATATTCCCCATCCGGTGACGGTGGGCTTCACCTGCGGCATTGCGGTGACGATCTTCTCCGGAGAAATCCGGGACCTCTTCGGTCTTCATCTCGACGGAGCGGAACCTGGCCCCCTCATCCCCAAGCTGGTGGGGCTGGGCAACGCGGCTTCGACGGTGACGCCCGCGGCCGCGGTGCTCGGCCTGGGATGCGCCGCGCTGATTTTCGTGGTGCGCCGGTTCCGGCCGAACTGGCCCGGTATGCTGATCGCGGTCGTCCTGGCTTCGATAGCTGCCGCCTGGCTGCAGCTTCCGGCAGAGACGATCGGCAGCCGTTTCGGAGAGATCCCGCGTGGGCTTCCGACGCCGCAGGCGCCGCAGCTGTCGTGGGCGCTGGTTCTCCAGCTGCTGCCGTCGGCCCTGTCGTTTACGCTGCTCGGCGGCGTCGAAAGTCTGCTGTCAGCGAAGGTCGCCGACAGCATGTCCGGGCGCAAGCATCGCTCCAACATGGAGCTTGTTGCGCAGGGGCTTGCCAATATCGTGTCCGCCTTGTTCGGAGGGATCAGCGTCACCGGCACGATCGCACGCACAGCAACCAACATTCGGGCCGGCGCGATCAGTCCGCTGTCGGGCATGATGCACGCGCTGTTCGTCCTGCTCTTCATGCTCGTCGCGGCACCGCTCGCACGGTACGTTCCGCTCTCCGCGCTCGCCGGCGTCCTTCTGGTGGTGTGCTGGAACATGGCCGAGAAGGCGGAGTTTCTGCGCCTGATCCGCAGCTGGCCCACGGCCTTGGTGCTCCTGGCGACCTTTGGGCTGACCCTGGTCAAGGACCTGACCTTCGGGATCGTCGCGGGATGCGTCGTCGCTGCGCTGCTGGCCATGGCACGACGACGGGTTCCGCAAGAGGGAGACTGAAGCCGGAATGCAGACGTGCGGGCTGCCGGGTAAATGAAAACAGGGCCCGCTTCGCGAGAAGCGAAGCGAGCCCAGCGGGAGGGTGTGCCCGGCCTGGAGGTGTGGGACCGGGCACGGGGAGGTTCAGACGGTTTCGGGCTCCTCCGCCTGCTCCGGCGCGCGCTGACGACGCTGCCGGCGTCCGCCTTCCTGCTGCTGTTCCTGCTGCGGCTCGCAGCCGAAGGCATGGCTTGCGGAGGACTGTCCGAGGCCGGCTTCGGTGCCCTGTGTGGCGGGGCCGGCGGTCTCGTCGGCGCCGGGCAGCGGCGGCAGGCCCTCGTCGGCCTTGGGCGCCATCTCCGAGGCGAGGTCGCGGCGGCGCGTCGGGCGCGACCACACGACGTTGTAGCTGCCGTCCTCCTGACGGAACGCCGACACGTAGAGCGGCGCGGCCAGGCTCGGATCCTCGATCTTGCCGTTGAGGAACGCCTCGCCCGTGCCGTTAGAGAAAAGCTCGAACAGCGCACCCACCTGCACCCACGCCCGCGATGCCGACAGCGCCAGCACCTCGTACTTCGGCGCCTTCGGATTGGCCGAGTGCACCTCGCGCAGCGCGATCGTCATGGCAATCGTCAGCGTCGCGATCTTGCCGACGAAAATGCCGGCGTCATTCTGCTTGATCGAACCGATATTCATGGGAAAGTCTCCTGAAAGCCGGTCTCGAACACTGTGTCCGAGCCAACTTCCTCCTTCCCCACTCCCCTCCTCGGCCGTTCGGCCGAGCAGGCGCGCAAGCGCCACATCCGAGGCCCGCTTCCGCGGCCTCGGGGCGAAAATGGATCTGTGAGGGGATGCCGCTGATCGCCTTAAAGCGGTCAGGCCGCCCCGGGCCGCCGGTACTGGCTGGGCGATGACAGCTACAAGGAAGCAGGCCGCTCGCTCGCGGTCCTGCTGCGGTCGAAGGCCTCGACATGGCGACGGGCGAGGTCGCGCTTTGCGATGCCGTGCCAGTAATGGTCGTCATGGCCGTCATAGTCGCCGCGACCATTGAGCCGGATCGTGTCGCCATATTGCTCGATCCGCTGGCCGTTATAGGTCAGCAGCACTTCGCCTTGGGTGACGCTGAAACGCTTGCGCTCGATGACCAGCTTGTCGGAATCATAAGGCGGCGGCTGACGCAGATAGTCGGCGCGCTGCCTGTTGGCCGCGATCGCCGTGCAGAGCCGGTCGACATGATCCGGATCGTTCGAGACGATGCTGAAGATATGAGAGCGATCGAAGAAGTTGCCGAAGAAGCTGACGGCATTCTCGACGCCTTCCAGCCATTCGCCGCGCAGATTGCGGGCGTCGCGTTCGACAAAGTCGCCATATTTTTCGAACAGACGGTTGAGCGGATGATCGCGCAGGATCTCGATCAGCGCGTCGATCGCCGCGTCGGCGGTCTCTGTGCGCAAATGGCCGTTGCTCAGGACGATGGTGGTCATGGTCGTTCCCCTTGGGACTGAACGTGGTCGGACGAGGGAGAGCCGACCGGCTTGGCCAGCTCGGCCGCGCGGCGCTCGAAGATGTCGGCGAGCTGCGCGGGATCGCTGCCGGGCCGGGCTTCGATGATGTTGTCGCGGAAGCTGACGTCGATGCCGACCCTCAAGGCGTTGCAGTGTTCGAC
Organism: Sphingobium jiangsuense; assembly: GCF_014196495.1. GTDB lineage: Bacteria > Pseudomonadota > Alphaproteobacteria > Sphingomonadales > Sphingomonadaceae > Sphingobium > Sphingobium jiangsuense. Next base: position 51,635 of record NZ_JACIDT010000018.1, read on the forward strand.
GGCCTCGCGGCATACATCTGCCGGGTCGCAGCAGGCTGGGGCGCTGGCTGCCAGGACCTTCCATCGCAGGCCTGAAATTACGATCATGTGATCCTCCATGTCGGAAGCGGTAGGTCAGCGGGCCGCGACCGATGGCATGCGGTCACAGCAACGATCGCGGTAGCGCGTGGGCGAGTGCTACGTGCGTGACCCCGGTCAGACTTCAAGATAGCAATCATGGGCGAGGCAGAAGGCCTCGGCGACGGATTCGCCCTCGCACAGCAGCCGCGGTTTCCGCGAACCGCCCCAGACAGGGCGCGGTAGGTCGTCGCCCATGGCGAAGCGCCAGCGGGTCGGACCGTTGGCGGCCTCGAGGATGAAGCCGGTCTCGCTCGCGTCGAACCGCAGGATTGTGGGCCTTTCGGCTCCGAAGTCAGGCATGTCGAGGATCTGATGTTGACCGGCATAGCGATGCTCCCAGGGCGGGAAGTCCGCGAGCTGATCGGGATGCACACCGAGGATTCGCTGATCGACAGCGATCGCAAGTGACCGATGGTCCGGCGCTGGCCGTATCTCCTCGCGCGTGAGCCAGATCCATCCGTCGGAGTAGGTCAGCGGCAGCACCATCCATGATCCCCCGTTGCATTGCCAGCCCGCGAGGCCGACCCCGCCTTGTCCATAGCTCCCCAGATGGCTCGAAAAGGCGGTCAGCGTCCGGTCGATGGGCCACTGCGGCGGCATCGGTCCAATCAGCGAACTGCCGCGCACGGCGCGAAACGAGCCGCGGTCCAGAACGTCCCAGCGGTCGGCCTTGCGGCACAGCGAGTCACGGCGGCGGGACAGATCGAGCACGCGGCGCGCTTTGTGGATCGGATCCTCGCCATGGCGAACGCCTACCTTGACGGTGAACGCGAACGAGGCGGCGCTGGGCCTGTCGGTTTCGGGACAATCGAGATCGAGAATGACCTCATGGCGTATCGGGGAGTGGGCCTTGTCCGGTTCCACCGTAAGCGTGGCGTTCCATTCGAGCCTGCGGCGCTCATACCAGCCTTGCAAGAGGATCCAGCTGCGCGCACGGTCCGTGTTCCCGGCCTCGGCGTGCTCGAGAATCCAGTGAGGGACACGCGCCGTGAAGGCGACATGATAGGTCGACATGGAGAATCCTCCTTGGGATGGTCGGTCTGGGGGGTCAGGAGGGAGCAGGCGCGGACCGGTTGCCTGCGCGTGCGTGGTCAGGCGTATTGCGGCCGGACTTCGGGAAATGCCGGCGGCGCCGTCCATTCGAAGACGATGGCGGCATAGCGCCCACCGTCGTAGAGGACGGAATCGACGCGGCGGCGGTGGCGCTGTAACCGCTCGAGCAGGCGATTGGCGCGATCGGCAAGCTGGACGGCGCGGGTCTCGGTGGGCGCGAGCGCCAGCAATCGAGCCAGTTCGCCGGTATCGTACCACCAGGCACCTTCTTCAGGCCCACCATAGGCGCGGTCGATCTCGTAGAGAGCGATGATGAAGCGCATGGGCGGGCTCCTTCAGGAGATCGGCGCCGGCATGGCCAGCCATTCCGGCTGATCATGGGCGATGGGAACGTCGAAACGGCCGGCCTCGGCTTCGGAGAACACGGTTGCGGTGCTTAGCTCGCCAAAGCCCGTGTCATTGTTCCAGAACAGCAGACCCTCTTCAGCATCTCGCGTGGTGAGGACGTAGCCGTCGGCGCCTTCACGGTGCTCGCGCGAAAGCGCCCGCTCGAGGAGCTGGGCCGATGAGGCGAATTCGAAGCGATCCTCGCGGATCACGACATAGCCGCCGCCGAATTCGCCAGGGCGCAGGCGGTCGCAATCGAGGCAATATTCGAAGCCGGCCGGCAGCGCGGATTTCGCGACCTTCTGGATCAGTTGCGCGGCGGTTTCTACGTCGAACTGATCGCCATGGAGCCAGACCTTGCACCGCCCTGTCCCATCCGACGGATCGACCTGGACGGAGAAGCCGAGCCGTGGATAATCGGGATCGCTCAAGATCGCGAGGAAGCCGCCGAAGGGATCGGAGTCGATCGGGGGAAAACAGGCGGCGAAGCCCGCGCCAAGGTCGGCATAGGCTGCAGCGCGCTGATCGGGTGCGAGGCGGGAATCGCCAACGATCTCGGCAGCCTCGCCGACATGCCGGAAGATTTCGGCCTCGGCATCGGTGACAGCGAAGGTGAAGCTCGCCTTGGTAAAATGGTTGGCCATAATGGCTCCTCAGGAAGGGCGTGCGGCGCAAGGCCGGTCCCCGGCCTCGGAGACAGGCCCGGCCGCCATCCTCTTCCCCCCTTCCCTCCCCGTGCGCGGAGCGCGGACGGCAGAAGACGTGCGGAGAAGCTTCTCGGCCTCGGTCAGCGATGGTCGGAAGGCCCGGCCGGCGTCACCGCCGGGTTGGCGCGTTCAGCTCGTACGCTTGCGCCGGCGGGGAGGCCCGACATGGTCGGCCGACACTTCGAGATCCACCGCGAGCTGGGTGAGCGTACGGTGCGCACCCAACCGCTGGAGCCCGTCCATGCGCCCGTCGAGCTTTATGGTCTCGATCCGCGAGCGAACGAGCGAAGCGGCGACGCGCAGCGTGTGGGGATCAAGCTCGGCCATGGGACTCGACAATAGCGCCGATAGCGTCCCGATGCGAGCGCTCAGCCATCCTCGTCGGCGAAGTCGCGCCAGCGCCCGACCAGTTCGATCATCTCGGCCTTGCGACCGAAGGCATCGGGGTAGATCGCACCTTCATGCTGGCCAAGAAATCCAATGATGGTCGTGATATGGGTCGCGATCGTCGCATCGACACCGAAGAGATCGGCGATGGGAAAATGACCGCAATCCTCGCCATTCCACCAGGCGAGCAGGAAGTTGGCGGCGCGGCGCGCCTGGCCCGTGTCGGACCGGGCAAGATCGATCAGGCGATCGAGAGCTTTTCCCGCAGCGGCCTTGCCGAAGGGTGCCGCGGTCACGCCGGCCGCGTTTCTTCATTGAAAGCGTCCGCTGCTACCGGAGGACGAGCAGCTGCAACATTTTTGCGATCATCTGCATTGAAGTCGGGGAGGCGCAGCACTTCCCGCCTGGATGTGTCGCCTGCTTTCGGATCTTTGTGCCGAGACTTCATGGTCTGTCACCTCAAATCAACTTCGGCTCAGCGCCAGTTCAATGCCAGGGATTTAGGAGGTTGGCCGGCGTGCGCTCGAAATCCGCAACGTTGCGGGTAACAAGCGTCATCGAATGCACAACCGCCGTCGCGGCGATCAGACCATCCCGCTCCGGTTGGGGATCCGGCACATGCAATGCGGCGCACCGCATCGCGACTTCGGTGTCGATCGGGATGATGCGATCATCGAACGCCGCCAGCACGTCGGTTTGAAACCATGTCCGCAAAATGCGGCCGGTAGAAGCATCGACGCGCTCCTTGGCTAAAATGCCTAGTTCAATTTCGAGGACCGATATGACCGAAATGTAGCACTGGTCGACATCGGCTTCGTCCGCCCAGGATGTCACCTCGGGAGGCAGCCGTTCAGGTCTGCGAAGCGCGGAGATGACGTTCGTATCTAGGAGAAACATCAATCCAGATCCGCCGGTCGGACGATATGATCCAGCTTGCTGGGTTCGAAGTCAAAGTCAGCATCGTCGCCGGCTTGCGCCAAGGTCGCGAGCAAGCTGCGGGGCTTCTTGCCCTGCCGTCGATGATAATCCTCGATCGTCATGAGCACATGGGTGGGCCTGCCCCGTTCGGTGATATAGACAGGGCCCTTGCGGGCAGCTTTCTTTGCCCGGCTCGCACCTTGGTTGAAGTCACGACTTGAAATGGTTGTCATGTTCATAAGAGCCTCGCACTTGGGCATGTAGCCATGTTACTACAATTGCGTCGCTGGAGCAACCCGGCACATGTTTTCAACATCTGGATCCAATCCCGGTGACCCGGCCGGGTTGCCCCGAAGAATCCACGGCATCGGCTGGATGAGCCGCGCCCAGTCAGCGAAGGAGGGAATACGGCCAAGATCCTCTTGGACGTGCTGTTCCCCGATCAACCGCACCGGGATATCCCGTCCATCAGCGTTTCGGATCGTCACGCCGAAGACCGTCTCGAGCATGAATATGCCCTCTGCATGGTGGCGCAAGGAACGGTGGCGGGGGTCCGCGACGATCTTCTTCGACTCGTCGAACCATTGGTGGAGGGGCAGATAGTCCTCGGCCTCGCCGCCCCAGCGCTTCACGGAGCTGAGCGCGTGATAATAGCAGTGCGACATCGCCTATAGCTCCGCCTCGGTCGTGTCATAGTCGATGAACCGGCTGTTGTGCGTGAGGGTCACCGCGCCGCTGGCGACGTCTATGGCGATGGTGCCATAAGCGCCCTCCCCGTCCTCCCAGCCGGCGTGCCGCGCGCAGATGGCGTTGTCGACGAAGGCGCTCAGAGCATCCTCGAGGTCGATCGTGCGGGTCGACACTTCGCCGCTATAGGCGAGGCTATGGTGATCGCAGAGGATGCGCGGCAGCGCGATCTCGCCTTCCAGCGTGTAGGCATTGACATCACCGACGCTGCCTTGGTCGCCGCCGCCATCGTAGTGGATTTCGACACGGACAATGCCATGATCGAGCAGATGCGGGAGGAAGGCATCCTTGCAGCGCGCCTCGACTGTCCGCACGGCGGACAGGGCCGCCTGCAACTCGGCCTCGATCGGATCGGTGATGGCGGCATCGGCAGATTGATCTGTCGCGGTCATGGTCAAATCTCCTCGGGGAGGCGCTGTGCGGCCTCGGCGCTGCGGGGATAGCCTGCAGCCAGATTGCGGTGGAGTATCGCGAAGTCGGCGACCGGGAAGTGTCCGTCGGGGCCGGGCCGCGTGGCGAGGAGCGCCCCCATGACGATGTCGTCGATCGAGCTTCGCTCGACCTTGGGGGCCTCCCCGTCCTCATAGCAGACCGGCGCGGCGAAGCCGGCCTCGATCCAGCTGCCAAGGCCGTTCTCGACGGTCTCCGCATAGGTGGCGACGGTGGAATCGCGCCGCGTGGCGCTTGCATCGACCTTGAGACCGAGCGTGTAATAGACGCCGAAATCGTGCCGGTTGGTCAATGTGAGCAGCGCGCAGCCGTCAGGCGGCGGACCGAAACGGGCGATGATTGCCGCGCGGTAGGTGGCGACCTCAAGGCGGTTCAATCGCTCGAAGTCGGATGTGTGCCCGAGCTGGGCGCAATCCTCGTTCGCTGGCGCGCCGCCCAGATCGATGATGTCGGACATGGCCTTCTCCAATTCGGTGAGCAACCAGCCCAAGCCCCCTCTCCTCTGCGGCCGCACGGCCGGGGAAATTGCGAAAAGCCCCCGCTCCGCGAAGAGCGAGGGCCTTTCGTGACTTGGCGTGTGCGATCAGCCAGCGAAGGCATGGCTTGCGGAGGACTGTCCGAGGCCGGCTTCGGTGCCCTGTGTGGCGGGGCCGGCGGTCTCGTCGGCACCGGGCAGCGGCGGCAGGCCCTCGTCGGCCTTGGGCGCCATCTCCGAGGCGAGGTCGCGGCGGCGCGTCGGGCGCGACCACACGACGTTGTAGCTGCCGTCCTCCTGACGGAACGCCGACACGTAGAGCGGCGCGGCCAGGCTCGGATCCTCGATCTTGCCGTTGAGGAACGCCTCGCCGGTGCTGTTGGAGGCAAGCTCGAACAGAGCACCCACCTGCACCCACGCCCGCGATGCCGACAGCGCCAGCACCTCGTACTTCGGCGCCTTCGGATTGGCCGAGTGCACCTCGCGCAGCGCAATCGTCATCGCGATCGCCAGCGTCGCGATCTTGCCGACGAAAATGCCGGCGTCATTCTGCTTGATCGAACCGATATTCATGGGAAAGTCTCCTGAAAGCCGGTCTCGAACACTGTGTCCGAGCCAACTTCCTCCTTCCCCACTCCCCTCCTCGGCCGTTCGGCCGAGCAGGCGCGCAAGCGCCATTTCCGAGGCCCGCTTCAGCGGCCTCGGGGGGTTTAGGAGCGAGTGCCGAAGAGACTCAATTTGGCTCGCGTCTGGTGGACGCCGTCCACCATCCCGATGGTCGCGTGCCGGTCGGCGGCGAGGGACGCCGCCAGCGTTTCGGGAATGTCCGCATAGGCTTCGACGACGCGGATCGCGGCCTCGGGGGTCGGCAGTTCCCCCGGCTCCGTGCCGAGCCAGATCGTTGCTTCGCCCTCGTCGGGCTCGTCTTCGGTGGGCGTGAAGACTTGCGCGAAGAAGCTCTGCAGCGGGCGATCCCATCCGATCACCGCCTTGATGACACCGTTTCCGGGCCTCGGCTTCAGTTCGTAGCGGCTCATGTCTGGCTCCTGCGGATACGATGGTTGACGTGCCGGGCCGCGCCTTCGGCGCTGCGCAGTGCCTTGCGAACGGCCCTGGCGGCACGCGGGGCGCCGCTCCTGGCGAGAAGGTTACGCGCGGCGCGCAGATGGTCAATCGCCTCCGCCACGGCGGCGCGATCGGCCGGCGCCGCTCGTTTGATGGATCGCATGGCTTGGTCCTCCAATTATGCCGTCAGGATGCCGCCACCTGGTTGGTGGGCTGGAGCTCGATGGCGATCGCGTCGCGGCCGATCACCGCCGAGAACTGCCGGCCTTCGGGCACGAACCATTGGGCGCGATAAGCGATGATCGCCCGCAGGCGCTCGACGAGCGCGGCATCGTCGCCGAGCAGAAGGCGGGTAGCCATTTCCCTGGCGTCGAGAAGGAAGCGGTCGTTTTGGGTCTCCCAGCTATCAGCGTCGCGATCGTCGCTCGCGCAGAAGCAAGCGGCTTCCAGCAGATCAACCAGCTCCTCGGGCGAGACGGCGTCGCGAGAGCCCAGCAGGATATTCGCATCTTCGAAGGTCCAGAACAGGCCATCGTCATATTCGATGACGACAGGTGCCGGGACGGTAATCGTTTCGGGCTGCGGACCTGTGATTTCAAGCACGAGGTCGAGCCGTTCGACCGGGCCGCTTTCGAGACCGGGTAGCTCGGTGCAGTCGAAGACATGGGCGCGGCCATCGCGCTCGATCTCGAAGCGGAGCGCGGCGATGCGCTGCAGTGCGTCGTACCAGCTATATCCGGCCATGGCAGTGTCGGGGTCAGCCAAGCGTCCTCTCAGACGGCCATCGCGGGCAAGCGCGAACGCCGCGCATTGTTCGAGTGGCGGACCGAAGTCATCGACGAGCATCAGGTTATCGGCGGGGATGAGCCCCTGACTCTCGCGCCCGCTGTTCTGGTCGGCAGTCGCCGGGATCCATGCCCGCAAGAGCGGCGTCGCCTCGGGCAGATCGACGCCAAGCTGGGCGGCCTCGGTCCACTGCGCATGAGACAGTCGATGGCTGCCGAGCGAGGCGATGTGCCGGTAGATCGTCTTGAGCACCCTATTGCGAAGCGCTTCGAGGGCGGCGTTTTCGACCATCTCCTTGCGGGCCGGCAGGACGAGCTGCAGGGCCGGCGCATCGACGATATCGACCCGGGCCCACCAATGGCGATCCTTCTCGTCGACTGACGGCAGGACGCAAGGAACCGTGAGGCCGTGAAAATTGATGCGCGGTTGATGGGGCGTCGTGCGCCCGTCGGTGAACAGGCCGATCCGCACGCCATCGACCTCCTCGACCACATCGGCCCCGGCGAGCCAGTCGGCTTGCGTAAGGGGTACGCCGTTGAAACGGATCGGTGTGGGACAATAGCGCGCCGCGCCGCTGGCCACTGCTTCGAGATTCCTAGTGCAATCGTCGTCGAGCAGAAGACGGATTGCAGTTCCGAAGCCATGATCGCAGGGGGCGACAGCTATCGGTGCGCCCGATTCCCAATGGTCTGGTCCGATGGTGATAGCCCAGCCCTCGCCCGGACCGCGCGGGCAGGAGCGGATTTCGACATGGCGACCGGCAAGGCTGAAGACGCCCATGCCGGCAGGGTCTTCGCGCCGCGCGATGTTGTCGTCCCAGCCCGAGCGCCCGAGCGCCAGGATCACGGCGGGATCGGCGATACCCGCGCCGTCATCCGCGATGACAAGCCAGCTCTGCCCGTCGGCCTCGGCAACATCGAGATCGATGACCGTCGCGCCGGCTCTGCGCGAATTCTGGATGAGCTCAGCCAGGGTGTCGACCAGCGTGTTGTTGAAGAGGCGCGTCACCTTGGTGATCGCGGCGGGATCGACCTGGCTGTGGATGACGGTGGGAAGGGGCATCGGGGTCTCCTGGACAAGAGCGGACCTGCTCCCCCGGCCCTCCCCTTCTCCCCTTTCGCAACCGATCAGGCACAGCGGCGCTGGTCTCGGCCTCGGTCTCGATGTGGACGTAGCGCTCGCCGTTCGGACGCCGCTTGCGGATATGGAGTTTCCTCGGGACGGCGATTTCGGATGGGAGGACCAGAGCGCGCGGTCAGGTGCCGGACGCGATCTGGTTATCGTACAGTGGCCGGTCGTCCGGACGCCACTCGCCTGGAAGCCAGATACGGCCGTTGTAGCTGATGCGGCCGACAGGCATGTGTTCGAGGAGCAGGGTGGCTTCAGGGAACATACTTGCGCCCAGGCCGTTCATGTCCCGCCGATCGCAGTAAAGGCGCGAGGCGTCAGCCCAGTCAGCCGCCCAGATGTCGGGATAGCCCTTCTGCACGATACGGAATGGTCGGCGCCGACGCGGAGGGCTCTGGCAGACGGCGCCGCCCTTGACGATGAGGGCCATGTCTCACGCGGCCTTTTGCACTATCCACTCGTACAGCAGATGGGCGTCCGGCTCATATTCCGATCCGATCGAGATGCGAACGAACTTGCCATCGCACGCGAAAGCCGACGCCCGCGGGAAACCGAGATAGGATTTGCCTTCGAGGATCAGATCGCCCGAGCGCACCTTGGTGATCGTCCGCGTGGTCCCAATTGCGCGATGCCCTGCCGGCGCATCGACCAGTTTGAGGGCGTCGCCCGCTTTTACGCGCTTCTTGAAGGCGGCCAGCGATACGATCGCGTCGACCGGATTCTTCAGTCCGTTGCGTTTCGCGAGCGCCGACCAATAAACCTGTCCAATGCGCGCTTCGCAGTAGAAGGAGCAGGACCAGAAGTCCTGTAGAGGGTTGGTGCGGGTAGTTCCGAACCGCTCCATCTGGTCGCGGATCGCGACCTGCGCGGCCTCCTGAGCGTCACGCCCGGTCAGATCCTCGGGCCAGTCGAGGATCTCAGCGGTGATCTTGCGTCCTCCCGCGAATTTCTGGGTCTGGATCGCAAAGGACGCGTTCGGAAAGCACCGCGCCAGATGCGGTTCGATGCGGCCAGCGAGGGTCGCAAGATTATCACTGGGACGATAGAGATCGCCCTGATAATGGAAGTTGCCTCGATCGTCATATGGGGTCTGGCTATAGAGGCGCGCGGGCGCGCCCGACGAAGTGGTGTCGGTCATTACATATTTCCTCGGATGATTGGTTTTCCGCCGTTCGCGGGCGGAGAATGTCAGGCGCCCGGAAGAGACGCCTCGATTTCGTTGGTGAGAGGCTCTTCACTCAATGCAGCTTCATTTGCTTGAGCAGGTGAAGGAGAAAGAGCCCCTCAACGAAGCTGTCCGCCATAAATTTTCTCGATGAGACAGTTGCGCGGCCCAATCGCCACGCCATCCATGAGTTTCTTTCTCCCTCCCTTTGACTTGCACGCCGAATGACGGCACGTATCTGTTTACGCTTGCGCAATCACGCATGGGTCAAGACCAGTCTATCCAAACAAAAGAAGGAACCTGCATGGCCGAGGCCGAACAGTCGGACGTGATGTCTCTGACCGTGGCGCTGCTCAGCGCCTATTTTGCGAACAACACCGTGCCGAGCAGCGAACTGCCCGCGCTGGTCGAGGGAACTCGAAAAGCCTTGTTGGGCGATGCACCAGTGGTGTCGCCAGCCCCTGAAGAGACAGTGTCCGCGCCGGTGTCAGTTGAACCAGCGGCTGTGCCGCCGACACCAGCCCCCGAGTTCAAGCCAGCGGTGACGGTAGATGCAAGCCTTGCGTCGCCCGATCAGATACTGAGCCTGATCGACGGCAAGCCTTATAAGTCCCTGAAACGCCATCTCTCGACTCACGGCCTGACGCCCGCAGAATATCGCGCGCGCTATGATCTGCCCGCGGACTATCCCATGGTCGCACCCGGTTATTCCGCCGCGCGCCGGGAGGCCGCCCTGAAACTTGGTCTTGGCGGCAAGCGGAAGGACGTCGCCGCTAATCCGGCGCTAGCCGAGGCGGGCAGCGAAGCCCCGGCAGCCGAAGTGGCGCCTGCGGAAGTGGTCGCGGAAGTGCCCGCGCCGGTGCGCAAGGCTCGAGTGAATGCCTCTGCCCCGGCAACTAAGGCGAAGCCCAATGCCGTAGCCGGGAAGGGCAAGCCCAGCGCTGTCGCCGAGACCGTTGCGGCGCCGGCAGGCGAGCCGGCCCCAACGCCCGAAGCGACTGCCAGCGAAGCTGCGCAAGTGAAGGCGACGCCCGCTCGCGGGCCGCGCGCGAAGGCAGCCCCTGCAAAGGCCTCGCCAAAAACGTCGAACGCCAAGGCCGCCATCGGCAAAGGGAAACCGGCAGCGGCTGTCGAGCCTGCAAAGCCAAAGCGCAGCCGTGCGACGAAAGCTGACACCCCGCCGACAGCACCGGTCGAAATCGCTCCTGCTGAAACGGCCTCGGCAGAATAATGCTATGGTCCGAGCGCGGTGACGCAACCGGACCATCACCGTTCACAGGGGTGGCGAGCCACCTGCTTTAGCACAGGGAAACGACCTTCATAGGTAGCGGGATCGGAACGCTGTACCCGGTGGCAAGATTCACGAAGGCGCCGGCGTGGCCAATCGACCCGCGTCCGAGCAGATCGAACAGGAGCGCCAGCGCGTGGCTCGCAAGCACCCGGTTGACGAAGAGCGACTGGCGCTCGAGCGCCTCGGCGACCGAACAGGAGGGCGCATCGTCTTCGGCCAGGCCCTCGTCGGCGAGTTCGGGAAAAGCCTCGAGCACCGTTGGAAGGCGATTATCGTCGCGGCCGGTTCCACGGCCCGGGCATCCGATCAGATATTGGCCGTCGCTGGCGCGGTTGCCGAGGTCCAACCAATAGATGGGCGGGTTCCGCGCATCCTGCAGCGCCGCGCCCAGCGCGCGGCGGGCCGAGGCCGTGTCGACGCAGCTGATGAGCACATGGCTGTTGTCGACGCCGATCGCTCCGGGTGCGCGGCCGTGGACCGCCTTCCAGGCCAGACCATGGGCAAGGTTGATCCGTTCGGTCAGCGTCCTCGCCTTCGAATTGCCGAGATCGCAGCGGTAGAAGGGCTGGCGGCCGAGATTCGCCTCGGTGACGATGTCTTCGTCGACCACGGTGACCTCGAGCGAGCGTGAGGAAATTGCGCGCAATGCGGTATCGAGCGAGGCGAGCCCCATCAGCATTTGCGCTCCGTTTCCACCGCATCCCACGAGCAGGATTCGGACAGCGCTGTTGTCGAAGGCGGCGGGAAGATAGTGGCGCTTGGGGCTCTCAGGCTGCATGGATTGTCTCCGGAAAATGGACTGCGCGGTACGGCCAGGAACATGCCGCCCGCGCAGAGCCGCGCTGCCATGACCGGGCCAGCGGGATCGTGGAGCCGGCCGATGACGAGCGAAATTTTCGTAGCGTGGGCGTCGTCCGCATCGTCGGTCGCGCTGAAATAGGCGGGCCCCCGCCCGTGGCTGTGGATGTCGCAGACCATGTGCCAGCCCGGCTCGCAGACCGGGGGGCGATAGACGAGGCGTGTCGGCGTGGCGTCGTCGATTGCCGGAAAATCGACCGCGAACGTGTTGGTCGTCTCGTTCCAGAGGATGAAGGCCGCAGCCTCGTTGGGCAGAGCCGCCCGGAAGTGATCGAGGATCGCAGCCAGATGCTCGCCAGGGATCAGTCCGCAGCGCAGGTCGGCCTTGGGTGACCCGATGCTGCCATAAGGAAGATAGGCGGCGATCGGCGGCGTCACCGGCGCATCGAGAGCAAGCCATGGCCGGCGCAGGATGAGCATTACGCCATCCTTGCCCACCGCAAGGCCGTGGCCGGCACGGCTGCCGCGAAGCGCGTCGAGTGCCGGCGAGCCACCGCTCGATGGCACCGGATAGCAGGGCACGACAGCGAGCAGTGCCGCCGCGGTCGGATCTTCGGCGATCATGATCATCTCCCTGCCGCTGCGGCAACGAGCATACCGACCGTGACCGCATCAGCGGCGGGACGGACTTGCCGCTGGCCGGCGGCAGGATGGAAGGATCGGAGCCGCTTCACCGGAAAACGACGCGCGCCGCGCGCGGCAAGATCGTCCCAGAGCCTGACCAGGCCGCCCTTCCCCGTGACCGTCCGCTCCTGGCCGGGGTTGGGGTGAGTTGACCAGCTGTCGAACACCGCGCGCTCGAATTCCGAGATGGCGGCAACGCCCAGTGTTTTCGGCCTCGGGATGTTGCCCCAGCACAGCCGGCCTTGGATGAAGACGTTGAGGATCGGCGAATGGAGCACCGGCGTGTCGGCGGCAGGGCGCTCGCTTGCGGCAAGCGCGTAAACGCCGAGGCCGGAGCGCGTGGCGACGAACAGATGGGCCGGGTATGGCACCGCGACGGTAGTGCGCCGTGCGAGCGCCCGAAGGCCATCGGGGGGCGACGACAGCGCAAAATAGGCTTGGCGCACCTGCTCCGGCACCCACCAGGCGAGGACGTCCGGGTGGGAGACAAGCACATTGGCCGGCAGGATCTCTGGAACCGCGGTCCGGCCCAGCGCCTCTGTCCATTGGCGCAGCTGTGCCCGCGACAGGGGCACGCCGGCGGCGATCGTCGGACGCCCGTCCGCATCGTGCTCGACGGCATGCATGCTGGCGAAGGCCGCCGCATCCGGCCTTGGAGCGCCATAAGGGCTGGGCGTGCGGGGCGTTCCCGCCTGATAGAGCAGAACGGCGTTGGTCAGGACGAGACCGCCGCCAGTGGTTTCGAAGTGGCTGCTGTGATCGGACATGACGGCCTCACGGATTGGGTGGGTCGAAGCGGACGAGGTCCTGGGCGGCGAGCAGGAACTGGACGCCGAGGCGCAGGCTTGCGAACCAGTCGTCGATCCGGCTGACATCGGGCAGCGGGCAGATGCCGCAGACGTCCATGAAGCCCATTTCCATGCCGTGGCGGGCGACATCGTCGAGCTCGCGCGCGAACTCATCGAAAGGCACGAGCGTCAACGGCGGCAGGGACGAGCATTCCTCGATCCCCGGCACATATTCGTAGAGAATGTCGGTATCGAAGTGCCAGGCGTTGCGGTCCGATGGCAGCCGCTTGAGCGCCTTGTGCGCGTCGCGAAGCTGGCAGAGCGCCTCGCGCAGGCCCTTCGGAAGGGCGGCCGGTTTCGCCGCGTTCGCGCCGATCATCCAGTCAGGCCGGCGCGCGTTCATCTCCGAAGGCATGGTCTGCTCTTCGAGTTCCTCGGCGCTGAGGCCGTGATAGGCGATCAGGCTCTGGCGCGCGCCCTCGTCGTCGATCTCCCCGTCCCAGTAATACATGGAGATTTCGTCGAAGAGGTCCTGGTAGCCGAAGATCGGGAGCGCGGTGCCGAGGGTTTCGCCGAGCGCCGCATAGGCCGCGGCACGCCAGGGGGTGGGCGCCTCGCCGGTTTCGATCCAGCCGAGATCCAGCTGTCCGAGGCTGTCACACGCGACCGCGATCGCCGGCGGGTTGGCGTCTTCGCCGGTGAGGACCGCGATCCGCAGGTCGACGATTTCGATCGGGTCCAGGATCTCGAGCACGGCAGCGTTGAAAACCTGCTCGATGCGGCGGCGGGCACTCACACGGGTGTATTGCTTGGCGCTCGGCTCTCGCCCCGCGACCCAGCGGCCGATCAGCTTGTGGTGATTGCTGAGGGGCTGGTCGAAGGTCGCGGGAATGTCGGCCGATAACGCGACCGTTCGCCCCGCGAGGTCAACCGAGGGGCGCGAGCCTGAGACCGGGAGGAGGCTGGAGCGGCTCCGGCGCTTCGCCTTTGCCGTTGTCGGGATCGGGGAGGATCCGCGCGTGAAGCGCCTTGGCCTGGGCGCTGCAGGAAGGCTGGGGGAACTCGCTCGTGTTGCCATCGTCGTGCTCGATCCATTCGAGGAGCGTCTTGCGCGGTGCGGCGGGGATCGGCGCGTCGTTGCCGCAGGGCACGATCAGCCCTTGGTGCCGACGGCGCGGCGATATTCGGTGACGTGGGCGGTGCCCGACACGCCGGCGTCCACCGCCTCGGCAGTGAGAATCGCCGGGTAGAGGGTAGCATGATAGGCGCGCAGAGCTTGGCGGTCGTCCGCAAGGTGCGGCGGCACGGGCAGGTCGATGCCGTCGTAGCGATAGGCGCGGGTGAGCTGGTTGATCTGCATGGCTGGCCTTCCGGGCTGGTGGTGATCGGGAAGTTCAAGGGCGGCGCGTCACCAGAGGCTGGCGGGCTCCTCGGCCTTGGCATCGACCGGCGGGCTGCTGGGAGCCGGCGTCTTCGGTGAGGCTGCAGGCGCGGGCGTCTTGGGCGCAGCCGCCTTGGCTTTGGCTGCCTCGGCGGCGGCCGCCCGTGCGGCTTCGGCAGCCTGTCGCTGCTCCGCGATCTGATCGGCAAGGGTGCGGCGCGAGGCGATGAGCTGGCCGAGCGCGCCGTCAGGGCCCCGGGCGAGCTCCGCATCGATTTCTGCGGCGGTCGCCGTGATCGAGATCGGCCGGGTTTCGCTGGCCTCGAGATTGTCCTTTGCGCCTTCGGCCTTGCGCGGAAGGATGGTCAGGGTGACCGTGTCGTTGGCGCCGGCGACAAGATCGAAGCCGAGCGAGTAGCGGGCGAGCATAGGAAGAAGGCTGGAGATCAGCATGGCGTTCGGTCCTTGTGTGAGATTGGAGAAGCGGGTCAGGCGGCTTGTCGGGAGAGCGGCTCTTCGGCTTGGGCCGGCACGGGGGGCGGGCCATATTGGCCGTCGAGCGTCATCGAGCTCGGCAGGCGGCCGGCCCAGTCGAAGCCGGTGGCGTTGAGCATGCCAGCGATCAGGTCGGCCTTCTTCGCACTGAGCAGCTTGGCGAACGCCTTTTCGCTTACATGCGCGACGAGGCCGCACTCCTGGGCGATGAACCTGAGTTCGTCCTTGGTGTAGCGCTCGAGGAATGTCTTATCGACCTGCCAGACATCGCGCAGGTCGACGTCGAAGGTCCGGGCGAGGTCGGCGACATGGCCGAAGGTGAGCACATCCTTGGCATAAGCGGCGCCGATCGCGGAAAGCACCTTCTCGGCCTGAGCCTCGGGCAACGCGCGGATCTCCGCGATCTTGGCGCTGTAGGCGAGCTCCGGGAACGAGGCGCCCACCAGCAGGCCGGCGCGGGCCTTCAGCGTCTCCGGTTTGATCTGCGAGAGCGTGCCCGACATCGCGGCGACCAGGATCGCGGTCTGGGCGTGCGCGGCATTGCCGGCGAGCGCACGGGCGAGCGCGGTGCGCCACGTCGCCTCGCGCAGGTCGCTGGTGCGGCCGGCGATCGACTTGACGGTGACCGTTGGCTTGTGCGCCTGGACTATACTGCCCTTGGATTGAACGACAGTGGGCGGCGTGGATGCGGGCGTGGCTGCCGTGCCCGAAGGCGAGGCGCGGTCGCCTGCCTCTTCCTGATCGTCCGCTTCCGGCGGGCTCTGGTCGATGGCGTCGTCTTCGTCGTCATCCTGTTCCTCGTCCTCGATGTCGTCTGCGGGCGGCGGCGCCGCTGCCTTGGCCGCGGCAGCGGCGCGCTCCTGCTCCTCGCGTTGGGCGGTTTCCCACGCCTCGGTCTTGAGCTGGAAGCAGCCCGGATTGGTGCAATGGCCGTCATCGACATGGGTTTCGAACAGGGTTCGCTGTGCGGCCGAGTTGAACGGACAGGTGGTGCAGTCGGTCTTGTCGAAGCACGCCGCGCCGAGATTCTGGGTGACGCGCATGAGGAGGTCGCGGGTCTTGCTGACATCGAGACCGGAGCCCAGGATGGTCTCGAGGGCCTTGTCCTGCTTGTCGGCGGGGATCGCGGCGAGGAGTTCAGCATGGCCGACCTTGATCCGCCGTTCGTCGAGCGCAAGTTTGACCGCCTCGGAGAGTTCGGCGAGCGCCAGGCGGCGATCGAGCTTGGCCCGCGACCAGCCCAGACGCCGCGCGGCCTCGGCGCGATCGTTACGGCATGCGGCGAGCACGCGAACGGCCGCGTCCGCTTGTTCCGTCTCCGAGGCGTCGTCGCGATTGTCGTTCTCGTCGATTGCCGCCTCGAGGGCCTCCTGGTCGGTCATCTCGCGGATGATCGCGGGCACCTCGCCGTCGGAACCGAACGCTTCCAGCGCCGCCCTGTACCGGCGCTCGCCGGCGACGATGGCGTAGCTATCGTCCGAGCTGGGTGCCGGACGAACCAGGATCGGCTGCAGGATGCCACGAATGCGGATCGAAGCGACGAGATCGTCGTGCTTTTTCCGGTCGAAATAGCGACGCGGATTGTCGCCCTTGACGATGCGCGAGAGCGGCAGCGTGGCGCAGCTCGGTTCTGGAGTGCTCAAGACGGATCTCCTCGTGGAATGGGAAGGCCGGGTCGGCCGGGGTCGCGTGCCTTCGGTTCTGCGAGCCTCACGCTCGCCTTCCCCCTCCCCTCGCGCGGCCCGGAGGGCTGGAAGAGCGCGCAGTCGATTTCGAAAGGTTGGATTTGCCCGCGGACGCGGTCAGTAATCGTCGGCGAGCATGACGGTGAGGACGCGCCGAGTGATCGAGGCATCTGCCGGGTCTTCGGAGCCGCACTCGAGCGCCATGTCGTAATAGATCCTATGCAGATCGGTTTCGGCTATTCCGTTGAACCGTCAACTTTCGCGGAGAACGTCTCATGGAGAACCAGTCATCGGATTATTGCGTT
>NZ_JACIDT010000019.1 GCF_014196495.1 Sphingobium jiangsuense
ACCGCAAGATCGCCGCTTAATATCAACCCCAGGACGAGGCCCGCACTCCGCTAATTTACGCCGCGAGTTGTGCCAAATGTTCTGACGACGGACAGGACGTCATGTCCATATATTGGTTCGGGAAACCCTCATAGGGCGTGAAATGATAGCCGCCTTTCAGCTCGATCAGGCCGTTGCTGACTTGCGCTGCGAGATTGAGGCTGTGGTCGGTCTTGGCATATTCGCTGGACCGCACGCCCCCCAGCGAGCCGCCGCCCTTGAAATTGCCGGCCTGGGTATAGGAGCCGCTATAGGTCAGGCTGAGCCTGTCGCTTGCGGCCGTCACGGACAGCGCGCCGCCGAACCCGTCGCCATTGCTTCGATAGAAGGCCGATGCTTCGCCGGTCAGCAGCGTTTCGCCCTGTTTCGCAAAGCGGGGCGGAGCGCTCTCGACGCGAATGATCCCGCCGATGCTGTCGCCGCCATAGCTGACTGGCGAAACGCCGGTAATGACGTCGATCGCGCTCACGGTTTGCGGATCGGTGTAGGACAGGGGCGGATTCATATCGTTCGGACAGGCCGAGGCAATCGCCACGCCGTCGACCAGCACGGTCAAGCGCTGCGCTTCAAGGCCCCGGATCACCGGCAAGGTCGAGAAGCCCCCGGCCCCATAGCCGCTGACGCCGGGTACGCTTTGCAGGATCGCTGCGGTATCGCTCGAGCCGACCTGAAGGTCGCGCAGGCGCGAGGGGGAAAGCCGCTCACCCGAAACCGTCGACCCCGCCTCGCTCGCCGAGCTAACGTCGACCTCTGGCAGCGGCGTCCCGTCCTGGGCGAAGGCTCGCGAGATGGGGGCGCCCGCCAGCACAGCGACGAGTGCGGGAAAAGCGAAGCTCCCGGCGAGGCGAACCTTGAAAGTTGGTTGCTTGCTGGTGGAGCGAGCGAAGGCAGGCATGGTGGTTGCCGCGCAATGCGCGGAATCAAGCATAATCGTCATGTCGGAATCCTGATTCACATGCGGCGCCCCGGCGAGGGGCGCCCATCAACGGGGAATGTCGAAGGAATCAGGTGGTGGGAGGACCGATCGCCGGCGGGCGCAGATAGGTGCCGCGCCGGAGGACTATGCGGTTTGGACGCCGAAAAACCGTTGCGAGGATGAAGGCGAGGGCGACGGCTAGGAGCAGCGCATCGACGGCCGCGAGCGATGGCGAGGACAGGCCGGTAAAGGCGCAAGGCGCTTCCGCCTTCTTGTGCTCGTCATGGTCCTGCTCGCCGCCTTTGCTCGGCAACTTGATTGCGATCTTCTGAGGCCCTTGCCCCGAGCACAGCTGGACCAGGATCACGCCATTCGAGACGACCGGCATGAAACCCGCCGGCACCAACGCCTTCACGAGCAGCGCAGCGCCTAGCAGGAGCGCGCACAGCCAATGGTGCCGGACAAGGAATTTGCGAGCTTCGGTCACGCAGCATCCTCTAAGTGCAGGCTCGTTTCATGTCGAGAATGTTTGCTTGCCGTATGTTAGCTAGTCGTGCCCCGCTTCATCTGGTGCCCAGATGCTGTGGGAATCGATCTGGATCTTGAGCAGAGCACGATCGGCTTCGGAGCGCGCCTCGATTTCCATTCGGCGCGCGTCATTGGCCTGCCGGCGGGCATAGAGCATATCGGAGAGGTCGATCTGCCCGAGTTGGTAACCGCGCACCGTCCTTTCGGCGGCGTCGCCGGCGCTGCGCGCCGAAGCGTCGGCATTGCGCCAGGCATCGAGCCGGGTGTGCGCGTTGGAAAGGTCGGCATTGGCGGTCGCCTCGATGCTGCGCTGCACGGCCGCGAGTTCCATGCGCGCGGCATTGGCCTCGGCTGACGCCTGATCGGCTGCGGCTCTGCGATAGCCACCGCCGAGCGGGATTAAAGCCACCACGCCCGCGCCGGCTTCCGCGCCGCCGCGCTCGCTGAACAGGCGGACGCCGAAGCTCGGGTCTGCGATGCGATCCGCTCGCACCCGACGCGAAGTCACGTTCAGACGCTGCGCTTCCTTGTCGGCGGCGCGGATCTCGTGACTGCGCTCGATTACCAGGTCGCGCATCGCTTCCAGCCCCTGGGCGGGCAGCATGGGGTCGGCCAGTTCTGGTGGTTCGGAGGGGAGCGGGATTTCCGGAAAGGACGCTGCGAAGGTCACGCGCGCCTGTTCGCGCAGCGAGAGTGACGATGCGGCCTGCGCGCGCGCCTGAGCCAGCGCCGCCTGCGCCTGGTCGAGGTCGAGTTGGGCGGCGTCTCGCAGCGTGACCCGCCGCTTTATGGCGGCGATTGCCTCCTCCAGCCCGCGGACGCTGTCGAGATCGTTGCGATAATGGCTTCCCGCAGTGAGCCAGTCGTGCCAATAGCCGGCCAGCAGCAGCGCGGTTTGATGGCGGACATCCTCCATCTGGTTTTCCGCGACCTCAATGCCGAGCGCACCGGCTTCGCGGTCGAGCGCGGCCTTGCCCGGCAGGCGGAATGGGCGGCTGATTGTCGTATCGAATTCGTCGAACCCGCCTTCGCGATCGACGGTTCGGCGAATGTAGCTGCCGCTCACCGTCACTTCGTGGGGGCCTTTGCGCAGCATATCGCCGCGTGCCCGTGCGGCTTCGACGCGCGCAATTGCGGCGGCGACGCTGGGGTGATTGTCGAGCGCTTCGTTGACCTTGTCGGCAGGCGGCAGATCGGTATGCTGGGCCAGGGCAGGCGCGGCCGTCAGAAGGCCGAGAGCGGCGAGTACGATCCGCATCAGGCGATCCTTCCATGATCGAGCAGGGGCGTCGTGCGCCACCGGACCGGCAGATCGCGCCGCGCGTCTTTTACGGTGCGGAGCAGGTCGGGCACCGCGTCTGCGCTCACGATCAGTTCGAGCGTCGAACGCTTCAATTCGCCCGACACGCGCTCGGCGGTTCCCGCATCGCCAAAATCGCGACCTCGCACAGCTTCCCCGCGGACATGGATTGGCGTGGGGGAGACGGCGCGGATCGCGTCCACGAGAAGCTCGGTATCGCGGGTGGCGCAATGGAGGGTGAACAGCAGGTCAGGCATTAGCGGCCTCCCCGGCGCTTTCCCCGAAGCGCTCGAACAGGATCGGCAGTAGGACCAGCGTCAGCAAAGTGGAGGTAATGAGGCCGCCGATCACCACGATCGCGAGCGGCCGCTGGATCTCGGACCCCGGCCCGCTGGCGAACAGCAGGGGGACGAGGCCGAAGGCCGTGATGCCGGCAGTCATCAGCACCGGTCGCAGCCGACGCTGCGCGCCCAGGCGCACGGTCTCGGCCATACCCACCCCGTCGGCGCGCAACTGGCGGAAATAGGCCACCAGCACCAACCCATTGAGCACGGCGATGCCGAGCAGGGCGATGAACCCCACCGACGCCGGGACCGAGAGATACTCGCCCGACAGCCACAGCGAGATCAGCCCGCCGACCATCGCGAAGGGGATGTTGGAGAGGATCAGCAGCGCGGCGCGCAATGAGCGCAGCGCCGCCAGCAGGACGAGGAAGATCAACACCAGCGCTACGGGCACCACCATCATCAGCCGGGCCGATGCGCGCTGCTGGTTCTCGAACTGACCGCCCCAGACGATGCTGTAGCCTGCCGGTAGCCGTACCTTGGCGGTGACCTGCGCCTTCGCCTCATCGACATAGCCGACCAGATCGCGGCCGGAGACGAAGGCCTGCACCAGCGCGAAGCGCGAGCCGTTCTCGTGATCGAGCTTCACCGGTCCCTGCGTGCGCTCCACCCGCGCCATGTCGCTGACACGCGCCAGCGTGCCATCGGGCGTGCGCAATTGCAGGTCGGCGAAACGGGCCGGATCGCTCCGGATGCCGTCGTCACCGCGAATGACGATCGGAATGCGTTTCTGACCTTCGGCCACGACCCCGGACCGCACGCCCTCGACCTGTGCGCGCAGCGCGTCCTGGAACTGGTCGACCGGCATCCCGAACCGCCCCGCCGCCGCGCGGTCGATGTCGAGTTGGAGATAGTCCACATTGTCGTTGGCGACCGTCAGGACCTCCGATGAGCCGTGGATGCCGGACAGGATATCCTGGATCCGACCCGCGAGCTCGGCGAGCGTTGCGGTGTCAGGCCCGAAAATCTTGACCGCTAGATCGCCGCGCGCGCCGGTGAGCATCTCCGAGACGCGCATCTCGATCGGCTGGGTGAAACTCGATTGGATACCGGGCAGGCCGTCCAGCGCCTTGCGCATTTCCCCGACGACGAAATCCTTGTCCCCGCGCCATTGCGAGCGCGGCTTCAACTGGACGAAGCTGTCGGTCTCGTTCGGTCCCATCGGATCGAGACCGATCTCGTCGGAGCCGACGCGGGCGATCACGTCCTCCACCTCCGGCACGGTGCGGAGCGCGCGCTGCACCGCCATGTCGCCGGCCACCGATTGGTCCAGGCTGATCGAGGGCAGCTTGGTAAGCTGCACGATCACCGAGCCTTCGTCCATCGTCGGCATGAAGGTCTTCCCGGCCGCGCCATAAGCGAGGCCCGCCAGCACCAGCCCGGTGGCGGAGAGACCATAGACCAGCTTCTTGTGCGCGAACGCCGCGTCGAGCAGCGCCTGGTAGCGCGGGCCGATCTGCCGCATGATCCATGGCTCACCATGATGGCCGCTCCTGAGGCTGAAGGAGGCAAGGACCGGCACCAGCGTCAGGGCGAGCAGCAGGGAGCCCGCGAGCGCGAAGACGATGGTGAGCGCGACGGGCGCGAACAGCTTGCCCTCCAGCCCCTGCAGCGAAAGCAGGGGCAGGAACACGAGCGCGATGATGACGATGCCCGCCGACACCGGCACGATCACCTCGCTGGTTGCGCGGAATACGTGGTTGAGTCGGGGCGTGTCCTCGCCCTGGGCATGGCTCAGGCGCTCGACGACATTCTCGACCACCACCACCGCGCCGTCGACCAGCATCCCGATCGCGATGGCGAGCCCGCCGAGGCTCATGAGGTTCGCGGACAGCCCCATGACGCGCATGAACAGGAAGGTGATGAGCGCGGCCATCGGCAGGGTCGCCGCGACGATCGTGGCCGCACGCCAGTCGCCGAGGAACAGGATCAGCAGCACGACGACCAGCACGGTCGCTTCCAGCAGCGCCTCCTCGACCGTGCCGACCGCGCGCCCGATCAGATCGGAGCGATCGTAGAAGACATGGATCTGCGTGCCTGCGGGCAAGCTGTGCTGAAGCCCGGCAAGCCGCGTCCGCACGCCATCGACCACCGCCCGCGCATCCGCGCCGCGCAGCGCGATCACCAGGCCCTCCACCGCCTCGGCCTTGCCGCCGCGCGTCACCGCCCCATAGCGGGTGAGGCTGCCGGTGCCGACTGTGGCGACGTCGCCCAGGCGGACGATGCGGCCGTCCCGGCTGGCGATGACCAGCGTTTGCAGATCCTCCACGCTGCGGATCGCGCCCACGGCCCGGACGATCAGCGATTCCTCGCCATCGGTCAGGCGCCCCGCGCCGTCATTGCGATTGCCGCTTTCGATCGCGGTGCGCAGATCGGAGATCGAGAGCTTCGCGCTCGCCAGCGCCACCGGATCAGGCCGGACCTCGAAGGTACGAACATAGCCGCCCAGCGCGTTCACGTCCGCGACGCCGGGCACTGTGCGCAGCGCCGGGCGGATCGTCCAGTCGAGCAGTTCGCGTTTCTGCTGGAGAGACAGCGGCCCTTCGATCGTGAACATGTAGACGTCGGACAGGGGCGTCGAGATCGGCGCGAGACCGCCGGTCACGGCAGCAGGCAGATCGCCCGTCACGCCCGCCAGCCGTTCGGCGACCTGTTGGCGCGCCCAGTAGATGTCGGTGCCGTCGGTAAAGTCGATGGTTATGTCGGCGATGGCATATTTGGCGCTCGAGCGCAGGATCGCCTGGTTGGGAATGCCGAGCATCTCCGTCTCGATCGGCGTGATGACGCGGCTCTCGACCTCCTCCGGCGTCATGCCGGGGGCTTTGAGGATCAGCTTCACCTGGGTCTGCGCGATGTTGGGATAGGCATCGACCGGCAAGTTGACAAAAGCCCAGACCCCGAGCCCGGCCGTGGCGGCGGCAAGGATCAGGACGAGCAGACGATAGGACAGCGCGGTGGCGACAAGCGAACGCAGCATCGGGAGAGCCTATTGCGCGGTGGCGAGCGCCTTGAGCGCGCTCGTACCGGAAACCACCACCTGTTCACCGGGCCTGATCCCGGAGAGCAGCACCGTGCGGCCATCACTGCCGCCGCCGCCGGTCACGGCGCGCACGGCAAAGCCGCCGCGCGCGGTCACGAACACAACCGGCTTGCCGTCGATCATGGTGACCGCCGTATCGGGCACGCTGACCGCGCCCGCCGGCGCCGGGCCGACGATGACGATGCTGGTTGCGCGCCCCGCGACAACACCGGGTCCGGCCGGAATCTCCGCCTTGAGGCCGGCCGAACGGGTCGCGGGATCGATGGCCGTTCCCACCGCGACGATCCGGCCGGTGAGGTTGGGAAGTAGCCGCACGCTCATGCCGGGGCGCACTTGCCCGATCAGCCGTTCGGGCAATTGGCCGACCACTTCATAGCGATCCGTCGCGTCGATCACATAGGGCGCGGTGGTGCCGTCCACCGGATTGCCGGTCTGGATGGAGGCGCTGGTGACGCGACCCGCGATAGGAGCCGTCAGCGTATAGGAGCCGCTGGCGCCATGACCGCCCACCATCGCCAGGATGCGCGACTTTTCCGAAACGTCGGCGCGAGCCTCGGCTGCGATGGCATTGGCTTCGTCAGCGCGCGCGCCTGCGATGATGCCTTCGCGGCTGAGCAGGGAGAGCCGCGCGGCATTGGCCTCGGCTACGCCACGCCGCGCGTTCGCGCGGCTGAGGTCCGCGCCGATCGTCAGCACGTCGCGGCTGGCGATGATCGCCAGCGGCTGGCCCCGCCGCACGCTGTCGCCCTCGACCACGAGAGTCCGCAACACGGTGCCGGGAAAGGTCGCGGCCACCGCCACCCGGGCGTTGGCGGGAGGCTCGATCATCGCGGGGATGGTGGCGAGCGCCGCATCCGCGGCTGCCGTCGCGGGCATAAGGCGGATACCCATCTGCGCGGCGCGGCGCGCATCCACCGCCAGGATCCCATCTGTCGGTTGGGCGTTGCTTGCCGGCGCGGAGTTGCCCGTCTCGACCGGCCGACTGGCGAACCACCACAGGCCTGATAGAATCAAGGCGATCGTCGCGGCGCCCGCAATGAGGGTGTATCGTCTGGACATGCGCTCGGGCTAGGGAGCGTTCCTGACCGAACCCTGACGGGATATGAGGATTGAAGATCAGGTCGCGGGAAAACGCAGCACCAGTTCACGGTCGGCCGGATCGGTCTCAAGCGTGCCGCCATGGGCCGCCATGATCCGGTCGACGATAGCGAGGCCGAGGCCGGCGCCATCCTTGCTCGCATGGTCGGCGCGGCGGTGGCGTTGCACAAGGTCGCGCAACCTTTCGAGCGCCAGCCCAGGGCCCTCGTCCCGCACGCCCAATAGCGCGTGGGGGCCGGCGAAGACCTGGATCGTGCCACCAGCCGGCGTCACGCGCGCGGCATTCTCGATCAGATTGCGCAGCGCTGCCGCAATCGCTTCGCGCCTGCCGTTCACGACCGCAGCCTGACCGCGGGTATCGAACGCGATCAGCTTGCCTTGTGCGATGATCCCCGGCGCCACGGCGCTGACGACCTCGCTCGCCACATCCGCGAGTGACACCTGTTCGGGAGCGGTCTGGGCGGCCTCCGCCGCGTCGATCTGCGCGAGCAGCATGAGTTGGTCGATCAGCCGGCGCATGGCCGCCACGTCTTCCTTGAGGCGCGCGGCGTCGTCATAGTCAAGCCGGTCGAGTTCGAGAGACAGGAGGGCGAGCGGCGTGCGCAACTCGTGCGCGACGTCGGCGGCGAACGCTTCCTGCCGCCGCGCGGCCTGATCGAGCCGCGCCAACAGATCGTTGACCGCATAGACGAAGGGTAGCGCCTCGGCGGGCATTTGCGACGCATCGATGCGGAACCCTCGTTCGTGGCCCTGTGCAGCCTCGATCCGGGCGGCGGCATCTTCCAGCGGTGCGAAGGCCTGGCGGATCACTCGGAGCACCATGATCGCGACGGGAACGAGCAGGACGACAAGCGGCAGAGCGACATGCTCAAGCATTTCCTTGATCGCGCGGATCATCGCCGCGCGTGCATCGAGATGTGTGAAGGTGACACTGTAGAAGAAGGCGACCGCCGCCAGCAGCAGAACGGTGCCCGCCACACCAATCAGGCCCAAACCGCGTTTGAGGCGCCGTGAGATGGAGCGCTGCACGGTCATGCCTTCCCGTCCTTCAGCATATAGCCGACACCCCGAACGGTATGGAGCGCGCCGGCCACGCCCGTGTCTTCGAGCTTGCGGCGCAGACGCGAAATGGCGGCTTCGACCGCATTGGGGGTCACCGGATCGTTGAAGCTGTAGAGCGCGTTCTCGATCACTTCGCGATGGACCACCGTGCCGGCTCGCCGCATCAGCAGTTCCAGAAGGTCCGCCTCGCGGCGCGAAAGGTCGATCTCGCGATCGCCAATGCTGGCAGAGCGGCTTGCCGTGTCGAAACGCAGCATGCCGACTTCGATGACGGGCTGGGTTCGAACGCCAGGCCGGCGCAGCAGGGCGCGGATGCGCGCGGCGAGCTCGTCGATCTCGAAGGGTTTGACGATATAATCGTCTGCGCCGGAATCGAGACCGGTGACGCGATCCTCCAGCGCCCCACGCGCGGTCTGGATGATGGCAGGCGGCATCTGCTGATATTTTCGGCGGCTCGCGAGCCAGTCGATCCCGTCGCCGTCGGGCAGGCCGAGGTCGAGTATGATGGCATCATAGCTCGCGCTGCCCATCGCAGCGTCGGCTTGTGCGAGATCATGGGCAACATCGCACACGAAGCCCCGGCGCTGAAGACCGTCGGCGATCAGTGCCGCCATTCGCTCATTATCTTCGACGATGAGAAGGCGCATGGGTTTAATGTAGACTTTCCACCAGGAACGAAAGGCAAGAAGGATTGAAGCTTTCTACCAGACCATCAACCGATGTTTTCAATCCCTTTCCTCGTGCGAACCGTGATGGGAATGGCGTTGCTGCGGCGCGAAGGCGGTCGGATCCACCATGACAATGGCGATGATTGCCAGAACGATCGCTGCGGCACCAAGTAGAGCCGCAAACAAGCCTGGTCCCCGAGCCTCACGCACATTCGGATAGAGGCTGTTCTTCTTGCGGCCGCTGATCATCGCGCGAACAAGGTTTTCGCCGGTGAGCAGCGACATCAACAGCACGGCGCCGACATGAAGCCCGATCAAAGCAAGCAGGCTGTAGGCGAGGGCTTCATGAAGGTCTTTGTCCATGCCGCCTGCCGCAACGCTGCTGCCGCTCCAGATGACGATTCCGGTCAATCCGATCAGCGCCACGACTGCGATCGCGCCCAGTGGATTATGACCCACGGAACGTCGAGGATGGCCAGCTAGAAGGTCGCGTGCATGGGTGGCGATTGCTGTTGGCCGAATGAAATTCACGAACCGGGCATGCTCGCCTCCGACGAAGCCCCAGATCAGACGGAACGCAAGCAAGGCAGCAGCAGACCATCCTGCGACCATATGCCACGATGCGATCGGACTATCGTCGTCGGAAGAGAGAAACGCGATCGAGATCGCTAGGACCAGCAGCCAATGGAATAGCCGTAGCGGCGTGTCCCAAACCTTGAATGTCCTTGTATATTCAGAATTTGTCATCACGTTCGCCTTTCCAGCTGGAAGGGCTACGGGTGTTCACTGACCGAATCCTGACGATGTGAGCAGCGTGGTTCAAACCACTGTTCCGAACAGCCTCCCGATGCCCGCGGTCGCAGCCAGGGCCAGCGCGCCCCAGAATGTGACCCGTAGGATTGATTTCATGGGGCGGGCGCCCCCGGCCCAGGCGCCAAGCGCGCCCAGCAGTGCGAGAAACAACAGGGTTGCCGCGACCTCGATTGCGACGAGGCTATCATGCGGAACGACGGCGACCAACATCAGGGGCATGAGGGCGCCTGTGCTGAAAGTTGCGGCGGATGTGAGCGCGGCCTGGATAGGGCGGGCGGTCACGACTTCGGAAATGCCGAGTTCGTCGCGGGCATGCGCGGCCAGCGCATCCTTTGCCATTAGTTCGTCGGCTACCTGCCGGGCCAGTTCCTCATTCAGACCGCGTTTGACATAGATGTCCGCCAGTTCCTGATGCTCGAGCACCGGTTGAACGGCGAGTTCACCTCTTTCCCGGGCGAGGTCGGCATTCTCCGTGTCCGCCTGAGAGCTGACCGAGACATATTCGCCGGCGGCCATCGACATGGCGCCTGCCACCAGCGCCGCCATCCCTGCGACCAGGATATTGGCCTTGCCCGCGCCGGAGGCTGCGACGCCGACGATGAGGCTCGCGGTCGAAACGATCCCATCATTGGCTCCCAGCACTGCCGCGCGTAGCCAGCCGATGCGTGACACCGCATGGCGTTCGGGATGGGATCTTAGTCGGCTCATGGTGTCCTTCGTAAAATGCCGTGAAAAAGTTCAACAGTCTTTCCTGACGAAACCCTGACGATGATTGGTAGCCGGCATAGCTCAGCAATCCCTACTTGAATCGGTCTACATTTGTCGCACCACGCTGAAATCGGCACTCGGTGAAGGGGCCGTCACGCTTGAATCCATAGAGATTGGAGAGACCCGGCCTAGTTCATGTGATCATGGCCTCCTGCAGGCGGCTCATGAGAGGCAGCGCCAATTCCAGATCATCCGGTTCGACGGCTGCCTCCAATATGGTTTCGACGTGCATGACGGCTATGTTCACAGCTTTGGCCTTCGCATGACCGCGGGGATCGATTTCGGAATCCGTCTTCTTGCGAAACTTCGGGGTGAAGAGACTGCAAAAATTACGTAACTCGCGATCGAATATGATCCAGCCCCCCGTTCGATACGGGTCGTCCACGTAATGCGAGTCCTGAACTAATCGCGACAGCGCGTGCGATTATGGGTGAGGATGCGGCCTATCAGGCCGCTTTGATCGCTGCGGAACGTCGCGTATGAGTGAGAGGCGCGTTAGAGGGGCTTACAAGCCGCATCAGCTTCCAGCCCAGGAAATAGCGGAACGGGAGCCGAACTGGGCAAGGATAACTTGCACTACGTCGCTCAATAACTGCGGCAATCCCCATTCGGATAACGGAAACCGAGCGTATATTGCGAGATGAAGCGATACGGCCTTCCGCTCGAACATGATCGCCGTCGCTGGACAATGGAAGCCGTGGACCGAAAGGGAGGTCCACGAAATCGTAGCCCGATCACGGGAAAGGAATTATCTTTCCCGATTGCTGACCCACATGCTTGCCGTTTTTCGCTGGCGGATGATCGAACAAGATTGGCGGCGCCTCCTCTCGCTGCTTGCTCCGTCAAAGTGAGCGGTTTCGCGCGGGCATCGTCCCCAGTCTACCGTTTCGGCGCCTTTGGGCGCTGCGCGCGGATTTCCGCCAGCAGCACGCCAAGATATTTCTCAGCTTCGGCAGCTTCGCTTTCGGGATAGGCGGCCGTCATGCGTCCGCTCCAATAGCCATAGTCGACTGTCGTCAGGCTGGAACGCCATGGTTTGCCGTCGCGATAGCCGGTGAAAGTTCCGCGATAGGCCTTGAGGCGGCGATTGGTTGGGATCGTCGCCGGTCCTTCCGACACGATGGTCGGCGCGGCAAAATGGGACATCGTAGCCTGACGCATGATCATATAGTGGTCGCGTGGCGGCATCTGGTCGATATGGACCACCGCCATCCGCACCACGATGCGATCGTCGCCGGTGCCGAGTGGCCGGTCGTAGCCGATGGCGATATACTCGCCGCCCGGATCGAATGCCCGTTCCCTGAGGCGGGTAAAGCCCTCGAATTCCTCCGGGAAGCGCAGGCCGCTGGCCACGTGGACAAGAGTTGTGCCGTCCGGCGCCAACTCAAATCCGTCGGGTACCGCGATTGCCGTGGCGTCGGCCGAAGGTGGCGCAGCGGGCGCGGTTTCAGCCAGTGACGGAGCCGCCGAGGACAGCCCCAGCAGGATGGCGGCGGCAAGGGAAACTGGAACGCGCAATGATCGGGACATCGAAGTCAAATCCTCTGGTGAGTATGTCGTAATTAGGCCGGTCTTCGCAATTACGGCAGGGGATTGTTTGGAATCAGGCGGTAAGACGCTGCGATGGACGCGAAGTCGGGATTGCACAACGTCATCGTTCGTTTGTATCCGCTTGGGCATCCTCGCCCGTGAGCACGGTCAGGGATGTGCCTGTACTCCCGCTTTCGAGGGTATCGGCCGTGACGATCAGCGTGCTTCCCGGTTTGAGCACCGACAGCAGGCCCCGTCTGAAGTCCTCGGGAAGGATTAGCCGCTCCCGGTCCTGCCGCGAGACTTCCCCCGTCTGTGCACCGCCAAATACAGGGAGGAACATCCAATGCGTCCCGTGTTCGTCGATGGAGGCGAGGTTGAAGGCCTGAAGGCCGGAGATCTTGCCGCGGATGGCGACAGGCGCCGAACCGATTTCGATGCCGTTTCGCAACACCACGGCGCGCTGGTCCGCCGCGCTGACGATTATGGAGATCGGCCCTGTGAGTGCTTTCTCTGGCTGCCAGACCGTCAAAAAGGCATTCCCGAACGACGAGCGCCGGGCCGTATCCTGCAGGATACGGGGAGCTGGGGCAAAGCGCGGAATCTCGCTTGCCTGCGTGATGATGACCGTCAGGCCAAGCTGCGTGACATCATAGAGGTGCTCGGCGAACGTCAGGGGAAACCGGATGCATCCGTGCGAGGCGGGATAGCCCGGAAGATTGCCGGCGTGCATGGCAATCCCGTCCCAGGTGAGGCGCTGCATGTAGGGCATCGGCGCGTCATTGTAGAGGTTCGATCTGTGCGCGACTTTCTTTTGGAGGATGGTGAAAACCCCGGTGGGCGTTTCGTGGCCGGCTGCGCCGGTGGAAACGGTCGAGATGCCGATCAGGACGCCGTTGCGATAGACATAGGCCCGCTGCCTGGCGAGGCTGACGATGATGACCACCGGACCATCGGGAGCCGTTTCGGGCGCCCACAGGAACTCTCCTGGCCGTAACGCTTCCACGCTCGCCGCGATCGATCCTGGATCAAGCGCCATAGCGCGGATCGGAGCGGCGGTCAGGCAGAGCGCGGCAGTCATGGTGCCGGCAAGAAGCGTTCGGCGCGAGAAGCGTGTCGATGGTGCGTGGGATGCGCCGGCCGTTGCCACGGCAGTGAGCGTCGGGGTTCGCAATATGATGTCTGGTGTTGTGATCTTATCCATCCTCTTCTGATCAGGCCATAATATCGGTCTGCTTCGCGACGGCCAGCGAATCCTTGCCGAAGAACATTTCTGTCCGTCCTGCAAATACACGGCGACACGTTCCTTGGTTGGCGGACCACTGCTGCTATGTTGCGTCGATATGACCCCGCGAACGATTCTGTTTCCAACCGATTTTAGCGGTCGCTGCGACCGAGCCCGCGACCGCGCGATACAGCTGGCGAGCGAGTGGCGCGCACATCTGGTTCTTCTCCATGTTCAGAGGGATCCCGATCCCGCAGACATGCTCGACGGACTGCAGGCTGCCGAGAGTCGCCTTCATGCCCGCTTGCGGGCGGAGGTGGCGGACCCGGATATTCCGGTCGAGACACGCCTCGCCACCGGCGCCGTCTCGCAGGCGGTGCTGGAAGCGTCAACCGCATGCGGGGCGGATCTCATCGTGACCGGCATCTCGCGCCATGACGATATCGGGGATTTCCTGATCGGCACGACCGTGGAGCGCATGATACGCCATGCTCATGCGCCGGTGCTTATCGTGAAGGAAAAGACTCAGCACCACTATCGCCGGGTCTTGGTCGCAACCGATTTCTCCGGCTGCTCGGCCCAGGCGCTTCGCACGGCCATGGCCGCATTCCCCGCTGCCGAGATCACTCTCGTTCACGCCTATCACGTGCCGCTGGAGGCACTTCGGGGCCGGGAAGGGCCGGCAGCTGCGCTGCAGGCCAGGATAGCCTATGATCTGGATGCCTTTCTGGACAGGACCGATCTGCCCGCCGACGCACGCGACAGGCTGGATATCAATGTCGACTATGGCGAGGTTTGCGAGGTTGTCTGCAATCATGTGAAGCTGAGCGAAACCGACCTGGCCGTGATCGGAACGCACGGTCGATCGGCCCTGACGGTGGCGGTGCTCGGCAGCACGGCGCGGGCGCTGCTCAGCCGTCTCGATTGCGATGTCCTGCTCGTGCGCCAGCAGCCGCAGGCGGATGCTGCCGTCTGATCCGGATCGTCATCCTTGCCTGCCTGGGCTTCGTCGCGGCGTCGATGCTCGCGACCTGGGTCTACGGCCTGTTCGCCAGTCGCGCGCAGGGGGAGCCTTCCTACGCACTGTCGATCGAACGCGGCCGGACGCCGCTCGATCAGCGTATTGGCGCCACGACGGATGCGCACCCCGGTGAGAGCGGCCTGCTTTTGCTGGACGAGAATCTCGACGCCTTCGCGGCACGTGGATTGTCGGCGCGCAAGGTCGAGCGCTCGCTCGATCTGATGTATTACATCTGGCACGACGATCTGACCGGCCGCCTTCTTCTGGCCGAGGCCCTGTCCGCGGCCGATCGCGGCGTCAGGGTGCGGATCCTGATCGACGACATCGGCACCAGCCATACATCTGATGCGATGATCGCCATGGCGCATCATCCGCATATCGAGATCCGTATCTTCAACCCGACCCGGGCGCGGCAGGGCGGCTTGCGGCGCGGCATCGAAATGATGCTGCGCGCCTTCAGCGTGACCCGGCGCATGCACAACAAGGCCTGGATCGCTGATGGCCGCGTCGCCATCCTTGGCGGGCGCAATATCGGCGACGCCTATTTCGATGCCGCGACGCAAACCAATTTCCGCGACATGGACGTGCTGGTGATGGGGCCAGCCGTCGCCCAGACGGAGAAGATCTTCGACGATTACTGGAACAGCGGCCTGGCGTTGCCGGTCGATAGGCTTTCGCCCTTGAAAGATCCTGGCGTGGCGCTGACGCGGATCGCCGCCGAATTGAGCAACGCTGCCAATGAGGCTGCCGCGCGCCCCTATCTGGAGCGCATCGCCAAACGGCTCTCGCTTCTCGATCCCGAGACCACGCGGCCCGACTGGACTCGCGCCGCCCGCGTGATCGCCGATCCGCCGCGCAAAGTGCTGGGCAAGGAGGGCAAGAACTGGCTGATGCACGACCTGCTGCCGGTCTTCGATGCGGCGCGGGAAAGGCTTGAAATCACTTCGCCCTATTTCATCCCCGGCGAGGAAGGCACGGCGGCGCTCGCCGCGATTGCGGCAAAGGGGGTTTCGGTCTCGGTCCTGACCAATTCTCTTGCGGCAACCGATGTCGCCGCGGTCCATGGCGGTTATGCGCGCTACCGTGTTCCGCTGCTCGAGGCAGGGATCAAGCTCTGGGAATTGCGGCCCGAGCATCAGGAGCGGGACTTTTCCCTGCGAGGATCGAGCTGGGCAAGCCTGCACACCAAGGCTTTCACTGCCGACGGGCATATGGGGTTCATCGGCTCGATGAACCTGGATCCTCGTTCGGCTTCCCTCAACACGGAAATGGGCGTCCTCTTCGAGTCCGAGGCCCTGGCCCGGAAGATGGCTGCCATCTGGCAGCGCGATACCGCGCCCTCCCGCAGCTATGAGGTCTGTCTGACGTCGGATGGCGACGTGGAATGGGCCGGGAGCCGGAACGGCGTGCCCGTCCGATACGACCGGGAACCGGAAGCCTCGTTCTGGCGCAGACTAACCGCACAGGCCATTGGCCTTCTGCCGCTGGAATCGCAGCTTTGACCCAAGCAGGCTTTCGGCGCCGTCTTCAATTTTGCGTGTTGCCGACGAATGGACCGTCTGCGACGGGGACCTGTTTCCTTGAGATCATGCGCTTGAGCGCGGATCGTTGTCGGAGCGCAGAAATCTGCTCCAGTCGATCTGGGCGAGCGCAGCAAGCAGGATGATCATGCCGATCTGCATCGCGATGCCCCACGGACTGGTGAGGCGCTCGGTAAAGACGTCACCCAGGCTCGATTTGCGGATCACGCCTGCTGTCGCGGCATAGATCGAATAGGAGACGAGACGCCCGACGAAAAACGCTGCTGTGAACTTCCCCAGCCTGATACCCGCAAGGCCGGCCGCTTCGAACAGTTGCGCCGAGGGAAGCGGAGAGAGAGCGAACAGTGCGAGCCCGAAAATCGCGCTTTTCGGTCGGTCCTCGACGACTTTTTTCGCTGCTTCGAGGTTGCGCTTTTGTTTCGCGGGCAAATAGTCCTTGAGAAATCGAAAGCCCCAGGCAAGCAGCAAACGTCCAAGAGCGGCCGCGAGCGCGCCAATGAACACGATCAAGGCGACAGGCAGATCGGTCGTCAGGCCATAGAGAACGATGATCGACCATGTCGGGGGACCGAACGCGGGCAACAGGTTGATACCAAGGACGATCAGGAAGAGAATCAGGCACGCGGTCATTTCGCCTTCGGCGTTATCGCATTTGCGCAGGGTCAGCGAGCCGGATGGGAGAGATGTCTTTCAGCCTGTCAATCCATGCGTCTACTTCTCGACGCGCGTCCAGATCTGCGACCGGCACCCGATGCGCCCGACGAGGCAGCCGTTCGCCTCGAGCCTGTTGCTGTCGAGTACCGTGACGCGCCCGGTGAAGGTCCGGCCGATATCGGGCACGAAAACGCGGCCGCGCCACACGCCGGGCTGCTCCTGCTCGAAATCACGAAACAGCTGTGCGCCCACCAGAGGATCCGGGCTGCCCTTGCGCGCATCGGCTTTCGCCTTGTCGTTAGCCCAGACGACGACACCGCACATCCTGTCGTCGCACGGTTGCGCGCGGATATGCACACTGTTTGCAGGGTTGCGCCAGATAGTCCCGGAAATGCTCGATGCCGGAGCATTTCCGACCGTTGCCGCCAGGATGAGCAAGACCGAAAGCGGTTTGTATCCTCCGATCATCCTGGCGTTTCCTTTGTTGTTCGGGGCAGGGCACCCTTGCCGCACTAAGTCTATAGCTTACCGATGCGGCGCAGACCCATGGCGAGGATGATGAGGAAGGTTCCTCGCAGCAGGAAGCTCAGGCCGACCGCCAATGCCAGGAAGGCAAGTCCGGTCGCGGGATCGCTGAACAGGAGGAGACCGCCCAGAACAGTGTCGAGAACGCCGAGTAGCAGGCGCCAGCCCCGGTCATGCGCAGACTGGAATGCGCCGACGATTTCGAAAACGCCGATGATGAGCAACCAGGCGCCGATCAGCGCGACGAGCGTCAAGGCCCCGGCGAAGGGATTGAAGAAAGTGATGGCGGCCGCGACGAGGCTCAGCACGCCGAGGAGGATCTCGATCCAGCGTGCGCGCCGGGAGAGCGAGGACAACCCGGCCGCGATAGCCAGTATTCCGTATATGAGGAGCGCCACGGCAAGGAAAACACCTGTCGCGAAGCCCGTCGCGATTGGGTTGAGGAGCGCAAAAACGCCGATCAGGATCACGAGCAGCCCATAAGCCAGGACCCAGCCCCAACTGGTCTCCAATGCCGGGTCGGCCATACCATAGGGGCTGGAATAGCGCCTCGATTGTGACGGCATGTGAAGGGCTCCTTCTTGGTGACTCGGAACTTTTGCTGTGAGCGTGTCGACTATTGCCAGAGTGCAACCTCAAGTCGAGCAGGAAGCGCTGATGTCGCAGGAGGCGTCGCTCAAGTGCGTGATGTGCATGAAGGCGGGTTTCAACGCACCAGTGCCACGCCCAGACGAAAACGGGTCGTATGGCGATCATAGTCGAGCAGATTCTCGCCATAGCCGATGAAGCTCTGGCCGAAGAGATAGAAGTCGGGTCCCCCACCCAATAGCCGCGAGAGCGGATAGGAAAGATCGGCGGCGAGTGCGCCTTTGCCGCTGGAGACGCTGAACCGCGTGGATGTCGTAAGGCGTAGGCCGTCATCTTTCCCGACTTCCAGGAAGAGCGAGCTATTGCCCCTGTAGCGGCGGATATCGGGATTGTCGGATTTGTCGCCGACAAGGAGGGAGAAGCGCGGAGCTACCGACAGGCGATAGCCGCCGCCCAGTGGGAAGGCGGCCATCGGCGCCACATAGAGCGTGTTGAGGCTGCGGGAATCGAGACCGGAGCGACCGTTGGATTCATGGCGAAAGCCGCCCTGTGCGCTCAGCGAGATGCCGCGTGTCAACGTAGCTGAAGGGGTCAGGTAGAAGAGTTCCGGCTGATAGTCGATGTTACGAAACGGCGAGGAATCCGCGCCAAGATCCCAGAACATGCGCTGGGTATAGGCAAAATGCAGTCCGTCGCGCCAGGAAAGTGGCAAGCCCTGGGCGCGTCTCGTTCCGAAAATCTGATATTTGAAGCTGATCTGGATGCGTGCGGCGCTGTCGGTGCTCGGACCATAGACAGCATAGATCGGTTCATAGGCCGACAGGTTGGCGAAAAAGGCGTTGCCCGCCGACCGGTCCGAGGGAGGCGGCACAGCCTTGTTTTCCAACCCCGGCGCGTTGGGAGGCCCGGATTGCGCGGAGGTGTTCGTGGCTATTTGCGCCCCTCGGTCCGCGGGCCGCAATGCCAGCGTGATCTGCCGCGTGCCCCATGCGGGAACGGAGATCGCGGCGCCTTCCAGCGACAGATTGGTCCTCCGCGCAAGCCGGTAGGTCGCGCGCGTGAAACCGCCAGGTGGAATGATCGGGTTTGGAGGCGTCGTCGCCATGCGCTCCAGCCAGACGGTGCGAGAGACGCCGCTCTGCTCCACCTGCGCTTCGATGCGGTCCGGAAGGGCCATGCCCTGCGGATCGCCGCTGTCATTGAGCAGGCGCAGATCGACCAGAACGGCGCCGGTTTCGTCCTCCTGCCCGGCATCGCTGATCAGGATTTCGACGGGCGATGCGGCATGAGCCGCGGCAGGGGTGGCAAGCGCGATGGCGGCAAGGCTTATCGCGCGCCTCATGATGGATTCTCCCCCAGCACATGCAAGGTGTGGAGCGCGATCATCCGTTCCTCGTCGGTGGGAATGACGCGCACCGCGACATGGCTGCCGGGCGTGCTGACAAGCGGGGCGCCGGCAGCGTTCGCCTGTTCGTCGAGTTCCACGCCCAGCCATGCGAGGCGTGCGCAGATACGCTGGCGCATCGCGGCGTCGTTCTCTCCGATCCCGGCGGTGAAGACGATGCCGTCCAGCCCGCCCATCGACGAGGCGAGCGCGGCCGTCTCGCGCGCGGCGCGCCAGGCGAACAGCGCCATCGCCTCTTCCGCTTCCGGCGCATCGCTGGCCGCGAGCGCCCGCATGTCGCTCGACAGGCCGGACACGCCGAGCAGGCCGGACTGCCGGTAAAGCATGTCCTCCACATCGGCCGCGCTCATGCCCATGCGGAGCTGAAAGTGCAGGATCACGCCGGGATCGATAGTGCCGCAGCGCGTGCCCATCACCAGGCCGTCGAGCGCAGTGAAGCCCATGGTCGTATCGACGCTCCTGCAGTCCCGCATGGCGCAGAGGCTGGCCCCGTTGCCCAGGTGCGCCGCGACCACGCGGCCCGCGGCCAGCGCCGGGTCGATCTCCGCGAGACGCATTGCGACATATTCATAGGACAGGCCGTGAAAGCCGTAGCGGCGGATGCCCTGATCGTGGAACTTGCGCGGGATGGCCAGGCGCGAGGCGACGTCCGGCTTGTCGTGGTGGAAGGCCGTATCGAAGCAGGCGACCTGCGGCAGGTCGGGTTTCAGCTTCGCGATCGCGCGGATCGCCGCGAGGTTGTGCGGCTGATGCAGCGGGGCGAGGGGGCACAGCGTTTCCAGCCTGTCCAGCAGGTCGGCATCGACCAGGCGGGGCGTGACGAAGTCCAGGCCGCCATGCACCACGCGATGGCCGATGGCGATCACGTCCCGCCCTTCCAGCGGATGATCTCCCGCCCAGGCGAAGAGGTCCGCCAGGAGATCCGCATGGCTGAGCGCAGCGCCGTCCGGCCAGTCCCGCTCGATGAGGATTTCTCCCGTCGCGGAGCGGGCCCGCAGGCTGGGCGCGATGCCGATCTTCTCGATCTTGCCGCCTGCCGAGAGCGTCAGCCCGTCCCGGCCATCGAGCGTGAACAGCGAGAACTTGATGCTGGACGAACCGGAGTTGATCGCGACGACGGCTTTCATGCGCTCGCCGTCCCCGGCAGGCCGGGCGCGGCCTTGGTGGCGGCGCGCGCCATCAGCACCGCGACCGCGCAGGAGGCGAGGCGGGTGCGCAGGCTGTCGGCCCGGCTGGCGAGGATGATCGGCACGCGCGCGCCCAGCACGATGCCTGCCGCGTCCGCACCGCCCAGGAAGGTGAGTTGCTTGGCCAGCATGTTGCCAGCCTCCAGGTTTGGCACGACGAGAATTTCCGCTTTGCCCGCCACCGGCGAGACGATGCCTTTCTCCTTCGCGGCGGCTTCGCTGATCGCATTGTCGAAAGCCAGGGGTCCGTCCAGCACGCCGCCCGTGATCTGACCGCGATCGGCCATCTTGCACAGGGCAGCGGCGTCGAGTGTGGATTGCATCGCGGGATTGACAGTCTCCACGGCGGAAAGGATCGCCACTTTCGGTTCCGCGATGCCGATGACATGGGCAAGGTCGATGGCGTTGCGGATGATGTCCGCCTTCTCCTCGAGTGTCGGCGCGATGTTGATCGCGGCATCCGTGATGATGAGCGGTGTCGGATGGTTCTGGACGTCCATGACATAGGCATGGCTGATCCGGCGCTCGGTTCGCAGGCCCGTGGCGGAGCGCACGATGGCGCCCATCAATTCGTCGGTATGGAGCGAGCCTTTCATCAACAGCTTCGCTTCGCCGCCGCGCACCAGGTCCACGGCCTTTGCCGCCGCTTCGTGGCTATGGGCGGCGGATACGATGCGGAAAGGCGAAATGTCCTTGCCGGCGTCTTCGGCCGCCTTGCGGATCTTCGCTTCCGGCCCGACCAGGATCGGCATGATGAGATTGGCTTCGGCGGCTTCAATCGCGGCCAGCATGGCGGCCGCGCTGCAGGGATGAGCCACCGCCGTCGGTTCCGGCACGCCATTGGCGGTCATCTCGATCAGCTTGCGGTAGCCGTCATGGTCGCGCAGGCTGACCTCCGGCAGCGCCGCACGGGGGCGGCGGACCTTCTCGGCCGGCGCCTTGACTTCGGCCTGGCCGCTGATGACTTCCTCGCCGTCCTGGTTGACGCAGCGGCAATCGAACAGGATATCATGGTGCGCGCGTTTTTCCGCCACCGTCACCGACGCCGTGATCGTGTCGCCAAGGCCTACCGGCCGCGTGAACTGCAGCGACTGGCTGAGATAGATCGCGCCGGGGCCGGGCAGTTCGGTGCCCAGCACGGCGGAGATGAGACCGCCGCCCCATAGTCCGTGCGCGATGACGCGGCGGAACATGTCGGTCGCGGCATAGTCGGCGTCCATATGCGCCGGGTTCACGTCGCCGGACACGAGCGCGAAAAGCTGGATGTCCTCTTCGGTCAGCGTGCGCGAGATACTGGCGGTATCGCCCACCTTTATCTCGTCGAAGGTGCGGTTCTCGATCATGGTTCCGTCAGTCATTGCTCAATGCTCCAGCACATAATGGCCGGGAGCATCGGCGATCGCCGCATAGCCCTTGTCCGCTGCGCCCATGGGCGGCGGCGCACCAGGTTCTCCCGAACGCGCGGCCAGCCATTCTCCCCACGCCGTCCACCATGAGCCTTGCTTTTGCTCGGCGCGGCTTGCCCATTCTTCGGGATCGTAGGAGGTGCCGTCGACCTCGCGGGTCAACACGCGGTAGCGGCGGCCCTTGTGGCCCGGTTCCGAAACGATGCCGGCATTGTGCCCGCCGCTGGTCAGGACGAAAGTGATCTCGGCCCCGGTCAGCAGGTGGATCTTGTGGACGGAATGCCATGGCGCGACATGATCGCGCTCGGTTCCGACCACGAACAGCGGTTTGCGGATGGAGGCAAGGTTGATGGTTCGCCCATCCACCCGGTATTTTCCTTCGGCCAGGTCGTCGTCGAGGAACAGGCGGCGCAGATACTGGCTGTGCATGGCATAGGGCATCCGTGTGCCGTCGGCGTTCCAGGCCATGAGGTCGTTCATCGGTTCGCGCTCGCCCATCAGGTAGGTGGCGAGCACACGCGACCAGACCAGATCGTTGGAACGCAGGATCTGGAAGGCGCCGCCCATCTGGCTGCTGTCCAGATAGCCCCGGCTCCACATCATGTTCTCCAGCAGGTTGAGCTGGCCTTCGTCGATAAACAGGCCCAATTCCCCCGGCTCGCTGAATTCCGTCTGTGCGGCCAGCAGTGTGACGCTGGCGAGCCTGTCATCTCCGTCGCGCGCCATGGCCGCGGCCGCGATCGAGAGCAGCGTGCCGCCCAGGCAATAGCCCATGGCATGGATGCCCGTCGCGCCGGTGATCGCCGTCACCGCATCGAGCGCCGCCATCGGTCCGAGGTGCCGGTAGGCGTCCATGTCGAGGTCACGGTCGGCACTGCCGGGATTGTGCCACGAAATCATGAACACGGTGAAGCCTTGCGCCGTCAGCCAGCGGACCAGCGAGTTCTCGGGCGACAGGTCGAGAATATAGTATTTCATGATCCACGCGGGCACGATCAGGATTGGCTCGGGCCGCACGGTGTCCGTGGTCGGTTCATACTGGATCAGTTCGATCAGCTTGTTGCGGTAGACGACCTTGCCTTTGGCCGTGGCGACGTTTTCGCCCACGCGAAAGGCTTCGGCGCCGACCGGCGGCAGGCCGCGCGCCATGTGCTGCATGTCCTCGACCAGGTGCCGGAAGCCGTCGACCAGGCATTGGCCACCTGTTTCCGCGATCTTGTGTTGGAGAACGGGATTGGTGGCGAGAAAGTTGGTCGGCGCGAGCATGTCCAGCATCTGCCGTGCGGCGAATTCCACCATGTCTTCATGATGTTTCGAGACACCGCCAATGCCTGTCGTCGCGGCGTGCCACCATTGCTGGTTGAGCAGGAAGGCCTGAGCGACGAGATTGAAAGGTAATTCTTTCCAGGCGGGATCGGCGAAGCGCCGGTCCTGCGGCAATGGTTCGATGGCCGGTTCGGCCTCGCTGTCTTCCATGCGGCGCTGCAGATAGTCGAAAAGCCGGGCATGCTTGCGGATGGCCTTGGCGCCAAGCTGCATTTGTTTGCCCGGCGACGTGGCGAGATGAATCCCCCAATCGGCCATGGCAAGCAGGAGCGTGGCCGGCGAAAGGCCGAAAGTCGTCTGCGCGATGGCCGCCGATGCCGTGCGGTCGAGCGTTTCGCTGATTCCGTCCAGCGGATCGTCGGAAGGCGGAGGGGACGTGGCCATGACTATATACTCCGAGTTCCGCTGGAAGGTGCCTCGTCTCTCCGACAGGATTCCACAGCAGATGTTTGGGCCGCCCCTCCCGGTTCTTCTTATGCCGAACGGTACTGCATAGGTAAGATAGAATGCAAGCCGCACGGAGCTTGGTTGCGACCGGACGGCTGTCTGACGGCCAGTCGCAACCGCGGGCGCGGGGATATTCGGCCATGGCCTGCTGGAGAAAAAGGAGCCTCAATCATTGAGCGTAAAGCCACTAGGTATAGTTCACGATGGCGATGCATTGCCTGGAGATACAGTGTACGGCGGTCGTCATCCCGGGCAATTTTGCGGGAAATTGAAGGAGAATGGATGATCCGCGAGATCGCCATGATGGCA
Organism: Sphingobium jiangsuense; assembly: GCF_014196495.1. Classification (GTDB taxonomy): domain Bacteria; phylum Pseudomonadota; class Alphaproteobacteria; order Sphingomonadales; family Sphingomonadaceae; genus Sphingobium; species Sphingobium jiangsuense. The sequence goes on from NZ_JACIDT010000019.1 coordinate 23,741, forward strand.
GCGGTTGCGCTGGTGCTGGCCGGCCGGGATGGAGACGCGTACTGACCCGGCTTTTGAGGGACCTTGGCGGAAATCTCGGGCATGATGCCCAACTCGTATCGCCGGCCGCGCGTTCGGAGAGCGAGCCGCTTGCGCCCGCGTCAATCGGACCGGTCGCAGTCGAGCGCGCGCCGACGGTTCTTTCGATCGCCGGGATCGAGAAGTCCTTTGGCAAGCGGAAGGTGCTTGACGATGTCGCGCTCGAAGTGCGGGCAGGCGAAATCGTGGGGCTTCTGGGGCCAAACGGGGCCGGCAAGACGCTCTGCTTCTATGCGATTGCCGGCCTGATGAGCGTGGATGCCGGCAGGATCGAGATTGGCGGTCAGGATGTCACCGCGCTTCCCATGGATCGAAGAGCGAAGCTGGGCCTCGGCTATCTTCCCCAGGAAGGATCGATCTTCCGCGGCATGACGGCTGCGGAGAATATCGCGGCCGTGCTCGAACTGCATATCGCCGATCGCGATGTAGCTGCCGCGCGGCTCGATGAACTTCTTGCCGAGTTCAATATCGCCCACATTCGCGACGTTCCCGCACAGCGGTTGTCCGGCGGGGAACGCAGGCGCTGCGAGATCGCCAGGGCCATGGCGGCAGCGCCCTCGGTCATCCTGCTCGATGAACCGTTCGCGGGCATCGATCCCATGTCGATCGCCGACGTCAAGGCGATGGTGCGAAAGCTCAAGCGAGAAGGCGTGGCGATCCTTCTGACCGACCACAATGTGCATGAGATGCTCGAACTGGTCGAGCGGGCCTATATCATCGATCAGGGCAGGATGCTGTTCGAGGGCGGCCCAGAAGCGGTACTCGACAACCCCGAAGTCCGGCATCGCTATCTTGGCGAGGGCTTCAGGATGTGAGGCGGTTACCGCGCCCTTCGTTCAGGAACGGAATGGCCTTTGCCATGAGGTCGAGCGCTCGCTCGATATAGGCAGCCTTTGTCCGGGTGGTGTTGTGCAGATCATGGCGCTGCAGGATGCGCTGGCGCGGCACGGTGACCAGCGCGTCGAAGAGAAAAGCAGCGAGGAACGGAAGATCGCCTGCTTCCTCGCTGTTCGGTTCGCTCGCCTCGGCAAGGATCGTCTGCATCAGATCGATGCCGAACTGGGTGCCGATCGCGGGCTGTGCCCGCATCATGCCCGGATTGTGGTTTGCCAGCCAGATGATGAGCGCTTCGATGCCCACGACATCGCCTTGAAGCGACAGGTCGAGCATCCTGCGAGCGATATAGGCGATTTTTTTGCGGGTGCTTCCTCGAGGGACCGATGCCGCGATCGGATCGAGATAGCGGGCAAGGCTGTGTTCCATGGCGGCGACGAGCAGGGCGAGCTTTGAGCCGAAGCGGGAATAGAGCGTTCGCTTCGATGTCTGTGCGGCGGCGGCGATAGCTTCCATACTCGTACCCTCGACGCCGCCGGCGATGAATTGGGCAAGCGCCGTCTCGAGGATATGATGTCCAAGCCGGGCTGCGACCTCCTGTGGCGGCCTTCCTCCCCTGGGATCGCGGGCAGGCAGACGCGAGCCGGTTCCCGATGCGGCGCCGTCATCTTTCATGAATCGCTCGCGGCCCATCGCTGCTTCATTCCAGCTTTCGCGCTTGATCGGCAAGTGATACCGGGCAATATCAAAACCACTAAGTGTAGATACTAATAGTCCGGAGAGGTGCTTGCCCATAGGCGTACCGCCTGTTTGAACCAGAATGGAACCGGACTAGATGGCTCGCAGCGCTCATATTACTGGCCGTTTATGCGGGTTCCGGGCCGTCATGGCGGCGATGATCGTGCCATCTTTCCTGTCCGGCTGTTCCTTCGCGCCGCCCAATGTCCGGCCGGCCCAGCCGGTGCCGCAGGACTATCCCGCGCCAGCCGCGCTGGGCGCGTCCATCGCGCGGATCGGTTGGCATGATTTCTTCCGGGAAGAGCATCTGCGTGTGCTGATCGCGGCCGCGCTGGAGAACAACCGCGATATCCGTATCGCCGCGGCCCGCGTCGATCAGGCGCGCGCGGCCTGGCGTATCGAGGGATCGGCGCTCTATCCCGAACTCAACGCCGTCGGCACCGGCACGCGGGGTCGTTCCATCATCAGCCTGCCGGGCGCAGGCACGCAGAGCTATGACATCAAGCAGGTCACCGCGCAGGTGAGCGCGAGCTGGGAAATCGATTTCTGGGGCCGTCTGCGCAACCTGAACGACGCCGCGCGCAATCGTTATCTGGCGACGGAAGAGGCGAAGCGCGCCGTTGCCACCGGCCTGATCGCGCAGGTCGCCAATGGCTATCTGCTGGAGCGCGAATATGAGGAACGCCTCGCGCTTGCCCGGCGGACGATCGTCACGCGCGAGGACTCACTGCGGATCATGCGCCGCCGCTATGAAGTCGGGTCCGGCTCGAAGCTCGAAATGACCCAGGCGCAGTTGCTGCTGGCGCAGGCGCAGGATGCGCTGCAAGCGCTTGAGCAGGACCGCGACGTGAACCGCAACGCGCTGGCGCTGCTGGTCGGGCGGCCCGTGGAGATCGTGCCTGGGCCCCTCGGTCTTGCCGAAACCGGACCGGATATCGCCCTTCCGCCGGGCTTGCCCTCCGACCTTCTGGTCAACCGGCCTGATATCGTGGCGGCGGAATATCAATTGCGGGCGGCCAACGCCGATATCGGCGCGGCGCGGGCGGCGTTCTTTCCCAATATCAGCCTGACGGGTGCCTTCGGCACGGCGAGTTCCGATCTCGACGGGCTGTTCGGCGACGGGAGCCGCGCGTGGAGCTTCACCCCGACGATCGCCCTGCCGCTGTTCAATGCGGGCCGCCTTTCCGGCAACCTCGATCTGGCGAAAGCGCGGCAGGTCGAAGCCGTGGCCAGCTATGAAAAGACCGTGCAGGGCGCGTTTCGTGATGTTTCCGACGCGCTGGTCCGGCGCCGGCAACTGGCGTTGCGGATCGACACCGCGCGCAGCTCGCTGGACGCCTTGCGCGAACGGGCTCGGCTGGCCGGGTTGCGGTTCGACAACGGGCGTTCGGCCTATTTGGAAGTGCTGGACGCGCAACGCGACCTTTTCGACACCGAACAGGCGCTGATCCAGTTGCGCCGCGCTCATCTGGCGAGCGGCATAGCCCTCTACGCGGCGCTTGGCGGGGGCTTTCCCGCCGAAGTCGTCCACGACAGCAACGATCAAGGCGGAGAACACAGGCGATGACGGCGTCCCGGAAGACATGGCTCATCAGGGGCGGCATCGCGGCGGCGCTCGTCGTTGTAGCTCTGCTCCTTTGGCAGGTGCTCAAGCCCGGCGATTTGCCCGAAGGCATCGTCGGCGGTAACGGCCGGATCGAAGCGGTTGAAATCGACGTTTCCGCCAAATCGCCCGGCCGCATCCGCGAAATCCTGGTCGACGAAGGCGCGTTCGTGCAGGCGGGGCAAGTCGTCGCCCATATGGATACGGACGTGCTGAGTGCCCAGAGGGCCGAAGCCGAAGCGCAACTGGCGCAGGCGCTGAACGGCATCCAGATCGCGACCAGCCAGGTCGCGCAGCAGCAGAGCAACCGGGCGGCGGCTCTCGCCGGCGTCCGCCAGCGTGAGGCGGAGCTGAACGCGGCGCGCAAGCGGCTGGCGCGATCGGAAACGCTGGCGCGAGAAGGTGCGACCGCCGTGCAGGAACGGGATGACGATCAGGCCCGCGTCGAAGGCGCGGCGGCGGCAGTGGAGGCCGCTCGCGCCCAACTCGCGGCCGTCGACGCGGCGATCACGACGGCGCGCAACCAGGTGATCGGCGCGCGTTCGCAGGTCGATGCCGTGCGCGCCACCATCCAGCGGATCGAGGCCGATATCCGCGACAGCGACCTCAAGGCGCCGACGGCCGGCCGCGTGCAATATCGCGTCGCCCAGCCGGGCGAAGTCGTGGGTGGCGGCGGGCGCGTGCTCAACCTGGTCAATCTGGGCGACGTCTACATGACCTTCTTCCTGCCGGAAACGGTCGCGGGCAAGGTGGCGCTGGGCAGCGATGTACGCATCGTGCTCGATGCGCTTCCGGATCGTGCGATCCCTGCGAAAGTCAGCTTCGTTGCCGATGTGGCCCAGTTCACGCCCAAGACGGTGGAGACGCAAAGCGAGCGCCAGAAACTGATGTTCCGCGTGAAGGCGCAGATCGATCGCAAGTTGCTCGATCGCTATATCACCCAGGTCAAGACCGGCCTTCCGGGCATGGCCTATGTGCGGATCGATCCGAAATCCGAATGGCCCGCGAAACTGACCGTCAACGTGCCGCAATGACGGAAGCTGTCGCCCGCGTTTCGGGCGTGAGCCTGCATTACGGCAAGGTGCTGGCGCTCGATGATGTGAATCTTGAAATCCCCGCCGGGCGCATGGTGGCGATGATCGGCCCGGACGGCGTCGGCAAGTCCAGCCTGTTTTCCCTGATCGCGGGCGCGCGAGCCATCCAGGAGGGCCGGGTCGAGGTGCTGGGCGGCGACATGGCCGAGGCCCGCCACCGCAACGCCGTGTGTCCGCGCATCGCCTATATGCCGCAGGGGCTGGGCAAGAACCTCTATCCTACGCTCTCCATCGACGAAAATCTCGAATTCTTCGGGCGGTTGTTCGGGCAGGACGCGGCCGAACGCGAGCGCCGCATTGCCGACCTCACCGAAAGCACGGGCCTCGCGCCGTTCCGCAAGCGCCCGGCGGGCAAGCTTTCGGGCGGCATGAAGCAGAAGCTCGGCTTGTGCTGCGCGCTCATCCACGATCCCGATTTCCTGCTGCTGGATGAGCCGACAACCGGCGTCGATCCCATGTCGCGCGCGCAATTCTGGGATCTGATCGACCGCATCCGCGCGAACCGCCCGCACATGAGCGTGCTGGTCGCCACGGCCTATATGGAAGAGGCCGAACGCTTCGACTGGCTAATCGCGATGGACGCGGGAAAGGTGCTGGCCACCGGCACCGCAGCCGACTTCTATGCACGCACCGGCGAACAGTCGCTGGAACAGGCGTTTATCTCGATGCTTCCCGAGGAGCGCCGCCGCGGGCACAAGCCGGTGGAGATTCCGCCGCGCAGCGACGGCGGCGAGGCCGAGATCGCCATCGAGGCGCAGGGGCTCACCATGCGTTTCGGTGATTTCACGGCAGTCGATCATGTCGATTTTCGCATCGAGCGCGGCGAGATCTTTGGATTCCTCGGCTCCAACGGCTGCGGCAAGTCGACCACCATGAAGATGCTGACCGGCCTGCTGAAAGCCAGCGAAGGCCAGGCCTGGCTGTTCGGCCGCGAGGTCGAGAATGACGACATGGCGACGCGCCGGCGCGTTGGCTATATGAGCCAGGCCTTCTCGCTCTACTCGGAACTGACGGTCCGGCAGAACCTCGAGCTGCATGCCCAGCTCTTCCATGTTCCCGCCGGGGAAGTGCCGGCCCGCGTGAGGGAAATGGCGCAGCGGTTCGGCCTGGATGGCATCATGGATGCGTTGCCCGGCGCCTTGCCGCTGGGCCAGCGCCAGCGGCTCAGCCTAGCCGTCGCCATGATCCACAAGCCGGAAATGCTGATCCTGGATGAACCGACGTCCGGCGTCGATCCGATCGCGCGGGACCAGTTCTGGCAGATGATGATCGACCTGTCCCGGCGCGACAAGGTGACGATCTTCATTTCCACGCACTTCATGAACGAAGCGGAGCGGTGCGACCGCATATCGCTGATGCATGCGGGCAAGGTGCTGGTCAGCGACACCCCCGCCGCCATTGTCGAGAACCGCGGCGCGGCGGACCTGGAAGAAGCGTTCATCGCCTATCTTCAGGATGCGAGCGGCGAGACGCCGACAGAAAAGAGGGACGATCCGGTTCCTGCGGGCGCGCCTGCCGCGGCCGATCAGGACATTTCGGCTGCACCGGCCCGCTCCCCATGGTTCATGCGGCGCCGGATGATGAGCTATGCCCGGCGCGAAGGGCTGGAATTGCGCCGCGATCCCATCCGCGCCACCCTGGCCCTGCTGGGCAGCGTCATCCTGATGTTCATCATGGGCTATGGCATCAGCATGGACGTGGAGGACTTGCCGTTCGCCGTGCTGGACCGCGACGGCACGACCACCAGCGAGAACTACGTCCTCAACCTGGCCGGATCGCGCTATTTCATCGAACGGCCGCCGATCACCGACTATAGCCAGTTGGACCGGCGGATGCGCTCGGGCGAACTGAGCGTGGCCCTGGAGATTCCGCCCAATTTCGCGCGCGACCTGCGCCGGGGCGTGCCGGTGCAGATCGGTGTATGGGTCGATGGCGCCATGCCGCAGCGGGCCGAGACCGTGCAAGGCTATGTCCAGGCCCTGCATGCCCACTGGCTCAGTGAAATGGCCGTGCAGGAAACAGGTGCGCGGCCATCGATGGGTCTCGTCAATATCGAGCTGCGCTATCGTTACAATCCGGACGTGAAAAGCCTTGTAGCCATCGCGCCGGCCGTGATTCCGATGATGCTGCTCTTGTTCCCGGCGATGCTGACGGCTTTGAGCGTGGTGCGGGAAAAGGAGCTGGGTTCCATCGTCAATTTCTACGTGACGCCGATCAGCAAGGTGGAATTCCTGCTGGGCAAGCAGCTTCCCTATGTCGCGCTCGCCATGCTGAACTATGTCTTGCTGGTGTTCCTCGCCGTCACGATGTTCGGTGTGCCGTTGACGGGCAGTTTCCTCGCGATGACGCTGGGCGCTCTCTTCTATACGCTGTCGGCGACGGCCATCGGCCTGCTGTTCTCCATCTTCATGCGCAGCCAGATTGCCGCGATGTTCGCCACCGCCATCGGCACGATCCTGCCCGCCGTGCAGTTTTCCGGCCTGATCAACCCGGTGTCCTCGCTCGAGGGGGCGGGCGCGGTGATCGGATCGATATATCCCGCGACCTGGTTCGTCACCATCTGCCGCGGCGTCTTTTCCAAGGGGCTGGGCTTCGCCGACCTCTGGCCTGACCTTCTCGTGCTGTTCGCGACGTTTCCCGTCATCCTGGCGCTGTGTGTCGCGTTGCTGCGTAAGCAGGAGAGCTGATATGCGCCACGCGGCCAACATCTACCGGCTCGGCATCAAGGAACTGCGCAGCCTGTGGCGCGATCCGATGATGCTGTTCCTGATCCTCTATTCGTTCTCGGTGGGGATCTACGTCGCGGCAACCGCCATGCCGGAAACGCTGCACAAGGCGCCTATCGCGATCGTCGATGAAGACCAGTCGCAGCTTTCCAGCCGGATAACCGGCGCCTTTTATCCGCCGCACTTCACGCCCCCTTCGATCGTGGGACTGAACGAAGTGGACAAGGGGCTGGATGCCGGGCGCTATACGTTCGCTCTCGACATCCCGCCCGATTTTCAGCGAGACGTACTTGCGGGACGCCAACCCGGCTTGCAGCTCAACGTTGACGCTACGCGGATGAGCCAGGCTTTCACGGGCGGCGGCTACATCCAGCAGATCGTGCAGGGCGAAGTTGCCGAATTCATGAAAGGCACGCGTGCGAGCACGCCGGTCCCGGTCGAGCTGGCGCTGCGCGTGCGGTTCAATCCTACGCTGGCGCAAAGCTGGTTCGGCGCGGTCATGGAAATCATCAACAGCGTCACCATGCTGTCGATCGTGCTGACGGGCGCGGCCCTGATCCGCGAGCGCGAGCACGGCACGATCGAACACCTGCTAGTGATGCCGGTGACGCCGTTCGAGATCATGGCCAGCAAGGTCTGGGCCATGGGGCTCGTTGTCCTGGTCGCCTGCGCTTTCGCGCTTTTCGTGATGGTGGAAGGGGTACTGTCCGTTCCCGTCGAAGGGTCGATCGCGCTGTTCCTCGCCGGAGCGGGGCTGCACCTGTTCGCCACGACCTCCATCGGCATCTTCATGGGGACGATCGCGCGCTCCATGCCGCAGTTCGGCTTGTTGCTGATGCTGGTGCTGCTGCCGTTGCAGATGCTGTCCGGCGGTTCGACGCCGCGCGAAAGCATGCCGGAGTTCGTCCAGACGGTCATGTTGGCCGCGCCCACCACCCATTTCGTGAAGATGGCGCAGGCCATCCTTTACCGGGGCGCGGGCTTTGACGTGGTCTGGCCCCAGTTCCTGGCTATCATTGCTATCGGCGCGATCTTCTTCGCCATTGCGTTGGCGCGGTTCCGGCGAACCATCGGCACGATGGCGTGAGGAGGCAGTCGAATGTCAGAACACCAAATTGCGTGGGACATCGTAACGATGCTTCAGACTAACGATTGCCGAACGGTTCCGCGCAGGTTTCGCAGGAGAATAATACCGGCGGCGGTGTCGCGGATCCTGAGCCAGGTTTTCGAAACAGCGAATCCACGATTGCCCTAGCAGCCTCACGCGTCAGCCATAGCGCTGGCTGACGGCTGTGAATGCCCCCTATCTCCCATAGGTATCACAACGGCTTCTTCTGGCACGTTTGCCGGTGCACGGCCAACACAACCCAAGGAGGATGCCATGTATGTCAATGCCAGAATGCGTGAGACACTCTCACGCTTCAATGCCGCTTCTTCAATGGAAGCGCTGCTCGCCGCCTTAGCTGATGCCGCCACGAAAATGGGCTTCCCCTATGTCGCGATGATCCAACATGGCGGCCTCCCACGCTTGGTCGAACGGGCGCTGGTTATTACCAACTATCCGGCGGAGTTCGTGCGTTTCTACACCGAGAGCCACGCGTACGTCATCGATCCAGTCTATGAGGTGAGCCAGTTGCTGGACCGCCCGTTCAGCTGGGACGAGATTCCCGGTTATGTCGATCTCACAGGCACACAATCAGCCCTGTTCGAAGAAGCGCGGCTGCATGGTCTCGTCCACGGTGTCACCGTGCCGCTCCACATACCGAGCGAATCCCATGCGTCTTGCACTTTCGCACGCGCGGAGCCGATCATGGCTTCGCCATCGCTACTGACGACGCTCCACATCGTCGCTGCCTTCGGGTTCAAGGCGGGCCTCAGACTACATCATGCCTCGCGCGGACATGACGTACCCAGGCTCACGCGCCGCGAAGCTCAATGCACGGCATTGGTCGCCGTCGGCAAGAGCGATTGGGAGATCAGCCAGATACTCGGTCTGAGCGAGACCTCGGTGCGCTATTTCGTCTCCCACGCAAAGCAGCGTTACGGCGTCTACAAGCGCTCAGAGCTTGTCGCCAGGGCGCTCATCGACGCGCAGATCCTTCGAAACGACCAAGGGATCATTGAGGCTGGACCCCGCCGCCCGCGCCACAGGGCGAAACGGCGCAGTCCTTGACAGTCCTGTCGGTGTCGCCGTGTTGCGCATCCCGTCAATTGGCCCGCGAATCGCCATGCCTAGGGCGGATAAGTGTATTGACCTACGGTCGCACGATCCAGTTTGCCGAGCTCTGATAATGCCAAGCAAGGCTTAGCCAATTTCGAAATTAATAAACTCGACAGTAGTTTCCCAATCTGTCAAAATGCATAGCATGGCTTCGCAAACATTAGGAAAATTAAACCGGCTGCAACGGGATCTCCCAGAGAGCCTGCTGGTCGACGCGGCATGGATGGAAGCCCATGGTTACTCATCATCGCTGCGGAGCCAATATGTTCGCGCGGGATGGCTCGATAGCCCGACCCGGCGCGTCTATCGCCGCTCGCGTGGACCGCTCACCTGGGAACAGGCCGTTATCTCACTGCAATCCCTGTTGGACCTGCCTTTGACAGTTGGCGGGCGCACAGCGCTCGAACAGCAGGGCTACGCTCATTATCTCTCCATAACGGTGCGCGAAGTCCATCTCTATGGGCCAAGCCGGCCGCCGACATGGCTCGACAGCCTGCCACTCGATGTCTCGTTCCGCTGGCATAACAGCCTCCGGCTGTTTCCAGTCGACGGCGAGATTCCTCCCGAGCCTGCGCCCCGGATGTCCAGCACCGCCGGCACGACCTTGCCGATCCGCTGTTCGAGCAAGGAACGCGCCGTTCTCGAACTGCTCGATGAGCTTCCCCATGAGAGCTTCCATCAGGTCGACATGCTGATGGAAGGAATGAGCGACCTCAGCCCACGTCGCCTTCAGACACTTCTTGAGGCGTGCGCGAGCGTAAAAGTGAAGCGTCTCTTCCTCTTCTTCGCGGATCGCCATGGCCATGCCTGGCGTTCGAAGCTCGATGTTTCCCGCCTGGATCTCGGATCGGGCAAACGCGTCCTGGTCAAAGGAGGGAAGCTCGACCGGCGCTACAACATCACCGTGCCCTCCGACCTGGCGGGAGAATAGCTGTATGGCGTTTCTCGACGGCTACCGGAGACAGGTCGCTCTTCTTCTGCGTGTTATGCCTCACGTCGCGAAGGAGGATATCTTCGCGCTGAAAGGCGGAACAGCGATCAATCTGTTCGTGCGTGACCTGCCGCGACTTTCGGTGGACATCGACCTCACCTATCTGCCGATCGAGGACCGCGCGACCTCGCTCGCCACGATCGATGCGGCGATGCTGCGGATCAAGGAACGCATCGAGGAAGGACTGGTCGGAGCCAGGATTCATGCGTCGCGTTCCGCTGACGAAAAAATCGTCACCAAGCTCATCGTTCGTGCGGATGATGTGCAGATCAAGATCGAGGTCACGCCAGTGTTGCGCGGGACGGTCTATGATCCCGTCGTTATGGGTGTCGTTCCCGCAGTCGAGGACGCCTTTGGTTTTGCTGAGATTCAGGTGGTGTCCTTCGCCGATCTCTATGCGGGAAAAATCGTGGCGGCGCTCGACCGGCAGCACCCTCGCGACCTCTTCGACGTCCGCGACTTGCTGGCGAACGAAGGCGTCACAGACGATTTGCGACGTGCATTTCTCGTCTACCTCGCCAGCCATAATCGCCCGATGGCCGAGGTTCTCGCTCCCGCCCGTAAACCGCTCGCCGAGGAGTTCGAGCGCGGTTTCGTCGGAATGACTCACCAGCCGATCACTCTGGCGGAACTGGAATCAGCGCGTGAAGACATCATCGCGCGCATGGTTGCCGGGATGCCTGACACTCATCGGCAATTCCTTGTCGGCTTCAAGCGTGGTGAACCGGACTGGGCGCTTGCGGGCATTGATGAGGCGAGGCGACTGCCCGCGGTCTTGTGGAAGCAACGTAACCTGGACCGGTTGGACCCTGGCAAGAGGCAGGAGCTTGTTGCCGCGTTGGAGAAGCAATTGCTGCCGGGATAGGTCAGGCGCCCCTCCGACGCCTGCAGGTCAGCCTGTTTGCGGCGAGCAGCGCGGAAGGGTGGTGGTTAGGTGAAGTGCGGGAGCAGCGAGGAAAGGGTGGAGGTGATGGGAGAGGGAGCCGCTCGCGTTTGGGACCAGCAGGTACATTGAAGGCTTACGGTTCGACATGGATTTTGGCGGAATGGCCGGGCAATGTCTTTCCGCTAGCGCTGCCTATATTCTTGGTGATGCAGGCGCGCGAACATAGCGCACAGCGTGGTCGAGGCGCTCCGCCGCGTCGGCCTCGCTGATGCGGAGGCGGCGTGCGATCTGGCCAACGGTAAAGCCGTCATTGCGATGAAGGAACAAGGCCCGCATGGTCAGGTGCGGTAGATCGGTAAAAACAGAATCCCATACCTCGCCTTCTTCCCCCATCTTGCCCGACGACCCCATGACCCTCTCAATCACATCGTGGAGATCGGCAGCAGCGGGTTCCTGCAAGGCGTATAGGATCGCCAAGGACTGCTCCATCATTTCCAGCGCTTGTTCTTTCAATTCGTCGTTGCCCGGCTCGTTACCGCTCCCCATGCTCTCACCTCCTTCTTAGTTGCAGAGGAGCATGACAGAAATCGCGGGATTTTCATCAACAACAACCCCCAACTTGGATATTGTTGTGCGCTGGCTTTTTGCGCGAAGGTGCCATGCGCTATTTTATGATTTCCGAGCCGTTAGCCGGACTTCAGATTTTGAAAACATCATGACTGCCAGCCTTACAGGTCGCGCCGCCGCTCGCATCAGCGGAGGTGCCGAGAATGGGGTTGCCCGGGGATGGAGATGCTCGAGATATGGAAAATGCACGGTCTCGTGCCGACCTTGTAAGTCATATGCCCAGCAGAAGCGGCTGAGACGCAGTCCGTGTTGGACACCGCAAAAGCTGTCCCAACCGCGACATTTACCGGAACTGGCAAGAACGACCGTCATGCATTGACATTGGTGACGGTTATTGCGGCGGCGCCAATACCCTCTCTCTGGAATTGACGCCGCCACATCGATCCCTGTTCGCAAAGATGGGTCAATGCCGATAGATTAGAAGCGTTGTTCCCAATCGGTTTCCAGATCGAGCCGATTCACAAATGATGGAACACCGACAGAATTCTGCTATAGTCCTCCAGTGAGGATATAGCGATGAACAACGCCGCCCATATTCAAGCGCCCGAACCGGCATCGCCTCGGCTGAAACCGTCCGATTGGCTCTGGCGTCCGTGGTACGCGAAGCTGTGGTGGTCGGCAATTCCGGTCTGGTGGATTGGCATGGCTACATCGACCAGGATCGCGCCGCTTGAGGCGTTCTACGACAGTGCGGCGGCCGGTTTTCTCAACCTCCTGTTCTTTCCGATGACGGCACTCATGGTGCTTGGACTCGGCTATGTGCAGCAGTGGGTGGCCGGGTTTTCATCGACGGGCGAGGGTACGCCTGTGTCCGATGAAGCGGTGGCCAGAACCTCCAAAAGAATGTGGGAGGAACATGAGCGAGGAATGGAAGACCTTCGTGCTGGCACCGATATATTCGATCCACGGTCGGGAGGTCTCTACATCGGCAACCCGCTGAGCCTTCAGCACCCTAGTCGGTTCTTCAAGCACTAACGATTCTTGAAGCTGCTGTCGCCATCGCCGGGGCTGCCATCCACGTCCGTAGAAAATCTACCGCTCTTCAGGACGGAGTTCTGTTCGACCGAAGTCAGGGGCCCGGTAATGTCGAAAGTTGCCCGGCCGGAATCCGCATCATGGAGATATCGGTTGCGTATGCCATCCGGGCCAAGAATCCGGTCCGACAGTTCACGCGAGAAGGTCGCCGCCGGGTCGCTCGAGCGCGCGGCTTCGCGCTCGGCGGCGGCAATCGCTTCGCGCACGTTGTAGTTGACGATGTCAATCGACGACTGTGCTGTCTCGTTGCTGATTCCGACGTCACGACTTTCAAAACCAAGACTGGCGCCCACTCGACCTGAGGTCGACGTGGTCTTCTGTGGCGACTGCGCTTGGCCCGCTTGCTTGCCTTTCTCTGCAGGCTGCCCGCGACCGCCTATCGCCTCCGATTCATCGACCCCAACCGAGCCTCCGAGTTGAGCGCCGACGCTTGTACCGATCGTGACATTATCCTGCGCGGATCGCGAGAGCCCGCGCTGCCACCCGGTCTGCGCGATGATCGCCTGCACGTCGCGCGTAAGCGTATCGGCCACCTGCGGGTTCAGACGCCAGTTGCCATGACGGTCCATCTCGAACCCGCCCTTGAGCCAGTTCTGCATCATCGCCTGGCCCTGTTCGCCGCTGCTGAGGAAATGCTCGATCGTGTCGGGCCCGGCCTGTTTCCCTGCCTCGAACCGCGTAGAGGTATCGTTGCGGGCCGATTGCTGGAACCCGACCGAGCTGGAGACGAGAAGATCGTTGTCGGCGAACGAGAACCTTGCCCGCCCGCCATTGGCGACCGCGCCCAATTGGCTCTCGTTGATGAGCCCGCCGCGCCACATCTGCGCCGCCGTCTCCGGGGTGAGATTGAGGCTCAGATCGCCATTCTGCGCCATGGCGATCTGCCGCTTCGACATGTCGACACCATGATCGGCCAGCAGCTTCTGCATGCGCGTCAGGCGCTCATTATCGATGATCCGCGTCATCCGTTCGTTGCGAGCGCGGTCAGCGATCCCGGCCGCACCACCTTCGGCCATGTCGACCTGATTGCCGGCGCTCTGCGACAGCGTGCGGATGAAGCTGTCGAGATGTGCGGCCTGGCGCACCGACATGCCCGCGGCGGCCGCGCCTTCCGCGAACCCGGCATTGTCGGCCTGTCGCCGCTGCTCCCCGATCCGGGCGGCCGAGCGCGTACCGTCGTGACCGACCTCACGCTGCGCGTCGAGCTTGCCCGACCGCTCCGCAAAATCGAAGCCCGCTGCCTCGCGGGTGCGGCCATAGACGCTGGCGCCCTCGCGCGCGGCCTCGACGGTCGCACCGTCGGCGGTGCCGACCTGCACGGCGGCATTGTAGGTTTCGAGCGCCCGCATGACCTGCGCCTCGTTGCGGCCGGTTGCGCGGGAGAGTTGGGAAATGGCTGTCGACCGAGCCTCTCCGGATAGCGCATTGATAAAGGCGATGCGGCGGGAGGTTTCCTGGACTGAGAGGCCGAGCATGGAGGCGGCGTTGCGCTGGCCCTCATTGCTGCCGGTCCTATGCGCCTGCTCGGTCGCGACATTGCCGCGCTCGATCCGCCTTACATTGTCGCCAGCAAAATCGCGCCGGCCTTCCATCGCGCCGACTTGAATCTGCGCGCCGGTAAGATCGTTGCGCAGCATCTGCTCCTGGTCGAAGGTATTGGCGATCAGTTTGGCGAAGGTCGGATCAGCCGACGCTTGGGCGATCACCGTCGAGGCTTTGAGCGCGGCATCCTTTTGGTCGTAGCCGTTCCTCTCAAAATGCCGCTGGGCTCCGGACAGCATTATGTCATAGGCGCGCGTATCCCCGAACGCCTTCCACTGGACCATCTTCTGCGTGAAGGCCGCGAACGAACGTTCCCCGGATTGCCCCTCGCCAAAATAGCCGGTGCCAAGGCTGCGGAGCGCATCCTTCTCGGCAAAATTATGGATCGCACTGGTCGCGGCATTGTCGCGCACGGCGCGCACGGTCGCGGGATCGGTGAGGCTGCGGCCGGTGAGGGCAGGGGAGAGCCCGCCCAGTTCGCGTGCCGCATCGAGCTTGCCCATGCCGAATGCGGCCGTCCCGCTGGCGCCGCCGCCATGTTCGCCGAGCACGCTGCTCGCGGCACCGAACGCACGGGTTGCGCCGAAGGCCGAGCGCTCCCCGAAATCCCCGAAGTTCGAAGCCGCGCCCCGCCGCGCCATGGTGCCCGCTGCTCCCGCCTGCGCCTCGAGCGCGCCGGCATAGCCTTCGCTGGTGGCAAGCGGTGCGGCGGCTGCCGTGCCCTGACCCTGCACACCGAGCGCGCCGGATGTGAACGAGGTGAACACATTACCGGAGAACCGGAAAACCGTGAAGACGAACGCCCCCGCAAGACCCGCGGACGCGGTGCGGAAACTCCCGAAGATGGCGAGCGCCTTCATCGCGGACGACGGCGCCAGCATCCAGGCATTGGCCGCGACATGGTTGGCGCGCATCTCGGCCAGCACATCGGTCGCGCGGCCGAGCGTCAGCTGATAGATCCCGGCGTCGATCACGCCCCAGAGCGCCACGAAGACGAACAGGCCGAGGGCGAAGGAAGCCACGCGCAGATTGATCGGGGTGAGGATGAACAGCAGCGCGACGGGCATCATGAAGAGCATGATCCCGAAGACCGTCGCCCGGATCGTGGGCATCCACTCGTTGGCCGTCGACATGGTGGCCAGGCCTGACGAGACGACAGCGCGATTGGCCATGACACGCGCCGCCGTTGCAGGACTGTCCTCGAACAGCACATCGCCCACCGTGCTGCCGAGCATCACATTGGTCAGGAACTGCTGGAGCGAGAGCGGCGTATCCATCATCATCTGGCCAAGTTCGCCGATGTTGGAGCGGCAGCGCTGAAGCTGGGTCGCATTGCCGATGTCGTAGCCGGTGCGGGTGCAGACCTGCGCGACATAATTGTCGAACAGCGCAGGTTCGGAGAGGCGTGTCGAGATATGTTCCCACGCCTCGTTGCAGCTCACCGTCGTGCCGCCCTTGTCGGTGGACGTGAACACCGTGCTGAAGGTCGCCGGCCCCGCCATCGCGGCAAAGGCGGCAGGAAGATCGGTCGCCGTGCGGAACAGCTGATCGTCGTCGACGCCATAGGCGGGCGAGACCCGCGCGACCGGATAGCATTGCCGGACATAGTCCTTGATCGTCGCGTCAAGGAACGTGTCGGTCATCGGGCCGCGCGGGCTCGCTGCATTGAGGAACAGGTCGAAACTGTGCCCGCCCGCCCCGAACTCAAGCTTGGCATGGGGATCGGTGGTGTTGTCGTCGATCACTTCCGCGAGCGCGCGCTCCATCATGTTGGTCATGCCCGCGACCAGCACGATGAGGTTCGGCACGTCGCCGACCGGCTGATAGGCGTTGCGGACGCGGTCGTAGACATGGACCGTGCCCGTCGTCGCGACCAGGCCGACGAACAGGCCGACGCCGATCAGCATCTGGAACCCGAAGGCGACGATGCCCATGCCTTGCCCGCGGATGCTGGCGAGCAGGACGCCGAGCGCGATGCCCACCACCGCGACGATCAGCACCAATGTCTCGTAACGCGAATCCCCGAAGATCATCGAGACGAGGCGGAAGGCGTCCACCGTCTCCGCAAAGCCGTCATAGGTGTGGAAACTCGCATCGATCGCCAGCGCGGGACTGGCCGAGAAGAGAGCGATCAGGACCGAGATCGCGCGAACTAAGCGGTGCATGACGCGGCCCTCCGTCAGCGGTTGCGGTTGGCGGCGGCGCCGGCGGCGTCGCGCGCATCACGGTCGCGCTGGCGCACGACCCCGGCATAGTTGGCCGAGAGGTTCGCCTGGTTGAGGGCGGCCATGTAGGACTGGCGCATCTGCGCGCGCTGGCGCAGCACCTCGTCGCGTAGCCCGCTCAATTGCTCAATGCCCTTGGCGAGGATGCGGGTCTGGCAGATCCGGGCGCTGCCGGCATCGGCCGCGCCGGCGGCGGTCACGCCACGTTCGGCATTGGACACGGCAAAATCTATGCTACGCGTGAGGTCGTTGAGCATCTGGTATGCGAGCGTCAACGCGACCAGTTCGTCGGTATCGCCGATCACGCTCTCGACCAGCCCCTGGCGCACGCCCCATTCCAGAAGACGATAGACGGGGAGGGTGCGCACATTGGCGACGAACTGGCGTTCCTCCGCCGTCAGCGCGGCGCGCGTGCGGATCTTGATCGCGATCGACTCCATCCGGCCGCGCGCGAGCACCAGCGCGCCCTTGCCGCTGCCGTCGGTCGAGCAGTCGGCCGAGGTCGGCGGCACCGCGATCGCGCGGGTCTGGACCTTGCCGGTCAGGAAATCATCGACGCTCTCGGTGTCCTGCCGCGCGCAGGCGGGGATAGCCGTGAACAGCGGTACCTTGTCCGCCGGGTCCCAGCGCATATAGACGTCGCCGACGCGGGCGCGCATGACGCCGGCCCAGTCGGACGCGCCGACACGCGCGGCGGCATGGGCGAGGAGCGAGCCGGTCTTGAAGATGTCGGTGACCTCGGCCGGGCAGTTTTCCAGCGCGTCGCGCAGATCCTCGGTCGGATTGCCCTGGTTCGCCTGAATCTTTTCGCGGCTCTGCTGATAGCTCTTGGAGAAGCCCTCGCGGACGCTCTTGTAGCCGGTCATCTCTTCGATGATGCCCGACATATTGTCGTCGCCCCGGGCGATCTGGACCATGCGGTTGGCGAGCCGGCAATCGTTGACCTGGATCGAGTTGAGGAAGTTGGTCGCCGCCTCCATCTTCGAGATGATGTTGCCCATTTTTTCATCGAGGGTTTCCAGCAGGTACTGGAAAGCGACCGCCGGGGCGGCCTGAAGGATGCTTTCGAGCTTCTGGACGAGATAGTCGGGATCGAGGAACGACATGCCGCCCAAAAACATGTCGATTCCCCCGCAGCCCGCGCGGACCTTGGGCAGCGTGACCGACATGAGATAGTCGTTATGGACATCGATCCGGCCCGACATGCCGCCCGCGGTGATATAGCCGCGGGTCTGGTCCTCGAACGAGCCGGGGCTGGTATAGGTCACATTGTCGAACCAGCTTTCGGCCCAGCTTTGCGCACAAGCCGGTGTGGCGAAGGCAACGCAAGCCAGCAGGGGCAAGGCGAGCAGGGTCAGGCGGCGGCGCGGGTTTGCCATGGCGGGCAGCTTTCGTTTGCGCGGGCAAGGGTCTGGCTCCCCATGTCAGTTCCTTGCTCGGTTGGAGGATGGAGGCGTGGGCGCGGCCACGATTCCGGTGAACTTCGCCATGCCGCGCACGCCGACAGCGGGCTTCACCCCGGTCAGCATCTTGGCGGCGAGGTAGAGATTGCGCGCGAGGTTGGGCGCGTGATCGGTGCCGATCGCGACGGGAATGATGCGATTGGAATCGGCGACAGGGCGGACCCAGGCGACCGGATGCCCGACCCATGGCAGACCGAGGCGCCCGGAGCGCAGCATCGCTTCCTGGCTGCCGATCGTGCGGACCTTCCAGCCATAGCGTTGCCCCAATGTGCCGAGCCGCGCCCAGAGATCGGCGCAGGGGATGCAGCCGGGCGCCGTGCTCATCTCGACGATGAACGCGGGGGCCTGGCCTTTCATGGTTTCGGCGAAGTCGGGCGGCCAGTCGCGCGTCACCGGAACGCGGGCGAGCCATTGGCGCATCTTCGCGTCGGTGGCGACCGGGTGGATCGCCGCGCGCATCGCCTGTTCGTGCGTCGGCGCCTGCGCGTGCGCGGATCCATTGGCCATGAGCATCGCCGTAAGCAGGATGGGGGCAAAGCGGATCATGGCCGGGGTCCCATCCGAACGTCCACCAGATCGCCGCCCAGGACGCGCGGATCGGTGGCGGAGACCGGGCCGTTGGCGAGCGCGTCGAAGAACCCGTCTTCCTCGCCCGCGCCGGTCAGGAACTGTTCGGGCCGGATATCGCCCGCGAGCAGCCGGACCGCCTGGTAGGCCATCTGGATGAGGTTGGGATAGGCCTCGACCCCGCTGGCGATCACCATGCGCTGCTGGCTGCCCCGCCGGATCACCATCGTCGTGGGCGTGACCTCGACCCCGAAGCGCTGCGCGAGTTCCGGCTTGCGGTCGATGTCCTGAAGTGTGACCTGCCAGCCCATCTCGTCCTGGAAGCGCTGGACGATCGGCCACTGGACGCGGCAGTAGCCGCAGGTCGAACGCGAGAACATGACCAGCGCGAATTCATTGGCGCGGCTACGCAGATACTGGCGGCGGACCTGATCCTTCTGAGCGGAGAGTTGGTCACGCGCCTCGCCGACCATCGGATTGGCGGACTTGGCGTTGAGTTCGGGATTTTGCAGCATGGCGATCTGCGTGACACCGGCGAAGGCTCGGGCCTTGCGCCGGGCGAAGTCCTGCAGACGCCAGAAATCCGCGACCGCATCGACGGTGAGCACGGTCGCCGCGTAGTCGCGCTGTTCCTCGATCAGCTTCCTGATCTTCGGCGGCGTCCAGGTGGCCAGTTCGACCATCGGCGGGATCACCGGCTTTTTGAGAGCGTCGGGATCGGCATCCTCTTCCGTGGGTTTGGGCGGCGCCTGATACCACCAGTAGCCGGTGCGTTGCTCGCCGGTCTGCGCATGGACAGGCAGGATCGGCAGGAGCACCGCCACGATGAGGAGGGCGAGGCGGATCACAGCAGCTTCTCCATGCGCTTCAGCCGCTCGATCTCGACCGGGCCGTAGTAGCGGCTGTCGAACCCGCTGGCGTGCGACGAGCCGACATAGATCATGCCCGGCGGGATCGTTCCGATCATCGGACGCCAATGGTCGAGCTTCTGCCCATTGTGCCCATAAGGCTTGCTGATCCCGAGCAGCTTGCCGTTGCAATAGTACCAGCCATCCCATTCGCCGGGATGTATGGGGCCAGATGCAGACGACGGCTTCTCGATCCAGTCGATGCGGTCGCCCGGCAGGCACAGCGCCATCTTGGTAACATCGACCGGCTTGGGACCGGCGAGCGGATGCGACAGGGTAAACGATACGAAATCGCCGCGATGGATCGGCCCCGGCGCCTTGCGGACGAGCCAGGCGTCGATCGACGGGCTCATCACGATCGTCGCCTGGGGAATGGCCCACCACGTCAGCAGGCCCACCGGCAGGACGATGCCGAACGCCTTCCACAACTGTTCGGGTCGGGGTGGCTGGCCGAGCCCCGAACTGCCGAGCGCGACCGCGGCCTTGAGCGGCAGCAGCTTCAGTTCGGCCCAGCCGGATCTAGCGGCCCTGAAGGCGAGTCTGAGCATCGCGCACCTCCTGCTTGCCGCCGAGGCGGGCATATTCTTCGAGCAATCCTGAAAGTGCGGCGTCGCCGTAGATGACATGCGCGGCGCGCGGGGCATCATCCTCGCGCTCGCAATAGGGCAGCGCCGGATCGCCGGGCACCATGGCGAGTGCGGGGACGCGGGTGACGCCGTGCTGGCGGAAAATGAGCGGATCGACGATCAACTGCACGTCGCGCATCGCGCAGGCCGGGCCTTCGCATCCCGGATCATGGCGCAGGATTTCCGCGGAGAGTTTCGCCATCGGCGCGACCTTCGTGAGCCCGCCGGGCATCCCGCGAAAGGCCAGCACGCCGCCGACCCGTTCGAGCTGCCCGGCATAGATGCGCAATGTCGTCACCGGCATCGAGGACGAGACGAACAGCACCGGCACCCAGCCTTTGGTTTCGGGAGGCGTGGTGATGCCGGCTACGGCCTGCATGTCGGGCGCATCGAGACCGAGCGCCTGGCCGAGCCGTCTGGCCATGGCGTCGTGCTCGGCGGCCATGGCCTCCTTGCCGTTGTCGAGCGCGGTTCGCGCCCGCGCATCCATCGCCGGCGACGGAGCGCGCTTGCGCAGCCCCTCGAAAGCGCGGCGGCGGGTCTCGTCCGATGGCGTCGGCAGCGCGGTCGGACCGCGCATTTCCGCTTCGGCCTTGCGCGCGGCGGTGGCGCGTTCGAGCCGGTCCATCGCCGTGTCGCCTTGCTCTTGCGCGCGCTCCCTCGCGCTTACCGGCGGAGCGGTGTCCTGCGCTGGCGCGGAGGTGGAGAGGAAAGCGATACCGGCCAGCGCGAGCGAGACGCGCGCGTTATTGGCCGATGACCTGCATATAGGCATCGATCTTGTCCTTCATGTCGATCTGGATGTCGGCCTGGGCGCGGGCCTCGATTTCGGAATAATATTCGGAGAGGTCCATCTTGCTGAAATCCAGCGCCTGGAATTCCTCGGGGGTGAATCCGCGGCAATAGGGGTTCTTCGGCGTGCCCCAGCCAAGGCCGTTGAAGCTCTTGAGCTGCGGGCGACCCTGTTCCTGGATGATGCGGCCAAGCTTGGTGTTGAAGCAGCAGTGGCCCTTGGATTTCTGCACGCAGATGCCGAGGATCTTCGAGGAGCAATACGTCCCGACCTCGTGGCACATGCCCGACCCGCGCAGCATGCCCACTTCCATGTCCTGCTGGTCACAGCCGGACAGGAGGAAATCCATCATGAAATTGATCGCGAGACTGATGGCGATCGAGGTCGGATCGATCCCGGCGATGATCGCGTTCGCGCCGGAGCTCGCGGCCTGGCCGGCGGTCGCGCCCGCCTTGAACGCGCCATAGGCGGCCTTCATGCCGGTGAAGACGCCTTTCGCCACCGCGATCTTAGTGCCGATCGACGAGATGGACGAGCCCATCCCGTCCTTGACGATCTTGCCTTTGTCCTTGCAGCAGTTCGAGAAGGTGGTCTTGAGACCCGCTGGGCGGCAGCGCACCGCGCGTCCCGCGAATATCTCGATATTGCCGAGGCAATGCCCTTCGGCATCGACTTCGCCATCGGCAGGCGCGCCGGGATCGTCGACGATGGGATCGTCCTCAATTCCGGTGCCGTCGCTGCCGGTGCAGGCATTGGGCGAGCACATCGGCGTGCCGCCGCCGACCGGCGTCAGGCATGAGTGCTGGCTGCCGAGCGGGCAGCTATACGCGCCCTCGGCATCGGCCACGCACATCACTTGCTGGATCGGGCAGAGCCATTCTTCATCCGCCATGATCGTGCAGTTCGCGACCTCGCCAGGATCACCGGCATCGCCGTTGCCATCGAGATCGACCGCGCAGACCGGGAGCGTTTGCGCTTGCGCTGGCGTGACATGCCCCGCGAGCAGCAAGCCGTACAGGCCGAGCGCAAGCAGCTGTGCGCGCTTCCGCCAGGGAAGGAGGCGCCCGATCATCGGACTTCCCCCGTGCAGACCATGTCGGCCCCACCGAGGCGGACGGTCTGCATCATGACGACGGCTTCGGGAAAATCGTCGAGGCAGCCGCAGGCCGAGACGATTTCCTCGCCCGGACCCACAGGGCAGACATCGCCGCCGCCTGCCGCCGTGCAGGCATGGTAGAAGGTGTCCCACCCGACAGGCGCATTCTGTTTCGTGCCGACCACTCCGTCGAGGGTAGCCGCCGTATTGCGCGCGGGCGCGCGGGTCTTGCAGACCGGCTCGCAGGCCGGAACCGAGCCGCGATCGGGCAGCGCGAAGGGCCGTGACGCGGTGGCATAACCCCCGTCCGAGGTCCTCGTCCGGTCGGCCAGCATGGTCTCGGTCGAATGGTCGATGATATAGGCGCCGCGGCTCAGATCAGGTTCCGGCATCGATCCGGTATCGACGGTACAACGATAACGGCGCTGACGCTCGAACCATGGCCGCGCGAGACGGAGCGAGCAGGCGCCGCTCTCGAACAGGCGTGCCTGGGGGAGGGGTGTAAGGCCGGTGCCGACGCCGTTGCGGAACGTCTCGACGCCATCGACGCTTTCGTCATGAAGCGCGCAATTGACGTCGCCGGCATAGCCCGCGCACAGGTCGACGATCCGCTCGGTCGGGTTGCAACTGAGGTCGAGCATTGCATCGAACTGCGCGAAGGCCTCTCCTTCACCGCCGACCGCGATGCGCATGGAAATGACATGCTCGCCGCGGGTCAGCCACGGCTTGAGGTCGAGATTGGGATAGGCATGCCAGGTCCGTTTCCGCTCGCACTTGCCGGGCGGCAGGCCGGTCCCGGTCCAGTTCGCCGGATTGGACAGCACGAGCTCGCCGTCGATGCGAAGCTGGAGCCAGTCGTCGAAGAAATAGTGCGAGAGCCGGAACTGCGCGAGGCGATCGGGATCATCGATCCGCAGCCGCATGGAAAACTCGAAGATGCGGCAGCTCCCGCCTCGCAGGCTGTCGTCGCGCGGCGAGCCCATCTGCAATGTGAGCTGATCGGGTGCGGGCGCATAGATCGCATAGGCGCCGCCGAGATGCGCGATCACATCGTCCGCCTTGACGGCGTTCAACGACACCTCCCGCGTGATCGTGCAGGACCGGATCTGCTCGGCCTTGCCGACGCCGGCGGGCGAGCCCTTGAGCGCCTGGAAGATGCTGTTCGATGCGGCGACGCTCGCGGCATCGCCCTGGATCGTGGCGGGACTGGCGCGATAGGCCGTCTGCGGGAGCGCGGGGTTGGGCGAGCAGGCCGTGCTTTGGGCGCCAGTGTAACGGATGGCCGGGCCGTCGATCACCGCCTGCGCGACGCCGACGCGCGGATCGGCCGTGGTGAGCGCGCCGATGACGCCGCCGCCCAGGTCTTTCAGCACCGAGGCCATATTGCCCCAGACGAGGTTGCTGCCGCAGCTGTTGTTGATGCAGTAGCAACCGGCGAGATCGGTCAGGTCGACTTGCGCGAGCTTGAGATCGCCGCCTGACGCAACATCCCATTTGAAGCTCTTGCACTGGTTCCAGGTGCCCGGCTGACAGGAGACGACGCCATTGGCGCAAATGCCCGATACCGGCACCGGCAGGGTCAATGTCTGGTCGACCGTGCCGTCGAGATCCTTGTCGCGCGATATCCGCAGCGTGCCGATATCGCCGGTCGCCGCCGGCTGCGCGATCAGTTCGAGCAGCGTCGCCGTCTTCTGGCACGCTATATTGGGGTTGAACGTCCGGCTGTTGTCGACTGTCGAGATCGGTTGTCCGGCAAGCCCCGGCGTCAGATAATTCTGCTGGATCGCATCGCTGTCCGAGGTCTTCGCGCGGGATGCTTCGGCGGCGGCGCGGGCGCGGTCCTCGACCGTCTGGGCCGAGAGCGGCGCCGGCGCCAGAGCGCTGGCCGCGAGGAGGAGGATGCCGCGCTTCACCATGGCGTCCTCGCGCGGGTGGTTCGCGAGCCATGGGCGAAGCGCAGCACGTCTCCCGCCCGGAACGCGCTGGATCCGGGCGAGAGTATCCTGAAGACGGCCTGTCCCTCAAAAATGGTCAGCGCGGCCGCCACCGGAGATACGGCGGGAGGGGGCATTGCCGGCCCCGGCGGGGGGCTTTCGGCCGCGCTGACCGAGGGGGGAGCGGCGGTTGAAAGGCACACCGCCGCTCCTTCCGCGCGCCCGCTCACGGTGGGGAGCGTTCCGTGACGAGCGGGGCAGCTACCCGCGCGAGACGCACGGTTTGGGGGAAGCGATCTGCTCATGGCGTGGAAATCCCCGCGCAGCAGATCGCCTTCTCGAACAACATGAATTGGGCATTGTCCTTGCCCGGCGCGTGCTTGCCCGATGTCCAGAGCGCGCCGGGACGGCCGATGTTGACGCACTTGCCGCCCTTGACCGGCTCCATGATCTGCATCTTGTAGCGGCTCTTGGTCCAGATCGGCTGCGGCTTGAACGAGCAGCCGTCCGCCGAGTGGATCGTGAGAGCGCCCAGCCTGCCCATCATGAACGTCGAGCGCGCGGCGAGACCCGCCCAGGCCTCGACGCTGTCCCCGAAATGGATGTCGCCGGCGACCGGATAGGTCGCGCCCCAGGAGCCCATGCACCAGAACAGGGGATCGATGACCTTGCCAGCAGCTGCGGCGGCGCTGTCGGCCATACAGGCGAGGCCGGCCGCCGGATTGCCGAACAGGATGCCTTCGGGCTGGATGATAGCGCCCAATGTGCCCGACTGCCAGGTCGGCAGCACCTCGGTGATCATCGCGACGTCGAAGCCATCATCCTCGATGCACGGCAGGTCCGTGAACATGTCGAGCATCTTCCAGACCGGCGAGATGTAATAATGCGCCTGCGCGAACATCTTGCGGGTGTTGGTGCCGTCCGAGATCGACGACTGGCTGCCCTGCAATTTCCCACCGGTCGGCATGAGATCGACACCGAGCGCCATCATGCAGCCCGGCTCGGTCACGACATCAACCATGCGATTGGGTGACCAGAACGAAACCTTGACCCCTAACCAGAAGGTCGCACCCTTGCGGCAGGCGCAGAGCGGTTTGGAGGCCGACTGGGCGTCCAGTTCCTTGTCGAGCTTATCGTAGGAGCCCACCCGCACGCCCCCGATCGTGATCGGGAAGATGCAGTTCCAGCGCACCTTGGTGATCGGATTGAACACGGTGCCCGCCTCGCATTTGGAGGCATGCGCAGGCGTGGCGGGCGCGACGAGCGCCAGAGCGAGGGCCGCCGCGCCGGTGCGCAGCATCGAGATGAGCCGACTCATGGGATGGCCTTTCGTACGGGAGCGCGATCGACGCGCACCTCTGTCAGCTCCAGCTTCTGGCCGACCTGCCGG
The DNA here is from genome assembly GCF_014196495.1 of Sphingobium jiangsuense. GTDB lineage: Bacteria > Pseudomonadota > Alphaproteobacteria > Sphingomonadales > Sphingomonadaceae > Sphingobium > Sphingobium jiangsuense. Next base: position 49,118 of record NZ_JACIDT010000019.1, read on the forward strand.
ACGATCACGGGCGCGACGGTGAGGCCCAACCGCTCCTTCACGCGCTCCTCGAGAATGAAGAGGGCACGGCCGTGCTTCTCGCCAAGCGAGAGCGCATCGTCCTTTGCGTCCCCACCGCCGGTGAGGATGATCCAGTCGGTGAGCGCGGCGGTCTTCAGCGCCCAGCCCAGATCGCGGGGATGCACGACCACCAGCTTCTGCGGCAGCGACACATAGGTCAGCGGGTTGAAGGTGAAGCCCGCAGGATAGAGCAGCTTGCCGTCCGGCAGCCGGATTTCCTGATCGAGCGTGTAGAACGGCACAACGCTGCGAACCTGGTTCTGGCGCGCGACACCGAGCGTCGCGCCTTTCAATGCGCTCCAGCCCGAACGCGGCCCGAACTTTTCGGCCATATTGGGCGGCTGCTTTGCGGCACGCGCCTCGATCTCGGCCATCGCGTCGGGCTCGGCGATCGGCCATGTACGACCAATGGTCGATGTCTCGGCGTGGGCCACCCCCGCGACGATCAGCGCGCCGGCCAGACACCCGGCGATGAGCGCGGACTGGATGGCGAGGACATGCCAGCCTTGGGGGACACGTCTATCGACCACGGCGGCGCTCCCTCCAGGGAACGGCAGGCGTACGACTCTCGCCGCAGACCGCGCAGATGAACGCGGTGACGCCCAGGAACAGCGTGAGCCAGATCAGCGCCTGGCTGCCGCCGAGGTCGGGGGCCGACCAGAGCACCAGCGAAGACTGGAGGATCAACAGCAGATGGGTGCCGACCAGCAGGCGAATGGATGACGGACAAGGCGCGCCGGAGAAGATGCCGTTCATCGGCCCCACCTTTCGGCATGTCGGGCGAGGGCATTTGCCATCCTCGACGCGCGGTGCAGGAACCAAAGTCCTCCCCGCACAAGCGCGATCGGCGTCAGGACAAGAATGGCCGCCCGCATGAACAGGGGCATTTCCGGGACGAGCAGGAACAGGCCGACGATGATCGAGGCCGCCGCCGCTTCGAGGCCCACGATCTGCCGAAAGCGCAGAGCCGCGATCCTCTCGTCCCGACCGGACGTATATTCCATGGCAAGCGCGGAACGGGTCATGATCAGGAGCACGGCTTCATTCGAGCGATGCAGGCGTTCGACGTAGGCTTCCTGCGTCTCGCCCGGCAGGCGCGGGGCCATCCCTGGACGGATCAAAAGATTCTCCGGCCGTTTTCCGGGACGAGGAGGGATTTCGTCGATCCCGCCGTCGATCTGTCGGGCAAGCCAACGGATCATGTCGCCGATCAGCGGCCGGATCGACGACGGGTCGGGCGAGCCGGAGAAGCTGCCGTTCATGCCCATCTCCGTGCCCTCCGCGTGACCAGCCAATTCGGGATGCTGTCGATGATGCGGGCGATGCCGATCGCCAGCGCGGCGCCGGCAATTCCGGCACAGGCGATCAGCCCGGCCATGAGCGGCACTGGCAGCACGCTGTCCGCGGCCCCGCACAAGCCAAGAGCGGCATAGGCCAGGGCGGTGATGACCGGCCCGGTGAAGGTTAGCAGGAGAGCGTGCCGCCGCCAGCGCTGGCGCTCGCTTTCTAGGATGGTCCATTGCGCATCGCGAACGGACGCGAGGAACCGGACCCGGTCGCCCAGTTCCCACTGGCAGCGGACCAGGTAGTCGTGAAGGGATTCGTCCGGCCTGCGCACGACGAGGGTCAGGCGCTCATTGCCGCCACTGGGCGGGAGTATGTCCAGCATCATCTTTTCCTCCTGAGTTTTGCGAGCAAGCGGCCCGCGGCCCCGGTCAGGCCGATGAGGATGAGCCCGGTCAGGAAACAGCCGCCGCCAACGATCGCCGCGCCGCGAAGAACGATGCCAGCGGGCTGTTCGAGCACCAGCCCGGCCGCGAGCACGAGCGATGCGATCATCACGGATTCGATGACCACCAGGCGGAAGCGCCAGCGCAATGCGTCGGCTTCCGCCCGTGCGGCGACGCGCGCCTCGATGATCCGCTCGATATCCTCATCCGGGCTCTCCACGAGCCGGAGCGGCAACTGGTCGGGGGAGGGGGAGCGCCGCGTCATGACAGCGCGCTCCGCTTCAGCGGCGCTGCGTCATCGAAGGACGTGCCGATTATCCCGGCGGGATCGACGCCGGCGAGATCGCACACCGCTTCGAGCGGCGAGCGTCCGGCGCGGACCAGCGCCTCGAACGCGGCCACGTCTTCGGGCGCGGAGGTGTTGATCCAGTAGCTGAACGGATCGACGACGAGCCGGGCGATGCCGAGGCCAAGCGGGCTGTCGATGAAGACTTCCGAATAGTTCGGTTTGTTGTTGCGGACCGATTTCAGGAGGTCGAGGACGAAACCCGAATAGTCGAGGATCTTGTTTTCGACCGCCTTGTCATAGGTCGATCCCTGCAGGAGGAAGCGCGTCGCGGCATTTTCCAGGATCACCTGTCCCGTGCCGCCGAACAGCAGCAGATCGTTCATGCTCTGGAGAATGATGCCGAAGCTGCCGCGATATTTTCGGGCGCGGCGATAGCCCTGGCTGATCGCCTCGGCGAGGCGCGACAGGTCCTGGCCCTCTTCGCGGGTCATGAACTGCGCGGCTTCATCGCACAGCACGAAGCGGGGGCGATCACGGGCGGACAGGTAGAGTTCCTGCGTTACCGCGTTGATCACCACCATGACGACCACGTTGAACAGGTCAGGCATGGCCTTCAGGCGCTCGAGTTCGAGCACCACGAATTCATCGTTCGAGATGTCGAACGTGCTGGGACCGTTGAAATAATGGCCGTAGGCTCCGTCCGACCCGAAATCACGCAGGTTGAAGGCCAATTCGCGCGCCGTGGGCACGAGGTGGTCGACCCGGTCGAGATCGGAGACGGTGTTGGCCGGATAGGAGCCGAGCCATTCGCGCACCGCATCGATCCCGGCTTCCGCGCGGCCGCTCTCGATCGCCCATTGCACGGCGGACTTGAGCAGGTTCCATTCGGACGTGGTGACGCCCTTGCGCGTCCCGGCGTTGGCCATCTCCGCGACGATCGACACCGCCATCGAGATCGCGGACTCTCGATCGTCGCCGTCGAGAGCGAGCCCCAGGTCGAACGGATTGAGGACGAGATGCTCTTCGCCCAGATCGATGTAACGGCCCGAGCAGAGCGTGCAGAGCTTCTTGTAGCTGCCGCCGATGTCGATGATGCGGATGAGCGCGTTCTGCGCGAAATACTGCTGGCACAGGTTATTGAGCAGGAAGCTCTTGCCCGCGCCCGATTCCGCCGAGACGATGAAGTTGTAGTTGTTGATACGCGGATCGAAGAGGTCGAGCGTGATGAGCTGCCCCTTGCGGCCCGTGTAGAGCAGCGCCGGCCGCCCGCCGCCCCGGAAATCGGTTTGGATCGGCGACATCAGCACGCCCGCGCGCACCGGCACGCGGAAATCGCGCTGCAGCATACCGATCGTGCGTCGCTCGGGGTACAGGCCGAAGGGCAGGCTCGCGGCCAGCAGGATCGGGTTGAGGTAGGATTCCTCCTGGACCATCCACGGCAGCGGTTCGCTCTCCCACAGCCGCTTGGCGCGCGCCGCCATCTCGCGGGCCTGATGGCGGTCGCGGCCGAACACCCACATGGTGGGGATTACCGAGACGAACCGGGTGTTTCCGGCCTCGTCCAGGATCCACCCGATCTCTTCGATCTGCTTGCCGACCTCGACCGCGAAGGACCCCGCCGCCTTCTGCGCCGAGAGAATCTGCGCGCGCTTGTGGATCTCGAAGGCCGAGTGATCGAAGAGGACATTGAGCGTATAGAGGAACGGCCCGCCGATCTGGTCGCTGTCCTCGGACGACCCGCGCATGCCGCCGGTGAGACGATTGGCACGTTCGGCGGTGATCCGCCGCGGCGGCGACTTGGGCGTCAGACAGCGCGCCACCTGGTTGCCCAGATATACTTCCGGCCCGTCGAAGCGGAGCGCCGGCCCGGCATCGATGATCTGGCGGCGCAGCGGCACGTCGGCGGTCTGGGTGAAGACGCCGGGCGCGGGCGCATGAACGCCGTTGAAAATGCGCCGGTAGAGCGAGATGATCTCGCTCGGCGCCATCGGGCGGATGCCGAGCTTGGCGAGCTGCTCCTCGATCTGGCGGCGCAGGTCGCTGTCCATCGGCGCGCGCGTCTTGACCGACAGGAATGCGCGGAAATCGCGGATCGGGATGCCATGCAGGGCCTTCAAGCCCATGGTGCCGGCGCGCAGATAGTCGAAGGTGCGCCGGGCCGAGGCCTGGATGAGCGGATCGGGCCGTGTCTTGAGGTCGAGAAAGGCGTCGAGCGCATCGTCGATCAGCGGGTCGGCGAAACTCTGGAGCTGGAGGATCGTGCCTTCGGGAAAATTGACGTTGAGCAGCCCCAGCAGCGCCTCATGGACATGGGCGAACATGTAGGGGGAGGGGATCAGCTCCCAGCTATAGCCCCAGCCATCGTCGATGGTGAGGAAGGCCTGTTCTTCCTCGACCCAGGCGGCGAGCGGAAGAAAATCGGAATAGCTGTCGCGCTCGACGCTGCGGCGCAGCCGCGCCAGCGTCATGCCCGATTGATAGCTGGTCATGGCCGGGCCCCCGCATCATTCTGGCCATCGTCGGGGCGGTCCCTGACCTGTTCGAGCACGTTCGCGCGGGACGCGGGCGAAACCGGGGCGACAAGATAGTCGCCGACCACCCATTGCGGGCGCTCGACCAGCGAATAGACATAGCGCGGCATGTAGAGCCGGTCGGGCCGCTGGCGGTCGGCATAGGGCAGGATCAGCGTCCGGACCGAACGCGGGGGCTTGAGCATCGGCGTGACCGGCTGCTCGATCAGCCCCTGGAGCTCGCGATAGACGCTATCGCGATAACCGGCGAAGGCGCCCGACGTTGTTCCAGTGGAACCGCGCGCGGCCTTGCCGTCCCTGAGCAACTTCCTGTCCCTGGTGACCGCCGGATCGGACTTCGACGCGACGCCCGCAACGGCATCGGCATAGGCCTTCTCAGGGTGGATGCACTGGCCGTGATCGTCGTTCTTGCAACTGAACTTCTCGCTATAGGGCGACATGATCGAGCCCATCGTCGCGCAGCCGCTCAGCATGAAGGCGGCGCAGACCGGAAGAAGCGGGGAGAGGGCGCGCGATCGGCGCGCGGGCGATAGAGGCCGCATGGGCGATACTCCCTGTTGGATGAGGAGCCGGCGCATCAGAACTTGCTTCCGGCGGTCGGCTTGATATCGAGGGTGACGCCCTCCTGGATCACGACCACGACGTCCTTCGCCGCGCCGACCTCAACGATCGGCCCCGCCTGGCGCGCGAGATCGAGATAGAAATCGGTGAGCTTCTCGGACGATCGCGACAGGCCGCCGGCGATGCCGGCCTTGGCGGCGTCGCCCGCATCGAGCGTGCGCACCGAACCCAGCGCCGAGGTCGAGACGTCGCCGACCGTATTCTGGACCGTATCGGCGACCCCGGTGATGGTCCCGGCGATGAACGCGCGGGCAAGGGCCGCGCCGGCGCGGGTGACGACCTTGCCGGAGAGGCCCTTCTTGCCGTCGGCGTCGACGAAGAAGCCCTTGATGGGCTGGTCGACCACCGAGCGTTCGTCGAAATCGACGCAAGAGAGGCTGACCAACTGGACTTCGACCCGTTCCTTCGCGAGGCTGCCGGTGGCGTTGCCGATGACGAAGCAGCCGGCGAGGTTGGCTTTGACGTCATTGGGCAGGACGGCGGGGGCTTGCACCCGCGCGATCAACGGTTCGGGATTGTTGGTCGCATCCCGGCTCGCCAGCGCATCGATCCCGGTCAGCAGCCGCGCCTTCATGAAACCAGGTGGCAAATAGATGGTCCGCGTCTTTTTTTTAGCGGCCTGTGCCCCATCGGCGGCCGCGACCGGACTGGTCGCGGCGCCGATCGCGCCCACGGTCTTCTCGACCGGCGGGGCCGGAGGCGCTGGCGGCGCGGCGGGCGGCGCGGGCGGCTTCGCGACGGAAGGATCGATGTCACCGGTCGCGGGCGGTTCGGGAAAGTCGGGAACCGAGCCGGGGATCGCCGGAGGAAGATCGCCGTCCAGCGCATGGGGCGGCGTGCCGGAACCGGGCGCGACCTTGCCTTCCTCGATGGCGGAGACGCGATCGCCGAGCAATTGCTGTCCATCAAGAATCTTCTGCAGGTCGCCGCGCAGCTTGACCTCTAGGCTGTCGCCGCGAAGCCCCGCGCCCATGTCGAGCTTCGAACTGGGCGATGGCGCGGCCTGCTCGGTCTTGTCGCCGCTGGCCGTGTAGAGGCCGAGCCCCAGCACGCCGATCGCACCGGCAACGCCAAGCTGCCTCAAACGCAGCTGCTGGCGTGCGGTCAGCGTTTGCCACCGCGTCTTGAGATCGAGCAGCGCGGGGCCGCGCGTATTCTCGCCAGGACGAGGGCGGTCCGCCTCATAGCCGTCGAGGTCGAGTTCCTCCGCGCGATCGGCAGGACCGCGCCCGCGGGGCCCGCGACCGCCGCGAGAGTCCCCGCCGCTCATTGCCCGGCTCCCCGGCGAACGACGATCAGCCGCGCGGCTTCCCCGGCCTCGATATTGCCCCGGTCGAGGGTGATCGCGAAGATGTTGGCGCCGAGCGCGCCGTCGAGAAAACCGCGTTCGTCGAGCTGCGCGCCGCCGGCGGCAGAGACCAGATATTCCGATGCCGAGAGGCCGGACCCGTCGATTTCGATGCGGCGTCGTTCCTCCAGCGTGGCGCCCGGCAGCGTCGCGAGCCGGATCGGCCCGGATCGGGGCGCAACGCTGGTGAAGCTCGCCGGGATCCGGTCCTGGAGCATCGAGAGCGTGATCGAGACTGCACGCTCTTCTTCGACCAGGGGTCCTAGCAGTTCCTCATTGGCGCGGGCGCGCTGGGGAGCGCCGGGCTGGAGCATCACCGTCTGCGCCGGAATATCCGACGGCTCGGCATAGAGCGCATAGACCGCGCCGTTGCAGGTGATGAAGAACTCAGACGGCACGGTGACGAAGCTGCGCGTCACCATCCCGGCGTCGTCGATCTCGCGAACGAGGAACTTGATCCAGGCGTCGGAACCGGCGCGCTCCACGGCGATCGCCTTTTCGGCGCTGAACCTGACGTCCTCGATCTCGCCGCCGGCACAGACGACATGGTTGATGTCGCGATTGGACAGGCGGATCGTGCTGGTCTGATCGGGCAGCGCGGTGACGGTCTGCGCGATTGAGGGCAATGGCGCGGCCAGGAGGGCGAGCGCCAACGCCCGCTTAACGGGGGTTCGCATCGAAATTTTCCTCGGTGAGGGCGGTCAGCCAGAAACGGCCATTGTCGATCACGTAGCGAATCCGCAGATTGCCCCGGAATTTGCGGATCACGCCGCCGATCACGCGGACCTTCTCGACCGGCACGAGTATCTCGGTCCGGGTCCAGGTCACGGGCTGATCGGGACGGATATAGGTCGCGATCGAGAGCGTGGGGTTGTTGGCCAACTCGTCGAGCAGCCGGTTGAGGCTGTCGCGCAGGCTGTTGTAGGTCGAGGGGTGCGTGATGCTGAGCAGTTCCTGGAACTGCCGGTCGGCAGAATAGGCCGAGTAGGTGCCCGAGAGCGACACGACATTGCGGGTCATCGAGCGCAGATAGGCCTCGGACGGCTCGCCGCCCGTGACATAGAGGTCGCCGCCCGCGCCGAAGGGGACGATGACCGTCCGGGTGTTCTGGTTGGAGGTGTAGATCACCATGCCCAGCACCGCCGTGATCCCGAACAGGCCGATGACGGCGAGCTTCAGCAGCCGGTTCTCCTCGAACAGGTTGCTCGCCCCCTGCAGGTAGCGGTGGATGCCATAGCTGCCGGGCCTGCCGATCAGCGGATCGCGTGGGGGTGTGCCGGGGGATTTGCGTCCGAACATGGCCCGCCTCATTCGTAGAACCGGGTCTGGGTCGGACCCGGATAGTTGGACCAGCGGACGAGGCCCCAGCGCCAGGCCATGTGCGGGATGAAGCCGCGCGGCTTGGTGCGGAGCCAGGGTACGAAAAGGAGAAGACCCGCGACGAGCGCCCAACCGAGCATCCCGCCCACGATCACGGCGACGAAGATCACCGTGATCACGAGCACGAACTCGTCCGATCCGAACCACAGGATCTGGACGGGTTTGTGCAGATATTGGGGTAGCCGCTCGTCCACGAGCCTTCTCCTCCTTGCGTCGTGACCTCCCTGCGAAGCTGGTTGAACTTCGGGGGGTGTCCCGCCAGCGCGCCTCATGCGCCCTGGCCCGTTGAGGTCCGCCGGCCGCGCCCAGGCGCGGCGGCGGACCAATCCGTCAGATGACCATTCCGAATGTCTGGAGGATCGAGTCCGCCTTGATCAGGCAGACGGCCGCCACGATGGTCGGGATGCCGATCATGATGTTCGAGAAGAGCCTGCTCACGCCGAACAGGAAGGCCGCGACGCCGCCGACGAAGCCGAGCGGGCCTTTGACCCCTTGATTGACCACGATATCGTAGATGTCGTAGCCGAGGTCGCCGGCAGCCGGCGCCGAGAAGGCGTGAGCCCCGCCGGCTCCGAGCAGCGCGAGGAGGGTAACGGGAATACCGACATTGGCGATGTCGGCGGTTTGTCTGCGAAGAGTCTTCAACATGCACTTGCTCCAGTGAAGATGGGCCGCTCCGGGGACTGCTTGCCGGCATCGATTGGGATCGCTGTCGGCCGACGGCGAGGCTGGACGGCCCGGTTCGGGTCCCGCCGCCGGCATTGGGATTTGCGCGGCGGCGCCGACCTGCCGGACGGCAGAAGCGATGCGCCGCGCGTTCGCGATGGTGGGGGTCAGGAGGCGATCAGCGGCCGGCATTCGCGAGCGCCTTCTTGCCGTCGAGGAACGCCTCGATCTCGGCCTGCCGGAACCCGGAAATCATCTGTCCGTCCGCGATCAGGGTCGGCGTGCCGGTGATGCCGGTCTTGCCGACGATTCCGGCATGCGCCTCGACCCTGGCCTTGCCCTCCGCGCATGTGCGCAGAGGTGTCGGCGCGGCTCCGGCGTAGATCGCCTTGAACGCCGCTTCCTTGTCCGGCGAGCAAAGGACATGCTCCGCCTTGGCGGCGGCCTCGGCGTGGATGCCGGAGACGAAGAAGATCAGGCGCCGTACCGGCTTGCCTTCAGCGGCCTTCGCGGCCCAGAAACGGTCGAGCGCGCGGCAGTAGGGGCAGTCGGGATCGGTGAATTCGACAACCGTGGGCGCGCCCGCCGGACCGATCGCTAGCGCCTTGTCAATGTCGATCCCGGCGAGTTTCTTCGCTGAAGCGGCGTTCTGCGCCAGCGCGGTAAGGTTCTGGCCGTTGCGGTCGTAGATCTCCGCGAACAGCAGATGCTCGCTGTCAGGCGCATAATAGATGATGCGGCCGCCTGCCGTCGCCTGGTAGATCGGGCCCTTGACGGGCGCCGGCCCGAAATCCTCGAATTGCAGATTGACGAAGGTCTGCCGCAATTCGTTTTCGGCATCGCGCGCCGTGGCCGTAAGCGGGTCGGCGGCTTGCGCGAACGCTGCGCCCTGGGCGGCCAGCAGCAGGGGCAGGGCGGGGACGCTCGCCCCGAGCGAGGCGGCGAACTTACGGATGCGCATGCGAAGTCTCCTGAAGAGTGCTGGCAGGGCGGGAGAGCAGGCGCGCATCGATATGCGTGCCCGAGCCCACCGGGATGTGATTGGCAGTGAAGGATGCGGGCGCCGGCTCCGTCCGGTTCGTCGCGGCGACGCGCAGAACGAACCCATCGACCGTCGCCACCACGATGCGCGGCCGTTCGGCGGTCGGCGTGATACTGGCCTGTCGGCCATGTCCGCCGGGTCCGGCACAGGCTGTCGTCGTGGCGATCAGTGTGCCCAGGGCAGCCGTCATCGCTTTGGCAATCGGCATCATGCACGACTCCATGTTGGCGCCCCGCGCCATGGTTGATGAATATTTACCAGTCCGAAGTATCAGGTCCGATTCGACTTGAATCCTCGGAACCCGATCTGAGTGATTTGAAACGAAGGGGATTGCAACAGGCCCCGGCAGCAGGGTGCCTGAAATGGCGATATTAGCCGTAAATATACGAACTTAGCCTTATAAGTTCGCTTTCGGGATCACATGGCCTGATCCGGTGCCGGTTCGGCAATAAAGTTCCTGAATGATCCGATATGGAGGAAAAGGAAAATTATCTGCCCATTACGCGCGTCAGAAAATAAATATGCACGCGCATCCGTTGCAAATGAGCAGAAATATTCCTCTAAAATCATCGGTATCTATTCTTGATGTCGATCGCTCCGCGATTCTACCTTCGCCGGATAACCCACAGAGCCCGACGGGCCGAACCGGGGAGGAAGGAAATATGGCATCCGATGGAAAATTCGCCGACGTCGACCTGTCGATCTTCAAGGAACTCAAGAAGCTCTCCGGCGAAAAGATCAGGCAGGCGCGAAAGGCGCTCGGTTTCACGCAACTGGAGGTCGCCACCGAAATGGGCGGAAGCCTGCGCTGGTATCGCGCGATCGAGTCCGGCGATCCGGGGATAAGGCTGGAGGATCATCTGATCGCAATGCTCCGGCTCGGTGCATCGACCGCGCATATCGCGCTGCCCGTCCTCTATGCGGGCCAACGCATGCGGTTCCCGCGGCAACTGATCCACGGCGACCTCGCCTACATCGAGCGCAAGTGCATCGAGGCGATCTCGGACGCGGTGATCACCGGATTGAAACAGGACCTCTCGCCCGAATGGTCGCGGGACGACGGGAAGGACCAGTCATGAAAATTGACGGTCCGGTTCGGGCGTGACGCCGGGACAGGAGGAAAAGATGGCGATCTTTCATTTCCATGTGAATATCATCAGCCGCGGCGCCGGACGCAGTATCGTCGCGGCCGCGGCATGGCAAAACAGCTGCCGCCTGTACGATGAGCGCTACGGCCGGTTTTCCAATTTCGTGAACAAGCGGGCGGTTGCCTGGTCTGCGCTGATACTGCCGTCCGGGGGCCCCGCGCAGTGGGAGGATCGCGAGTGTTTCTGGAACGCGCTCGAAGCCGCCGAAATCCGCAAGGATGCGCAGCTTGGCCGTCAGTTCGACGTGGCGCTGCCCGATGAACTGGACCTGCCGGCGTCGATCGCGGTTCTGCAGCGTTTCGCCAGCGAGATATTTTGCATCGCGGGTTTTGCCGCCGACCTGACACTGATCGAAATGGGCGATACGCCCAGAGGCAAGCGCCACCATGGCTATGTGCTGATACCGACCCGTCCGATTGTCGACGGCATGTTCGGCCGGAAACCGCGCGAATGGAACAGCCGCGTGAAGCTGCTCGAAATCCGCGCGGCCTGGGCGATGATGCTGAACGATAAGTTCGCGGCGCTCGGCTATGATGTCCGCGTCGATCATCGGTCCAACGAAGAACGCGGCATCGACGCTCCGCCGGTTAAGCATATCGGCATGGCCCGCAAGCGTATCGCGGCGCGCGCCCGGCAAACATCCTGACAATAGTCCGTGGCCGGCGCCTCACCGGCGGTGCGGTCCATCATGACGACGGCGAGGGCGGTTGCGGCGGGCGTGTAGAGGAGAAAATAACCGACTGCACATGCGGCGACGGCAGCGGCAGGGATTGCCGTCGCCATGACCGCTGCCGCCACGGCGAAAACGGCTAGAAGCTGAACGGCCGCTGCGACAAGAAGTATCCGCCGCCGACCGAGCCTGTTGGCCAGCCACCCGGTGAGCATTGCGGAGGCCATGCCGGCGAGCGGACCGGTCATGTTGACGATGACGCCGAGACGATCGAGGCTCCACCCCCTCCTGTCAATCAGCGCGCCCGCGATCGCGCGCGGCAGGCCGCCATGCGTCCCGATCATTTGTCCCATTCTTCGAGGCCATCAACAACGGCGAGTGGAACGCTGCGAGTCTCTTCCAAGGCGCGACAACGCCAATAGGCTGACAGGCGAAAGCACGAGATTAGGCAGTGGGTTGCCCAAATATGCGATCTTGGCCTCTTTTTAGGACCAGGATCGAAATGCTAGACTGACGTCGCGTCATGGCCTGCTTGCGCTGCCCAACAGGCCAGCGATCCATGCGCCATTTCTGCGAGGATTATCCAGACCCACGTTCGCGAGCGCCTGCCCGTCCTGGTCGGCCGGCCATGCGGTCATCGCAGATCGGCCGGAAGGGAAGGGAGCGGGAGGAGAGAGGAAGCAGCGGACGGTTGGCTGTCCGTGGTTTCCTTTCCTCAACCGGAGCACTGTCATGACGGGCGCGCGCTACGTGCGCATCAAGCGCTTCGCCGAGCTGACCGGCTACACCGAGAAAGCGGTCTATCGAAAGATCGCCGACGGCGTGTGGATTCAGGGCCGCGAATATCGCCGCGCTCCCGATGGCAGCATCTGCATCGACCTCGAAGGCTTCCACAAATGGGTAGAAAACGGCCAGGGACTGGCGTCGAGCCGCTGAAAAGCTGCATTCGCGTCCGCTTCCGCTGGAACGGGCGGCTCTATCGCGAAACGCTCCAGCTCCAACCCACATCCGCTAACATCAAGGCGGCCGAGCGCTTGATGGCCCGTGTCCATCAGGAAATCGATCTCGGCGTCTTCGATTATGAAAGCACGTTTCCCAAGGGTGATGCCAAACCCGACCGGAACAAATACGCGGGCTTCAAGACTTATGCGAAAGAGTGGCTCGCAACGCTCGTAGTCGAGAAATCGACGATGTCCGACTATGTGTCGGCGATCAATAATGTCTGGTCGCCGGCTTTCGGTGAGCGGCAACTCAAGAGCATCAAGCCGAGCGAGATCAAGAAGGTCATCGCCGACCGGGCGAAGCAGGTCAGCGGCAAGACGATCAACAACAACGTCATTCCGCTGCGCGGCATCTTCGAGATGGCTCTCGACGACGAGCTGATCGACCGCTCGCCGCTGGAACGGATCAAGAGCCAGAAGCATCAGAAACGCGAGCCGGACCCGTTCGACCGGGAAGAGACCGAACGCATCCTCACCTATATGCACGAGCGTTACGACGAGCAGGTCTGGAACTGGTATGAGTTCGCCTTCGGGACCGGCATGCGTCCCAGCGAACAGATCGTCGTCCAGTGGCGCGACGTCGACTGGAAGCGCCAGTCCATCCGGGTCGAGCGTGCCCGCGTCCGGGCCGTGGAGAAATCGACCAAGACCAGGACCGTGCGCGACGTCGATCTTACTCCGCGAATGATGGCCGTGCTTAGACGCCAGAAGGCGCACAGCTTCATGCGGGGGCTCGATTCGCCGATCTTCATCAACCCGGTCACAAACACGCCGTGGCCGGACGTGCAGGATCAGCGGAAGCTCTATTTCCATCCCGCACTGCGTGCGCTCGGCATCCGCAGCCGTGATGCCTATCAAACGCGCCACACTTACGCGACGACGGCGCTGATGGGCGGGGTGAACCCGGCCTATATCGCCCGCCAGCTTGGCCACAAGAGCGCGGCAATGCTGTTCCGGCACTACTCGAAATGGATCGATCACGCGGACTATGGCCGCGAAGCAGCCAAGCTCAATCAGATCTACGGTTCCTGACGCGGATGTCTGGCTGGTCTGTGGGGAGGGCTTGCCTGTCGGTGGCGGCTGCCGCGAACGAATCCCTCGTCTACTGGGCAGCTATTGAGGTGATCTAAAAGAGCCTGGAACGGGGGCTGGGGTGGCCTCGAAAAACGCCAAATGTGCCACGAAAGTGCCACGGAAACCGCATTTTCGCGATTCCCCCTAACAATATCAACTACTTAGCTGGTGACCCCTACGGGAATCGAACCCGTGTTTCAGCCGTGAAAGGGCCGCGTCCTAGACCGCTAGACGAAGGGGCCATGCCGGTTGCTTTTTCAAGCGCCTCAGCGAGGTGAGGGCGCATTAGGGGGAAGCGTTTCGCCGGTCAACCCGGAAAGAGCAAAAAAAATCGCTCGCCGCCGAAAAATCTCCTAACCCGCCCACGCGGCGTCATCGACATGAAGCTCGGCGGAATGGCCGCCGCCCCAATCGTCTATCTTCGCACGGCCCGCCAGCCACAGGCGGCGATCCTTGCCGCCGTGCAGCAGCTCCTGACCCAGCGCGCTGTCCGCCTGCCGGAAGGCGACGGCCTTCAGCGAGGCGCCGTCCTGCCCGGCAACGAGCAGCCGCACATGCCCGGTGCCGACGATATCCGCGCGCACGAGGCGCACCGGCCCCGTTGCGATGCGCGGTGCGGGCCAGCCCACGCCATAGGGGCCGCCCTCATCCAGGCTGCGCACCAGATCGGGGTTCACCCCGCGCGGAGCGACCATCGCGTCGAGCGGCAGCATGCGTTCGGCCCGCGCCACCGCCACCGACGCGGCCAGCCGCTCGTCGAGAAACTCGTGCAGCGCCTCGATCCGGTCGCGCGCCACCGTCAGCCCCGCCGCCATTGCATGGCCGCCCCCGGCGATCAGCAGGCCCATGTCCTTCGCCGCCAAAATCGCCGCGCCCAGATCGACCCCCGTGACGGAGCGGCCCGACCCCTTGCCGGTGCCGTCCCCGTCCTGCGCGACGACAAGGGCGGGCAGACCGAATTTCTCCTTCAACCGCCCCGCGACGATGCCGATGACGCCGGGGTGCCAGCCTTCGCCCGCCACCAGCATCACCGCCCGGTTGGTCTGGCTCTCGGCGATGCGCTCGGCCTCCTCCTGCACCATCCTCTCGATCGCGCGGCGCTCCTCGTTCAGCCGGTCCAGCTCCTCCGCGATGATGCGGGCTTCCTCCTCGTCCCGCGTCGTCAGCAGGCGCACGCCGAGGTCCGACTTGCCCACGCGCCCACCCGCATTGATGCGCGGCCCCAGCGCGAAGCCGAGATCGTGGCACAAGGGCGCGCGGGCGAGGCGGCTCGCCTGCGCGAGGGCATCGAGCCCGCCATTGCCCTTGCGCGCCATGACCCGCAGGCCCTGCGCGACGAAAGCGCGGTTGAGGCCGCGCAGTTGCGCGACATCGGCGACCGTGCCCAGCGCCACCAGATCGAGCAGGTCGATGAGGCGCGGCTCGGCGCGGGTGGCGAACCATCCCCGCCCGCGCAATTCGCGCACCAGCGCCGCGCCCAGCAGGAAGGCGACGCCGACCGCCGCCAGATGGCCGTGCGCGGCGCCCTCTACGCTCTCGTCCAGCCGGTTGGGGTTGACCAGCGCGAGGGCGGGGGGCAGCTCGCTCGCGCATTTGTGATGATCGACGACGATCACGTCGACGCCCTCGTCCCGCGCCATGCCGAGCGCCTCGAACGCCTGCGCGCCGCAATCGACGGTGACGATCAGCGTGGATCCGGCCCGCGCCAGCCGGACCAGCGCCTCCCCGGAAGGGCCGTAGCCCTCCATCAGCCGGTCGGGGATATAATAGCCGGCCTCCAGCCCGAGTTCGCGCAGCAGGCGAATCAGCAGCGCGGCGCTGGTCGCGCCGTCGACGTCGTAATCGCCGTAGATCGTCACCTGCTCGCCGCGCTGCACCGCGTCGGCGAGGCGGGCTGCGGCCAGGTCCATGTCGCGGAAGATCGAGGGATCGGGCAGGAAATGACGAATGGTCGGCGCGCGGTGCGCCTCGACCTCTTCGCGCAGACAGCCGCGGGCGAGCAGCAATTGCGTCACCAGATCGTCGGGATGGAGCGTGTCGCCGCTGGCGCCGGCCCGGTCGCCGCGCCAGCACCATGTCTGGCCGCTGATCGAAAGGGGTATCTGGCTGATCGCTTGCATGGCTACCGTCCTATACCGCCCGCGCCATCATGCAAGAGAAGTCCTGCGCCGGGTGCTTGTAAGCATGGGCGGGATGGCTATGCTCCGGTGCCGCGCCGCGTCCCATGCCGGAGGAAAGAGAATCACCTTCATGCCATCGATCATTTCCGTGCGGGGGCTGCGCAAATCCTACGCCTCCGGCCATATTGCCCTTCATGGCATAGACCTCGACATCCGCGAGGGAGAGATATTCGCGCTGCTCGGCCCCAATGGCGCGGGCAAGACGACGCTCATCAGCATCATCTGCGGGCTGGTGACGCCAACGGCGGGGCAGGTGATGGTCGGCGGGCGGGACATCATCCGCGACTATAAGGCGGCGCGGCGGCAGGTCGGGCTGGTGCCGCAGGAATTGCACAACGACGCTTTCGACAAGGTGCTGGCGACCGTGCGCTTCAGCCGGGGCCTGTTCGGCAAGCCGCGCGACGACGCGCTGATCGAGAAGATCCTCCACGACCTGACCCTGTGGGACAAGCGCGACGCCAAGATCATGGAGCTGTCCGGCGGGATGAAGCGCCGGGTGATGATCGCCAAGGCGCTGGCCCATGAACCGCGCGTGCTGTTCCTCGACGAACCCACCGCGGGCGTCGACGTGGAGTTGCGCAAGGATATGTGGCGGCTGGTGCGGGGGCTGCGCGAAACCGGCGTCACCATCATCCTCACTACCCATTATATCGAGGAAGCCGAGGAGATGGCCGACAGGGTGGGGGTGATCAACGGCGGGAGGCTGGTGCTGGTGGACGAGAAGGAGGCGCTGATGCACAAGCTGGGCACCAAGACGCTGACCCTGCATCTCGCCCGGCCGATGGAACAATTGCCCGCCGCCCTTGCCGACTGGAACCTTGCCCTCAAATCCGGCGGGCGGGATCTGGAATATCTGTTCGACGCCCGCGCGCAGGAAGGCAGCGGCGTTCCCGCATTGATGCGGCAGCTGGAGGCGCTGGGCATCGGCTATACCGACCTGAGCACCCGGCAAAGCTCTCTGGAGGATATATTCGTGAGCCTTGTCCATTCCGGGGATATCGCGCCCGGCGAGGCGATGGCCGGGAAGGGAGGCGGCCAATGAGCGGCGGATCAACAGGCGGAGGGGCGATCAACTGGCGCGGCATGGGGGCCATCTATGCTTCGGAAATCCACCGTTTCGGCCGGACTTTCTGGACCAGCCTGATGACGCCGGTCATCACCACATCGCTCTATTTCGTTGTGTTCGGCACCGCGATCGGATCGCGCATGGAGGCGATCGACGGCATCGCCTATGGCGCGTTCATCGTGCCGGGCCTCATCATGCTGTCGATGTTGCAGGAGAGCATCTTCAACGCCAGCTTCGGCATCTATATGCCGCGCTGGACCGGCACCATCTACGAGGTGCTGTCCGCGCCGCTTTCGCCGCTGGAAACGGTGACCGCCTATGTCGGCGCGGCGGCGACCAAATCGATGATCGTCGGCCTCGTCATCTTCGCCACGGCGCATCTGTTCGTGGAGGTGTCGGTCGCGCATCCGCTGGCGATGCTGGGCTTCATGATGGTGATTGCGGTCAGCTTCTGCCTCTTCGGCTTCATCCTGGGCATATGGGCGCAGAATTTCGAGCAGTTGCAGTTCGTGCCGCTGTTGATCATCATGCCGATGACCTTTCTGGGCGGCGCCTTCTACACCATATCGATGCTGCCCGATCCGTGGCGCACGATCACGCTGTTCAACCCGGTGATCTACCTCATCAGCGGCTTTCGCTGGACCTTCTTCGACAAGGGCGACGTGGCGATGGGCATCAGCCTGGGCGTGGTGGCGACGATGCTGATCTTCTGCGTCGCGCTGGTGATCTGGGTGTTCCACACCGGCTATCGGTTGAAGAAATAGGTGAGAGGCGGGATGGTTTTGGCCAGAAGCTGACCTGACCTTATCGTCACCCTGAACTTGGTTCAGGGTCCATTTCACCGGATCGATCGGCGGTCTGTGGGGGTTGATGGATGCTGAAACAAGTTCAGCATGACGGCGGGACCAAGGCCTGCTAGAGCGTTCTGCGATTAGATTGACGCATATCCGGAGTTTTTGAGGTAATTGGCGCATTCGTCGGGCGTGAAGGCATCGAGAAGGGTTCCGATG
>NZ_JACIDT010000020.1 GCF_014196495.1 Sphingobium jiangsuense
ATAATAACCCAAACCTCTAAGACGAGGGCGAACGGAGGTCCCGCTCTAAACCTTTTCTTTTCTCCGTCATGCCAGCGAAGGCTGGCATCTCAGGAGGAGGCGCGCGACATGGCCTACGGCCCCAGCGTTGACCTTCGGCCCTCCGGGTCGCTGGGGTGAAGATAAGGAAGGGTGGTAGCCCCCAAGAGCAGCCCTTCCGCAAGCAGGCCTGCAAGCCTCATCATGGAAATAAGCGCAATTGCCGTTCTTCCTTAACCCCTCGAAAAGAAATGGAAATTATTATGGGCCGTCGGGCGCCTCCGAATCCGCGTGAAAAGCGGGCAAAGGGGCGCTGCGATTTAAAAGATTGAAATTACGGTCGTTAACAGTGCCATGGACGGATTTACGCCAGATTTCTGGGCGGGGACGGAATATATTCCCTGCGAAGCGCCGTGCGATCGCGGCGAGGATGGGCGTATATCCGTGCCGTCCCCGTTGCTGACGGCCTTGCCGCATCCGGCGGCTCTGGCCCAGTGGCGCAACGGCGCCATCCGCCTGCGGCAATGGAACGACCGCTTCGAGCGCAGCTTTTCCGCGATGACGCACGGCCGGGGAGAGATGGACCCCGGCGCCACCGCGCGCCTGCAGGCGGAGCTCGCCAGCTTCGCCTTGTCCGGCCATGAGGTCAGCCGGTTCGAGATCGAACGCATGACCCCGCTCGGCCCCGAAGTGTTCGACTGCACCCTCGCCTGGGTACGGGACCGCCAGCCGATGGACGACCAGATCCTGATCAGCGCGATCGACCGCACCGCCGACCGCCGGGTCGAGGTGAGCCTGAGGCGCGAGCTGATTTCCGACAGCCTGACCGCGCTGCCAAACCGCATCGGCTTCGGCGAAGCGGTGGAGGGCGCGCTGGGCCGCTGCTGCGGATCGTCGCAATGCAGCGGCGCGGCCGCGCGCTCGACGGTCGGGGTGCTCATCATCGACCTGATCCGGTTCAGCCGCATCAACGAGGCGCTGGGCACCATGGCCGGGGACGAACTGATCCTCGCTGTGGCCGCGCGGCTGAAGGCCTGCGTCGGCAACGACATCGTCCTCGCGCGGCTGGGCAGCAACGATTTCGGCATCTGCCACAGCTTCGCCACCGGCCTTGCCGGGCTGATGGCGCTCGCCAACCGCATCAACACCGCGTTCGAGGCGCCGATCCGGCTGTCCAACCTCGAAATCGCCGTCGATTGCGCGATCGGCTGCTCGCTGGCGGCGGAAGGCGATGTGGAGCCGGACCAGCTGATCCGGCAGGCGCAGACCGCCGCGCGCGTCGCCAAGACGACCGGGCGGCTGGAAATCTATCGCGCGGGCGAGCTGGGCGCGGCGCGGCAGCGGTTCTTCCTCGAAAGCCATTTGCGCGACAGCCTGCAAAGCAGCGGCCTGCACCTGATGTTCCAGCCGATCATCGACCTGTCCACATCGCATGTCACCGGGTTCGAGGCGCTGGCGCGCTGGACCCATCCGGTGCTGGGCACCATTCCGCCCACCGATTTCATCTCCGTCGCCGAGGAATCCGGCCTCATCGTGCAGCTGGGCCGCTGGGCGTTGCAAGAGGCGGTCGAGCAGCTGCGCCGCTGGGACGAGCGGCTGGGCGAGCGCATCCCGGTGCGGATGAACGTCAACCTCTCGCCGATCCAGATGGCGCGCGACGACGTGCTCAAGATGATCGGCGACACGCTGCGCCTGACCGGCGTGGACGGCGAGCGGCTGACCGTCGAGCTGACCGAGAGCGCGCTCGTCAGCGATCCGGCCAATTGCTCCTTCCTGCTCGATGCGCTCAAGCGGTCGCACATCGCCATCGCGATGGACGATTTCGGCACCGGCTATTCCAACATGGCCAGCCTGCAAAGCCTGCCCATCGACATGCTGAAGATCGACCGCAGCTTCGTGTCGGACATGATGGCCGACCACGACAAGCTGGAGATCGTGCGCGCGATCCTGTCGCTGGCCGAGGCGCTGGGGATGAAGGCGACCGCCGAGGGGATCGAGGATGCCGACGTCGCCGCCAAGTTGCAGGAAATGGGCTGCACCTTCGGCCAGGGCTATTATTTCGCGCGGCCGATGACCGCCGATCAGGCGTTCGACTATTGGTCGGCGCGCTCGGCCTCCGCCACGCACTGAGCCGCCAGCGCCTGCGCGACCTCACGCGGGGGGAAGCCCGCCGCGATCCATTTCTCCCTGATCGCGCCCAGCAGCCGCGCCACCGCCGGGCCGGGCTGCACGCCCAGCGCCAGCAGATCCTTGCCGCCGACCGGGAAGTCGGGCACCTGCCAGTCGCGCAGGCCCGCCACTTCCTCGACCGGCGTGTCGGCATCGAGCAGCAGATGATCGATCGCGCCGTCCCGCCCGATGCGGAAGGCCAGCTCCCGCGCGTCGCCATGGGCGGGCGGCGGGGTCAGCGCGGCGGCGATGCGCTTGCGCGCCTTGTTCGACATTTTGAGCCGCGCGGCGACCTTCTCCGCCGCCTCGGCATCGGGCGGCAGC
This sequence comes from Sphingobium jiangsuense, assembly GCF_014196495.1. Taxonomy (GTDB): domain Bacteria; phylum Pseudomonadota; class Alphaproteobacteria; order Sphingomonadales; family Sphingomonadaceae; genus Sphingobium; species Sphingobium jiangsuense. The sequence continues at coordinate 2,512 of NZ_JACIDT010000020.1, forward strand.
AGCGCGGCGAGGCGCAACTGGGGCGAGGGCGGCAGACCGGCCGCGCTTTCCCGCGCCATCAGCCGTTCCAGCCGTTCCAGCCCGGCGCGGCTGATTTCCGGCAGCACCGGCAGGAAGATGCCGCCCTCGATCATCAGGTCCAGCACCGCGCAAGGGTCGGGCAGCGCCAGCAGCTTCATCACCTCGTCGGCGATGCGCTCGCGCGACAGCGCCATCAGGCTGTTGGCCTGATCGACGCAGGCGGCGTAAGAGGCCGCGTCGGGCGGCAGCGCGCCGAAGCGGGCGAGGAAGCGGAAATAGCGCAATATGCGCAGATGATCCTCGGCGATCCTCGCGCGCGGGTCGCCGATGAAGCGCACCTGCCGCGCGGCCAGATCCTCAAGCCCGCCGAAATAATCGTGGACCTCCCCGGTCAGCGGGCTGGCGTAGAGCGCGTTCATCGTGAAGTCGCGCCGCGCCGCATCCTCGCGCCAGTCGTCGGTATAAGCGATGGTCGCGCGCCGCCCGTCGGTGCTGACGTCGCGGCGCAGCGTGGTGATCTCGACCGGGTGATGATCGGGCAGCACGGCGGTGATTGTGCCATGGGCGATGCCGGTCGGCACCGCCTTCATCCCCCCGGCCTCCACCCGCCGCATCACCTCTTCGGGCGGGAATATGGTCGCAAGGTCGATGTCGCTGACCGGAATGGCGAGCAGCCCGTCGCGCACCACGCCGCCCACCAGCCGCACGCTGTCCCCCTCCACATCCAGCAGGCGGCACAACTCGTCGAAGCCGGGGCGGTGCCGCCACGCCGCGTCAGGCAGCGATGTCGTCGTCATAGCCCAGCCGCTTCGACAGATTGGCGATGATGGCGGCGGTTATGCCCCATATGCGGTAATCCTCCCAGAATATCTCGTAATAATGGTGGAGCGCCCCGGCGAGCTGCACTTCCCGCCTTATCCTGTTGGCTGGATCGAGCAGAAAGTCGAGCGGAACCTCGAACAGCGCCTCGACCTCCGCCTCATGCACGCGGAAGGGCAGGTCGGGCGGGATGACGCCCAGCACCGGCACTATGTCGAAGCCGGTGAAGGTCTGGTAGCGGTCCGATATGCCGACGACCTCGACATGGGCGGGGGGCAGAGCGATTTCCTCCTCCGCCTCGCGCAGCGCGGCGGCGATGGCATCCTTGTCCTGCATGTCGACCCGTCCGCCGGGAAAGGCGACCTGCCCGGCATGCTTGCGCAGATGCGAGGCGCGGCGGGTCAGGATGACGCCGGGGGAAGGCCGGTCGGTGATCGCGACGAGCACCGCCGCCGGGGCGAACCGCATGGGCCCACGCGACGGGCCGGCGGGGATTTCCGAACCGGCGGGCGAGTCCGCCGCGATCACGCCGATGCGCGTGTCCGCCAGCGTGACGGAGAGGGGGCGGGCATGGCCTTCGTGCAATCGTGTCCGCAATTGCGCGGCCAGCGTCATCGGCCCGGTTCCAGCGGGAAGAAGTGGCCGCAACTCCACAGGCCAATGGGGCCGTTGCCCTTGTCGGCCTCATGCATGGCGATATGCGCCAGTTCGTAGAAGACCGGGCGCGCGATCAGCGCCTCCAGCCCGCGGCGGACGTGCAGATAGGGGCGCGGCTCCTCCGCCGTTCCCCGCATGCGGATCGCATGATCGGCATTGGCGGTCACCGGCTCCCCGGTGTTGAGCCGGAAGGCGAGGCGGCGTTCGGCGCCGCTGCCCTCGCTGTTCAGGGTGACGGCCAGAAAGGGCGCGTCGTCGACAGCGATGGAAAGCTTTTCGGCCGGGGTCACCAGCACATGGCTGCCGTCCTCCTCGCGCCGCAGGATGGTGGAAAACAGGCGCACCATTTCCGGGCGGCCGATCGGCGAGCCCTGATGATACCAGGTGCCGTCGGCGGCGATCCGCATCTCGCTGTCGCCGCAATGATCGGGATGCCATTGATCGACCGGCGGCAGACGCTGTTCCTGCTCGAAACGGGCAATCTCGCTCAAGGAAAGAGCGGAAAAATCAGGCATCGGCTTCATGGGCATGGTGCAAAAGATAGGGTGGGCGGCTCGATATCGCAAAGGGTATTTGAATTTGTTGTTGATAATCAACTATTTGTTTTTTCCTTTTCGCAATTCGTCCCACCAGGCGATGCGTTCCGCTATCCGTTTTTCGAAGCCGCGATCGGTCGGCGCGTAAAAGACCTGCGGCGTCATTTCCTCCGGCCAGTAATTGTCGCCGGAAAACCCCTCCGGCGCGTCATGATCGTAGGAATAGCCTTCGCCATAGCCGATCTGCTTCATCAGCTTCGTCGGCGCGTTGAGGATATTGGGCGGCGGCATCAGCGATCCGGTTTCCCGCGCGGCCTTCCACGATGCCTTTTGCGCGGCGTAGGCGGCGTTGGATTTGGGCGCGGTCGCGCAATAGAGGCAGGCCTGCACGATCGCCAGCTCCCCCTCCGGCGAACCGAGGAAATCATAGGCATCCTTCGCCGCGAGCGCCTGCACCAGCGCCTGCGGGTCGGCAAGGCCGATATCCTCGACCGCGAAGCGCACGATCCGCCGCAGCACGTAGAGCGGCTCTTCCCCCGCCACCAGCATGCGCGCCAGATAATAGAGCGCGGCCTGCGGATCCGACCCGCGCAGCGATTTGTGGAGCGCGGAGATGAGGTTGTAATGGCCCTCGCGGTCCTTGTCGTACACGGCCATGCGCCGGTGCAGCAGCGCGGAGAGACCCGCCGGGTCGAGCGGCGCGTCGATCCGCACCGAAAACAGCGTTTCCGCCTGGTTGAGCAGGAAGCGTCCGTCGCCGTCCGCGCTGGCGATCAGCGCCTCGCGCGCCGCCGCATCGACCGGCAGCGGGCGGTCCATCAATGCCTCCGCGCGTTCCAGCAGGCGTTCGAGCGCGGCTGCGTCCAGCCGCCGCAGGATCAGCACCTGCGCGCGGGAAAGCAGCGCGGCGTTGAGCTCGAAGCTCGGATTCTCGGTCGTCGCCCCGATCAGCGTGATCGTGCCGTCCTCGACATAGGGCAGGAAGCCGTCCTGCTGCGAGCGGTTGAAGCGGTGGATCTCGTCCACGAACAGCAGGGTGCGCTGCCCCAGCCGGGCATGCTCGCGCGCGGCGGCGAAGATCTTCTTGAGGTCGGCGACGCCGCTGAACACAGCCGAAACCGGCACGAAGCGCATGCCCACCGCATCGGCCAGCAAACGCGCGATCGTCGTCTTGCCGGTGCCGGGCGGACCCCAGAGGATGATCGAGGAGAGCTTGCCCGCCGCCACCATCCGGCCGATCGCGCCATCCGGGCCGGTCAGATGTTCCTGACCCACCACGTCCTCCAGCCGCGCGGGGCGCAGCCGGTCGGCCAGCGGGGCGTTTTCCGCCGTGGTGGGGGAGGAGGGCTGTACCGGGTCGTCTCCGAACAGGTCCGCCATGGCTTGTCCTATTTCTTCCGGCTCGTCGCGATCAGCCGTTTATAGGCGTCGAGCACGGCCTCGTTGATCGGGTCCCAGTGATAACGCTCGGCTTCGAGAGAAGATGCCTGCGCGTGGCGGATGCGCAGCTCCGGATCGCGCACATAGCTTTCCAGCCGGTCGGCAAAGGCGGATACCGCGCCCGGCTCGCACAGGAAGCCGGTGCGCCCGTCCTGGATGATGGTGGAGCTGCCGGTCGCCCGCGCGCCCAGCGCGGGCACGGCGCAGGCCATCGCCTCCAGCGTCACATTGCCGAAGGTTTCGGTGACGGACGGGTTGAACAGCACGTCCATGCTCGCCACCGCGCGGGCAAGCGCCTCATTGGCCTGAAAGCCGACGAACACCGCGCCGGGCAGACGATCCTCGAACCAGCCGCGGGCGGGGCCGTCGCCGACGACGAGCACGCGATGGGGCACGCTGCGGCGTTTCAGCACGTCGATGGTTTCGGAAAAGACGTCCAGCCCCTTTTCCATCACCAGCCTGCCGAGAAAGCCGATCACCACCTCCCCGTCGCCGATGCCGAGGTCGCGGCGCCATGCCAGATCGCGGCGGTTGGGGTTGAACAGGCTGTGATCGATGCCCCGCGACCAGAGCGAGATGTCGTAGTTCATCCGCTGCGCGCGCAGCACCTGCGCGAAGCTTTCCGACGGCGCGACCAGCGCGTCGCAGCGGCGGTAGAGGCGGCGGAGGATCGCCGTCGCCACCGGCTCCAGAAAGGAGAGGTTGTAATAGCGGAAATAGGTTTCGAAATGGGTGTGGACGCTGGCCAGCACCGGCACCCCGCGCGCCCGCGCCCAGCTGACCGCGCGATGGGCCGACGGGTCGGGGCTGGAGATATGGACGATATCGGGGTTGAACCGGCCCAGATCGCGCCGCACGCGCGGGCACAGGCCCAGCGGAATGCGATATTCGGCGCGGCCGGGTATGGAAATGCTCGGCAGGCTGACCAGATCGCCGGTCGGCGCGAAGGCGGGCCGGGCGACCGTCGGCGAATAGACGCGAACCTGCGCCCCCTGCCGCAGCAGATAGCCGACAAGGGTGTTCAGCGCGCGGTTGGCGCCGTCGCGGACATAATTATAATTGCCACTGAACAGCGCGACGCGAAGGGGAGCGGACGACATGCGGCCTCTATAGACAGCGGCCGGAAGAACGCAAAGTAAAGAGGAGCGCGGGGGCGCGCGCGGGCCGATTTTTTGCGCGAAACTGTGGTGAAAGGGCTGCATATTTGACCGGTGCGGGAACAGGCGGAGAAGGGCTTTGCTGGCTGTGCGGCCGGCCGCTGGGCGCCCGTGTCGAATGGCATCATCCGGTGCCGAAAAGCCGGGGAGGGCGCGCGATGGTGCCGGTGCATCCGCTCTGCCACCGGACGATCCACGCTTGTTTCACCAATGCGGAGCTGGCGAGGCTGCCCCCGCTTCCCGACGCACTGAAGGAACGCGAGGCGATGGCCCGCTTCCTGCGCTGGATCGCGGACAAGCCGCCGGATTTCCATGTTCCGACGTATAAGGGGAGGGGTGGCGGATAATGTGCGGACGCGTGGTTGCGGATGACGGTTTGGCGTAGCTGGCGGACCTTCGCCTCTACCGTCACCCCAGCGCAGGCTGGGGTCTCAGGCCATGGCGCGCGCCGCCTCCCAAGATGCCAGCCTGCAATGGCATGACGGGATAGGAATGGCAAGGATTGGCCGAAACCCGCTCTACAGCGAACGACGGGATCAGCTTTCCCCATCCTCCCTTTGCGCCGGGGGGTGGAGCCGCAGGCGCTTGACCCGGCGCGGATCGGCGGCGACGATTTCCAGGCGCCAGCCGCTCTGCGCGTGGGTCAATATCTCGCCCACTTGCGGCACATGCCCGGCGATCACGAAGGCGAGGCCGCCCAGCGTGTCGACATCCTCCTCCACCTCTGCAAGGCGCGGATCGAGTTCTTCGGCCACATCGTCCAGCTCCGCGCGGGCGTCGGCTTCCCACAGGCCGTCCTCCAGCGCGACGAGCATCTGCTCCGGCGTCTCGTCATGCTCGTCCTCGACCTCGCCGACGATCACCTCGATCAGGTCCTCGAAGGTCAGCAGCCCTTCGGTGCCGGAATATTCATCGAGCACGATGGCCAGATGGGTGCGCTTGGCCCGCATCTCCGCCATCAGATCGAGAATGCCCATGGTTTCAGGGACATAGAGCGGTTGCCTGATAAATGGTTCCAGCGTTCGGGGCGGCGTGCCGCCCTGCGCGATCGCCGCGAAGGCGTCGCGCACATGGATCATGCCGACGATGGTGTCGAGCGTGCCGCGATAGACGGGGATGCGGCTGTGCCCTGCCTCCACGAACAGCGCGGCGAGATCGGCGAAGCTGGCGCCTTCCTCTATCGCGATGATGTCGGCGCGGGGCACCGCTATGTCGTCGACGGTATGCTCGCTGAAATGCAGCAGGTTGCGGAGCATCTGGCGCTCCAGCGGCGAGAGGTCGCCCTTGCCGCCGGGCTGGCGGTTCTCCTCCGCCTCCTCGTCATATTCGTCGATCGCGTCTTCCAGTTCGCGGCGCAGGCTCTGCTCGCCGCCTTCTCCGAACAGCAGGGCCTTCAGGCCCCGCCATATACTGCCTTCGCTACTGTCCGCTTCCTTCGAACCGGACGCGCTTTCTTCCGCCATGGCGCTCTTCAATCCCCTGTTGGTTCCGCATAAGGATCCGGCAGGCCGAGCGCGGCCAGTGCCAGCGTCTCCATGCCTTCCATCGCCTCTGCTTCCTCATCCACCATATGGTCATAGCCGAGAAGATGCAAAGTGCCATGCACAATCAGGTGGGCGGCATGGTCGGCGACCGATATGCCCTTCTCCTCCGCCTCCCGCGCGCAGGTTTCGGCGGCGAGGATGATATCGCCCAGCAGCACCTCGCCATCGTCGCTGTTGGACAGCGTTTCGAGCAGGTCCACCGGCACCATCGGGAAGGACAGCACGTTGGTCGGCGCGTCCTTGTGCCGATAGTCGCGGTTGAGCGCCCGCACCTCGGCATCGTCGGTCAGCTTGATCGAGATTTCGATCGTGACGATGCGGCGGGTCAGCTCGTCATAAGGGGTCTGCGTGAAGGCGGCGCGGATGGCGCGGTCGGCCAGCGCTTCCCAGTCCACATCCTTCGGCCAGCCGCTGTCTTCCTCCAGAACGGCGATTTCAAGCATCCGGGCCCTCATAGGCCTGGACGATGCGCCCGACGATGGGGTGACGCACCACGTCGGCCGCGCTGAAGCGCACGACGCCGATGCCGTCCACCCCCTCCAGCCGCTCCACCGCATCGGCGAGGCCCGATATGCCGGGGACGGGCAGGTCGACCTGCTTCGGGTCGCCGCAGACGACCATGCGGCTGCCTTCGCCGAAGCGGGTGAGGAACATCTTCATCTGCGCGGTGGTGGTGTTCTGCGCCTCGTCGAGGATGATGAACGCATTGGCGAGCGTGCGCCCGCGCATGAAGGCGATGGGGGCGATCTCTATCTCGCCGCTGGCGATGCGGCGCTCCACCTGCTCGGCGGGCAGCGTGTCGTAGAGCGCGTCGTAGAGCGGGCGGAGATAGGGGTCGACCTTCTCCTTCATGTCGCCGGGCAGGAAGCCCAGCCGCTCGCCCGCCTCGACCGCCGGGCGGGAGAGAATCAGGCGATCGACGCTGCCGGTGATCAACTGGCTCACCGCCTGCGCGACGGCGAGATAGGTCTTGCCGGTGCCCGCCGGGCCGAGCGCGAAGATCACGTCGCGTCGCGTCAGTTCCTCCATATAGGTGACCTGCGTGCTGCTGCGCGGGACGATGGTCTTCTTGCGCGTGCGGATCATCACCTTGGGCGGTTCGCTCACATCGCGGCGGATGATGCCGTCGAGCGTCGGTTCGGAGGACATGGCGATCACCGCCTCCACCGCGCCGCTGTCGATTTCCTGCCCCTGCGCCACCCGGTTGTAGAGGCCCATCAGCACGTCGCGGGCGCGGGCGGCGGCGCTTGCCTCGCCCTCTATCTGCAATTTGTTGCCGCGCGCGCCGATATAGACGCCGAGGCGATTTTCTATCGCCACCAGATTCTGGTCATATTGACCAAAGACCATGCCGAGAAGATGGGGTTTGTCGAAAACCAGCTCCAGCCTTGAGCGGTCGCCCGGTTCTGCCTGAACATGCTTTTTCGCCATCAGCGCGGCATCCCCTGTTTCATGCGGCCTCTTTTCTCCCTGCGAGTTCCCCGGCAAGGCTGTTCGGACCCGCCGAGACGATATCGACCTCGATCATGTCGCCGATCCGCGCGCCGTCCGCATAGACGTGGACGGATTGCAGCCAGGGCGACTTGCCGACCAGCTGGCCCGGCTTGCGGCCCGGCTTTTCGATGAGGATGCTCGTGCGCTTGCCGACCGTCGCCTGATTGAAGGCGAGCTGATCCGCGCTGATCCGCGCCTGAAGGATCTTCAGCCGCTCGTCCATCACCTCCGCCGGGATCTGGCGATCCATGTCGGCGGCGGGGGTGCCGGGGCGGGGGCTGTATTTGAACGAGAAGGCATAGGCATAGCCGACCTCGCGGATGAGGCTCATCGTCGCCTCGAAATCCGCGTCGCTCTCGCCGGGGAAGCCGACGATGAAATCGCCCGACAGCGCGATGTCGGGCCGCGCCGCGCGCACCCGGTCGAGCAGGCGCAGGTAGGAATCGCGCGTATGGCTGCGGTTCATCGCCTTGAGGATCGGGTCGGAGCCCGACTGCACCGGCAGGTGGAGATAGGGCATCAGCTTGGCGACCTCGCCATGGGCGGCGATCAGGTCGTCCTCCATGTCGTTGGGGTGGCTGGTGGTGTAGCGGATGCGCTCCAGCCCTTCCATCCGGTCCAGTGCGCGGATCAGGCCCGCAAGGCCCTGTGCGTGGCCCTTGGCGTCCTCGCCGGTCCAGGCGTTCACATTCTGGCCGAGCAGCGTGATCTCCCGCACGCCGCCGTCGACCAGCGCCTTCGCCTCATCGATGATCGCGCCCCAGGGCCGGCTGATCTCCGCGCCGCGCGTATAGGGCACGACGCAATAGGTGCAGAATTTGTCGCAGCCTTCCTGCACCGTCAGAAAGGCGGTGGGGCGGGGCTGTTTCGGCCGGTCGGGCAGCGCGCCGAACTTGGAGGCGGCGGGCATGTCGGTGTCGAGCGCTTCTTCGCCCTTCGCCGCCTTGTCGATGAGGTCGGGCAGGCGGTGATAGGCCTGCGGACCGACGACGATGTCGACCATCTGCGTGCGCCGGGTGATCTCCGCCCCTTCCGCCTGCGCGACGCAGCCCGCGACCGCGATCATCGGGCGGCTGCCGTCCTCACGGCGCAGGCGGCCGATGTCGGAATAGACCTTTTCCGCCGCTTTTTCGCGGATATGGCAGGTGTTGAGAACGACCATGTCGGCCTCGACACCGTCATCCACCGCCGTCATGCCCTGCGCGCCCAGCATCTCCGCCATGCGTTCGCCGTCATAGACGTTCATCTGACAGCCGAAGGATTTGACGTGGAAGGTCTTGGGCGCGTCCTGATTTTTCGTGCGATTCATCGGCCCAGCTATACAGGCCCCGGCGGCGGCGCGAAAGCCGATTGCCGCGTGAGGATGCGATTTCGTGCTTCCTCGGCGACGGCCTTGCGGTCGGGGAAGTCCTCCGGGTCGAACGGGTCGAGGAAATGCAGCGTCACCGGCAGGGGCCCCGCGCGTTCCAGCAGCCGTTTCGCATTGGCCCCGGCGCTCTCGCCGCCGTGCCACGCAATCTCCGGCGCGGCGTTGCCATAGTCGATCCACACCGGCTGGATGTCGAGGTCGCGCGGCGGCGGCATCAGCCCGGCCAGCAACGCGGGCTTGAACGGCAGCAGCGCGCGGCCGTCGCCGGTCGTGCCTTCGGGGAAGAGCGCGACCGGCTGGTGCCGTTCCAGCGCCGCGCGCAGCGCATGGATCTGGTCGCGCACGCCATGGCGGTCGGCGCGGGCGACGAAGATGGTGTTGTTCTGCCGCGCCAGCCAGCCGATCAGCGGCCAGCCCGCCACCCCGTCATGGGAGATGAACGCGGCGCCGCTCGCGCCGCCCAGCAGCAATATGTCGAGCCAGCTGACATGATTGGCGATGAAGAATATGTCGCGGCGGCGAGGGCTTCCCTCCACCCGCGCCCGCGCGCCGACGGACCGCGCCGCCAGCGCCAGAAAGCGCCGCGGCCATGGCGAGGGCAGGTGCAGCAGCTTGCAGCCAAGGTGCAGGACGAGGCACAGGACCAGGCTCCCCGTCAGCGCGAGGAGGCGCCGGACGCGGCGCAGCCTTGCCCTTGCGCGGCCTGCCTTCAATCGCGTGTCAATTCTTGCGGTCGAGGGCGACGCCGTACAGTTCCATCCGGTGGTCGACGAGACGGAAGCCCAGTTTTTCCGCGATCTGCTTTTGCAGCAGCTCCAGCTCCGGATCGACGAACTCGATCACATTGCCGGTCTCGACGTCGATGAGGTGGTCATGGTGCGATTCGGGCGCGGCTTCGTACCGGGCGCGGCCGTCGCCGAAATCATGCCGTTCCAAATTGCCCGCTTCCTCGAACAGGCGCACGGTGCGGTAGACCGTGGCGATGGAAATGCCCGGATCGATCGCGGCCGACCGTTCGTGCAGCTTTTCGACATCGGGATGATCCTCCGCCTCGGACAGCACCCTGGCGATCACGCGACGCTGCTCCGTGATGCGAAGGCCTTTTTCGGCGCACAGCGCCTCGATGTCGATTTTACGGGGCATTCAACCTGCTCGAACTGTGAAAAGAGAGGCGCAGTCTAGTCCATCTGCGCGAAATGGGAAGGGAGAGGCGACAAATTGTCCGCCTCCATCCTTATATCCTATATTTCCGCCGGCTGAACGACCGGCGAGCGGCGGACTTTATTTCTTCCGGCCGCGGCTGCGCGAAGTGCCAAGGCCGATTTTCTTGGCCAGCGAGCGGCGCTGTTCGGCATAGTTGGGCGCCACCATCGGATAGTCGGCGGGAAGATTCCATTTGGCGCGGTAATCTTCCGGCGTCATCTGATAATGGGTCATCAGGTGGCGCTTCAGCATCTTCAGCTTTTTGCCGTCTTCCAGGCACACGATATATTCCGGCTTCACCGAAGAACGGACCGACACCGCCGGTTCCTGCCGGACTTCCGGCGCTGGGGCGGGCGAATCGAGACCGGCGAGCGCGGCGTGAACATTCTGGATCAGCAGCGGCAGATCCGAAACGGCGACACTGTTGTTCGAGACGTGCGCGGCCACGATATCCGATGTCAGCGTAATCAGCATCTCGCTTTTGGCGTTGGTGTCATCCATGAATTTTCTCCACTAACTTGGGGGCGACCCTGATAGATATCATTTGTCATCTATAATATATCTTTTTTTATTTAGGAATCAATCCGATTCTCGATTCAATCAAGTGACAGACGAAAACTGAGGGCGTCATAATAAGTTCCGTCATCACCCTTGTAATAAGCCGGTCTGCGATGGACTTGCTCAAAACCATTGCGAAGATAGAATTCGATCGCCTGATTATTGCAGCGCACCTCTAGATGAATCGCGCTGATCCGCGATTTTCGGGCATGATTGACGCAATCCTGCAAAAGAAATTGGCCGATGCCCCGGCTCTGCCAGCGCGGATCGGTGGCAATCAGCAACAATTCCGCCTCATCGAGCACATAACGGGTCAGCGCGAAGCCGAGATGTGCATTATCGAGACAGGCGAAGGACAGGCGCACCCCGGTCAGCCTCATGAAGCTGGACAGCTGCGCCGGGGTCCAGGCTTCGCCATAGGCGGGGCTGAACGCGTTGCGCATGATCGCGCTGGCGGCGGCCTCGGCCCGGTGATCGGGGTAGGTATAGGCGAGGATGCGCAGGGCCTGGCTGATATTTTCGGACATGGATCAGTTCTTTCGCATCGCCAGCGGCACGGCGTCGGCGCCCCTGCCGTAAAGCGGGGTGCTGTCCTCGCTCAGCAGCCCGGCGGGCAGCAGCGGGAATTGGCGGGCATCGGGGTGAAGCGGCGCCGCCTCGCCATGGCCGCGCGCCTCCACCACGGCCGCCGCGCCCGTGCCGTAGAGGACCGGCGCGTCCAGCTCCTCCGCCAGCCGTGCGATCGGCGTGGAGGCGGGCGGGGCGAGCGGTTCCAGCGTTGCCGCGTCGAAGCGCCGCCAGAAACATTCGCCATGGCCGCCGGTCATGACGACGGTGAGGGGAGGCATGGTGTCGCCTCCGTCCTGCGCCGCGCGGGCGATGGCCGCGACCAGCGACAGGCTCGCATAGGCGCGCAGCCGCGCCCGCCAGCCATAAGCCAGCGCCCGCGCCGCCGCGAGGCCGACCCGCACGCCGGTGAAGCTGCCCGGTCCGTTGTCCACGACGATTTCGTCGGCGCGCCCGCCGCCGTCCATCGCGGCGATGATCGGGATCAGCTTTTCGGCATGGCCGCGTCCGGCGATTTCATGATGGGAATCGATCAGCCTGCCACCGTCGAACAGGGCGACGGACAATGCTTCCGTGGCGGTATCAATGACTAGCTGGCGCACCTTTTCTTTCCGCGAACCCTGGGTCTTTCCGCGAACCCGTGTTGGTCCCCGCGATTAGACGCTTTGCGGCTTTTTGCAACTATAAGCGATGAAAAGGCGGGATGCCGTATCAGACGGACAATACTTCCGTTACTTCCGGCACATAATGTTTGAGCAGCGCCTCGATGCCGTTCTTCAGCGTCGCGGTGGACGAGGGGCAGCCGGAACAGGCGCCCTGCATGCGCAGATAGACTTTGCCCTTGTCGAAGCCGCGATAGATGATGTCGCCGCCGTCATTGGCGACGGCGGGGCGCACGCGGGTATCGATCAGCTCGCGAATCTGGGCGACGATTTCCGCGTCCTCCGGATCGTCGGCAAAGCCGCTATCCTGATCCCCGTCATCGGCGGGGATGTGGATGCCGGTGGCGGTGCCGCCGCGGAAAAGCGGCATGTCCGCCGTGAAATGATCGAGCAGCGTCGCCAGCACATCGGGCTTCACGTCGGACCATTCGGCGCCCGGCGCGATCGTCACCGAAATGAAGTTGCCGCCGAAGAACACCCCGGTCACGTCGCCCAGTGCGAACAGCGCCTCGGCCAGCGGCGAGGCTTCGGCTTCCTCGGGCGTGGCGAAATCGCGGGTTCCCGCCGCCATCACCTGCCGGCCGGGCAGGAATTTGAGCGTCGCGGGGTTGGGCGTTCTTTCGGTTTCGATCAGCATGGCGCCCATGTGGCGATTGCAGCGCCAAGAATCAAGCCATGAGCCACCATGTAACTTTTCTTGTATTTCGCCGCATTCTTCCCTACATGGCGGGCAGCGCGACGGATGCCGTATCATCGGCTCCTGGGAATTGGTGGCGTGAACATCCGGCAGGCATGCCGCCGGATCGGCCAAGGATCGCGCTTCGTTTGAGGCTTCCCTGTTCACGCGGGTCGTTTCTGGACCCGCCCCGTTGCCTGCTTCCCTTGTCGGGGTGCGGACAGCGGAGCCATGAATATGGAAAGACTATAAGAATGACCTTTTCCGAACTCGGCCTTGCCGAACCCCTGCTGAAAGCGCTCGCTTCGAAGAATTACGAGACGCCGACGCCCATTCAGGCGCAGGCGATCCCGCCGTTGCTCGAAGGGCGCGATTTGTGTGGCATCGCGCAGACCGGCACGGGCAAGACCGCCGCCTTCGCGCTGCCCTCGCTCGATTATTTCCACCGTAACCCGAAGCCGGTAATGCGCCATGGCTGCCGTATGCTGGTGCTGTCCCCCACGCGGGAACTGGCGGCGCAGATCGCCGACAGCTTCCGCACCTATGCCCGCTTCATGAAGATTTCGGTCGCGACCATCTTCGGCGGTGTGCCGATCAACCGCCAGATCCGCCAGATGCAGGAAGGCGTCGACGTGCTGGTGGCGACGCCGGGCCGTCTGCTCGACCTGATCGACCAGCGCGCCTTCACCCTGTCGGGCGTCGAGATCTTCGTGCTCGACGAGGCCGACCAGATGATGGACATGGGCTTCATCGCCCCGCTCAAGCGCATCGTCAAGATGCTGCCCAAGCAGCGGCAGAACCTGTTCTTCTCCGCCACTATGCCCAAGGAAATCGCGGATCTGGGCAACCAGTTCCTGCATGATCCGGTCAAGGTGTCGGTCGCGCCGCAATCGACCACGGCCGAGCGGGTGCGCCAATATGTGAGCTTCGTCGATCAGGGCCAGAAGCAGGCGCTGCTCAACAAGATCGTGCGCGATCCGGCGATCGACCGGGCGCTCGTCTTCACCCGCACCAAGCATGGCGCGGACAAGGTGGTGCGCTTCCTCGTCGGCGCGGGCGTGGAGGCGGTGGCCATCCACGGCAACAAGAGCCAGGCGCAGCGCACGACCGCGCTGCAGGCGTTCCGCCACGGCCATGTGAAGTTCCTCGTCGCGACCGACATCGCCGCGCGCGGCATCGACGTGTCGGGCGTCAGCCATGTCATCAATTTCGAGCTGCCCAATGTGGCCGAGCAATATGTCCACCGCATCGGCCGCACCGCGCGCGCCGGGGCGGACGGCATCGCGATCAGCCTCGTCGGGGCGGACGAGCGGCCCTATCTGCGCGCGATCGAGCGGCTGACCCGCCAGAAATGCGAGGTGGTGCCGCTGCCGGAGAATTTCGACGATCTGGTGCGCGAGCTGCCCAAGCCCGCGCCGGTCCAGCGCGGCCCGCGTCCCAATAAGGGCGGCGGTGGTGGTCGCGGCGGCGCCGAGCGGGCGCATCGCGGCGAGAACCGGCGGGGGCAGGGGCAGGACGCCGCCCCCCGTCAGGGCGAAGGCCGCCAGCGTGCCGAGGGCGGCGAGGGGGCAGGGCGCCCGTCCGGCGGACGCCGCCGCCGCAAGCCGGTGGGCGCGCACAAGGATGCCGTCCGCAAGTTCAGGGGCTGACCGTCCTCGAACGGGAACCGGCATGCTTTCAACTTTGTAAGTGCCGGTTCAGGAATTCACGGCTATGACCGGGCGATGAACATAATCGCCCGTTCGCGCCTGACGCACTCGCTTGCCCTTATCCTCGCCCTTGCCGGTGGCTGGTCCGTCCAGATCCACGCGCGCGAGGTCGCGCCTGCCGCCGCCACGGCTGCGCGGCAGGAGGCGCCCCGGCCCTGGCTCTACGAGAACAGCGACGTTCCCATCGATCCGGCCTGGCTGTTCGGGGAACTGCCCAACGGCCTGCGCTATGCGATCCGTCGCAATACGGTGCCGCCGGGGCAGGTGTCGATCCGCCTGCGCATCGATGCCGGGTCGCTGATGGAGCGCCCGGACGAGAAGGGCTATGCCCACTTCATGGAGCATCTGACCTTCCGCGGCTCCAAATATGTGCCGGACGGCGAATCCAAGCGGCTGTGGCAGCGGCTCGGCGTGACCTTCGGCAGCGACAGCAACGCGCAGACGACGCCGACCGGCACCACCTATGCGCTCGACCTGCCCAATGCCTCGCCCGCCGGGTTGGACGAGAGCGTGAAGATCCTCGCGGGCATGATGACCGATCCCAATATCATCCCGGTCGCCGTGGATGCGGAACGGGCGGTCGTGCTCGCGGAGATGCGCGAGGGCACCAATGTCGGCACCCGCGTGGGCGACGCGACGCGGGCGCTGTTCTTCGCCGGGCAGCCGCTCGGCAGCCATGCGCCGATCGGCACGGCCGAAACGCTCAACGCCGCGACCGCCGCGACGCTGAAGGCGTTCCACGACCGCTGGTACCGGCCCGCCAATGCGGTGATCTCCGTCTCCGGCGATATCGACCCCAAGGCGATGGAAGCGCTGATCCGCAAATATTTCTCCGGCTGGAAGGCGACCGGCAAGACCGCGCCCGCCGCCGATTTCGGCAAGCCCGATGCCGACGCGCCGACCAGCGCCGTCGTCGTGCAGCCCGGCCTGCCCACCACCGTCACCGTCGCCTGGCTGCGCCCGTGGCAGCCCAAGGCCGACACCATCGTCTATAACCAGCGCAAGCTGGCGGACATGGTCGCGCTCCAGATGATCAACCGCCGTCTGGAGGAGGCCGCGCGCCGGGGCACGGCCAGTTTCCTGCAGGCGAGCGTCGATGTGCAGGACGTCAGCCGCTCGGTGAACGGCACCTTCCTGTCGATCACCGCGCTGGGCGAGGATTGGGAAAAGGCGTTGCAGGACGCCCGCGCGATCATCGAGGACGCCAAGCGCGCGCTCGCGACGACGCAGGAGATCGACCGCGAATTCGCGGAAATGGAAACCGTGCTCGCCATCGGCGTCGAGAATCAGGATACCGAGCCCAGCGCGCGGCAGGCGAGCGATCTGGTGTCCGCTGTCGATATCCGCGAAACCACCGTCTCGCCGCAGGCCGCGCTCGATATCTATCGCAGCGCCCGCGCGATCATGACGCCCGACTATATGCTGGAGGCGACGCGCCGCACCTTCACCGGCGACGCCACCCGCGCGATGCTGGTGATGCCCAAGGCCCAGCCCAATGCCGAGGCGCGCCTCGCCGCCGCGCTGGAAACGCCGGTGGAGGCGGCGAGCGACGTGCGCCTGTCCGCCAGCACGGTGACGATGGACGACCTGCCGAAGCTGCCGCCCGCGGGCAAGGTGGTTTCGGACGAGCAACTGGGCACCTCCGGCATCCGCCAGATCGCCTTCGCCAACGGCGTGAAGCTGATGCTGTTCGCCAATGACGCCGAAACCGGCAAGGTCCGCGTCAATGTGCGCTTCGGCCATGGCATGCTGGACCTGTCGCCCCGGCAGGTGGAGCCGACATGGGCGGCCAATTATGTGCTGGCGGCCAACGGCATCGGCAAGCTGGGCCAGCGGGAGATGGACGACCTCACCAACGGCCGCCGCCTGGGCTTCGATTTCGGCATAGACGACGACGCGTTCGAGCTGGGCGCGCTGACCCGCCCGGCCGATTACAAGGACCAGTTGCGGCTGTTCGCGACCAAGCTCGCCTTTCCCGGCTGGGCGGGCGAACCGGTGGAGCGGGCCAAGGCCGGGCTGCTGGCCGCCTATGACGTGTCCTCCACCTCGCCCAATGCGGTGCTGGGGCGCGATCTCGTCTGGCTGCTGCGCGACAAGGACATGCGCTTCCGCACCCCCGACAAGGCGGAGATTTCCGCGCTGACGCCCGACCGGTTCAAGGCGTTCTGGGCGCCCATCCTCGCCTCCGGCCCGATCGAGGTGCAATTGTTCGGCGACGTGAAGCCGGAGGAGGCGGTCGCGGCCGTCGCGGAGACGTTCGGCGCGCTGCCCGCCCGCAAGGCGCGGCCGGTCGATCCGGCCAATGCCGGCATCCGCTTCCCGGCGCATAACGACAGGCCGCTGGTCCTCACCCATGACGGCGACAGGGATCAGGCGGCGGCGGTGATCGCCTGGCCGACCGGCGCGGGGCTGGACGACACGCGCGAGGCGCGGCAGCTCGACATACTGGCGCAGATCATCAGCGACCGCCTGTTCGAAAAGCTGCGCGCGGTCGACGGCGCGGCGTACAGCCCGCAGGCGACCTCCGACTGGCCGCTCGGCTTTGGGAAAGGGCAGGGCTATCTCGCGGTGGTCAGCCAGCTGAAGCCGGAACGGATCGACTATTTCTACAAGCTGGTCGACGAGATCGCGGCCGATCTGGCGAGCCGCCCGGTCAGCAATGACGAACTGCAACGCACGCTGGCGCCGATGGCGCAGCTGCTGACGCGCGCGAGCACCGGCAACGCCTTCTGGATGAGCCTGCTGGAAGGCGGAACGCAGGACCCGCGCACCATCACCGCGATGCAGACGATGATGCGCGACACGCTGCAGGTGACGGCGGAGGACCTGCAGACGCTGGCGGCGAAATATCTGGTGGCGGGGAAGAGCTACTCGGTGACGGTCTTGCCGAAGGGGGGAGAGTGAAATTCTAATCCTACTGTCACATTATATCGTCATGCCAGCGAAGGCTGGCATCGTTGGCCTTCGGGCACTATCCTCGGTACATGCGATGCGGCTGGACCTATATTCTGACGAACAAGCCGGAAGGCGTCCTCCATGTCGGCGTAACTGCTGATCTTGCGGCGCGGATGATGCAGCACCGGGCAGGAACGGGATCATCCTTTTGCCGGAAATATGGCTTGAAGCGCCTGGTTTTGGCGGAACAGCATTCCAGCATTGAAAATGCTATTGCTCGTGAAAAAGCTTTAAAGGCGTGGCAACGCGCCTGGAAGATCAGGCTGATCGAAGACGTTAATCCTAATTGGGAGGATTTGTTCGATCAGCTTGTCTGACCTTCTTCATAAATGCCAGAGATGCCAGCCTTCGCTGGCATGACGAGGGAGGAAGCTTTTTCCTCCCTCCATTATTTTACCGTGTCGCGATAAATCAAAGTATATATTTGCTCAAATCCGTATTCCGCGAAATGCTCGCCAGCTGGCCATCCACATAGGCCGCGTCGATCACCAGCGTTTCGCCGCTGCGGTCCTCCGCATCGAAGCTCACATCCTCCAGCAGCTTTTCCATCACCGTCTGGAGGCGGCGGGC
Source organism: Sphingobium jiangsuense (assembly GCF_014196495.1). Lineage (GTDB taxonomy): Bacteria > Pseudomonadota > Alphaproteobacteria > Sphingomonadales > Sphingomonadaceae > Sphingobium > Sphingobium jiangsuense. The sequence continues at coordinate 20,449 of NZ_JACIDT010000020.1, forward strand.
GCCGATATTCTCGACCTGTTCGTTGACCTCCGCCGCGATGCGGGCGACGGCGCGGATGCCGTCCTCGGTCATGTCGATCGTCACGCCCTCGGTGCCGAGCAGAGCCTTGTACTGTTCGGTCAGCGACGCCTTGGTGTCGGAAAGGATCGCGACGAAATCTTCCTGCGTCAGCCCCTTCAGCTCGACGCGGATCGGCAGGCGGCCCTGCAATTCGGGCAGCAGGTCGCTGGGCTTCGCCACATGGAAGGCGCCGCTCGCGATGAACAATATGTGATCGGTCTTGAGCGGGCCATATTTGGTCGACACCGTCGTGCCCTCGATCAGCGGCAGCAGGTCGCGCTGCACGCCCTCGCGGCTGACCGATCCGCCGCGCACGTCGCTGACCGCGATCTTGTCCACCTCGTCGAGGAAGACGATGCCGTTCTGCTCCGCATCGTGCAGCGCGGTGCGGTTGAGGTCGTCCTGGTCGAGCCGCTTGTCCTGCTCTTCCTCGACCAGCTTGTCCCACGCATCGGCGACACGCATCTTGCGGCGCTTGCGCTGTTGCTGGCCGAACGCCTTGCCCATCAGGTCGGAAAGGTTGATCATGCCGACCTGCCCGCCGAGGCCGGGTATCTCCATCGGCATGGAGGGGCTGTCGGCGACCTCTATCTCGATCTCCGTGTCGTTCATCTGGTCGGCTTCGATGCGCTGGCGATAGGCGAGGCGGGTGGCCTCGCTCGCTTCCTTGCCGGTCAGCGCGTCGAGCAGCCGCTCCATCGCCGCGTCGGAGGCGGCGGCGCGCACCTTCTCGCGGCGGCGGTCGCGTTCGAGCCGCACCGCTTCCTCGACCAGATCGCGGGCGATCTGCTCCACGTCGCGGCCGACATAGCCGACCTCGGTGAACTTGGTCGCCTCCACCTTCACGAAGGGTGCGTCGGCCAGCTTGGCGAGGCGGCGGGAAATCTCGGTCTTGCCGCAGCCGGTGGGGCCGATCATCAATATGTTCTTGGGCGTCACCTCGTCGCGCAGATGGGCGGGCAACTGCTGCCGCCGCCAGCGGTTGCGCAGCGCGACGGCGACCGCGCGCTTGGCGTCCTTCTGGCCGATGATGTGCTCGTCGAGGGCGGCGACGATCGCCTTGGGGGTCAGGTCAGGATTCATGGTCTTTCCGGGTTCAGGCCGCGCTGTCGAGCGCTTCGAGGGTAATGTTGTGGTTGGTGTAGACGCACAGGTCGCCCGCAATGGCCATCGCCTTGCGCGCGATGGTTTCGGCATCTTGTTCGTAATCGACCAGCGCGCGGGCGGCGGACAGGGCGAAATTGCCGCCCGATCCGATGGCGGCGATGCCGTCCACCGGCTCCAGCACATCGCCGTTGCCGGTGAGGATGAGGGTGATCTCCCTGTCCGCCACCGCCATCATCGCTTCGAGATTGCGCAGATATTTGTCGGTGCGCCAGTCCTTGGCCAGCTCCACGGCGGCGCGCATGAGTTGGCCGTTATGGCGTTCCAGCTTCGCCTCCAGCCGCTCGAACAGGGTGAAGGCATCGGCGGTCGCGCCGGCAAAGCCGCCGATCACGCTGCCGTCATGCAACCGGCGGACCTTGCGGGCGTTGGGCTTCATGACGGTCTGCCCCATGCTGACCTGCCCGTCGCCGGCGACGACGACGCGGCCATTTTTGCGGACGGAGAGGATGGTGGTGCCATGCCATTGCGGCATGCCGGAAGAGGAAGAAGTGCTCATGGTCCGCCATATGGGCAGGACCGGCGAACGGTTCAAGCGCAGGCTTGACATATTGCGACGCAGCATGAGAGGCTGTTTTCCCCGACGACTCGTAAGGAAGAGGCAATGAGGCCGGAGACGACCAGCATTGCGGCACGGGTGCGCGAGATCGTATCTGCCGCGGGAATCGATAATTTCCATATCGAAAACGACATATTGGTGATGTGCGGCGTGCGCTATGTCGTCGAGCGTTGCGGCTGCGACGACCCCCAGTGCAACGGGATTCGCCTGCAACGGGAAGAGGATCGCGGCGGCGGGAACTTTTTTGCGTTGCAATAGTTTTGGCGCCTGCGCGGCGTCTGCCGTTTCTTATTGTCTCTCATTTTTCTTTCGGCAAGCATGCGCTGTCGCTTGACAGAGCGGCCTCGCGATGCCAATGGCCTGCTTCCCTGATCGGGCGCGTAGCTCAGTGGTAGAGCACACCCTTCACACGGGTGGGGTCGCAGGTTCAAACCCTGCCGCGCCCACCATTCCCGATCGCAAGGACATGGTTCTCCCGCGCCCGTAGGGCGACGGGCCGTTTCGCTTGGCCTGTCCGCTCCCTTGGGCTAGGATGCCGCCATGGAGAGAGAAAACTGGATCTGGGCCGATCATTATAATCATCCGGTCCCGTGGAACAGCCGCTTCGAGCCGCTGAGCGTTCCCGATCTTCTGACCGGCATGGCGGCGAAAAAGCCGCTGGCGCCGATGATCGACTTCATGGGCCGCCGCTACAGCTATGCCGATGTCGCGGCGACCGCGCGGCGCGTCGCCAGCGGGCTGCACCGGGCCGGGATCCGGCGGGGCGACCGGGTCGGCCTGTTCCTGCCCAATATCCCCCATTATGTCGCCGCCTATTATGGCGCGATGATGATGGGGGCGATGGTCGTCAATTTCTCGCCCCTCTACACCGCCGAGGAATTGCGGCATCAGGTGGAGGACAGCGGCACCCGCCTGCTCTTCACCCTGTCGGCGAAGGCGCTGCTGCCCACCGCGCTGGAGGTGCTGGAAGGCTCCAGCCTCGAAACGCTGGTGGTGGGCTCGGTCGCCGGGGCGCTGCCGCCCGCGCGGTCGCTGCTCTACCGCCTGTTCAAGGGCAGTGAGGTCGCCCATGCGCCGGACGATCCGCGCATCGTCCGCTTTTCCGGCCTCATCGACAATGACGGCGCCTTTCCCGTCGTCGCCTTCGATCCGGAGCAGGACGTCGCCCTCATCCAGTATACGGGCGGCACCACCGGCACGCCCAAGGGCGCGATGCTGACGCACCAGAATCTCTCCGCCAATGCGCGGCAGGTGGCGCTGGTCGATCCGCACAGCGGCGAGGACGACCGGATCATCGGCGTGCTGCCGCTGTTCCATGTGTTCGCCAACACCTGCGTGCTCAACCGCACCGTGTTCACCGGCGGCGAGATGGTGCTGCTGCCCCGGTTCGACGCGATGCAGGTGATTTCCGCGGTCGAGCGGACCAAGGCGAGCTATCTGCCCGGTGTGCCGACCATGTATCAGGCGCTGCTCGACCATCCCTCGATCGGTCTTGCGGATTTCTCCTCGCTGCGCGTGTGCATATCGGGCGGCGCGCCGCTGCCGCAGGAACTGAAGCAGCGGTTCGAGCAGGTGACCGGCGCGGTGCTGGTGGAAGGCTATGGCCTCACCGAAAGCAGCGGCGTCATCAGCGCCAATCCCTATGAGGGGTTGAACAAGGCGGGGACGATCGGCCAGCCGCTGCCGGGAACGAAGGTCAAGCTGCTCGACCGCGACGATTACAGGCTGGAGGCAGGCGAGGGGCAGCCGGGCGAACTGGCGTTCAGCGGCCCGCAGGCGATGAAGGGCTATTGGCGCAGACCCGATGTCGACGCGCATATGGTCGTCGACGGCTTCCTGCGCACCGGCGACGTCGCCACCATCGATCCGGACGGCTATATCCGCATCGTCGACCGGGTGAAGGACATGATCAATGTCAGCGGCTTCAAGGTGTTCCCCAGCCAGATCGAGGCCGTGCTCTATCGCCACCCCGATGTGCGGGAGGCGGTGGTGATCGGCATTCCGGACAGCTATCATGGCGAAAGCCCCAAGGCGTTCGTCACGCTCGGCAGCGTGGCGCGGGCGACCGGGGCGGAGCTGAAGGACTGGCTCAACCCGCAACTGGGCAAGCATGAGCGCGTCGTGGAGGTTGAAATCCGCGAAACCCTTCCCAAAACACTGGTAGGGAAATTGTCGCGCAAGGAACTGGTCGCCGAGGAGAAGGAAAAGGCCGCCGCCCGCGCGCAGGGATAAGGAGAAGGCAGACATGGCCGAACAGCAATGGGCGACCCTGGCGGGCGGGTGTTTCTGGTGCACCGAGGCGGTGTTCTTGCAGCTGGCGGGGGTAGGCAGCGTCGAAAGCGGCTATATCGGCGGCGCGAAGCCCGACCCGACCTATGAGGAGGTCTGTTCCGGCGCCACCGGCCATGCCGAGGCGATCCGCATCGGCTTCGATCTCGATGTGATCTCCTATGGCGACCTGCTGGACATATTCTTCGCCACCCATGACCCGACGAGCCTCAACCGGCAAGGCAATGACGTGGGGACGCAATATCGCTCCGCCATCTTTCCACACGACGCCGCGCAAGAGGAAGAGGCAAGGGCCGCGATCGCCCGCGCGCAGGCCGACCATGCCGACCCGATCGTCACCGCGATCGAACCGCTCGGCCCATGGTATCCGGCGGAAAGCTATCATCAGGATTACTGGAACCGCATGGGCGACCGTAATCCCTATTGCATGGCGGTGATCCCGCCCAAGCTGCACAAGCTGAAGGCGAAGTTCGCCGAAAGGCTGGGCGCCTGAAGATCAGGCGCCCGACCGGAAGGTCAATCTTCCCCGCCGTTCAGCCAGTGGAACACCAGCCCGCCCACGCCGCCGCCGAGGATCGGCGCAACCCAGAACAGCCAGAGCTGTTGCAGCGCAAGGCCGCCTTCGACCAGCGCCGGGCCGGTCGCGCGGGCGGGGTTGACCGACGTGTTGGTGATCGGGATCGAGATGAGGTGGATGAGCGTCAGCGTCAGGCCGATGGCCAGCGGCGCGAAGCCGGCGGGCGCGCGCTTGCTGGTCGCGCCCATGATGATGATCAGGAAGAAGAAGGTCAGCAGCGCTTCGGCGATGAACGCCGCGGTCAGCGAATAGCCGCCCGGCGACCCGTCGCCATAGCCGTTGGCGGCAAGGCCGTTGGCGGCGAGCGCATAATCGGGCGCGCCCACGGCGATGACGTACAGCACATAGGCCGCCGCTATGCCGCCCAGCACCTGCGCGATGATATAGAGCGGAACGTCCTTTGCCGGAAAGCGCCCGCCCGCCCACAGGCCCACGGTCACGGCCGGGTTGAAATGGGCGCCGGAAATATGGCCCACCGCATAGGCCATGGTCACGACGGTAAGGCCGAAGGCCAGCGCGACGCCGAGAAACCCTATGCCGACATCGGGAACGGTCGCCGCATAGACCGCGCTGCCGCAGCCGCCGAAAACGAGCCAGAACGTGCCGAAGAATTCGGCTACCCCGCGATTGATATTTGCCATATCCTCATTCCCCCTATGGCCGATCCTTTTCGGAACAGGATGGCTTTCGTACCATCTTGTCCGCGTACAGTATCGTAAAATAATATTATGAGGCAGTCATGATATTTCGAACCATGCTTCCCATCGCGGCGCTGCTGCTGTCCGGCTGTGTTGCCAAGACTGCGTGGAACGTGGCCACGGTCCCCGTCCGCGCCGGATCGCAGGCGGCGGACTGGGCCACCACCAGCCAGGACGAGGCCGACCGCAACCGTGGCCGCGAAATGCGCAAGGAAGAGGAGCGCCAGCGCAAGGCATGCCGCAAGCAGGGCCGCAAGGACTGCTGAGGCTGCTTACGCGCTTACGCCGCCGCGCGCCGCAGCCGGTCGTTGATCGCAAGGCCGATGCCGTCCTCCGGCACCGGCGCGACGGCGACGCGGGGGAGCGATGAAGCGTCGGCGATATGGAGCGCCGCGAAGAGGTTGGCCGCCGCCTCCACCAGATCGCCGCTTTCGGAAAGGCTGATCGCGCCCGGAACGGGACCGAAGCCGACCAGATATTCGTCCGCCTGCGCTTCCGTCGCATACAGGCGCACTGGCTTGGAAGGCGCATAATGGCTGCCGAGCTGGCCGGGGGCCTCGATCGACCCGCCTTGCGCGGCGACGACGGGCAGGCCGCTTGCTTTCTCCAGCATCCGCGGGGTGACCGGGCCGGGCCGGAGCAGGCGGATGCGACCGGCTTCGGGCGCGACGATCGTGGATTCCAGCCCCTGCGTGGTCGGGCCATCGTCGAGGATGAACGGGATGCGGCCGCCGAGGCTCGCGGCGACATGCGCCGCGCTGGTCGGGCTGATCGCGCCGCTGCGGTTGGCCGAGGGCGCGGCGAGCGGCGTCCCGGCGCGCGCGATCAGCGCCTGCATCGCGCGGTGGGCGGGCAGGCGCAGCGCGACCGTGGGCAGGCCCGCCATCACCAGCGGCGACAATCCGGCATCCTCCCGCACGGGCAGCACCATCGTCAGCGGCCCCGGCCAGAAGGCCGAGGCGAGCTTGCGCGCGACCGGATCGAACCGGGCGAGCCGCTCCGCCATGGCGAGGCCGTCGACATGGACGATCAGCGGATTGAAGCTGGGCCGTCTCTTGGCGGCGTAGATGGCGGCGACCGCATCGGAATCGCGGGCATTGGCGGCGAGGCCGTAGACCGTCTCGGTCGGCACGGCGACGGGCTGGCCCTGCGCGATCCATCGCGCTGCCTGCTCCAGCGCCTCCTCGCCATAGGGCAGGGCGATCGTGCGGAACGGGGAAGGGGCGGGGGCGGTGGCATCCATCGCCTGCGCTATATCGCGCGACGGGCGCGGGAAAAAGGGCCGGGGCGGATTTTCCCGTTTGTCCGTATTTTTGGACAGTGTTTTTGCGCGATCATATCCTTGCGCGGAAGACCGGACTGGATGGTTAACGGACCTTCGCCTTTACCGTCACCCCAGCGCAGGCTGGGGTCGTAAGCGATGTCGCGCGCGCCCTCCGGAGATGCCAGCCTGCGCTGGCATGACGGATAAATTTTATGTGGTTATTGTTTATCCTCACCCCGTTTGCCCTGAGCTTGTCGACCCGAAGGGCGGGCGGAGTCCAACGGCTGCTTTTCTTGGGGCAAGAAAGAAGGACGGGGCTTCGACATTGAAGCGAGGCGAGTGACTCGCTCAACAGCCCGAACGGTTTCTTATGTTAATATTCTGACCGACCGGAAGCACTCTCCCACCGCAACCTGCTCACCAAAGGACATAACCGGCCCGCATTTTTTCGAATCGTCCCGTTTCCACGGCGGGGAAAAATGCTAGACCGCCGCGCATGACCGAAGAATTGCTCACCCGCATCGCCGAGGCGCTGGAGCGTCTTGCCCCCCCCGCCGCCCCGATCGCCGATCTGACCGCGCATCCGGCCTATTATTGGGACGGCCGCACCGCCCATGCGGTGGAGGATTTCGCGCCCGCCGATTTCGACCTGCTGTCCGGCATCGACGCGCAGAAGGACATGCTGCTCGAAAATACGCGGCGGCACATGGCGGGGCATCCGGCGCATGACGTGCTGCTCTGGGGATCGCGCGGCACCGGCAAGTCGGCAAGCGTGTCGGCGGTGGTCGGCAAGCTGCGCCGCGAAGGCGCCGACATCGCGCTGATGCAATGCAGCGCGGATCAGCTCGCCAGCCTGCCGGTGCTGTTTCGCCTGCTGCGCGGGGCGGGAAGGCCCTTCATCCTGTTCATCGACGATCTCTCCTTCGACGAGGGCGCGGCCGGGGACACCGCGCGCATGCTGCGATCCCTGCTCGACGGCGGGGCGAGCGCCCGCCCGGCCAATGTGCGCCTCTACGTCACCTCCAACCGCCGCCACATCGTCTCGCGCCACATGAGCGAGCAGGACGACCCGATCAACAAGCGCGACGTGGTGGACGACAAGCTGGCGCTGTCGGATCGTTTCGGCCTCTCGCTCGGCTTTCACGCGATGGACCAGGACACCTATCTGGCGGTGGTGGAAGGCTATGCCCGCCATTATGGCCTGCCGTTCGACGGCAAGGACGCGGTCTACTGGGCGACGGTGCGCGGCAGCCGCTCTGGCCGCGTCGCCTGGCAATATGTGACGGAACTGGCCGGCCGCGAAGGCCGCTCCATCCGCCGGGGGGAGTGAGAGGCGGCTGTTATGCGGCGGCTGGTTTCGGCCAATTCCTGCCCTTCCCGACGCGTCATGCCAGCGCAGGCTGGCATCTCCGGAGGGGGCGCGCGACGTGGCTTACGACCCCAGCCTGCGCTGGGGTGACGAAGGGCGGAAAGGCTGCCAACCACCCAAACCAGCCCCTTGCAGCCAATCCGTCCCACAAAAAAGGGCGCCATCACCGGGCGGCCTCTTCCTTCCAAATTCTCGCCGCCTATTTCCGGCTGACGCGCCAGATGCGGCCTCCGACATCGTCGCTGACCAGCAGCGCGCCTTCGGCGTCGACCAGCACGTCGACGGGGCGGCCATAGGCCTCATTGTCCGGCGACAGGAAGCCGCCCAGCACGTCGACCGGCTTGCCCTGCGGCACGCCCTTGGCGTCGAACGGCACGAACACCACCTTGTACCCGGCGGCGGGCACGCGGTTCCAGCTGCCGTGCAGGCCGACGAACGCGCCCTGCTCGAACGGCGCCCCCAGCTTCGATGCCGTTGCGAAGGCGAGGCCCAGCGGGGCGACGTGGTTGCCCAGCGCATAATCGGGGCGATGGGTATATTCGCGCAGTTCCGGGCGGCCGGGCTCGACGCGCTTGTCCTCATAGCCGCCCCAGTAATTCCACGGCCAGCCGTAGAAGCCGCCGAATTCCACGCGCGTCAGGAAATCGGGCACCAGGTCGGAGCCGAGGCCGTCCCGCTCGTTCACCACCGCCCAGAGCGCGCCCGTCACCGGGTTCCACGCCATGCCGACCGGGTTGCGCAGGCCGGAGGCGAACACGCGGTTGTCGCCGGTTTCCAGGTTGACCTCGATGATCGCGGCGCGGTTGGTTTCGGTTTCCAGCCCTCCTTCGGCGACATTGCTGTTGGAGCCGATCGCGACATAGAGCAGCCTGCCGTCCGGGCTGGCGATCAGGTTGCGCGTCCAGTGCCTATTGGGCGCGCCATGGGGCAGGGAGATGACCTTGCGCCCCTTGTCCGCGATTTTCGTTTCGCCTTCCTTATAGGGGAAGGCCATCACCGCGTCGGTATTGGCGACATAGAGCGTGTCGCCGACCAGCGCCATGCCATAGGGCGAATTGAGGCCGGTGAGAAAGGCCGTTTTGACCTCCGCCTTGCCGTCCTTGTCGGCGTCGCGCAGCAGGGTGATGCGGTTGGCGGATGGCACGTCCGCGCCCGCCTTGTTCATGAAATGGTTCATCACCCGGCCGACGATGCCGGTTCCGGGCCGGGGCGGGCTGTTGGTTTCCGCGACCAATATGTCGCCATTGGGCAGGCGCAGCATGGAGCGGGGATGCTCCAGCCCCTCGGCGAAGGGCGCGACGGAGAGGCCCTGCGCGGCGACGGGCGCCTTGCCGGCGGGCCAGCCCACGGCCCTGGCCACCGCGACGGTCGGTATCCATTGCGGCCGGGCGGGCGTGAACACCGGCTCCCTGCCGACATCCTGCCCGGCGGCGAGGCGCGCGACATCGGGCCGCGTCAGCCAATAGACGGCTCCGGCGCCGATCAGGATGAAGATGAGAGACAGGGCAAGGATATGTTTTTTCATCGAATGTCCGTTTTCCAGAACAAGATAGGGGCCCGCTTCAGCATGACCGGCTATTGGATCGAGGGCAACCCGCCATCGGCCGGATCGCCCCGCGCCCTATCGCGGGCGCTGCCTCCACCACAAGGCCAGCGCGACGAGCCCGCCCAGCGCGAGGCCGCCCAGCAGGCCGATCGTCGGCTGTCCCTGAAACCCGCCTATGAATACGCCCGCAAGGGCGAGGATGGCAATGAAAACTCCGCCCGCGCTGCCCGGCGATTGTCTTGGGGATTGTCCGTTCATCGATTGTCTCTGCATCATGGCCGTTAAGGGATGGCGTCGCCAGCCATGCCTCATATCGGGACGCGGCCCGTCCCGCCAGCACACAATTGTCCCGATCTGGTATTTGCCTAATGCGGCGTTGACCTTCGCGCCGGGCGGTTTCGCGGGCGGGAAGGAAACTGGCACGGCTGTTGTACCTTCCACGGGCAACAGCACAACAGCGGGCAGGGCGGGAATAATGCAGTTACCATATATGGGTGGGCGCAAGGGGTTTGAGGACGCCGCGCGGCTGATCGAGCATTTCGGCGCCAATGCGGGCTATGAGGCGGCGCTGCGCGCCGATCGCAGCCGGGATCTGGGCAACCATGTCCATTTCTGCCACTGGCGCCAGATAGAGCGGCTGATCGTCCAGATGACGGTGGAATGCCCGACGGGGTCGGTTCACTGAGGCAAAAGACGAACGCGAAAGGGCGCGCGATCCGGTCGCGCGCCCTTTCCGGTTTTCAGGGGATCAGAGCTTCAGCCCGGCGGTTTCGTCGAGGCCGCATAGCAGGTTGAGGTTCTGCACCGCCGCGCCCGACGCGCCCTTGCCCAGATTGTCGAGCGCCGCCACCAGGCGCGCCTGCGCCCCGTCCGCGCTCGCGAACAGGAACAGGTCCATGCCGTCGGTGCCGGATTTGCGCTCCAGCGGCAGATTGGCCTGCGCATAATCCCCGACCACGCGCACCACGGACGAGTCCCGATAGGCGGCCTCCAGCACATCGCGCACCTGCTTCGCCGAGGGCCTGCCCGGCAGGGCGGCGAGCGGCAGCGGCACTTCCACGATCATGCCGCGCAGCATGTTGGCGACCGAGGGCGCGAAGATCGGCGCGATGGAAAGCCCGGCATGCTGCGTCATTTCCGGCACATGCTTGTGCGCGAGCGTCAGCCCGTAGGTCATCCACGAGGGAGCGGAACCGGCCTTTTCGCCTTCATAATCGGCGATCATGCCCTTGCCGCCGCCCGAATAGCCCGACACCGCATTGACGCTGAGCGGCCAGTCGGCCGGGATCAGCCCGGCGCGCACCAGCGGCCCGACCAGCGCGAGAAAGCCGGTGGGGTAGCATCCGGGGTTGCTCACCCTTTTGGAGGCGGCCACCGTCTCGCGCCCGACCAGTTCCGGGAAGCCGTAGGTCCAGCCCGGCGCGACGCGATGCGCGGTCGACGCGTCGATCACCCGCGTGCGGTCGCTGGCGATCAGCGACACGGCCTCGCGCGCGGCATCGTCGGGCAGGCAGAGGATGACGACATCGGCGTCGTTGATCGCCTGCGCGCGCGCGGCGGCATCCTTGCGCTGCGCCTCGTCCAGCAGGATCAGCGAGAATTCCGCGCGGCCTTCCAGCCGTTCCCGGATTTCGAGGCCGGTGGTGCCCGCGGCACCGTCGATGAAAATAGCATGGGTCATAGGTCGATCCTGCGCCGGGCCAGCACCGGCTGTTCATGGTCGGGCTTCAGCCTGTCGATCACGTCCGCAAGGGGCTCCGCCACCGTGCTCATCCACCAGGCATTGGCGTGCAGCAGCGTCTCCCCATCCAGCATGATGCCGACATGGCCGGGGAAGAAGATGAGGTCCCCTCGTCGCAGCTCCTCGCCCTCGCCGATCGGCGCGCCGAGGCTTTCGCGTTGCAGGTCGGTGTCGCGCGGCATGCGGACGCCCGCCAGCCCCAGCGACAGCTGGACGAGGCCGGAGCAGTCGATGCCGCCATGGCCGCGCCCGCCCCAGACATAGGGCTGGCCGAGCTGGCCCTGCGCCACCGCGACCCAATCTGTCGCGCACTCCTCGACCGGGGCGACATGGCGCAGGTGGACCGCGCCTTCCGCCGTCAGCACGAAATCCCCCTCGACTGCGCCCGCGATGCGCGCGCCCGCCGAAAGCATGCCTGTCACCGGCGCCTTGATGTCGGCCTTCGCAAAGACCGGCGCGGACCGGGCCGTCACCTTGTGCGTGGCGGCCAGCAATTCGGTCGCCAGCGCGGCGCGCTCGACATAGCCGACATAGCCGTCATGCTCGCAAAAGCCCCAGGCCCAGTCGCCGGTCACGTCGAGCAGGTGGAAGCCTTCGCCCTGCAACAGCTGGCTGACCGCCGTGGCATCGGCGGAAGGGGCGTCCCGCAGGAAGGCGGCCGGGGCGAGGCAGTGCATCGGCTGGGCCTTGGCATAATGGGGCGCGAACAGCAGCCCGGCGAGGCTGATATCGGCAAGATCGCCGCGCACGGCATGGATCCTGCGGTCCAGCTCGATCGAGCGGCCCTTCAGGCGAAAGCATATGCGGGTGTCGGCCGTCCGGCCGGAATTTTTCGTCGTGGCGTGCATCGCACGCCCCTGCGATGAATGAAACGGATCGTCAAGGGTTTCGCGCGGCCCTGCCACGCAAAGTCCCTCCGGAATCCCCGCTTTCACGCGCCCGCCCTTGCCGGTGGCCGCATTTTCATGGCCGGGGGTAGCGTTCCTGCAACAGTGCGAAGGCCGCGCGCAGGCCCAGCGCCTCGCCGCCCTTGGGGCGGCCTGGCTTGGCCGAGGGACGCCAGGCGAAGGTGTCGAAATGCGCCCAGAGCGCGCCTTCTCCGACGAATTTCTGCAGGAACAGCGCGGCGGTGATCGCCCCGGCAAAGCCGCCTTCGCCCGCATTGGCGACATCGGCGATGTCCGATTTCAGCATGTCGGCATAGCCGGTCCAGAGCGGCAGCTGCCAGACCGGATCGTCCGCCTTGCGCCCCAGCTCGACCAGCCTGCGGGCGAGGTCGTCGTCATTGGCGAAAAGCGCGGGCAGGTCCGGCCCCAGCGCCACGCGCGCCGCGCCCGTCAGCGTCGCGAAATCGAGGATCAGCTCCGGCTTCTCCTCGCCCGCGCGGGTCAGCGCGTCGCCCAGCACCAGCCGCCCCTCGGCGTCGGTATTGCCGATCTCGACATGCAGGCCCTTGCGGCTCGCCAGCACGTCGCCGGGGCGGAAGGCGTTGCCGGATATCGCATTTTCGACCGCCGGGATCAGCAGGTGGAGGCGCACGGGCAGGGCGCTGGCCATCACCAGCTCCGCCAACGCCAGCGCATGCGCCGCGCCGCCCATATCCTTCTTCATCAGCCGCATCGCCGAGGACGGCTTGATATCGAGGCCGCCGCTGTCGAAGCAGACGCCCTTGCCGATCAGCGCGATGCGCGGATGATCGGCATGGCCCCATGTCAGCTCGATGAGGCGGGGCGCATAATCGCGATGGGCAGCGCGCCCGACCGCGTGGATCATCGGATAACCCTGCTCCAGCGCGTCGCCGCGCGTCACGGTGAAGGTGGCGTCATGGCGCCGGGCGACGGCTTCGGCGGCCTTTTCCAGATCGGGCGGCCCCATGTCGGCGGTGGGCGTGTTGACGAGATCGCGCACCAGATGCACCGCCCCGGCGAGGCGTACCGTCTGCTCGATCCGCGCGACGTCGCCGGTCAGCAGCACGCGCGGGCCGATGGCGGCGTCCTCCGGCGCGGAGCGGTAGCGGTCGAAGCGGTAGTGCGCGGTCAGCCAGCCCAGCCCTGCCGGACCGATATCGCCGCCATCGGCGAGGCGGTAGGTGCCCGCGGGCAGGACCTCCGCCAGCTTCGCAAGGCACCAGCTCGACAGCGAGGCGGCATTGGCGACGGTGGTGACGGCCGCCCAGTCCTCCGCCTTTTCCCCCGGCAGGATCGCATGGGCATAGGGCTTGGCCCGGTACCGCTGCGCGGCCAGCGCCGTGCGCACTCGTTCGGGCTGGGCCGCGAGCCAGCCTTCATAGCTGTCGGCGTCGACGATGTGGATGTCATGGGCGGGCTGGCCGGTGTCGGCCTTCAACAGATCGGCATAATCGCTCATCCATCCTCCTTAGGGCAAAGCGTCGCGGCGGCAAAGTGCGCTTTTCCGGCGGCCGTTCATGCAACCTGCGGAGCGCCGGTTCGTTGAGGCGGGGAGGGATCCACAGCACAGGAGAAGGACAATGCATATTGCCGACAACAAGGGCGATCGCGCCATCCGCGAGCGGGCCTACAAGCTTGCCGAAAGCGGCAAGTTCGAGGCGGTGCGCGACGTGGAGCGCGCGCTGATCGGCGAAGGCTGGCCCAATGCCCGCCGCGTGATGCACAGCGACTATGTGATGCAGGCGGTCGAGGAACGCTGCCGCGCGGCGCGTGCCAGCGCGCACTGAAGCCTGTATAAGGCAAGCCGGGGCGGCGTCCTGCCGCCCCGTCCGCGAGAAGGGGGGCAAATCATCATGAGGACATATCTGGCGGGAATGGCGCTGCTGACAATGTGCGCCTGTTCCCCGGCGCAGAAGGACGCCGCTCCCGCGACCGGCAATGGCGCGGCGCCCGCAACCAACGCGGCGGACATGCCCGCCGCCGCCCCGACTTCGCAGGGCGCCGGCGGGCAGGACGTGGCGATAAAGCGCGGCGATGAGGCGCTGGAATTCGACTATGGCTGGCCCGGCGCTGCGGCGGCGGTCGGCCCGCTCGATGCCTGGCTGCGCGCCCATGCGGAGGACCAGTACCGCAAGGCGCTGGCCGAGGCGGAGGAAGGGCGCAAGGCGGCGAAGAGCGACGGCTATCCGTTCCGCCGCTACAGCTTCGCGCAGCAGTGGGAAAGCGTCGCCGACCTGCCCGGCGTGCTGGTGCTGGAAAGCAGCGGATACAGCTATACCGGCGGCGCGCACGGCATGCCGTTCGTCACCTCGCTGATCTGGGATCGCAAGGCGGGCAAGCGGCTGGGCACGGCGGACGTGCTCGACAAGGCGAAGCTGACGGCGGCGGCGCGCCCGGCATTCTGCGCGGAACTGGACCGGCAACGCGCGGAAAAGCGCGGCGAGCCGGTCGATCCCGATGCGAAGGACGGCATCGCCGAATTCAACCAGTGCCCGATCATGGCGGAGCAGGAAATCCTGCCCCTGTCCCGCAACGGCAAGGTGCTCGACGCGATACGCGTGGTGATCGGGCCCTATGTCGCCGGCCCCTATGCGGAAGGCAGCTATGAGATAGACCTGCCCGTCACCCCGGCGATGCTGGAGGCGGTGAAGCAGCCCTATCGCGGCTGGTTCTCGACCGGCACGCCGTAAAGGTCATGCTCGTCGGCATCCTCGATCAGCACGTCGAGGATGTCGCCGGGCTTCAGGTCGGCCCGCCCGATCTGCACGTCGCGCAGGAACACATTGCCGTCGATCTCCGGCGCGTCGGCCTGAGAGCGGGCGGTGGCGCCGATGCTGCCGTCCTCGTCCATCTCGCCCACCTCGTCGACGATGACGGGCAGCGTGCGGCCGACCTTCGCCTGCAGGCGGGCGGCGCTGATCGCGGCGGTTTTCTCCATGATGCGGGCGTAGCGCTCTTCCTTCACCTCCTCCGGCACCGGGTCGGGCAGGGCGTTGGCGGCGGCGCCCTCGACCGGCTCGAAGCGGAAGGCGCCGACGCGGTCGAGCTGCGCCTCGTCCAGCCAGTCGAGCAGATACTGGAAATCCTCCTCCGTTTCGCCGGGGAAGCCGACGACGAAGGAGGAGCGGATCGCGATATCCGGGCAGATATCCCGCCAGCCCCGAATGCGGTCCAGCACCTTGGCGTCGTTGGCCGGGCGCTTCATCGCCTTCAGCACCTTCGGGCTGGCATGCTGGAACGGAATGTCGAGATAGGGCGTCAGCTTCCCTTCCGCCATCAGCGGGATCACCTGATCCACATGCGGATAGGGATAGACATAATGCAGCCGCGTCCACACGCCGAGGTCGCCGAGCGCGCGGGCGAGGTCGGTCATATGGGTGCGGATTTCCGCGCCCTTCCACTGGCGCGGCTCGTGGCGCACGTCGACCCCATAGGCGGACGTATCCTGACTGATGACCAGCAGTTCCCGCGTACCCGCGTGGACCAGCTTTTCCGCCTCGCGCAGCACCGCGTCGATGCGGCGGGACACGAGGTCGCCCCGGATTGACGGGATGATGCAGAAGGAGCAGCGATGGTTGCAGCCCTCCGAAATCTTCAGATAGCTGTAATGGCGCGGCGTCAGCTTCAGCCCGCCTTCGGGCACCAGATCGACGAAGGCATTGGGCACCGGCGGCGATGCCTCATGCACCGCGTTCACCACCGCCTCATATTGATGCGCGCCGGTGACGGCGAGCACCTGAGGGAAGCGGGCGCGGATGACGTCGGCCTCGTTCCCCATGCAGCCGGTGACGATGACGCGGCCGTTCTCGGCGATCGCCTCGCCGATCGCCTCCAGGCTTTCCTCCTTCGCGCTGTCGAGGAAACCGCAGGTGTTGACGAGCACGACATCGGCGCCCGCATAGTCGGGCGACATCTGATAGCCGTCGGAGCGCAGCTTGGTCAGGATGCGCTCGCTGTCGACCAGGGCCTTGGGACAGCCGAGCGACACCATGCCGACCTTGGGCGCGGGGGGGATGATTTTCGTTGCCATGATTGAGGTGGCCCATACCCGTTTGCGCGGGAAATGTCACGCGGCGGGATTGCGTGACAGCGTTTCGGGATGGAGGGCGGGTTTCGGCTTAAAATGGCCCCTTGCCCTTATCGTCAACCCTGAACTTGGTTCAGGGTCCATTTCGCCGGATTAAGCGTCGGTCTGTTGGGCTTGATGGATGGTGAGCCGAAGGCCAGCACAGCCAAACAAGGTCAGCATGACGGTTGGGCTATGTCGTCCGAACCATCATAGATCCGCCTCGCCCACCGGGCCGGAGGTCAAAATCTCGATGATCACATCGCCCGCCTGAAGCGCCCGCGCCTCCGGTTCCGCGAAGCTGAACGGCCGCCCGGCGCGATAGATGCGCACGCCGAGGCCGGATGTAATCGCCCCCAGCGGCTTGCCGACCTCCTCCGCGGTGGCGAGCCGCTCGTTCAGTTGCACCCGCCCGGCGGACGAGGCGAGGTCGGCGATATAGTCGGCGATATGCGGCCCCGCGCCGCTGCCCGCCAGCAGCAGCCCGGTGAAGCTGACCGGGTTGATCACGGTCGTTGCCCCCGCCTGCCGCGCGAGCATCTCGTTATCCTCGTTGCGCACGACCACGCTGATCGGCGTGCCGGGCGCCAGATGCCGGGCGGTCAGGGTGATGAGGATGCTGGTGTCGTCGCGCCCGGCCGAGATCATGATCGCGCTGGCCAGCGATATGCGCGCGTCGGACAGCGTCCTGTCCCGCGTCGCATCGCCGCGCAGCACGTTGCACCCCAGCTTTTCCGCCTCCTCCAGCCGGGAGGGCGACGGATCGATCACGACGATCTTTTCCGGCGCTACCCCGCGCGCGATCATCTCGTTCACGGCCTCGCTGCCGCTGATGCCGAAACCGGCGACGAGGATGTGATCCTGAAGCATCCTTTGTATGCGGGCCATGCGCCACCTGTAGAGCGATTTGCGGATAACGAAGCTATAGGCCGTGCCGAGAAAGATCAGCCAGAAAATCAGCCGGATCGGCGTCACCACGAAGGTTTCGAACAACCGCGCTTCCGGGCTGACCGGCACGATGTCGCCATAGCCCACCGTCGTCACCGTGACGGTGGTGAAATAGAGCACGTCGATGAAGCTGATCCGGTTGTCCAGCGAATCGTGCAGGCCGTCGCGATAGATCCAGTGCACGACGAGGACGACGCCGAACAGCGCGACGATCACCCCGACCCGCGCCAGCAGGTCGAGCCACACCGGCACCGAGGAGCGCCGTTGCAGGAAATGAGAGAAATCATCCCTGCGAGGCATCCTCAGGCGCATGGGTCAGCCCAGCGCCTTTTCCAGCGCGGCCATCGACCGGTCGTGCGTCAGGTCGAAATGCAGCGGTGTCACCGCGATATAGCCCGCGCGGATCGCCTCCAGATCGCTGCCTTCCGGCGCGCTGTCGCTCAGCCCCAGGCCGAACCAGTAATAGCGGAAACCGCGCGGGTCGGTGCCTTCCACCACCTTGGTGCGGCCGGGCGTGTGAAAGCCCTGGCGCACCACGCGCACGCCCTTCACCCTGTCCGGGTCGATGGCGGGGAAATTGACGTTGACCAGCATGCGCGGGTCGTGCGGCACGGTGAGCAGCGGGCGCAGCACCTTCTCCCCCCAGGCCTGCGCGCAGGCGAAGGGGACGTCGTTGCCCATGCCCTCGCGCGAATAGACCTGGCTGAGCGCGATCGAGCGGATGCCCGAAATCGCCCCTTCCATCGCGGCGGAGACGGTGCCGGAATAGGTGACGTCCTCGGCCAGGTTGGCGCCGCGATTGACGCCGGAGAGGACGAGATCGGGCGGGCAGTCCTTCATCAGATGGCTGACCGCCATCATAACGGCGTCGGTCGGCGTGCCGGTGACGCTGTAATGCCGCTCGCCATGCTTGCGGATGCGCAGCGGGCGGGTGAGGGTGAGGCTGTGGCCCGCGCCGGATTGCTCCTCCGACGGCGCGACGATCCAGATATCGTCGGACAGGGTGCGGGCGATCGCCTCCAGCACCTTGAGGCCGGGCGCGTGGACGCCATCGTCATTGGTGAGCAGGATACGCATCAGCGCGGCTCCAGCCGGGTGATGCCGCCCATATAGGGGTGCAGTGCGGCGGGAATGTCGACGCTGCCGTCCTCGTTCTGACAGTTTTCCAGCACGGCGACCAGCGTGCGGCCGACCGCCAGCCCCGACCCGTTGAGGGTATGGAGGAAGCGCGTGGCCTTCTCGCCCTCCGGCCGGTAGCGGGCGTTCATGCGTCGCGCCTGGAAATCCCCGCAATTGGAGACGGAGCTGATCTCGCGATAGGTCTGCTGGCTCGGCAGCCAGACTTCGAGGTCATAGGTCTTGCGCGCGCCGAAGCCCATGTCGCCGGTGCATAGCAGAACCTTGCGATAGGGCAGGGCGAGCGCCTCCAATATGCCCTCGGCGCACTTCACCATGCGCTGGTGCTCGGCTTCCGAGTCTTCCGGGCGGCAGATGGCGACCAACTCGACCTTCTCGAACTGATGCTGGCGGATGAAGCCGCGCGTGTCGCGCCCGGCGGACCCGGCTTCCGACCGGAAACAGGGGGTCAGCGCGGTGAAGCGCAGCGGCAGGCTGTCCTCCGCGACGATCTGTTCGCGCACCAGATTGGTCAGCGACACCTCGGCGGTGGGTATGAGCCAGCGCCCGTCGGTGGTCTGGAACAGATCCTCGGCGAATTTGGGCAGCTGGCCGGTGCCGTAGAGGGCGGCGTCGCGCACCAGCAGCGGCGGGTTCACCTCCTCATAGCCGTTCTCGCCGGTCTGGCGGTCGAGCATGAACTGGGCGAGCGCGCGGTGCAGCCGGGCGACACCGCCGCGCAGCGCCGCGAAGCGCGCGCCGGAAATGGCGGCCGCCGCCTCGAAATCGAGGCCGAGCGCCGGGCCGAAATCGGCATGATCCTGCGGCGTGAAGGCGAAATCGCGCGGCGTGCCCCAGCGGCTGACCTCCACATTGGCGCTTTCGTCCGCCCCTTCGGGCACATCGTCGCCGGGCAGGTTGGGGATGGCGGCGAGGGCGGCATCCAGCGCGGCGCCCGCCTGCTTTTCCTTCTCCTCCAGCGCGGGCAGGCTTTCCTTGAGCGCGGCGACCTCGGCCTTCAGCGCCTCGGCCCTTTCCATGTCCTTCTGCGCCATCGCCTGGCCGATCGCCTTGCTTGCCTCGTTGCGCTTGGCGAGGCTCTGCTGCAATTCGGTGGCGAGCGTGCGGCGCTCCTCGTCCAGCTTCAGCAGCCGGGCGGAAAGCGGCTCCAGCCCGCGCCGGGCGAGGCTTGCGTCGAAGCTCTGCGGATTTTCTCGGATGAAGCGAATATCGTGCATGGCGGCGGTGGTCCGGTCCTTCGAACTGGGCGCCCGCGAGCCGGACGCCTTGAAACCGGGCGGCTGTGAAACCGACCAGCTTTCCTGCTGCCTATGCCGCCGCTGTCGGGCAGGCGCAAGGGCCGGAACGGCGAAGGCGCGCAAATGAAGAAGGGCGGCGCCGACAGGTGGGGCCGCCCTTCATTCCTGTTCCGGTCGCGGATGGCGGCTTTCAGGCCTCCGCCGCTTCCCCGTTGCGGGCGGTGAACCGGCGCCGGGCCATCAGCGCCGCGGCCGCCGCGCCGAACAGCAGGATCATCGGCGGCGCGGGCACGTCGGTGCCGCCCGTGCTCGACGAGGTCGAGGAACTGGTCGAGCTGGAGGTCGATGTCGAAGACGAAGTCGAGGTGCTCGACGTGCTGGTCGATCCGCCGAAGCTCGAACTGGAAGAGGTCGAGCTGGAGGTCGAGGACGACGAGGTCACATTGCCCGACGACGAGGAAGAGGTCGACGTGCTCGAACTGACATTGCCGGACGACGAGGAGGTCGAGCTGACATTGCCCGAGGAGGTGCTGGTGCTCGACGTCGAGGAGACGCCCCCGGTCGAGGTGCTCGATGTCGAGGAAACCCCGCCCGTCGACGTGCTGGAGGTCGAGGAAACGCCGCCCGTCGTGGAGGAGACGCCGCCGGTGGACGTGCTCGACGTGGAGGAAACGCCCCCGGTCGTCGAGGAGATGCCACCCGTGCTGCTGCTGGTCGATCCGCCGCTGGTGCTGGTGCTGGTCGACCCGCCGGTGCTGGAAATCACCACGGTGGCCCCGCCACCGCCGCCGCTGCCGCCGAAGAAGCCGCCGAAAAATCCACCACTGCCGCCGATATAGCCGCCGCCGCTGCCGCCGATCACCACCGGCGCCGCGCCGCCGCCCGTTGCCGGCGCGGGCATCGCCGCCGGGGCGACCATCGCCATCGGCACGGGCACGGGGGCCGGCTGAGTCGTGGTCGTCACCGTCCTGACGGGCACGGGGCGGGGCGTATATTGCGGCCGCTTCGCGACGATGCGCTTCCGGGGCGCGACATATTTCTTGCTCTTGGTCGATTTGACGACCGCCGGGCGGGGTGATTCGGCCACATGAACCGCGCCGCCGCCGATGATGGCGCCGCCGCATGCATAGGCGCACAGTTTAGCAAGTGCCATTCTTACCGACATTTTTCCGTCTCACCCACTTGAGATGATGGCGCTACGCCATGATCTTCTTTTATCCCTGTCCCACGCTTCGGGTATCACCATAAACACGAAATATAGCGTTAATCGCAACGTCATTAACTCTGTTTTTCGATGTTGACTGCAAGAATTTACGAATTTCCGTGGCCCTGAGCCCAAAACTGTCCCTAAGCGGCACAGATCGCCCTTCCGGTGCAGCCCCGGTTAAGCCTTTCGGGAGTATGGCTTCCCCCGCTTCCGGCCGGGCCGGGTCATGCATGCCTTCTTGTGTGAGAACCATGGCATGGCTATAGGCGCCTCCACCCATGTGTGGCAGGTCATCGCGGGGATTCGCGGGAAGAGTGCCTTGGCTTGCGGCACGGTATCGATATCTTGGTGATCGCGGAGAAGTCATGACCAATCTGCCCGAAGGCTACCGTCCCTCTCCTGACGAAGAGTTCATGAACCCCCTTCAACTGGAATATTTCCGGCGGCGGTTGCTGGACTGGAAGAAGGAGATTTTGTCGGAGGCGGAAAACACGCTGGCGGTGTTGCAGAATGAACCGTTGCGCGAACCCGACATGAACGACCGCGCGTCCAGCGAAACCGACTGGTCCATCGAATTGCGCACGCGCGACCGGCAGCGCAAGCTCATCTCCAAGATCGACGCGGCGCTGCGCCGGATCGACGATGGCGAATATGGCTATTGCGAGGTGACCGGCGAGCCGATCTCGCTCGGTCGTCTGGAAGCCCGCCCGATCGCAACGATGACGCTGGAGGCGCAGGAGCGTCATGAGCGGCAGGAGAAAATCTCCCGCGACGATTGACCCACGCGGGAAAAGGGCATTCTCGCGAGCCCGCGCGGAGGCGGGCATTAACGCAGCGCCCGCGACGCCGCAGTTTTGCGGCGCTACCTGATCGGCCTCTTACAGATTGGATATTCCGGCCGCCGCTCCGATATGGTCCGCGCCGTCCGCGGAAAGCGGCCCGCCGGAGCGGATAGGCGGGAACCCGCCTCGAACCGAAGCGTTACCCGGACGTTCATTGCCTCCTCGATGCCGGGGAACGGGTCGTCAAGCGGCCGATCACTCCCCGGCATCGAGTCGGAACCCTTGACCACCCTGCCGATATGGCGGCAGATCATGAACCGCAACGCTCTCGCATTGGCGCTGTCCAAAGGTCGCAAAGGCGCACCCGATGACGGGCATGTCCCTGCAACACGGGGACAGATGCTTGCGGTCTTTTCCGCTCTCGGCAGGGTGGCTTTCCCGCAGATGCGGGAAGGCGTCAGCTGTTGCCGAGCGACTCTTTCAGCCGCAGTTTCTGCTTTTTCAGTTCGGTCAGCCGGAACGCGTCCGGCATCGGCCGACTCAGCTCGTGGCGGATCGTCGCCTTGAGCGCGTCATGCTTGGCACGAAGGGCAGAAATGTGGCTGTTTTCCATGACTTTCTCCATGAAATGGGCGTCGGGAAATTTCAGTAGAACATGATTCGCGGGGAATGTCTCCCTCTCATTTGGGGAGGGGGAGATGGGGCGCGTTTTTGCTGCGGTATGTCGAGCGCCATCCGCTTTTTCCCTCGCGCTGCGGCTGCTGTTTTCGGCACTGGACCCGCGCCGCGCATATCGGTTATCCCGGTGCCATGAACCCCGAAGAAACCATGCGCCGGATCGAACTGCTGAAGCAGGAGCATCGTGACCTCGACACCGCCATCACCGCGCTGGCGCACAGCAGCCTGGCCGATCAGTTGCAGCTTGCCCGGCTGAAGAAGCGCAAGCTGATGCTGCGCGACGAGATCGCCCTGCTGGAGGATACGCTGATCCCCGACATCATTGCCTGACGCCGGGCGGATCGGGGGGCAGGACGTATCGTATCGGGACATTGCATGGCGCCGGGGTGCGGCAACCGGGCGTTAACCATGAAGCCCTGCTGACAAATGCCGGGCGATGTGCGACTTTTCCTTATGTCCACGGTCGAATCCCTTGATCCTGAACTCTATTCCCGCCTCGTCGACAATCTGTACGTCGAGGCGATGGTGCTGGCCGACGAGGCCCGCGCCTATTTTGACGGGCCGGGAATGGAGGATCGGGAACGGCTTGGCGCGATCGTGCGTCTTTCCTTCGCCTGCGAATCGCTCAAGGTGACGACCCGCCTCATGCACGTCATCGCCTGGTTGCTGACCCAGAAAGCGTGGCGGCGGGGAGAAGTCGGCCGGGATGTGCTGGAAAGCGAGCAATATCGGCTGGGCGAGGCCGCCCCGAGCGAGGCGGCGGCGGTCGATGCCATGCCGGCCCGCGCGCGTGCGCTGGTCCAGGACAGCCAGTCCCTCTACGATCGCGTCCGGCGCTTGCAGGAGCGGAACCGCCGGACGGCGTCCGCGCCGGAAAAAGCGGGCGATGGTGTGGCCCCCGGTCCGGCGCGGGAATTGCTTGCCCGTCTGGAACGCTCGTTCTGACGGAAACCCGGCGTTTTTCTACAGGCCGAGATTGCGCGCCGCGCCTTGCCCGGATAAGCATGGCGGCCATGTTTGATATCCGGCCCGCCGATGACCGGCATGAAAAGCGCAGAATCGAACAGATGACGGCATTGGCCGGGCGCGCTTTTCCCAAGCTCCGCATTGCGCGGGCCTGTTCCCTCACCATGTTTTCCGGCCCCCTCTTTTCCAGCTCCGTCGCCCTGTGCGCGGGCCGGGCGATCGGCGTTGGCCTGCTGCTGCTGCCCGCAGCGCCCCTGCTCGCGCAGGAGCAGGAGAGCGCGCCGGCATCGGAGCAGGCGCCGGACGCCGGTGATCCCGCGCCGCTTGCCCCGGAAGGGGAGCCTGTGCCGCCCGCCGTGCCGCAGGAAGGCGCGCCGCCGCTGCCGGGCGCTGCTCCGCCGCCGCCGCTGCCGCCCGATCCCGCCACGCTGCCGGATGTGCCGCCCGTCAGCGAGAGCGAATTCAGCCTCGATCTGGACGAGCAGATGGACGTAGGCGTCGCCTGGCCCGACATGTCCACCGACGCGCCGGACGTGCGGCTGACCGGGCCGGTCGACGGCAGCACCGCGCCCGACGAGAATGCCGTGGCCGGGAACGCCGCCCCCGATGCCGATATCGGCGATGCGCTGGAGGCGGGTGCGCAAGAGGCCGAAAGGGCGCGGGATGGCGCCGAGACGGCGGAGGACGGGCAGCTTGCCGAGGGCGGGGGCGCACCCGGCACGGAGGAAACCCCGGTGCTGGCCGACGACGGGGCGGAACGGCGCTATGAAGTGGTGCTCAATGGCATTGACGAGATCGCCGACAACCAGTTCCGCGACCGCTTCAATTCCCTCTCCACGCTGAAGGCGGAAAGCGGCAAGGCGGCCAATATCGCGCAGATCAATCGCCGGATGGAGCTGGACGAGGAAGTGCTCGACCGCATCCTGCGCGCCAAGGGCTATTACGGCGCCTTCATCGGCCGCCGGGTGCAGCCGCCGGAGGAAGGCGGCAGCAGGCTGCGCGCGGTGTTCTCGGTGCGCCCCGGCCCGCGCTACACACTGTCCTCGGTCAGCCTGCCCGGCCTTGCCTATGCCGTGAGCCGCGCGCCCGAACTGCGCACGGTGTTTCCGGTCAAGGTCGGTGATCCGGTCGACGCCGACGCCATCACCGCGGGTCAGGCGGATCTGGCCAAGGCGCTGGGCGAAAACGGCTTTCCCTTCGCGCGGGTGGACGATCCGCAGGTCACCATCGATCATGACACGCAGAAGGGCGATCTGGAGATGGTGGTGCGCGCGGGCGGCCATCGCCGCTTCGGCGGCATCGTGCTGGACGACCGGACGGGGGAGATCTTCTCCGCCCGGCATCTGGAGCGCATCGCCCGGTTCGACCGCGACGACATCTACAAGGTGTCGGAGGTCGAGGACCTGCGCCGCGCGATCGTCGCCACCGGGCTGGTGTCGTCGGTCACCGTCACGCCGAAGGATGCGGGCGACGGCCAGCATGCGAACATCGCGGTCGCCGCCTCGCCCGCGCCGATGCGCACCATCGCGGGCGAGATCGGCTATGGCACGGGCGAGGGATACCGGATCGAGGGCAGCTGGCAGCATCGCAACTTCTTCCCGCCCGAAGGCGCGGTGACCGCGCGCGGGCTGCTCGGCACGAAGGAGCAGGCGGCCGGCCTGTCCTATCGCCGCAACAATTTCCGCAGGCGCGACAACATCCTGTCCGCGGGCTTCAGCTTCTACCATCGCGACTATGACGCCTATAAGGCCAAGACCTTGTCGTTGAGCGCCGGGCTGGAGCGGCAGAGCAACCTGCTGTTCCAGAAGAAATGGGCGTGGAGCGTCGGCATGCAGCTGCTGGGCACGCGGGAGCGCAATTATTATGGCGGCAATCTGTTCAAGACCGACCGCGATTTCCTGATCGGCGCGCTGCCCGTTTCCCTGACCTATGACAGCAGCGACGACCTGCTCGATCCGACCAGCGGCTTCCGCATCGGCGCGCGGGTCAGCCCGGAGGCGTCCTGGCACGGCAAGGCCTTCACCTATTTCACCACGCAGGTGGACGGCAGCGCCTATGTGCCGATGTCGGACAGCATCGTCATCGCCTCGCGCGTGCGGCTGGGGTCGATACTGGGCGGTGTCGATGTCGACCAGATCGCGCCGTCGCGCCGCTTCTACGCGGGCGGCGGCGCGTCGGTGCGCGGCTATGCCTATCAGGCCATCGGCCCGCGCGACCCGGAAAACAACCCCTATGGCGGCAAGAGCCTCGCCGAATTCTCGCTGGAGGCGCGGATCAAGTTCGGCACCTTCGGCGTGGTGCCGTTCATCGACGCGGGCAACATCTCGTCCGGCTTCCTGCCCAGGCTGGGCGACGTGCGCTACGGCGCGGGCATCGGCCTGCGCTATTATTCGACCTTCGGCCCGATCCGCATCGATGTGGGCACGCCGCTCAACCGGCAGCCGGGCGACAGCCGCATTGCCGTCTACGTATCCCTGGGGCAGGCTTTCTGATGACCGACGGCCGCACCGATCCCCCCGCGATGGACCCGCCGCCGCCGGACAGGCCGGAGACGCCCGGACGGCGCGGCCGGGCGTGGAAGCGCTGGATCGCGGGCATGGTGGTGGCGCTGCTGCTGGCGCTCGCGGGCGCCGTCATGTGGATAGACAGCCCGGCCGGCCATCGCTTCGTCGTGCAGAAGATAGGCGAGCTGCGCCCGCAATCGGGCATGAGGATCGTGATCGGCCGCATCGACGGCAGCCTGTTCCGCAAGGCGGTGCTGCATGACCTGCGCCTCTACGATCCCAAGGGCATATTCTTCTCCTCGCCGGAGGTGCGGCTGGACTGGTCGCCGCTGGGCTGGCTGTCGAACCGGCTCGATATCGACGAACTGATCGTGCCGCGCGCGCGCCTGCACAAGCTGCCGCAGTTCAACAGGACCGAGGGCACCGGCAAGATACTGCCCGATTTCGACATCCGCATCATGCGGCTGCGGCTGGGGCGTCTGGACGTGGACGAGCCGGTGACGGGCCGCGCCGATTCCTTCATGCTGGAAGGCGATGCCGATGTGCGGAGCGGGCAGGCGGTGGTCGACCTGTCACTGCGCTCGCTGAAGGGCGACGATCGCCTGCTCCTCGCGCTGGACAGCCGCCCGGACGACAACCGGTTCAACATCGACCTGACCGTCAATGCGAGGGCGGGCGGTCTCATCGCCACGCTGGCGGGCCTGACGCAGGACGCCAATGTGCGGCTGGAAGGCAAGGGGGACTGGACGCGCTGGGACGGCAGGCTGATCGCCACTCTGGACCGCCGGTCGGCCGCCGGTTTCGATATCGGCCTGCGCAAGGGCGACTGGAAGATCGAAGGCACGATCGCCGGGTCGGCCATCGCCAATGACGGGCTGCTGGCGCGGCTGACCTCCCCGCAACTGGCGGTGAAGGCGCAGGGGCGGTTCGAGAACAAGCTGCTGTCCGGCACCTTCCAGGCCCGGTCGGAGGCGATCTCCGTCGATATGAAGGGCGGCCTTCATCTGGGCGGCCGGGGGTACGACAATCTGCTGGTCGATGTCGGGTTGACCAGGCCCGGCGCGCTGCTCGACAATTTCGACGCGAAGGGGCTGGTCGCCCGCGCGCGGCTCAACGGGCCGTTCGCCACCGCGCGGTTCGAATATCTGCTGCGCGCCGATCAGTTGCGCTTCGGCTCCACCCTGCTGCGCGGCGTTCATGCGGCGGGCGACGGGCGCGGCGGCGGCGCCAGCGGCGTGACGCTGATCCCGGTCAGCCTGTCGGCGAAGAGCGTCGAGGGGCAGGGCGATCTGGTCGCCTCGATCCTGCGCAATGTCAGCATCACCGGCACCTTGCAGAAAAAGGGCGCGGTCATCACCAGTTCGCCCATGCGCCTGCGCTCCGACAAGCTGGACGGGCGGGTGGTCGCGATATTCGATCTTTCCTCCGGCCGCTACGATATCGCGCTGGGCGGCGACCTGCGCGGGCTGCTGATCCCCGGCTTCGGCATTGTCGACCTGCATTCGCGGGTGCAGGCGGTGCCGGACAGCAAGGGCGCCTTCAGCCTGACCGGCCGCGTCGATGCGTCGGTGCGCCGCCTGGATATCGCTTTCCTGCGGACCATAGCGGGTGGCCTGCCGAGAGCGCGCGCCGATATCGCGCTCGGCGCGGACGGGCGCCTGATGCTGCGCAACCTGCTGCTGACCGCCCCGGATATGACGCTGCGGGGCGAAGGGGTGCGCAATCGCGACGGCACCGTGCACCTGACCGGCAGCGGTACACATCGCCAATATGGGCCGCTCAAGCTGGTGCTGGACGGAGACCTGAGCCTGCCCCGCGTCGATCTGGTGCTGGCCCGCCCGCTCGATGCAGCCGGGCTGGCGAATGTGCATGTGGTGCTGGAACCGGAAGGGCGCGATTACCGCTTCGACGCGGACGGCCAGTCCTATCTCGGCCCGTTCACCGCGACGGGCGCGATCGAGATGCCGCCGGGCGGGCAGACCGTGCTCGCCGTCGAGCGGCTGGCCGTCAACGGATCGCAGGGGCAGGGGCGGCTGGGCGTCGTCGATGGCGGCCTTGCGGGCAGGCTCGATTTCGAGGGCGCGGTGCGCGGCCCCATCGACCTGTCGGTGGTCGGCGGCGTGCAGAAGGCAAAGGCGGCGCTGCGGATCGAACAGGCCCATTTCGCCGGGGCCACGCCCATCGATATCGCCCGCGGCCGCCTCGATGCCGACCTGTCGCTCGATCCGGGCGGCACGACGATCGACGCGAGGCTGACCGGCAACGGCATTCAGGTCGGCGGCATGCGGATCAACCGGATCGTCGCCGACACCCATCTGGTCAATGGCGAGGGCAAGCTCAACGCGACCGTCACCGGGCAGCGTGGGCGCCTGTTCAACCTGAAGATCGATGCGGATATAGCGGCGGACGAGATCGGCTTCGGCCTGTCGGGCACGCTCGACCGGCAGGCGATCGCGCTCGATCGCCGGGCGCGGCTGCGCCGGGTGGACGGCGGCTGGGCGCTCGATCCGGTGACGATCCGCTATCGCGGCGGCCGGGCCGTCATCAACCGTGCGCTGTTCGGCGATGAAACGGCGCTGGACGTGGGCGTCCAGAACCTGTCGCTCTCGCTGCTCGACCTCACCAATATCGACCTCGGCCTCAGCGGCACGGCGAACGGGCGCATAGTTTACAGCTGGACGTCCGGCGCGGGCACGCGCGGTTCCGCCTCGGTCAAGATCAAGGGGCTGAGCCGGTCCGGCGTGACGCGCACCTCGACCCCGGTCGATATCGGGATGAACGCGGAGCTGACCGACAGCCGCCTCGCGATGCGCGCGCTCATCAGTCAGGAGGGCAAGGTCATCGGCAAGGCGCAGGCGCTGATGGCGCCGCTGGGCCGGGGCAGCCTGATGGAAAGGCTGAGCGCGGCACCGGTGCGGGCGCAGTTGCGCTATGTCGGCCCGGCCAGTTCGCTCTGGCGGCTCAGCACGATCGAGATCATCGACCTGAACGGCCAGCTCGCGCTCACCGCCAATATCAGCGGCACCGGCGCCAATCCGGTGATAGAGGGCGCGCTGATGACGCGCGACGCCGTGCTGGAAAGCCCGATCACCGGCATGCGGATGACCCAGTTCCAGACCTCCGGCCGGTTCGACGGCTCGCGGCTGGTGCTTTCGCAGATCAGCGGCACCACCAGGGGCGGCGGCACCGTCAGCGGCAAGGGCGTGTTCGACCTGTCGATCGGGCAGGGCGTCGGCCTCAACGTCGCGTTGCAGGCCAACCGGGCGGTGCTGCTCGACCGCGACGATATCGGCGCGACCGTCACCGGCCCGGTCTCCATCCGCTCCCGCGACGGCGTGAACGGGGTCATCGCCGGGGAGTTCGACGTGGTGAGCAGCCGCTTCACCATGGGCCGCGCGGCGGCGGTCGCCGAAATCCCCGAACTGCGCGTGATAGAGAAGAACCGGCGCGGCGACGTGTTCGAACAGGCGCCCAAGGGCGCGGGCTGGCTGCTCGACATCAAGGCCAATGCGCGCAACCGCCTGATGGTGAGCGGCATGGGCCTGTCGAGCGAATGGAGCATGGACCTGACCGTGGGCGGGGCGGTGTCCTCGCCGAAGATCGTCGGCCGCGCCGATCTGGTGCGCGGCACCTATGATTTCGGCGGCCGCCGCTTCGACCTGAAGGAAGGATCGCTGCGCTTCGACGGCAGCGTGCCCGCCAATCCGACGCTGGATATCCGCGCGGAGGCGTCGCTCAGCGATCTGGACGCGACGATCGAGATCAAGGGCACCAGCATGGCGCCGGAAATCTCCTTCACCAGCACGCCGAGCCTGCCGGAGGACGAAATCCTCTCGCGCATCCTGTTCGGCTCCTCGATCACCAGCCTGTCCGCGCCCGAAGCGCTGCAACTGGCCTCGGCGGTCGCATCGTTGCAGGGCGGCGGCGGCGGGCTGGACCCGATCAACGCGGTGCGCAAGGCGGCCGGGCTGGACCGCCTGCGTATCCTGCCCGCCGACGAGACGACGGGACAGGGCACGTCGATCGGCGTAGGCAAATATCTGACGCGCAAGATCTATGTCGAACTGATCACCGACGGTCAGGGCTATTCGGCGACGCAGCTCGAATATCAGATCACCCGCTGGCTCTCGCTGCTGTCCTCCGTCTCCACGCTGGGCCGCCAGAGCATCACCGCCCGCGCGTCGAAGGATTATTGAGGCGAGGCTGGCGGGAGTGGAATGACGGGCCTGGGTGGTCAGTGGAAACCAGCCTTTACCGTCACCCCGGCGCAGGCTGGGGGTCGTAAGCGATGTTGCGCGTCTTCCGAGATGCCGGCCTGCGTTGGCATGACGGAGAAATAGCGTTTGAATTTAGTTGGTTACTGGGTGGCCCTGCCTTCGTTCGCCCTGAGCCCTTCGACGCGCTCAGAGGCTTGTCGACCCGCCGCAGGGCGGGCAAAGCCAACGGCTGCTTTTCTTGGGACAAGAAGAAAGGACAGGGCTTCGACATTGAAGCGAGGCGAGTGACTCGCTCATCAGTCCGAACGGTTTTCTTAGGTCAGCTATTGTCGGCAAGTTGACGTTCCATTTTGAAAGGCCTCCAGTTCCGGACTCGCCTGCCTCAATCCACTCGCGAGACAAAAAACCGCCCACACACAAAAAAAGCCCGGACGATTGCTCGTCCGGGCTTTCTCGCAGTCCCTGCTAGGGGTTAGCCGCTGTAGTACATGTCGAATTCGACCGGGCTGGGGGTCATTTCCCAGCGGGCCACATCGGCGCGCTTGATTTCGATATAGGCTTCGATCTGGTCCTTCGTGAACACGTCGCCCTTCAGCAGGAAGTCCATGTCGGCTTCCAGCGAATCCAGCGCTTCGCGCAGCGAGCCGCAGACGGTCGGAACCTGGCTCAGTTCCTCCGGCGGCAGGTCGTACAGGTTCTTGTCCATCGGGTCGCCCGGATGGATCTTGTTCTGGATGCCGTCCAGACCCGCCATCAGTAGCGCCGCATAGCAGAGATAGGGGTTGGCGAGCGCGTCGGGGAAGCGGAATTCCACGCGCTTCGCCTTCGAGCCGGTGCCGTAGGGAATGCGGCAGGAGGCCGAGCGGTTCCGGCTCGAATAGGCGAGCAGCACCGGAGCTTCATAGCCCGGCACCAGACGCTTGTAGCTGTTGGTCGTCGGGTTGGTGAAGGCGTTGAGCGCCTTGGCGTGCTTGATCACGCCGCCGATGAAATAGAGGCACATGTCGGAAAGGCCCGCATAGCCGTCACCGGCGAACAGCGGCTTGCCGTTGTCCCAGATCGACATGTGGGTGTGCATGCCCGATCCGTTGTCTTCCTTGATCGGCTTGGGCATGAAGGTCGCGGTCTTGCCATAGGCCTGCGCGACCTGGTGCACGACATATTTGTAGATCTGCATGCGGTCGGCGGTTTCGACCAGCGTGCCGAAGGTCAGGCCCAGCTCGTGCTGCGCGGCGGCGACTTCGTGGTGATGCTTGTCGCAGGGCAGGCCCATTTCGAGCATGGTCGACACCATCTCGGCGCGGATGTCGGTGCAGCTGTCGACCGGCGCGACCGGGAAATAGCCGCCCTTGGCGCGCGGACGATGGGCGAGGTTGCCGCCTTCATATTCGCGGCCGGTGTTGGTCGGCAGTTCGATATCGTCTATCTTGAAGAAGCTGCCGTCATAGCCGGTGCCGAAGCGGACATCGTCGAACATGAAGAATTCGGCTTCCGGGCCGACATAGATGGTGTCGCCCACGCCCGTGGACTTCACATAGGCTTCCGCGCGCTTCGCGCAGGAGCGCGGATCGCGGGCATAAAGCTCGCCGCTCGACGGCTCGACGATGTCGCAGAACAGGATCAGCATCGGGGTGGCGCTGAACGGATCAACATAGACGGCGTCCAGATCCGGCTTCAGGATCATGTCGGATTCGTTGATCGCCTTCCAGCCTTCGATCGAGGAGCCGTCGAACATGAAGCCATCGGCCAGTTCATCCTCGCCAACGACGCCCGCGCACATGGTGAGGTGCTGCCACTTGCCCTTGGGATCGGTGAAGCGCAGATCGACCCATTCGATCTCCTTTTCCTCGACCATCTTCAGAATGTCTTGAGGCGTATTCGCCATTTCCGATTACCTTTCTTCATTGCCGCCGGAATTCGTCTGTCCGGCCGTTTATCCATAATGTCCTGATCGCGGGCCGCGCCCGCCGCCGCCCCGGAAGAGCGTCAGATCGCGTCGCTGTCGCGCTCGCCCGTGCGGATGCGCATGGCCGATTCGATCGGCGAGACGAAGATCTTGCCGTCGCCGATGCGGCCGGTCTGCGCGGCGTTGGCGATGGCTTCCACCACGCGTTCCGCCATCGACGCCTCGACCACCACTTCCAGCTTCACCTTGGGCAGGAAGTCGACCACATATTCTGCGCCGCGATACAGCTCGGTATGCCCCTTCTGGCGGCCAAAGCCCTTCGCTTCCGTGACGGTGATGCCCGAAACGCCGACCTCATGCAGGGCTTCCTTCACTTCGTCCAGCTTGAATGGCTTGATGATCGCCTCGATCTTCTTCATTTCATTCCTACCCCAATCTTCCAGCCGGTCGCCCCGCCGCTCAAACAAGCCTGCCGCAGTGCGCCATAGGGCCGACCCGTTCCCCAACCGCCGCCGCTGCCGGTTTGCGAAGACAAGGCTCCGCAATCGCCGCAATACGACTCGGCAAGGGACCTTCGGACAAGCCGGATGAAAAGTCTACAATGCCTCAGTTTCAGGCATTTTCGTCCATGCCTGCCTGTTTTTTGGGCAGATCTTGCGCGCGGCCGGAAAAAGGACGGATAATGGCCTATT
This sequence comes from Sphingobium jiangsuense, assembly GCF_014196495.1. Classification (GTDB taxonomy): domain Bacteria; phylum Pseudomonadota; class Alphaproteobacteria; order Sphingomonadales; family Sphingomonadaceae; genus Sphingobium; species Sphingobium jiangsuense. Next base: position 52,965 of record NZ_JACIDT010000020.1, read on the forward strand.
TTCTCTCTACGCCGGTGCTGAAAAGATGGACCGCTCTGGCGTCTGCCCACTATGCCCAATAAATATTTTCCCATCGCGACACGAATTTTGTTGCGGCGCAGCATCCTCTCGGCGGAGCGAGCGGGAAGGACCGGGGCAAGAAACGCATCCTTGATAGCAGAGGCGGGACGGCCCGGCTTTTGGCAGAAAAGTCTGGCATTTTGCCGGGCCGGGGCCATATGGAACCAGTCGACACCAGATCAGTGGAAAAAAAGATGCACGATGTGAAGGCCTGGGAGGAAGGGATGCAGCCGGTTCCCGGCAAGCCGGAGGTGCCCGAGGAAGTTCAGGAAGCGGTCCGCACGTTGATCCGCTGGGCGGGGGACGACCCGGCGCGCGAAGGGCTGCTCGACACGCCGCAGCGGGTCGCGCGCGCCTGGCTGGAATATTGCGAAGGCTATAAGGAAGATCCCGCCTATCATCTGTCGCGCATCTTCCACGAGGTCGGCGGCTATGACGAGATCGTCCTGCTGAAGGGCATTCCCTTCCATTCCCATTGCGAACATCATATGGCGCCGATCATCGGCGTTGCCCATATCGCCTATCTGCCCGGCGACTATGTTGTCGGCATTTCCAAGCTGGCGCGGGTGCTGCACGGCTTCGCACGCCGCCTTCAGGTGCAGGAGCGGCTGACGGCCGAGGTCGCCGACTGCATCTGGGACAATCTGCGCCCGCGCGGCGTCGCGGTGGTGATCGAGGCGACGCATGGCTGCATGACGGGTCGCGGCGTGCGCACGCCCGATGTGGCGATGAAGACCAGCCGCATGATGGGCGTGTTCCGCGACGATGAGAAGAGCCGCAAGGAAGTGCTGCGCCTGATGGGCCTTGCCTGAGGTGACGGCGGGGTCGGGGACGGCGGCGGACGGCGCGCCCGCGCTGGCGCTGGTGACCGGCGGGCACAGGCGGCTGGGCGCGCGCATCGCCGGGGCGCTGGCCCGCGCCGGATATCGCCTCGCGCTGCACGGCAGCCATGACGCCGCGCCCGATACGGAACTGGCGCGCACGCTTGCCGAAACGGGCGTGGAATGGCGGGGCTTCGTTGCCGATTTCGAGCAGCCGGAAGCCGCCACCGCGCTGATGGATGCGGTGGCCGCCCATTTCGGGCAGGGCCCCGATCTGCTGGTGAACAGCGCGGCGATCTTCGGGCAGGACCGGCTGGAGAGCGTGACCGGCGTCGACATGATGCGCCATCATGCGATCAATTGCGCCGCGCCGGTGTTGCTGACGCGGGCGATGGCGGCGCAGACGGGTGCGCGGGGCGACCGGGCGCCGGGACGGGATCGGGCGATCGTCAACATGCTCGACCAGCGGCTGGCCAATCCCCATGGCGACCAGCTGGCCTATACGCTGTCCAAGCAGGCGCTGGCCGGCTTCACCCACATCGCCGCGCGGGAACTGGCGGGCAAGGGGATACGTGTCAACGCGGTCGCGCCGGGCCTCACCATCGCGACGGAGCATTATGACGACGCGCAGATGGAGCGCCTTTCCGGCATGATGCCGCTGCGGCGCCTGCCCGATCCGTCGCAGATCGCCGAGGCGGTGCTCTATCTGGCGCGGGCGCGGGCGGTGACGGGGCAGGTCATCGCCGTGGACGGCGGCGCGCATATGGAAAGCTACGCCCGCGATTTCATGTTTCTTTGAGAGGTAGCGAGGGACGGCTTACGCGCTGGCGCCGTCGAAAGGCTGGAGGTGCAGGCTGTCCAGATCGACCTCCGGCACGCAGCGCAGGTTGATCGCCCGCGTTTCGCTCCCATCCGGCCCGGTGCCGCAGGCAAAGGCCTGGGTGCCGCAGGTCGTGCAGAAGCGATGTTCGATGCGATGGGTGTTGAAGCGGTAGGAGCGCAGATCGTCCTCTCCCGTCACCAGCCGGAACAGATTGGCGGGCACGAACGTCAGGAGGAAGCCTTTCCTGCGGCAATGCGAGCAATTGCAACTGATCGCGCTTTGCGGAACAGGGGCGTCGACCGTGAATCGGACGGCCCCGCAATGACAGCTGCCTTCGAATGACATGATCGCTTCCGGATTGTTTCTGGCGGTTGGAGCATAGCCGGGGAGGAGTGGAGGGACCAGCTTGCGTTGGAGGAGATGGCGGGTTGTAGTTCGATGGCGGACCTTGCCTCTATCGTCACCCTGAACTTGGTTCAGGGTCCATTTCGCCGGATTGAGCGGAGAAGCGTGGGGCTTGATGGATGCTGAGCCGAAGGCCGGCGCAGCTAACCAAGTTCAGCATGACGATCGGGGTTATGTCGCCCAACCACCCCAAAAGGAAAAGGCCGCCCGGATCGCTCCGCGCGGCCTTTCGCTATTCCGGGAACCCGGAAGGGAAGGATCAGGCCTGTTCGCCCGCTTCCTCTTCGACGCTTTCCTCGACGGCGATTTCGCCCGGTTCGGCGTTGGGATCATAATCCTCGGTGAAGCCGGCCTCGTCCTTTTCGAACATCTGCGCCATCACGTCCACGCCTTCCTTCTGGAGGTCGGCTTCTTCCGGCGAGCGAGCGACGTTCACCTGGATGGTGACGGCGACTTCCGGGTGCAGCGCGACCTTCACGTCGAACACGCCGAGCGTCTTGATCGGGCGTTCGAGGACGACCATCGCCTTCGAAACGATGCTGTGGCCATCGGCATGCAGCGCCTCGACGATGTCGCGCACCGCGACCGAGCCATAGAGATGGCCGGCGTTGGACGACTGGCGGATGAGGACGATCTGATGGCCGTTGACGCCTTCGGCTTCCTTCTCGGCGTCGGCGCGGCGAGCGGCGTTGTCCGCCTCGATCTTCGCGCGGTTGGCTTCGAAAATGGCCTTGTTCGCGTTGTTGGAGCGCAGCGCCTTCTTGTTCGGCAGCAGATAGTTACGCGCGTAACCATCCTTCACGGTGACGATGTCGCCGATGGCGCCGAGCTTCTCGATCCGTTCGAGCAGAATGATTTCCATTGTTCAGCTCCTCACTTCACGATGTAGGGCAGCAGGCCCAGATGACGGGCGCGCTTGATGGCCTGGGCCAGCTCGCGCTGCTTCTTGGCGGAAACCGCGGTGATGCGGCTGGGGACGATCTTGCCGCGTTCAGAGACGAAGCCCTGAAGCAGACGAACATCCTTGTAATCGATGCGCGGAGCGTCCTTCGCGGAGAAGGGGCAGCTCTTGCGGCGGCGGAAAAACGGACGTGCCATGATTGTGCTCCTCCTCAGTCGTTGTCGCGGTCGCGGCGCGAGCCACCGCCACGGCGGTCGCGTTCGTTCTTGCGCATCATCACCGACGGGCCGGATTCCAGCTCCTCGACCTTGACGGTCATGTAGCGGATCACGTCTTCGTTGATCTGGGTCTGGCGTTCCAGTTCCGCGACGACGCCGGCGGGGGCGTCGATGTTCAGCATCACATAGTGAGCCTTGCGGTTTTTGGCGATCTTGTAGGCGAGGGAGCGCAGGCCCCAATTCTCGACCTTCGTGACCTTGCCCTGATTCGCCTCTACAATGGCGGTGGCGTTTTCGGCGAGCGCATCGACCTGGGCCTGGGCCAGGTCCTGACGCGCAAGGAAAACATGCTCGTAAAGCGGCATGGTTGCTTGCTTTCTGTGTTGGCCGATTGCTGACGCCCGCCCCATGCGAAACGCCCCTCCGGCTGTCGTCCAAGTCATTCCCGCCCGGCGGCGATGCGCCCGGCGAAGGCGGGCCTATGGCCGAAATCGCGGCGGAAGGCAAGTGCATGTTGCTTCTCAGGCCTGCATCGCTATGGAGCAGCGATAACCATATCCACAACGCAGTCAGGGGCAATCGATGCGCGCATTCATCTTTCCGGGGCAAGGCAGCCAGTCGGTCGGCATGGGCAAGGCGCTGGCCGACGCCAGCCCGCATGCGAAGCAATTGTTTCAGGAAGTCGACGACGCGCTGTCGCAGCATCTGTTCCGCATCATGGTCGAAGGACCGGAAAGCGACCTCACCCTGACCGAGAATGCCCAGCCCGCGATCATGGCCAATGCCATCGCGACGCTGCGGGTGCTGGAGAAGGAAGGCGGCCTGCGCCTCGCCGACAAGGGCGATTATGTCGCGGGCCACAGCCTGGGCGAATATACCGCGCTGTGCGCGGCCGAGGCGTTCGACGTCGCGACGACCGCGCGCCTTTTGAAGCTGCGCGGGCAGGCGATGCAGGCGGCGGTGCCCGTGGGCGATGGCGCGATGGCCGCGCTGCTCGGCGCGGATATCGAAAAGGCGCAGGCCCTCGCGGATGCGGCGGCGGAAGGCGAGGTCTGCACCGTCGCCAACGACAATGACCCGACGCAGGTGGTGATTTCCGGCCATCGCGGCGCGGTCGAGCGGGCGGTCGCGCTGGTCAAGGATCATGGCATCAAGCGTGGGGTGCTGCTGCCGGTGTCGGCGCCGTTCCATTGCCCGTTGATGCAGCCCGCCGCCGACGCGATGGAAGAGGCGCTGGGCAAGGCGGCGATCGGCGCGCCGCTGCTCCCCGTCTACGCCAATGTGCTGGCCGCGCCGATCGCCGCGCCGGACGATATCCGCCAGCGCCTCGTCGAGCAGGTGACGGGCCGCGTCCGCTGGCGCGAGAGCGTGGCGGCGATGTGGGACGCGGGCGTCACCGAATTCGTCGAGCTGGGCGGCAAGGTGCTCGGCCCGATGGTCAAGCGCATCGCGCCCGACGCGACCGTGCGCAGCATCGTGACGATGGACGATATCGAGGCCGCGCTGGCCGCTTTCTGATCCCGGTTCCGGCGGAGGGCGCCTCCGCGCGAACCAACAAGGAGACTGACAATGTTCGATCTTACGGGAATGACCGCGCTGGTGACGGGCGCGAGCGGCGGCATCGGGTCCGCCATCGCGCAGGGCCTCGCCGCGCAGGGCGCGCGCCTCGCGCTGTCGGGCAGCAATGTCGGCAAGCTGGAAGCCTTCGCCGCGACGCTGGGCGGCGATCATGCGATCGTGCCGTGCGACCTTTCCGACGCCGCCGCCGTCGATGCGCTGGTGCCGCAGGCGGTCGAGGCGCTGGGGGGCAAGCTGGATATCCTCGTCAACAATGCCGGTGTCACCCGCGACAATCTCATCCTGCGCATGAAGGACGAGGAATGGGATCAGGTGATCCGCGTCAATCTGGAAGCCGCCTTCCGCCTCTGCCGCTCCGCCGCCAAGGTGATGATGAAGGCGCGCTTCGGCCGCATCGTGTCGATCACCTCGGTGGTCGGCGTCACCGGCAATCCGGGGCAGGCCAATTATTGCGCGTCCAAGGCGGGCATCATCGGCATGTCGAAGAGCCTCGCGCAGGAACTGGCGAGCCGGGGCGTGACGGTGAACTGCGTCGCGCCGGGCTTCATCCGCTCCGCGATGACCGAGGCGCTCACCGACGCGCAGAAGGACGCGATCAACGCCAAGATCCCGGCGGGCACGATGGGCGAGGGCGCGGATATCGCGGCGGCGGTCGCTTATCTGGCGTCGAAGGAAGCGGGCTACGTCACCGGCCAGACCCTGCATGTGAACGGCGGCATGGCGATGATCTGATGCGCCGCGATCCCGCCCTTCGGTGCGGCGGCGGGAGCGGGGGGCGGAGCGCGGGCCAGAGCGCGGGGAGCTGCCCGCGCATCCGCTTTGCCTCTTGCCTCTTGGGGTTCATCGCACTAGGGCAAGGACGCAGCGGCGGGAAATTACCCCTTCGCATCGGTTTCAAGTAAGAAGGACCACTCATGAGTGAGACTGCGGATCGCGTAAAGAAAATCGTCATCGAGCATCTGGGCGTCGAGGCCGACAAGGTGACCGAGGACGCGAGCTTCATTGACGATCTGGGGGCCGACAGCCTCGATATCGTCGAGCTGGTCATGGCGTTCGAAGAAGAATTCGGCGTCGAAATCCCGGACGATGCGGCCGAAAAGATCGGCACCGTCAAGGATGCGATCGACTATATCAACAGCAAGCAGTAAGTCTGGCTGGTCGGGATGGCGGCATCTTTCGCGGATGCGGATATCCTGAGTCGATAAAGAGATAAATGGCGGCTTTCCCACGCGGGTATTTTCCGTGTATGGAAGCCGCCATTTCGATTTGATTGAAGGTTCTTTCGGGGCGGCAATGCCCCGCATATTTGGGAGCGAGGATATGCGTCGTGTGGTCGTAACCGGCTTGGGCATGGTGTCGCCGCTGGGCGGCGATGTCGAAACCACCTGGAAGAACATTCTGGCGTCGAAGAGCGGGGCGGGCACGATCACCCGCTTCGACGCGACCGACTATGCCTGCCGCATCGCCTGCGAGGTGAAGCCCGCCGACCATGAATATGGCTTCGACGCCAACCGGCGAGTCGACCACAAGGTGCAGCGCCAGGTCGATCCGTTCATCGTCTACGGCATCGACGCCGCCGGGCAGGCGCTGGAAGATGCGGGCCTGACCGACATGCCGGAGGCCGAGCGCCTGCGCGCGGGCTGCTCGATCGGGTCGGGCATCGGCGGCCTGCCGGGCATAGAGAGCGAGTCGCTGGTGCTGGAGCATAAGGGGCCGCGCCGCGTTTCCCCGCACTTCGTCCATGGCCGCCTCATCAACCTGATTTCGGGACAGGTTTCGATCAAATACGGCCTGATGGGCCCCAATCATGCGGTCGTCACCGCCTGCTCGACCGGCGCCCATTCGATCGGCGACGCCGCGCGGATGATCGCGATGGACGATGCCGACGTGATGCTGGCGGGCGGCGCGGAGGGCGCGATCTGCCCGATCGGCATCGCCGGTTTCTCTCAGGCGAAGGCGCTGTCCACCAATTTCAACGACACGCCGGAACGGGCGAGCCGCCCCTATGACATCGACCGCGACGGCTTCGTGATGGGCGAGGGCGCGGGCGTCGTCGTGCTGGAGGAATATGAGCACGCCAAGGCGCGCGGCGCGAAAATCTATGCCGAGGTCGTCGGCTACGGCCTGTCGGGCGACGCCTATCATGTGACGGCGCCGCACCCGGAAGGATCGGGCGCCTATCGCTCGATGGAGATGGCGCTGCGAAAGTCCGGCCTGTCGCTGGCCGACATCGATTATGTGAATGCGCACGGCACCTCCACCCCGCTGGGCGACGAGCTGGAGTTGGGCGCGGTGCGCCGCCTGTTCGGCGATGCGATCAATACCATGTCGATGTCGTCGACCAAGTCCGCCATCGGCCATCTGCTGGGCGGCGCGGGCGCGGTGGAGAGCATCTTCTGCATCCTCGCGCTGCGCGACCAGATCGTGCCGCCGACGCTCAACCTCGACAATCCGTCCGACAGCTGCAAGGGCGTGGACCTCGTGCCGCACGTCGCCAAGCAGCGCAAGGTGCGCGCGGTGCTGAACAACAGCTTCGGTTTCGGCGGCACCAATGCCAGCCTGGTGATGAAGGCGGTCTGATCCTCCCATGCGCCGGGCGCTCCTCATCCTGCTGGCGATCGTAGGGCTGGGGCTGATCGGGGCCGGGGTCAATTTCGTCCATGGCTGGTCCGCCGCCGGGCCCGCGACCGAGGACGCGACGATCACCGTGCCGGAAGGCGCGACGCTGAAAAGCATGGCGGTCGCCCTCAAGAAGGCGGGCCTCATCCGGTCCGCCGACGCCTTCTATGCCCGCGCGCGCCTGTTCGCCGGATCGCCGGGGGTGAAGGCGGGCGAATATATGATCTCCAAGGGCGCCAGCAATCGGGAAATCGTGCAGATCCTGACCGAAGGGGTCGGCATCAACCGCTTCGTCACCGTGCCCGAAGGCATGCCGTCGATCCTCGTCTATGAGCGGCTGATGGCCAACGATCAGTTGACCGGAGAGATACCGGTGCCGCCCGAAGGCAGCGTGCTGCCCGATACCTATGCCTATGACAAGGGCGAGGCCCGCGCGGCGGTGCTGGCGCGGATGCAGGCGGCGATGAAGAAGGCGCTGGACGAAGCGTGGGAAAAGCGCTCCCCCCGCACGATCGTGAAAAGCAGGGAAGAGGCGGTCACGCTCGCCAGCATCATCGAGAAGGAAACCGCCATTCCTTCCGAGCGGACGACGGTCGCGGGCGTCTACACCAATCGCCTGCGCGAAGGCATGATGCTGCAGGCCGATCCGACGATCATCTACCCGATCACCAAGGGCAAGCCGCTGGGCCGTCGCATCCGCAAGTCGGAAATCGCGGCGGTGAACGATTACAACACCTATGCGATGACCGGCCTGCCCAGGGGGCCGATCGCCAACCCCAGCAAGGAATCTATCGAGGCGGCGCTCAATCCCAAGGATACCAAGGCGCTCTATTTCGTCGCGGACGGCAAGGGCGGGCACATCTTCGCGGACACGCTGGAAGAGCATAACGAAAATGTCCGCAAATGGTTCGAAATCCGCCGCGAACGGGGCGAACTCTAGGGCCTTCGGCGCGATCCGCCGCGCGGCCGGCACGGATCGACTCTCTCCGCTTGCCCGCACCGGCGGAATGAGGCGTAGAGCGTTTCAAGTCAGATGGAACATCGACGCTCGGAAAACGCGGAAAAACAAGAAATGTCTAGGACGGAACGGCAATAAAGGGGGTCGCGATGGTCGGGCGTTTCCTATCGGGCAGGGCGGCTGTCATCGCCGCGATGATGATCGGCGCAGTGCTTCTCTCCTCCTGTACGCGGCAGGTCGCCGCCCCCGAACCGCCGCCGCCGGTGAGTGCGGAGCCGCCGCCCGTCCGCCCGACCCAGCCCGATCTGGAGGCGGTGTGGCATGTACGCTCCGGCCTGAATGTCGGGGCGCTGTCCTGCAGGGGCGAATATGACGCGCTGGCCGATGCCTATAACCGGCTGCTGGAACAGCATGAGACCCTGCTGGCGGAGGCCTATCGGTTCGAGGAGGGGCGCCTGTCCCAGAGCGAGCTGGACCGGCATCTGACGCAGATCTACAATCATTTCGCCAACCAGCGCTCGGCCCAGCTGTTCTGCCGGACGGCGCAGACCGTGCTGAACCACGCGCTCGCATCCGACGCCGCCGTCTTTTCGGTTTCCGCCCCCGGCTGGCTCGCCGATCTCAATCTGGCGCTTCAGTAAGGGCGGCGGCGGGCAGGGGGTCAGCCCAGTTCCACTTCCTTCAACGGCCGCGCCGGATCGGCGAGCTGTTCCTGATCGAGGATCGCGCCGGACAGGATATGGGCCTTGCCCTGCACATAATCCTTCACCGCATTGACGCAGTCGAGCGCGATCACCTTGCCGCCGAGCAGATAGAGGATGGAGAAGCTGCGGCTCTCCGGTGAACCGCGCACGATCGTCCGGTCGTGCCCGGCGGAAAGGCCGACGGTTTGCAGCTTCAGATCATATTGGTTGGACCAGAACCACGGCACCACGTCATATTCGACCGGATGGCCGATGATGTGCTGCACCGCGACCCGCGCCTGGTCATTGGCGTTCTGGACGGATTCCAGCCGGATCGTCTCCCCCCGCGCGAAGGGGTTGGCGTGGCAGGCGCAATCGCCGATCGCATAGATGTCGGGCAGGCTGGTGCGGCAATAGGCATCCACGTCGACGCCGTTGCCGCCCGTGGCCCCGGCGGCGATCAACGGCCCCGTTTCCGGCACGATGCCGATACCGACGATGAAGAGATCCGCTTCTATCCGCGTCCCATCGGTCAGGATCACGGCCCTGGCGACGCCGCCTTGCTCCTCTATGCTCTCGACCGTCGCATCGGTGCGCAGGTCCACGCCGTGCGCGCGATGTTCGGCCTCGTAGAAGCGTGACAGCTCTTCCCCCGCGACGCGCGCGAGCACGCGCGGCTGCGCCTCCAGCAGGGTGACCTTCCGGCCGAGCTTGGTGAGCACGGCAGCCGCTTCCAGCCCGATATAGCCACCACCGATCACGACGACATGGCGGACGGGGGCAAGGCTCTCCCTGATGGCGTCGACATCGGCCCGGCGCCGGATCGCATGGATGCCGCGCGCGGTGCCGCCGGGGCAGGTGAGCGGGCGCGGGCTGCCGCCGGCGGCCCAGATCAGCTTGCCGTAGCCGATCAGCTCATCTTCCCCGATGCCGACGATCTTGCCGACGGGATCGACCTTTCGCACCCGGCGACCGAGCAGCAGATCGACGTCGCGCTCCTCCCAGAAGGCACGGGGGCGGATCAATATGCGGTCGAACGGCTTTTCCCCGGCCATATATTCCTTGGACAGGGGAGGGCGCTCATAGGGCGGGTCCTTTTCGTCGCCGATGATGGCGATGCTGCCGTCGAAACCGGTCTGGCGCAGTTGCATCGCCGCCTGCGCGCCGCCGTGCCCCGCTCCGACGATCAGGATATCATAGGCCTTCGCCATGTCGGCACCCCGTTGGTTTTTGCAGCCCTGTTGATTGACCTGCTTTCTGGGGCGACACAAGCGACAAATCCGCGCGACCCGCATTTGCCCTGTTGACCCTGGTGAAAAGCCTGCGTATAGCGCGCCCACCGCAGGGCGAAGTCCTGCGGCGCTCTCTGTTTTACAGGCCGTTCCGGCGGCTGGAAGAGACGGGGCGGAGTAGCTCAGCTGGTTAGAGCAGCGGAATCATAATCCGCGTGTCGGGGGTTCGAGTCCCTCCTCCGCTACCAAAAATCAACAACTTAGCATCGATCAAGAGAAGCGGTTTACAAACTACTGTAAACTTTTCTGGCGAATCATGCCAGCGAGGGCCGCGATATGAGCGCCCGCGCTCTCCCGAATGAGAATGGTGTTTACGATCCGCAGGAATGCTTGACCCTGCATCGTGACGCCAAAGGCTGGTGCGGGTTGCCGACCGCCGAAATCAAATTGATCGACCTCGGCGATTATTGGTTATGGGCGACTGGTTTCCAGATGATGCAAGGCGATTGCTGCGGGAGCGCTTCGCCGCTCAGTGATATGCACGGACGACGTGCGCCGACACGCGATGCAGCCATCGATGCTGCTGGAGAATATTTGCGCGGACGGATAGAGACGCGCGCTAACGAAAGCATCGACGCTCGCCGCATAGTCGCTTGGTTGGACAGCTTGCGCCCCGCCCAGCCCGACCTGTTCGCGAGGGCGGAAGCATGAACGCCCCGACCCGCCCTCTACTTCGCTGGCACGGCGGAAAATGGAAGCTGGCGCCGTGGATCATATCCGAGATGCCGCGCCACCGCGTCTATGTCGAGCCATTCGGCGGCGCAGGATCCGTGCTGATCAGAAAGCCCCGCTCATATGCCGAGGTCTGGAACGACCTCGACGACAACGTGGTCAACCTGTTCCGGGTCCTGCGTGGGCCGTGCGCTGATGAACTGATAGAGCAACTGCGCCTGACCCCCTTCGCGTCCGAAGAATTTTTCCAAGCCTATCATACTTGCGATGACCCGGTGGAGCAGGCCCGTCGCTTGGTGATTCGATCATTCATGGGTTTCGGTTCGAACGGTCATGAGCGCTCGACCGGCTTCCGGTCGAACAGCAATCGATCAGGCACGACGCCAGCGCGCGATTGGATGAACTATCCCGATGCCTTGGCGCTCACGATAGAGCGCCTGCGCGGCGTCGTGATCCTTAATCGTGATGCCAGGAAAGTGATGGCCGCGCATGATGGACCCGACACGCTCCATTATGTCGATCCGCCTTATGTCGCTTGCACGCGCGACGCGGGCCAGGACTACGCCCACGAGATGACCGACGCAGATCACGCCGATCTACTCGATTTTCTCGACGGGCTGGAAGGCATGGTGATGCTCTCCGGCTATCCCTGTGATCTTTATGATCGTCGCCTTGCGCATTGGACGCGGATCACGAAATCGGCGCTGGCCGATGGCGCCAAGAAGCGCGTCGAGGTGATGTGGCTCAATCCCGCATGCGTGCAGGCGAAGGTGCAGGTGGATATGTTCGCGGGGAGAGGGTGAGATGAAGCGCGGTTCACCACAAATGACGCTTGATCTTGATTGGGGAAAGGGCCGCGATCTGCTTTGGGTCGATGGCGTCAATAGCGCGGTGATGGCAGAACTCGTCCTGAGAGATAACCCGGAAGCCATCCCAGTGCATTGTGACATGGGAAAGAGCGTCCATAAGGACAGTCATCGCTTCATCAATGATCTTGAGCAGTGGTACGGAAAAGAAATCATCCGTCTGCGTAGTGCGAAATTTGAGACGATCGATGATGTGTTCGAGGCGCGCCAATATCTATCTGGGATGAATGGCGCGCCCTGCACCAGTGAGATGAAATTCGCGCCGCGCATGGACTTCCAACTGCCGAGCGATACGCATTTTTGGGGGTACACGGCTGATAAGCGGGACGCCGCTCGGTTCGATCGGATGATTACCGATTATCCGTTGCTCAAGCAGCGCGCGCCGCT
>NZ_JACIDT010000021.1 GCF_014196495.1 Sphingobium jiangsuense
GGCTATGTGCCCAACGACTATCAGGTGGGGCAGACGGGCAAGATCGTCGCGCCTGAGGTCTATGTCGCGGTCGGCATCTCCGGCGCGATCCAGCACCTTGCCGGCATGAAGGACTCCAAGACCATCATCGCCATCAACAAGGACGAGGATGCCCCCATCTTCCAGGTCGCAGACATCGGCCTCGTCGCAGACCTCTACAAGGCCGTGCCCGAACTGACCGGGAAAATCTGACGGGAGGGGGCATGCAGCGCGCCGACACCTGGGTCGATCCGGCCACCGGCCAGCCCCGCGACGGCGCGCCGCTCGGCATGCTCCTCACCGCGCAGGCGGAACTGACGCCGGATCGGCCCGCAATGACTATCGGCGGCCGCTGCTGGACCTTCGCGCAGTTCGAGGCGATGGCCAACCGGCGCGCCCGCGACCTCCTCCGGCGCGGCATCGGGGCGGGCGACCGGGTCGTCCTGTCGATGCCCAACCGGGCCGACTATCTCCAATGCGCCTTTGCCTTGTGGAAGATCGGCGCGGTTCCCTGCCCCGTATCGCACCGGCTGGCGACGCCGGAATTCGCGGAGATTCTGGACCTGTCCGGCGCGAAGCTGGTGATCGGGGAGGCCGGGCTGCCGGTGCCCGCCGCGCTGTTCCTCGACATCGACGCGCCGCTCGACGCCGCCATGGACGCCGCCCCGCTGCCGCCCGCCATCGCCCGGCCGGGCAAGATCGCCAACAGCGGCGGCAGCACCGGCCGGCCCAAGCTGATCGTCGATCCCCGTCCGTCCGTCTGGGGGCCGGACAAGGAAGGATGCCGCCGGGGGCCGCGCCTCATTCTGCTCAACCCCGGCCCGCTCTATCATTCCGCCCCGTTCAACACGACGGCCATGGCGATGGCGCAGGGCACACATATCGTCTGCATGGAACGGTTCGATCCGGCGGAATGGCTGGCGCTGGTCGAGCGCCACCGGGTCGATTATGCCTATATGGTGCCGACGATGATGGCGCGGATCGCCCGTCTGCCCAAGTCGCAAACCGATGCCGCCGACCTCTCCTCCCTCCGCACGTTGCTGCACATGGCCGCCCCCTGCCCGCCGGACGTCAAGCGCTGGTGGATCGACCGCATCGGCCCCGACCGGGTCTGGGAGGTCTATGGCGGGACGGAGCGCATCGGCGTCACCACCATCGGCGGGCGCGAATGGCTCGACCATCCCGGCTCGGTCGGCCGCGCCGCGCCGGGGCAGCAGATCCTCATCACCGGAGAGGACGGCGCGATCCTGCCGCCGGGCGAAATCGGCGAAATCCGCTTCCGCCGCGCGGACGGGGCCGCGTCCGGCTACAGCTATATCGGTTCGGAAAGCCGCGCGGACGGGGGCACGGACGGTTTCGGCGACATGGGCCGGGTCGATGCCGAGGGCTATCTGTATATCGCCGACCGGCGCACCGACATGATCCTGGTGGGCGGCGTCAACATCTATCCGGCGGAGATCGAGGCGGCGGTGGAGCGGCTGCCCGGCGTTGCGGGCTGCGCGGTGATCGGCCTGCCCGATCCCGATCTGGGCAACCGCATCCATGCGATCGTCGAGCTGGAAGCGGGCCGGGAGGAACCGGATGCAGCCGCCTTCCTCGCGCCGCTGGCCGCCACGCTCGGCCGTTTCAAGCAGCCCCGCTCGGTCGAGTTCACCGGCCGGCCGATTCGCGACGAGGCGGGCAAGGTGCGCCGCTCGGCCCTGCGCGCGGAGCGGCTGGGCGACGCCTGACCTTCCGGCTGCCTCCTTCCTCCCGTCACTCGAACAGGTCGGGCGCGGCCAGCCGGTCGGCGAGGAAGCGGCAGAAACGGGCGGCGTCCGCGCCGTTGATCACGCGATGGTCATAGCTGAGCGACAGCGGCAGCATCTGCCGCCAGGCGATGCCGCCATCCGCCGCCGGAACCGGGACGGGCCGCGCCCGCGTCACGCCCAATATGGCGACCTCCGGCGCATTAACGATCGGCGTGAAGCCGGTGCCGCCGATATGGCCGAGCGAGGTCAGCGTGATGCAGCCGCCCGACATCTCCGCCATGGACAGCCCCCTGGTGCGCGCCTTGTCGGACAGCGCGACGATCTCCGCGGCGATGGCGGTGGCGGACTTGCGGTCGCAATCGCGGATCACCGGCACCAGCAGCCCGCCGGGCGTATCGACCGCGACGCCGACATGCGCATATTTCTTGGCGATCAGCTCCCCGCTTTCCGGATCGAGCGACACGTTGAACTGCGGAAAGGCGGCCAGCGCATCGGCCAGCGCCTTCACCAGCAGCGGCACCGGGGTGAGCTTCGGACCGCCCTGCGCCGCCAGCGCCTTGCGCCGCGCCTCCATGTCGGTCACGTCGGCATCGTCCTGATGGGTGACATGGGGAATCGCCACCCAGTTGCGGCCGAGGAAGGACGCGACGAATTTCTGGATGCGGCTCAGGGGCTTGCGCTCTACCTCGCCATATTCGGAAAAGTCGGCCGCGGGCCAGGGCGCCAGATGTTTCAGCAGGTCACTCATGGGGCTGTCTTTCGGAAAACGGGCCTTGGGGAAGCGGGCGCAGGAAGGTGAAGCGCGGGCTTTGCGGGTCGATCGCGTCGGTCAGCCGCATCGTCGGGGTCGCTGCGAAAAGCGACTGAAGCAACGCCTGCGGATCGTCGGTTTCGACCGCATAGAGCGCCACGAACTCGCCGTCGGAACCGTCGGCGTCCAGCCGCCGGAACCGCTCCACGCCCAGAAAGCCGGGCAGCGCCAGCACCTCGCCCGCATGGATCGTGCGATACCAGAGGTCATACTCCTCCGCCCGCCCCGGCAGCGCGCGGGACGACACTTCGAGACGGTAGCGCATGGGAGTGTTATTCGATCGTGGCCAGCAGCGCGCCGACCTCATAGGTCTCGCCCACCTGCGCGACGATCCGGAGCGTGCCGGTGGCCGGGCTTTCGACCTCCTGCGTCGATTTTTCGGATTCGAGCGCATAGAGCGGCTGCCCCTCGACGGCCTGGCCGCCATCGGCGACCAACCATTCGGCCAGCACGCCTTCATTCATCGAAAAGCCGATCTTCGGCAGCAAAACTTCAACGGCCATCATGAACTCCCTATATGAATTATCGAGCCATCAGCGCCTTGGCGGCGCCGACGATATCGGCGGTCTGCGGCGCGAAGGCCGTTTCCAGCGGCTTGGAAAAGGGCACCGGGCAGAACGCCCCACCCAGCCGCCGCACCGGCGCCTTCAGCCGGCCGAACAGCTCCTCGTTGAGCACGGCGGCGATTTCCGCCCCGGCGCCGAAGGGCGTGACCGCCTCATGCACGATCATCGCGCGGCCGGTCTTGCCGACCGAGGCCAGCACCGTTTCGCGATCCCAGGGCGCGATCGAGCGCAGGTCGATCAGCTCCGCCGAAATGCCCGCTTCGGCCAGCTGGGCGACGGCGGGCGTCGCCTCCTGAATCATCCGCGCATAGGCGATGATGGTGACGTCGCTGCCCTCGCAGAGCACATTCGCCTTGCCGATCGGCACGCGATAGTCCTTTTCCGGCGCTTCGGCAGGCGTCCAGTAGGTCGGCAGATTTTCGATGAACAGCACCGGATCGGGATCGTCGATCGCGCTGCGCATCAGCCCATAGGCGTCCTTCGGGCTGGACGGCGCGACGACCTTGATGCCCGCCGTATGGGCGAACCACGCCTCCAGATAATCGCAATGCTGGCCGCCGGAGGCGAAGCCGGTGCCGGTCATCGTGCGGATGACGATCGGCACATGGGTCTGCCCGCCCGACATGAAGCGCAGCTTGGCGGCGTGGTTGACGATCATGTCCATCGCCACCGTGGTGAAGTTCATCAGCATGATCTCGGCCACCGGCTTGAACCCCACCAGCGACGCGCCGATCGCCGCGCCGATGATCGCCTGCTCCGAAATCGGGGTGGAGCGCACACGATGCTCGCCGAAGCGGGAGGACAGCCCCTTGGTGACGCCGCACACGCCGCCTTCCTCCGGGTCGGCCAGATCCTCGCCCAGCGCGATGACAGTCTCATCGGCTTCCATCGCATCGGCGATGGCGGCGTTGATCGCCTGAAGGATATTCGCCTTGGCCGGTTTCGCCATGGTTTCGGTGCTCATCAGGCCAGCTCCTCCGCGAACACGTCGCGCTTCAGTTCCTCGACGCCCGGAAACGGGCTGTTCAGCGCGAATTCGACCGCCTCGTCGATCTGCGCCTCGATCTCCGCCTCCATCGCGGCGAGTTGCTCCTCGGTGGCGGTGCCCTCGGCGATCAGCCGCGCGCGAAAACGCGGCACCGGGTCGTTGGCGACGGCCTCGGCCTTGCGGGCCTTGTCCATATAGGCGTCCTGATCGCCGAACACATGGCCGTGGAAGCGATAGGTCATCGCCTCGATCAGGGTCGGCCCCTCGCCGGCGCGGGCGCGCCGCACCGCTTCATGCGCGGCGGCGTACATGGCGAAGGGGTCGTTGCCGTCGACCCGCTCGCCCGGCATGCCATAGGCCGCCGCACGGTCCGCCACCCGGACGTTGCTGGTCTTGTCATAGGCGGTGTGCTCGCCCCATTCGTTGTTCTGGCACAGGAAGATGACCGGCAGCTTCCACACCGCCGCGAGGTTCAGCGATTCGTGGAAGGCGCCGATGTTCGACGCGCCGTCGCCGAAGGTCGCCACCGTCACCCGGCCGTCGCCGCGCAGCTGCGATCCCCAGGCGATGCCGTTGGCGATCGGCATGGAGGAGCCAACGATGCCCGTCGTCACCATCACGCCCTTGCCGGGATAAGTGAGGTGCATCGGCCCGCCCTTGCCCTTGCAGGTGCCGGTGGTGCGGCCCGCGACCTCGGCCCACATGTCCTTCAACGGGAAGCCCTTGGCCAGCATGTCGTGCGTGCCGCGATAGATGGTGCAGAGATAATCGTCGTCGTTGAGGTTGACGAAGGTCGCGCTGGGGATGACCTCCTGCCCGCGCGGGCTGTAATAGGGCATCACCAGCCGGCCGTTCATGATCACCTTGCGCGACCGCTCGTCATTGGCCTTGATCAAGGCCATGCGGCGATAGATTTCCACCTGCGTGGCGGCATCGGGTTGCGCCCTGTTGCTCATCTCTTCTGATGTCCTTTCCCGTCCCCGGACGGCCAATGATCTTCATCATCTGCCATGTTTCGGCGGGGTTGAAAGCCCCCGGCGGCAGAAAGGGGCACTATATCGCGGTTGTGAAGAGTCACTCCGGCGCGATGGCGCGCGCACGCAGCCGGACCCGCCCGTCGCCGAAGGGGGCGTCGCGGTTGGCGAGCGCCTCCTTCAGGCCCTTTTCCGCCATGTCCTTGCGGAATTGCGCCCGGCGCGGACCCTGCGAAAGGTGCGCCCGCGCATCCAGCTCCGCCGCGTAGCGCAGGGATTGCCGGGCGCCCGCCAGTTCCATCTGCATGTTGACGACCCGCTTGTGCGTGGCGAGGATCTCCGCATCGACGCTGCCGATGCGGCGCGCCATCTCGTCGGCCTGCGCGTCGATCTCGTCCGCCGGATAGGCTTCGAGGACGAGGCCGATCTTCGCGGCGTCCAGCCCGCTGATGGTATCGCCGGTGAACAGCATGCGCTTGGCCCATTGCGGCCCGCAATGATAGAACCAGAGATTGGTCGGCGGGGTGCCGTTGGCCCGCGCCGCCGGAAAGCCGATCTTCGCGTCGTCCGCCGCCAGCACGATGTCGCAGGAAAAGGCGAGATCCGTCCCCCCCGCGAGGCAATTGCCGTGCACCTTGGCGACGATCGGCTTGTGCAGGTCGAGCATGATCGCGGTCAGGTCCTGCTGCCGTTCGAGATGCCAGATGTCGTCGTCCAGCGTATCCGCGCGCGTGCGATAGGCGGCCGGATCATAGTCCGCCGCGTCGTCCGCCTTGCCGCCATAGCTGTCGGTCAGATCGTAGCCGGCGCAGAAATCCTTGCCCACGCCCGACAGCAGGATCACGTTGACGTCCCGCCTGTCGTCGGCCTCCAGCAGCGCCTGATGCAGCTCACGCAGCGTCAGGGCGGACAGCGCGTTGCGCTTGTCGGGGCGGTTGAGCGTGATGCGCGCCACATTGTCCCCGACCTCGAAGCTGAGGCATTCCGTCGACTTGAGCCATTTCATGCCCATGATGTTGTCCTTCCCCTGTCGGCTCCTGCACCCGGCATAGCCTCGCAAGGCCCCGCGTGGCGAGAGCAAGAAGGAAGGAAGGCCCGCTGCATCAGCCATGTGATCCCTCTGCCCGGCGACCCGGCAGGGCAGAGGGAGGAGGATCACACCAGCGTGCTGTCCAGCCGCTCCATGTCGACGGTCCGCCTGTCCGGCCCCAGCAGCATTTCGGTATGGCCCGCGCCGCCGGGGATCATCGGATAGCAATTGTCGAGCCGCGTCACATGGCAATCGACCAGCACCGGCCCGTCGGCGGCGAGCATGGCGGCGATCGCCCCGTCGAGGTCGCCCGGATCGGTGACGGTGATGCCCTTCCACCCATAGGCCTCCGCCACCGCCATGAAATCGGGCAGGGAATCGGAATAGCTTTCCGCATAGCGCCCGTCATAGCCGACATCCTGCAACTGCCGCACCATGCCCAGATACTGGTTGTTCAGCATGAAGACCTTGACCGGCAGGCGATATTGGGTGGCGGTGGCCATTTCCTGCATGTTCATCTGGAACGAGGCGTCGCCGGTGACGGTGACGACCAGCGCGCCGGGGTTGCCGACCTGCGCGCCGATCGCCGCGGGCAGGCCATAGCCCATGGTGCCCAGCCCGCCGCTGGTGAGCCAGCGGTTGGGCGCGTCGATGCCCAGATGCTGCGCCGCCCACATCTGATGCTGTCCCACATCGGTGGTGACGATGGGCGCGCGGTCCCGCGCGGCGCTCCACAAGGCACGCAGCGCCTGTTGCGGCGCGATCGCGTCCCGCCGCTCCTCGAAGGCGAGGCAGTCGCGTCCCCGCCAGGCGGCGATGCTGTCCCACCACGCCCCGGTATCGGCGGCCTCGCACCCCTGCCGCCGCCATGCGGCGACGATCGCCTCCATCGCGCGCCCGGCGTCGGCGACGATGCCGAGGTCGACCGGCACGTTCTTGCCGATCTGGCTGCGATCGGCATCGATGTGGATCTTGCGCGAATGCGGGCTGAACGCGTCCAGCCGCCCGGTCACGCGATCGTCGAAGCGCGCGCCGATGGCGACGATCAGGTCGGCCCGGTTCATCGCCATGTTCGCCTCATAGGTGCCGTGCATGCCCAGCATCCCCAGCCATTGCGGCGAGGAAGACGGGAAGGCGCCCAGGCCCATCAGCGTCGAGGTGACGGGCGCGCCGGTCAGTTCGACCAGCTCGCGCAGGTCGCGGCTCGCCTCCGGCCCGGCGTTGATGACGCCGCCGCCGGTATAGAGGATGGGCCGCTCCGCCGCCGCGATCAGCGCCACCGCGGTCTCGATCTGCGCGGGGTCGGCGTCGCCTGCGGGATGGTAGGAGGGCGGCACCGGCGGATCGGCCATTGGCGCGGGAAAGGCCGCGCGGCGGACCTGCACGTCCTTGGGCACGTCGACCAGCACCGGGCCGGGCCGCCCGGTCGCGGCGATATGGAACGCCTCGCGGATCACCGGGCCGAGGCTGTCGGCCGATTTGACGAGATAATTATGCTTGGTGCAATGGCGGGTGATGCCGATCGTGTCGCATTCCTGAAAGGCGTCGGTGCCGAGCAGATGCGTCGCCACCTGCCCGGAGATCACTACGATCGGGATCGAATCCATCATCGCGTCGGTCAGTCCGGTGACGGTATTGGTCACACCCGGCCCGGACGTCACCAATACCACGCCCGGCTTGCCGGTCGAGCGCGCATAGCCCTCCGCCGCGTGCACCGCCCCGGCCTCATGCCGGACGAGAATATGGCGGATACGGTCCTGGTTCAGCAGCTCGTCGTAAATGGGCAGCACGGCGCCGCCGGGATAGCCGAAAATGACCTCCACCCCCAGATCCTGAAGGGTCCGCACCAATATTTCAGCACCACTCAATCCGTTCATGCCCGCGCTCCGCTTGCGATGCAGCCATCATAGTGCGGGACGGGGCGGGAATCCTTGCGAATTGCGCCATGATGGCGGCGGATATTGGCATAAACCATCCCATACAGGTCAATTCGCGAAATTTTCTGTCCCGAATGATTGCAGGGCCGCAATCATCGAGCGGGCAGATTCCTGCGTCATTGATACCGAAATGATATCCCAGCGGGAAAAGCCGCATCGTGAGTTATCCGCGCGAAGGGTTCATAAACTTTCCCCGGATTTGCCGGACCCCGGCCAACAGGAGAAAGATGCATGACCGCAGCAGACACCGCCACGACGGCGCCCCCGGCAACGGGCGCCATCACCTCCCCGATCAAGCTCGCCCATATCGTGCTGAGGACGTCGCGGTTCCGGGAGATGATCGACTGGTATTCGACGGCGCTGGGCGCCCATATCGCCTATGCCGACGACGGCATCGCCTTCCTCTGCTATGACGACGAGCACCACCGGGTCGCGTTCATCAACATACCCGGCCTCGCGGACCAGCCCGCCGGGGCGGCCGGCGTCCACCATATCGCATTCACCTATGAAAACCTGCACCAGCTGCTCGACAACCATGCGCGGCTGGCCGAACAGGGGATAGAGCCGGTGTGGTGCGTCAACCACGGGCCGACCACGTCCATCTATTATGCCGATCCCGACGGCAACCAGCTGGAATTCCAGGTCGACAATTACGACACGGTGGAGGAAGCGGGCGAATTCATGTTCACCGAGGCCTTCGCGACCAACCCGATCGGCGTCGATTTCGACCCCGCCGAGCTGCGGCGGCGGCTGGCGGCGGGCGAGGCCGAAGCCAGCGTGAAGCTCCGCCCGGCCAGCGGCCCGCGCGGCGTGGACAGCATCCCGCTGCGCTGAGGCGGGCGGGGGAAAACCCGTGCAAGGAAGCTCTGGTCGGACGTCTGCGTCCGACCGAGGCTGACCTAGCCTTTACCGTCACCCCGAACTTGGTTCAGGGTCCATTTCGCCAGATCGATCATCGGCCTGTGGCGCTTGATGGATGCTGAAACGAGTTCAGCATGACGGTTGGGCTATGTCGGCTAACCGTTCCAAACCGGTCAGCCGGAAAAAGAG
Organism: Sphingobium jiangsuense; assembly: GCF_014196495.1. Taxonomy (GTDB): domain Bacteria; phylum Pseudomonadota; class Alphaproteobacteria; order Sphingomonadales; family Sphingomonadaceae; genus Sphingobium; species Sphingobium jiangsuense. The sequence goes on from NZ_JACIDT010000021.1 coordinate 9,126, forward strand.
GGGCCGATCGCGGCCATGTTCCGCGGCCGGCCCCACCTTATCAGCCGCCGAACTTGAAGTTCGCGCGGATGCCGTAGGTGCGCGGCGCGCCGATGTTCGCCGCGACCAGCCCTGCGACAGAGCCGGACTGGATGCCGCCGGTATAATAGACCGCCTTGTTGAGGTTGCGGCCGAACAGCCCCACCGACCAGCGGTCGCCCGGTGCCGAATAGGTCAGGTTGGCGTTGACCACCGCATAGGCGCCGTCCCGCTCCGCGTCGATGAAGTCGATGGTCAGCCAGCGGGCGCTGGCGAAGTTCACGCTCGCGTCGGCGGTGACGGTCGCGCCGTTGGCCAGCGTGAAATCATGCGCATAGGCCGCCGTGCCCGACCATTTCGGCACGCGCGCGACCTGGAACCCGGCACAGTTGCTGAGGAACACCGGCAGCGGGCCGCCGTTCACCGTCTGGCCGCTCGCCCGCATCGGCAGCGCCGCGCCCGGCGCATAGGGCCCGGACACCGCGCAGCCGGTCGAGATCGGATTGAAGAAGCCCTGCGGCGTCAGATAGGCGAACTGGTCATATTCGGAATGCGCATATTCGCCCGACAGGCTGATCGTATCGGCCTGGGTAGGCTTCAGCACGATGTCCGCGGTGCCGCCATAGATGGTCGCGTCGCCCGAGTTGAAGGTGATGAGGCTGAGGTTGCCGGCGGAATCGAAGCCGGGGCGGGAATCCTGGATATCCTTGTATTTCCAGTGGAACCCGCTCAGGTTCACCTGCACCCGGTTGTTGAGGAAGCGGTTCTTCACCCCTGCCTCGAACGCGCGCAGCTTTTCCGCGCCATAGCTGTTGGGCGCGGCGATCTGTGAGAAGCCGCCCGATTTATAGCCGGTACTGTAGGTCGCATAGAGCAGGCTGTTGGGGGCGAGGTCGAATTCCGCGCCGACCTTGTACGAGACATTGTTGAAGCTCTGCTCGCCGTCGAACCGGTAGAGCGTCGACTGCGAGACGCGGCTGAAGGTGTTGCCGTAGAGCGACTTCTTCTCATGCGTGTAGCGCAGGCCGCCGATCAGGCGCAGCCCGTCGGTGAGGGTCAGCGTCGCCTGCCCGAACGCCGCATAGGAGGTCGACTTGGGCGTGACGGTGATCAGATTGTCCATGAAAGGCGCCGACCGGACCGAAACGGTGCCGTTCTCCGAACTGTCGCGATAGGCATAGCCGCCCAGCACCCAGGTCAGCGCGCGCGAACTGTTGCCGAGGCGCACTTCCAGCGTCTTCTGCTTGATCACGCTGCGATTTTCCAGCGTCGTGGTGAAGTGGATGATGTAGTTGGCGTCGACATAGCGATAGGCCGGAATGATCGTCAGCGTCGCGAACGGCATCCGGTAATCGAGCTGGGCGCTGAAGTTGTAGAGCGTGGTGTCGCTGTAATTGTCGTTGAGCGCATCGTAGACCACCGCGCCGCCGGGGCCGAAGGCGTGCATATAGGCATTGGCTTCCGGCGTCGTCATCGATTCATAGGGGCTGGCGCCGGGACGGCGGGGCAGATAGACATAATCGCCGCCCCGGCCGCCGACATGCGAATAATCGGCGTTGAGCAGCAGCGTCAGATCGGGCGAGGGTTCCCATTTGAAGCGCAGGCGCGCGGCCTGCTGCACATCGTCATTCTGCCCGTCGGACAGATAGCCGTCGCGGTTGATGATGTTGAACGCGCCCCGGATCGCCGCCGTATCGCCGATGGGCAGGTTGACCGCGCCCGATGCGTGCAGCAGGTTGTAGTTGCCGCCCTCGAAGTTCATCTCCGCCGTGCGCGCGCCCAGGCGCGGCTCGTTGGTGATGACGTTGATCGCGCCGCCGGTGGCGTTGCGGCCGTAGAGCGTGCCCTGCGGCCCCTTCAGCACCTCGACGCGGGCGATATCGTAGAAATTGCCGCTGGTGCCTTCGGGGCGGCCGACATAGATGCCGTCGACGTTGAAAGCGACGCCGGGGCTGGTCAGCGTGCCGGCGGCGAAGCTGCCCACGCCGCGCAGGAACACCTGCGTGGACGCGCCGTTCGCGCCGATCTGAAGGCCGCTGGTCATCTTCTGGAGGCTGGCGGTGTCGGTGATGCCCGCCTTCGACAGATCGTCCCCGCCGATCACCTGAATGGTCAGCGGCGCCTTCTGGACATTCTGCTCGCGGCGCTCGGCGGTGACGATGATGTCGGCGATGCCGCCGGACGCCTCGGCCTCCGGCGCAGGCTGGGCCGTCGATTGCGCCGAGGCGGCGACGGGCGCGGACAGGCCCATCAGAGCGATGGCGATGCAGCTGGCCGTCTGCGAAAAATCCTTCATTGTCCCCTTCTCCTTGAATTTTCGAACCGTTTGTTCATTTGCAATGTAAAATCCATCTCTTCCAAAACCTGCGCGGAGCAGGCGCGGTCGCCGGGGCAGTGCGGCGCGCGCACGCCGGCGGCCTCCAGCCGGGGCAGCACGCCCCGCCCCAGATGATCCAGCATGGTTTCCGGCTCGATCGTGTTGAGCAATATGCCGTCCAGCCCGGCGTCCGACAGGGCGACGAGGAGTTCGGCGACGCGCTCCATCGAGCCCACCACGCCGAAGCCGCCGCCCGCCGCCCAGTTGCGATCGAATTTCCAGCGCTCCTCCGCGCTCATCGACTGCGCCGTCGCGCCGAGGGTCGTGACGAAATGCTCGACGCGCGCACGGTCGGCATGCTCGACCGCATAATAGTTCAGGAAATCCTCCGCCTCCCGCTGCGTTTCGCGGATCACCGTATAGCCATGGGTCCAGATCTGGACCTCGCGGTCGAATGTCTCGCGCGCATAGCGCTTGTAATCGGCGATCTGCGTCCGGGCCTCGGCGAGGTCGGCGGAGATGTGGGTGAAGACGATGTCGGCATGCTCGCAGGCGAATTCGCGGCCCCTGGCCGATGTCCCCGCATTCATGATCGCGGGAAAATGCTGGATGGGCTTGGGCAGCGAGAGCACGCCGTCCGCCTTGTAGAAGCGGCCCTCGAAATCGAACGGCTCCTCCGCCGTCCACAGGCGCCTGAGCAGGTCGAGCCATTCGCGCGCATGGGCATAGCGCGTTTCATGATCCTCCAGCGCGACGCCGAACGCCCCGAACGTCGCCGGATTGGCCCCGGCCACGAGGTTGAGCGCGAACCGCCCGCCGCTGACCCGGTCCCCGGTCGCCGCCGCCTTGGCGACGAAGACGGGGTGGTTCAGCTGCACATGCATCGTCGCGACCATCGCGGGATGGGCATGGCGCGCGGCCAGCGCCGTGGCCCAGGTGAAGGGCTCCAGCTCCGGCCTCGGTTCCCAGCCCATCAGCGACACCGCGACCTCCAGCCCCAGCGCGTCGGCCATGCCGACCGCCGCGTCGCACCGGTTCCAGTCGGCGATATAGCGATCGGGCGCGAGGGACATTATGAGATGTCCCGCGTTCAGCCCGAACAATCCCAGCTTGAGGCGGTTTCCGTTAAACAGCGGATTGGTCGCCGCGCGCGGGTCGTCCTTCCAGCTCTTCATGTCTATCCTCCTGCCTTCTCAGGGCGCGCGAAGGCGCCCGGCGGCGGCCTGCCGGCCTGTCTCGCCATGATATGCATTGCGATGATATGCGTTGGTTGCCTGCCGCGACGCCCCGTCGGCCGTCGCGGCGGAAGAAAAGGTCAGACGGCTACATTGGGTTCGAGCCCCAGCAGCATGCGGCCATAGCCTTCCATCGAGGAATCATTGTCGAAGAAGGCGTGCACGCCGATCATGTTCACGTTGCGGAACGCCCGCTGCATGATGGAAGAGGTGCGGAAGGCGTTGGCGCCCGATCCGGCCACCAGATCGTTGACCGCTTCCTTGCAATGGCCGACCAGCGCCGCGCTGCGCGCCTTGAACTCGATCCGCCCCTCGATGCCCATCGTCGCGGCCTCCGGCGAGAGCGCCAGCCGCATCAGGTCCGCGAACAGCACCTGCGCGGTGGCATAGCTGCTCTCGCCCCGCCCGGCGCGCATATGCGCGGTCGGCTTCTGATTGACCGCCTTGCCGTCATTGGTGCCGACGCGCACGCGCGTGGTGTTGAGGAAATCGTCGACCACCCCGCGCAGCGCGCCGATGAACGGCGCCAGCGAATAGGTGAAGGTCACGAGGGTCAGCGGGCGTCCGTAGAGGGAATTGGCGTGGAGCCTGGACCCCGGCGTGTCCCCGCTGAACAGGCTGGCGGTGGCGACCGTCCGGTGCGCGGGGATGAATACGTCGTCATAGACCACGTCCCAGCTTCCAGAGGCGCGCATGCCCTGCACGTCCCAGGTGTCGATCACCTCCACGTCGCCGACCGGCACGATGAAGCTGATCGGCCCCTTCGGCCCGTCGCCTTCGACCACCATGCCCGTGCCCATGATCCATTGGGCGTGCGGCGCGCCGGAATTCCACCCGTTGCGGCCGCTGACGCGATAGCCGCCGTCGACCGCGCGCAGCTTCAGCGTCGGCGCCAGCACGCCCGCGGTGCAGGGCGACGGGCCGTTGGCGTAGATCTCGCGCTGCGCCTCTTCGGGGAACTGGCAGTGGATCCAGTTGTGGCCGATGTAGAAGGCCAGCACCCAGGCCGCGCCCAGATCCTCCGCCGCGATGATTTTGATGATGTCGCAGGCCGTCTCCAGCCCCAGCTCGCTGCCGCCGAACATGCGGGGCGTGAGCACCGAGACCAGATCGAGGTCGATATATTGCCGGACGATATCGTCCGGCAATTTGCTTGCGGAATCGATTTCGACGCCGCGCTCCCTTATCTCCGCGGCCAGCGCGCGGGCGCGATCGATCAGCGCATCAGCGATCATTTTCATAGCCTTTCCCTCTCAATTCATTCATGGCCCTTGCGGCCGCCTGGCGTTCATGCCCGCTTGTCTCCGCCTCGCCCTCGCCGGTGGACGGCGTCCGCCATCCCCGCGATATGTTTCGGACGGATAGTGTGCCGTGTCCGCGCGGCGGGCCGCATCGCGCCCTTCTCCCGCTTCGATCGCACGGCTTTTATGATCCGTTCCCGATTCAAAATCCAGTATAAATTTGCGTATTGTGCAATTTTTTCCTAAACGGCAAATTTATGCCCGCTTTCCTCAAGCGGGGCTCGGCACCGGCTCGGCCGCCTTCAGCCGGTGGCCGCTGTCCGCGCGCCACCACAGCAGGGCCGAGATCGCCACCACAGAGCCGATCGACATCACGAGCGCGACGGCGACCGCCGACCAGCCGCCGGTGAACAGCACGCCCGGCACCACCGCCGCCGCCACGCTGCCCAATCTACCGAAGGCATAGGCGATGCCGATGCCGGTCGAGCGGTTGGCGGTCGGGAAGGCCCGCGCCATCACCCCGTAGATCGCCGCCGAGCAGCCCAGCGCCATCAGCCCCTCGAAGCCCGCGCCCACCTTCAGCAGGGCGAGGTTGGCGGGCAGCAGCGTGAAGAGGATGATCGCGAACGCCGTTCCCGCCATCATCGTCAGCGCCAGCGGCACGATCGGCAGGCGCCGCCCCAGCAGGCCGACCCCGACCGCGCCGACGATGCCGAACATGTTCTGATAGATGCTGACCCCCGCCGCATCGGCGCCGGAGAATTTCATGTCCGCGACCATCTGCGGCAGCCAACTCATGAAATAGAAGATCGTCATCATCTGGGTGAAGTTGATGACGATCATCGCGATCGTCGTCGCGCGCAGCCCGCGCGCGAAGATCGCGGGGCCGCCGCTGCGCTTGCCCTGCCGGCCGCCGTCGGCGGCCTCGCGCGCCGCGCTGGCGGGCAGGTGGCTGAGCGGCGGCTGGCCGAAGCGGCGCAGCACCCGATTGAGCGTGGCGAGGTTGCGCTCACCGCCCCGGCTCATCAGATAGTCCACCGATTCCGGCAGCAGCGCCGTCGCCGCGACGCCGAGGGACAGGGTGATGAGTCCGGCGGCGATGAACACCGCGCGCCAGTCGTGGCTTTGCAGCAGCCAGGATGCGGTCGCCCCGCCGAACATGCCGCCCAGCGGCATGCCGATCGATATCACCGCCGCCGCGAGCGGTCGGCTCTTGAGGTTCGCATATTCGGTCGCCAGCGACAGCGTCGGCGCCGCCATGCCGCCGATGCCGAGGCCGGTCACCAGACGCAGCGCAGCCAGTTCCACCGGCCCGGTGGTCAGGCAGGACAGCAGCATCGCGGCGGAAACCAGCAGCAGGCAGGGCAGGATGGTGCGCCGCCGCCCGATCCGGTCGGCCAGCGGCGAGATGAGCAGCGCGCCCAGCCCCATGCCGACGAGGTTCATCGCCAGGATGATGCCGATGGTCGCGTGGGTGACCTTCCATTCCGCCATGATGCCCGGCGCCGCGAAGCTGGCGGCGAGGATATCGAAGCCGTCGGCGGCGGTGATCAGCAGCGTCATCGCGATGCCGATCTTCTGCGCGAGGCTCATCGGCGAGGTGAGCAGCGCAGGCCGGGGATCCCGCTCGCCGGAACCGGCCGCGCCCTGATCCCCTTCATCCTTCCAGACAGAATCCGTCACCCTCGTCTCTCCTCGCCTTTTTCGTTTCCGCGCCGATCCTATGCCGCATTGTTTGCAGTTGCAAGTTATAAAGCGTGCGGCCGGACGGAAGCCGGGCCGGGGCGCGGCGGCGAAGAGCGCTCAGCCCGCGCCGCCCGCCAGCCAGTCCCGGTCGGCCGCGCGCAGCGCCGCCGCCGTTTCGGGCCGGTCGACGCCGGGCAGGTCGTCCCGCAGCGGGCGCCCCTGCGCTTCGAGAATGTAGCTCAGATGGCGGTAGGACGGGCGGAAGCCGTTCAGCTTCCGTTCGTCTATCTCCGGTATCTGCACCGGGTTGCACGCTTGCAGCTCATCACGGATGTAGATGCCGCGCAGCGCGGCGATGCGCCATTCGCCATCGACCCGCCGCACCCGGTAGAGCAGCCGTGTATAGCTCGTCATTGCCGCCTCGACGCCGCCGAGCGGCAGGAAGCTGTGGACCGCGCAGGACGCGTCCGCGATCGCGCGGTCGCCGTTCACCTTCGCCACGGCGGGGCTCATCGAATCGAAATAGACCGCCGCGCGGCGGCCCGCCGCCGCAGCCTTGCGCCCGGCATCGACGAAATCGGCGGCGCTGCCCTTGAACCACGACACCTCGACCGTCGCATCGGGCAGGAAGCAGGCGTCCTCCTCGTCGAAATCACCGATTTCGCGCGCCAGCCGCTCGCGCATCAGCACCTCGCTGACCGCATAGCGGTCGAGCACCCCGGCAGGGTCCTTCAGGCGGCTGAAAATATCCTGATCCGATGACGCCATTCTGCCTGCTCCTCCTGCTGAAACCGTCCCGCCGGCCTGCTCCGGCAGCAGCGCCAGCAGGGATGCGGCCATCGCGCCCTTGATAGCCTCGCGCCGTCCCTCCCCATGTCGGACGCGGCCATGGCGGCTCAGCTCGGCCGCCAGACCGCCAGACCGTCCTGCCGCGTCATCCGGCCCAGCGCGGGCCAGGTGAAATGGGGCGTGAACATCGACCAGCCGGTCTCGATCGCCAGATCGATCAGCCGCTTGCGCGTGGCGATCGCCAGCGGCGCATCGGTATCGAACGAGAAGCGCCAGTCCGGGCGCTCGACCGAGATATAGCGATTGCCCGCGGCATCGGCGGTGTAGAACAGCTTGTCGTCGCCCGCGTCGAACAGGAAGCCCACCTGCCCCGGCGTATGCCCGTCGAGCAATATGGTCCCCACCCCCGGCATCGCCTCTTCCCCCGCGCGGAAGATCACCAGCCGGTCCTTGCCGAGAGCGAGGAAGCGCTGGGCCGCCCATATGGTTTCCACCCGCATCGGCGGCGGCATCAGCGTGCCGCTGAGGTCGGGCTCCCGCCCCCAGAAATCGACCTCTTCCTGGCTGACATGATAGCGGGCATTGGGAAACAGCGGCCGGTCGTCGTTATCGAACAGCCCGCCGATATGGTCGGGATGGATGTGGGAGATGAGGATCGTCCTGATCGACGCCGGATCGATCCCGGCGGCGGCCAGCGCCCTGGGCAGGCGGCCCGCCGTCGCGATGGGCAGGCTGTCCGGACCGGGCAGCGTGCCGATGCCGGAATCGACCAGCACGTCCTCGCCGCGATAGTCGCGGACCAGCAGGCAGGTGATGGTCGTGCGGTTCCGATCGGTGTTCTGGCCATGGTCGGCAAGGAAGCCCTTCAGCTCGTCCTCGGCGATTTCGGGCGCCGCTATGCTGAGGGGGCCTTCGACATAGCCGTCGCTCAGCGCGACGCAATCGAGCGTGCCGACCGTCAGCTTGCGGAACAGTTCGTCCTCCTGGCCGGATGCCAGCCGCGCTGGAGTGCTCATATCCATTCTCCTGACAGGCTTCAGCCCTCGGCCAGCCATTGTTGTTCCTGCACCCGCAGCGCCGCCACCGTTTCCGGCCGGTCGATGCCGGGCAGGTCGTCCCGCACCGCGAAGCCCGCCCGCGCCATCGAATAGGCGATGCAGCGATAGGATTTGCGCATGCCGCCGAACATATCCTGATCGATCACCAGCGGCTGGCCGGGATTGATGGGCACGATCGTGTCGCTGATATAATAGGCCCGCATGCCGAAGAGCAGCCATTCGCCCCCTTCCCGCACCGCACGCCAGAGCAGCCGGGTGTGGCTGGTAAGGTCGATCTCCACCCCGTCCAGATCGCTGAGCGCGTGGATGCAGCATCCGGTTTCCGCCAGCGCCCGGTCGCCCCGCACCGTCACGGCGGCGGGGCTCATCTGGTGGAAGGTATAGACCTTGCCGCCGGCGATCTGGCTGCTGCGCTCCGCGAATTCCTTGCCGGAGCCCTGAAACCACGACACCTCGACGAGGGAATCGGGATGATAGCATTGCGCCATCACATCCCATTGCCCGGTGTCGCGCGCGGTGCGCTCGAACTGGATGAGGGTGTCGATCGCGGTGCGGTCTTGCAGATCCTGTTGCGCCATATGCCTGTCCTTCTTGCCGCCGCGCCCCTAGAGGAAGCTGGCCACTTCCTCGAAATCCAGCCGCGGCGACCGGTTGTAGACCTTGTCCGGGTCGCCATGGCCGATGCCGCAGATGAAGTTGATCCGCAGCGTCGTGCCCGCGAAGAATTCCTCCTGCACCTTCGCCGGGTCGAAGCCCGACATCGGCCCCGCGTCGAGGCCGACCGCGCGCAGCGCGAGCAGGAAATAGGCCGCCTGCAACGTGCCGTTGCGGAACGCGGTGCCCTTGATCAGCGGTTCGTTGCCCGCGAACACGGCCCGCGCGTCGGGGTTGTGCGGGAACACCTTGGGCAGCTGCTCGTAAAAGGCCTCGTCGAAGGCGATCAGCGCGACGACCGGCGCGGTCATCACCTTGTCGACATTGCCGGGCGACATGGCGGGGCGCAGCCTCTCCTTCGCCTCTGCCGAGCGCAGGAACAGCAGCCGCATCGGCTGGGTGTTCATCGAGGTCGGACCCCATTTGGCGATTTCATAGGCGGCCTTCAGCTGGTCGTCGCCGACCTCGCCCGCCTGCCAGCCATTCTGGGAGCGGGCTTCGTAGAACAGCCTGTCGAGCGCGGTCCGGTCGATCACGGTCATGTCACTTCACCTCGAAATCGATATGGGCCAGCACGCCGTCGAACAGGCCCGCCGCGTCCAGCACGCGCGGGCGCAGCGCCGTGCGTTCCGGCGAGGTCATCATCGCCGTGCGGCCCGCCTCGTCGGCGAATTCGACCAGAACCTGGCAATAGACCGGCGGGGCGCCGTCCTCATGCTGTTCCGGCCACAGGATTTTGACGCCGCTGACGCCGGGAAAGCCGCGCATGGTCGGCACCAGTTCACCGGAAATAATCTCGCGGAAGCTTTCCTCCTGCCCCTGCTTCGGCCTGCCCAGCCAATATGCCGCGCGGATATACATCGTCCTTCTTCTCCCCGATCGATCTGCACCGTCCCGGCCGGGAGGGTGCGAACATGGTATCATCCATCCGCGCGCGGCGCGGCGGCCGCTCAGCGCAACCGGATGCCGTCCACCCCGCGCGGCCCGCTGGCGGGGCGCATCTTGAGCGCCCTTTCGTCCTCGCCGGCCTGATATCGGCGGTACAATTCCTCCGGGTCGAAATCGACACCGATGGGATTGGTGTTGAAGGCGGGCGTGAACATGAATTCCCCGGCCTCTTCCACAGTATCGTAATTGTCGACCTGCAATTCGACCTGGTTCTGGTCGGGGTCGGCATAGTACATGGAGGTCGTCGGCCCGTGATTGACGGACCAGACCGGCAGGATGCCCAGATCCTTCAGCCGCATATAGTTTTTCAGCAGATCGCCTAGGCCCGCATAGGTGAAGGCGAAATGGTGCACGCCCGCTATGCCTTCGGGCTGCGGGCCCACGCCCGGCACATTGATCACCGCGACCCGGTGATGCTCGTCGTCATAGCACAGGAAGGCGAGGCCGCCGTCGTCATAGACGACCCTGGCGTTGAGCACCGCCTTGTACCAGTTCACCAGTTCTTCGAACCTGGCGGTGCGAAGGACGATATGCGCCAGCTTGACCGGCGACACGGCGGCATCGGACGTCTGTTCCGAAGCCGTTTCCAGAGTCGGCATGATACTCTCCTTACAGGGCGGTTTTCAGGCCCGCCCTATCCATTTGCAAATTCAAATGTATGAGCGAATGCAGGGCAACGCAAGCCTTGCCTTCGCTTATTCGATCCCGAACAGCGCGCGGGCATTATCCCGCCCGATCTTCCGCCTGTCAGCGTCGGATATCTCGGCGGCGTCGAACCAGTTCGCGGCGTGATCGACATTTTCGAACGGCCAGTCGGTCGAGAACATGATGCGGTCCACGCCGATTTCCGCGATCGCGTCGGCCAGCGCCGGGGTGCGGAAATTGCCGGAGGTCGTCAGGTGGAAATTCTCGCGGAAATAGTCGCCGATCAGCCTCCGCGCCCTGTAGGTCGGGGGCAGGTCCATCCAGCGGTTGCGGTTGTCGATGCGCCACATGCTGAACGGCAGGCCCTCGCCCATATGGCCGAGAATGAATTGCAGCTTCGGGCAGTCGTCGAACAGGCCGGAGCCGATCAGCCGCAGCGCATGCACCGCCGTTTCCTGCCCGAAGGCCCAGGTCGGCCCCATCAGCCATTCATGCCCCTGGAAGATGCGCGCATGGGGCAGCAGCGGATTGCGAGGATGCAGGTAGAAAGGCACGCCGAGCGCCTCGACCGTGCGCCAGAAGGGCCGGTATTCCGCCCCGTCATAATAGGTGACGGTCGCCTCGTCGCCGACCTGGCTGAACCCGTTCACCAGCGCGCCGACAAAGCCCAGGTCGCGCACGCAGCGCTCCATCTCCTCGGCGGCGAAGGCGGGGTCCTGCAAGGGCAACGCCGCGAAGCCGCGGAACCGGTCCGGCCTTTTCGCGACCTCTTCGGCCAGATAATCGTTGGCGCGCCGCGCCAGTTCCCGCGCGGCGGCGGGGTCGGCTATCGCCTGAATGGTCGGGGCGTTGAGCGACAGGATCATCAGCTCGATGCCGTTCTCGTCCATCTCCCGCAGGCGCCGGTCCTGAATGTCGAGCAGGCGGGCGCGCAGTTCGTCCCAGATGGTGTCGGGGAAGAACCCCCTGGAATCCTCCAGCGTTTCTGGAAGCGCGAAATGTTCCTCAAGGGCGATTTTGCCTTGCATGATCCCTCCTGATGGCGGCGGTTTGCCCGCGCCGGAAAAAGCCGGAAACGAAGCGCGCGACGGCGCCCGTCAAAATGGGGGCCTCGACAGGCGCCCTCTCAATATTGCCCCTTCGGCTCCAGCCCGAGGACATGCTGCCCGTACATGGTCGAAACCGCGTCCCAGTTGGTGCTGATGTGGACGCCCGCCGCGTGAATGTCGCGCCAGAAGCGCTGGAGCGGGCGGTTGAGATCGAGCGCATTGCCGCCCGAACCATAGAACAGCGCGTCGACCGCCTGCACCAGCAGCCTGACCGCGAAGGCATGGGTGCGCCGGTTGCGCAGGCGGACGTCGAGGCTGATGTCCTGCCCGGATGCCGCGATGCCCTGCGTCTCCGCGATGTCGCGCATCAGGATGGTGCGCGCCGCGTCGATGCTGGCGGCGGCCTCGGCCACGCGCATCTGGATCGTCGCGAATTCGATCATCCGGCTGTTGCCTCCGGCGACCGCGCCGCGCGTCGAGCGGTTGCCGGTCGCCTCCAGATAGAGGTCGAACGCCCCTTCCGCCATGCCGAGCGTCGGCGCGACGAGGCAGGTGGGCACGCAGGCCATGAACGGGATGCGGTAGAGCGGATTGCTGTTGACCGCCACGCCCGGCGCCACGCCCGACGTGCCCGCGGCGAAGCTCAGCACCCGGTGCGCGGGCACGAACACATCGTCCAGATAGACGGTGCGGCTGCCCGTGCCCGCCAGCCCGGCCACCTGCCAGCTGTCGGGATCGATCCGGTAATCGCTGGCCGGCACCAGGAAAAAGCCCGCGAAGGGCGGCTCCCCCGCCTTGTCGGACGGGAAGATCGAGCCGAGCAGCAGCCAGTCGGACGTGTCGCAACCCGAAGCGAAGCCCCATGCGCCCGTCATCCGGTAGCCGCCGTCGACGGCGACCGCCTTGCCCGACGGCGCATAGGATCCGGCCGCGAACGCATCGCGCTTGTTCCCCCACACATCCGCCTGCGCTTCCTCCGGAAACAGGCCGATCAGCCATTGGTGGACGGCGCACACGCTGAACACCCAGCCGGCGGACCCATCCCCCCGCGCGATGCGCGACACGATGCCGGCGAAGGCTTCGAACCCGGCCTCATAGCCGCCGAACAGCCGGGGTTGCAGCACCCGGTACAGCCCCGCCTCGCGGAATTGCTCGATCAGTTCCTGCGGCACGCGACGATCCGTCTCGATCCGCAACGCCTGCTCACGGGCGAGCCGGCCAAAATCTTCCGCCGCCGCGAATAGCCCGGAAACAGGGTCGCTTTCGACGATCCTCGCTGCATTGCTCATGCCGATCATTCCTCTCCATCGAGCATTTCGATGGATCGGTTATCAGTTGCATTGGCAAATGAGTCAAGTCGTAATCTGATTCCGGTCGCCGTCCTGCGTATCCAGCGGGTGGACCTGGTCCAGCGAGATGAGGTTGGTGTAGATCTTGTTGAGCAGCGTCTTCAGCCTGCGCACGTCGGCCGGGCTGATGCCGTCGAGCGCCGCCGCCTCATGCCGCGTGACCGAGGGCAGGATCCGCTCGACCAGCGCGCGCCCCGCCGGGGTGAGGCTGATATTGACCGAGCGCCAGTTGACGCCGGACTGCTGGCGATAGACCAGTTCCCGCTCCACCAGCGTGCTGACCTGCCGGGAAAGGGTAGAAACCTCCACGCTTATCACCTCGGAAAGGCCGCTCAGCGTCTGCTCGCCGGTCCCCCAGAGCGCCGCCAGCACCCGCCACATCGGCAGGGTCAGCCGGCAATCCTTGAGTTCCTGCGTAAACGCGCTGGCGACCGCGACGCCCGCGCGATTGAGGAGGAAGGCCAGCGATTCGTTCAACGCGTACATGGATCAACTCTCATCGAAACAAGGCTCCTGAAGAAGGCCGCAAGGCGGGAAAGGAAGGACATTGACATGGTTTGCATTTGCAAATAATAATTGATGTAACGGATGAGGATTATACGCCATGATGTATCAACAGGAAGCCTCTTTTCGTGACGCCATGCGCCGACTCGCCGCCACCGTCACGATCATCTCCACCAGCGGGCAGGGACGGCGCCATGGCATAACCGCCACCGCCGTCACCTCGCTGTCGATGGATCCGCCCTCGCTGCTCGTCTGCGTCAACCGCTCCGGCTCGCTGCACGACCTGCTGGCGGAGACGGACCGCTTCTGCGTCAACCTGCTGCGGGAAGAGCAGGTCGCGCTGTCCAACGTCTTTTCCGGCAAGCTCGCGCCGGAGGAGCGGTTCCTGCACGGCAGCTGGGCGGAGGATGAGCATGGCCTGCCCTATATCGCCGACGCGCAGTCCAGCATCTTCTGCCGCAAGCAGGACGCGATCCAATATGGCTCGCATTCCATCTTCATCGGCGAGGTGGAATCGACGCTGGTGAGCGAGGACATCCGCCCTCTCCTCTACGGCAACGGCTCCTACGGCCGCTGCGCCCCGCTGGAGGCGGCGGCGTGATCCGGCTTTTGCCGATGCCGAATTGACGACATTTGCGTTTGCAAATATGACTGGGCCGGCCATCCGGCGACAATGCAGAAAAATGATGATTCACCGGCCGGGGAAAGCAGCCCGGCGGCAGCCAGAGAGGATGCGGGATGACGGCTTTGCGGGACGTGGGACAGTGGATCGCCGGGGAATGGGTGCATGGCGGCGAATGGCGCGACAGCACCGACCCGGCGACGGGCGAGGTCATCGGCCGCTATTGCGAGGCGAGCGTCGCCACCGTGCAGCGCGCGATCGACGTGGCGCGCGAAACCTTCGAGACCAGCGCGTGGCGCAACGACAACTATCTGCGCGCGACCGCCCTTTCCCATCTCGCCGACGCCTATGACGCGCGGTTGCAGGAGGTCATCGACACGCTCTGCCGCGAGAACGGCAAGGTGCGCGGCGAGGCGACGTTCGAGGCCTCGCTCATCCCGCGCGCGCTGCGCTTCGCAGCGGGCCTCGCCATGCATAATTTCGGCCGGGTGATGGAGACGCGGCCGGGCCAGCAGTCGATGTCGATCCGCGAGCCGGTCGGCGTAGCGGGCCTCATCATCCCGTGGAACTCGCCCGCCTATCTCACCATCCGCGCGCTCGCGCCCGCGCTGGCGGCGGGGTGCACGGCGGTGGTCAAGCTGCCCCATCAGGCGGCGCAGAGCGCCGCGCTCATCGCCGAGATCGTCGGCTCGGTGGCGGACATACCCAAGGGCGTCGTCAACATCTTCGTCGAATCCGGCGCGGACGGGGCGAAGCTGCTGGTCGATTCGCCGCATGTGCCCGCGATCAGCTTCACCGGCAGCACCGCGACCGGGCGCGCCATCGCCCGCGCTGCCGCCGATCATCTGAAGCGGGTCGGCCTCGAACTGGGCGGCAAGACGCCGCACCTCATCTTCGACGACGCGGACCTTTCCGCCGTGCTGCCGGTGCTGGAGAAATCCTGCACCGTCTTCGCCGGGCAGTTCTGCATGACCGGCAGCCGCATCTATGTGCAGCGCGGCGTCGCCGACGCGTTGCGCGCGAAGCTGGCCGAGCGCTTCCGCGCGGTGCGGGCAGGCCCCGCCGCCGACCCGCAGAGCCATATGGGCCCGCTGATCGACAAGGCGGCGGTGGACCGCGTCGATGCGCTGGTCGAGGCGGCGATCGCGGCGGGCGCGAAACCGATCGTGCGCGGCGGGCGCCCGGACGATCCGGCGCTGGCCGGGGGCGCCTTCTACCTGCCCTGCCTGCTGGAGGTGGACGGCACCGGCCTTTCCATCGTCCGCGACGAGACTTTCGGCCCGGTGCAGACGCTTCAGCTGTTCGATACCGAGGAGGAAGCGATCGCGCTCGCCAACGACAGCGAATACGGCCTGTCCGCCTGCGTGTGGAGCCGCGACGTCGACCGGCCGATCCGCGTCGCCCGCCGCCTGCACGCGGGGCTGATCTCGATCAACAGCTGGGCCAATCTGGCGGTGGAGTTCGAGGAGGGCGGCTTCAAGGCCAGCGGCTCCGGCCGTCTCGGCGGCCTCGCCTCGATCGAGGAATTCCTCGAATATAAGCAGATCACGCAGGACTTCATTCCCCATGCTCACTGAAGAACCCGGCGCGCGGGAAACGCAGGCGGCGGTCGTGGCCGCGCCCAACGAACCCTTCGTCCTCCGGACCGTCACCCTCGCCGCGCCCCGGCCCGACGAGGTGGTCGTCGAACTGGAAGCCTGCGGCATGTGCCATGCGGACCTCTCCGCGCAATCGGGCAGCATCCCCTTCCCGCTGCCCGGCGTGCTCGGCCATGAGGGCGTCGGCCATGTGGTGGACAGGGGCGCGGGCGTGACCGATGTGGAGATAGGCCAGCGGGTCGTCATCTCCTTCACCTCCTGCGGCCATTGCCCTGCCTGCATCGACGCCAGGCCGAGCTATTGCCGGGAATGGCCGGTGCTCAACCTGGTCGGCGGCGGACGCAGCGACGGGTCGAGCAGCCTGTGCTGCGAAGGCCGACCGCTCCACAGCCATTTCTTCGGCCAGTCCTCCTTCTCGCGCCATGTCGCGACCGCCGCGCGCGGGGTGATCCCGGTGCCGGAGGATATTCCGGCGACCATCCTCGCGCCGCTCGGCTGCGGCATCCAGACCGGGGTGTGCGCGGCGACCGACGTGCTGCGCCCGGCCAATGGCGACAGGGTCGCGGTGTTCGGCGCGGGCGCGGTCGGCATGTCCGCGCTGATGGGCCTCGCGCTGACCGGCGCGGCGCAGATCATCGCGGTGGACGTGCATCCGCAACGCCTCGCCTCCGCGCTGGAACTGGGCGCCACCGATGTGATCGACGCGAGCAGGCAGGATGTCGCCGCCGAAATCGCGCGGCTGACCGGCGGCGCCGGCCTCAACGGCGCGATCGAGACGAGCGGCAACCGGGGCGCTCTCGAATCCGCCATCGCCGCGCTGGCCTCGACCGGCACCTGCGTCGTCATCGGCGTCCCGGCGATGGGCGAGCGGGCGAGCTTCGACGTGACCGACGTGGTCGCGCGCGGCCTGCATATCGTCGGCACCAATCAGGGCGACGCCAATCCGCGCACGGCCATTCCCCGGCTGATCGAGCTGTACCGCAAGGGTCGCCTGCCGATCGAAAAGCTGGTGTCGTCCTTCACCTTCGACCAGATCAACGAGGCCCGCGCCGCGTCGCTGGAAGGCCGCGTCATCAAGGCGGTGCTGACGATGACGGCCGGCTGACAGCCCCGACAGGAATACAGAACAGGAGTAACGCACTGATGCACGAGCAGGAACGTTTTGACCGGATCGACGTGGCGGATATCATCCTGCGCGAACGGCTGGCCCGCGACAACCGCCAGTGGGACGAGATGGCGGCCTGCTATCATCCGGACTCGGTGGTCGAGGTGTCGTGGTTTCGTGGCAGCGGGGCCGAGTTCGTCGCGCAGAGCCGGAAGGCGGTGCGCGAAGGGTCGGTCAACTTCCACATCATGACCCCGCCGGTCGTCAATGTCCGCAAGGATCGCGCGATATCCGAAACGCCGTGCATCCTGCGCAGCTTTTCGATGATGAACGGGGTGGAGATCAGCTTCGAAGGCTTCGTCCGCCTGTTCTGGCGGGCGCAGCGCGACGGCGACCGCTGGCTGATCGCCGGGCTGCGCTGCCTCTACATGAAGGACGAGATTCACGGACGCAACCCCAACAGGCAGCCCGTTTTCGACGAGGCGCAACTCGCCGCCTATCGCGACAGCTATCGCTACACCTCGGCCAATCTCGCCAATCTGGGCATTGCCGTGACCGATGACCTTCCCGGTATCGATCGGCCGGAAATGGTATCGCAGCTGCGCGCCGGCGAACTGGAATGGCTGGCCGCCGCCTGATAGACCTGCAGAGCCCTGCGGCCACGCGGGGTCCGTGCTTTGAAGAAATAAAGGAACGATACATGAAGCTGGCGAGGTTCAAGCAAGGCAATTCCATCGCGCTGGGCGTGGTCGAGGGCGACCGCGTCATCCCGCTGGACGGGCTCGGCTTCACGACGATGCTGGACATCATCACCGGCGGCGAGGCCGCGCTGGCGAAGATCCGCGACCATGCCGCCACCGCGCAGGGCGGGCTCGCGCTGGCCGACGTGGAATTGCTCGCGCCGATCGAGCGGCCGGGCAAATATCTGGCGATCGGCATGAACTACGGCAAGCATCTCGAGGAAGCCGACCGGCTGGGCGTCGCCCGCTCCGCCCATCAGGTGTGGTTCAACAAGCAGACGACGTGCGTTTCCGGCCCTTATGACGATATCGACCCCGGCGTCACCGAAAAGCTGGACTATGAGGTCGAGCTGGGCGCGGTGATCGGCAAGACGGCGAAGAAGGTGGCCGAGGCCGACGCGCTCGACCATGTGTTCGGCTATCTGGTCGCCAACGACGTGTCGGCGCGCGACTGGCAGTTCCACTCGTCGACCTTCACCATGGGCAAGTCGTTCGACACCCATGGGCCGATCGGTCCGTGGATCGTCACCGCCGACGAAGTGCCGGATCCGCAGGCGCTCGACCTGCGCTGCATCGTCAATGGCGAGGTGCGCCAGTCCAACAACACCTCGAACATGATCCATTCGCTGCGGCAGCAGATCGCCTATCTCTCCACCGCCTTCACGCTCGATCCGGGCGACCTGATCGCGACCGGCACGCCGGAGGGCGTCGGCGTCGGCATGGAGCCGCAGCAGTTCCTGCAACCCGGCGATGTCGTGCGCTGCGAGATCGACGGCATCGGCGCGATCGAAAACCGCGTCGTCGCGAAAGCCTGAAGAGGGAAGGAAGCGCCATGGCCGTTCTGGGCGTATTGTCGGTCACGCTGGAGGTGCCGGATATCGAGCCGGGCATCCGCTTCTACACCGATGCGGGCCTGCTGGCGGAGGTGGACGGCAGCGTCGCCCGGCTGCGCTGCGACGGGCAGGACCGCCCGTCGATCACGCTGCTGGGCGGCCATCGGCGCAAGCGGCTCCACCATGTGACGCTGCGGGCCGAGGCGCTGGACGCCATCGCCGCGCAGGTTCCCGGCCATGGCGGGCAGGTGGTGCCCGCGCCGGAGGGCTTTTCCGGCGAGGGCCTGAACGGGGGCCTGAGCGGGGGCCTGAGCGGGGGCCTGTGGGTGCGCGACCCGCACGGCATGCTCTTCCACCTGATCGAGCGGGCGCCTGATCCGGAGCTGGCCCCGGCGGCGGCCGCGTTCGCGATCAACGAGCCGGGCCGGGTGGTGCGCACGCGCCGCTCGGCGATCCTGCCCGGCAAGGCCTATCCGCCGGCCAGGCCGCTTCGGCTCGGCCATGTGCTGCTGTTCAGCCCGGACGTGCCGAAAAGCGTCGAATTCGTCACCGGCGCGCTGGGCATGGGGCTGGCCGACCGGTCGCAGGACATCATCGCCTTCACCTGCGCGCGCAAGGACAGCGACCATCATGTGATCGCCTTCGCCAAGTCGCCCGGCATCGGCTTCCACCATGCGAGCTTTCAGGTCGCCGACCCCGACGAGGTGGGCCGGGGCGGCCGCGCGCTGCTCAGGAAGGCCGGGCGCGGCGACTGGGGCTTCGGCCGCCACACCATCGGCTCCAACTTCTTCCACTATATTCAGGACCCGTGGGGCAGCTGGTTCGAATATTATTCCGACATCGACTATATCGACGACTATGCGCTGTGGACGCCGACCAACTACGATCTGGAGGACAGCCTCGCCAGCTGGGGCCCGGACGTGCCGCAGGATTTCGTCCACAATTATGAAGTCGCGGAGCAGGACGCCTTCGCGGGCGCCTGAACCCTAAGCGACCAGCGACAGGGCAGCGCCGACCGCGCCGGACCGGCCTTCGCGGGCCGGGAGCGGCGACGCGCGCCTGCGCCCAGCGAGGAGAATGACGATGAAGATGAGGAAACTGGGTGCCGACGGGCCGGAACTGTCCGCGATCGGCCTCGGCTGCATGCGCATGACGCCGTTGACGGCGCAGCAGGGCTGGACCGGGAAGGATGAAGGCATAGCGACGATCCACGCCGCGCTGGACGCGGGCGTGAGCCTGCTCAACACCGGCGATTTCTACACGATGGGCGCGAACGAGATGCTGGTGGGCGAGGCGCTGCGCGGCCGCCGCGACAAGGCGTTCCTGTCGGTCAAATTCGGCGCGATGCGCGCGCCCGACGGGCAGTTCCTCGGCTTCGACGCCCGCCCCAAGGCGATCAGGAATTTCTGCGCCTATTCGCTCCAGCGCCTCGGCGTCGACGAAATCGACCTCTACCAGCCCTCGCGCATCGACCCCGCCGTGCCGGTCGAGGACACGATCGGCGCCGTCGCCGACCTCATCAAGGAAGGGAAGGTGCGCTATCTGGGCGTGTCGGAATATAATGCCGACCAGCTGCGCCGCGCCCATGCGGTGCACCCGGTCACCGCGCTCGAAATCGAATATTCGCTGGCGAGCCGGTTCATCGAGCCGGAAATCCTTCCCGTAGCGCGCGAACTGGGCATCGGCATCGTGCCCTATAGCGTGGTGACGCAGGGGCTGCTGACCGGGGCGCTCCCGGCGGAACTGCCCGCCGACGACATCCGCCGCATCTTCCCCCGCTTTCAGGGCGAAAATCTGCACAGGAACATCGCGGCGGTGGAGGCCCTGCGCGCCATCGCGGAGCGCAAGGGCGCGACACCCGCGCAGATCGCCATCGCCTGGGTGCTGGCGCAGGGCGAGGACCTCATTCCGCTGGTCGGCATGAGCAACAGGTCGCGCCTGCCCGAAAATCTCGGCGCGCTCGACGTGGCGCTCTCGCCGGAGGATCTGGCGGAGCTGGACCACGCCTTCGCCCCCGGCACCTTCGCCGGGTCGCGCTATCCCGAAGGGCTGGAGAGCCACGTCGCGTCCTGACCGGCCCCGCCCGAACCAACTCACCGGGCAGCGGCCCGGCGACATAACAAGGAATGGAACAGAAGATGGAACTGACAGGCAACACCGTCCTCATCACCGGCGGCAATTCCGGCATCGGCTACGGCCTCGCGGTCGCGCTGCACGAGGCGGGCAACAAGGTCATTATCGCCGGGCGGCGCGCCGATGCGCTCGCCAGGGTGGCCGGCGCCCATCCCGGCATGAGCTGGCATGTGGTCGACATGGGCGACGCGGCCAGCATCGCCGCCTTCGCCGATGAGGTGAAGCGCCGCTATCCCGATCTCAACGTGCTGGTGAACAATGCGGGCATCATGCGGGTGGAAAACCTGCTGGAGGAGCCCTGCGACCTGAGCGGCGCGGAGGAGCAGGTCGCGATCAACCTGCTGGGGCCGATCCGGCTGGCCGCCGCGCTGCTGCCCCATCTGCGCAAGCAGCCGCGCGGGGCGATCATCAACGTTTCTTCCGGGCTGGCGTTCGTGCCGTTCAACATGGTGCCGACCTATTGCGCGACCAAGGCGGCGATCCACTCCTATACCCGGTCGCTGCGCCGCCAGCTGGCCGGCACCGCCCTTCAGGTGATCGAGCTTGCGCCGCCTGCGGTCGCGACCAATTTGATGCCGGTGGACGAGAACGGTCCGCCGACCCTGCCGCTCGACGACTTCATCGGCGAGGTGATGGCCATCCTGCGCGACCAGCCGGACGTCGAGGAGATATTGGTCGATGCCGTCAAGCCGCTGCGCGAGGCCGAGGCGACGGGACAGTTCGGCCAGCTTTACGAGCTCATCAACGCCGCCCCGCAGCATTGATCTTCCTTCCCGCCCGGCCGAGCGAAGCCGGGCGGGGCGACCGGCGCGCGGGCCGATCCCGCCGCCGATCCCCATAAGAGGCATTCCGCGCGACTCCATGGCAGCATCGCGGCTTTTCCACCCAAAAAGCGCGGACGACCAGCGGAATTGATTGACACGACTCCCTTCGCCATATAATTTGCATATGCAATTCAGGCTGGGGAGAGTTTTGAACACCTCTATAAGCCGCATATCGGATGGTCCCACCGGGGCAGGCCGCAAGTCGTTTCATAACACATCCAATCAAACCATATTACCGGGAGAGAAGAATGTCCGATACCAATGGGACGATCCTCGTAGTCGGCGCCGCCGGGCATCATGCCGGGCTGGTCGTGCCGATGCTGGCCGAGCGCGGCGCGCGGGTCCGGGGGTTCGTCCGCAGCACCGAGCGCGGCGAGCTGGCGCTCCAGCGCGGTGCGAGCGAATATGCGATCGGCGACCTGCGCGATCCGGCGAGCGTGGAGGCGGCGCTGCGGGGCGTGAGCGGCGTCTATTATATCGCGCCCGTCTATCCGCATGACGAATCCCAGAAGGTCGGACGCTCCTTCGTCGAGGCGGCGGCCAATGCCGGAGTGCGGCGCTTCGTCTTCTCCTCCGTCATCCATCCGATGATAACCGCGCTGGACAATCACATCCAGAAAATCCCGGTCGAGGAAGCGATCATCAATTCCGGCATGGATTTCACTATCCTCCACCCCTGCCATTTCTATCAGAACATCCTGAGGAACTGGCGTTCCATAGTCGAAACCCATGTCTTTACCGAGCCCTTTTCGGCGGACAAGCGCCTTTCCTGGGTGGATTATCGCGACGTCGCGGAGGTCGGCGCGATCGCGCTGACCGGCGACGCGCTGCGCAACGCCTCGTTCGACCTGTGCGCCGATTTCGGCCGCGACCGGCACGAGGTCGTCGGCGTGATGAGCGAGGTGCTGGGCTATCCCGTCACCGCCGGGGAAAGCAATGCCGAGGAGTATCTGGCCGGGCTGCCGCTGCCCGACGACGGCTATACCAGGGGCGCGCTGGCCCGCATGTACGATTATTACGACAAGCACGGGCTGGTCGGCAATCCGCTCATGCTGAAAACCGTTCTGGGCCGCGAGCCGCGCACCATGCACCAGTTCTTCCGCGACGTCCTCGCGGGAACGCCGACGGTGGCGCATCCGTAACCGCTTATACAGTCAATGTACCGATTTATACTGACGAACATTATTTAATTACAAGGATATGAACGGAAAATCACGATCAAATCCGGCGGCAAGACCGACCGACTAAATATAGGGGAGGAACAATGCGTAGATTTCTGATGACATCGACCGTGCTATTCGCCTGCGGGGCGACGCCCGCCGCCGCCCTGGCGCAGGGCCAGCCGGCATCGGCCGAGCAGGGCGCCGAGGCCGACACCACTATCGGGCTGCGGGACATCATCGTCACCGCACAGCGCCGCGTGGAAAGCGCGCAGCGCGCCGCCGTCGCGATCGACGTGGTCGGCGGTTCCGATCTGGTCGGCAGCGGCGTGACGCAGGCGAGCAATCTCGGCACGGTGGTGCCCGCGCTGACGATCCAGCAGGTCGGCCCGGCCAATGCCGCGTTCATTCGCGGCGTCGGCAATTTCTCGGTCGTGGTGACGAACGATTCCGCCGTCGCCTTCAACTATGACGGCGTCTATCTCGGCCGCATCAACGCGACGTCGGGCACCTTCTTCGATCTCGACCGCGTCGAGGTGCTGAAGGGGCCGCAGGGCACGCTCTACGGCCGCAACGCGACCGCCGGCGTCATCAATATCCTGCCGACCCAGCCCAAGCTGGGGGAATTTTCCGGCTATGGCACCCTCACGGTCGGCAATTACGATCTGGTGATCGCCGAGGCCGCCGCCAACGTGCCGGTGGGCGACCAGTCGGCGCTGCGCGTTTCGGGCATCGTGACCCATCGCGACGGCTATCTCCGCGACGGCACTTCGGACGACAGGACGCAGGCGCTGCGCGTGCAGTTCAAGGCGGAGCCCGCCCCCGGCCTCACCATCCGCCTTGCGGGCGACTACACCCATCTGGGCGGCATCGGCCAGGGCTTCAGCTATATCAGCCGCTACAACGCGACCACGGTGACCCCTTCGGGCGTGCCGCTGGCCGACGGCATGCTGACGCCCGCCGCGCAGGCTTTCTATCGCTCGCTGGGCGCGGGGCAGGCCGGGCAGGTGCGCTCCACCCGCGACGCCTTCCCCCGCCCGTTCCAGAACAGCAATTTCTACGGCATCAACGGCGAAATCACCTGGGATACCGGGTCGGGCGTGCTGACCGTCATCCCGGCGGCGCGCTGGAACCGGCTGCGCACCCTGAGCGGCGCGGGCGGCTTCCCCGTCAACCAGCGCCAGCACGACCGCCAATATTCGACCGAGGCGC
Source organism: Sphingobium jiangsuense (assembly GCF_014196495.1). GTDB lineage: Bacteria > Pseudomonadota > Alphaproteobacteria > Sphingomonadales > Sphingomonadaceae > Sphingobium > Sphingobium jiangsuense. Next base: position 32,846 of record NZ_JACIDT010000021.1, read on the forward strand.
GCTTCTCCGGCAAGGCGGGCATGTTCGACTATACTCTAGGCGCCTTCTACTTCAACGAGAATGTCGAGCTCTATCAATCGACGCTGACGTTCGGCAGCAATATCTCCTTCTTCACGCCGACGACGCAGAAGACCGAATCCTACGCGCCCTTCGCGCGGCTGACGGCGAACCTGACGCCGCAGCTCCGTCTGGTCGGCGGCGTCCGCTATACGCATGACAAGCGGAAGCTGAATTCGACCAACGTCGCGCTGGCGTTCAACTGCGCGGTGCCGTTCACCTGCGCCAATGCGATCCTGCCGGTTTCCACCCTCACCCCCGGCGACCAGCCCTTCCCGATCCCCACCGCGAACGGCCAGACGATCCCCGGACCGGCAGCGGGCACGACCATCACCCGCACCGAGGTGAGCTTCCGCGACACCGCAAGCTATTCGAAGACGACCTGGCGCGGCGCGGTCGAGTTCGACATTGCGCCGGCCTCGCTGCTCTATGCCAGCGTGGAGACCGGCTTCCGGTCGGGCGGCTTCAACACTTCAGTGGGTTTCGAGAGGTTCGAGCCGGAATATCTGACCGCCTATACGCTGGGATCGAAGAACCGCTTCTTCGACAACCGGGTGCAGCTGAACCTTGAGGCGTTCTACTGGCGCTATCGCAACCAGCAGGTCGCCCATCCCGGCTTCGACAAGGGCATCCCGCCGCGCGCGAACAGCATCACCGAGAATATCGGCCGCTCCACCATCAAGGGCTTCGAGGTCGACGCCCGCGTAATGGCGACGGAAACCACGCTGCTGAGCGGCAGCGTCCAGTATCTCGACACCGTCAACAAGCAATTCACCTATATCAGCTCGTCGCTGCTGCAAGCGCGGACCGGTTGCGCGACCGCGCCGGTGACGCCGCCCACCACGCCGCCGACGACGTCCGTCAATTGCGCCGGATTTCCGGCCTTCGCCGCGCCGAAATGGACGGTCAACCTCGGCGCGGAGCAGACGATACCGATGGGCGCCTACAAGCTGGTGGTTGGCGCCGACACCCAGTACAAGACGGAGCGCTATCTCGGTTTCGAATATCAGCCGGAACAGTTGCAGCCGTCCAGCTGGACGAGCAACGCGCAAATCTCCTTCGGCCCCAGCGACGACAGCTGGTCGCTCTCCGCCTTCGTGCGCAATATCGAGAATGACCGCCTGCTAGTCGCGCCGATCGCCTTCGCGGGCGTTCTGGTCGCCTATACGACGCCGCCGCGCACCTTCGGCATTCGCGGCACGGCGAAATTCTGAGGCATTCCGCCCGGAATTGAACGGCAAAACAGGCGGCCGGTCTGCCCGTCGGACCGGCCGCCTTTGCCTTGCTTGCCGGAAAAGCCTGCAAAGCATACAGATACGGAATATATTGCCTATTGCGCAATATATGGTCTAGGGGCCAGCCATGACAAACCCATCCGGCCAACCGGCAAAGAAACCGCTCAGCCTGCGGGAACGCAACAGGATCGCGACCCGCGACGCCATAGCCGAGGCCGCGATCCAGCTTGCGATGCTGCGGGGCATTCACGACGTGCGGATCGAGGATATCGCCGCCGAGGCTGGCGTTTCCACCCGGACGTTCAGCAATTATTTCTCCAGCAAATATGAGGCGCTGACCTGCCGCCATGCGCAGCGCATGCATCATGCGGCGGTGGCCCTGCGCGATCAGCCCGCCGACAAGCCGCTCTGGTCCGCCATTGCCGATGCGGTGCTGGCGCCCTGGCAATCATCCGCCGCCGGTCTGGACACCCCTTCGCCGGAGACGCTGGCGGAATTGCGTCTGCTGTTCTGCGACAGCGCGCTTCAGGGCGAGATATTGAAGGATGTGCTGAACGACAGAAACGAATTCGCCCACGCCATCGGCGATCGCCTCGGCCTTGACGGGAGGGGTCTTTATTGCCGCCTGCTGTCGGCGGCGGTCACCACCGTGACGCAGGTGACGATAGATATCTTCCATGAGGCCGATCCGCCCGCGCCGCTGCTGCCGCTGCTGCGCGAGGCATTGGGCCTGCTGTCCTCCGCCTTCCCGATACCGGCGCCCGAAACCGGCGCGGCCGGGAAAAGCGAGGGGAAAGAATAGCGCCCTTTTCCCGCCGCGCGGCTATTCGGCTCCGGCTCCGGCCTCGCCCCCGATCTCCTTCCACCAGTAGAGATGCGCCGGGGCCTGCGTGCAGATCCACTGGAAGGCGTTGGCGACGACATGGTCCGCCTTCATCGGCGTGACGCCCAGCGCCCGCAGCGCCATGGACGTCATCGCGCAGAGATACTCCGGCCCGACCTCGCCCGAAATGATGCGCTGGATCGCCTCGGTCTTGGTGCCGATCAGCATGTCGAGCGCGACCTGCAACGAGGGGATGACATAATCGCCCGACGCGATGCCGCTTTCTATGTCGGCGACGATCCTGCCGGCGAGCACGCCCGAAGCGTTGAGCAGCCCGACGCGGCAGACGAACCCGCCCCATTCCGGTTCTATCAGCGCGCGGGTCAGGTACAGCAGGAAGCCGGTGGCGGTGCGCGCCAGCGGATCCTCGACCGAATCATAGACATGGACGATGCCGCCGCCGGCCATGTCGTCGGCCATCTCGCGCGCCAGCTCGCCCATCGCCTGATCGAGCGAGTCGAAATATTTGTAGAAGGTCCCGCGCGACACCTCGGCATGGCGGATCACGTCGTCGATCACCGCCGGGCCGTTGCTGCTCTGGCCCGAACAGACGATCATCACCGAGTTGAGGAGATGGGCGCGCATCCGCTCCCGCCGTTCGCGCGCGACCCTGACCCGATAATTTTCCTGCCGCTTCTTCAACACTGCCGAACCACTCATGCTGTCCCCGATACCCGACTATCCGGCCAAGCACCAGTGCCGCCGGCAAGGCCCGGCGCCGGGGACGGGGGCGGGAGGAAGCGTTCCTTCCTCCCGCCCCCGGCCGCAAGGCGTCAGAATTTGGTCCAGACGCTCACGGTCACCGTCCGCGCTTCGTTCGGCCCGGCGAGATAGGCGCCCAGCGCGCCCGGAATGGGATCGACCGACGGGCTGGCGAAATCCTGCACCAGCTCGTTGGTGACGTTGCGGCCCGAAACCTGTATGCCCCAGCGATCGTCGGCCGACCTGACACCCGCCGAGAGGTCGAGCGTGGTCAGCTTCTTCGACGGGAACAGTTCCTGCCGCTGGTTGTACATGCTGCTGCGATGCCGCACCGACGCGCCGAGTTCGAGCGCGAGGCTGTCGGTGATCTCCGCATTGTAATTCACCCCGGCATTGGCGACGACCTTGGGCGCCTGCGAACGGCGATACCAGCCGAAGACCGGGTTGCCGTTGCCGTCGAGCGCGGGCGCGTTGGTCGCCGGGTCGATCGGCTGGATCTCGCCGGTGGCGTCGGCATAGGTGAAGCCCGCGTTGAAGCTCAGCTCTCGCGAGGCCTGAAAGGCGGTCTCGATCTCGACGCCCTTGGTGCGCGCCGGGCCGTTGAAGGTGATGAAACCCAGCGTGCCGCCGGTGAACACCGTGTCCTGGAAATCCTTCACCTTGGTATAGAAACCGGCAATGTTGAAGCGCAGGCGGCGGTCGAGCAGCATGGTCTTGAAGCCCGCCTCCACCGTCTGCGTATATTCGTCCTTCACCAGCGATCCGGCCGCGACCAGCGCGGCGGGGACCTTGCCGTTGACCAGCGCGGTCGGTGGCACGGCGATGGTGTTGGTTTCGACATAGCCGCCCGACTTGCTGCCATGGCCATAGGCGACGAACGCCATCACATCGTCGGTCAGATTATATTGCAGGCTGACATTGCCGTCGAAGAAATTGACGTTGTGGCTCAGCGGCGTGGGGTCGAAGGGCGGGTTGGCGATGGTGTTCCACACCGTCTGGATGCCCGCATCCGGGGTGCGGCCCGAAACGATATCCTTGGTTTCGCGCGTCCAGCGGATGCCGCCCGCGATCTTCAGCCCGCCGCCGAATTCATAGGAGCCGGACGCGAAGGCCGAATAGGTCTTGGATTTCTGGAGGAAATCGTTGGTGTAGCCGCCGTTGAACAGCTGCCCGCCGCCGACTCCCGGCGCTGCCCATTGCTGGTCCTCGACCGAATGCCACCGGCTCGACAGGAAATAGACGCCCGCCATATAGGTCAGCGCGTCGCCGCCGGGCGACTGGATGCGCAGTTCCTGCGTGAACTGGCGGTATTTCTCGTCACGCAGGAAATTGACTTCATCGGTGGGCGAAAAGTCGAAGTCGTCGACATAATTGGTCTTGTAACGCAGATAAGCGGTCTGCGACACCAGGATCGGCCCGCCCAGATCCAGCTCCGCCTTCAGGCTGGCGATGTGCGACTTGTTGCCGTGGAAGGTGTCGCCATTGTCGGTGCGGGTGGTGAATTGCGAGGTGTAGCGGTCGAACGTCGCGTCGCCATAGACGTTCGTCGGGAACGCCGCGCGCAACGCCGGATCGTCGACGACCAGCTGATAGGAAGCGCCGATCTGCCGGTTGTCGGCATATTGATAGGCTCCGGTCAGCGTCAGCGTCTCGGTCGCGCGCACGCGCAGCGTCGCGCGCAGGCCCAGATCCTTCTGCTCGCGCCCCCAATTGCCGGTAACGCGGTTGCGGACCCAGCCTTGCAGATCGTTATAATGGCCGGCCAGCCGCAGCGACACCTTGTCGTTCAGCGGCACGGTGGTCGCGGCATCGAGGGTATAGCCGCCGCGCTCCACCTCATATCCGGCGCGGGCGTCGAACGCCAGCTCGTCGCCCGGCTGCCTGGTCACGACGCTGACCGCGCCGAGGCTCGCATTCTTGCCCAGCAGGGTCGACTGCGTGCCCTTGATGAACTCCATGCGGTCGACGTCGAAGAAGGAGGTCGTGTACATGCGGCCCTTGCCCATGAACACGCCGTCGACGAACAGCGCCTGCGACAGTTCGAACGCCTGAGAGCGCGCGACGGTGCCGAGGCCGCGGAAGGTCATCGCCAGCCCATCGTCGGGCGCGCGGGAAAAGACCACGCCGGGCACGAGGGTGGCCGCCTGAACCAGATCCTTGACGCCCGCGCTGGCGAGCGCGTCGCCGCTGACCGCCTGCACCGCGACCGGGATGTTCTGCGCCGACTCGGCGCGCTTCTGTGCGGTGACGACGATTTCCTGAAGCTGGCCGCCGGTCGCCGCCTCGTCCTGCGCGGCGGCCCGGTCCGCGACGGCGAGCGATGCCGCCATGGCGATGAGAGCTACGGATGACGAAATACTGCCTTTCATAAGTTGCTTCCTCTCCTGTTATTTCGCGTCGCGGCCCCTTTTCCCGGACCATCGACTGTTTTTATGAATCTGCCCCGGCCCGGATTGGAAAGCGCCGCCGTTTTCGGCTTGCACCCCCGATGCCTCGTTTTTCTGTAATGACAATTATGTCATCCTTTTCGCTTCGTCAATATCCTCTCGCAAGACGCCGAAAATGCCTTGAATTTTAGCCGTTTCCAGACACGAAAAAGCTCTTTCTGGACCGGCATACAGAGCCACGCTCGCAAAAATTTCTCGTACAGTAATGGACATGAGTGTCATTTCTGTTTAAAAATGACTCGACAGCAAGGGCACGGCCGCAACCGGACGCCCGGCGTTCACCCCATGACAATGACAAAGCCGGAGAAGATGCCATGAATGCGATACAACCGCCGAGCTATACGCCGAACCTCATGTTCAGCCATCTGGGCTTCGCCGTCAGCGACCTTGGCCGGATGGAGGATTTCTATACCCGCGTGCTGGGCTTTACCGTCACCGACCGGGGCGAGGTGCTCGGCATGGACCTCGTCTTCCTGTCCCGCGACCCGATGGACCATCACCAGATCGTGCTCGTTTCGGGCCGCCCGGACAATCTGCCGCCCAACCCCTATCACCCGCAGTTCGGCAGCCTCATCAACCAGATATCGTTCCGCGTCAGCTCGCTTCAGGCGCTGCGGGAACTGCACGAAATACTGGTGAGCGAGAATGTGCAGAACATCATGGTCGGCAACCACGGTATTGCGTGGAGCATCTACTGTCATGACCCCGACGGCAACAATCTCGAATTCTTCGTCGACACCGAATGGTATTTCCCGCAGCCCTTCCTCATCCCGCTGGACCTGAGCAAGACCGACGAGGAGATCATCGCCGAGACGGAGAAGTTCAGCCGCGAGCAGGAAGGCTTCGAAATGTACGCCGACTGGCGCGACCGCATCGGGCGCCGGATGCACCGCTATAACCCGAACATCTGAGGGGAGGGTCTCCCCCGCCCTTCGCCCCGGCGGAGGGAATGACGAACCGAAATAATCAGTTGAGAGGATCGAACCCATGACCCAGGCAACCCAATCCCGCGTCGAACTGCCCTATGCGCGCAAGGGCGATTCGCGCACCGCCGTCAGCGTGCCGGAAACTGCGACGCTGCTGCGCCCGATCGTGCAGTCCGGCCGCGTCGACATCAGCGACATAGAGCATCTGCGCGGCGAGGCGCTGCGCCTCGAACTGGTGCGCCGCGCGGCCGAGCTGGTCCCGCTGCTCGCCGCCAATGCCGAGGCGACCGAGACCAACCGCCGCGTGGTCGAGGCCAATATCGAGGGCATCCGCGAGGCCGGCCTGCTCAAGATCACCACCCCGCGCGCGCATGGCGGGCTGGAAACCGACATGCGCACCATGCTGGACGTTTCCCGCGAGCTGGCGCGCGGCTGCGGCTCCACCGCATGGGTCGCCACGCTGCTCAACGTATGCGCATGGTTCGTGACGATGGGCGGCAAGGAGCTTCAGAACGACATCTGGGGCGACAATCCCGATGCCCGCATCGCCGGGGTGTTCGCGCCGTCGGCCACCGCCCGCTGGGCCGAAGGCGGCCTCGTCGTCACCGGCAAATGGGCCTGGGCCAGCGGCTCGCTCCATGCCGACTGGGCGCTGGTCGGCGTGCCGATGGTCGACAGCGACAATAATCAGGTCGATCAGGGCTTCGCGCTGATCCCGATGACCGACCTTGTGATCGAGGACACGTGGTTCGTCGTCGGCATGAAGGGCACGGGCAGCAACACGCTGATCGCCGAAGAGGTGTTCATTCCCAACCGGCGCATCGTCAGCGTGCCCGCGCTGATCGACGGCACCGCCGCCACCCAGTCCACCGGGGGCACGCTGGAGCGATCCTCCTTCATCCCCGTCGCGGCGCTGGCGCTGGTCGGCCCGCAGCTCGGCCTGTGCACCGAGGCGTTCAATTTCGTGCGCAGCAAGGCGACCAAGCGCGGCATTTCCTATTCCTTCTACGACCGGCAGGCCGATTCCCCCAGCTTCCAGCTCGGTCTGGCGGAAGCGGCGAGCAAGGTCGATGCCGCGCATCTCTTCGCCTATCGCGCGGCCGACGTCATCGACACCGCCGCGCGCGAGGGGCGCAATCTCGACTATCTCGACCGCGCGCGCGTGCGCATGGACGTGGGCTGCGCGATCACCTTCGCGCGCGAGGCGGTGGACCAGCTCATCTCCATCCATGGCGCGGGCACCTTCGCGGAGGTCAGCCCGTTGCAGCGGATCTGGCGCGATCTGGAAACCGCCGGGCGCCATGCGGTGATCTCGCCGACGATCAGCGCGGAGGTCTACGGCAAGGCGCTGGTCGGCATCGAAGGCGGCGTCACCGCGCTGGTCTGATCCCTTTCCCCGACGGTCGCACGTCTCCCCGCTTGCCGGATAGTCTCCGGCAAGCGGGTTCGGGCTTTAGGACCGAACCCTGTCCTGTTCAGATTGGGCCAGACAGAGTCCGGTATTGCTTGTTTCCGTGTTTTAGCTGCGCTGAACTTCGTTCCGGGCTGTCAGATATTCCATCTGACTTGAAACCACTTTTAAACGATAATCAGGCCCGCGCCTCCGCGAAGCCGAGCCGCGCGCTGACCCGCCGCGCGTCGCGCACCGGCGGCGCGCCGAACATCCGCGCATATTCGCGGCTGAACTGCGACAGGCTTTCATAGCCCACCGCATGGCCGACGCAGGCCGCATTCTCCCCGGCGAGCAGTTGCACCCGCGCCTGTTGCAGGCGCACATTCTTCTGGAATTGCAGCGGGCTGGTGCCCGTCGCCATCCTGAAATGGCGGTGGAACGACGCCGTGCTCATCCCCGCCATGTCCGCCAGTTCCTCTATGCTGAGCTGCCGGTTGTAATGGCGGCGCAGCCAGCCCATCACGCGGCGAATACGCGACAGACGGCTGTCGGCGCTGACCAGCTGGCGCAGCGCCAGCCCCGCCGGTTCGCGCAGCAGCCGGTACATGATCTCCCGCTCCAGCAGCGGCGCCAGCACCGGCGCGTCCTCCGGCTCGTCGAGCAGGTGGAGCAGCCGCCGCCACGGGTCGAGCAGCCGGGAGGTGACCGGGCCGGTCGCGAAGGTGCGGGCGGGGTCGTCGGCGGGCGGCGGCAGATGAGGCAGCAGCGCCGCCACCTTCTCCATGTCGAGCGCGAGGCTGACGCTGATGAACGGCCGCTCCGCGCTCGCTTCCACCACATGGCCCCGCCCCGGCAGGTCGAGCGAGCTGACGAAATAGGATGCCGGGTCGTAGCGCAGCACCTGATCGCCGATCATCACCTGCTTGACGCCTTGCAGCACCAGGCAGACCATCGGCACATAGATGGTCGCGGCGCCGTGGTCGGACGGACAGTCGCGCACGCGCATCCGCAACCGGGGCACTATGGGGGTCGGCCTGTCCGCATGGCGCACCACCCGATCGATCATCTCGTCCAATATCGCCTGCATGCATCCTTTGTAATTGCAAATGTTCGCGAAAGCAATGTCCGGTTGCTTTTTATTCGCGGCAACAGGAGAGGCCGGAATGAGAGGATCGTGCAATGATTTGACCCGATCAGGCGTGGAACCGCCGCTTTCGTCCGATCATAACGGGGGAAGAGAAGGAGAAATGAGCATGGCAACGAGCTTTGGCGCCGAATCCACCACAGACGAAGTGCTCGGTACTATCGACCTGACCGGAAAGCGCATGCTGGTGACGGGCGCGTCGTCCGGCCTCGGCGTCGAAACGGCGCGCGCGCTGGCCTCGCGCGGGGCGCACGTCATCGGCGCGGTGCGCGATCTGGAGAAAGGCCGCGCGGCGACGCAGGGCATTGCGGGCATCGAGCTGGTCGAGCTCGACCTGACCTCGCTGGCAAGCGTGCGCGCCTGCGCCGATGCGCTGGCGGCGCAGGGCATGCCGCTCGATCTCGTCATCGCCAATGCGGGCGTGATGGCGATGCCCTTCGGCCTCAGCAAGGACGGGTTCGAGATGCATTTCGCCACCAATCATCTGGGGCATTTCGTGTTCGTCAACCGGCTGGCGCCCCTGCTGCGCGCCGGGAGCCGCGTCGTTTCGCTGACGTCGGGCGGCCATCGCGCCGGGGATGTCGATCTCGACGATCCCAATTTCGCGAACACGCCCTATAGCGACCGCGCCGCCTATGGCCGGTCGAAGACCGCCAACGCCCTTTTCGCCGTGGAGTTCGATCGGCGGCACCGCGACAAGGGCATTCGCGCGGTGGCCGTGCACCCCGGCACGATCGATACGCCCCTGTCCCGCCACCAGACGCCGGAGGCGAAGGCGGCGCAGATCGCGGCGATCAACGCCAACCTTCCCGCCGGGGCGCCCCCGTTCCGGTACAAGAGCGTGGAGCAGGGCGCGGCGACCTCCGTCTGGGCGGGCGCGGTGGCGGATGCGGACGCCGTTGGCGGGCGCTATTGCGAGAATTGCCATGTCGCGGAGATCAACGACACGCCCGGCTCCCGCGTCGGCGTGCGCTCCTATGCGATCGACCCCGACCGCGCCAGGGCGCTCTGGGCGAAGAGCAACGAGTGGACCGGCGAGGCTTTCTGAAATCCGGCCCGGCTCAATAGAGATTGTCCTTATAATCCTTGTCGAGCCCCTTGCGCATCAGGCCGGGGATCGACATCACCGCGCCTGCGAGCCGCGCGCCCATGCCCCTTTCCCGGTTCGCCTTCACATGGGCGACGAATATCTTCGCCGGGTCGATCCCTTGCGCTGTCGCCTCCAGCGGCCAGAGGCGGGCGCGCTCCAGCGCCGGGCTGACCCGGAGGTCCAGCGCAAGCGGGTCGATGCGGACGGCGAGATGCGGCACCTTGCCCCGCACCGCGAACCGCGCGCGGGCCTCCTCGTCGGCGGTCAGCCGCGCCGGGCCGCCGAGGATCGCCACCCGGCTCGATCCCGGCACGATCAGCACCGCCGCGACATGAGGCTGGTCGAGGATGTTGCGGAAGCTGTCCACGCGCCGGTTGCCAGGGCGGTCGGCGAACCACAGCGCATCGTCCTCCAGCCGCGCCATGCTCCCGGCCGGATCGCCCTTCGGGCTGAGGTCGGCATGGCCGCGCGCGTCGGCGGTCGCCAGCGCCATGAAGCAGCTCGCGGCGACGAAGGCAGCGGGATCGTCCGGCGCCTCGGCCAGCGGCGCGGCCGACCAGAAGCCGGAGCGGATCAGCGCCTTGGCGCAATGGACATAGCATTCCTCGACCGCGATCACCGCCGCGCCGTCCTCTATCGCGGCGACGCGCCCGTTGACGCGCAGCGTCTCGCCGATGCCGGGCGCGAGGAAGAGCGAGCCGAAGCCCGCGCCGGGCCGCGCCAGCGCCGGATCGTCCAGCGCGGCGAGCGGCAGGCGCAGCCCGCGCGGATCGCCGCCCGCGAAGCCGGGCTTTCCGCCGCCCAAAGTGACCGCTAGCGCCGCGCCATCCCCGAAACCGGCGAACATCAGCGGCGACACGCCGAGCCAGCGCAGCGCGTTCTCGTCCAGATGGTCGATGACCTTGAGATCGATGGCGGACGGCGTCTTGCCGATGATCCCCTGAAGGGCGGAAAAAGTGTCGATGCCTTGCTTCATCAAATGCCGCCTTGCGCCAGATACGTCCCGCAGGCGATCGATCACCTGCTACTAGTTCCTATTAGCAAATATGAGCACCGCCCGCCAGCCATGGCAATGATAGCAAAATGATATCTGTGCCGGAAAAGGAATATCGTGGGCATGTCGCGCGCGACGGGCATAGTCCTGCACCATAGAAACATAAATCCGAGGGGATGATATGGAAAATCAAGGCTATCGCGAGCGCCTGCTGGCGGCCCCCATGAGCCGGTTCCAGATAATGGCGGTCACGCTGGTCATCGCGCTGTGTGCGCTCGACGGGTTCGACGTGTTCGCGATCACCTTCGTCATCCCCCAGCTGGAAAAGGAATGGGGCGTCGGCAAGGCGGAGCTGGGGCTGGTGCTGTCGGCGGGCCTGTTCGGCATGGCGGCCGGGTCGCTGCTGATCGCGCCGCTGGCCGATATATGGGGGCGGCGGCGCGTGCTGCTGCCCAGCCTCGCCCTCGTCACCGCAGGGACGGCATGGTCGGCGGCGGCATCCGGGCCGCTCGACCTCGGCCTGTCCCGCCTCGCCACCGGCATCGGCATCGGCGCGATGATCGCGATCATCAATCCGCTGGCCGCCGAATATTCCAACGCCCGCAGGCGCGACCTGTGCGTCACGCTGCTCAATCTGGGCTTTCCGGTGGGCGCAATCATCGGCGGCATGATCGCCGCATGGATATTGCCGCAATTCGGCTGGCGCATGCTCTTCGTCTGCGCGGCCGGGCTGGGCGTGGTGATGATCGCGCTGGCGGCCCGCTGGCTGCCCGAACCGGTGGCGAGCCTGATCGCCCGCCCGTCCCCGTCGACGCTCGACCGGGTCAATCTCTATCTGCGCCTGTGCAACCAGCCGGAGCTTTCGGCCCTGCCCGCCGCCGCCGCGAAGAAGGACCGGCCATCGGCCCTCTCGCTGCTGGCGCGGCGCGACATGGCGGTGCTGACGCTGCGGGTGATGGCGGTCTATTTCCTCTATGTCGTGTCGCTCTTCTATATCCAGAGCTGGATCCCCGCGATGGTGGTGGGGGCGGGCTTCACCCCGTCGCAGGCGGCGCATGTCTCGGTGTGGATGAACGGCGGCGGCATCGCCGGCGGGCTGCTGCTCGGCCTCGTCGCCTCGCGCATCGGCCTGCGGCAATGCGTGGCGCTGGCCTTTGCCGCGGGCGCCGCAACCATCGCGGCGTTCGGGCTGGCGACCATCGGCATCGTCGCGCTTTCGGCGATGGCGGCGCTGCTGGGCTGCTTCACCATCGGCGGCATGGCCGGGCTCTACGCGGTCGTCTCGCGCAGCTTCCCCGCCGAGGCGAGGGCGTCCGGCACCGGGCTGGTGATCGGCGTCGGCCGCCTGGGCAGCGCGATCGCGCCCGCGACCGGCGGATTGCTGTTTTCGCTGGGCTTCGGGCAGCTGTTCGTCTCCGCGCTGATGGCGATACCGGCGGTCATAGCGGCGCTGCTGGTGCTGCGCCTGCCGTTGCGCTGGGACTGATCGGCCCCCGAAGCCAGCCATAAAAACCGGCCCGGTTTCCCTAAGGAAACCGGGCCGCAAGGCATCGGGAAAAGGCGCCGCGCGTCAGTGGCCGAGTTCGGCCCGCGCCCTGGCGTTGATATCCAGCATCGCCGCGAAGCCGGGCATCTCCGCCTTCAGCCGGTCCTCCAGCGCGACCAGCGCCGCGAAGGGCGAGGCGTCGAAACCGGCGTTGCGGGCGACGCCGAACGCCCAGTAGAGATAGACATCGACGATCGACCGCTCGCCCAGCCACCAGCCGCGCTCGGCCAGTCGCCGGTCCGCATAGCCGAAGGATTTCTTCGCCAGCTCCTTCGACCGGGAGCGCACCCCTTCGATGTCACCGTCGGTCAGCCGCTGGGGATTGGCGATGCCCCGGATGATCGGGTGCAACGTGCCGCCGCAGAAGGACAGGCCGCCGACCGCCTCGGCCCGCGCGCGCGGCGCGCTGTCCGCCGGAAACAGCCCCGCCTCCGGCCGCAGCGCGGCGATATAGGTCAGGATCGCCGCATTTTCCGACAGCGGCACGCCGTCGATCAGCAGCAGCGGCACCTTGCCGAGCGCCGACAGCGCCAGATAGGACGGTTCGGACTGCTGCCCGGCGGTAATGTCGATCAGCTTCAGCTCATAGTCGAGGCCCGCCGCCTCCAGCGCGCAGACGGCAACCCCGGAGCATGCTCCGGGGAAGTGGTATAGGGTCAATCCGGGGTTTTCCAAAACGTTCGCCCTTCCTTTTTCAGAACATCACCTTGCCGGTAAGGCCATAGGTGCGCGGCGGCTGGCCATAGGATATCGGATAGCCGATCGCCTGGCTGCTGGCATTGGTGATGATCTTCTCGTTCGCCAGGTTGCGGCCCCAGACGCTGAGCGAATAATGGCCGTTCGGCTCGGTCCAGGTGAGCGAGCTGTTGAGCATCACATAGCTGCCCTGCTTCAGGAAATTGTCCGGCTCGACATAATAATCGCCGTTATAGTTGCCGGTGAGGTTGAAATTGAGCGACCCGAAGGAAAATTGCTTCTGATAATCGGCGGACAGCGAGGCGACGAATTTCTGCGCCTGCGGAATGCGGTTGCCGCTGGCGACGACCGTGCCCAGCGTCGCGCCGCCGCCGGGCAGCGGCGTGCTGCCGACCGCGTTGCGATAGTCGGTGAAGCGCGCATGCAATATCTCGAAACCGCCGCTCAGGCTGAATTCGTCGGAAAGCTTCGCGTTGAAATCGACATCCACGCCATAGATGCGCGCCTTGGCGCCGTTCACCACCGTCTGCGCGAGGTTGATGAACTGGATGACCTGAAGATTCGAATAGTCGTAATAGAAACCGCCGACATTGAGCCGCAGCCTGCGGTCGAACAGCTGCATCTTCAGCCCCGCCTCATAGGCGTCCAGCCGTTCCGGCAGATAGGCGGGGTTGTTGACGTTCAATATGTTGAAGCCGCCGCTCTTGATACCGCGATTATAGGAGACATAGCCCAGCACGTCGGGCGTGAACTGATGGTCGAGCGCCACCCGCCAGGTCGGCTTCTTGATGGTGATGGAATCCGGCACCACCGCCGCCTTGGGGATGGTCAGCACCGTGCCGTCATAGCGGGTGAGGACGGTGCGCCCGTTCATGTCGCGCTTTTCATAGGTATAGCGCGCGCCGAGCGTGAGCCGCGTGTCCTGCATCACCTCGATCGACACCTGCCCGAACGGGGCGATGGATTCGGTCGTCTCCTCGCCATAGGTCTGGCTGATCCGGTTGGACGTGGGGGCAGGCCCGGCGGGACCGTAGAAGGCCGGGAAGAACTGGCGCGTAATCGGGCTGTTGGCGGTCTTGTTCCAGAAGTAGAAGGCACCCACCGTCCAGTTGAACGTGCCGTTGTCGCTGGAAATCAACTGGATTTCCTGCGTGAAATTCTCGTTCGGCTGATCCCCCTTGTCGACGCCGACATAGAAGACCGGCGTGCCCACCGGCACGTCGTCGAACAGATAGCTGGTGCTGCCCTTGCGCCAGGAGGTGATGGAAACCAGCCGCGCGAAATCGAGGTCATGGTCGATGTTCAGGCTGACCCCGCCGCCTTCGAACGCGGTATAGGGATCGATCGGCGAGCGCGTGTCGTAGACGCTGCCCACCGGCGCATAGGGCACGGAGAAGGACGTCCCCGGATAGGGCACGAAGCTGTAGGTCCGCTCCTTGCGGTCCATATAGTCGCCGATCAGCGTGATTTCGGTGCGCGGCCCGGCATCGACCACGATCTTGCCGCGCAGCGAGAGCGAATGCAGCAGCTGGAAGGTGTCGTGCCCGTTGGTGACATTGTCGCCGAAGCCCTTGCCCTGATCGGCATAATCGGCCGAGAAGCTGGCGGCGATGCCGTCGGTCAGGCCGCCGGACGCGAACAGCGTGCCCCGGAAGGTCGCATAATTGTCGATCCCCGCGCGCGCCATGAATTCGGCGTCCTGCGTCGGCTTCCTGGTCGTGATCTGGATGACGCCGCCGGTCGCGTTGCGGCCGAACAGCGTGCCCTGCGGCCCCTTGAGCACCGCGACCTGCTCCACGTCCGGCAACTCGCGCAGCCCCTCGCGCTGCTGCGGCAGGTAGACGCCGTCGATATAGAGGGCGACCGGGTTCTCCACCACATTGCTGGAGGTGCCGACGCCACGGATATAGGGCTGGAACGCGCCCGCCGTCACCCGGCTGTTGAGGCCGGGCGCGATCGCGGGCAGGGTCTGGAGGTTGGTGACGCCGGAATTCTCGATCTGCGCGCCGCTGACCGCGGTGATGACGATCGGCACCTTTTGCAGGTTCTCGGCGCGCTTCTGCGCGGTGACGACGATGTCGCCCACGCCCGCCGCGCCTGTGGCGTCGGTCTGCGCCTCTTCCTGCGCCAGCGCCGGCGCGGCGGGCACCGCCGGCAGCAGCAGCGCGGAACAGAGATAGAGATGCTTCAGCTTCATGTCGTGTCTCCCCTTCGGTCGCCCGCCTTTGGTCGCCCCGGCGGCGGGCTTTTCTGGTTGTTGCGCCAAGGCTATGGAAAGGATCCCCGCTTGCAGAGCCTCTATTTGAGTAATAACGATATCAAACTGCTATCGGAGAGGCGGAGAGGAAGCATGAAACTGAGCCAGTTGCGCGACGTGCTGGCGGTCGCGGAAGCGGGCAGCCTGCGCGCTGCCAGCCGCCATCTGGGCGTGGCTCAGCCGGTGATGACGCGCAACATCCGCGATATCGAAAATGAACTGGGCGTGGCCCTGTTCGAGCGCCATGCGCGCGGCGTCCGCCTGACCGAGATCGGCGAGGCGCTGGTCCGCCGCGCGTCGCGCATACAGGAGGAGGTCCGGCGCGCGCGCGAGGAGGTGGAGCAGCTCAAGGGCCGCGCCACCGGGCAGGTTTCGGTGACGGCCTCGACGGCGGCCAGCATCGCGATCCTGCCCCGCGCGCTCCACAATTTCCGCAAGGAATATCCAGAGGCGGTGGTCAAGGTTTCCGAGGGCCTGTTCGAGCCGGTGACGTCCGACCTGCTGGAAGGGCGGATCGATTTCTATGTCGGCGTTTTCGATCAGGAGGCCTTTTCGAACCAGTTCGTCATGGAAAAGCTGTTCGACAACCGCCGGGTGATCGTCGCGCGCACCGGCCATCCGCTGGCGAACGCCACCCGCCTTGCCGATCTGGTCGGCGCGCAATGGGTCCGCCCGACGATGGCGACGCGGACGAGCGAGGCGGATTTCGAGCGCATGTTCGAGCGGGCGGGGCTGCCGCCGCCGCATATCGTCATGCATTCGCGCTCCACGCTGGTGACGTTGCTGCTGGTCGCCAGTTCCGACCTGCTGACCATATTGCCGAAGCAATGGCTCGAATATCCGCTGGCCGCCGGGCAGTTCCTGTCGCTGACGGTGGACGACCCGCTGGTCGCCGCGCCGGTCTGCATCGTGCGCCGCCGCGACGTGCCGCTGACGCCGATGGCGGAACGGCTGTGCGACCTGCTGAGGCGGGCGGGGACGCATTACGCCCACGAAGGCCGCCTTTAACCGCTAAGGCCGGGGCCGTTGACTATTACGCTTTCCCGTTTTTGATGGGCAATGCCATTTGTGCTGCATCCATATTGTTCAAACTCGGTTGAGTTTCAAAAAAGCCCTTTTCTGACACCCAAATGTCCTTGCCTCCCGCTCCTGCAAGCCAAAGCGATTTGACTATCATTTTATTCTATTTTTGATAGACAAATTGCTTTGAACGCGGCAGAAGAGACACAAGGGCTTTTGTCTCTCAAATTTCAATATTTTTGGAACTCAACATGGTTTCTTCCTCGTTGGACCTCTCTGAAGCGGTAGAATATCATTACGGCCAATTTCCGCCGCAACAGCTGGATATGGCCAGCCTGATCATGCCCCTGACGGCAGCCGTGGATGCCCTGGCGCGATATGATCAGATGCTCAAGGGCATGCATAACAGCGAAATTCTCCTGACGCCCCTGCGCAATCAGGAAGCGGTCGTGTCATCGCGCATGGAAGGCACGGTCAGCACCTTGGATGAAGTGCTGCGCTACGAAGCGGATCAGGAAGACAATGGCGGGGGAGCGGGGGCCGGATATCATTATCGCAACGAAGCGATAGAAGTGTTCCTCTATGGACGCGCGCTCAATGCCGTTCAGCATAATATGGAAGAAGGCGCGCCGTTATCCAGCTTCCTGATCAAAAGCGCGCATAAGGTTCTACTGGGTTTTGGCCGGGGGGCCAGCCTGTCGCCGGGAGATTTCAAGACCGAGCAGAATTATCTGGCCGATCGCACCAAGCGGAAAGTTCTGTTCATCCCGATGCGACCCGAGCAGCTTCGGGATGGCATGGACCGGCTTTTCGATTTCATTGAAAAGGACAAGATGCAGGTTCTTATCAGGACCGCCCTGGCGCATCTGGAATTCGAGGCGCTTCATCCTTTCAAGGATGGAAACGGCCGCATCGGGCGCATGCTGATTACACTTATGCTTTGGAAATATGGAGCCATTTCAGCGCCCCATTTTTACATAAGCAGCTATTTCGAGGATCGTCGCGACGAATATATCGATCGCATGCGCGAGGTTTCGAAGTCGGGCGCATGGACCCAATGGGTAATATTCTTCCTCGAAGCCCTGGAGGCTCAAGCTAAAAAGAATCTGTCGACGGCGGAAAGCATCAGAGATCTCTATGAAGAGTTGAAGAAGGATTTTCCACAGCTGCTAAGTTCTCAATGGGGAATGGCCGCCCTGGATTTCCTGTTCTCCAGGCCGATTTTCAGAAACAATATCTTCACCCGAAAATCAGGAATACCGGAGGCGACAGCCCACAGATTTACAAGAATCCTTGTGGAAAAGGAATTGCTGCGGACCTTGGAACCGGCGGCAGGAAGGCGCCCGGCCCTATATAGTTTTGAACCCTTGCTTCAAATCGTGCGAGAATGACAGGGACGAAAACCTGTTCATGATTTCCCGCCGAACGGCTGCCCGACGCATCTTGCGGAACCGTTCGGCAGAATTTCACAACCGCATCAAGCCGTGCGCACCCGCTCCACATCATGCGCCGCATCCGCGCCATGGCCCGTTATCAGGTCCAGCACCGCGCGCGGCGGGGCGTGGTTGCCGCGCCAGGCGATGTGCTGGTCCGGGCGGATCAGCGCAAGGCGCGCCTCGTAGAGCTCCTCCAGCCCCGCGTCGGTCACGGCCAGCAGGTCGAGCGGGATGCCTGCCTGCTGCGCCTCGCGCGCCGCCGCCTCGGCTTCCTCGCGCGCGGCCTCGTTCGTCACCAGCAGCGTCAGATCCTTGCCGAACAGGTCGTAGAGCGAGCGGCCGTCCGCCAGCCAGCGGTGCGGCGCCAGCGCGCCCGGCGCGGCGCTGGGCGCATAGTCGCGCGACATCTTCCACCCTTGCGACGATCCGTCGTCGGCAATGATCGGAGAGCCGAGATAGCGATAGCCCAGCACGATGCCGAGCGCGTTGAACTCGCGATATTTGGCCTCGCGGATCAGCGCACCGACTTCCTCGCGGATGCGCGCGCCTTCCTCGCTGTCGTCCTCCAGCCCCGGCCGGTAGAGCTGGTTGGCGAGCACCGAATGATTGCCCTCCGCCTCGTCCAGCACCATGTCGTGCACCGGCCGCCGCTCCGCCTCATAGCTGTCGAGCAACGCCTCGCCGCCCCAGCCCTGCAACCGCGCGGCCAGCTTCCAGCCCAGATCGACCGCGTCGGACACGCCCATGTTCATGCCGAAGCCGCCGAAGGGCGGATGCAGGTGGCACGCATCCCCGGCAAGGAACACCTGGCCCAGGCGGTAGCGGTCGGCCAGCAGCCGGCTGGCGACCCATTCGTCGGAGCTGAGGATGCGATAGGGCATGTCGATGCCGGTCGAGCGGCGGATCAGGTCCAGCGCCTCCTCGTCGCTCAGCGTCACGTCGGGCGGCAGCATGGTCGGCATGAAATACCACAGCTCGCCTTCGTCCATCCGGCCGATCAGGCTGGGCGTTTCGGCATTGACCTGCCAGTACATGATGCCCGGCCCATGGGGATGGGCCTCGGCGAGGCCGGGCGCCTCGAAGATGATGTTGTAGTTGCGCGACAGGCCGTAGGTGCCGATCATCTTCGCGCCGATGGTATCGCGCACCAGGCTGCGCGCGCCGTCCGCGCCGACCAGATAGTCCGCCTCGACCGACCAGTCATGGCCGCTGGCGCTGTCGTGGATATCGACATGGACGCAGGCGTCATCCTGCGTGAAGCCCACATATTCCTGCCCGTAGCGGATCGTCACGTCGGGCAGCGACTGCGCATGCTCGCGCAGCACCGCCTCCAGCTTATATTGCGGAATCCACTGGCCATGCTCGTTATAGCGCTCGTCGCGCGCGGGCGAGCAGTTGAGCGAATCCTCGAACTTCGCCAGCGGCCAGCCGCCCAGCCGGGTGACGAAATGCACGTCGCTGGGATAATCGATGCCGAAGGGCGACAGCGCCGCCAGCCTGTCGGCGATGCCCCAGCGCCGCATATGCTCGCGCGTGCGGACATGGGTGGTCTTGGCGCGGGGCGCATAGCCCCCGCGCTCGGTGCGCTCGATCACAAGGCAGGGGATCGAGCGGCTGCCCAGCTCGATGGCGAGCGCAAGGCCGGTCGGCCCCGCGCCGATGATGACCACCCTGGGGTGGTGCTTGAGATGGGGTGCTGTCAAGACAGGTCTCCGGAAATAGGGTTCGTTCAGGCCCCGGCGGGGGCCGCCGCGCGCGCCTGATAATGGCGATATTCGCGCTCGACGAACTGCGCGAAGCTGGTCGGTTCCCGCCCCAGCAGCCAGGTGAGCACATTGGGGTTGCCGACGAAATCATGGGCGCTGTAGCGCGCGGTGATCGCCCGCAGCACGCGGGCCTCATGGGTGAAGGCGGCGGGGTCGCGGTCGCCGATGAAGGCTTTCAGATATTCGTCGCCGTCGATCTCCTCGACCGGAATCTCCCGGCCCAGCACCTGCGAGATGATCCGCCCCAGTTCATGCGCGTCATAGCGGCCCCGGCCCACCAGCTCATAGGTGGCGCCATAATGGCGCTCGCCGTTGGTCAGCACCTCGACCACCACATCGGTGACGTCGTCGAGATCGACCATCGACTGCAACCGGTCGAGCGACCAGGACAGGCGAAAGACGCCCTCGCGGAACACCGGTTGCAGCTTCAGCGGCGACATATAGTTGCTGGGTTGCAGGATGGTATATTCGAGGTCGGAGGACAGCAGATGCTCCTCCACATCGCGCTTGATCTCATGCTGGACCAGATCGGTGAGGATCGCGTGCAACACGGAGCTGAACACGAAATGCCGCACGCCCGCCGCCTTCGCGGCATCGACCGCGGCGAAGCCTATCTCGCGCTCGCGCGGGTGGAGGACCGGGCCGATATGATAGACCGAGGACACGCCCTCCATCGCGCGCTCAAGCACGCCCGGCTCGCTCATGTCGCCGACCATCACCTCGACGCCTGGCAGCGCGCGCAGCACGTCGCCCGACTGCTCGGTGCGCACCAGCGCGCGAACCGGCAACCCGGCGGCGGCGAGCTTGGGCATCAGCAACTTGCCCTGATTTCCATTGGCGGCGGTTATGAGAAACACGGTCCTGCTCCCTTGTCTATGGTGGAATGGGCGCGGCGGCCCGTCAGGCGCGCGCCGCGTCGCGGATCGCCGCCTCGCCGGTTTCGGCCTTCAGCATCTTTTCGAGGCTTCGCCGTCCCTCGACCGCCCCGGCATCGGCCTGAAGCGCGTTGGACCAGTCATCGCCATGCCGGTCGATCGCGACCTGCTGCGCCTCCAATATGCGCTTGTCCTCCTCGAACGCCTCGCGCACCTGGGTGAAGATCAGCTCGTCGGCGGCGGGGTCGTCGATGCGGAAATTGCGGACGGTGGCCCAGAAATAATGGGTGGTGCGCTCGTCCTGCGGGGTCATCGCGTTCATCACCCAGAGGTTGATGCCATGCTCCAGCCTGCCTTCGGGCGCGCCCGTCCCCACCTCCGCGCCGCCGGTGTGGATGATGACGAAGCCGGGCGGCGTGTAGTGGATGATCGACCAGCGGTCGATATTGCACCCTTCGGGCAGGTGCCCGGTCTTCACATAGGTCGGCGGCGGCGGGCAATCGCGCACCCAGCGCGTCACGCGCACGCCCGTTCCTTCCTTCTCGACCGAAATCTTCGCATTGGCGCCGAATTCGCGGTTGCCGATGGTCGAGGTGTGGACGAAGCCGACATGCGACAGGTCCAGCAGATTGTCGTTCAGCAGCTGATAGCTGGCCTTCACATGGTTGGTCGCGCCGACCGCCTTCAGCTTCGGGTCGGTGAGCTGGCCGAAATCGGGGATGAGCGCGGCGTCGGCCAGCGCCGGGTCGCCCGGCCAGATCCAGATCCAGCCATAGCGCTCCTCCACCGGATAGCTGCGCACGCGGGCGCGCGGCGGGATCGCCTTCTGGCTGGGCACATGGGCGCAGCGCCCCGTCCCGTCGACCTGCATGCCGTGATAGGCGCACTGGATCGTCTCGCCCGCGACATGGCCCATGGAGAGTTGCAGATGGCGATGCGGGCAGCGATCCTCCAGCGCGGCCAGCGCGCCGGATTCGGTGCGGAACAGGACGACGGGCTGCTTCAATATCTCCCGCCCGACCGGACCCTGCCCGATCTCATGCGCCCAGCACGCGACATACCAGCTATTATGGATGAACAATCCGTCTCTCCCGGTCTTTTGCTGGACGATATCAGCATGGCGGGTGAAATCACGATGAAGAGACGGCAGGGGCGATAGCAGTTTGATATCGCATGAGGCCGCCCCCTATGCCGGGCATGAAAAACCCCGCCGCGGGCGAAGCCGCGACGGGGAGCCGGGTGATGATGATAGGAGGACCGTTACCAGCGGCTGACCACGCCCTTATGGTCGGTGTAGAACAGCCTATAGCCGTCGCCCGGCACATGGATGTCGCCGAAGAAGGACGTACCCATGCCGCCCATCTGGAAATTCATCGGCGCCGCCGGTTTCATGATGCCGCAGATCGCGGCGGAGGGGTTCAGCCCGGCCAGGCGGGCGATATCGACCGCCGCCTCGGTGCGGCCCGCGCGGGTCAGTACGCCGCCCGGCGACGCGCGCAGCGGGAACACATGACCGGGGCTGACCAGCGCCTTCCTGCCATCCTCGCAATTGATCGCGACGGCGATGGTATGGGCGCGGTCGCCCGCCGATATGCCGGTGTCCACCCCGTCGCGCGCCTCGATGGAGACGGTGAAGTCGCTGCCCGGCGGCATGTCGCCGCGCCGCGCCATCGCCCGCAGGCCGAGCTGGTCGCACCGCTCGGCGCTGAGCGCGAGGCAGACGAGGCCGCGTCCGTGCGTCGCCATGAAGTTCACCGCATCGGGCGTCGCCGTCATCGACGAGGATGAACATGCGCCCATTGGCCGCCGCTTCCATAATCTCCTCGATCGGGGAGAGAACAGGCAGCGCGTCCTGCAAGCGCGCGGGGCGGGCCGGAATCGGAAAAAGAGACGGAAGGGTATAAATTCCTACCTTCGATATGGACAAAATTCCGTAATTGCGGCTATGAAAGGGGACAAATGGCAGGCGCGTGCGCGCATATAGGTATGGAATGGTAATGAAAGACGAGGTCTGGGAATTCAAGAGAGAGCGGATCCTGGATGAGGCGGTTCCGCTCTTCGCCGAATTCGGCTTTCAGGGCGTCAGCATCGACAAGATCGCCAAGCAGCTGAAGGTCACCAAGCCTTTCGTATACACCTATTTCAAGAACAAGGACGCCTTGCTCGAAGAGATTTTCGAGCGCGCGCTGCAGAATATCCTGACCGGCGCCGAAGAGGTGTTCGCCGTGCACGGTCCGCCGGAGGACCGGCTGAAGGCCTTCGCCAAATATTATGTGCTGGAAAATATCCGGCGCTCCGACATCACGGCGATCTTCCTCAATGAAGAGAAGAACCTGTCGCCGGAATCGCAGAAGCGGCTGCGCGCGCAGCATCATGAATTCGACAAGCGGCTGGCGAAGCTGATCGAGGATGGCGTCAAGTCGGGCGTGTTCACCGTAGAGGACCCGATGCTGGCCTCGCTCGCGATCAGCGGCATGGTGCGCTGGATCCACCGCTGGTACCGCGCCGACGGCTGCCTCTCCCCCGACGAGCTGGCGGAGAAGATGTCGAAATTCGCGCTCAACATCGTGTCCTATTCGGAGAAGAAGAAACCGGCCCGCCGGACGACGACGCGCAAGACGGCGTGACGCGGATGGCACCCCTACGCGGGGGTGAACGTCCGCCCTTGCCGTCATGCCAGCGCAGGCTGGCATCGTTCCCGGCAGCGCCGGAACGTCTTCCCACGTCTCGAGAATAACGGATGCGGCCAAACGGGACGGAGAATTCCCTCTCCGCCCTATCCGGCATCACCCGCCCCCGCCCCACGCCGATGACGGCCTTATATTCGAGGAAGTCGGCAAAGGCATATTTGCCCCATTCCCGCCCGTTGCCCGATTGCCTGTAGCCGCCGAAGGGCGCGGTGAAATCATAGTCCGCGCCGTTCAGCATGATCTGCCCGGCGCGCAGGCGCAGCGCCACGGCCTCCGCCTCTTCGGGCGCGCCCTGCACATGGCCCCCAGCCCATAGGGCGTGTCGTTGGCGATGCGGATCGCCTCCTCCACGTCGCGATAGCCGAGGATGGCGAGCACCGGGCCGAATATCTCCTCGTGCGCGATGGTCATGTCGCTGGTCACGTCGGCAAAGACGGTCGGCACGATGTTGAGCAGGAAGCGGCCGTCGCTGGCCGAATCGATGGCATCGCCATGCGGGCGGCGATGGCGGGATGGATGGCGAGGATGTTGACCGAGCCGATCAGCTTCATGAACTTCGTGTCGCGCGACAGCGCCGCCATTTCCGTCATCGCTTCCAGCGCGTCGTCCCAGAAACCGGTCGGGCCGCCGTCGCCCAGCCCGCGCAGGCAGGAGAGGCAGAGCGCGAAGGAAAAGCCGTTCTCCTCGCCCGCCTGGGCGATGTCCTTGATCAGGGGATAGCTGGGGGAATTTGCGGCGCGGTTTCGGAAATGATGAAGCCGTTACGCGCAGAGGGCAGAAATATACCGAATTCCATGGCTATCCTCCATATCCGCCCGGCGGGAAGAGGAACGAATCCGCAGGCGGCCTTGGATATTGGTCCGCTCGATGTTCCTTACGGTTTTAATATATACCCATTGGTACTTCCGCAAGATATTTTTCGTTTCCGGCCCGGTCGGGGGCCATGACCCCGCCTTTCCCGCGCCGGGGCGGCGGCTTGAAATCGGGCGGGCCGCGCCTACATCCTCTCTTGCCGGGTGCCCCATCCGGGGGTCCGGCTGGACATGGAGGGCGTCGGCTCTCTTTCCGGCGCATCTCATGCCCGAATTGCTTCCTGCGGAGGATTTGGAGATGAGAACCAATTTCGACTTCACGCCCTACAGGCGTTCCACGGTCGGTTTCGACCGCCTTTTCGACCTGCTGGAAAACGGCATGCGCAGCGACGCGGCCGACGGCTATCCCCCGTTCGACATCGTGCGTGACGGGGAGGACAGCTATCGCATCACCCTCGCCGTCGCGGGCTTCCGCCCGGAGGACATAGAAGTGGTCGCGCAGCAGAACCAGCTCACCGTGACCGGCAAGCGCGCCGAGGACGAGGACCGGGCGGAATATCTCTATCGCGGCATCGCCTCGCGCGCGTTCGAGCGGCGGTTCCAGCTTGCCGACTTCATCGAGGTCGGCGATGCGCGGTTCGAGAACGGCCTGCTCAGCATCGCGCTGAGACGGGTCGTGCCAGAGGCGATGAAGCCGCGCCGCATCGCGATCGGCGGCGGCGCGCCGGCGCCGGACCGGATCGGAGCGTCCGCCGAAAAGACCGGCGAAGCCGCCTGAGCGCGGCCCGACGACCGCCTGCCGGACGCGCGCACCTCCTCCCCCCGGCGGGCCGCGCTCCGGCAGGCCATGCCCCACTTTCCGCCAGAAAGGAGATGACATCATGGCTTTTCGTGATCTGATTCCCTGGAGCCGGCAGGAAAACCGGCTGCCCGTGCCCGTCAGCGCCGATACCGGGCGCGAAGCGGGCCATCCGCTGCTTTCGCTGCACCGCGAGGTGAACCGGCTGTTCGACGATGTGTTTCGCGGCTTCGGCATGCCGTCCCTTTCCGGCTTCGGCCGGGAAATCGGCTGGCCGCGCGTCGAGTTCGGCGAAACCGACAAGGAAATCCGCGTCACCGCCGAACTGCCCGGCCTGGACGAGAAGGATGTCGAGATCACCGTCGAGGACGATGTGCTGACGCTGCGCGGCGAAAAGCGCTCCGAAACCGAGGACAAGGACCGCGGCTATTCGGAGCGCAGCTATGGCCGGTTCGAGCGCCGCATCGCCCTGCCGCGCGGCGTCGACCGCGACGGGGCGAAGGCGACGTTCAGCAACGGCGTGCTCACCGTCACCCTGCCCCGCACGGAGGGGCAGGACGATCGGGTCCGCCGTATCCCGATCAACGGCGGCTGACCCGGCCCCGCGCGATGACCGGGGCGGCGGCAACCATCCTTCCGCCTGAACGTTCTGAAACGCAGGGGCTGCCCGACGTCGGGCGGCCCCTGATGGACAGGGACATGATCGGAACGCTGACCGAGTGGCTGAGCGCGGAAAGCATCGGTGCCCCGATGTGGGCATGGCTGCTGTTCCTCGCGCTCGTGCTCGGCCTGCTGGCGCTCGACCTCGGCCTGCTGCACCGGCGCGACCGGGTGATGGGCGTGCGCGACAGCCTGCGCGCCAGCCTGCTCTACATCGTCGCCGCGCTGCTGTTCGCCGTCTGGATCTGGCGCCATTTCGGCGAGGAGGCGAGCCTGCTGTTCCTGACCGGCTATGTGATCGAAAAGAGCCTGTCGCTCGACAATATCTTTGTCATCTCGCTGATCTTCGGCTATCTCGCCATTCCGGCCGCGGTGCAGCATCGCGTGCTGTTCTGGGGCATATTGGGCGTGCTGGTCATGCGCGCGCTGCTGATCGGCGCGGGCACGGCGCTGGTCCATGAATTCGCCTGGGTGCTGCCGATCTTCGGCGTGCTGCTGATCCTCGCGGCCATCCGCATGCTGCGCCACGACGAGGCCGCCCTGCCGGAAGGGCAGACGCGGCTGCTGGGCGTGCTGCGCCGGCACCTGCCGGTGACGGAGACGTTCCACGGCCGCGCCTTCTTCGTCCGCCTGCCCGATCCGGGCCGTCCGGGGCGGCTGAAGCTTTATGTGACGCCGCTGTTCCTCGCGCTCATCCTGGTGGAATGCGCCGATGTGCTGTTCTCGCTGGAAAGCGTGCCCGCGATCCTCGCGATCACGCAGGAGCCCTATCTGGTCTACACCTCCAACATCTTCGCCGTGCTCGGCCTGCGCGCGCTCTATTTCGCGCTGGCCGCGATGGTGGCGCGCCTCGCCTGCCTGAAGCAGACGCTGGCGCTGATCCTGATCTTCATCGGCGGCAAGATCCTCTACCAGCAGCTGCTGGGCGGCCATGTTCCCCCGCTGCTGTCGCTGTGCGTGATCCTGGCGCTGCTGGCGGGCGGCGCGCTGCTTTCGTGGCGGGTCGCGCGGCGGGAGCGGCGGCGCCCTAATCCTCCAGCGCGATGGAAACGCGCAGCCCCTCCAGCGTCTCGTCCAGAATGATCTGGCAGGACAGGCGCGACGTTGCGTCGCGGTGGGAACTGGTGTCGAGCAGGTCGTTCTCATCCTCGCTCATCGGCGGGACCCGGTCGGCGAAGGCGGGGTCGACATGCACATGGCAGGTGGCGCAGGAACAGCAGCCGCCGCACAGCGCCAGCAATTCGTCTATGCCGCCATCGCGCAGCGCCTCCATCAGCGTGATGCCGGATGCGCCCTCGACCTGCTGTTCCGCGCCGTCGCGGGTGGTGACGATCAAGCTGGGCAAGGATATTTTCCTGAAAGGCGATGGAAAAAGGCGCGCCGGTCAGCCCGCCTCGAAATCGGGCTGGCGGTCGGGATGGGCGGCGGCGAAAGCGGGCAGGCGCGCGCATTCCCCCTCGATCCGCTCCAGCGCGCCATAAGGGCCGAGGTCCACGCCGAAACGGCGCGCATTGGCCAGTTGCGGCACGAGGCAGATATCCGCCAGCGTCGGCCCGTCGCCGAAGCAGAAGCCGCCGCCATCGCCGGGCAACAGCGCCAGCAATGCGTCGAAGCCGTCCTCTATGGTCCGCCGCGCCCAGGCCGGGCCGTCCTCCTTCCGCCCGGTCAGCGCGGCGACGCGTTTCAGGACCCTGAGATTCTGCACCGGGTGGATGTCGCATGCGATCGCCTGCGCGAAGGCGCGGATGCGCGCCTGCGCCGCCGCATC
Organism: Sphingobium jiangsuense; assembly: GCF_014196495.1. Lineage (GTDB taxonomy): Bacteria > Pseudomonadota > Alphaproteobacteria > Sphingomonadales > Sphingomonadaceae > Sphingobium > Sphingobium jiangsuense. The sequence goes on from NZ_JACIDT010000021.1 coordinate 60,042, forward strand.
GCCCGGCGTCAGCAGCGGCTCCGGGCGGGTCGCGTCGAGATAGTCGCAGATCGCCAGCGACTGGGTGAGGACATGCCCGTCAATCTCCAGCACGGGCACCAGTCCCTGCGGGTTGAGCGCGAGGAAATCCTCACCGCGCTGGTCGCCCGCGCGCAGGTGAACAGGTCGGCTCTCATAGTCCACGCCCTTGAGATTGAGCGCGATCCGCACCCGCCATGAGGCCGAGGAGCGGAAATAGCCATGGAGGACCGGGCGCGTCATGACGCGGGGGGGCCGGGTTCGAACATAGAGGTCATGCGTAAGCTTCCCTGTAGAGTTCCGGTTTTTCGTCCATCACGCGACCCGGATAGCAAAGCGCCGCCCACAGCGGATAGAGGGCGCGGCCGTTGCTGCGGGTCGTTGCTCCGTTGCTCCGTTGATCCGCCGTCATCGCCTCCTCCTTCCGCCACATCGCGTGCAAATGGTCGGTCATGCGCGCGCATCCTTTGAACTCCATATCACGGGACCGCATGCTGACGACATTATCGACCTCCGGCAAGATGCCGCTCGCAGGCGACTCTCGCGGGATGCGGCGCACCCGATGTATCCGCACGGTTTCAACGAGGAGTTTCCTTCTGCGCCGGGACGCAATAAAGCAGACCTCTGACGGATCAGGCGCCCTTGAGCGGCGCGGCAGGATGGGAGGATGGTGCGTGGCGGGAACGAAGCGGGCGAAAGGCGCGGAGAAGGAGGGAAGCGGCAAGGCGGCAGTGGAAAAAGGCCCGTCGCTGGCGGACCTCTATCGCCGCCCCGGCTTCCTGATCCGCCGCGCGCACCAGATATCGGTGTCGCTGTTCATGGAGGAGATCGGCGATCTGGGCGTGACCACCACCCAATATGGCGCGATGGTCGTGCTCAGCAAGCGGTCGGACCTCGATCAGGCGGGGCTGGCGACTTTGGTCGGCATCGACCGCTCCACCACGGCGCTGGTGGTGTCGAAGCTGGAGCAGTTCGGCTATCTCGTCCGACAGGACGATCCCGCCGACAAGCGCCGCAAGGTGCTGGCGCTGACCGACACCGGCCATGAGATATTGAAGCGCATCACCCCCCGCGCGCGCAAGGCGCAGAACCGCGCGCTCGAAGCGTTCGACAACAAGGAGGACGCGAAGAAGTTCATCGAGCTGCTGGAGCATTTCGTCGAAACCTTCAACAGCGAGACGCGCGCGCCGATCTATTCCCGGCGGCAGGGATAAGCCCGCCGTCAGTCGAGCAGCAGGTGCATGCGCCCGGTGGCGATCGGCTTTTCGGATCGCCCTGCCAGCAGACGGCATCCGCGTTCACCACCCGCCGGCCGACGCGGCTGAGGCGCGCGCGCATGGCTGTCGACCATCAGCCCGCCGCGCAGGAATCGGCGGAGATCAACAAGAAAAGGACAGGGCTTCGACATTGAAGCGAGGCGAGTGACTCGCTCAACAGCCCGAACGGTTTTCTAGGTCAGAAAATGGCTGAAAGCGGCCTCACCCAAAGCCGCCACCCCACACGTCATGCCAGCGCAGGCTGGCATCTCGGGAGGCGGCGCGCCACATGGCTTGCGACCCCAGCCCGCGCTCCGGCGCGATGGCAAAACCTACCGTATCTCCCCCCGCTGCATCGCTTCGGCGCGCAGCTTCAGCGCCTGCGCGGTGTCGTTGAAGGCGCGGGTGACCCAGGGGCCGCAGAAGCGCATCACATGGATGCCGTTGGGGCCGGTGAACACGTCGGTCGAGCGATAGCGGCATCGGTCCGGGCCGAGCGGCTCGATGATCTGGTCCCGCCGCGCCGGATAGGGCCATTCCTCGCTATGGGGCAGTTCCCACGACAGCAGGCGGCCCGGCTCGAACGCGCAGACATATTCGCAATTGGGCGCGAGGCTGCCCGGATTGGCATAGTTCACCAGCCGCATATGCACCGGCGCGCCTATTTCCAGCGTCGATTGCGCCCAGACGCAGAAGGGATTCCATTCCCCGTAGCGCGGCAGGTCGGTCAATATGTCCCAGACCAGCATCGCGCCCGCTTCGATCTCGACCGGATCCGACGCCACGAGGGTGGCGGGATCATGGAGAGCGAACGGATCGTAAGAGGTCGACGACATGGGCATTCTCCTGTCTTTTCCGGTTATAAAGGCCGATTCTGTTACGCAAAATTGAATCATATAATCATAATTTTATCATTATGCGTAGAAAATCGGTTTGATAAATCCCATTCCCCCGATATCCTCCCCCGGAACGGAACCAGGGAACGGGCATGACCAAAGAAGAAGAGCTTTTCTCCGGCGGCGTCGCCGTCATCACCGGTGCGGGCGCGGGGATCGGCATGGGGCTGGCGCGGCGCTGCGGCGCGATCGGCATGACCGTGGTCGTTACCGACATCGACGCGGCGCGCGCCGAGGCCGTCGCCGCCGATATCCGCGCGGCGGGCGGCAAGGCCGAGGCGATCCGCGTGGACGTGTCCCGGCCCGAAGCGCTCGACGTGCTGGCGCGGCAGGTGTTCGACCGGCACGGCGCGGTGCGGCTGCTCGTCAACAATGCGGGGATCGAGACGCTCGGCTATACGTGGGAAATCCCGGCCGCGCGCTGGGAGGCCACGCTCAACGTCAATATCCACGGCATCGTGCACGGCGTGCGCGCGTTCGTGCCGCACATGCTGCGCGCCGGGCAGGAGGCGTGGATCGCCAATCTCTCCTCCATCGGCGCGTTCGGGCAGATGCCGACCCAGACCGCCTATATCATGAGCAAGCACGCGATCCAGTCGTTCAGCGAATGCCTCTATCTGGAAATGCAGGTCGCGGGCGCCCCCATTCATGTGAGCGCGGTGGTGCCGGGGATGGTCAAGACCAGCATCTTCGACCCGGAAGCGGGCCAAGGCGAGAAGGGTATGGGCGAACCGGAAAGCGCCGCGCGGCATCGCGCGACCATGGCGCATATGATGGCGGCCCATGGCATGGACCTGGACGAAGCCTGCCGGCGCTTCCTCGCGCGGATCGCCGCCGGGGAGTTCTGGGTGGACAGCCAGCCGGAGATGACCCGCCAGTCCCTTGACGCCCGCGCCGCCTTCCTGACCGAACAGACCGCGCCCGCGCTCAACGAGACGACGCGGCAGCTGCTGGGATTGGGGTGAAGGCTCCTCCCTTCGCCACCCCGGCGCAGGCCGGGGTCGCAGGCCATGTCGCGCACCGCCTCCTGAGAGGCCAGCCAGCGCTGGCATGACGAGATCTGGCCAAGGGCGAATATCAAGCGTTGAAGCAAATGAGTTCACGCGGAGACGCGGAGATAAATATCGCGAAACCTTGCTGCTCATGATGGCAGTTGGAGCCGAGGAGGCACGGACAGGAGAGCCTGCGGCTCGAACCCCTTCTCCGCGTGATTATTATCTGCCTGACCGGCCGCTTCCGCTTCAGGCCGCAATCCGCCAACCCACCCCTCACGCCACAATGGCAGGATGCGCGATGCGCGGGTCGCCCAGCATCGCGCGGTAGGATGGCGGCGCACGCCCGCCCGCCTCGGTAATGCCATAGCGCGGCGCGATTTCCGCCGAGATCAGCGTCTGGCCGTTCAGCTCCGCCAGCCCCGGATCGTCATGGATGGCGGCGAGCACCCGGCCGTTGAACTCCGGCGTTTCGGCGTCGGCCATGAACTTCTCATATTGCTCCGGATGCTCGGCCAGCGTCTGGCGGCTCCGCTCGGTCAGCAGCGGCCCCATCCACAGCGAGATGGCGGCGACGCCGGTGCCGCGCAGGTCCACGCCCATGTCGGCGGCGAACTTGTCCACCCCCGCCTTCTGCGCGCCATAGGCCGGGCCGTGCATGTAGCAGACCGAGCCGAAGGACGAGGTGAACGCCAACAGCCCGCTGCCCGCCGGAACCATCATCCGCGCCGCATGCCAGCAGGCAAGATAGTGGGAGCGCAGCCCGACATCCAATATGTCGACCAGATCGGGCGATTTTTCCCAGAACGGGCCGGGCTTCACCAGATCGTCGTGCAGCGCCGCGACATTGTTGACGAGGATGTCGAGGCGGCCGCTTTCGTCCGCCACGCGCTCGAACAGCGCGGCGATCGCCGCCGCGTCGCGATGATCGACCTGCATCGCCCGGCCCTCGCCGCCCGCGGCGTCGACCTGCGCGGCGGTCGCGCCGATCGTGCCGGGCAGCGGGGCCTCCCCTTCGCGCACGGTGCGGCCGGTCACATAGACCTTGTAGCCCTGCCCGCCCAGCGCGGCGGCGATGCCCCGGCCCGCGCCCCGGCTGGCGCCGGTGACGATCGCCACCGGGCGGTCGCTGCGTCCCATGATCCTCACCCCCTCAGGCGGCCGCGCTGGACTTGCGCTTGTCGAGCGTCACATGCATGCCGTTGCTGCGCCTGTGCCAGTCCGGCGCCTGCGCGCGCGGGTTGTAGAACTGTTTGTACCACAGGCGCACCTTGCCATAGGGCCCGTCGCTCGGCACCACCAGCGGGTTGATGCAGGCGCGCTTGTTCTGCCAGATCTCGACATCCTGCGCGAAGGCGAGGCGGCTGCCTTCCTGATATTCGCCCGCCGCCGCGCGCAACTCTTCGGTGATCGGCGCGGAGCCGTCGTTCACCTGCACCATCAGCCCGTGCCAGACGCGGATCTTGCCGTCCTCGATCGGCGTATGGGTGATGAGGATGAACGACTTGAACGTCCCCTCCATCTCCGACTGGAGGATCGACGGGCCGGTATACCAGGTGTCGAGCGTCAGCACATCCTCCGGGTTCTGCACCAGCGTGCGGTGCCCGGCGGCATAATATTGATGGACGATATGGTCCATGAACTCATTGGCGAAATAGACGAAATCCTTCGCGCCGTGGATCGGGATGAAATGGCCGTAGTCGGCCATATTGTCCACCACCTCTATCGGGTGGATGTCGAGATCGCCCATATAGATCCTATGCAGATCGGTTTCGGCTATTCCGTTGAACCGTCAACTTTCGCGGAGAACGTCTCATGGAGAACCAGTCATCGGATTATTGCGTT
>NZ_JACIDT010000022.1 GCF_014196495.1 Sphingobium jiangsuense
TCTCGGTCATGCACCTATCAATATGATAGGTACTAGCGCGGTGTCAATGAACAAAGCTTTAATGGCTGCTCCGAACTGGTACTGGCGAATTCGCGTGCTTGAGTTGGAGCGGCTAGATCAACACCCCCGCCCGCCCGTGTTCCATTTAGGAACATAAACCGCCATCTTGCGCCTTATCTGAACACAGGAGAGGTTCGCACCGTTCGCCCAGACATAGGCCAGTGTGCGCCCGTACCTGTCGCGGCCGTGGCGCTCGATCGTCAGGCGCTTGCCCTCGATCAGCTTGGCGAGGTGGCGCTTGCTGGCCTGACCATCCCCCGGCGCGCAGACGCGGCCCTTGCGGCAACCGTGGATCTCCGGGGCGTCGATACCGAGCAGGCGCACGCGTTCGGAGCCGCAGCGCAGCGTATCACCGTCGACAGCGTAACAGATCGGCGCCAGCGAAAGCAGGATGGGGAGGATCATTCAACCGGGACGATCAGCATCGGCCCCAGCACCAGCATGGCCCGCGCCAATGCCGCGCGCTTCAAGGACGGGTGCGGCAGCAGGATATCATCGACATTGACGGTGAGCGGCGCAAATGCCGCCCCATCGTCCAGATCATCCTGATCGCCGATGATGTCGTCCGCCGCCTGCTCGACCATCTCGAACAGGTCGGACAGGCGCTCGAACATCCATTGCTTGGCGGGGCGGTGTCCTGACGCGGCTTGCTTGATCGTGCCGACGCTCACGTCCAACAACTCTGCCGCGTCGGTGTGGCTCAGGCAGAGCGTCGAGAGGCAGGCGGAGAAGGCGGTCAACGATTGGCCTCCCACAGCGCGATGCCAGCGCGGTACAGTTCGAGCGTAGCGAGCGAGGATGGGCGCAAGTTGCCCTTGCCTTCCAGTTCCTTCACCGTCTTGCGAACCTGCCGGATACCAATGAAAGCGCGGCTACCGCCGTTGCTGATGAAAACCAGCTTGCCGTTTTCGATGACCGGGCGGGTTTCATTGTAGAAGTTGTCCATCTCAGCGTTCCTTTCGCTCTTGCAGTCGGCTAGTCCAACCGCGTTGATGACATATCTTTGTAACTTTTAGTTACGCATGTCAACAGGAAAATGCATTGCGCGAAATTATTTCAGCGCCGCGCGCGGGTGGCTCGTTCTAGGGCGGCCTTCATGCGTCAAGCTGCCAGCTTGTCGATCGCTTGCTTGGCAGAAGCGAACGGTAAAATAACTGCACCCGACATGTTCAGAAGGTTCAGGTCTGAGCTTTTCCATTCGACCCGATCGTCATAGACAATTTGCTGCACGATCTTGGGATCATGGGCCTTCGCTACGTCCAGATGCCGCACGACAGCCGAGCTGATGGCTGATTGGTCGGGAACGACTGCATCGAACAGCAGTTGCCTGTCATCACCAAGGCTGATCGAAAAATCAAAGGTATGCTTCTTGTTGCTGTGGCCGACAACCGCACGATCATGCGCCCATCGCTTAGGATATTCGTGCTCCAGCAAATCCTGCACGGCTTCCTTGAATTTCTTGCGGACAACAGGCTTCCAGCGATGCAGGAGATGATCGGAAGACTCGCGGGCGGCGTTGGCAACAACGGCGATTGTCGCCGCCAATTGCGGCAAGGTCACGCGTGGGGAGCTGATGACGCCGGTTCCCTTGTGAACATTCAACCCTCGGTCGCGAAGGAGCGAAGCCACCATCTTTGGTGCAGTTTTCAGATCGGCCCCGGCATCCTCGAATATGCGGATCGCAGCCCCATCGTCATGGACGACAAAGGAGTCATTGCCGCCCTCGACTACCACATGGATAATCTCTCCGCCGGACGTAATGCATTGCGTGGGCACGACAACGCGGGCGCCGAACGCCTTTGGAGCAGGCCAGCCTGCAAGCGCAGATTTTACCGTCTCGATCAGCATCACAACAACCTGTCTGGCAGCGGCAATATAGGCATTTGACCGTTTCCAATTTGTATATTCGTCTGGGTGCAAAACCACTCAAAGCAGGCGTTGAAATCGGTCAGTTCCGCCGGGAGAAAGTTCGCATATTTTAGATTCTTCGGCAATGCCGCATTGAGCGAAGCCGGTCGATTTTCTGCCCAAGGGTGATAATGCGGGGTATCGAAAGGGCCAAAAGGCAGGTGCGCCGGGCGGCTTAGCGGGTTCAGGTGGCCAGTGTCGGTTGCGTGGCAAATGCGCCAGACGCAGACCCCGTAGACAAGCATGATCGTGAATTTCAATTCCTCGTGATTGGGGAACGCCTTGATCACAATCCGCATATACGTGAGTTGACCACCCGCTGTCAGGGCCATCTCCGCTCGGCGTTCGTTATGCCGGTGATTGTCGGTCCACTCCCAAGTGCCAGCCATGACCTTCGTGGCGGCCAAGAGGGCATCAACTTCCTCGCATTGGCTCACCAAAAATCCCCCGCTTCATAGCCCCCCACCCCAATTTGACTACTATCTGGTCCCATTCCTCGTCCCGATTCGCAACAACAATCTGTGGATAACCCGAACCGGCCCGTTGCCTTTTGTTCCTCATTTGTTCCAATATCACTATGTCGATTCGCGGAGGGGGCATGCGGGAACAGGCACGCTATCGAGCAACATGTTTCGGTCGGGCAATCGGGCCTTGGCGATCGTCACGCGAGCGGGCGCGAGATGATCTTATTGCTGAAGATTTGGGCGATTATGACGAATGGGGAAATTTCTTCATCACCGTGCCGGGTGACATTGAATGTCGGTATGAGCGGGCTCAATCCAAGGCGGCCTGATCCGGGCGAGTAACAATAAGAACTACCCGCCCGACGATCGTGAAATCGCTGCTCGTAATCGGAATAACCTGATGCTCTGGATTTTTCGAGCACGGAACGAGGCGCGCCGGACCTTCTCTATATTGCTTGAATGTGACCTCGCCATCGCCATTCCGAACCACAAACAGGCGCTTGTCGAACAAATCCAAATCTTCTGGGTCAATGACAATCGTATCGCCATCATTGGCCAGTTTGTCCATTGAATCGCCCTTCACCTTTAGGGCGTAAGCGCTCTTTGGAGTATCGGAGATAGGGGTGGGAATCGACCGTCTCGACTTGGTAAGCGCCTCTCGCCACGGCCCGGCAGGAACATCGCCAAGCAGCGGGATATGTCGCACATCTTCCCTTTCCTCGCGTCGTTCGGTTGTCGCCGTCCCATCCAAAATGTCTCCGATGGCGACACCATAATGGGCGCAAATGACATTGAGAGATCGCGTTGATATCCCCTTCGCGCCTTCTGCCAGCATGTCACGGATGGCGGTTTCCCCCAACCCTAGCTTTTGAGCAAGCGGCTTGGGCTTGTCGCCCTTTTCTTCCATGAGGCGGCGAATTGCCTTCTGGGCATTCCGAATCGGGAATTCTGCTTTTGCCATGTGTGCCCTATCACACATGGTGAGCCCATCGGAGGATAGGTGTTCTTTCACACCTTGACGGTGTGATTTATCACACTTATAAACCTTCGCATGGCTGAAATTGTTCGAGACATTGAGCACTTCATTTCCTCCAACGGAATGGGGGCTGCGACATTTGGTGAGATGGCGATGAATGATCGCCATCTTGTCCGGCAGCTTCGCAATGGCCGCCGCCTCTGGCCCGAAACCGAGGCCAAAATCCGCGACTTCATGGCCCGATACGAAGCGCCCTCCCCCCACCGGGAGAGCGCGGGATGAGCGTGTGGCGCGTGGGTATGGAAGCCGTGTGTATTCACGATGGTCTTTGGCGATCCACAATCACCGGCGAAATATATCAGTCCATCGTCGAGAAGGGTGATGTGTTCATCGTCGCTCGTGTGATGAAGCGCCCCCGCGATCAGACCAGTTTGTGGAAGCGGACCTTCGGCAAGAAGGCGATCTATCTGGCCTTTAAAGCTTTCCCGGACACATGGTTCGAGGCCGTCGCCTTCCGCCCTGCTCAGCGCAGCAACAGCGAGATCATCGCGCGCATCAAAGCGTGCCGCCCCGCTCGCAAGCCGGTGGAGGCTTAGATGACCTGCCGCGCCTGCGCCTCCTCGGCTTACCTCTGCGACTGCAACCAGCTGGGCATAATCCCCCCGCCCGCGCGTAACGGGGCCGATACGTTCACCCCTGTTGGCATCGGCCCCGACCGTTCTCCGAATCGTCATGGCGCGCGCCGTACCACGCGGCCTTTTTTGCGGCCAAGCGCGCTAACCAAATCCGTTAATCCCATTTCGAAACAGGAGGTTAGCCAATGATCTTCGCTGTTATCTTCGTCGTGCTCATTCTCGGCGCTCTTGCTGGTCTGTGTGCGGGTTCACTGCTTGCCGGTGCAAAGCTCACCGAACTGGTGGAGGAGAACGTGGAACTGCGCGCTTCTCTGCCGGAGCGCGATGCTCGTGGGCGGTTCGTGTCGCGGAAGGCGGCGTAATGGCGAACCCTCATGCTAAAAAGCTGACTGAGGAGCAGGCTCGCGCGGTATTTGCGCGCTATGGCAATCCTGCGCCTGCCGGTTTTCGGAAGCCATCCTACAAAATGATTGGCAAGGAATTCGGCATCAGCGCCGTGATGGTCCACAAGATTGTTACGGGAAAAAGCTGGCGCGCTGCAATTGGTACCCCATCATGATGGGCCTCACCCCTCGCCAGTCCGAGCTGCTGGAGTTCATCCGCTCGACCTGGGAGAAATCCGGACGTGCGCCGCTGATCCACGAGATGATGGATCATCAGGACACCCGATCGATCAACAGCATTCAGCGCCGCCTGAGGGCGCTCGAAGCGCGTGGCCTGATCGAATGGGCCGGGCGCGGCTGGGGATGGAGGATACCGGAATGATGCAGCCTATCCTCGACCTATCCCCCTTCCTCGCCCCGACCAGCGTTCAGGGCTGGTGCGACGTTCTCAAGGCCCGCTCGACCGCCGCACGGCGCGGAGTGGCGCGGCGGACATCTTCACAACGAAAGGAAATCCAATGAGCGAAGGAAATGTTTCCGCTGAACGGTTGCGTCTGTTCATTGAGCGCATCATGCGGCTGGAAGAGGAAAAGAAGGGCGTAAGCGACGACATCAAGGATGTCTATCTGGAAGCCAAATCGACCGGCTACGACACAAAAACCATGCGCGCCATAGTCCGCCTGATGAAGCTGGCCCCGCATGATCGGCAAGAGGCCGAGGCACTGCTGGAAACCTACAAGAACGCGCTCGGCATCGACTGACCTGACCGGAGAGCGGGCCTCATGTCCGCTCCGAGGATCAGATCAGATCATGAGCGACAAGATGCAGGCAGATTTTCAACCTTGGCACGGCGACCGCCCTTTTCGGGGCGACAAGCTGTTGCGCGTGAAATTTCGCAACGGGCGCGTGTCGAAGGACGCGCTTCCGGCCTCGAAGTGGCGCGGGAAATGGGGAGAGCCTTTTCCTGACGGATGGGATTTTGATGTGGTGGGGGTGCAGCCGCAATGAGTCACATCCTCCTCCCGTGGCCCCCGCGCGTCGTCCACCCCAACCATCGCGGCCATTGGTCGCCAAAGGCCCGCGCGACGAAGCGCATGCGTCAGGATGCAGCATGGGCGGCGAAGTCGTCTGGCCTGACAGCGCCTGACGGTCCTCTGCATGTGGCCCTGACCTTCTATCCGCCCGATAAGCGCAGGCGCGACCTCGACGGCTGCATATCGGCCTGCAAGGCTTATCTGGACGGGTTGGCCGATGCGCTCGGTGTCGATGACAGCCGGTTCACCTTGTCGGCCAAGATGTCGGCCATTTGCGCGCATGGCGGGGAAGTGAAGGTCGAGGTGCGGGGATGAGCGGCTGGCTACGCCTCTGGCATGATATGCCCACCGATCCCAAATGGCGGACGATCGCGCGCAAATCAGGCCAGCGCATCGGCGATGTGATCGCCGTATTCAATTTCATTCTTGTCAACGCCAGCGAGAACGCAGCGGAACGCGGAGCGCTTTCTGCGTTCGATATTGAGGACGTTGCGAGCGCTTTAGACCTCGATGACAAGGACGTTCAGGCAATTATCGACGCCATGCAGGGGAAAGTCCTTGATGGCGACCGCCTTGCTGGATGGGATAAGAGGCAGCCGAAACGCGAGGATTCTACGGCTTCCGAGCGCAAAAAGGCATGGAAAGAACGCCAGAAGAACGCAGCGGAACGCAGCGGAACGCAAGGTAACGCACCAGATACAGATACAGATACAGATACAGATACAGAGTATCTGGAAGCTAAAGCTTCCTGTGCATCTGGCGAAGCACGCGAACCGGAAAATCCTGAATTTCAGTTGGAAGCTGAGCAGCAGACCGTCGATCGCCTCAAGCCTGAGCACTTTGTCGAGGCGTGGAATGACCTAGCTGGTCGCATCGCCAAGCCGAAAATCCGCGCGCTCACCCCAGAGCGGCGAACCCGGCTGAAAGCCAGAATTGCTGGATATTCGCTGGATGAGTTCCGGGAAGTGCTTGGGAACATAGAAAATTCCGCTTTTCTTCGTGGCGATAAGGGGTGGAGCGGCTGCACCTTCGACTGGGTGACGAAAAAGAACAATTTTCAGAAGATTCTGGAGGGCAATTACAATGCTTAACCCACTGAAAACAGGTGGCAACGGCAGTCGTAGCGGCGCAGGCGTGATAGATATTCGCGCCGGGGATCGCAGCTTTACGGTTGTTCGAACCGGCCGCGAATATTCGCAGGATTGGGCCGATGCGCTGAACGCAGCGAAAGCTCGTGATGATGTCGAGTGGGCAGTCGATACCAGCGGCAATGTCCGTCTGCGCGATGTGAAGGTGGTGACGCCGTTCGAGCAGTTCATGCATCGGGCCAAACTGCGCGTCCTTTCGCCCGACGAACTGCGCAATGCCAGTTTTCATTGGAAAAACATCGCGGTCGAGCGTGGTTATCTGCGCCATCTCGGAGACCATCGCTACGAGGTCCGGTATGAACCAAAGCGCGATTACGACGAAATGCAGGAGGCTGCGGCATAATGGCCAAAAAAAAACGGGGGAAAGCGCGGGCCAAAAAACTCGCGGCGCTGGACGGAAAAATCCGCCCGACCGATGAACAGCAGCAGCGAGGCCAGTTCGTAACCGCTGGCGCCTCTGTCCGCCGCGTCCCGGTCATCGAGACGCTGCACAAGACCGGGAGGCTGTCCGAGGACGAATATCGCGCGCTGGGCTATTACCGGGATCAGGCCAGCCTCGCGGACAGGTCTCCCACGCGGTCCTGTCTGGACGAGCATATCGGCGGTGGTCAGGGCCACGGACCCGGCGCTGCGGTCATATCGGCGATGCTGGAGACGGCCCGGATGGAGCGTGATCTGGGTAGCCTGCGCGACATAGCCCGCGCTGTCGCTGTCGATGACATGAGCCTCAGCCAGTGGTGCATCAGCCAGTATGGAGGCCGGGAGCGCTACAACGGCAAGGGCGAGTTCGTGGCGATGGTGCCGAATTTTGAAAGGAAAGCGATGAAGGTGGCGATCCTTGATATTCGGATGGCGGCGAGGAGGATTGTGCGATGACGATCTATGGTCGCCAGTCCGCTTGGAAAGGACTGGTCCCGTTCTTCGAGGCCGGGAAATTCTGCGCTCGCGCCACCTGTGAGACGTGTGGCGGTCATAACACCTGGAGGTCCGAACGCGGCGGCGATCCGTCCATATCCGTAAAGCGCGCCCGCCAGTCAGGGTGGAGGCTTGGGCGGATCACGTGTCCTGATTGCGTGGCAAAAGCGAAGGAGAAGAAAGTGAACACGAAGGCAAACGTCACACCGATAAAGGCTGATACCCAGATCCCCAGCCCAGACGCCCGCCAGAAGCGGCGAGACGCTCATGAGCTTATCGCATTGGCGTTCGACTTGGCTAATGGGATCTACAAGGATGGGTACTCTGACGCGCGCATCGCCAAGGAAACCGGGCTGTCGGAAGATTGGGTAGCCAAGCGCCGTGAAGATGAGTTCGGCCCACTGAAGGAGCCGGATGAATTGGCAGCGCTGCGGGCTGAACTGGTCGGTGCCGCGCAAACGATTGCGCAGGTGCAGGCCAAGTTCGAGGCGCTGAGCAAAAAGATGGGATGGGCCGCTTGACAGCTTGCGGTAAATATCGCAACACATAGCCATCGTGTCGAATTGCGACTTCAAAGGCTGGCCCTAACGGGCTGGCCTTTTTGCGTTGGAGGTGGATCGTGCGGAGGCGGCCATCTGTTCAGGTCCAGCCTCAACGTGTCGAGAGACTGCGTGGGCGCAAGGCTGTCGAGCAGAGGAAGCGCAGGCTGCAAGCGGAGCCGCTCTGCCGGGACTGCAAGGCCAAGGGCATCATCAGGGCCTCGACCGTGCCCGACCATATCAAACCGCTCGCATTGGGCGGCACGGACGAGGACAGCAACATTAGGTGCCTATGTGGCCCCTGCCATGAGGCACGGACCGCCGAGCAGTTCGGGCATCGGCAAAAGGCCCGGATCGGACCTGATGGATGGCCTGTTGTTGAGAGCCGGTCGCAATAATGGGAGGGGGTGGGTCAAAGTTGGAGGCCTTCCGGACGGGAAACCGGCGCCTCCCCTCCGAACCATTGCTAACACAGTTTTTCGGTCGCGCGCGGGCGCGCAGTGAGGTGGCTTGATGGCTCGAAAGCAGCGCGTCGACAGCACCACTGCGAAGGTCGCGATCATGACCAAGGCGGCGCTTGATTTGCAGCCCCCGGCGCATGTGCGGATGGACGACGAGGACCACCCTTATTGGGCGTCGGTGCTGGCGGAGTTCGCCCGGTCTGAGTGGACGAACCACCAGCTCGAACTGGCGGCGATGCTGGCGCGGACAATGGCCGACATGGAGCGTGAACAGTATCTGCTGCGTCAGGAGGGTTCGGTGATGGCGACGGAGAAAGGCACACCGGTCGTCAACCCGCGCAAGGCCATCGTCCAGATGCACGCAGGCACGATCCTGTCGATGCGCAAGAGCCTGAGCCTCCATGCTCGCGCCCAGCAGGGTGAGGCGCGCGATGTGGCGAAGCGGCGGGCGCAGGCGAAGGAAACCGAGGCGGGCAATCCGCTCGACGATGATCTGCTGGCGAGGCCTTCAGTCCAATGACGCGCGGCGAGAAGGTTATAGCCTTCATCGAACGATATTGCGTCGTGCCGGAGGGCAAGTTGGTCGGGCGCCCATTGCGCCTGGAGCCGTTCCAGAAGGACTTCATCCGGGCGGTATACGACAACGAGGCGGGGACACGGCGGGCGATCCTGTCGATCGCGCGGAAGAACGGAAAATCCGGCCTGATTGCCGCGCTCATCCTGGCGCATCTGGTTGGTCCTGAAGCTCGGTTGAATGCTCAGATTGTCAGCGGTGCCCGCTCGCGTGATCAGGCGGCGGTGGTATTCGGCCTCGCCAGCAAGATGGTGATGCAGAGTCCCGCCCTGTCGAAGATTGTCCGCATCGTCCCGTCGAACAAGCGGCTGATCGGCCTGACGATGAATACAGAGTACAAGGCGCTGGCGGCGGAAGGGAAAACCGCGCACGGCCTCAGCCCGGTTGTTGTGGTCCTGGACGAACTGGGACAGGTGCGCGGACCTTATGATGCTTTTGTGGAGGCGCTGGAAACCGCGCAGGGCGCGTATGATGATGGCCTGCAACTAGTAATTTCCACGCAGGCCCCGACTGACGCGGATATGCTGTCGATCTGGATAGATTCCGCGATCAGAACCGAGGACAAGAACACGATCTGCCACGTTTACGAGGCGGACAAGGAAGCTGATTTCATGGATCGGAAGGCATGGGCGGCGGCCAATCCGGCCCTCGGCTCATTCCGGTCCGATGTCGAGATGGAGCAGGCGGCGACACGCGCGACGCAGATGCCATCATTCGAGAACAGTTTCCGCAACCTGTATTTCAACCAGCGCGTCAACGTGGTGCAGGCGTTCGTGTCGCCGTCGGTCTGGAAACGCGGCAATCTGCCGGTCGATGACGAGGTATTCCTGCGAGGCCCTGTCTATGGCGGCCTCGATCTGTCGGCCACAACCGACCTTACCGCCTTCGTTCTGACGGCGCGGGATGGTGATGGCGTCCTGCATGTCCGCCCTTATTTCTGGATGCCGCAAAACAAGATCGCGGAAGCCACCAATCGGGACAAGGCACCCTATGATATCTGGGTGCGCGAAGGGCTGCTGCGCACGACGCCGGGGCAGGTCATCGATTATGCGTTCGTCGCGCGTGATATCGGCGTTCTGACGGCCGATCTGCCGATCGCGAAGATCGGCTTCG
Source organism: Sphingobium jiangsuense (assembly GCF_014196495.1). Classification (GTDB taxonomy): domain Bacteria; phylum Pseudomonadota; class Alphaproteobacteria; order Sphingomonadales; family Sphingomonadaceae; genus Sphingobium; species Sphingobium jiangsuense. The sequence continues at coordinate 10,211 of NZ_JACIDT010000022.1, forward strand.
ACCGCTGGCGGATGGACCGAATGCAGAGCGCTCTCGACGCTGCGGAGGTGATGCTGCCTCTTGAGGCGTTCGGACAGGGGTTCGTGAGCATGTCCCCAGCGCTCGATGCACTGGAGGCGGATCTATTGCAGAGCCGCCTGCTGCACGGCGGGCACCCGGTGCTTGCTCACTGTGCGCACAACGCGATTGCGGTGACGGACCCGGCTGAGAACCGGAAATTGGACAAGTCGAAAGCAACCGGCCGCATCGATGGGATGGTAGCGCTGGCGATGGCCGAAGGAGTTGAGGCGATGTACCAGGAAGCGCCCAGCTTTTCGCCGTGGGATGATCCCGATTTTTCATTGGTGCCGGCATGAGATTGTGGCCCTTCTCCCGCAGCACGGAAACGCGCAGCGCGAGCATAGAAAACCCGACCGTGCCGGTGAGCGCGGCGAACTTCCTGTCGTTCTTCGGCGTGCAGTCGGGCAATCTGCCGGTGGTGACGATCGACAGCGCGCTCACCGTGCCTGCGGTCTCGGCCGCCGTGACCTTTCTGGCGTCGAGCCTCGCCAATCTGCCGCTGCATGCCTACCGGGCTACAAAGGACAGCGGGGAGCGGACGGGCGGCACCCTGCAACGCATTCTGAACGAAGCGCCGAACGACGAATGGTCATCCTTCGGCTGGCGCAAATATTTCTGGTCGCAGGTCTTTACCGGCGGGCGCGCGTTCTCGTGGATTGAGCGCGCGGGGAACACGGTCATCGGCATCTGGCCGATGGACCCGGCGTCCACGCAGGTTAAACTGGTCAATGGCCGCCGCGTCTACACCTTCGGCGGGGTGAAGGACTATCCGGCGGCGGACGTGATTGACGTTCCGTTCCTGCTTAAGCGCGATCAGCTATCCTCCTATAGCCCGATCGTCATGGGCGCGAAGGCGATCCAGCTCGCGCTGGCGATGAACGACTATGGCAGCAATTTCTTCGCGGGCGGCGGGGTGCCGCCCCTGTCCCTGACTGGCCCCTTGCCGACCGGCCCCGATGCGATGAAGCGCGCCCAGGGCGACATCATGCGGTCGATATCGACGGCGCGAGAGAGCGACAGCCCGATCTTCCCGATCCCGCCGGGCTATGAGCTGAAACAGGTCGGTTTCGATCCGGACAAGGGCCAGATGACCGAGGCCCGGCTGTTCCAGATACAGGAGATTGCGCGGGTCTATAATATCCCGCCCGTGTTCCTTCAGGACTTGAGCCGGGGGACCTTCGCGAATGTCGAGCAGCAGGATTTGCACCTGATCAAGCACCTTATCGCACAGTGGGCGAAGGCCTTCGAGGATGAATTGAACCTCAAGCTTTTCGGGGCCGCGAACAACCGTCGCTATGTTGAGCATTCGCTGGATGGCCTGATGCGCGGTGATTTCCTTGGGCGGATGCAGGCGATGGCAATGGGTGTGCAGAATGGGCTCTTGATGCCGGATGAAGCGCGCGCGCTCGACAACCGGCCCGCCGATCCCTCAGGCAACGGGGCGCGGCTCTACATGCAGGGCGCAATGGCGCCGCTTGGCACGAACACCTATGGCGACCAGACGGACGCCGCCAATAATGGAGGCGTTGATGACGCTGGAAACTGAGCGTCGCTCGCTGGTTCTGCCGGTCGAACGGCGCGCCGATGGCGACGGCAAAGGCAACACGGTCGCGGGCTATGCGGTCGTTTTCGACAGCGAGGCGGATATTGGCGGATATTTCCGCGAGAAGGTCGCGCGGGGAGCCTTCACCGAGTCGCTCAAGACCTCTGACGTTCTCGCCTATTTCGATCATGACCGGGGGCGCGTGCTGGGCCGGTCCAGCGCTGGCACGCTCCGCCTCACGGAGGACGACAAAGGGCTGGCGGTGGAGATCGACCTGCCAGACACCACCGATGGCCGCGATGTGCGCGAGCTTATCGACCGGGGCGACATTTCCGGGATGAGCTTCGGCTTTATCGTGACCCGACAGGAATGGGACGAAACCGTCGATCCCCCCACCCGCACCATCCACGCGGTTGAATTGCGCGAGGTCAGCATCGTTTCTGAACCGGCATACGGAGATACGTCCATCGCCTTGCGTTCGCGTGATGCCGCGCGTCAGGAGCAGCGCGAACACCCGGCCAAGCGCCGCGTTGATGCGCGCCGCGCCGCGATGGAACAGCGTTTCCGCCGCATCTGATTCCCCGGCGACCGCCGGAGGCCGTGAGGGGCTGAAAACCTCGCCATCACATGAGGAGTGAAAACCATGAGCCTTGCAGATTTGCAGGAAAAGCGCGGTCGTCTTGTTACCGAGGCCCGCGCCGCCCTTGAGGAAATCAAGAGCAACACCGACGAAAGCCGCGCTGCCGAACTGGAACAGCGTCATGACGCGATCATGGCCGAGTTCGACCAGGTGGAGGCGAACATTGCGCGCGAAGAGCGTGTCGCCGCCGCCGAAGCCCGCGCTGCCGAGGCCCGCGAGCGCAACCGCCCCCACCAGCCCAATGGCGAAGCGCGCGGACAGGATCAGGGCGAGACGGTCGAGTATCGCACCGCCTTCGCCAAGGCGCTGTGCGGCCCGCTTGAGGACCTGACGGCGGAAGAGCGCGCCGTCCTGCAACAGGGGCGCGCCGAGTTCCGCGCTCAGACGGCAGGGACCACGACAGCGGGCGGCTTCACCGTCCCGACCGAACTGGCGAACCAGATCATCAAGTCGATGCTGGCCTATGGTCCGATGTATGACCCCGGCGTCACCACCGAGATGGTGACGGCCAGCGGCAATCCGATCAAAATCCCCACCGTCGATGATACGGCCGTGACTGCGGAAAAGCACACCGAGGCCACCGCGCTGACCGATGACGGCGGCAAGGACGTGACCTTCGGCCAGAAGTCGCTCGATGCCTATGCCTACGACACCGAGTTCGTCCGCTGGTCGTGGGAGCTGGATCAGGACAGCATCTTCAATATGGAGGCGCTGCTGGGCCAGCTGCTGGGCGAGCGTCTTGGTCGCATCGCCAACCGCGAACTGACCATCGGCGACGGGACTGGCGATCCGAACGGGATTGTCACGGCTTCTTCGCTGGGTGTCACCACCGCGTCGGCCACCGCCGTTACGGCGGACGAGTTGCTGGACCTGATCCACTCGGTAGATCCGGCCTACCGGATCGGCCCGAAGGTCGGCTTCATGTTCAACGACAGCACGCTGAAGGCGATCCGCAAGCTGAAGGACGGGCAGGGTAATTTCCTCTGGCAGATGGGCGACGTTCAGAAGGGCGTTCCCGGCAGCCTGCTGGGCTATAATTACCACATCAATCAGGCTATGGGTTCCATCCCCGCCGCTGCCGCCGCCACCCGCGTCGCGCTGTTCGGCGATTTCGGCAAATATTTCGTCCGGAAGGTCGGTTCGCCGGTCATCGGCGTGTTGCGCGAACGCTTCTGGCCCGACATGGGAATCGCCGGTCTGATCCGCTTCGATGGTGAATTGGGCGATACCGCCGCCGTCAAGCACATGATCACGAAAGCTACCTGATCAGGGAGGGCGGGGTTAGCCCCCCGCCCTTTTCTTGAATGGCGTGCGCGCCCTTCCAGAAAGGAGCATCCCATGAAGGTAAAGATGTTGGTGAGCGTTGCGGGTGCCGATTATGCGCTGGCGCCGGGCGATGAACATGAATTCTCGGCAGCCGAAGCGAAGAATATGATTGAGGCAGGTTATGCCGTGCCCGTTGCCGCCGAAAAGCCGGAAACCGCCGCCAAGAAAACCCTCGCGAAAGAAACGCGCTGATGTGGTTCCCAGCCCCGGATGCCGAACCAGTCACACTGGACGAGGCGAAAGCGCAGTTGCGCATCCTCGAAACCGATCAGGACGCGTTGATTTCGCGCCTGATCAGTGCGGCGCGGGCCTATTGCGAGGCCTATACCGGGCAACTGTTCGCCTCGCGCGACCTTGAGCTTGCCTCGGAGAGTTTCGCGGGTTTGGAGCGCCTGCCGGTTGCTCCGGTCACTGCCGTGACATCGATCGGCTATGTTGATAGCGCAGGCGAGGCCCAGACGCTTGACGCCTCGGTCTATGAGGTTCGGCTGAACGAATATCCGGCCTCGATTGTGCTGGCTCCCGGCCAGTCGTGGCCTGCCACGCAGAGCGGATCGCGCATTGCGGTGAATGTCACCGCCGGGCGCGCGCCGGAAGATGTGAAGCACGCAATCCTGCTGCACGTCGCAGAGAGCTTCGAGCGGGCCGAGAACGTCCCGGCGGAACGCTGGACGGCAGTTGACTGCCTGCTGGCCAACCACCGGGTGTATTTATGAAAGCGGGGCCGCGTAATCGCCGGATCAAGTTCGAGCGGTTCACCGAAACGCGCGACGCCTATAACGAGCCGGTCAAGGTATGGTCCGAGCATTGCAGGGAATGGGCCGCCGTCTATTTCGGCAGCGGGTCCGAGCAGCGCGAGGCCGCGCAGACGCAGGGGGCGCAGGCGGCCAGCTTTGAGGTGCTGTCGAACAGCAAGACGCGGGCAGTCACGGTGATGGACCGCATCCTGTTTGACGGCGGCGTATGGGACATCCGATCGATCGCGCCGATTGGCCTCAACCGAGGCGTGAAATTCAACGCTGTGCGGGCGGTGCCGTGATGGCGAGGAAATCGGGTCGGATCGAAGGCTTTCGTGAAGCCTCGCGGCAACTGAACACCATGAGCAAGGCCATGGCGCGGAGCATCGGCAAGCGTTCGCTGGCGTTCCCCGCCGAAATATTGGCACGCGCGGTTCGGGCGAATGTCGTTCCGCACAACCTCACCGGTGAAACCTATGAGAGTGTCGATGTCGAACCGGCCAAGCAGAAGCGCGGCGTCGCCGTTCAGGTCGTGCTCGCGGATATAGCCGGCGTTCAGTTGGAGTTCGGCAATGAGGACCAAATAGCGACGCCGGTTTTTCGTCCCGCCATCGATGCGAAGATGCGGGAAATGCAGGATGTTTTCGCCATTGCCCTTACCAGCGAGATCGATGACGGGGTAATCCGCAAAGCGAAGCGCGACGCCCGCAGGGCGGCGAAGGGATAGCATCATGGATTTTCAGGCCGGGCTGCTGGCCCGATTGCTTGCGGACCCGGCGGTCAGCGGCATTGCCGGAACGCGCGTCCACTGGCTGGATCGCCCGCAGGCCGAGGCTCTGCCCGCGATCAGCTTGCAGGTCATCAGCGACCCGCGTCCTCAGCATCTAAAGGGGTTCGATGGCGCGCGCGATACGACCGTGCAGGTCGATTGCTGGGCCGCCAGCTATGGCGAGGCGCTGGCGCTGGCCCGCGCCAGCATAGCTGCGCTTGCCCCACCGGCAACGATTTCGGGGAAGCGCTTCGGAGGCACGCAGGTCATCGGCCAGCGCGACCTTGGCGAGACGGTCGGCGGCGTCGGTTCTCGCTCAGGCGGAACATTCATCCACCGACAATCGGTGGATTTTCTTGTACGTCATATAGGAGATTGAAAAATGGCAGAAACGCAGGAAGCCACTGTCGGCTATATGGGGGAGGTCTGGCTGCATGACGGCACTTCCCTCTATGAACTTAATCAGGTGAAATCATTTCAAGTGCCGGGCGGCGGCCAGCGCGAGCAGGTGGAAACCACACATCTGAAATCACCGGGGTGGCGGCGCGAATATCTGTCCACCTTCTACGAGGACAGCGAATTCGAGGTTGTGCTGAACAGCCGCCCCATGTCGACCACGGACACGCTGCTCGAAACGGCCAGCAAGGCGGACGATGTTCGCGCGATGAAGGTTGTGCTGCCGGAGAATGGCGAGCCGGTGGCGCAGATCGAACTGACCGCCAAGTGCATCGGCTATGATCGCGGTGAAGTTACCCCCGATGGGGTGCTGGAAGCGACCGCGACTTTCCGCGTCGTCACCATCGAGGATATCGACGAATATGTCGCTCCCGGAGGAGGCGGCTGATGCCGAACATCCATAAGGGGGAGGCCTCTTTCACGACATCCGATGGAGAAACCTACCATCTGGTGATGGACTTCAACGCCTTCGCGATCGCGGAGGATGCGGCCGACATGGACCTGAACTCGCTGCTGAGGGCGGTGTCGCCGGACGTCGATCCCGCTACCGGAAAAGTTGTCCGGCAGCCTCGCATCAAGCATTTGGGAGCACTGCTCCATGGTGCGCTTCAGGCGCGCCATCCGGGCATCACCCACCGTCAGGCCATCAACCTGCTGGGTTCCGGTGAGGAAGTCGGAGCCGCGATCGCCAAGGCCCTTTCCGGCGCAATGCTGAAGGATGGCACCGAGAGTGCGGAGGGAAAGGCTCCGGCGGCGCCTGGGACTGGGACGAAGCCCAAGAAAGCTGGGCGCAGTCAGGACTAGACCCTGACGCCTTCTGGCGTCAGACGTTCCGATCCTACCACAATGTCCTGCGCGGTCGGCTGCGTGGCGAGCGGGAGCGCATCGTCACGCTGGCCCACCAGATCGAAGCGATGGCCCGCCAGAAGCATCTGCGAAAACTGTCGGCCTATCTGCCGCAGGAAAAGAAGCAGGGCGACGGGGCCGCATCGGTTCTGGCGATGCTGCGGCGGTTCAAGAAGCGGCAGGATGAAAAAAGGGGCGGAACATAGCCGCCCCTTAATCTCATTTTTCTTCTTTAATACCGACGCATTGCTTCCAGATGCCACCTATAGTCCCGAATTCCTTACGGTATTCGATACGGCTTCCTGTTCCTTCCGGGAAAACAGAAAAAGCCAGAGAGACGCCGCCGTAACCATTTTTGATGAGTACAACACGCGATCCATCGTCACGAGGCATCGGCGCGGTATTGTTCTTGTTCGCCAAGCAGAATGCTACTTCATCAGCGCTTTTCGGCGAGTGGAAAACTTCTGTAGGTGCTTTGCTCAACACCTTCTGAGTCGACGCGCACCCCTGAAGCGCAAGTCCGGCAACCGCTAAAAGTAAAACAATCCTCATATCGCCCCCAGTTGTTATTGGCGAAATTCGTGGAGACGATTTATGGCTCGAGGTCAAGGCCAAGGTGTCGTTCTTGGCTATCTCCGCTACATCCTCGGTTTCGACGCCCTCGCGTTCGAGGAAGGTCTGGCCGACGCGGAGAAGCGGATGAAGGCGGCGGAGCGCTCCATCCGCAAGATCGGCCAGAAGTTCGAGAGCGTCGGCAAGTCCCTGACCACCTATGTCACTTTGCCGGTGGCTGGCGCTGCTGCCGCTATCCTAAAGATGGGTGGAGATTTCGAAGCGAGCATGAACAAGGTCGCGATCTCGACGGAGGGGTCGGCGGCCGAGATGAAGGCCATGAACGACCTGGCCCTGAAGTTGGGCAAGGATACTGTTTTCGGCGCGACTGATGCTGCTGACGCTATGGACGAACTGGCGAAGAACGGCCTTTCCGCGCGCCAAATTCTCGATGGTGCAGCGACGGCTGCGGTCAATCTGGCCGCCGCCGCCGGTTCCGAATTGTCCCCAGCGGCACAGGCCGTCACCGACGTGATGCAGCAGTTCAAGCTCACAACCGATCAACTGCCTGATGCCGTCAACCAGATCACGGGCGCGGTGAACCAATCGAAACTGGATTTTTCGGATTTCGCGCAGGGCATCGCGCAAGCCGGTGGCGTTGCCGGCAGCGTTGGCGTTTCCTTTCAGGATTTCAATGCTGTGCTCGCCAGCACCTCCTCGCTCTTCGCCAGCGGATCGGACGCGGGGACGAGCTTCAAATCTTTTCTGACCGCCCTGCCCGGAAACTCGAAGCAGGCGATCGAGGCGATGAAGGAATATGGCCTACAATTCTATGACGCGCAGGGGAATATGCGTTCCATGGCGGAGATCGCCGAGGAATTGCGCACGAAGCTGGGCGGGTTGAATGATCAGGCGAAAACCAATGTCCTGAAAACTATTTTCGGCACCGACGCCATGAGGACTGCCATCGGCCTGATGGATCAGGGTGCAAAAGGCATCGACCTGATCAAGTCCAAGATCGCGGAAACCGATGCGGCCGCGCAGTCCGCCCAGCGTCTAAAGGGCTTTAATGGGCAGATGGAGCAGTTGAAGGGCGCAGTCGAGACGCTGGCGATCACCATCGCGCAGTCCGGCCTGCTGGAATTTGTTACGGGCATCGTCACCAGCCTCGGCAATTTCGTGGACAAGCTGGCCGAGGTGAACCCCACCATCCTGAAATGGGGATTGATACTCGCGGGCATTGCGGCGGTTGTCGGCCCCGTTGCCGTTGCCATCGGCGTCGTGGTCAATGCTCTGGCTCCGCTGGTGGCAATGATCGGCACCGCCGTGACGGCTGCCGGAGGAATAGGGGCGGTGATAGCAGCGCTTGCCCCGCCATTCTTAGCGGTCGCGGCGGCGGTCGCGGCGGTGTGGGTCGCGTGGAAAAATTGGGATAGTATCGGTCCTGTCCTCTCGGATATCGGGTCTGCGATCAAGGATGCCATCGGCCCGGCTGCGATTTCCATGTTCGAAGCATTGAAGGAGGCTGCCCTCGCGCTCTGGAACAGCGCGTTCATGGACCAGATCAGGCTGATAATCAGCGATATTGCAGCCTTCGGGAAGATCATTGCCAGCGTGATCGGCGCCGAAGCGCCTGGCGTCTTTCGGGCCTTTGCCAGCGCGGTCAGCGGCGTTTTCAATATCGTGGCAGAAGTCATCCGCGCCGTGGTCGCGTTACTGTCCGGCGATTTCGCCGGAGCGTGGCAGCATGTGCAGGGCGCCATTTCGGCGGGTGTGACGGCTATTCGCGGCGTGCTCGGCGGCCTCTACGATGCGGCGATAGCAGGCGTGAAGGCGTTGGTCGCAGGCATATCCGAATGGATGGGGGGCAAGCTGGACAAGATATGGGAAGGCGCCAAGCAAAAAATCCAGTCGGTTGCCGACAAGTTCAAATGGCTATGGGACGTGGTGGTCGGTCACAGCTACGTGCCTGACATGGTGGACGCCATCGGCGCGAACATGGCGCGCCTGAAAGGATTGATGGTCGATCCGACGGCGAAGGCGACCCAGACTGCGGCGGAAGCCTTTCGCGCCATGGCGGGCAAGATCGGTGATATTCTCGATGGCCTTTACCCCAAGGCGTCGGAGCTGCGCGAGGAACTGGAAAAGCTGGCGATCCTTCAGGCCGATACTACTCTTGATCCGAATGTTCGTCTGTCGGCAATCATCAAGCAGCAGCAGCGCATCGCCGCCGCGCGCACCGCCGCAAATGATGAAGTCAATCCGGCTCTGGTCGTCCCCGGTCTGGAAAGCGCCTATGCTTCTGTCGCCAAGGCCGGACAGGATGCCGCCGCGCAATTGCAGGCGGTGAACGACAATACCGGCCAGTCCTTCGTCGATATGGCGAACACAGCCCTGAATGCTCTCAGCAATCTGGCGCAGTCGATCAAGAACGGCGGCATTCTGGATATCATGTCGAACCTCTTCAATGCCTTCGGCTCGCTTGCCAAGACGGGTCTGCTCGGCAGTGGCCTTAAGGCAACCTTCACAGATTTCACCGGCATTTCCGGTTTTCGAGCGAATGGCGGGCCAGTGCGATCCGGCAGCAGCTATGTCGTAGGAGAAAATGGCCCGGAGTTGTTCACCGCCAATCGATCTGGCTATATCCATCCCTCGGCTGGTAACGATAATCCTCGGAGATTTTATTTCGACCTGCGCGGGGCAGTGATGACCGCCGATCTGGTAGCGCAGATGAACCGCATCGGCCAGACGGCGGCCGTCGGCGGCGCGCTGGCGGGATCGCAGCAGGCGCAGAGCAGCCTCGCCCGCCGCAGCCGGAACCGGATACCCTGATGGCGATCACCCTCCCTGCCGATCCCGCGCCCAACGGGGCGACGCCGTTCCTGCGCGATTTCGGGGGCGTGCTGACCCCGTCCCTTGGCGGCCCGGAACTGCGCATCAACCGGGTCGGAACCCGCTTCGGCCTGCGCGTGACGATGCCGCCGCTGCTGAGCGACGAGGCCGGGCGGCTGTTCGTCGCACGGCTGTTGCAGGCGCGCTTCGACCGCCTGTTGATGGAATGGCCGCTACTGGACTTCGACCCCGGCACGCCCGGCGCGCCGCTCATCAGCGCGGCGGTGTCGGGCGGCTCGGTCATCGGGATCAAGGGGCTGGCGGCGGGCTATCAGGTTCGGGAGGGCCAGTTCTTCAGCATCGTGCATGGCGGGCGGCGCTACATGCACATGTTCACTGCGGCGGCGACCGCCAGCGGGGCCGGAGTGATCGCTGCCGCGACCATTTTCCCGATGCTGCGCAGCAACCTTGCGGTCAATGACGTGCTGGAGATCGCGAAGCCGATGATCGAGGGCAATGTGCTGCCCGGTGATGAGCTGAGCTGGGAACTGGACGTTGCCCGGCTCGTGGGTTTGGCCTTTTCTGTGGTGGAGGCGGCGTGAATGATGTTTCCGAGGGTGCGGGCGTCCACCTCCGCACTGGCCGACCTTACCCGCTCCCATGCGCGGCGCCGCATGATCGTCGCATATCCCGCCTCCGGGCCTCGGAAGCGCGAGAATAGCTGAATTTCAGCATCATTGAAACTGACAGGGTCGCCCTCACCGGCGGCCCTTTTCTTTTTTGGGGGACCGTCTTGGACGCAGCATTGCAAGCCGCGCTCAGCCAGCCAGTTGTCTGGCTGTTCGGCGCGATCCGTATCGACATGGGCGGCATAGGCGGGCGGCTTTCGCCCCTGTGCCTGCTCGACGGCGCGGGGCAGCTCACGATCAACGGCGAAACCTATGTCGGCGCGGATGATTTCTTCGGCGCGATTGACAGCATCGATGTGATTTCGGAGGCGGACGGCGAGGAAGCACCGGAAATCCGCCTTTCCTTGCTGCCGCCCTCCACTTCCGCCGCCGCGCAGCTCGCCAGTCCGCTGATGCAGGGCCGGGAGGTCCGCGTGATGGTTGGCGCGATCGATCCCACGACCGGCCTGACGATCGGGCAGCCGGAAATCAAATTTCTCGGTGAAATCGACGTGCCGACGCTCTCCGTCTCCGAAGGGCAGCGGAGCCTCGAATTTACGGTGGTGAGCGCGTTCGAGCGGCTGTTCGAGGTCGAGGACGGCGTGCGGGCGCAGGATGGCTGGCACCAGTCGATCTGGCCCGGCGAGAAGGGCCTCGAATATATGACCGGCACCGACAAGAATTTATATTGGGGCGCGCGTCCTCCGGCTGCGTCCGGGCAGGTTGGCTGGAAGCAATATGCGATGGCGAACGCATGGGGGGCGAGCGCCAGCTTGCTGGCCCACCAATGACGCCGATCGAAAAGCGCCATCAGGCCACGACCCTCACGGTCGAGAAATACAAGGTTCGCGCTTTCCGCTGGGGTAGCTGCGACTGCGGCAAGATCGCGGCGTTCCATGCGCGCAAGTTCGGCTGGAAGGTACCGAAAACCGGGACGTACAAGAGCGCGATCGGCGCGGCGAAATATCTCAAATCGCTGGGTGTCGAGACGTTGCCGGAGCTGCTCGACCAGATCGGCTTTGCGCAGATCGCGCCTGCGGCCGCGATGATGGGCGATTTCGTGTCCTTCGCCTCCGACGATCCGATCGGCGGGGTAGGGATCGTGGTCGGAAACGGCAATATGATGGCGTTCCACGAGGCGCATGCCACCCCGGTCATCATGTCGATGGCGAACATCGATCGTGCATGGTCGATCCTGCCGGTGGAGATCGCCCATGGCTAAGGCGCTCAAGACGGTCGGCACAGTCGTGGCCGTGGTCGCGCTGGCGGCGACCGGCGTCGGCCTCGCCGCCGGTGGCGCGGTAGCAGCTGCGGCAGGATCGGCCACTGCGGCGACAGCGATGAGCGTCGCGGGCTATGCGGGCCTTGCTTCCGGCGTGCTCGGCGCGGTGTCGGCGCTGGCGTTCAAGCCGAAATTCACCTCGCAAGGCAGCCCGACACGGTTCACCACCAATCCGCAAAGCGGTATCCCCTATGCGTTCGGGCGCACCCGCATGTCGGGCCTGCGAATCTTCGCGGATACCTATGACGGCTTCAAGGTGAAGGCGGAGCATGACGTGCTGGCCTTTCTGGTTATGCTGTCGGCGGGCGGTCAGATCGACGCGATCGAGAAGTTCACCGCCGACAATGAGGTCGTGACGTTCAAGGCGAACGGAAACGCCAACGGCAAATTCGAAGATTATATGAATCAGGCTGTCCACCTCGGCGGCTATCAGGACACCGCGCTGCCATTCGCGTTCGGCGGCAAATCGCCTCCGGGCCTGACGGCCGCGCATAAGCTGTCCGGCATCACCCATGCGCGCTGGTCGCTGCGCTTCGATACGGACGGCAAGCTCTATGGCGCTGGCGTGCCGGAACCGGCGTGGATCGGGCGCTGGGTCCGGGTCTATGATCCTCGTCTCGACAGCGCCTATCCGGGCGGCTCCGGACCGTGCCGCGCGCTCGACGAGAGCACCTATGTCTGGTCGCGCAACCCGGCGCTGCACGCCCTGACATGGTGCCTTGGCCGCTGGCAGAACGGCAAGAAGGTGCTGGGCATCGGCGCTCCGGTCGCGAATATCCGCGTGGCCGATTTCGTCGAGGCGGCCAATGTAGCGGACGCTAATGGCTGGCATTGCGGCGGTGTCGAATGGTCCACTGACAGCAAATGGTCGATCCTGAAACGCATGCTTCAGGCGGGCGGCGCTGTGCCGACGATGACCGGCGCGATGATCGGCTGCCGGGCCGTGGCTCCGCGCATCTCCATCGCGACGATCACCAGTGCCGACCTGCTCGACGAATTGACCGTCGCGGCCACAAAGCCGCGCCGCGAGCGGTTTAACACGGTCATCCCGCGCTATCGCAGCGAGGCGCACGAGTGGGAGATCATCAGCGCCGCGCCGGTAAGCGTCCCGGCCTATGTGACGATGGACGGCGGCGTCCGGCAGAAGGAGATCGACTATCCGCTGGTACAGGCCGAGGTGGGACAGGCGGGCGTCGATGGCGATTTGCAGGCGGGGCAGCTTGCCGCCTATGATATCGTCAACAGCCGCGAGGCCGGGCCGATCAGTTGGACGACCGGGCCCAAGTTCATCGGACTGAAGACCGGCGATTGCGTCACGCTGCATGTACCGGACGAGGGCCTCGACAATCAGCCGGTCATCATCACCAGTGTATCGCTCGATCCCTCGACCGCGAAAATCAGCTTCACGGCGGAAACCGAGACGGCAAGCAAACATGCCTTTGCGCTGGGGCAGACGGCGGTTCCGCCCACCGCCTTCGCCCTGACGCCCCCGCCGGTGCCGTTGACGCCGGAAATCGAGGACTGGTCGCTATCGGCGGCGCTGGACGATAACGGGATGCCTTATCTCGCGCTGACCGGCGATGTGTCGGAAGTCTCGATTGGCAGCGTGCTGATACAATATCGCCGCGCAGCCGATCTGGAATGGAGCGCGGCGGGGATAGTCGTCATATCGTCCGATGATGAGGTGCACTACAGCATTTCAGGAGTGGACGGCGCGGCGGAATATCTGGTGCGCGTCGCCTATCAGACGGGCACCGCGCTTGGCGACTGGCTGGAATTGGGGCCTGTCACAGCGCCAGCCAACGCCATCACCGCGCTGATCGATGATCTGCAAACGACGATCGACGCGAAGCGCACCGTGTTCATCCAGCCCAACGCCCCCAGCGCGGCCGAGAGCGAGGAGAATGACTGGTGGCAGCAGACCACCGCCGACCGCTCGCAGGTCATCGCCACCTATCGGCGAGTGGCCGGGTCGGGGCTGTGGGGGCTTGGCGGCGATACATGGGCGATTGACGGCGACCATCTGGTGATGGCCTGGACGCCGGTCGAGGATGCACGCATCAGCGATGCATTGCAGGCGGCGACCGATGCCAGCAACCTTGCGGACAGCAAGGCGGTGGTGTTCACCATGTATTCGGCGGGCGATGCGGTGCCGGTCGGGACCGATATCGGCGACATGCTGGTGCGGGCCTATCTCTCGCCGGTGCAGGTCGATTACTGGAACGGCACGAACTGGGCTGCGGCTGCGACCTTCGGCGCGACCAGCGCGCAGGTGGCGAGCATCGCGCAGGCGCTGACCGACGCGGCCAATGCGCAGGCGACGGCGGATGGCAAGATCGACAGCTTCTATCAGGCGAGCGCGCCGTCGGGCGGAAGTCTCGGCGATCTGTGGTTCGACACCGACGACGGCAACAAGCAATATCGTCATGACGGGTCATCATGGGTCGCGGTGCAGGACGAAGCTATCGGCGCCGCGATCAGCGCCGCCGCTGGCGCTCAGGCGACGGCCGATGGCAAGGTCACGACATTCGTCGGGGAGGCCACGCCTACCCCCGAAGGCGATGGCGACCTCTGGTACAAGGCCAGCAGCCAGACGCTGAGCCGGTGGAACGGATCGGCCTGGGTGGTGGTGTCCTCGCTGGGCGCGCCCGCAGGCACGAATGTCGGCTCCACGCCCTCGACCACGGTCGAGAGCGGCGCCAATGCGGCAAATAACGGCGTCAACAGCGACGGGACGATCAAGACGGACAAGGTCGACACGCCCGCGATAGTCGACAATGCGGTGACATCGCTCCCCAGCGTGGCGGGGACATCCGTGTTTTTCACCAACAGCCCGACATTGGCGGCGTCCTACACGTTCACGCCTGCGGGGCCATCGAGCAACCTGCTCGTTTTGATCTCAGGCGTCGTTCGGCTCGACGGCGACAATGTGGCGGGGACGACCGCCTATGTCTCTCTGCTCCGTGACGGTGGCACGGACCTGATCGCTTCGCTCACCGTCACAGACGACCGCGACAGGCGAGTCCCCTTCTGCTTTTTCGCGACGATCAGTGGGCTGTCGGGGGCGCAGACCTTTTCGCTCTACGTCCGGAAAAGCACGTCGGGAAACACCAACGGACAAATTTCGCGGCCAGCGATCGCGATTGTGGAGGGTAAAAAGTGAGCGAATATTTCATAACCTATGAGATCGCCAGCGGAGAGGAACGGTGGCGCGGCAGTGGCGAGGCTGGTGTGACCGCCATTCAGAAGCTGCCGGTCGGTTTTGGCATTGTCGAAGTTTCGGCCGCGAGTTTCAGCCTCGGCCTAGAGGATATTCCTGTCACGGAAATCCGCGACGCATTGTGGCGTCAGATCAAGGCCCGCCGTGCGGCCGTGATCGACGGCGGCGCACCAACGCCGTTCGGACCGGTCGACAGCTGCGAGACGGAGGAGGTCCCCGCCCGCACCAACATCATGGGCGCTGTTCTGGCGGCCGTGATCGCCAAGATGGCGGACGCGCCATTCGCAAAGACATGGACGATGCTCGACAATAGCGTCCAGACTTTCGGCGCAGACGAGATGATCGCGGTGGGCCTTGCGGTGATGGCGCATGTCAATGCCGCCCATGACCGCGCGCGGGATTTGCGCGCCGCGATCGACGCGGCGGAGGACGCCGCGACGCTGCTCCAGATCGACATCGCCAGCGGGTGGCCCTCGCTATGATGGCGCGCCTCAAGAGCTGGCTGCTCTGCCTGTTCGTCGCGTCGGACCAGCTGGCGCACATGCTGTTGGCCGGGCCGAAATATGTGCTGGTCGGCGGGCCTCGGCCCGATCCTGACGAGACGATCAGCGGCAAGGTGGGCCGCCGCGCCAATGCGGGCGCGCGTTGGGCACTGGCCTGCGAATTCATCATCGACGCTCTGGTCCGGCTGCTGACCGGCGAGCGGGAGCATTGCCGCGCGGCCGCCGCGCGCGAGGCACGGAGAAAATGCAATGGCTGACACCAATCCTTTCGCCTATTCGGTCCCGGCGCTGGAATATGCGGCCGAGGACGATATCCTCGTGCTCGGCCGTGGCGCGGGGGCGGTTAACGTCTATGCGCGAGGCTTTCTGCGGCGTGACGGCAGCGGCGTGTACACCACAAGCGGAGAGGCGCTGGTCGCTGGCGCGATCGGCTGCACGGTCCTCACCCTGCGGGGACCCAGCACATCGGCCTGGCAACAGGCCGTCCAGTGGACGGATAGCGCAGGGGCGCTCAAGTGGAGCATCGGGCCTGACGTTCTGAATAACGGCGGCCGCAATTTCTATATCTGGGATGCGGTTGATTCGAATGTGCGGCTGCTCATCGAGGCAGATGATGCGCGCCTGCGCGCCAATCTCCTGCCCGCCTATGACAACGGCTTTAATCTCGGATGGTCCTCGCTGCGCTGGAAGGACACCTATCTGGTCAACAGCCCGACCGTCACCTCCGACGAGCGCGAGAAGCTGTGGATCGGCGTTCGGGAGGACAGCCGCGCCGTCTGGCTGCGCATCGCCGCACGGATATTCGAGGAGCTGGGTTTCTACCAGTGGCGCGATGCGGTCGAGGCCAAGGGTGAGGATGGCGCGCGGTGGCATTTCGGGGCGCGCGCGCAGCGCGTGTGGGCGATCGTCGCGGATGAGGGGATGGCGCCGCCGCTGATCGACGGTCTGCCCGATCCGGCATGGGCGGGGCCGCCCGCGCCTGCCTTCCTGTGCTTCGACCGGTGGGACGCGGAGCACGAGGAGGAGCCGGTCTATTCCGAGGCGCTGGTCGGCGAGGATGACAAGCCGCTTCAGATCGCCACGCGGACGGTCGTTTCGCGCGAGGCGGGTAACCGCTTCGGCTTTCGCGTCGATCAGCTGGGGCTGCTGCTCGACTGGTCGCTGCACATGGAGCGCGAGGCCGACCGGGTGGAGATAGCGGAATTGCACGCGCGGGTCGCGGTGTTGGAAGCGGCATAGGGGGAAAAGGGTGCATTGGGATGAATGGCTGGCGATCGTTCGCGCGAATATCTGGTGGATCATCGCCGGGATAGGAGGCCGCATGATCTTTCATGGACGCGAGGCGCAGGCCGGGCGGCGGCATTTCTGGGGCAAGGAACTGCCGTTCGAGATGCTGGTCGCCGTCGGCATGGCCTTTGTCGGCAAGGCCGTCGCCACCTATTCGGGCCTCGGCCCGGAACCTGCGACTGCGGCGGCTGGCATCGCCGCCTATCTCGGCCCCCGCGCCATCGACGCGCTCTACGACAGGGCCACGAAGCGGGCTTAGCGGCACGGCATCAGACAGGATTTCAGAGGCGCCGTGGGCGCTTTTTTTTATTGGCAGAAAGGATGTGAAGGATGGCGCAGAGCTTTCCCGATTTCGCACTGAGCGAGGGGTGGTCGGATATCGCCGCCACGGCCGGATATGAGGCCGTCGCGGGCCAGCAGGTCACGGTCCAGTACAAGGGCAGCTATCAGGCCTATGTCTATTTCGGCGGGGCCAGTGCGCCGGGCGCCGGGGATGGCGGCATGCTGCACGCCGGTGCGTCGGTGACCGGCACGGCCGATCATATCTGGGTGCGCGGGATCATGAGCGGCGCCGTCTATGTGCAGATCGAGGATTGAGAGATGGGCATGAGCAAGAGCATCAATTCGGGCGCGTTCAATCGCAGCGCAGCCGACCGCTGGGCGGCGGGTAATGGCCTGCCGTCGCTGAAATACCGCCTCGCCAGCCCGCGCAAGATCATGATCGCCGGTACAAGCATCGATGCGGGTTACAACACCGCGTTTCCCAGCGGAAATGCGCAGGGATATAAATGCGCGCCGATCCGGCGATTGAGGGATGCCATCCGCGCGCGCGGGTTCTATGCGCAGGATGAGTTTTTCGCAGGAACAATGGGTTACACTACCGCATCCTCTTTTCAGTCATTCGATCCGCGTTTCCAGAATGGTGCGGGCTGGGAATACAACGGCTTCTCGGGGGCGACGTGGAGCATATTGCAGAACAGCACCACGACAACCCCCTTCACCTATACGCCGGATGATCCGACGCAAACTTTCACGGTCTGGGTCCGGTCGGTGGCAGGAACCGGCTCGGTCACCGTCACCTGCGGCGCTGCGACAAAGACAGTGAGCATTCAGCAGACGCCGACCGATTTTATCGCGATCACACTCGGCGAAAGCGACGGCGTAACGCTCGGTCAGAATACCTATACCGTCGCCCGCGTTTCCGGGACGATCCAAGTTGTCGCCTGCTGGGCACGTAATGCCCGCCTACCCGCGTACCAGTTGCTCAACTGTTCGGCGTCCGGTGCGAGGATGCAGCATATCGCCAACAGCGCCGATCTGGCCCGGCCCCTCTATTTTCCCGAACAGATTTTGACCGCTGGGGACGAATATTGGATTGCGATGGGGCCAAATGATTGGCGGGATAACGCCAGTCCGATCGAAAGCCTGCCGACCTATCGGACGAACATGGAATCGGTGCTCGACCGCCGTATCGCGAACAATATCAAGCCGCGCGTCATCATTCCCGCGCGCACGTCTATCGCTGCTGCCTCGATCGCCAATCAGGACTTGTACAATGCGGCCATCCGCGAGGTCGCTGCGTCTCGCGGCGCACCGGTGTTTGACTTCAAGGATCGCTGGGGCGAGCATGCCGACGCACTCGCCGGCGGATACATGAACCCGGACCCCGACTATTTCCACCCCAACTGGCGGGGAGCGGAGGACATAGGGCAGATGTATGCGATGCTGGCGCTGGCTGCATAAAAGCAAACACTCTGTTTGTCGAGTCGGTCTGCGATTGTAGTTGCTCGCTGCTAAGTGCTTGAAATCATTGAGATGGGCTGTGGATTAGTCCAAAAGCGTACCATTCCGAAAGCAAAAGCCCGGCAGCGTGGGGGCTGCCGGGCAGTGAAAGGAAGATCGCTCTCCCTTCGGGTCGCGCCGGGAGCGTACCGCATCGGGCGGCGAGTCGCATTGTACAAAAGCGACGGATCACAGAAACAAGAAGGGCCTCTCCAGCAGAGAGGCCCTAGGGTATTTTCATGAAACTGCGTACTACACAGTCACGCGGTTCTTAGAAGTTGAAACCAACTGCGGCAAGAACATTGTGACGGCTGATGTCGCTTTCATAGTTGGAATAGCGATATTCGATCTTGCCGAACAGGTTCTGCCCGAAATTATGCTTGTAACCAGCGCCGAGACGCAGGCCGTCGCCATTTTCACCATAGGCGAAATTGTTGGCGCCAGTCGCACCGTCATCATAGGTCAAACGCAGACGGGCATTGGTGTAGCCTGCGAGAACATAGAGCTGGCCGGCTTCGGACAGGTTGGTGCCTACGCGAGCAACAACCGAAAGATCGCGGCCGGTGCGGAGGCAGGCTTTGTCGCCCACCACATCGATGCTGCGGATGCAGTATTTGGTCGAGCTGTCGTCAACGCTACCCTCAACGCCCACGAACATATTGGAGCTGACCGGAACATCGTAGCCAACCGCCGCGCCGTAAGCGAAACCCTCTTTGGATTCATCGAGAGCGGAGACAGCATCGAGACCGCCCTGAACCTGAATGTAACCGCCAGCGTGCGCAACAGCAGGCAGAGCAAAAACAGACGCGGCAAGCGCGGCAACAGCAATTTTCTTCATAATTTCCTCACGTTTAACTTGGTCAATCTCTGTTATTTTTGTGACCCGCTGAGTGTTTAGTCCGCTAGTTCTGAAACTGTCAATTCAGCGCACCGACTTGTCACATCAAATTATCCTTATGTGATATTTTCAACACAACAACTTGCAACGGGCGGTCCTTTCGGGCCGCCCTTTTTCATTGGGGGACAATGATGAGCATTGAGACGCAGATAGACGAGCTGATCGGCCGCGAGGGCGGCTATAGCGATCATCCGGCGGATCGGGGCGGCCCGACGCGCTGGGGCGTAACCGAACAGGTCGCCCGCGCCTATGGCTATAAGGGCGACATGCGCGCGCTGCCGCGTACCACGGCCGCAGATATCTACCGCCAGCGTTATTGGTTGCAGCCTCGCTTCGATCAGGTCGCGGCGGTCTCGCCCGCATTGGGTGAGGAGCTTTTCGATACTGGCGTCAATATGGGTCCTGCGGTGGCGGCGAAGTTCCTTCAGCACGCGCTCAATGCGCTCAACCGGCAGGCAAGCGATTATCCTGATATCGCGGAGGATGGACAGATCGGCGCGATGACGATCGCGGCGCTGAAAGGCTATGCGGCCAAGCGCGGCGCGGCGGGTCTCAGGGTGCTGATCCGCGCGGTCGATGCATTGCAAGCTGCGCGGTACATGGAGATCGCGGCCAAGAACCCGTCGCAGGAGGCTTTCCTGTACGGCTGGCTGCTCAACCGCACCGGGCCGCTCGCATGAGCTGGTCGGCCCGCGACTGGCGACAGTTCTCCGCGCTGCTGCTGATGGCGCTGGCGGCGATCCCGCTCACCATGGTCATGGCGGCGGCGCTGTGGATCGTCCAGATCGACCCGCGCAATCATTATGCGTTCTGGCTGGGCCAGAGCGCCGCCGCGCTGATCGCGCTCGACCTGCTGGGCCTGTCGGCGATCCTCGGTCGGCGGACGTTCAAGTTCAAGGTTGGCGATAACTCGGTCGAGGCCACCGGCGAGGAAGCCGACCGCATCATGGAGCAGACGAAATGATCGCAGCCCTTATCAATTATGTGCGCGGCTCGACGGGGGCCAGGATCGTGCTGGCCGGGCTGGCGGTAGCGCTGCTGGTGGGCCTGCTGATCCGCTGGATCGACCGGGCGCAGGACCATGCGGTGACGCAGGCAACCGAAACAGGACGGGCGGAGCAGCGCGCCGACGATCAGGCCGAAGTCCTCAACAAGGTGGAGAAAGCGAAAGATGCTCAGGAAGCTATCCGGCGCGATGACGATGCTGCTCGCGCTCAGTGCGTGCGGTACAGCCGAACCCCCGAAAACTGCTAGCGACAGCTATTGCCTGATCGCGCGGCCGCTCAGCTTCGCCAATGCGCCTGCCGGGCTGGTGCATGATGATGGCAACCGGTTCGATACGGGCGAGACAGTTGCCGAGATCATGCAGCATAATGCGGCTTATGACGGGGCGTGTGGCTCGGGACAATAGCGGGTCGCCATCAGCGGACGTTTGATCCACCGCCAGGCTTCGCCTCAATGTGTTCACGCAACAGGTCCACGACGAAATCGAACACATCTTGTTCTGGCCACAGACCGTTGCTGGCGAACCGTCCCGCAATCTCGCCGCCTTTCAGGGCCTCGACCCAAGCGTAAGCGCGCCGCCCTTCTTTCCACACGCGATATTTCCCGGTCAGCCCATGCTTTTTCGCAACGGCACGAAGGGCGCTGTCATCTACCTTTCCCATGAGAACGTAAAGAGAACAAACGGCGCGAGTCGGTCAAGCGGCTTGCGACGGTTTGATGTCAACGAAACCGCCTCTCGTGAGAGACAAAGGCGGTTGGTGCTATTTCGTGAGAGGCAAAGCGCGCTTTAGCTCAGCGATGCGGGCGCGGATTTCATCCGCCTGAATATGGTAGATCGAGCGAAGATCGTTGTCGATCTCACCCATCCGCGCTTGAACAATAACTTCACCCGCCACCCTCGCGCATTCCTCCCCGATCGCATCCAGCGCGACGGACAGGGCGGTGGTAGCCTCTGGAACCCACCCGCCCCACGCATAATCGACGGAGGCGGATAACTGCCGCTCGATTTCCTCTGGCGTCCGATCGAATCTCCGAATTTCGCGAATGCGCAATTCACAAATCGCCCGCGCCATCTTCTCAATCAGGTCGGGGGTCATTGGGTGGGTTCCTTTCTCAGCCGAGGTGGCCACGGACGCCACTTGCCGCGCTCATGCGCCTGAATTTTCACCGGGCCGTCCTGTGAATAGACGACAGCATAGTGCATGATCTCGTCATACGCCCTTGGGCCTTCCGACCATGCGACCGGGATACCGCCCTGAACCAGACGGAAGCGGAGCCGCTCGCTCATCAAAACATCTCCATCTGCTTGGCGGCGGGCTGGATAGTCATCGCCTCACGTCTGGCGCGGGCGGCGCCTGCGATCATCCAGTCTACATTCTGACCCCTGCGACTCCGGGCCTCGCGCAGAAGCACGCGGGCATAGTAGAGGAGGAAGGCGCGCCGCTTCTCTGGCGGTTTCACGTCGCGGGGCGTCATCTGTGCCCCTCCGGTCCATACTTGGCGCGGCGGGTAGCCCACGCGCGGGCGCGAATTCCCGCCATCTCAGCCGCGCTCTTTGGGGCAGGCCGCTTTCGCGGCGCTTCGCCGGGGAGGAAGACGCCACAATCAAGGCCGTCGCATGGATCGTGGCCGCAGACGCATTCGCCGACGACACCCCCAACGGTGATGGCCTTGCCCATCACCGCACCCCCGAAATGGCCGGAGCGGATTGCACATCGCCTGCTATGCTATTGATTCCAGAGAGGGCCGTTTGCACATCTGTTCGCCCGCGATCGGCGAAAAATATCGATTTAATCTTAATCAGCTTTTTACCCAGCGCTGCTACTCCACGGCCGTTGAACGAGGTTTTATCAGATGGCGCTGGACGGTTCCCCTTTATTGATGCTCATTGACGACGAACCGGCGCAAAAGCGGCTGATTTCGGCGCTTGCGTCGCGCGCGGGATGGCGCACGATCTTCGCGGGCGATCATATTTCCGCGCTGTCCATGCTGGGCACCCATGAAGGATTGCGGCTGGACGCGGTGCTGGTCGACCAATGGAATCCCCACATCAAGCCCGCCGACATCATCCGCGAGATTCGCGAGCGGCGGCCCGACATGCCGGTGCTCGTCCTCACCTCGCAGAACGACGTCAGCGACGCGGTGGAGGCGATGCGCGCGGGCGCGTGCGACTATCTGGCCAAGCCGATCGCGCCGGACCGGCTGATCGCCGCGCTCAACGCCACGCTCGACCGGTCGGACGGCAAGCAGGGCGAGCTGCGCCCGCTGACGGAAAAGCTGACCGCGCCGCTCGCCTTCAACGAAATCGTCGGCAGCGCGCCGCAATTCCTCGCCGCGCTCGCGATCGCGGCGAAGGCCGCGCGCACCCGCGTTCCCGTCCTTATCGAAGGGGAAAGCGGCGTCGGCAAGGAAGTGATCGCGCAGGCGATCCACGCCGCCTCCCCCCGCCACCGCAACACGCTGGTCGCGGTCAATTGCGGGGCGATTCCCGGAAATCTGGTCGAATCGGTGCTGTTCGGGCATGAACGCGGCGCCTTCACCGGCGCGTTCGAGCGGCAGACCGGCAAGTTCGTCCATGCCGACATGGGCACCATCTTCCTCGACGAGGTAA
The DNA here is from genome assembly GCF_014196495.1 of Sphingobium jiangsuense. Taxonomy (GTDB): domain Bacteria; phylum Pseudomonadota; class Alphaproteobacteria; order Sphingomonadales; family Sphingomonadaceae; genus Sphingobium; species Sphingobium jiangsuense. The sequence goes on from NZ_JACIDT010000022.1 coordinate 33,228, forward strand.
GCGAAATGCCCCTCGACACGCAGGTCAAGCTGCTACGCGTGCTCCAGGATGGCGAGGTGCAGCCGGTCGGCGCCCGCATTCCGGTGCGCGTCGACGTACGCGTGATCGCCGCCACCAACAAGGTGCTGGAGGAGGAAGTGCGCGCCGGGCGCTTCCGCGAGGACCTCTATTACCGCCTCAACGTGATGCATGTCGCCGTGCCGCCGCTACGCGACCGCAAGAGCGACATTCCCGCGCTCGCCCGCCATCTGCTGATGCGCCTCGCCGACCAGCCGGGCATGCGCAGTCTGGGCATCACGTCCGAGGCACTGGCGCTGCTGATGCAGCATGACTGGCCGGGCAATGTGCGCCAGTTGCAGAATGTGCTGTTCCGCGCCGCCGTGCTGTGCGAGGGGCAGGCGCTGACGCCGCAGGATTTCCCGCAGATCTCGGCGCAGCTGTCCATGGGCCGGGGCAAGGGCGCCGAAGCGGTGACCGACCTCAACCGGCCGCGCCTGACCGCCAGCCCCAACGGCGTGACGCTGTTCGAGAATAACGGCCATATCCGCCAGCTTTCGGACATAGAAGCGGACGTGATCCGCCTCGCCATCGGCCATTATCGCGGCCGCATGACGGAAGTGGCGCGGCGGCTGGGCATCGGCCGCTCGACGCTCTACCGCAAATTGTCGGAACTGGGGATCGACAACGCGGCTTGAGGCGCGCAGCTGACCATTATCGCCAATCTCGTCATGCCAGCGCAGGCCGGCATCGTTTTCGATAGCGCGGAACCCACCTCCAGAGATGCCAGCCTGCGCCGGCATGGCGGGCAGGGGCTCAGCCACTCACCAAAGCCGCGTCGCGCAGGCCGCGCCAGACATGCACCATCTGCACCGTTTCCGACACGTCATGGACACGCAGCATCTGCGCGCCGGACTGGACGCCGCGCTGCGCCAGCGCCAGCGATCCGCCCAGCCTCTGCGCCGCCGGCGCCTCGTTCGACAGCGCGCCGATCAGCCGCTTGCGGCTGACGCCGAGCAGCAGCGGCACGCCCAGCGCCTGATAGATCGCCAGCCGGTTCATGATCGCGAGATTGTCCTGCAACGACTTGCCGAAGCCGATGCCGGGATCGATCATGATCTTGTCCCGCCCGATGCCTGCCGCCTCGCAGGCCGCGATCCGCGCCTCCAGCCAGTCGTACACATCGGTCACCGCGTCCTGATAGACCGGGTTGTCGTGCGGATTGTCCCCCACGGCGGACGCATGCATCAGCACCACCGGGCACTCCGCCGCCGCAACCACCTCCATCGCGCGCGGGTCGTGCAGCAGCGCGGACACATCGTTGACGAGGCCCGCGCCCGCCGCCAGCGCGGCCTCCATCACCGCCGCCTTGCGCGTGTCGATGGAGACGGGCGTGCCGCTCGCCGCCAGCTTCTCGATCACCGGGACGACGCGGGCGATCTCATCGCCTTCCCACACCTTGTCGGCGCCGGGACGGGTCGATTCCCCGCCGACATCGACGATCGCCGCGCCCTGCGCCATCATCGCGAAACCGCTGTCCGCCGCCGCAGCCGGATCGCCGATATGCTTGCCGCCGTCGGAAAAGCTGTCCGGCGTCATGTTCAATATGCCCATGACCTGCGGCACGTCGAAGCGGATCATCCGCGCGCCCAGCGCCAGCGGCGGGCGGATCGCGGCGATATTGGCGGCAAGCGCCCGTGCCCGCTCCGCCAGCGGCTCGACCAGATAGGAGCACCAGCCGTCGAAATCGGCGATCGTCACCCGGTCGCGCTGGAGGACGCCGTCCAGCCTCGCCGTGACTTCATAGCCCTGGAACCAGATCAGCCCGCCGCCCATGCGCGCGGTGCGCCCGTCCAGCCCGACCGGGCTTTCCGCGAACCAGATCGGCCGCAGATAGAACTTCGTGTCCGGTTCGAGCAGCGATGGATCGATCATGGCTCCGCCTGTCGGCTCAGGGCTGCGTCGCGAGCAGATAGGTCTGGCGCAGCGTGTCGATGGGTTTCAGCCCATCCTTCGTCTCGATCTGCCAGAAAGTCCAGCCGTTGCACGACGGCGCGCCCTGCACCTTCGACCCGACGCCATGGATGGAGCCCGCATGCCCCTCTCCCTCCAGCGATCCGTCGGCGCGCACCACCGCCTTCCAGCGGCGCTTCGTGTCGGTGAGCATCGTGCCCGGCGCGATATAGCCGGTTTCGACCAGCGTGCCGAAGGCGACCTTCGGCTGCTGCTTCGGGCTCTGCATGATGGAAAGCGCGCTTTCGTCGAGCGGCAGCGCCGCCTCGATCCGTTCCAGCGCCGCCTCGCAATAGCCTTCCTCGCGCTCGATGCCGATCCATTTGCGCCCCAGCCGCTTCGCCACCGCGCCGGTGGTGCCGGTGCCGAAGAACGGGTCCAGCACCACGTCGCCCGGCCTGGTGCAGGCGAGCATCACGCGATAGAGCAGCGCCTCCGGCTTTTGCGTCGGGTGGACCTTGGTGCCGCCCTTCTTCAGCCGCTCCTGCCCGCCGCAGATCGGCAGCACCCAGTCGGAGCGCATCTGAAGCTCGTCGTTCAGCGTCTTCATCGCGCGATAGTTGAAGGTATAGCGCGCATTCTCGTTCTGGCTCGCCCAGATCAGCGTCTCATGCGCGTTGGTGAAGCGGGTGCCCTTGAAATTGGGCATCGGGTTCGCCTTGCGCCAGATGATGTCGTTGAGGATCCAGAAACCCTGATCCTGCATCGTAGCGCCGACGCGGAAGATATTGTGATAGCTGCCGATTACCCAGATGGTGCCGTTGGGTTTCAGGATACGCCGCGCCTCGCGCAGCCAGTCGCGGGTGAAGCTGTCATAGGCGGCGAAGCTGTCGAACTTGTCCCAATCGTCGGTGACGGCATCGACATGGCTGCCGTCGGGCCGGTTGAGGTCGCCGCCGAGCTGGAGGTTGTAGGGCGGATCGGCGAAGATCATGTCGACGCAGGCATCGGGCAGCTTGCGCATTTCCGGGATGCAGTCGCCCCGGATCAGGCGATCGGTTTCGATCGCGATTTGCGGCGCGATGGCGGCCTTGCGCTTTCGTGTGCGTGTGCCGATCTGCTCCATAACACCCATATTCTACCCCCCGAAACCTGTCCGAAGGACCGGAATGAGTCCTCGGCGACTCCGCGTCAAGGGGCGTAACAATGGTTAACGACTCGGCGGATTCCCGTGCAGATCGATGAGTCGAGCGCCAGGCACGAGATATTGAGTCCTTCGAGTCGCAAGGGACTCAATATGCTGTACTGTTGCCGGAAAGACTCACCCGATCGAGAGGGTGAAATTTTTTTGGCGATCCGCTTTCACGCCATGCGAGCGCAGACCGGCATCTCAGGAGACGGCGCGCGACATGGCCTGAGGCCCCGCCTGCGCATGGGCGACGGTCTGGAAGACGACGCCTGGCCGCCCTCTTACAGCAACGCCAGTTGCGCCACCGGGGCGAAGCTGCGCCGGTGCAGCGGGCACGGTCCATGCTCCCGCAACGCCTCAAGGTGCACCGCGCTGCCATAGCCCTTGTTGCTGTGCCAGCCATAATGGGGATAGCGCCGCGCCGCCTGCACCATGAAGCGGTCGCGCTCCTCCTTGGCGATGATCGACGCCGCCGAGATGCAGCCGTGCAGCGCGTCGCCCCCGATCACCGCCTCCGCGCTGTAGCGCCAGCGCGGCAGGCGGTTGCCGTCCACCAATATATGCGGCGGGTCGAAGGCCAGCGCCTCGACCGCGCGGGTCATAGCGAGGAAGGTCGCCTGCAATATGTTGATCGCGTCGATCTCCTCGACGCTCGCCATGCCGACGCCGACATGCAGCGCGCGGGCGCGTATCTCCCCCTCCAGCACCGCGCGGCGGGCGGGGGTCAGCTTCTTGCTGTCGTCGAGGCCATCGATCGGATCATCGGGGTTCAGGATGACCGCCGCGGCCACCACCGGCCCCGCCAGCGGCCCGCGCCCGGCCTCGTCCACCCCTGCGATCAGCGAGAGGATCGTCATGGCCGGAACGGCTCCAGCGGAAAGCCCATCGGCCCGCGCCCGGCGCCCAGCCCCGGCGCCACGGACAGGGCCGCGCGCACATAGGCGCGCGCCCGCTCCACCGCTTCGGGCAGCGGCCGCCCCTCGGCCAGACCGCAGGCGATGGCGCTCGCCAGCGTGCAGCCGGTGCCGTGGTCGGCCCGCGTATCGATGCGGCGGCCGCGCCAGACATGCTCCGTCCCGTCCGCCTCGATCAGCCGGTCGGTGATCTCGTCGCCTTCCGCATGGCCACCCTTCACCAGCAGCGCGCAGCCATGGGCACGCACCGCCGCCTCGCCGCCCAGCGCGGCCAGTTCGGGCAGATTGGGCGTGGTCAGCGTCGCGCGGCGCATCAGGCGGCCGAAAGCGGCGATGGTCGCCTCGTCCGCCAGCACCGAGCCGCTGGTCGCCACCATCACCGGGTCGAACACCACCGGCACGCCCGGCATCGCCTCCAGCCGGTCGGCGACCGCATGGACGATATCCGGCCCGCCGATCATGCCGATCTTCACCGCATCGACACCGATGTCGGAGAGCACCGCATCCATCTGCGCCAGCACGAACTCCACCGGCACCGCATGCACGCCGGTGACACCCAGCGTGTTCTGCGCGGTCAGCGCGGCGATCGCCGTCATCGCGAAGCCGCCCATGCCGGTGATCGCCTTGATATCCGCCTGTATCCCCGCGCCGCCGCCGCTGTCCGACCCGGCGATGACGAGGACGCGGCCGATGGCCCCCCGCCTGTTTCCTGGCCGCTCGCTCATCCCTTGTGATGCCTCCGCGTCGAGGCCGGATAGCGCGACAGCACATCGCCGACACGCGCCGGGCGGTCCATCAGTTCGCCGCCGCAATTGGGGCAGCGGTCGTCCAGCTCCTCCGCGCACTCCGCGCAGAAGGTGCATTCCATCGAGCAGATGAACGCACCGCCCGCGTCGGCGGGCAGGTCGCAGCCGCAGCGCTCGCAATCGGGGCGCATCTCCAGCATCAGGCGGCGGCCCTCTCGATCTCGGCGCAGATGCGCTCCACCACGTCGCGCACCTGGTCGTCGCGGTCGCCCTCGGCCATCACGCGGATCACCGGTTCGGTGCCGGACAGGCGGATGACGAGCCGCCCGCTGCCCTGCAATTCGGCCTCGGCCTGCGCGATGACCTGCCGCACGGCATCCGCCTCCAGCGGCTTGCCGCCGGAAAAGCGCACATTCTTGAGCAGTTGCGGCACCGGGTCGAACTGATGGAGCAGCGCGCTCGCAGTCTTGCCGGAACGGACCAGCGCCGCCAGCACCTGCAACGCCGCCACCGTGCCGTCGCCGGTGGTGCCATAGTCGGAGAGGATCATGTGCCCCGACTGCTCGCCGCCGACATTGTAGCCGCCCTCGCGCATCTTTTCGAGCACATAGCGGTCGCCGACCCTGGTACGCACCAGATCGATGCCGAGCCCCTGCACGAAGCGCTCCAGCCCCAGGTTGGACATGACCGTCGAGACGAGGCCGCCGCCGGTCAACCGCCCATCCTTCGCCCAGCGCGCGGCGATCAGCGCCATGATCTGGTCGCCGTCGACCACCTTGCCCTTTTCATCGACGATGATCAGGCGGTCCGCGTCGCCATCCAGCGCGATGCCGATATCCGCGCCCGCCGACACCACCGTTTCCTGGCAGAGCAGCGGCGCGGTCGATCCGCAGCCTTCGTTGATGTTGGTGCCGTTGGGCGTGACGCCGACCGCGATCACCTCCGCGCCCAGTTCCCACAGCGCGCTGGGCGCCACCTGATAGGCCGCGCCATTGGCGCAATCGACCACGATCTTGAGCCCGTCGAGCCGCAGGTCGGCGGGGAAGCTGGACTTGACCGCATGGATATAGCGCCCGCGCGCATCCTCCACGCGCCGCGCCCGGCCGATATCCTGCGAGGCGGCGAGCGGGATGTCCTGATCCAGCAGCGCCTCGATCTTCAGTTCGTCCTCGTCGGACAGCTTGTAGCCGTCCGGGCCGAACAGCTTGATGCCGTTGTCGTGATAGGGGTTGTGGCTGGCCGAGATCATCACGCCGAGGTCGGCCCGCATCGAATGGGCGAGCATCGCGACGGCGGGCGTCGGGATCGGGCCGAACTGCACCACGTCCATGCCGACCGAGGTGAAGCCGGCGACCAGCGCATTTTCCACCATATAGCCCGACAGCCGCGTATCCTTGCCGATGACGACGCGATGGCGATGCTTGCCGCGCAGGAAATGCGTGCCCGCCGCCATGCCGACCTTCATCGCCAGTTCGGCGGTCATCGGCCATTTGTTGGTGCGGCCGCGAATGCCGTCGGTGCCGAAATAGTTGCGCGTGCTCACCCTGCTTCCCTCGCCAGCCATGCCCTTCTGCGCGCCATAGCGAAAAGGAGGGGAAGCGAAAAGGCTTTGCAGCGGGCGGCCGGGCGAATAAGCGGGACGGATCGCCCCTAATTCCGGGTAAGATCCTGATGCGCAAGGCCCTGTTGATCCTCGGCAGCCTCCTCCTCGGCCTGATGCTGGGCATGGCGACGCAACCGGCGGCGCCCTTCTGGGGGCAGGCCGCCGATATCATCGGCACGCTCTGGCTCAACGGACTGCGGATGAGCGTCATTCCGCTGATCGTCGCGCTGCTGGTGACGGGCATCGCGCAGACGGCGCAGGCGGCGCGCGGCGGCAGGCTGGCGGCGCGGGGCATCGCACTGATGCTGGCGCTGCTGGCGCTCTCCTCGCTGAGCGCGGCGCTGTTCGTGCCCGCGATCCTCGCGCTGTTCCCGATCCCGGCGGAGGCCGCGCAGGCGCTGCGCGCGCTGCTCGTCCGGCCGCAGGAGGTCGGCGCGGTGCCGGGGCCGGGCGCGTTCCTCACCGGCCTCATACCGACCAACCCCTTCGCGGCCGCCGCGGAAGGGGCGATCCTGCCGCTGCTCGTCTTCACCTTCGCCTTCGCCTTTGCGGCGAACCGCCTGCCGGAGGGGCAGCGCGCGCTGCTCACCGGATTTTTCGATGCGGCGGCCAATGCGCTGATCATCGTCGTCGGCTGGGTGCTGTGGCTGGCGCCCGTCGGCGTGCTGGCGCTCGCCTATACGCTGGGCCGGGCGACCGGAGGGGCGGCGTTCGGGGCTCTCGCCCATTATGTCGCGGTGCTGGTGGTGACCGGCGCGCTAGTGTGGATCGCCGCCTTCTTCCTCGCCGCCTTCGGCGCGCGGATCGGGCCGCTGCGCTTCTTCCGCGCGGCCATTCCCGCGCAGGCGGTCGCCATCTCCACCCAGTCCTCACTCGCCTCGCTGCCCGCGATGTTGCAGGGGCTGGACCAGCTCGGCACGCGCCGCCCGGTGTCGGAGGTGATCCTGCCCATTGCCGTCGCCCTGTTCCGCGCGACCGGCCCGGCGATGAACCTCGGCGTCGCGCTCTATGTCGCGCACTGGCTGGGCGTGCAGCTGTCGCCGTGGCAGGTCGCGCTCGGCGTGGCGGTGGCGACCGTCACCACCATCGGCTCGGTCAGCCTGCCGGTCCCACGCGGCCTCCGGCGATCCGCCTGCTCCGACGGTCAGCGCGTGGCGGGGGCTGAGCGACAGCCGGTCGGTGTCGACGACCGCCGCCGCCGCGTCGATCAGCGCGACCAGATCGTCGGGATCGGGCAAATGCGCGGCATGCGCGTCGAACAGCCCCAGCACCGCATCGGCCTCGGCCGGCAGCAGCGACAGGAACGCGAAATCGCCCTTCGCAGCGCCGCCGCAATCGAACAGGAAGCGGTTGGCGCCAACGCCGTGGAACAGCCGCTCGGCGGCGGCCGGGTCCAGATCCTTCGCGAACGGCGCGGTGGCAGCATCGTGCCGGTCGTGCAGGCACAGCGCCAGTTTCACCCCCTCCTCCGGCCGCAGCGCGCCGAGCACGGCCGCATCGGCGGCGATCTGCTCCGCCAGCCGCGCATCGGGATCGCCCCCGGCCGCGCGGATCGCCTCGCGCCCGGCCTTGTGGACCAGCGGCGTATAAGCCGAGCCGTCGATCTGGATATAGCGCACGCCCATTTCCAGCAGACGCCGGATCGTCTCGCCATCGGCTGTTCCGGGCGCTCCCTCGCGGCGCGGCAGGCACAGCTTGGGCGTCATCGGGCCGTGGGCGAAAATAAAGGCCGCCTCGGCCGCCGGATCGCAGGCCCGCGCGCCCTCTCCGCCCGCACGATAGCGGCGGCGCAGTTCGCCGTCGGTCGCGAGGCTGATCCATGCATCCTGCTGGAGGATCAGCAATTCCTCGATCGCCCTGTCGATCGCCTCCTCCAGCGCCGTGCCGGAAAGGCCGGGCGCGGCGGCGAGGAAGGCGGGCGGCGGCAGTAGCGCGCCATGATGGTCTGTCGGAAAACGTCTGGAAACGGCCATGCTATCCGTCCTGAAAATGAGAGGAATGGAGGGGGTGCACGCCGCTCAGTCGAGCAGCGGCGAGGTGTCGACGTGCAGCTTCCCGTGCCAGGTCAGCTCGACCATGTTGCCGTCCGGGTCGTGGATGTAGCAGAAGCGGGAATCATTTTGCGGTCGCGCTACGGGCCGCGTGTGGCGCACGCCGATCGCATCCAGATGATCGAGGAAGCCGTCGAAATCCTCGACTTCTATCGCAAAATGCAGCGGCTTCAGGCGCTTGAACCGCTCCTTCGGAAAGGGCGTGAAATGGAGGTCGAAATGGCCGGTCGTCATCAGCAATATCTTGCTGTTGCTCTTGGGATCGACATGCCGCATCCCGAAAACCTTCCGATACCATTGCTTCGTGCGTTCCGGGTCGGACGTGGGGAAATTGACATGGTGAAGGGAATGGGGCCTGTTGCTCACGATCCTGCCTTTCCGGGGAGACTGCCTGTTGGTCCTGATGCCGGACTGTCGTCTTTCCTCCGCCCTGCCCGCGTTGACGCAGATCAAGGGGTCGCGTGACCGTTAAGATGCGTGACCGGCAACAATTGGCTGGCCGCGGCGGTATATGAAGAAGGAGCCCCGGCCGGTCTTGGCCGAGGCTCCTTCTTCAGAGTGGCGATCGGGAACCGCCCTTAGGCACCGACCGAATATCGGGAGATCAATATCCTGCGGTAAAGCGCGTGCGGCTGTGCTGCGGCGTTTCGATCTCGTCGACAAGGGCGATGGCATAATCCGCATAGGAAATGCTGCTGTTGCCATCGGCATCGACCAGCAGTTGATCCGTGCCGAGCCGGAAGGCGCCCTTGCGCTCGCCCACGAAGAACAGCGCGGAGGGCGACAGGAAGGTCCAGTCGATATCCGTTACCCCGCGCAGATAATCGAGAAAGGCCGCGCCCCGGCCCGCTTCCGCCTTATAGGCTTCGGGAAATTCCGGCGTGTCGATCAACCGCACGCCCGGCGCCACCTCCAGGCTGCCCGCGCCGCCGACCACCAGATAGCGCGGCACGCCCGAAGCGCGCACCGCGCCGACCAGCGACGCCGGGTCGGTATCGGAAAACATCACTGCGCTCACCACCGCGTCATGGCCGCGAATAGCTTCGGTCAGGGCGGCGGGATCGTTGACGTCGCCCTTGATCGCTATGACCGCGGGATCGGCCAACGCCTGTTCGGGATGCCGCGCGATCGCCGTCACCTGATGCCCCCGGCGCGCCAGTTCGGCGCTGATTTCCCGCCCGGCGCGGCCGGTGCCGCCGATGATTGCTACCTTCATGCCTGTTTCCTTTGACAGTTTCCAATGGAAACCAGATAGCGAACAGGATATCAACAGAACAAGAAGGCACCTTGCCTTCACCTGGTTACGCAAAGGATACCGCCATGCCCGCCCCGCTCCCGCAATTGCAGCCCGGCGACGCCTATAATCCCGATTGCCCGACCCGCCACATCCTCGACCGGATCGGTGACAAATGGGCGGTGCTGGTGCTGCTGACGCTGAAGGACGGGCCGGTGCGCTTCAACCTGCTGCGCCGCCGGATCGGCGCCATATCGCAGAAGATGCTGTCGCAAACGCTGAAAAGCCTGGAGCGCGACGGACTGGTCAGCCGCGCAGCCTTTCCCACCGTGCCGGTGACGGTCGAATATGCGCTGACGCCGCTGGCGGACGGGCTGATCGGCCTGCTGGACGACATCACGCGCTGGGCCGAAGCCCATGTCGGCGACATCATGGCCGCGCGGCGCGCGCATGATGCGATGGCCGCGCGGCGCGCGCATGATGCGGAAGCGCATGGCCGGCAAGCCGCCGCGCGGGCCTATGGCTGAGCACGGCGGATTTCGATCCGCCGCCGGTAGAAGGGGTCAGGGTCGCTCCTGATTTGCAGCATATCGCGATGCCCCACGGCTCCGGGATGATCGGCGGCGTGGCCAGTTGGTCATCCAATACGCCGCAACATTTCATCAAGCGACGGCTCTCACCACGAGAGCCGCGACAACAGCTCCATCCCTCTTCGCGTCAACCAACAAGCGGAAACACCCCCAATAAATTAAAACATGGTTCCGTTTGACAGAATACATACATAAATGTATCTGGATTCGATAATGAATGTTAGAGGACAGGATGAAGCGCCTGAGTCGAGCGGAAAGCCGGGAGATTACACGCCAGCGCATACGGCTGGCAGCCAGCGAGGAAGTAGCGACGCGCGGCGTCAATGGCGTATCCATCGATCGCATCGCGGAAGCCGCCGGTTTTTCACGCGGCGCCTTCTACGCCAATTATCGCAGCAAGCAGGAGCTGCTGATCGAATTGCTGGAGGAAAGCGTCGAGGCAGAGATCGCGATGCTCCAAGGCCTGCTCAGCCAGGCATCCGATCTGCGCACCTTTCTGCCCCTGATGGAGGAGAGCTTCAACCGCTTCATTGCCCAGCGGGAGCGCCGCCTGCTGAGTGTGCAGTTGCTGGTCGAGGCAGAGGCCGACCCGACCTTCGGCGCTATTTATCGCCAGCATTCGACGCGGATAGTCGAGGCCATTCAACCGCTGATCCTCGAACTCATCTCCAAATCGCCCAACCCCCACAAGCTATCGGCGGACACGCTCGGCATAACCTTTCGCACGCTGGTGCTCGGACTGATGATGGAATGCCACCGGGGCAATGTGCAGCCCGACAAGACGCCGGGCGCCATCCTCACCGGCATCCTCGAAGCCATTCTTTGCTGAACGGAGAAATTTATGAGCGAGGCTCACGCCGCAGGCCACACCCATGCCATGTGGGCCGATCTGCTATTCGATTATGATATTTACGGCGGCAGCGGGCTGGATGCCGATTATCAGCTCAACGCCCGCCGCCAGCTGCATCAGGATAGCGTGCCGGATATTTTCTGGACTCCGCGCCATGGCGGCCATTGGGTGGTGACACGCGCCGAGGATATTCGCGCGATCATCAAGGATCATGAGCATTTCTCGTCGCGTTCGATCACCGTGCCCAAACCGCCGGAGACGCAGCCCAAGATGCTGCCGCTGCAAGCCGATCCTCCACACCACACGCAATATCGCGATCTGGTGAAGCCCTTCCTCTCACCCCAGGCGGTTAATGCGCTGACCGAAGATGTGCGCCGGCTCGCCATCCATCTGATCGAGGGCTTCAGGCCCGAAGGGCGCTGCGAATTCATCGGCGATTTCGCGACCCATTTGCCGGTCGCGATCTTCATGAAGATCGCCGGATTGCCGGAGGAGGACCGCCCCTATCTGCTGCACTGTTGCGAGGAGACGATCCGGGGCGCGAGCGATGCGATCCGGATGGAGGGGCGGCGCAAGCTCGGCGCCTATGCGTTCGCCCGCGCGCTGGAACGGCGCGGTGGCGATGGCGCCGACATGATATCCGCCGTCGCCAATGCGAAATTCGACGGCGCTTATATGGACGATATCGCGCTGACCGGCATGGTGACGCTGCTGCTGCTGGGCGGGCTGGATACGGTGGCGTCCAATATGGGCTTTTCCGCGCGCTTTCTGGCAATGAACCCGGCACACCGCCGCCAGTTGATCGACAATCCGAAGCTGATCCCCGGCGCGGTGGAGGAATTGCTGCGCCGCTTCGGCGTCATCAATCTGGGCCGCGAGGTGATCGCCGACCGCAGCTACAAGGGCGTGGACTTCCGCGCGGGCGACATGGTCATCATGCCGACCTATCTGGACGGGCTGGACGAACGCCAGTTCCACGATGCCGCCAGCGTCGATTTCGAACGACGCGGCAATGTGATGCACTCCACCTTCGGCGGCCATGTGCATCGCTGCATGGGAGCGATGCTGGCCCGCGTGGAATTGCGCATCTTCGTCGAGGAATGGCTGAAACGCCTCCCCGATTTCGAGGTGAACGCGCGGGAGGACATCCACGTCAGCGCCCGCGGCGTCGTCACCATAGAGCGGTTGCCGCTGGTGTGGCGGCCATGAGCGCGGGGCCGTGGCGCCGATATCTCTGCTATTATTGCGGTTATGTCTATGACGAGGCGCTGGGCGATCCCGATGGCGGCATCCCGCCCTTCACCCGGTTCGACGCCATTCCCGACGGCTGGATCTGCCCCGAATGCGGGGTGACGAAGGAAGATTTCGTCCTTCAGGATTTTTGAAGGCATAAAGCACAGGAGAGCAGGATGCAGGATGCGCCCAGAAACCACTGGTATCTCGCGGCATGGTCGCATGAGGTTGGAGATCGCCCGCTGCGCCGCCATTATTTCGGCGTGCCCACGGTGCTGTTTCGCGACCAGGAGGAACGGATCGCGGTGCTGCTGGACATCTGTCCCCACCGCTTCGCCGCGCTCAGCGACGGGCGGGTAGTAGCGGGCGGCATCGAATGTCCCTATCATGGCCTGCGCTTCGGCCGCGACGGGCGCTGCGTCGACAGCCCGCTGACCCAGGCGCCGCCCCATACCGCCGTGCGGAGCTTTCCGGTGGTTGAACGGGACGGCTTCATCTGGTTCTGGCCCGGCGATCCCGACCGGGCGGAGGGCGTTTCCCCGCCCGACTACAGCCATTTGAAGCAGCATGAGGGCTATCGCTTCCTGATGATGTACATGCGCCAGCACTCCAGCTTCCTGCTGGGCGTCGACAATCTGATGGACCTGAGCCATGCCGCCTTCCTCCACCGGTCCAGCCTTGCGCAAGGGACGGACGCAATCGTCGATCGCTATCGCCGGGCACGCTACAGCGCCCGCACCGAGGACGGGAAGGTCGTCTCGCGCTGGGAGTTTCTGGAGGAGGATGGCAGCTTCCAGCCGCATCGCTGGATCGAATCGGTATGGGAAGCCCCCGCGCGCATCGTCATTTCGCAGGGTTTCGACCGGCGTATCCCACCGCGCATCCGCCGGTTGGACGGCCTCCACCTGCTGACCCCGGCGACGGAAGGGGAAGCGCATTATTTCACCATCGAGGCCTATGATCCGGCGTTCGAACCGGACGATTTCGAGGACCGGATGCGCATCATGCTGACTCACAATGTCTTCGGCGCCGAGGACGATGTCGCCATGATGCGCGTGGCCGAACATATGGCCGGGCGCGGGCTCATGGAGATGGAGCCAGTGATCCTGCCCTCCGACAAAGGTGCGATCCTGGCGCGGCGGCATCTGACCCGACTGGTGAAGCAGGAGACGGGCATTTAAGGCCGGACATTTTAGCAGGCAGAGCCGGACGACTGGCAAAAGCGCCCAAGTCCTTTGGAGGAGAAGGTGTCGGCAAACAGGATGTTGGTAGCGGAGGACCGAACCCGACGATACAGCGCCACTTGGTCGTCCGTGGTAAGCGCGCCCGTCCGAGCGCAACCACGCCCTCGTCTTACCCGATCAGTTTCATAGGCAATACCCCTGGAATGAAAAACCCCACCGTTGGCGCGGTGGGGCCTTCAGGAGCGCCGGAGACGCTGGTCGTTAGCGAACTCTACACCCGGCGCTCCTCCACCGCAAGCAGAGGAGGACTTCATCATGAAGTCGAATACCGCCGTACATCTGATGTCCGCCCCCGGAGAAATTTTCTCACATGACGCGACATCGCAGGACCATGAGAAAATCGTCGCAACGCCAGCAATCGCGCCTGTTCCGGCCTGCGACACGGCAGGCGACGTCACGCTCATGAGTAAACCCGATCATACTTGTCCCCCCGTTGAGAAAATGCAGGATGCCGAGTTCGTGCATAATCTCCAGCATCTGACGAAGATGCAGCTTCGGGCGCAATATGTGGCGGAGGCCAACTCGCACCGGAACATGCTGACCCGGAGCAAGCAGAAGGGTGACAAGGTGCATCCCGATTTTCGTGAGTTTCGGAATTTCCTGCGGCTCGTCGGCCCAATGCCTGTGTCCGGTGCCACCCTCGACAGGATCGACAACACTGATCGCGAATATGCTCCCGGCAAGGTGCGCTGGGCCGACAAGCGGACGCAGAATAACAACAAGGGCGACACCCTGACGATCTACGATCAGCGGACCGGCGAAGTCTTCACGGCCTCCCGTATCGCAAAATTGCAGGGCGTGTCCGCATCCGCCATCCGTCACCGGCTGACACGGGGCTGGTCCGACGCCCAGATCATTGCAGGCACTCGTTCCTCGCCTCTCCCGACCAGCGACAAGCAGCTTCCTCCGGTCCCGCCGACCCAATCGGTCGAACCCAGGGCGAAAACGCAGCAGATCGTTCCAACCCGTTCACGGTCAGCCCGAGAAATCCAGTTCGAGCGGATGGCCGAATATATTGCCCTCTGTCGGGAGCGAGATGGTGAGGAAGCCCTTCCGGCCCCTCACTACGTTATTAACGAAGGCGAACCCGAAGCATGGCATGTAACGGAGGAGCAGTGGTTGGCCCGCTTTGAACGGCTGTGGCCAGAGTATCGCCCGCATATCATCTTTGAACGGGCCGATCCCTACCACCAGCGGGCAATCGAATTGATCGACCCCGAATATGTCAGGCGTGAACGCGCCAAGATCGCACGTCGGGAGGAATTGAAGGCGCTGCTCTGATCGCCCACCATGATGTGTGCAATTAATTGCAATCTATCTTTCGTTAGGATCAGGGTGGCATATTCCGTCCTACCGACACAGGTCGCGGCAACTGTCAGGTCGATCACGCCCAGGACAGACCAGGCTAGCGGAGGCATGATCGTCCCTTGCCCGGCTGCGTCTTTCACATAGGCTTCTGGTCCCAACAACTACGAAAGTTTCACAGATGGAAGGGATCAACAAAACAGCGGCGGAGGTGCCCCAGGACTTGATCGACCACAGCAAGTCTCGGCTCCTCGACACGGCGAGCTTCTTGCGAAAAGTGCGGGACGAAAATCGCGACGAGTTCAGGTCGGTCGCTCGAAAATTGAAGATCAACCTTCGCAAGGCGTATCATCTGGCCCAGATCGACGAGGCGCTCAGTGAAATGGATGTTTCCGCCGAAAGGATACAACGTCTTGGCTGGACCAAGTTGTCCCTTCTCGCGGCACACGTCCAATCCGATACGATCGACGATCTGCTCGACGTGGCCGAGAGCTGCACCGCGCACAAGCTGAAGATGTATCTCAGCGAAGGAGGGTTCGATCCCGACGGTCGCACCGTCGTCCTGCATTTCGACAAGGAGCAATATGCGCTGCTTGATCAGGTTCTGCGCGCCAGGGGTGCCGAGCCGCATTCCAGGGGGCTTTTGGGCAAGGAGACGGCGCTCATGCGACTTGTCACCGAAAGTCTGGCGACCCCGGCGCCTGCATCGAAGCAGGGCACGGGGACGGGCTGATCGACAAGGGCAATGCTCTTGTGCGGCTTGCGTGTTCAGCCACCCAGCGACGACGCAGTGACACGCACCTTGTCCGCCAGGGCCGTGACCGGCACCGCCGAGGTCAACGTGCTGATCGTCGCCAGTCCGAGTTTCTTCACGTCAGGCAGGGCCTGCGACGGCACGACATAGAACTGCCACTGCGTCGGATCGCGATGATCGGCATCATCGCCGTAGGTGCAATGGTGGGCGAAGACATACAGATGAGCAGGTCGGCCTGGCTGGGCGATCCACCGCGTCCCGCTTTCCCAGTATCCAGTGCGCGCCGCGACATCGAAGATCGCCTTGCTCGGCTTGCCGGTGCTCCAGGACTGCATCGCCGCCGATTGCTTAACCTCCAGTCGGAGACCGTCTGATCGCTCGAAGTCCCATCCGGCATAGTCCGCACTACTCCATCTCCATTCCGGTTCCAGGGCGAGCGCGATGATCGCCTCGGCCACATGTCCGCGTAAGACATTCGTGACCAGCGGCTTGCCGAACGCCACCTGTGAAACCTTGGCGATCACGTCGCCGATCCCGAACGCCGGTGTCCCGGCCTGTTGTGATGTCGTGCTGATGTTGCCCCTCCGTCGCCCCTGTTTGATCCTGGGGCGACGGCCAAAGCCGGATGTTGGAAACCCGCTGAGACAACGAGCGCATGCGCCTTTACCGGCGAACCGGCTGGACATGCGCGCATGCCACCCGGCCTCCGAAATCGGCGACCGAGGTGTCTCAAGAGGGGTTTCCACGCCCCGCTCCCGCGTATCTCGGGAGCGGATCGGTAATAGCGAAGCCCATCGAAGATAGGAAGGTGTCGGATGCGGCGGGATTGCTGAAAAGTATTTAAGTATTTGAAAATACTGTTTTTATTGAGATTTTGAACATAGGGTCATCTTTGTTCTGAAAGGATAAAGATGATTAATGTTCTTAGCTTGGGCCATTCCAATATCGGCTGGGATGAGTTCCACTACGCACTCGACCAATTCGATGTCGGTTGCGTGATCGACGTGCGGTCGTCGCCCCGTTCGCGCTGGCAGCACTTCAACAAGCCGCAACTGCGGGTCCGGCTGAACCGGGTTGGCATCGCCTACGTCCACCTGGGCGACGATCTGGGCGGGATACCCACGAGCGGCCCCACCGACTATGCAGCGCGGCATCGAACCTCCGCCTTCGCCACAGGGATCGAGAGGGTTCTGGGGATCGCTGCCCGATGCACACCTGCCCTATTGTGTTCGGAGCGCGACCCGCTGCACTGCCACCGCTTCCTGCTGATCTCCCGTCACCTGCACAGCCTGCCCGATGTCCGGGTCGCACACATTCGCCACAACGGCACGCTGGAATGCCACGACGCTGCCGAGGAACGTCTGCTCGCCCTGCACAAGCTGTCCGGCGATCTGTTGTCGGATCGCAGTCAGCGACTGGCTGACGCCTATGCCCGACAGGAGCGGAAGCTGGGCTGAAAGCGGTGATCCTTAAACCCCCGTTTTGGGGCCAGAGAACTTCGCCCATCATTTTGAAATCGCGTGAGGATTTTCCGATCATGAAAACATTTAATTGTCCAAACCAAGATCACGAGAACGACCATGTGTGGTGGGTGGCACACTGCGGTCAGCTGAACCGATCCACCGCCTCCCACATGGGCAAATTGGGCTGAAGTCGTGACTTTCAGAACCCCCTTTTTCTGCACAGCGATATTCCACCATCCTTCTGAAATCACAGGGAGAATTGCGAAATGCAAAATACAAAAATTGTACAAGAAACGAGTGATCCGATTTGTGCAATTAATTGCAAATCGGGCGATCAGACGGGGCAGAAAATCCAGCTCATAGGGTTGCTTTCAGAGCCGATCCGTCACCTTTTATCCCATTCCCTATCCGCCAACAGCAAACGCGCCTACGCATCCGATCTGGCCCATTTCCGGGCGTCCGGCGGGGACATCCCCTGTTCGCCCGAAGCGGTCGCGGGCTACCTCGCCGAGATTGTCGACACACATGCCGTCGCGACGATCCAACGAAGGCTTGCCGCTATCGCCAAGGCGCATCGGGCATCCGGCCATGACGATCCTTGCCGGGCGGAAATCGTGAAAGCGTCGATGCGCGGGATACGTCGGATCAAGGGTGTCGCGCAGCGCGAGGCTCAAGCTCTGCAACGCGATGACCTGTTCCTGGTATTGGAGCGGATGGGCGGCCGGCCTATCGACATACGGGACAAGGCCCTGTTGCTCATCGGCTTCGCCGCTGCCTTCCGCCGCTCGGAACTTGTCGGGCTGGACTGCGATGATGTCGCGCATGTCCGGCAAGGGATCGTGCTACACCTGCGCCACTCGAAAACCGACCAGGACGGGCAGGGCCGTAAGATCGCCATCCCCCACGGACGCACCCGGTGGTGCCCGGTGCATTACCTCACTGGCTGGCTCGCTCATGCTGGGATCGAGCAAGGACCGATCTTCCGCAGCATCGACCGGCACGGGCATATCTCCCCTGATCGCCTGTCCGGGGATGCAGTAGCGACGATCATGAAAAAACGGGTGGAGGCTGCGGGCTTCGATCCTGCAACCTTTTCCGGCCATTCCCTGCGCGCCGGACTTGCCACCAGTGCCGCAATGGCCGGGGCGTCGTCTTGGAAAATCCGTCAGCAGACCGGCCACAAGAGCGACGCTATGCTCGCCCGCTACATTCGAGACGGCGACATATTCGTCAATAATGCCGCAGGCGCAGTGCTGTGAATGAGCGCGAACATCACGCCATCGAAGTCACAGTAGCCGGCCTTCCCATAGCAACCGAAATTGCTTGGTCGGTACGCACACTTCACAGAGTTGATCGCCATTTCATCCCGGCGCCAAAGCCTCAATGATTCTGCACTCGGCGATAGTTCCCTGACTGCATTGATTGAGCAGGCTGGCCAGCTCCCGTTGCAGCGCCTGCAAATCTTCGATCTTCCGCTCAACTGAACGAAGTTGCTCTCGGGCGAGTTCGTCCACGGCGCCGCAGGAACGCGAATGATCATCGGAGAGATCGAGCAATGCTCGCACCTGGTCGAGCGTAAATCCCAGATCACGGGATCGGCGGATGAAGGACAGGCGATTAAGGTGGGCCTGGTCATAGACCCGGTAATTGCCGCCGGTTCGGCTAGGTGCGGGAATCAGCCCCTCCTTCTCATAGAAGCGGATGGTTTCGACGCGGGTGCCAGTCAGGCGGGAAAGATCGCCGATCTTCATGCTTGACCCTATAGTGGCTTCAGGGTGCATAGGTCCATGCCATATCGAACCGACTCGGATTCACGATCATGGCGCACGACTGCTGCTCAAAGAAAAGCGATACGCTGGCCGAACTGGCGGCCAAGAAGGACCAGCGCCGCGTCCTGATTGTGGTGATGCTCATCAATCTGGCGATGTTCGTGGCCGAGTTCGGCGGCGGGGTCGTCGCGCGTTCTTCGGCGCTCATGGCGGACTCGGTCGATATGCTTGGCGATGCCTTCGTCTATGCACTGAGCCTCTATGCGCTCCATCGCGGCGCACGTTGGGAAGCCGGTGCGGCGATGGTCAAGGGTGGCATCATTCTTGTCTTCGGCCTCGCGATCATCGCCGAGATCGCCGACAAGATCGTGAACGGTGTGCCACCATCCTCGACGCTGATGCTTGCTTTCGGGAGCATGGCGTTGGTCGCCAACCTCATTTGCCTGTCGCTGCTTTGGCGCTTCCGCAGGACCAATGTGAATATGTCGAGCACATTCGAATGTTCGCGCAATGATGTCGCGTCCAATATCGGCGTGCTGATGGCCGCTGGCCTGGTCGCCGTAACCGGCTCCGTTTGGCCAGATATTGTGGTTGGCGGCGTTATTGCGCTCGTCTTCCTGCGCTCCGCCTGGAAAGTGTTGGCGGAGGCCATTCCCGCTTGGCGGCAGACGCATTTAATCCCGTCCGGGACTTTGCCATGACAAAGCGCGGCCGATCCGCTATGGCGAACATAATGTTTCGTCACGGTATTCTTGTCCTGTTCATGCTGATCGCGTCGCTGACCACGGCGGCGACCCTGCACGCCAGCGAGTTTCCGGGCGCGACGAGCATTGAATGTTCTGGCTATGTGCATAGCGAAGGCGATGCCGATCAAACGCCGGGGGATGCCGATAAAGCCACGCCGCACCATCATGGCAATTGCCACGGCGCGGCTGCCTTCATCCCTGCCAGGGATGGCGCATCGACCCTGCGTGGACCACTGACCTTGCCACCTTTCATCCCTACCGAAGCCGCGCTTGGTCGCTGGTTGTCCGGTCCAGACCTGCGCCCTCCCATCGCCTGATTGATGCTTTCCGGCCTGCCGCTTGCTCCGCACGCGGCTGACCCAACGCATTTCAATCAGGATTATATCATGCACAGGATCATTGCGGCCTTGCTGGCCGCCACGTCTTGCGTCGCCACCGCGCAGGCGCAGGACACTATCGCGGCAGCGCCGCAACCGGCGGGGCCGGTTCTCACACTCGACCGGGCCGTTGAACTGGCGGGCGGCGCTGCGCCCGCAGCCGATGCCGCACAAGCGGGCATTGATGCCGCACGGGCATCGCGCACCGTCGCGGGACTGCGCCCCAACCCCAGCCTTGAGACACAGGTTGAGAATGTCGCCGGCACCGGCCCGTATAATGGGTTCGATCAGGCGGAAACGACTGTCGGCCTCAACATCCCCATCGAGCTAGGCGGGAAACGCTCGGCCCGGATCGCGGTGGCAGATGCCCAAAGCAACCGCGCCCTGCTGATGGCCGCGATCACGCAGGCGGACATTCGGCTGCAAGTAACGCAGTTTTATGTGGAAGCTGTTGCGGCGCAGCGTCGCCTTGCCACCGCTCAGGATCAGCTTCGCATCACGCGCGATGCTGCCAATGCCGCCAGAGTCCGGGTTCAGGCGGGGCGTGCTTCCCCGCTTGAAGAACAACGCGCCGATGTGGCGCGCGTCAACGCTGAAGCTGGCGTCGAACGGGCGCAGCGACTGGCGGAGATCGCGCTGAGCAATCTTGCCCGGCGGATTGGGCAGCCCCTTGCCGGTCCGCTTGATGAAACCGCGCTCGATCGGCTTCCGGCCGCTGGCTATGGTCCAGCACAACCGCGTAATGCTGCTGGCACAATGGCGCTGGCCGCTGCCGATGCCGATCTGGCCGTGGCCGATGCCGGTGTTCGTCTCGCGCGTTCGCAGCGCGTGCCCGATTTGACGGTGGGGCCAGGCATCCGCCGCCTGGAAGCGACCAACGACACGGCTGCCGTTTTCAGCATCTCGGTGCCGATCCCGTTCTTCAACTCAGGCAAGGCCGCCGTTGAGCAGGCCACCGCCGAGCAACGCCGCGCCGACGCGCAACGCCGTATGACCGCGCTCGATGTAGAGCAGGCCATCGCCGAGGCCGAAGCCAATGCCGCCAATGCCGCGACCACCGCGCGCGCAGCGAACGGGCCAGCGCTTGCCGCCGCGCAAGAAGCCGCCCGTATCGCCCGCATCGGTTATCGTGAGGGCAAGTTCGGCCAGCTCGATCTGCTCGATGCCGAACGCACGCTCGCCGAGACGCGCCTTACCGCGATCGACGCGCTTGCTGCCTACCAGAACGCCCGAGCGCAGTTGGAGCGCCTGACCGCTCCTGCACCCGAACAGGGGAATTGATTCATGACATTGACGAAGAAAATCGCGGCACTGACGCCGCTAACCCTTGCCTTGCTGCTGGCCGCGTGCGGCAGCGGGAATGAGGCAAGCAATGAGGCGGCACCCGCTGGCGAACATGCCGAGGGCACAGCCAACCATGCCGATGAAGGCAAAATCGTCCTGACCGCGGAGCAAATCGCGTCAGCCGGTATCCAGATCGCCCGCCCCACTGTTGGCGGCGGCGGCACGCTCGACTTACCCGCTACGATTGAGGGCGATCCGCAAGGAACGCAGGTGGTGTCGGCCGCAATCGGCGGCCGCGTCGTCTCGCTCACCCGCAATCTTGGGGAAACGGTGAACCGGGGCCAGACGCTCGCGATAATCGAAAGCCGCGAGGCGGCGCAGCTCAAGGGCGAAGTCGAGGCATCACGCGCGCGTCTGGCCCTTGCCAATTCCAATCTTGCGCGGGAGGAACGCCTGTTCGCGCAGCGCGTCTCGCCCGAACAGGATGTGATCGCCGCGCGCACGGCGGCGACCGAAGCCCGGATCGCCTATCAGCAGGCGCAAGGGCAAGTATCCGCTGCCGGTGGCGGTGGTGGCGGCCTCAACCGGCTCGGCATCACCGCGCCCCTTTCGGGGCAGGTCATCGCCCGCAGCGTTGTGCTGGGGCAGACCGTAGCAGCCGATGCCGAACTCTATCGCATCGCCAATCTTTCCAGCGTCTCGCTCTCCCTTAATCTCCAGCCCGCCGATGCGGGCCGGGTGAAGCCGGGCAACAGTGTGCTGGTGACGGCGCCGGGCCGGCAGGCGCAGGCCCGGATCAGCTTCGTTTCTCCTGCGCTCGATGCACAGACGCGATTGGTGCCGGTCATCGCCACGCTCGACAATCGTGCGGGTCAATGGCGCGTGGGTGAGTCCGTTACGGCCTCGGTCCAGCTTGCGGGTGGCGGCGGCGCCAATGTCGTGAGCGTGCCATCGACCGCGATCCAGACCGTTGAAGGCAAGACGGTCGTGTTCGTGCGAACCCGAGAGGGATTCCAGGTCGTGCCGGTCACGGTCGGCGACACGTCGGGCAGCAATGTGATCGTGCGCTCTGGCCTCAAGGGCAGCGAGCAGATCGCCACCACCAACAGCTTCACGCTCAAGGCCGAACTCGGCAAGGGCGAAGCGGCGCATGAGGACTGAGCCATGATCGCCCCCATCGTCAACTGGGCGGTCCACAAGCGCTGGTTCGTCCTGCTGCTGACCGCTATCGCCGCCGTCATCGGTGTCACAGCCCTTTATCGCTTGCCGATCGACGCGGTGCCGGACATCACCAACAATCAGGTGCAGATCAACGTCCGCGCCTCCGCGCTCTCGCCTGAACTGGTCGAAAAGCAGGTCTCCTTCCCGATCGAAACCGCGCTGGCGGGGATTCCGGGGCTGGAGAATACCCGTTCCTTAAGCCGCAATGGCTTTGCCCAGATCACGGCCGTATTCGATGAATCGACCGACATCTATTTCGCACGCCAGCAGGTGAGCGAACGGCTGAACGGTGTCGCGGAAAACCTGCCCTCCGGCGTGAACCCGGAAATGGGACCGATCGCCACAGGTCTGGGCGAAGTCTATATGTGGACGGTTCGGCTTGACCACCGCAAGGACGACAAGCACCTGCCCGGTGAGCCGGGGATGCAGCCCGATGGCAGCTATATCACGCCCGAAGGCGAGCGGCTGACCAACGATACCGACAAGGCGACCTATCTGCGCACAACGCAGGACTGGATCGTCACGCCGCTGCTCAAGAACACCAAGGGGCTGGCCGGGGTCGATTCCATCGGCGGCTATGTGAAGCAGTTTCAGGTGGTTCCCGATGTGCAGCGTCTCTCCGCTTTGGGACTGTCGCTGACCGATCTCGCCACCGCGTTGGAGAAGAACAACACGAGCGTCGGCGGCGGCTTCGTCAATCGCAATGGCGAGGGGCTGGCTGTGCGGTCGGATGCCCTTGTGCGCAATGCCGACGAACTCTCGCGCATCGTGGTCGCAACGCGGGAGGGCGTGCCGATCACGCTGGTGCAGGTCGCCACGGTCAAGACCGGGCAAGCGATCCGCATGGGATCGGCGTCCGAGAACGGCACCGAAGTCGTGGTCGGCACTGCGATCATGCGTATTGGCGAGAACAGCCGCACCGTCGCAACGGCGGTGGCGGACCGTTTGGAGGAGATCAACGCCTCCCTGCCGCCCGATGTCATCGTGGAGCCGGTGCTGGACCGGACTGCGCTGGTCAACTCGACCATCAAGACGGTGGCCAAGAATCTGAGCGAGGGCGCACTGCTGGTCATCGTCGTGCTGTTTGCGCTGCTCGGCAATTTTCGCGCGGCGCTGATCGCGGCGATGGTCATTCCGGTGACGATGCTGCTGACCAGCTTCGGCATGTTGCGCCTTGGCGTGTCGGCCAATTTGATGAGTTTGGGCGCGCTCGACTTCGGCCTGATCGTCGATGGCGCGGTCATCATCGTCGAGAATGCGCTGCGGCGCATGGCCGATGAACAGCACTATCAGGGCCGGCGTCTGACACTGGAAGAACGGCTCGCCACCGTGGCGACGGCCGCGCGCGAGATGATCCGGCCTTCGGTCTATGGGCAGGCGATCATCATCCTCGTCTATATCCCGCTGCTCACCCTGACCGGGGTGGAGGGCAAGACCTTCGTGCCGATGGCGCTGACCGTCATCATTGCGCTCGCCTTCGCCTTCATCCTGTCGCTGACCGCCGTTCCCGCTGCCATCGCGATCTGGCTCTCCAACCGGATCGAGGAGAAGGAGGGCCGCATCATGGGCTGGCTCAAGGCCCGCTATGAGCCGGGGCTGGACAAGGCGATGCAGCGCCCGACCCTGACGATGGGCGCGGGCATTGGCGGTTTCGTCATCGCCATCGTGGCGTTCATGTCGCTGGGACAGGTGTTCCTGCCGCAACTCGATGAAGGCGACCTGCTCATTCAGGCGCTGCGCATCCCCGCCACATCGGTCCAGCAGAGCCAGGCGATGCAGATACCGATCGAGCGGATGGTGGCCAGGCAGCCGGAGGTGAAGTTCGTATTCTCCAAGACCGGCACGGCTGAACTCGCGTCTGATCCGATGCCGCCCAACGCCACCGACATGTTCGTTATCCTGAAACCGCAGGACGAATGGCCCGATCCCAGCCTGACCAAAGCCGAACTGGTCGAACGCCTGGAAGGAAAGCTGAACCAGTTTCCCGGCAACGCCTACGAAATCACGCAGCCGATCCAGATGCGTTTCAATGAACTGATCGCAGGCGTGCGCGGTGACGTCGCGGTGAAGGTCTTCGGCGACGACTTCAACGCCATGAATGCCACGGCGGAGAAGATCGCAGGCGTTTTGCGCCGCACGCAGGGCGCGGCGGACGTGAAGGTCGAACAGACAAGTGGCCTCCCCATGCTCGACATTCGGGTGAACCGGGATGCCATGTCACGGCTCGGCGTCACCGCGCAGGACGTGCAGGATACGGTCTCGGCGACCATCGGCGGGCGGGAAGCCGGCATGATCTTCGAGGGCGACCGCCGCTTCCCGGTGGTAATCCGCCTGTCCGAAGCCCAGCGCGCCGATCTCGCTACGCTGGAACAGGTGCAGGTGCCTGTTCCGGGTGGTCGGTTCGTGCCGCTCGCCAGCGTCGCGGATATTCGCATCATCGACGGCCCCAACCAGATCAGCCGTGAGAACGGCAAGCGCCGCGTCGTGGTGCAGGCCAATGTGCGTGGCCGTGACATTGCGAGCGTCGTGGAGGATGCTCAGGCGGCCATCGCCCGCGATGTTCGCCTGCCTGCGGGCAGCTATCTCGAATGGGGTGGCCAGTTCGAAAATCTCGCCTCCGCGCGGGAACGGCTGCAACTGGTGATCCCGGCCTGTTTCGCGCTGATCCTGCTGCTGCTCTACGGCGCTTTGGGGTCGATGCGGGACGCGGCCATCGTGTTCACCGGCGTTCCGCTGGCGCTGGTCGGCGGTGTGCTGGCCCTGTTCCTGCGGGGAATGGATTTTTCCATTTCGGCGGCAGTCGGGTTCATCGCGCTATCTGGCATCGCGGTGCTCAACGGCCTCGTCATGGTGTCCTCGATCCAGGACCTCATGCGCAAGGGCATGGAGCGCGCAGAAGCCGCCCGCACCGGGGCAATTCAGCGACTTCGCCCGGTGGTGATGACCGCGCTGGTGGCAAGCCTCGGCTTCGTTCCTATGGCGCTTGGCACCGGCGCGGGGGCGGAGGTGCAGAAGCCGCTGGCGACAGTCGTGATCGGCGGCCTGATCTCCGCCACGCTGCTGACGCTGTTCGTCCTGCCGACCCTCTATGCTCGCTATGGGCGCAGGGAGTGGCCGGATGCGGAAAATCTCGAAGAGCCGCAGCATCTGCCGGACGGGCAGCACCCGCCTTTGCCGCAATCATGACACGCCGGGACGGGGAGGTTTCCCCGTCCCTCATCCCTTTCGTGGAAGAGAATTGATGACCGAAAAACTCAAACTCGATATTCCCGTGCTGTTGCCGGATGTGGCGGATGAGACGGACCAGTGCGTCAGCCGCCTCATCGCCATGCTCAAGGGTCGGCCCGGCGTCGAAGCCGCTCATGTGATCGCAGCCGCCAAGGATGAACCGGCGAAGCTCTGCGTGCATTATGCCCCCGATCAACTCTCGCTCGTTCGCATCCGTGACATGGTGGAGGCGGCGGGTGCCAGCATCACGGGGCGCTATGGCCATGCGTCATGGTCGGTGCGTGGCATCCGGCATCAACGCCGTGCGCGGACGATTGGCGACAGGCTTAGCGCGATTACCGGCATATTGGAGGCCAGCGCCAGCGCGGCCGGAATGGTCCATGTCGAATATGACAAGGAGCAAACCTCGGAAGTGGCCATTCTCACCGCGCTTGCTAGCATGGGAGTGGAACCCGTTGGCGCCGGGGAGCATGAAGGGCACGGCCACAGTGCCGGGGATGATGGCCATGCAGGACACCGGCATGGCGATGAGGGCCATGACCACGATCATGGTGGTATCTTCGGATCGCGAACCGAACTGATCTTTGCCCTCGCTTGCGGGACACTGCTCGGGATCGGGTTTGCTATCGAAAAGCTAGTCGCGGGCGCACCGGCCTGGTTGCCACTGGCCTGCTTCATCGCCGCTTATGGTTGTGGCGGGTTCTTCACGCTGCGCGAGGCGATTGACAATCTCAAGCTGCGTAAGTTCGAGATCGACACGCTGATGCTGGTCGCAGCCTCTGGTGCCGCCGCGCTCGGTGCATGGGCCGAAGGCGCGCTTCTCCTGTTCCTGTTCAGCCTGGGCCATGCACTCGAACATTATGCTATGGGCCGGGCCAAGGGAGCGATCGAAGCCCTTGCCCAACTCGCCCCACGCACTGCGCTGGTTCGCCGCGCCGATGGTCGCAGCGAGGATATCCAGGTCGAGCAATTGGCGTTGGGCGATGTCGTCATCATTAAGCCCGATGAACGGATCGCCGCCGACGGTTTCGTGGTGAAGGGCAACAGCGCCATCAATCAGGCGCCTGTCACCGGCGAAAGCATCCCGGTCGATAAGAAGCCGGTCGATGATCCCGTCGCTGCCCGTGCCGTGCCTGATCGTATCGACGCCGCTTCCCGCGTGTTCGCCGGCACGATCAACGGCAGCGGTCTCATTGAGATCGAAGTGACCCGGCTGTCGAGCGAAAGCACGCTCGCCAAGGTCATCAAAATGGTGAGCGAAGCGGAGACCCAGAAGTCTCCGACCCAGCGCTTCACCGATCGCTTCGAAAAAGTCTTTGTCCCCGCCGTCCTGGCATTGGCCTTTCTGCTGCTGTTCGCCTGGGTCGTGGTCGATGAACCGTTCCGCGACAGCTTCTACCGCGCGATGGCGGTGCTGGTTGCGGCCAGCCCCTGCGCGCTCGCCATTGCGACCCCCAGCGCCGTTTTGTCCGGCGTGGCCCGCGCGGCGCGCGGCGGCGTGCTGGTGAAAGGCGGCGCACCACTGGAACTGCTCGGATCGCTTGACGCCATTGCGTTCGACAAGACCGGCACACTGACCAAGGGCGAACCGCGCATCCAGCAGATCATCG
Source organism: Sphingobium jiangsuense (assembly GCF_014196495.1). Classification (GTDB taxonomy): domain Bacteria; phylum Pseudomonadota; class Alphaproteobacteria; order Sphingomonadales; family Sphingomonadaceae; genus Sphingobium; species Sphingobium jiangsuense. The sequence goes on from NZ_JACIDT010000022.1 coordinate 60,589, forward strand.
TGGCGCCGGGCGTCGACAGGCAGGAGTTGATGGCAATCGCGGTCGCGGTTGAAAGTCTGAGCGACCATCCGCTGGCACAGGCGATAGCGCGCGACGGGCGTGTTCATGTCGGGGATACTCCGATCCCAAAGGCGGAGAGTCTGAAAAGCCTCACGGGTCGAGGCGTGTCGGCTGCCGTCGGCGGGGACGAAGTTCTTATCGGCAAGCCGGGGATGTTCGGGGCCGATGGTATTCCGTCCCTGTCCCCGGCGATGGTCGATGCCGTGGAGCAACTGCGCGAAGGCGGACAAACCAGCATGGTCGTGCAGCGCGAGGGGCGCGACCTTGGTGCGATTGGCTTGCTCGACACGCCCCGCGAAACCGCGAAAAATGCGCTTAGGCAACTGCGTGACATCGGCATCAAGCGGATGATTATGATCTCCGGCGACCATCAAAGGGCGGCGGAGGCGATCGCACGGGAGGTTGGGATCGACGAGGCATGGGGCGACCTGATGCCGGAAGATAAGGTTGAGGCGATCAAGAAGCTGCGCGCCGAAGCGAAGGTGGCGATGGTCGGCGATGGCGTGAACGATGCGCCAGCTATGGCGACCGCGACGGTCGGCGTGGCGATGGGCGCAGCCGGGTCGGACGTCGCGCTGGAAACCGCCGATGTGGCGTTGATGGCGGATGATCTATCACACCTGCCGTTTGCGGTCGATCTCAGCCGGAAGACGCGCTCCATCATTCGTCAGAATGTGTTCGTGAGCTTGGGCGTGGTGGCTTTGCTGGTTCCGGCCACGATATTTGGGCTTGGCATCGGGCCAGCCGTGGCTCTGCATGAAGGCTCGACTTTGCTTGTCGTGTTCAATGCGCTCCGGTTACTCGCCTATCGTGATTTAGTGTGAGATACCCCGCAACAGAGGCTATTATTTCACCAACCTATGATAACACCCTATTATCAGAGCCTACAGCAACGCCTTCAGGGCGTCGAGCTTGTCACCCTAGACAAGCATGTTGCCGCTATCGCGATCACCGTGGCCGAGATCGGGAACTTCCTCCAGCAGCCGACAGGGCACATGCGCGGCAGCCCTGATGTCCTCGTCCCTCGTCAACCATCGCAGTGTCGGCATTAGCTACTAATTGCCCCTATCCCTGAACGTTTCCGAGCAAGCCCTGTCCGTCGTCAGAACATTTGGCACAACTCGCGGCGTAAATTAGCGGAGTGCGGGCCTCGTCCTGGGGTTGATATTAAGCGGCGATCTTGCGG
>NZ_JACIDT010000023.1 GCF_014196495.1 Sphingobium jiangsuense
ATACAAACTGGCCTCCCTCGCCAGTCAGCCCTTGAATCACATCCCGGCCCCCTTGGGAATCCCCCAATGATTCAATCTATTCCCCGAACGCTCTAGCGGCAATCAGGGGGAAATCCCTGCCGCAACTGCCAGCGAACCGGACACCGACAGCGACAATGATGATGAAGAGGAAAACGGGTTTTATACCGGCATGATTGGAAGGGATGGGTGACAGCCATCACCCTCCTTTCCGGTCGCGGGATCGCTTATTGATGATGACAGCTGCTGGTGAGCCGATCCATCGCAACGGCAAAGCCAGCCATATTTTCCATGATATCGGTGAGGCGCGGCACCTGGTCGGGGAAATATTTTTTCATCCAGCCGAGGCTGCAAGGCACCAGTGATATGGCGCGGTCCATCTCCTCTATGGCCGCCAGCATATACTGCTCCCCGCGCTTCAGCATCCGCAGCCTGTAGGTGAAATCCTGCACGCCTTGCGCATAGGCGGCGTTGAAGAAGTCGATGTCGATCCATCCCGCGCCCGATTTGAGGGGCCGCACATCCTTCACGCGAATCGGCGAGTGATAGGCGGTGTCGCCATAGCCCGGATACATGGTCATCCCGTACCATTTGCCCTTTTCCAGCGTGAAGCGCGTCACGACGGTTCCTCTTCCCTGCGGGCCGCGTCGAGCAGCGCGGCGATCGCCTCCTCCCAGTCCTGTGCATGGTCGGGCAGCAACTGCCCCAGCAGCGGCGCCGCGGTGCCGTTGGTGCTGACATAGCTCTGGGTCTTTCGGGTGACCTGACCCCCGATCAGGTCCGCCAGCCGTGCCAGATAGGCGAGCACCGCCTCCTGCGGGGCGGTGCCCTGCACATAATTGGTCCACAGCTTCCCGTTCTTCTCGATCATGCCCAAGTTCACCGGCTTTGCCCGATCGGGAACAATGGCCCTGAGCGTAAGGGCCGCCTTGAGATCGGCATGGACGCCCAAGGGCTCCAGCCGGTCCAGGAACTGCCTCAGCGCAGCGGGCAGGGCCGGGTCCTGCTGCGCCAGCGCCTCATGGAACATCTCCTCGCTGATCGACTGCGCCTTCGGATTCGCCTGTGGCGATATGGGCTTGACCGAGGGCAGGCCGCTGTCGTCGATCACCACGATGCCCCGCTCGATCATCACCGTGCGGGCGAGGACGCCGGGCAGGGCGATGAGGCGGCCCGTCCCGTCGCGCCACAGGCCGATCTCCACCAGCGCGAAGGTGAAATGCGCCCCGGCATGGCTCTGGAGCAGATCGGCCAGCGCCTCTGTCTCCTGCCGGATGCCGTCACCGACCACCATCGCCAGAAAGCGCCCGCGCCGCAGGTTGCGGGACAGCGCATCGATGAACGCGGCTTCGGGCAGCGCATCGGGATGATGGGACACCAGCCTGTAGAGGCTTCCCTGCTTCTCTCCCCTTGCCCGCAATACCACTGCCTCGAACCGGTCCCAGCCCATCGCCATCAGCGCGGCGACATAGTCGAGCGTCTGGGCGACCACCTTGCGCCGGGCCTCCGGGTTCCGCCAGAGCTTGGTCTCGGCAAACACGATCTCCCCGGCAGGCGTCAGGTAGAGATTGTCGATATTGCCATGGCCGCAGGCCACTTCCCGCGCCGCCGGAATCAATGCGCCGAAGCCCGGTTCGATCGCCGATACCGGCAGCAGCGACGGATGCCGCTGGATCAGGGCCTGAAGCCATTTCTCATCCTGCTCATATCCCCCCAGCGAGCAGGGAACCAGCGGTTCGACACCACCATCGGGGCCGATGGCCACCGGCGTGCCGGTGGCCCTTTCTCCCTTGGCTGTTATCTCTCCGCCCATCCGGGTCATGACCTGCGCCATCATCAGATCTTCCCCGCCGCGGCTGCCCGGTTCTTCTCGATGATAGCGTCCATGATCTTTCCATATTCGCTATGTTGATAGGTCAGCAGATACCGTTCGAGATGCTGATACCGCTGTTCCAGGGTTATCGAGCTGACAGGGTTCGTCCAGCGTGTGATCATATTGTCATAGGTCTGGCCGGCCTGTGTCTGGAAGGGCTCTATGATGGACTTGCCTTCGCCGTAATTGCGTTTGAGCGCATCGAGAATTGCCGGGTAAAATTGATTGTTGGCCTTGACGCTGATCTGGAACAGCCGCCACGCGCCGTTGGCAATGATGAAGCGGAAGGTGGGAATTCCCGTGCCGGACCCCAGATCGATGAAGTGATTGGTCAATCCGCTGGGAGGGTAGAGGGCAAACCATTCGCAACTGACGATGTACCCCATCTCCGGTGGAGTGGACTGCCAATAATGGAGTCCCTTGGGAAGCACGTCGTTGCTGCAATATACCTGCGTTCCGCTTTTCCCATCAGCGGGAACGGGGATGGCCCTGAACTCTTCGAGCGTGATGCCGAGTTCCACGCCGCGCATGGCGAAGGGCTTTGCAGTGGCAAGCGAAGGAGCAGCGGGTGCAGCCATTACAGGCGACGGAACGGCAAGCAGCGTTGCGGCGATAACCGGTATTATGGACATCCTCATGGGTCTGGACACCTCCTCTATGGCGGTGCCCACCCCGGACGCCGCCCCTGTTGACGGGGCGACGGCCGAAGCCGGATGTTGGAAACCTGGCCATAAGATCAGGCGCGTGTATCTTTACCGGCAAGCCGGCTGGACATGCATACACGCCACCCGGCCTCCAAAACTGGTGACCGAGTTCTTATGGCTGGGGTTTCCACGCCCCACTCCCGACCTATCGGGAGCAGCACGACCATTGCTCGACAACGACCGACAGGCAAGTGAAAAGCGCCGATGAGTATCGGTGTCCGCCTCTTTGCTGGATATCGGGCTTATTCCGGAAAGCTGCTGTCTGTGGGCTTGTTGAAGAAGCCTGTCTGCGGGCGGTCTGTTCATACCGGGATAAAAGGGCGGCAGCTTCAGGACGGACGATTGGAGTGGGAGCGTTCATGCCCACCGGCATTTGATATTTGCCCCACAGAAAAGCTGTATCTGGACTTCGCCGGGCTATTCGGGCTTCGTCCTCCCATGTCAGAGGATGACGATATACAGCGCGAACTCATTGCCCGGATGTTCTGCCTCATTACGATCACGGCCGAGGATGCGGCGGCGTTGGCCACCGAGGGTCCGCCGCGCGAACGCGTCGTCATCGCCGCGCCCCATGTCTGCCGCTGTTGCGGCTCGAATCGTCTGTGCAAGCCGGGGGACGATATCACCAAGACCCTTGAGGGCGTGCCGCGCCAGTGGAACGTGGTCCAGACATGCGGGAGAAGTTCTCTTGCCGAGCCTGTGGAAAGATCACCCAACCGCCGGCGCTATTCCACGTCACGCCTCGTGGACTCTTCGGTCCCAGCTTTCTGGCGATGCTGCTGTTCGAGAAGTTCGGCGCGCATCAACCGCTTGACCGCCAGCGTGATCGCTGTGCCCGGGAAGGCGTGGACCTGAGCCTTTCGACCCTGGCTGATCAGGTCGGCACCTGCACCGCCGCGTGCTGATCGAAGCCCATGTCCTGGCCATCGAGCGGCTGCATGGCGAAGATACGACGGGGCCAGTGCTGGCCAAGAGCAAGACCAATACGGGCCGGATCTGGACCTATATTCGGGATGATCGACCTTTTGGCGGACCCGCGCCGCCTGCGGCAATCTTCCATTATTCCCGTGACCGGCGGGGCGAGCATCCTGTGGGCCATCTGCGCAGTTGGAAAGGCATTCTCCAGATCGATGCCTATGCCGGCTACAATGCGCTGTTCAATGGCGATCGCCTGCCGGCGCCGCTCATCTGTACTCTATGCCGGAGCCACGTGCGCCGCCATTTCTTCGAGTTGACCGATGTCGCAGCGCAGCTCGAGAAGCGCCGCAAGAAGGCGGCCGTCATCTCGCCGCTGGCGGTGGAGGCGGTCCGTCCTATCGACGCAATCTTCGATATCGAGCGCGCCATCAGGCGAGCAATCGATATTTCCAATATACGAGGGATGCCACTAAGCGTCGCTCCTCACTGCCGCGCTACGGATATGTTCAGCGAGGATATTGGGTATGCTAACCTGAGGAAAGTGTTTGCATGGCAATATTCCGATTTCAATTTGGGCGCGATGTGCCAATTGGACATTGCTAAAAAACATTCTCGCCTCGAACAAGCCGCCGATTGTCCATGTTATAGGTCTGTCGGTCAACATGGCGGGGTCAATGGGATCGTGCTTAATGCCTGTTACATATTTACGTATCCAGGTCGGGTAATTAAGCCAGAGCCGTTGATGAAAATCCTTACCTAAATCCTCCCACAATTTCGGGTCTTCATTCATAAGATGTGCGAAGAGTTGGGCGCATGCCTTCGAAACGCCCTCGTCATCTAGTGTTGCGAGGTTATGAAGCGGCGAGTCTTCGCCGCCTCCGGGGAGCGCCGCCTCATGAACCACCGCCTGTTTGACAAGGTGGGGATAGTCAACAACGAGATCGAGTGTTGCCAAGCCTGCCGAACTGCACCCATAAACAGTTGCATTCTTGATGTTGAGGGCTTCAAGCAGTTGGGCCACCTGACGGCCCAACGCGACCATCGAAACTTCGACCTCTCCGCTGATTTCGCTACGCGAGAATCCCGGCGTGTCGAATGTAGTTACACGGAATTGCGACCTCAAATCCGATACTACTCGGTCGAAAGATCCACAGTCACCTTCTCCCGACGGAACAAGGACTATATCAGGTCCTTTTCCGCTTTGTTCGACGTGCCAAATTATTGACCCGGCGGGCTCCAGCGTCTTAATCTTAAATTCCACCTGAAATTTCCTTGTGTCTCGTCAGGGTAAAGGCGGTGGACTCAGTCCTCTCGCTAGAACCTTGTCGACAGTCGAGCCCCATAGGTGCGCGGCTGTGCGTTGATCGAAACATAGAGGTTCGACCCCGGGACCTGCGTTGCGAAGGTCTGATAGCGATTGTTCTCGATGTTGCGCACAAACGCCGTGACGGACCAGCGCCCGTCATCAACGACAAGCGAGGCCTGCGCATTGGAAACCCAGGTGCTGCCTTGGTAATCCTGTGCCGTCAGAGTAAAGTTCGTGTACCTGCCGGAGCGATATTGCGTGTCGGCATCCAGCACGAGTGCCAGATCGTCGCTCAATACGAGCCGCTGTTGTGCAGCGAGGTTCACGGTCCATTTCGGAGCGTTGAACAGCGGGAAACCCGCACAGTTAACGGTGAATGGCGCTCCGGTCGGGCTTGCCGCGGGTGTGGTCGCGCACCCCGTATATGGCGGCGCGGGCGTTACATAGGTGAACGATGTATAGCGGCTGTCGAGATACTGCACGTTCGCCATAAGGCGAGTCGTGGCGGTGACCTGAGCAAGTGCTTCAACCTCGACGCCCTTGGCGACCGAACGCCCGATGTTGCTCGTCAGCAGTCCGACGGCGCCGACCGAGTTGATGCCCAGGAACGAGAGCTGCTGATCGCGATACTTCCAGTAGAAGCCTTCGATATTCAACTGCAGGCGATTGTCGAGGAAGCGGTTCTTGGAGCCGATTGTATAGGCTGTGATATGCTCCGGCCCGAAGGAGGCGTCCGGGTTGAAGCCGCCGGCGCGATAGCCCGTCTCAAGGCTCGCGTAGAGAAGCGACCGTGGCGCGACGTCGAATTCGACGGCGGCGCGATAGGTTATCTTGCTATCGTTGAACCGACCCGTTGCCGTCGTGTCGATGCGGCGAACAGAACCGCCATTGGCGATCGGCAGGGTAGCGAGATTGGCGGCGGGCCGCACTGGCTGACCTTCGAAGCTGGTCGTGTAGGGAAGCAGCGCCACATTCGGGCAGCCGCCCGACGCCGCGGGGATCGTGCACAGCAATTGCAGGGTCCGCGACGAACTGCTGAAGTTCTTACGCTCGCTGGTGTAGCGAGCGCCGCCGGTGAACCGCAGCGTGTCGGTCGCATTGAACGTCAGGCGACCATAGACCGATGGCGAGCGGGTGCGGACCTTGCTGATCTGGAAGGCGGCTTGCGAACCCGACGTGTTGTGCACGTCATCGTCAATGTCTTCGCTGAAGTAATAACCGCCCAGGATATAGTCGATGGTTCGGCCCGTCGGACTGACCAAGCGGATTTCGAGCGATGTCTGGTCGGCTTCGGCGGTATTGCCGATCTGCTGACCCGCATTGGCGCTCAGGATGTCGCGCAACGAGTGCCGCCAGGCGGGAATCACGCTGATCGTACCGAACGAGGTCTCGTAATCAATGTAGGCGGCGACGCCGTAGAGGTCGGAATCCACGTACTGCCGGAAGGCGAGCGGGTCGTTGAACCGGCCGGCGATGGTCCCGGCCGCGCCGGTCTGCCGGTACGCCTGCGCCGCCGGGGTGTACAGGCCTTCTGAGACGGGCAGATTCGATGGGGTGAAGGCGAAGGCTCCGGCCGCCGGATTGAAGGCGAACCGCCCGATATAGGTCGCGGCCGTTCCCGTGCCGCCTTGGTGAGCAAAATCCGCTGCGATGCGTATCGTCAGCTTGGGATCGAGCTCGACCTTCAATTGTCCGCGCAAACCGAGGGTCTTGTCCGAGCTGGTCCCGTCGCGCAGATACCCGTCATGCTGCGAATAGATGCCGGAGAAACGAAGTCCGGCGTTATCTCCAGCCGCGACGTTGATCGCGCCTTCGACACTGTAGGCGTCATAGTTGCCGTAGCTCGCAGTACCGTAGCCCGAAAACTCGCCCAGACGCGGCTGCGCCGGCAAGATATTTACGGCGCCAGCGGTCGCGTTGCGGCCGTAGAGCGTGCCCTGCGGGCCTTTGAGCAATTCAACCCGCTCCAGGTCGTAAAAAGCCCCGGTGGTCGAGCCCGAGCGGCCGACATATACGCCGTCGTAGTTGAACGCGACCGCCGGATCGCTCGTCGGCGAGACCGAAAAACTACCCACGCCACGAATGAAGATGAAATTTCCGGTCGAGGCATTTGCAACCTGTAACGCCGGCACATTCTTCTGCAACGTATCGACGCCGACGATGCCATCTTCCAGAAGCTCCTCGCCGGTCACAACCGAGATCGCGAGCGCCGCCTTCTGCAGATTTTCATTACGTTGCTGAGCGGTTACGACGATATCATCGAGCCCCGCTTTGTTCGAAGCCTGCGCCGCATCCGCTTCGCTGGCATCCGCCGGATTCTGTGGTGACGCGCTTGCACCGGGTGCGCTGCGGTCGAGCCGCGGCGGCGTCGACTGCGATTGGCCCTGGGCGTTGGCCGCCGCTGGCCAAAGGACAGCCGCGCTGGAAAGCAACAGCCAGGTCTTGTGCGCGTTCAACATATCCCCTCCTTCATCCGACGCCACCTTTTACCGGCGGCTTGTCAAACCGATCGCCTCGGCTGGAGCGATCTTGTCCAGGCCCCTCCTTGCGCGGCCATCTGACGGATGCCGAGAAAGAATTGGTCTACCAGGCTGCCGAAATGCCTCCCGCGTCGGCATCCGGGAAGATGGCAAATACCCGGTGTTGTTAACCGGCGGGCAACAGGTCGAATGGACACATCCGATCGACGCGCCGAGGATCGAAGCCGGCACGACGATGCGGCCGATGACTCCCTCTCGCGTGGTGCGCAACCGGCTTCTGGTCAAAGTGTTGGGGAAATGCGCCCGTCAGGTCGAACCGAGCAAGGTCGATCGGTTGATCGAGGATGGCGACAGTCCGGATTTCGCGCACGGCATGACGGCGCTCCACGTGCCCGGTCACTGCGCCGGCCAAGTCGCGCTGCCGTGGCGCCGAGACGGCGGCTCCTTTTTCACCGCCGACGCCTGCGTCAATCGAAGCGGCCTCCAATTCGCGGCGGCTACAGAGGATCCCCGACCGGCGTTGACCTCGTTGGCGAGACTGGTCAAACTTAAATTCGTTAAAGCCTGCGTGGTGCATCGCCCACGGATCTTGTCGAGCGGCGCGCAAAAGTTTCGGCGGATGAATTTCGACACCTTAAATTTAATTCGAACAGCTTAGGCGGTGGCTTGCATCTCAACGGCGCTGATCGTCGGCGGCGGTATCACGGGAATGAACGCAGCGACGCGCTCGCAAACAGAGGGTCGCCGTCGACGTCGTCGCATTGCCGGCGCAGCCGCAGAGACATTGGTCGAGTTGAGGATTTACTACGAAGCCTACGCCACGGGTACCCCGTTCGGTCCGGACTCCACCGCTGTGAGCCTGCGCGATTCGACCGGATGCATTGTGAACCCCGGACCGAAACGGTCCGCCTGGCCCCAGCGCTGTCGACGGCACCGCTGTCTATTGGCCGGCGTTTCTCGAGGTCGCCACCAGACGGGCCGAACAGCTGGGCATGCGCGTTCGCAAGGGCGTGACCCCCCAAGTGCGCCACCGGCATGGGGCAACTTCGCCTGACAATGCCGTGCTGCCTGATTGATGTCTGGCATCAACTGCCGTCAGGTGCGCGACAATTGCAGGCGCAAGGTCTTCACCGATTTAACGGTCCGGCATGGCTCGAGCGCCGACCGCTCCACCAGTCGAACTTCTATGGGTGAACAACAATACTCCGGCGGCGGCGGCGACGATCGCGAAGGTGAATGACACGCCCGTTCGTGACATTCCATAGCCGAACATCAAGCCCGCGAAGTACGGGCCGAGTCCACCTAACAATAATCCGAAGCCGGAAACGAAGCCGATGCCCGACACACGCATTAACGGGGTAAAGGCCGTCGCTATACTAGCGTAGAAAACGGCTGTCGAAGCGGACAGAAAAAAGCCGCAGGCGCCGGCGGCGAAGATCAACGCGGGCCCCGTCGGCGGAACAATGCCTAGTAAAACCAACGCAAGGCCGAAGCCGACCATAGCCGCGCTCGCGACACCGACCGGCCTGAACCGCGTGGCGAAAGTTCCCGCGATCAGGGCGGACGGCACCCCGACCAGACTTGTGGTGATAGATATCAAGCTTGCAGTCGACGGCGGGAAGCCGGCATCCGCCACCATCTGGGGTAGCCAGCTGATGATATAGAACGCGGCCGTGACGGTCAGCATGTAGACGACCGCAAACCGGATCGTGGTGCTCGCCATCCCCCGGGCAAAAAGTGCCCGATAGGAACTTCGCTCGGCTTCCGGACGCAATGGTGCTTCCGTAACCGCGGGCTGTTCCAGCCGCGCGAGCACGCCGTTCAATCGCTCAAACGCACTCTTCGGCCATCGGGCGATCAGAAAAGCCGGGGACTCCGGCAGCGCGATCAACGCCAGGAAGAACAAGACCGCTCCTAGCAACGCCGCGAGTCCGAACACCCACTCCCAGCCGCAGGTCTCGAGCAATGCCGCCGCCGCGAGTCCACCGAGCATTCCGCCCACCGAAACGCCGACGGTCGTCGCAGCAATCGCGAACGCTCGAGATCGACCGTTAGAAAATTCCGCAGCCACAGCCGTTGTCAGGGACATCATGACTCCGATCCCAAGGCCCGTGACGCCGCGGCTAATCCCCAACTCCCATATGGTTCGCGAGAGTGCTGAAGCGAGCGAGCCTAACGTCAGGAGCGCGAGCGCTAGTAAGACCATCGGCCTTCGCCCGACCACATCGGCAAGCGGCGACAATCCCAAAGAGCCCGCAGCCATCCCGATGAGACTCGATGCCAGCAATAGGCCCAAAATCTCCTTGGAAACGCCCCAAGCCTCACTCACTGCTGGCGCGACAAATGCCATTGCCTGCAAGTCATAGCCATCCAGCCCCGCGATGAGCACCGCGACGACAATGGCGACAACCTGAGCTCGGGTCATTCGCGCGTCGTCGAGCGATTGGCGAATACTCTCGACAGTGACTGGCGACCTCATATTTCATCCTCTCTGTTGGCTGCATGGCCAATTCATATTCAGCAACGGCCGCAATCCGGTTGAACTACGAGGTTATTCAAGCCACGATCTGGCCGAGTACGAAGCGCTGCTCGGCGGTGGGGGGAGTGAAAGGCATCTGATATTATTTTCCAGCAAATTGCTTGCAACGGTCCGAGGTTCAGAAACCGACGCGATCGCCGCCCTTGAGGCCCAGGATCTTCCGAGCGTCTTCCGGGGTCGCCACCTCGAGTCCCAATCCTTCGATGATCTGGCGAACGCGGCGCACCTGGGCGGCGTTGGTGTCGGCCAACGTGCCTGCGCCGAGCCACAGCGAGTCCTCCAGCCCGACGCGGACATTGCCGCCCATCGCTGCCGCCATGGCTGCGATCGGCATCTGACTCCGGCCCGCGCCGAGCACCGACCACCGATACTGGTCTCCGAACAGCCGGTCGGCGGTCCGCTTCATGTGCATGACCTCGTCAGGATGTGCACCGATACCACCCAGCAGCCCGAACACCGTTTGGATGAACAGAGGGCCCTTCACGAGTCCCTCACGGTAAAAATGGTTCAGATTGTGCAGGTGACTGGTATCGTAACACTCGAATTCGTAGCGTGCGCCAGTTTCGTTGAGTGTCTCCAGTGCGTAGCGAATGTCCTTGAACGTATTGCGGAACACGAGGTCTTCGGTGCCCGCGAGCATCGCGGGTTCCCAATCATGCTTGAACTCCTTGAACCGCTTCAGCATCGGAAACAGCGCAAAGTTCATCGAGCCCATGTTCAGGCTGGCGACCTCCGGCTTCCACACCGCTGCAGGCCTCAGTCGCTCTTCCACGCTCATAAATGGGGCTCCGCCCGTCGTAAGGTTGCACACGACGTCCGAGCGCTGCTTGATTGAGCGCAGAATGGGCTCAAAGGCTTCGGGCGACTGGTCGGGGCGACCGTCAGCGGCATTGCGAGCGTGCAGATGCACGATTGCTGCTCCGGCCTCCGCCGCCTCCACGGCGGAGTCAGCGATCTCCTCCGCCGTCACGGGCAGGTGGGGCGACATGGATGGCGTGTGGATCGACCCGGTAATCGCGCAGGTGATGATGATTTTCGAGGCTGCCAAAGATCAATCCTTCGGAACTTGGGCCGGTTCGTGACCGGCGTGAACGGGGCGGAAAGCGGAAATCAGCGCTGCCGCCAGCAGAGGCGTCGCGGCGAACATCAGCGACACGGTCGGTTGCCGCCGTCCGAGCGGCGCACTCCCCCGCGAGCCCGCCTGTAGCGACCAGGTGGCCGGGGTCACTACAGAACTCTCTTCATCGCGTCAGCTGTCGAGGCACAGCGCGGCCGGGATCGCGCCGAGCGCTCAAGACGCCTTCACCCGGTTCTCGATGGCGCCGATCCCATCGACTTCGCATCGGACCACGTCGCCGGGTTGCAGAAAGCGCGGCGGCTGCATGGCAATGCCGACCCCCGACGGTGTTCCGGTCGCGATCAGGTCGCCCGGATCAAGCGTGAAGGCAGTCGAGAGATAAGAGATCTGCTGCCACACATTGTGGACCAGTTCGCTTGTGTTGCCATCCTGACGCAACTCGCCGTTGACGAAGCAACGCAGTCCCAACACATGTGGGTCCGGGCGCTCCGTCGCAGGCGATGCTCGACGCGGTCGGCGCATTGCGGCGCGGCGGCCGCCTGGTCGATGTGGGCGGCATGAGCGCGCCCATTTCGGTCAACATGCACCAGCTCATGTGCGCACAGATCAGCCTGATCGGGTCGCTCTGGTTCACCGTTGCCGAAGGTCAGGACATGGCCGCGATGGCGGCCGCCGGAACCCTCGATCTGTCGGTATTCGATCACCGCGTCTTTCCGCTCGATCAGGTGAACGAGGCGCTGGCCCTCGCCGAACGGCGCGTGGGCGGCTTCGTCAATGTGGTGGTCAGGCCCTGAGAGGCGAGCGAGGAGGAGAACAGCTATGGTAAGACGCATCGTCACGGCGGAACGGGATGGCCGATCCTATGTCCTGTCCGATGGATTGGTTGAAAACACCCATGATTTCGTTTCCGTTCCGGGTTTCCGGACGACTCTTGCATGGATGGCGCCCGCTGTTCCCGCCTTGCCCTTCGATGGTGCCGACCCGGTCGCCCAGGTCACGACGATGGTGCCGCAGCCGCACGGCTCCACACTCATCATCGTGCAGTTCCCGCCGGACAGCGTCATGACCGCGCCGGACTTCGATGCCGCCGCCGCGGGGACGGAGCAGGCGCGATTCCTGCCGGGCCTTGCCGAAACATTCGATCCCGACGGCTCCGGCAAGCATCGGACACAGACGCTGGATTACGACATCATTCTGGAAGGCGAACTCTGGATGGAACTGGACGACGGGGAACTGCGCCATCTCAAGGCGGGCGATGTCGTGATCCAGAACGGCACACGGCATGCCTGGCGCAATCTGGGCGACAAACCCGCGCGCATGGCGGCCGTGCTCATCGGCGCCGATCGCTGAAAACATTTCGGCACCCTGAAACCGGCGGTGCCGAGGCCGGGACCGCACACCGCCCTGCAATGCCGCGTCACGCTGTACCGAAAGCTGTTTGAGATGAACGAAACCCCCCTTCATTATCATGATCTTGTCGACATGGCCGCGCTGCTGCGGCGAGGCGTGCTGTCGGCCGGCGAACTGATGGAGCATATGCTGGAGCGGATCGAGAGGCTCGATCCGGCATTGCACAGCTTCGCATTCCTCGATCCCGATGCCGCGCGGCGGCAGGCCAGGAACGCGGATAGCCTGCTGGCGTCAAATGCTGGTGGACCGCTGGCCGGTGTTCCGATCGCGGTGAAGGATATCTTCTGGACCGCCGACATGCCCACGGCCGCCGGTATGCCGCTTCACAGGGATTTTCGTCCCGATGAGGATGCGACCGTCGTTCGTCGGTTGAGGGAGGCGGGCGCTCTGATATTCGGCAAGCTCCAGATGACCGAGGGCGCCTTTGCGCTGCATCATCCTTCGATCGATCCGCCGGTCAATCCCTGGGGCGAGGGGTTGTGGACAGGGGCGTCCTCCAGCGGGTCGGGCGTGGCGGTCGCCGCGGGCCTCAGCTTCGCCTCGCTGGGATCGGATACCGGCGGTTCCATCCGGTTTCCATGCGCAGCCAATGGACTGACGGGCCTGAAGCCGAGCTGGGGGCGCGTTAGCCGCCATGGCGCCTTCGAGCTGGCCGCCAGTCTGGACCATGCAGGCCCCATGGCGCGGAGCGCACGCGACGTCGCCTTGCTCTACGGCATCATCGCCGGTCGCGACCCTGCCGATCCGACCAGTTGGGCCGGTCGGTCCGATCCTGTGGAGATCGACGCGGCCATCGATCCCGCGGCGCTGCGTATCGGTTATGTCCCGGCGGTTCATGAAAGAGAGTGCGACGCCGAACTGGGGGCGACGCTGGACGAGGTGGTCGGAGTCTTCCGGTCCATGGGCGCGATGCCCCGAGCGGTCGAGCCGCCCGCGCTTGTCGAGGGCGCCGCGCAATGGGAATTGCTGGCCGGGGTTGAGGCCGCCGTCGCCCATGCCGCGACCTATCCGCAACAGAGCGATCGGTACGGCATTGCGCTCAGCCGTCTGATCGGCCTTGGCCGGGACGCCAGCGCCATGGACTATCAGCGCGCCAACCTGATCCGCATGGCGCTGCGCGATGCGCTCGACGCCTTGCTGGCCGATATCGACGTGCTGATCCTGCCGGTCATGCCCTTTGCCGCGCCGACGCTGGAGAGGCTGGGTTCGCTCGCTGAAGATCCGGATGCCAATACGCGCCTGATCGCGTTCACCGCGCCGTTCAATCTGGGCGGGCAGCCTGCGATCTGCCTGCCTTGCCGCCCCGCATCCAATGGCGCGCCGCTTGGATTCCAGCTGATTGCCGCGAGGGGGCGGGAGGATATCCTGTTGCGCGCCGCCATGGCCTTTCAACGCGAGACGGGGTGGCATCGGCGCCACCCCGTGGACTGACGGGAGACGCGACCATGCCTTCGGCCCTGCTGTGCGCCTCCCACACCCCGCTGATGCGGGAAGGGAACATCGCCCCTGATACGGAACTCAAGGTCGCGGCCATATTCGACGATCTGGCGGAGCGGGTGCGCGCCTATGCGCCCGACCTGATCGTCCAGTTCGCGCCGGATCATTTCAACGGTTTCTTCTACGATCTGATGCCCTCCTTCTGCGTGGGCGCCGCCGCGACGTCCATCGGCGATTGGGGCACGCAGCCCGGCCCGCTGCCGGTGCCCGAAGATATCGCCCTTGATCTGGCGGCGGCGGTGCAGGCGGATGATATCGATCTCGCGCTGTCCTATGCGATGAAGGTCGATCATGGCACGACCCAGATCTGGGAGGAGATGTTCGGGACAGCCCGCCAATTCCCGGTCGTTCCTATTTTCGTCAACGCGATCGCCCCGCCGGTGCCGAGCTATCGTCGGGCGCGGATGCTGGGGGAGGCTGTCGGGCGCTATTTCGCGCAATCGGGGCGCCGCGTCCTGTTCGCGGCATCGGGCGGCCTTTCCCACGATCCCCCCATTCCTGAAATGGCGACCGCCGAAGGCGAAGCGCGGGCGCGCCTGATCGACAACCGTAATCCGACCGAAGAAGCGCGCGCCGCGCGTCAGGAACGCGTTCGAACGGCGGGCCGCGATGCGGCGGCGGGGGCGGGAACGCGTTTGCCGCTCAATCCCGAATGGGACCGGCAGGTGCTCGCCTGTCTGGCGGCAGGAGATCTTCTCGCCTGCGATCGCTTCGACACCGCCGAAGTCGCGAGAACCGCCGGGCTCGCCGCCAATGAAACGCTGTGCTGGATCGCCGCCTCCGCCGCGCATGCGGTTTATGGCGCGAGCGACACGCAGGTTCTTTTTTATGAAGCGATACCGGGCTGGATCGCCGGCATGGCCATGTTGTTCGGGACCACGCGCAACGGCGCCTGCCCCCAAAATCAGGAGAAACAATGAGATGAATGGCGATAGACCCTTTGGCAGCGTCTGGAGCGATCTGACCGGGGTGAGCTTCACCCAGGGTTTTCTCGACGCCGGTGGCGTAAGGACACGCTATCTGTCTTCGGGCGACCCCGACAAGCCGTTGCTGCTGCTGCATGGCGTCGGAGGGCATGCCGAGGCCTATTCGCGCAATCTTGGGCCGCATGGCGCGCATTTCTGGGTGGTGGCGATCGACATGCTGGGGCATGGCTGGACCGACAAGCCCGAGATCGACTATCAGGTGGGCGATTATGCGCGCCATGTCCTGAACGTGATGAAGGCGCTTGGGCGCGAGCGGGCGTCCTTCAGCGGAGAATCGCTGGGAGGCTGGGTCGCGACCCATATCGCGGTCCATCATCCCGATGTGGTCGACAGGCTCGTCCTCAATACCGCAGGCGGCTGGACCGCCCATCCGGAGGTGATGCAGCGCCTGAAGCAGCTTTCCAACGAAGCCGCAAGCGATCCCAGCCCGGAACGGATCAGGACCCGGCTGGAGTTTCTGATGTACGACAAGACGCTGGTCAGCGACGACCTGATCGAAACCCGACGGGCCATCTATGCGCAGCCCGGCTTCGCGGACACCATGCGCAGGATCATGTGCCTTCAGGAAATGGAGATTCGCCGCCCCAACATGATTACCGAGGCCCAATATCGATCCATAGCGGCGCCGTCGCTGGTGGTGTGGACCTCGCATGATCCCACGGCGACGCCGGAGGAGGGCCGTCAGATCGCGGAGATGATTCCCGATTGCCGCTATGTCGTCATGAACCGGTGCGGGCACTGGCCGCAATATGAGGACGCGGACCGGTTCAATGCGCTGCATATCGCCTTTCTGCGCGGGGAAGCGCTTCCCGCCGATGCTTTGGGCTGAAAGGCGGGAGGAGGGCTCATCATGGACCTGGCAGGCAAATATGGCCTTGTGACAGGCGCGGGCAGCGGCATGGGCCGGGCGGCCGCGCTGGCAATGGCGCGCGAGGGCGCCACGCTGCTGCTGATCGGGCGGCGCATCGAGCCGTTGGAAACCGTGGCGCGGGAGATCGAGGCCGCAGGGGGAGAGGCATTCGCATGGTCCGCCGACGTCACGATCCGCGAAGAAATTCAGGGCGCGGTGGCCGAAGCCGTGACGCGTTTCGGCCGCCTCGATCTCGCCTTCAACAATGCGGGCGGCCATGCGGATTTCAAGCCGATCGACCGGACATCGGAGCAGGAAAGCGAATGGGTCATCGACCTGAATTTCAAGGCCGCCTATTGGGGGGTGAAATATCAGGTCGAAGCCATGCGCGCCAATGGGGGCGGGGCTATCGTCAATAACGCCTCGATCTTCGGCCTGAAGGCGATGCCCGGCATCGCGCATTATGTCGCCAGCAAATTCGCGGTGGTCGGCCTGACCCGCGCCGTGGCGCTGGAAAGCGCGGATGCCGGGATCCGCGTCAACGCTATATGCCCCGGTGGCACGGAAACGCCCAATTTCCTCAGGGTAACCGGCGGCGATGCGCATGCGATGGATGACGTCGTTCCGATGAAGCGCATCGGTCAGCCGCAGGAGATCGCGGAGGCGGTGGTCTGGCTGATGTCCTCCCGCGCTGCCTATGTGACCGGAGCCACCCTTTCGGTAGATGGTGGAATGTCGGCCGGCTAACCGGTAACCGCGTCGGGAGCAGCCATATTCCCTTCCGGCGAAGGGAGATGGTGATGCTGCGGTTCAGGCAGATGAAATCGCCGCAGAAATTCGCCTCGGTCCATATCAATATCTACAGCCCCACGAGGATAGACGCCCAGCCGCTGGCATAGCGAGCAGCGATGCGGCCAGTGCCGAATGTGCCGCAAACCCGCTCGCTCTCGTCGCGCAGCAGGGTTCTGGATACGGTGTTTCGGCGCATATGATCGCCTATGATTCCACCGGGCCTGCGAAAGTTGAGTCCGCCTTCACACCCGTCGCCCGCTGCATCATCAGGCGCGCATAGGTTGCGCCCGCATCGATGTTGAGCGCACGCAATCTGGCGGCGGGGTGGGCGTTGATATAGGCCTGCTGCGCTTCCAGCACCTCGATATCCTGCTGCACCACCCGGCGCATCGCGGCGTTGAACCGCGCCTGCATGGCGGCATCGGCGTCGAGCGCGAAGTCGCGCGCCTGGATCAGGAAATAATAGCAGCTCTGTTCCGTCGACGGCGTGATGAGGTTGATGACCTGGCCGGTGACGCCCTGCGCGCGGTCGCCCCCGAAGCCGCCGCTGCCCACGGGCGCGACTCCGGAATCGATCAGCACCGTCGAGGGCAGGGTGAAGCGGCACACCTGCCAGCGGTCGACCCGGCCCGGCTTGCCCAGCATCTGCGCCCAATAGGGCGGCGGATCGATATCGGGCATGAAGCGCTCCAGAATGGCGGCGTCGGCCTCGCGCCGCGCGGCGACCGGCGCTTCCATCAATTCGGTCTGGCCGATGGTTTCGGGATGGACATAGGCCTCATGCGTCAGGTCCATCAGATTGTCGATGACGAAGCGGTGGTCGCACGCGATCGAGAAGGATTCGCGCGTCTGCGCCCAGCCGGGGCTTTCGAGCCAGGGCAGGTCGGGCAGCTTTGCCGGATCCGCCGCCGCATCGCCGATCCATACCCAGATCATGCCGTACCGCTCGGCGGTCTCGTAAATGCGCTCGACAGTGAGCGCGAGACTCGCGCCCTTGCCTGGCGCCTGCAGGCAGCGGCCGGTGGGACTGAACACCATGCCGTGATATTTGCATCGGATATTGTCGCCCTCGACCATGCCGATGGAAAGCGGGACGAGGCGGTGGGGGCAGCCGTCATGCATCGCGACGGCGCCGCCGTCGGACTTGCGGTAAAGAAGGATCGCCTCGCCGCAGATGGTTCGCGCCAGAGGCGCAGGGCCGAGCTGCTCGGCGAAGGCGGCGACATACCAGTGGTTGCGGATGAACATCTCTTCCCCTCCCGAAATTCTGATATTGAACTGACTTATAGAAAAATCAGGCTTGAGTTTGTCCATATCCGTCGTCTATGTCAATGTTTACGAGGTTTGATGCCATTTATAAAATAGATACTGGTAAGGAAGCTTTACGGGAGGATAGTGGCATATGCGGCCACCGCAAACGCAGATAGAACGCTATTGCCGGGCAGGTCTCTGGGGAACGGAGACGATCGATTCGCGCTTCCGCGCCAATGTCGCGCAGGTGCCGGATCGGTTGGCGCTGGTCGACGCCCCCAATCGCGAGAGCTTCACCGACGGCGCTCCCCGCCGGTTGAGCTATGCGGAGCTCGATCGCGCGGTGGACCGGGTCGCCGCGTTGATCCGCGCGCGCGGCGTGGCGCCGGGGGATATCGTCGTCTACCAGCTGCCCAATATCGTCGAATCGGTGATCGTGCTGCTCGCCTGCGCCCGTGCGGGTGCGGTCGCCAGCCCGCTGCTCGTCCAGTTCGACACCAATGAGATCGGCTTCGTCATCGACAAGCTGAAGCCGCGCCTGTTCATCGGCGGGCGGTTCAAGAAACGGGATCTGGCGGACAATGTCGCCGCGCTCTGCGACGCCGCGGGCTGTGCGCTGGTACGCGTGGAGGATCTGCTCATCGGGGAGGACGAGCCGCGCACCGTAGCGCCGTCCGGCCGCGACGCCGACGACGTCGCCACCATCTGCTGGACATCGGGCACCGAGGGGCGGCCCAAGGGCGTGATGCGCACGCCGAACAACTGGTTCGTGACCGGCCGGAACATGATCCACGGCGCCGCGCTGCGCGACGGCGAGGTGATCCTCAACATCCGTCCGCTGGTCAATATGGCGGCGATCGGCGGCAGCTTCATGTCGTGGCTGGGCACCGCCTCGACGCTGGTGCTGCACCATCCGCTCGATATCGGGCTGGTCGTCCGCCAGATCCGTGAGGAGCGCGTCACCGTCACCTTCATGCCGCCCGCCTTCTTCGTGTCGCTGCTGAAGGACGAGGAGATGCGCGCCGAGGCCGATCTGTCGAGCCTGCGGCTGATGGGCACCGGCTCGGCGGCGATCCCGGCTTGGGCGATCGACGGCATAGAGCGGGAATTCGGCATAGAGATCATCAACTTCTTCGGGTCGAACGAGGGCACCAGTCTGCTGAGCACGCCGCGCGAGGTTCCCGACCCGGCGATGCGCGCGACGCTGTTCCCCCGCTTCGGCCGGGCGGAGTTCGACTGGCCGACCTTCGCGCCCGCGCACGACTTCACCACCCATCTGGTCGACCCCGACAGCGGCGAGGAGATTGTCGAGCCGAAGCGGGCGGGCGAGCTGCGGATCGCCGGACCCGGCATTTTCGTCGGCTATTTCGGCGAGCCGGAGATGACCGGCGCGGCATTCGACGAGCAGGGGCGCTATCGCACCGGCGACCTGTTCGAAATCGCCGGGGAAGGCGAGCTGTCGCGCTTCTACCGCTTCGTCGGGCGGTGCAAGGACATCATCATCCGCGGCGGCCTCAAGATCGCGCCCGCGGAGCTGGACGATCTGATCGCGGGCTTCGATGATGCGGTCGAGGCGGCCTTTTTCGGCTGCGACGACGACCGGCTGGGCGAGATCGTCGGCGTCGCGGTGGTGCCCAAGCCGGGCCGCACCGTCACGCTCGACGATGTGATCGCTTATCTGAAAAGCCGCCATGTGGCGGTGTACAAGCTGCCGCAGGCCTTCCTGCTGCTCGATGCGCTGCCGCGCAACGCGCTGATGAAGGTGCAGCGCGACCGCCTGCGCGAGCTTGCCCGCGCCGGGCAGACCGGGGAGGAAAAGAGATGCTGATCGTCGCACTGCTGGTCTGGCTGGCGCTTGCGCTGGCATGGCGGCTGGCGATGCCCGCCGACGCGCGCGGGCGGCGCTGGAACATCGTCCATATGCTGCTGCCGGGCGTGGCGATTGCCGCATGGGTGCTGGCGCCTGCCGACCTGGAAAGGCCGCTCGCCGCGTTCATCCGGGGCGGCGGGGCGATGATCCTGCTGGGCGCCATCGGCTGGGCGATCGGCGAGGGGCGGCGCAACCACAGCATCATGGATATCGTCTATCCGGTGATCAGTTTCGGCACGGCGCTGGCCATGGTGGCGGGTTCGGCGCCGGAGCCGACCCTTCGCCTGCTTGTGCTGATGGGGCTGATGCTGGTCTGGATGCTGCGCCTCGCGCGTCATGCGACGGGCACCAATCTGCATGTCGAGCAGGATCCCTATGCCAGCCTGCGCCGCCGGTTCGGATCGCGCTGGCCGTTGTGGAGCTTCTTTTCGGTCTATATGCTGCAAGGCACGATCCTGTGGGTCTGGTGCCTGCCCTTCGCCTTCGCGGGGCAGGCCGGGGCGGCGGGGCTGCGGCCGCTCGACTGGATCGGCATCTTCGTGTGGGCCGTGGGCTTCGCCTTTCAGGCGATCGGCGATCATCAGATGAACAGGTTCAAGGCCGATCCCGCCAATCGCGGCGGCATCATGGACCGGGGCCTGTGGGCCTATACGCGCCACCCCAATTATTTCGGCGAAGCGCTGATGTGGTGGGGCTATTTCTGCTTCGCGCTGGCTCATCCCTGGGGCTGGCTCGCCGCGATCGGCCCCGCCTATGTCACCTGGTTCATGGGCTGGGGGTCGGCGACGCCCGGCAATGAGCGGCATATGCGCAAGACGCGCGGGCAGGCGTTCGAGGATTATGCGCGCCGCGTGCCGATGTTCGTCCCGCGCCCGTGGAAGCGCCACTCATGAGCGGGGTCCATCTTGCAGGCCGCGTGGCGGTCGTCACCGGGGCGGGCAAGGGGCTGGGCCGCGCCTATGCGCTCGAACTCGCGCGCGGGGGCGCGGCGGTGGTCGTCAACAACCGCCGCCATCCCGGCGAGAGCGACGCGGAGACATCGGCCGCGCGCGTCGTGGCGGAGATCGTGGCGGCGGGCGGGCGGGCCGTCGCCGACCATTCGCCGGTCGAGGCGGCCGACAGCGGCGAGCGCATGGTCGCGGCCGCGCTCGATCATTTCGGGCGGCTCGACATCGTCGTCGCCAATGCCGCCGCGCCGCAGGCCGCCAGCTTACACAAGCTGTCCCCAGCCGACTTCCGGACGATATTCGACGTCGGCTTCTATGGGACGCTGCATCTGGTGCAGGCGGCCTGGCCGCTGCTGCGCGATCAGGGCTATGGCCGCGTCGTGATGACCAGTTCGAGCGCGGGCCGCTATGGCCAGCATGGCCTCAGCGCCTATGGCGCGGCGAAGGGCGCGGTCGACAGCCTCGTGCGCACGCTGGCGAGCGAGGGCGCGGGGCGGGACATAAAGGTCAATGCGGTATCGCCCTATGCGGCGTCGCAGATGACCGCCGCGCATATGCGCGACGACGTGGCGCGGCGATTCACGCCGGAGCGCGTCGCGCCGCTGGTCGCCTGGCTGGCGAGCGAGGGCTGCTCGGTCAGCGGCCGGGTGATCGTCGCGGGCGGCGGGCGTTTCCGCCTTACCGAGACGGTCGAGACGGACAGCCTGCCGGCGGACGGCGATTTCGCCGATCTGCTGGCGCGGCTGGAGCGGCAGCCACGGCGTACCCATCCCCATTCCAACCATGCGTTCGACACGCTGCTGGTCGAATGCGGCCTTGCGCCCCGTGCGCCCCTATCAGAATGAGAGAAGCGATCCTTGACTGACATCGATAGAGAATCATCCCTCCGCCGCCGTGGACTGCTGCAAGATCGCTTGCGCCTGCCGGTGATTGCCGCGCCGATGTTCCTCGTTTCCGGGCCCGAACTGGTCATCGGGGCAAGCCGCTCCGGCATCGTCGGCACCTTTCCCGCCGCCAATTGCCGCACCAGCGAGGATCTGGAGCGCTGGCTGGCCGAGATCACCGCAGCGATCGGCAATAATGACGGCGCGGTGGACGGCGCCGCGCCCTGGGGGATCAATCTGGTCGCCCATCGCCTGAACAAGCGGCTGGGCGCCGATCTGGAACTGGCGGTGCGCTATAGGGCGCCGCTCGTCATCACCTCGCTCGGCGGCCCGCGCGACGTGGTGGACGCCGTGCACGGCTATGGCGGGCTGGTCTTCGCCGACGTGGTATCGGTCGCGCATGCGCGCAAGGCCGCCGCGCTCGGCGTCGACGGGCTGGTGCTCGTCTCGGCGGGCGCGGGGGGGCATACCGGCTTCCTGTCGCCTTTCGCCTTCGTGCCCGCCGTGCGGTCCTTCTGGGACGGCGAACTGGTCGTGGGCGGCGGCATCCATACCGGCGCGGCGGTGCGCGCCGCGCTCGCGCTGGGCGCCGACTATGCTTATGTCGGCACCCATTTCATCGCCTCGGAAGAAAGCATGGCCAAGCCCGGCTACAAGGAGATGCTGGTCGCTTCCGACGAGGCGGACATCATCGTCACCGACGCCTTCACCGGCATCCGCAACAGCATGCTGCGGCCGAGCATCGTCGCGGCGGGGCTGGACCCCGACAATATCCCGGCGTCGGAGCGCGGCAAGATCGACTTCGACGATCCGCACAACGGCGCGAAGGCATGGCGCGACATCTGGTCGGCCGGGCAGGGCGTCGGCGCGATCGGGCAGGTCGAGCCGATCGCCGATCAGGTGGCCCGGATGGAAACGGAATATCGCGCGGGCGGTTCGCTCGCCTGACCGGTAAGGATTGTCCAGGGAAAAGCGCCCGGCATCGTGGGATGCCGGGCGTTTCTTTTGCGCAGGGGCGGGGTGGGATCAGCCGGAATCGGCGGCCAGCGCGGCACTCGCGCTCGATGTCTCTGTCGTGCCCGCCGTCATTTCGTCGCGCCGGGCGAACAGGACGCTGCCCCGCAAGAGTGTTATCGCGGCGGCGGGAAGGACGACCAGCCCGACCAGCCATAGCGAATTGCCGACCGCATCCGGGCGGGCGAACAGCCTGTCGGTGAGCAGCGCGACGACCAGCGGCCCCAGCCCGAGGCCGAGCAGATTGCCGATCAGGATGAAGAAGCCGCCCGCCTGTCCGCGCAGCGTCGGCGGCGTGATGAGCTGGAGCGCGGCGGCGTTGAGTCCGGCCGGAAAGCCGACCAGCGCGATCGCGACGGTGCCGCAGGCGAAGGCGGCCCAGGGATGGGACAGCATCGTCGCGCCGGTGATCGCCACCAGCTGCGCCAGACAGGCATAGGCGGTGGTCGACAGCTGGCTTTCGCGGCTGCCCCGCCGTTCGCGCGCCTCGGCCAGCACGCCGCCGAGCCAGGCGCCCAGCGGTCCCATGATCATGATTGCGACGCCGAAGGCGAGTCCGGCGACCGCGGGCGGCATCTGGTGGACGCGCATGAAGGTCACCGGCAGCCAGGCGGTGATCGCATAGCCGAAGCAGATATGAAGGCCGAAACCCAGATGATGGGTGAAATAGAGCTGGCCGTGCGCGCGATACTGGCGCACGAACGCGCCGAAGCTCGCGCGCGGTCCGGCCAGCGCCGCATCGCCCGCCATCGTGCCGCGCGCCGGCTCGCGGCAGAACAGCAGCGCGAACGCGACCACGAGGCCCGGCAGCCCGGCGATGAAGAAGGCGATCTGCCAGCTCTTGATCGTCAGGCCCGCCCAGGACAGGGTTTCGAGATGGGCGAACATCTGCACCAGCGATCCGCCCATCGCGAAGGCCAGCCCGGCGCCCAGATACATGCCCATCGTATAGATGGCGAAGGCGCGGCCCCGGCGTCCGGCGGGATAGACGTCGGCGATCAGCGAATAGGCGGCGGGCGCCAGCGCGGCCTCGCCGACGCCGACGAGCATGCGCGCGACGAAGAGTTGCGGAAAGTTGGTGGCGAGGCCGCAGAAAATCGTCGCGAGGCTCCACAGGGCGACGCAGAGCGCGAGCACCCGTGTGCGGTTCGCCGAATCGATCAACCGGCCGAAGGCCAGCCCCAGCACCGTGTAGAAGGTCGCGAAAGCGAAGCCGTAGAGCAGGCTGAAATCGGTATCGGACAGCCCGAAATCGCGCTTGATCGGGTCGATCATCATCACGAGGATCTGCCGGTCCAGAAAGGACAGCAGATAGCCCGTCATCAACAGAAAGAGCAGATAGCCCGGCCGGGTCGATCGCAATCGTCCGCCGGCGTCCGAATCCAACATGCCTGTCACTTGCCTCTCCTCGGCTATGGTTTTGCCAACTATCGTTGACGAAGCTTCATTATGCAATAGGAAGATTGAGAGGGCCAAAAATACCGGAATATGAGCGTACTTATGCTGGGTATTGACAGGTATCGACTCGGTGATCTAGAAGATATCGCTAATGAAGCTAATTTGTTCCAGGAGTATGGAAATGGTCAAGGTTACGGTCGAAAACTCCTACGCGTCCGATGTGATGGAAGAGGGTAATGATTATCTGTCCGGCATTTTCGAGCCGGTTTTCGACGAGATCACCGCGACCGATCTGGACAGCGACCGGCCGATTCCGGCGGATATCGACGGCATCTATCTGCGCAACGGACATAATCCCCTCTTCCGGCCGCAGAGCGGGCGCTATCACTGGTTCGACGGCGATTCGATGGTGCATGCGGTGGCGTTCGAAAACGGGCGCGCGACCTATCGCAACCGGCTGGTGCTGACCGCCGGGCTGCTCGCCGAGATGGAGAAGGGCAAGGGGCTGTTCCCCAGCCTGCGCGACGGCTTCGCCGCGGAGGAAGGGCTGAAGAATAATTCGGGCACCGACATCGTGTTGCACAATGGCGAGATCAAGACGATGTTCTCCCGCTGCGGCCAGCCCTACAGGCTCGATCCCTATACGCTGACGACGCTGGGTCCGGACAGCTTCGGCGGCGCGTGGACCAAGGGTGTGTCGGCCCATTCCAAGACCGACGAGCGCACCGGCGAGTTCATCTTCTTCAACTACAGCTTCAACACCGCGCCCTATATGGAATATGGCGTGGTCAGCCCCGACAATCGCCTGCTCACCGTGACCGAGATCGAGCTGCCCGGCGCGCGCCTGCCGCACGACAGCTGGATCACCGAGCAGTATACGGTCCTGCACGATCTGCCGCTGTTCTGGGATCCGCAGTTGATCGAACAGGGCAAGAAGAAGCTGTCGTTCGACCGGTCGATGCGGACGCGCTTCGGCGTGATCCCCCGCTACGGCAAGGGCGACGAGATCCGCTGGTTCGAGTTCGAGCCGACCTATATGCTGCACACGGTCAACGCCTGGGAGGAAGGCGACGAGATCGTCGCCTATGGCTTCAGCCTCGAAGTGCCGGTGCCGGAGGTGCCGGAGGGCACGCCCAGCGTGAAGGTGCAGAATTATTTCCTGTCCTTCCTCTACCAGAAGCCCCGGTTGACCGAATATCGCATGAACCTGAAGACTGGCGCGTCGTCGGAGCGGTTCGTGGACGATACGATGGCCGAGATGCCGTGCATCAACAACCGGTTCATGGGCATCAAGAGCCGCTACGCCTATAATACGCTGGTGTCGCAGACGCCGCTGTTCGTGATGAGCGGAATCCAGAAATGGGATTTCGAGAAGATGGCGGAGGTCGATCGGTACGAGCTGCCCGAAGGCCGCTATATGGGCCAGCCGGTCTTCGCGCCGAAGGGCGATGCGACCGGCGAGGACGAAGGCTATCTGATCGCTTTCGTGAGCGGCGCGGACAAGTCCGAAGTCTATATCTGGGATGCACAGGCGATAGGCGCGGGGCCGGTTTCGATCGTCTTGCTGCCGCAGCGGGTGCCGGGCGGGTCGCACGCCTATTTCGCGCGCGGGCAGGATATCCGCGCCGCGCGCGAACGCCGCCAGCACCGCGAGGCCGCATGATGGCGGAGGTTCGGCAGGCCTATCTGTTCGACGCGATCCGGGTGCCGCGCGGCAAGGGGCGCGATACCGGTGCGCTGCACGGCGTGCCGCCGGTTGCGCTGCTGTCCGGCCTGTTCCGCGAGATGGCGGCGCGTCACCCGCAGACGCCCGCGGCGGTCGACGGGGCGGTCATCGGCTGCGTCACCCAGACCGGCGATCAGGGCGGCAATATCGGGCAGGCGGCGATGCTCTCGGCCGGGTGGGACGGGTCGGGCAGCGCCACCATGGTCAACAGCTTCTGCACTTCCGGCCTCACCGCGACGGCGACGGGCGCGGCCCGCGTCCGGCTGGGCGAGGCGGATCTGATGGCGGTCGGTGGCGTCGAGAGCATGTCGCGGGTGCCGATGATGTCGGACAAGGGCCCGCTGGCGGGCGATCCGGCGATCGCGCGCGCGATCCCGTTCATCCCCAATCCGATCATCGCCGATTATGTCGCGACCGTAGAGGGCTTCACCCGTGACGACATCAGCGCCTATGCCGCCCGCTCGCACCGCAAGGCCGACGCCGCCACCCGAAACGGCCACTTCGTCCGGTCGCTGATCCCGGTGACCGATGCCGAAGGTTCCGTCCTGCTCGACCGCGACGAGGCGGTGCGGGGCGACAGCACGCCCGAGGGCATGGCGCGGCTTGAGCCGCTGTTCGACGAGGCGCGGGCGGCCTGGGGGGATGCCGAGCTGATCCGCCGCTTCGGCGGCACCGACAAGGTCGCGCACATCCACCATGCGGCGGCGGCGCCCGCGATCGTCGACGGCGCTTCGCTCGCGCTGGTCGGCAGCCGCGAGGGCGGCGAGCGCGCGGGCCTCAAGCCGCGTGCGCGCCTTCTCGCCTGTTCGAGCGCCAACAGCCCCGCCGCCATGGGGCTGGGCGGCGGCGCGGTGGCGGCGCGGGATGCGCTGGCCAGAGCGGGCATGACCGCGGACGATATCGACCTGTGGGAATTCAACGAGGGCTTTGCCGCGATCGCGATGGCGTTCGCGCGCCAACTGAAAGTGCCGGAAGACCGGCTGAACGTGAACGGCGGAGGAATTGCCATGGGACATGCGATGGGCGCCACGGGCGTCAATCTGATTGGTATCCTGCTCGATGAGCTGGAACGCCGTGACCTCAATACCGGCCTGATCGCCATATCGGGCGCGACCGGCATCGGCGGGGCGCTGATCGTGGAGCGGGCGGTATGACGCGCGCGCGCATCCTGCCCGACTATAGCGTCACCGGCGCGGGCGACGTCACGATTTTCCTGCTGCATGGCGCGTTCGGGGCCAAGGAATATTGGCGCAGCCAGATCGGCGCGCTGTCGGCGGCAGGCTATCGGGTGATCGCGTGGGACTGTCCCGGCTACGGCTTCAGCCCGCTGCCCGACAATTTCGGCGTCGAAACCTGCGCGGAGGCCTGCGCGCGGCTGATCGACCATGAAGGCGGCGACGTGAACGTCCTGCTCGGGCACAGCATGGGCGGCATGATCGCGCAGCGCGCCTTCGATTACCGGACCGACCGCGTCGCCGGGCTGGTGCTGTCGGCGACCAGCGCCGCCTTCGGCCGCCCGGACGGCGAATGGCAGAAGGCGTTCGTGCGCGACCGGGTGGCCCCGCTCGACGCCGGGCAGACGCTGGCAGACTATGCGCCGGGCATGTTGCGCGCGATGATGGCGCCCGACGCCAGCTCGCCGGAGATAAAGCTGGTCATCGACGTCGTGTCGCAGATGCGCGAGGAAACCTTTCGCGCGGCGATCGAGGCGATCACCCGGTTCGACGGACGCGATATCCTGCCCAGGATGGAAAAGGTGCCGGTGCTCTGCGTCGCGGGCGAGCATGATCTCACCGCCGCGCCGCCCAAGGTGATGGAGAAGCTGGCGGACAAGATCGGCGGGGAATTCGTCTGTATGCGGAACGTCGGCCATTTCGCCTGGGCGGAACAGCCGGACGCCTTCAACCGGGTGTTGCTCGACTTCCTCGGCCGCCACTTCGCAAGCGGTGCGTGACATTCGCCGAAACAGGATGCTAAGCCCCCTTCGGAACTGAACTGGAGGGATTCGCGCGCATCATGGAAGCATTCGCCGGCATGGAGGCACGGCGCAGTTCGGTCTCCGCGACCTTCGATATCGTCGGCGATCACTGGATGCTGCTCCTGCTCGACCAGCTTTTCCGGGGGCGGACGAACTGGTCGATCCTCCTGCAAAAGCTCGAGGTTTCCCCCTCCACGCTCAGCAAGCGGCTGGGGCAGCTTATCGATGCCGAATGCCTCGAAAAGATCCATTCGGGCGGACGGGCGATCGACTATCGATTGACGGAGCGCGGCGAGGATCTCTTCTACACGCTGCTGGCGGGCGAAGAATGGCAGCGGCGCTGGGGCGGCGCCGATACGCCGCCGCTGTGGCGCCATAGCTGCGGCGCGCCGCTTTCGGTGCGCTCGGCCTGCCGGGCGTGCGACCGCGACGTCCAGATCGTCGAGGTCGCGTTCCGGCCAGGGCCAGGGACCAGCGATGCGATCGCCGCGCAGCCGGGACGACGGTTCCGCAACAACAAGGCGGGCGTATCCGACTGGGCCGATTCGGACCATCCGCTTGGCCTGCTGCTTCAGGTGCTGGGCGACCGGCGGGCCATGCCGCTGCTCGCGGCGCTCTATCTCGGCCTGCACCGCTTCGACGAGATAGAGCGCTGGACCGGCATTCATCCGGCGATCATTTCCGACCGGCTGCGCAAGCTCCAGTTGCTCGGCCTCATCAAGATGCGCCTCTATCAGGAGCGCCCCGACCGCTATCTCTACAGCCTCGCCGCGTCCGGGCGGGCGATGTTCTCGGTCACGCTGCAGATGATGAAATGGGGCGACAAATGGTGCTATGGCGAAGGCAATGAACCGCTGATCCTGACGCACAAGCCCTGCGGGGAACGGCTCCATTCGGACCTCCAATGCCGGAACTGCGGTAAGCCGGTCGCCTATCGCGACTGCCAGCCGATGGCCGAAGACTGACAGTCGACTGATCGAAAATCACAGCGCCTGTTCGGTCCCTCCTTGGGGGACCGGTTCGGTTGCGTGCGCCGGTCGCCGGGCACCGCCGCCGTTGCCGCCTGCCCGCCGGGCATGCTTTTGCCGACGCAGGGGCAATTCCTTCAATAAGTTCATTATCGAGACTTAAAGGGAAGGTCGGAAAAGCCGGCCTATTTTCGTCATTTTCCCCATATTTCTCCCCATTTTTGCAAAATTCCCTTTTCTTACGCTTGACAGATTGCGTGAATGAGGCAAGGTTTCTTCTATAACAATAGTAGGAGAGGGAAGTGACGGGATTCGCTTTGATGCCATCTCGCGGGACCAGGGTTGCCGTTGCCGGAGGGTGCGGCGGAATGGGGCGCGCGTTCGTGCGCGCCGCTGCCGATGCCGGTCTCGATGTGGTGGTGCTCGACCTTCCCGGCGCGATCGAGGCGTTCCCGCCGCCGCAAGGCGTGCGGGCTATCGCCTGCGACGCATCGGACGAGGCGCAGGTCGTCGCGGCGTTCGACGCCATGGCCAAGGATGCCCCGCATCTCGACGCCTTTATCAATTTCGTCGGCTTCACCAATGAGCCCAGGCCCCTTGAGGCGATGGCGCTTGCCGAGTGGAACGAGATCATCACCGGATCGCTGACCAGCGCCTTCCTGCTCAGCCGCGCGGCCATCCCGCTGCTGCGCGCGGCGGACAGCGCGGCGATCGTCCATGTGTCGTCCACCTTCGGCGTGTGGGTGCCGCAAAGCGGCTTCGGCCCCTATGCCGTTTCCAAGGCGGGGGTCATCAATCTGGTGCGCGTGCTGGCGACCGAGTGCGGGCCGGATATCCGCGTCAACGGGCTGGCGCCGGGGATCACCCGCACCGCCTTTCTCGACGGCGGCACGGGCCGCCCGGCGAAGCAGAAGAAAACCGATACGGAGATGGTTGCGGCGATGGTCCCGGCCAAGAGGATCGCCCAGCCGGAGGACATGCTTGGCGCGCTGTTCTTCCTGATCGGGCCGGGGTCGCATTATGTCACGTCGCAGACGCTGCACGTCAACGGGGGGCTTTGGTCATGACGGTCGCGCACCAGACGGTCACCAGTTTCATCGACGGCGCGTTCGTACCCGCGCGCGGCGAGCCGCTCGCCATCGTCAACCCGGCCGACGAGAGTATCGCCGGAACGTTGCACGAAGCCGACGAGGCCGAGGTGGCGGCGGCGGTGGATGGGGCAGCGCGGGCGTTCCGTTCCGGCCCCTGGCCCCGCATGGTCATGGCCGAGCGCAGGAAAGTCTTTCAGCGCATAATCGAAGCCGTGCGCGACAATATGGACGAACTGGCTGCGCTGGAAACCGCCGCGACCGGTCAGCCGATCCACTATTCGCGCTTCATCCAGTTGCCCCGGATCATCGCCAATTTCGAATTCTACGCCGAATGGCCCGCCTATGCGTTGGAAACCGCCACCAGCGAGCGCGGCCGGTCGCTGCGCTATGTGCTGCGCGAGCCGCTTGGGCCGGTGGCGCTGATCTCGCCGTCCAACGCGCCGACCGCGCTGGCTTCCACCAAAGTCGCCGCCGCTCTTGCCTTCGGCAATACATGCGTGGTCAAGACGTCCGAGAACACGCCGATGGCGCTCGCCCGCTTCGTCCAGTTGCTGCATGAGGCCGGGGTGCCGGAGGGCGTCGTCAACATGGTCAACGGGCGCGGGCAGGTGACGGGCGACGCGCTGGTGCGGCATCCGGCGATCAAGGCGGTGTCCTTCACCGGCGGCACCGCGACCGCGCGCCATATCGCGGCGGCGGCGGGGCAGGGGCTGAAGCGCGTCGACCTCGAACTGGGCGGCAAGTCGGCGAACATCGTCATGCCCTCGGCCGATCTGGACAAGGCGCTCGACGCGGCGTTGATCGCGGTGTTCACCAACAGCGGCCAGCAATGCTTCGCCGGGTCGCGGCTCGTTCTCCACCGGTCGATCGCCGAGGATTTCCTCGGTCGTTTCGCGGAGCGGGCGGACGCGATCCGGGTCGGTCATCCTTATGAAGAGGGCGTCGAGAACGGCCCGCTGGCGCATGCGAACAGCTACAGGCGGGTCGAGCGGATGATCGCGGAAGCGCGTGAGGATGGCTGCGCGGTGCTGGCCGGAGGGCGGCGGGCGGACGGTTTCGACAAGGGCTATTATTACCGCCCGACCGTGTTGCGCGCGCCGTCCAACGACGTGCGCATCTGTCAGGAGGAAGTGTTCGGCCCGGTCGCGGCGGCGATCGTCGTCGATTCGCTGGACGAGGCGATCGCAGTGGCGAATGGCTCGCGTTATGGGCTGGTCTCCTATGTCTGGACCAACGACCTGCGCGAGGCGATGCGCGCGGCGGAATCGATCGAGGCGGGATGGGTGCATGTGAACACGCCGATGCTGGCACTCGACCCGCGCTTCCCGTTCGGTGGCTATAAGGAATCGGGTGTCGGGCGCGACGGAGCGCCCGCGGCCCGCAGCTTCTTCACCGAGGAGAAGACGGTGAACTACGCGATGCAATTGCCCCCGCTGCCGCAGCTCGGCAAAGTTTAATCAATAAACATAGTTTTGAATTGCTCCGCTTTCGCGGAGAAAAAACCGGAATTTTGCGAGAAATGCGATTCCATATGGGAATTCTGCATCTTGATTATATAGTAACTTCATTATATGTATTAATCAAACGGCTGCGGCTCGACACGCGAAGCCGATGAGGGAGGATTAGCTGACATGACCAGATCCATTTGCTTTTTGATGACGTCCCTGACCGCGATCGCCGCGGCGACCGGCGCCCCGGCGCGCGCCGGGGCGGCCGCGCCGGAACAGCAGCAGCGCGCATCCATCAATGACGAGATCGTCGTCACCGCCCAGCGCCGCGAGGAGCGGTTGCAGGACGTCCCGCTGTCGATTTCGGCGGTCAGTGGCGAAGCGCTCGAAAAGACCGGCACGTCGAACATCAACGGGCTTGCGACCTTCACCCCCAGCCTGACCTATGCCGAATTCAATGCGTCGGACCCCAATATCTATATTCGCGGCATCGGCTCGCACTTCGACGGCGGCGGGCTGGAGCGCTCGGTCGCGGTGTTCGTGGACGACGTCTATCTGGGCCGTGCGGCAGGCGGCACGGCGGATATTTTCGACCTCGACCGGGTCGAGGTGCTGCGCGGGCCGCAGGGCACGCTGTTCGGCAAGAACACCGTCGGCGGCGCGATCAACCTGATCAGCGCGGCGCCGAACGCCACCACCCGGTTCAAGGCCGGTGCCGAGGTCGGCAGCTATGGCACGATCAATGTGCGGGGCATGGCCAATGCCGCGCTGACGGACGGCATCAACGGCCGCTTCTCTTTCGTTTCGCGGCGGCATAACGGCTATGCGCGCAGCGCGCTGACCGGCAACAGGATCGAGGATCTGCAAAGCACCGCGCTGCGTGGCGCGCTGTCGACGGAGCCGAGCGACCGGCTGAAGATCACCCTGTCGGCCGATTATTACAAGCGCACCGGCAAGGGTCTCAACAAATGGGCGGTCAGCCAGGTGAGCGACGCCTATACCCGCGCCAACGGCCCCAGCCGCCGCAACAACTATGTGCCCGACGGCCGTCAGGACAATGAGGCCTGGGGCACGTCGCTGCGGATCAACTATGATGCGGGCATCGGCGACATCACCTCGATCACCGCCGTCCGCGGGTCGCATTCGAAAATCGATGTCGCGCTGGCGGGCGTCCGCGTCGACAAGACCCGGCCCGACATATCGGCGCCGTTCAACCTGGTCAGCAACGCGATCGATGAAAAGGCGGTCCAATATTCACAGGAATTCCGTTTCGCGTCCGACTTTTCCGGGCCGTTCAACTTCCTTGCGGGCGCCTTCCTCTATCGTGAGATAGTCGATCGTGACGAGCACAGCACCATCGTCTTCCGCACGGCGGCCGCCGACCAGTCCGACGACTTCAGGACCAGGAGCAAGGCCAACAGCGTCGCGGCTTTCGTCGACGGCACGCTGAACGTGAGCGATGCTTTCTCGCTGACGGCGGGCATCCGCTTCACCCATGACCACAAGAAGTTCCGCAATGTCGCCAACAGCAACCGCTTTCCGACCGGCGGCTTTCCGTTCGACGTGACGGCCAAATATTCGTCGGATGCGACGACCCCGCGCTTCACCGCCAAATATCAGTTCAACCCCAATTCGATGGCCTATGCGACTATTTCCAGGGGCTTCAAGTCCGGGGGGTTCGACGGGCAGCCGACCAGCCGGCTCGCGGCGGTCTTCCCGGTGAAGCCGGAGCATGTGACCAACTATGAAATCGGCACCAAGAACAGCTTCTTCGACCGCAAGCTGACGCTCGACCTGTCGGCCTTCCACATGCGCTACACCGATCTTCAGGTGCAGAGCCTTGTCGATATACCGGGCTCCAACGTTCCCATCACCGCGCTGTTCAACGCCGGGAAATCCGACATCAACGGCTTCGAGGTGTCGGGGTCGCTGGCGCTGGCGCGGGACACGCGGATCGGCTTCAACTATGGGTATCTGGACGCCAAGTTCAAAAGCGATCTCATCATCAGCGGGGTCAACGTCAACGGCAAATATCTGGAGCGCGCGCCCAAGCATACTTTCGGCGTCACGCTGAACCACAGCAGCGAGCTCAGCGATAATTTCGCCCTCGACGTGAACTCGGGCCTCACCTATTCGGGCAAATATTATTCCGAGATCACCAATAACGAGAATGCCGCCGTCAGCGCCTATGCCGTGTGGGATGGCGAGGTGCGGCTGCGTTCGACCAGCGCGAACTGGTATGTCGGGGTGTGGGCGAAGAACATCACCAACACCTATTATCCGACCTATGTATTGCTGACGGCGAATACCGGCTTCGTCAACTATGCCGCGCCGCGCACGATCGGCGGAACCTTCGGCATCGAGTTCTGATCAGCTAAAAGAATGGGGTTGGAAGGCCGATATGCCGGCCCTCCAACCCCTTTCGCTGTTTCAAAACGTCGCCCGAGACTATCCGGCCGGTGATGATGATGCATGTGCGCTTTTTACCTGAACCTGCGAAACATGGAGAACCTGCTTTCGAGCGCGGCATCGATATCAGCCATGAACGGTGCGCTTGTTGGAACAGGTTCGGCCCTCTGTTCACCAACGACATCCGTCGACAGCGAGTGAGTCGGATACGAGGTTTTCGGCACTGGAAATGGCATCTCGATGATATAGTGAAGGCGGTCGGTGAGATCGTCTACCTTTGCGTGCAGTCGATCAGGAAGGCGAGGTCCCGGAGAGTTAGGCGCGACAAGCGGGCGGTACTCGCATTTGGGAAGAAAGCGCTCAAGGGGCATGGGTCACCTGAAGCGATCCCCACTGACGGCCGGCGCTCCACGGCGTCGCCATGGCTGAACGGGGGAAATCGGGAAAGGAAGAGATCGAATGCTGGGTCAACAACCGGTTAAGAACAGCCATCTTCCCTTCCGACGGCGGCAACGGGCAACGCTGCGGTTCAGGCAGATAGAGGCACTGCAGAAATTTGCTTCCGTCTACGCCAACGTCCACAAACCACTTTTCTCCGGAGGGCCACCTCGTTGACCGACAAACCTAAAGGATAGACGCTCCGCCGCCTTGGCCAGATGGCTGTCCCTATGAACTAGGATGTTGCTCCCGATATCCGATATGAATCCTATGGAGACGAGTTCGCGTTCGTCTAACAGGGCCACCAGTTCTCTATGATAGTTGGCTGATTTTATTATAGAAATACAAAAATCAACAATGTGAGGCACCCATTTTTGTTTTCTGGCTATTTATGCCATCGATCTTCTGTCTGGAGACACCAGAAGAGTCTTTCCCACAAGGTAGCTGAGGCTTCTCTCCGCCGTCGCCTCGCGTTCGAACTGGGCGAAGGACAGCATCATATTGGGGTAAGATGCGTATGCTGGTGGTGTTGAACGACAGGATGGTGCTCAAAGATTGCATGGCATTGATGAGAGAGTGATTCCTTTGTTCGACGGTGTAGGATCGGGCAGCACCCTGCGCAGCTTCCCACGGCGTCACTGTATAAAAGTATAACATATTGCACATTGTTAAAATTGCGCTACCTTGCTGTGGATAGACAGCGGAGGGGATATGAACGCGGAGGACGTCGCCAAGGCAGATTTGCTTCACGCTGTCGATCCGATGGATCCGGAGATCCTGGCGGAACCGTTTTCCTTTCTTGCGATGCTCCGGCAGAGCGCGCCGGTCTGGCGCGATCCCCGGACGCGGATCGTGCATGTGTCGACGCATGCTCTGGTGGTGGAGGTCAACAAGCGACCCAAATTATTCTCCAGCGCGATGGCGCATCTGCTCAAATCGGGTGGCACTGGGGCCATCGATGCGGAAGAGGCGGCGATCATGGCGCAGGGCTTGCCCTGGATCGATACGATGATCACCGCCGATCCCCCGGTCCATTCCCGGTACAAGCGCATCGCCATGAAGGCGTTCACGCCCCTGCGGGTGGAGGCGATGGCCGATTATATCCGTGAGACCACCCACAGGCTGATCGACGGTTTCGCAGCGAAGGGCTCGGTCGAGTTCAAGAGCTGTTTCGCGGACCAGTTGCCCTCGATCATCATCGCGGACATGCTGGGCGTGCCCCGGTCCGATATTCCGCGTTTCCAGCAATGGTTGCGATCCGTCGTCAGCCGCATTGCGGGCGGAGCCTCGCGCGAGGCGCGGATCGCCGCGGCGCGGGATGAGATCGCGTTGCAGCGCTATCTGCTCGCCGCGATAGAGGAACGCCGGGCCGTCCCGCGCGACGATGTGATTTCCGACCTTGTCCATGCGACGCTGGCCGATGAGGGCGATCCAAGGCCGCTGGAAAATGTGGAACTGCTGGGCATACTCCATCAGATATTCACCGCCGGGCAGGAGACGACGGCGCAGGCACTCAGCTATGGCGTCTATCAGCTCCTCCGGCATCCGGACCAGTTGCAGGCGGCGAGAGCGGATGCCTCTCTTTACATGGGACATGTCGAGGAGACGCTGCGGCATCTGACGCCAGTCAGCGCGATGTGGCGGATCGTGCGCCAGGACACCGAACTGGGCGGTGTCCGGCTTTACCAAGGCGACATAATATTACTGCGCTACACTTCGGCCAATCGCGACGAAATGCGCTTCCCCGATCCGGATGCTTTCGATCTGGCGCGCGCCAATGCGCGAGATCATCTCGCCTTCGGCGCGGGTATCCATAGCTGCCTGGGCATGGCGTTGGCACGTAAGGAAATGCAGCTCGCCTTTCCTATCCTTTTCGAACGGCTCGACGGGCTGCGGCTCTCGGCGGGTGACAGCTTCTCGTTCCTGCCGAGCCTGCTGCTGCGCGGCGTGGCGTGTCTGAATCTGGAGTTCGACCCGAAATGACAACGAATATTCAAAAGGTTGAAGCCTTTGTCGCAGCCTGGAATGAGGGCAATGCCGCGCATATCATCGCCGCTTTCGCGCCCGATGCGATCTATCACAACATCCCTATGCCTGCTGTGGAGGGCAAGGACCAGATCGCCGGGACGATCCAGGGACTGCTCGCCGCCATGACGGAGATCGATTGGCGGATCATGGCGATTGCGCAGGCGGGCGACGGCTCCGTCCTGACCGAGCGGGTCGATGCCTTTGTGATGGGCGGCCAGCGGATTTCTCTGCCGGTTATGGGCATTTTCGAATTCCGGGACGGGTCGATCCGCCGCTGGGCAGACTATTTTGATCTGGAAAGCTATCAGCGCCAATTGGCGGGGACGACCGCCGCGGAGTAAGGAAAGCAGGCCGATGACCGTTCCTCTTCTTAGCCTTGCGTCCGGGGTGTTGCCGGAGCATCCGGCGGAGACCCTCGCCGATGCGGCCTCGGCGGCCGGCTTTGCGGCCTTCGGCGTGCGGATCGAGCCTTGCGAATGGAGCGACCGGCGGGCGCATGACCTCGCCCGGCGGGCGGAGGACGAGGGCCTCCTCATCCTCGACGCGGAAGTGCTCTGGATCAAGGCCGGGAAGCTTCCGCCCGACCTGTTCCGGCTGATCGATCTGGCGGCAATCATGGGCGCGAAGAACCTGCTGGCGGTCAGTTCCGATCCGGACGAGGGCAGCACGGTGGAGAAGTTCGCGCGGCTTTGCGATCATGCCCGGCCGATCGGAATCCCCGTTTCACTCGAGTTCGGCCGGTTCACCACCGTGCCTGATATCCATGCCGCCCGGCGCATTCTCGGTGCGGCGGCCCGGCCCAATGCCCGCCTGCTTGTCGATCCGCTGCACTGGTCGCGTTCCGGGGGCTGCGTCGAGGATGTGGCGTCGGCGCCCGCTTCGCTGTTCGCCTATGCCCAGCTTTGCGATGCGGGGCCGGACCGGCCCGATCCAGAGGATTTCAACGCCATCCGCGCCGAGGCGCTGGACGGACGTCTGTTGCCCGGCGAGGGAGTGCTGCCCCTGCGCGCGCTGCTGGACGCCTTGCCGCCCGGCCTGCCGTTGAGCATCGAATTGCGATCCCGCGCCTTGCGCGACCGGTTTCCCGATCCCATCGCGCGCGCCGCGCATTTGCTGGAGCGGACGCTGGGATGGTATCGTCGATAACCGACCCAAGCCGAAAAGGAGCCTCCGCCATGACCCCCGTTCAACGCCCGCTCGGCCGCAGCGGCCTTTCCACCACGCCGTTGGTGCTGGGCGGCAATGTCTTCGGCTGGACTTGCGACACGGCGCAGGGTTTCGCGGTGCTCGATGCCTTTGTCGGCGGCGGTGGGCAGATGATCGACACCGCCGACATGTACACCAACTGGATTCCGGGCCTGTCTGGCGGCGAATCCGAGCGGCTGATCGGCAACTGGCAGCATGACCGCCGGTGCCGCGATCGTATAGTGATCGCTACCAAGATAGGCCGAGACAATCCGCCATGCAGCGGGCTGTCCCGCGCATCGATCGTTGCCGGGGTGGAGCGGTCGCTGCAACGCTTGCGGACGGATTATATCGATATCTATTTTGCCCATCTGGACGACGCCAGCGTACCGCTGGAAGAGACGCTGCGCGCGTTCGACGATCTGGTGCGCGCGGGCAAGGTCCGGGCGCTGGGGGCGTCGCATTATGATGCGGAGCGGATGAAGGAAGCTGCGGCTTTGTGTGCCGCCAACGGCCTTGCCCGTTACGAGGTGTTGCAGCCTCGCTATAATCTGCTGACGCGGGGCGATTTCGAAGGGGCGCTGCAGGACTATTGCATGGCCAATGACGTCGCCGTCGTCCCTTTCTATGCGCTGGCGAGCGGGTTTCTGACCGGGAAATATCGCTCGGCCGACGATCTTGCGGGCAAGCATCGCGGCCCGGAGGTCGCGCCCTATCTGACGGACAGGGGCTTTGCCGTTCTGGCCGCGCTGGATGCGGTCGCCGCCGAAACGGGACTGCAACCGGCGCAGATCGCGCTGGCCTGGCTGAACGCCCAGCCGGGGATCACCGCGCCGATTGCCAGCGCGACCAACGTCGAACAGGTCGAGGAACTGCTCGCCGTGCTGACGCTGGAGCTTTCGCCGGAGCAGCTCTCCATGCTCGATGCTGCTGGACGGTAGCTAATCCGTTCCGAGAGCATTTGCGAGGATCGTATTCGTCCAGGCAAAGGCTTCCCGCGCCCGATCGAGGGGCGGCATGTCGGCTTGTCTTCTGCCGGACTGGGGCGCTTCCACATCCAG
This sequence comes from Sphingobium jiangsuense, assembly GCF_014196495.1. Lineage (GTDB taxonomy): Bacteria > Pseudomonadota > Alphaproteobacteria > Sphingomonadales > Sphingomonadaceae > Sphingobium > Sphingobium jiangsuense. The sequence goes on from NZ_JACIDT010000023.1 coordinate 38,148, forward strand.
ATCGGCGTTTTCGTGCAGCGCGCGCAGAAAATCGGCGAGGGGGAAGTTGCCTGTTCCCGGCATCAGCCTGTCGAGCGCCTCGGCGTGATAGTCTGCTGACCGGTGCAGGCCGATGCCGTCGCAAATCTGGGCATAGACGATCCGCCGGGGAGGGACGGCGCGGATGTCCTCGACGCTGCCGCCGCTACGGATGAGATGCAGCGCGTCGACGCCGATACCGATGGTGTCCCGGCCGGCTTGCTCGACGAACCACAAGGCGCGTTGCAGCGAATTGCAGGCGGGGGACAGGCCCATGAATTCCAGCCCCACGCCCACGCCATATTCGGCGGCGATATCGGTCAGTTCCCCCAGCTTATGCAGTGCCCGTGCCTCGTCGCGGTCATGGATATGGGTGACGGCCCGCCGCGCGCCCAGTTCCGCACCCAGAGCGATGGCATCCCGATAGCTTTCGACCGGTACCTCGGCGGCGATCGGGAAATATTCGAAACTGGTCACACCTACGCCATGGTCGCGCAGGCTGTTCCGCACAGCGCGGATATTCCGCCGGTCCACCGTCGGAAAAGCGGCCTTGCCTCCGCCCGTCAAGGTGATAGCGGGCACATGAGTGAACAGGCAGACATGGCCGAATCCCGCCGTCGCCGCAATTTGAGGCAGGGCGGCGGGCGGCACCTCCCGAACGGTCAGCTGATGCAGCGCCAGCGCCCTTTGCCTGCCTGTGCGCTGCGGTTCCTCGCCAGGATGGTGCGGGGTCACGGATCGACGGTCAGCACGACCTTGCCGAATTGCTGCCCCTGTTCCAGCCATTTATGGGCCTGCGCGGCTTCTTCCAATGGAAAGCGCCGGTCTATCGGGATTTGCACCTTTCCTTGCTCGACCCAGGGCCATGCCTGCTCGCGAATGGCGGCGGTCAGCCGGGCCTTTTCAGCGGCGGGCCGCCCGCGCAGGGTGGATGCGCACAGGGTGAGGCGCTTGAACATAAAGCGCAGCAGATCGGTTTCCACGATATTGCCGCCCAGCGTGGCGATCTGGACCAGCCTGCCGTCCTCGTTCAGGGCATCGATATTGCAGTTGAAATAATCGCCGCCGATGATGTCGAGCACGACATCGGCGCCGCCATTATCCTTCACCACCTGGGCGAAATCCTCGCTCGTCACGTCTATCGCCAGATCGGCGCCGAGCCGGACCGCGGTGGCGCATTTCGCCTCCCCCCGCGCCGTGACGAAAACCCGCGCGCCCGCCGCCTTCGCCATGGCGATCGCGGTGACGCCGATGCCGCTGTTGGCGCCGTGGATCAGCGCGGTTTCCCCAGCCTTCAATCGCCCGCGCTCGAACAGGTTGGTGAACACCGTGAAGACGGTTTCCGGCAGACCCGCTGCTTGCTCGAGCGAAAGCCCTTCGGGAACGGGCAGCGCATGGCGGGCGTCGACAACGGTATATTCTGCATAGCCCCCGCCTGGCAGCAGCGCGCAGACCCGGTCGCCGGCCTGCCAGTGCGAGACGGCGGCGCCGACCTTCACCACAGTGCCCGCCACCTCGAGACCGAGGATGTCGGACGCGCCGGGGGGAGGGGGATAATTGCCCTCGCGCTGGGCGATGTCGGGCCGGTTGACGCCCGCCGCCGCCACCCGGATCAGGATTTCATGAGGCTGGGGAACGGGGCGGGGCGCTTCGGTTATCTTCAGGGCTTCGGCCGGACCTTTGCCCCCTTCGATGGTGATGGCTCGCATGGATTTTCCTCGGGATTATTGGGGTTCTTTACGGTTGGCCGCCGCCATGGATTGCGCATCCATATTGGCGATGGCGCTTCCGGACATCAAATCGTTCTGGGCATGGGCAAAATGGTGCATGTGAAACACGGCGTCCATCGCGGTGCGCTTGCCGCGCAAATCCTCGACATGGTTGAGCGCCTGCTTGGTCAGCCAGTTGCCGAGGCGCGGGCGGGTCGCGATTTCGGTAGCCATTGCCCGAACCTTGTCGCGCAGTTCGTCGCGCGGAAAGACTTCGTTGACCATGCCGAATTGCCATGCGCGCTGCGCGGGCATCGGCTCGCCGAGCAGAAGGAAGCCCTTGGCGATGCGTGGCGGCAGCTCAAAGCCATGGGCGAAATATTCGACGCCGGGAATGCCCATACGGTTGACCGGATCCTGGAAATAGGCGTCCTCGCTCGCGACGATCAGGTCGCATACCCATGCCAGCATCAGTCCGCCGGCGATGCACGCGCCCTGCACCATCGCGATGGTCGGCTTGGGAATGTCGCGCCAGCGGCGGCACATGCCGAGATATACCTCATGCTCGCGCGTATAGAGCAGTTCCGCGCCGGGCCTGTCGCTATGGTCGGGCAGCAGATGCCTGCGTTCGAACGGGACGAGGTGGTCGCGCCCCGGCGTGCCGATATCGTGCCCGGCGGAAAAATGCTTGCCTTCGCCGCCGAGGATGATGACCTTCACGGCGTCGTCATCGGTGGCGCGGCGGAAGGCGTCGTCCAGTGCATAGGTCATCTGGCTGTTCTGGGCATTGTGATACTGGGGCCGGTCCATCATGATCCAGGCCAGGGGTCCTTCCACCTGATAGCGCACCGGCCGCGCCGTTTCATAAACCGGGTTGCGGCCTTTGGGAGCGGTAGGGCCCTGGGTCATTTCGCGGTCTCCAGCAACAGGCCGATCCGTCGTCGTCCGCGCAGCGCCATGATGGTTGCCAGCAGCGCGCTGACGCCGCAGACCAGCGACAGCGCCTTGCCGATCCCGCGCGCGTCGCCGAGGAACAGGGCGTCCGCGATGCCGCCGATCAGCGCCGAGCCGACCGCGAGGCCGCCCATGCTGACGATCAGCGTCAGCATTGCGGAGTTGGTGGCGCGTAGGTTGTTCGGCGTCAGGGTCTGCAAGGTGGCGACGGTCACGCCATAATAGGCGTTGGAAAAGAGGATGGCGAAGAACCACATGCCGACCGTCAGTTCCAGCGTCGGCACGAGCGGGGCCATGAAGAACAGGCCCGCGATCGGCGCGACGATGGAGATTGTCCGCATCGGCGCATCGTGAAATCCTCGTGCCATGAATTTCTCGGTCAGTACGGTGGCCAGCGTCGCGCCGAGGATCGGGCTGATGATGTGGATGGTGCCGAGAATGATCCCCGTCTGGCCGGGCGTCAGGCCATAGACCCGGATGAGATGGGTGGGAAACCATGTCAGGCCGCCATAGCTCAGCACCGCCATGAAGGTCGCGGCCAGATAGAGAGGGGCATAATCGCCGCGCCGGCTCCAAAGATAGGTGAAGGCCTCTCCGAAACCGGACTGGCCCTGCGCCTTGCCGCCGCGCCGCGCCGGTTCGTGCACCATCAGGAACAGCGCGGCCACCAGAATGCCCGGCAGGCCGACTGCGATGAAGGTGAACTGCCAGGGCTTGAGGCTGTCGAGGCCGAACGGACTCGACCCGGCATGAGTCGCATAATCGATCACCTGCCCGCCGACGAGAAAGGCCAGTCCCCCGCCGATCATCCCGCCCAGCGTGAACACCGACATGGCGCGGACGAGTCGTTCCTTCCGATACATGTCGGCCAATAGTGAATAACCGGCGGGCGCCAGCGCGGCCTCCCCGACGCCGACGCCTATCCGCGCGAAGAACAGCATCGCATAGCTGTTGGCGAGGCCGCAGGCGAGCGTCATGATGCTCCACAGCAGCACGCCCGCGCCGATGATATGCTTGCGGCTGTACCGATCTGCCAGGCGGCCGAAGGGGATGCCGAGAATGCAGAAGAAAAGGGCGAAGGCGAAGCCCTGAAGCAGGCTCATCTGGAAATCGCTGACGCCGAGGTCGGCCTTGATCGGCTGGACCATCAGCGAGAGGATCTGCCGGTCGATGAACGACACGATATAGCCGATCATCAGGACGACCAGCGCGAACAGCGCCTGGCCCCTTGTCGGCCAGGGCATGGCCCTGTCGCCGGGGCAGGCAGACCATTCAACCCCGTCCCCTTGCGTTTGCTTCAACATTTTTCCGGCTGCCTCTTCTAAAAAATATACAATGTTATATAATTGATCCCTGTGCAAGGGGCAAGGAGAGGCACGAATGGATAAAAGGGCGGATTTGTCGGTGATGGACGAGATGACGGTGCGAACCCGGCGGGAGTTGGCCGCATGCTATCGATTGGTCCATCATTTCCGCATGTCGGATCTGATCGCGTCCCATATTTCCTCACGGATTCCGGGGAAGGAAGGTCGGCTGCTGATCAATCCGTTCGGTTCCCTGTTCAACGAGGTAACCGCCAGCAATCTCGTGGAGATCTCCTGTGAAGGACAAGTGCATGAGCCGGCGGGCGCGATCATAAACCCCGCCGGCCTGCTGATCCATTCGGCGGTGCATGCGGCGCGTCCCGAAATCGCCTGCGTCATTCATGTCCATTCGGCCGCGGGAGTCGCGGTTTCGGCGCAGGAAGAGGGACTGCTGCCGATCAGCCAGCAGGCGCTGGTGGTGATGGATCGTCTAGCCTATCATGATTATGAGGGCGTCGCACTGCTGGAAGGGGAAAAGGCGCGCCTGCAAGCGGATTTGGGCGACGCGCGGGCGATGATCCTGCGCAATCATGGCCTGCTGGCCGTAGGGGAAAGCATCGGTGAGGCCTTTTATTGGCTCTATATGCTGCAAAAGGCGTGCGAAATCCAGCTTCTCGCCCAGTCCGGCGGGGCCGCGCTGCGGATGGCCCCGACAGCCATCCGCCAACTGGTCACCGAACAAACGTGCCAGTTCGCTGGTGCCACCATGGGATCGCGCGAATGGGTTGCACTGATGCGCGAGGTAGAGAGGATCGCGCCGGATTACGCGGATTGAGCCTGCGGGCGGCGGAGAACTACACCCCGCCGCCGGGTTTTCAGAACCGGCGATCCATGAAGGTCAGGATTTCTTTCTCGACCCAGCTGTCGAGCTTTCCGCGCAGGTCGTCGCCGGGTGACAGCTTCCCGATGGAACGGGCGTAAGCGGCGCGGAAATGCTCCATATCATCCATTTCCCAAATGTCGATGATGGTGTTCCGCGGTCCGGTGACGCCTGTATAACAGGCCAGCATCTTCACCCCTTCGCCTTCCATCATCGGCTTGATCGTGTGCTCCAGCAGGTTCAGCATGTCATTCATATGGCCGGGCCGGACATGGATTTCGGCGTGCAGATAAACGGTCATTCTCGCATACTCCTGTGAGTCAGATCACGGCTTCGATCAGATGCGGCCCGGTTTTGGCCAGCGCAGCGGCCAGTTGCGCCTCGAACTCTTGGGGGGTCGTGGCGCGGCTGGCCTCTACCCCCATGGCCTCGGCCAGTTTCGTCCAGTCGAGATCGGGATTGCCGAGATCGAACATGGACAGGGCGCGCGGCCCGGCGTCGGACGCGCCGACGCGCTGCAATTCCTGCGTCAGGATCGCATAGCTCCGGTTGGAGAAGAGGATGGTGACGACGTCGAGCCGCTCACGCGCCTGTGTCCAGAGCGCTTGCAGCGTGTACATGGCGCTGCCGTCGGCCTGAAGATTGATGACTTTGCGGCCCGGCGCGCCGACCGCCGCACCGGTTGCCAGCGGTATGCCCTGGCCGATCGCCCCGCCGGTATTGCTGAGCCAGTCATGCATGGGTGCGCCTGCGGTCGCCATCATCGGCCCCAGCCCGTTGGTCGCGGCTTCGTCGGAGATGATGGCCTGTTCCGGCATCAGCCGGGCGAGGATCGCGCCGATCGCGAACTGGTCGAGCGACCCGGACGGGCAGCCCGGTAGCTCCGCAGCAGAGACGGGCCGTGACTGGCCCCCGCCATCCACCATGCCCGCTACGGCGGCCAGCGCCGCCACCCCATCCTCATGCTCCTGCGCGAGATAGTGGATGGTCATGCCTTCGGGCAGAATCCAGCTGGGATAGTTGGGATAGGCGAAGACCGGCACCGGCGGATGGGTTCCGACGAGGATCAGATTGGCGATCCCGGCGAAGCGTTCCATCGCCGTTTCCGCGCGATAGGGCACCCGTTCGACCGCAGGCAGGCCACTGCCACGGGTGACGCGGGGCGCCTGTCCGTCGCACATCAACTCGGCTCCGGTGGCGGCGGCGATGCGGCCGAGCTGGTGCAGCCCGTCGCGCTGCAAGGCCGGGCCGCGCGCCATTATGACGGTGCGCCGGCCGGATTTCAGCAGCGTCGCGGCGCGATCGATGGCGGCGTCCGAGGGCATGGCGGCGGCGATCGGGACGATAGGCGGGGCGGGCGCGCCACCTTCGCTCCATGCCGCGTCGGCGGGCAGAATCAGGGTGGCGACGCCGCCGGGCGCCCCTCGCGCTGCCGCCACTGCCTGTGCGGCGTCCGCGCCGACCGTGGCCGCGCTCTGCGTCCGGCGCACCCAGCGGGAAACCGGGCGTGCCAGCGACTCGATGTCCGACACCAGGGGCGTGTCCCATTGCAGATGATAGGTCGCATGTTCGCCCACGATATTGACGACCGGACTCTGCGCCCGCTTGGCGTTGTGCAGATTGGCGATGCCGTTGCCGAGGCCGGAACCGAGATGCAGCAGCGTGACGGCAGGCTTGCCTGTCATCCGCGCATAGCCGTCCGCCATGCCGGTGACTGCGCCCTCGAACAGGCCCAATATCGGGCGGATCGACAGGATGCGGTCCAGCGCCACGACGAAATGCATTTCGGACGTGCCGGGATTGGCGAAGCAGATGTCCACGCCGCTGGCGGCAAGGCTGTGGATGAGACTTTCCGCCCCGGTCGGGGTGGAATTGCGGGGGGTGTCCTGAACCATGTCGATCTCGCTGATGGGGCTTATTGGGGCAGGCTGGAGCTGGCGAAGCCGGCCGGTGCGGAATGATGGGCCGGAGGTGCCTGCCCTGCCACCGACAGGCCGGAATCGACGACGATGATCTGCCCGGTGATGTGACATGCCTCGTCCGAGGCGAGAAAGACGATAGTCGCCGCGATCTCGCTCGCTTCGCAGGCGGTGCCCAGCGGGGATGCTGCAACGGCGGCCTCGATGGCGGCCTCGCGCCCGCCGCGGAGATGATCGATCAGCGGCGTGACCGTCACGCCGGGACCGATTGCGTTGATCCTGATGCCGAGAGGCGACAGCTCCGACGCGGCGGAGCGGGTCAGACCGACGACGGCATGCTTCACCGCCGTATAGCAATGCGGCCCCATGCCACCCTTGGTGCCCGCCACGCTGGAAAGGGAAATGATCGAACCACTTCGCCTGTCCTTCATTGCGCGGGACGCATGTTTCACGCCGAAGAAAACGCCGTCCAGCATGATCTGCACGGTTCGGGTCCAGTCTTCCGCGCGGATTTCCGTGATCGATCCGATCGCGCCCAGCACACCGGCGCTGTTCACCATTACATCAAGCCTGCCGCAGCGGTGCATCGCTTGCGCGACGGCGGCTTCGACATCCTGTTCGCGGGTCACATCGGTCCTGACATAGGCGCCGCCCAACTCGTCGGCGAGTGCCGTTCCCCGATCGTCATTGAGATCGGCGATCACCACATGGGCGCCCCGCGAGGCCAGCAATCGCGCGGTTGCCTCACCAATTCCGTTGGCTCCGCCCGTGATGACGGCAGACTTGCCGTGAAACTGATTTGACATAGATCAATGATCCTCCCGACGCTTCGACCGATTAGCCTTGCAAAAATTGATACACGCTGCATAAATGGTCGTCAACCAAAGGAGAGGACTCGAAAATGGCCGAAGCTGACACCCCTTCGATGGAGGAGTTGCGTCGCCGTTCGCATCAGGATCTGCGTCGGCGGACCATCGCGCATATGCAGGCCCGGACCACCGATCTGTCCGATGGCCCCCGCCGCATCGATCCCGCCGTCTATGTCGATCCGCGGCGGTTTGAGGAGGAAAAGCGGGAATTGTTCCGCAAGCGCCCGGTCTGTGTCGCGTTGACCGGCGATATTCCCAACCCCGGCGACAAGATGCTGGTGGATGCGCTCGGCCCGGCGATCTTGCTGACGCGCGGAAAGGACGGCGTGCTGCGCGGTTTCCTCAACATGTGCCCGCACCGCGCCGCCCGGCTGGTGAACGAATGTGACGCGCGCAGCCGAATGACCTGCCGGTTCCACGGCTGGACCTTCAATCTGGAAGGCGAGTTGATCGGCCTGCCCGGCAAGGAGGGGTTCGCGGGCATCGACAAGGCCGAACTGGGCCTGATCCCGGTGCCGGTGGCCGAATGGCACGGGATGATCTTCGTCCGGGCGGCGCCGAACGGCGATCCGATCGATGTCGAGGAATGGCTGGGGCCGATGGCCGGCGAACTGGCCCATCTCGAACTCGCGGCGGCGCGTCCGGTGAAAAGCTCGATGATCCCTGCCGGGGCGAACTGGAAATATGCGTTCGACACCTACGGCGAAAGCTATCATTTCGCGACGCTGCATCCGACCACCATCGGCTCGCTGGCCTTTTCCAACACGATGACGCATCGATCCCATGGGCGCCATTTCCGCATCGGCTTCCCGCGCGCGGATTTCATCGATTATGGCGACAAGCCGGAGGACCAGTGGCCGCCGTCCGATTATGGTGGCCTCTACATGGTGTTTCCGGCGATGGTCATCAATGTGAACACGCTGCCGGACGGCGGTATGTTCTACGGCATCAGCCGGGTCTTTCCCGGCGAGACGCCTGACCAGTGCGTCACGCTGATGACGACCTATCGTCCGGGGCATGAGTTGGACGGGCGGCCCGACGATGCGTGGGCGGCCATGCATGATTTCATCGAAAAGGTAGTGCGGACGGAGGATTACAGCGTGTCGGCCGAAGGGCAGCGCAACCTTGCCCATGCGCCGGAGGGATTCCGCATGGTCTTCGGCGCGAACGAGGCCGTTCTGCAGAAACAGCATGCCGAAATCGACCGCATATTGGCGCAAAGCAATGAAAGTTGAGGCAATGAAAAGTCCGATTTCCGATCTGGGTACGGTGTGCCAACTCGCTTATTGTCCGCGCGATTTCGATGCGGCGATCCGTTTCTGGACCGAAACCATGGGGGTCGGCCCGTTCTTCCGCCGTGGCCCGCTGCACTTTCCGGGCATGCTCTATCGAGGCGAACCCACGGACGTGTCGTTCAGCGTCGCGATCGCCTATTGGGGCCACATCCAGATCGAACTGACGCAGGCGCATAACGACGCGCCGTCCATCTATCGCGACTGGCATGAGCAGGGACTGGACGGCCTCAATCATGTCTGCATCGTGGTGGAGGATATCCATGCCGCCCGCGCGCTCTGCGTAGAGCGTGGCCATTCGATCGAGCAGGAGCTTTATTATGAGGGTGGCGGCGCCATCTATGTCGATGCCGGGGGCGGGCCGGGCACGCTGACGGAAATGGTTCAGCTCTCGCCCGAGCAGAAGGAGCGCTTCGCCTCCTATCAGGCGACGGCGCGGAATTGGGACGGCAGCCAGCCGGTGCGGGATCTGTGACCATGGCCAGGCTGTCCGGGAAAACCGCCCTCGTCATGGGTGCGTCAGGTCGTGACAATATGGGACAGGTCATCGCCCGCAGGCTGGTCGACGAGGGCGCGAAGATCGTCCTTTCCGGGCGGCGGCTGGACGAGCTGGAGCGCTTTGCGGGCGAGATCGGCGGCTCTGGCATTGCGGCGGATATCACCAGCAAGGCGGACAATGATGCTCTGGCCGCACAGATCGGCAATCGCTTTGGCGGGGTGGACATCGTCGTCAACGCGACGGGCTGGGGGCTGCTCAAGCCGTTCGAACTGACCACCGAAGAGGAACTGCGGCGCATGGTCGATTTGCAGTTCGTCGGCCCTTTCCTCTTCTTCCAGTCCATCCTGCCGCAGGTGCGCGAAGGCGGATCGCTGATCCAGATCAGCTCCGCGACGGCGACGATCATGCTGGACGATCATGCCGCCTATATGGGAACGAAGGCCGGTTTCGATCATGTGATGCGCTGCCTTGCCAATGAATATGGCAGGCGCGGCATTCGGGCCAATTCGGTATCGCCCGGCTTCACCGAAACGCCGATGACGGCGGGTGCGGCCAAGGTGCCGGGGTTGCTGGAAACCTACGCCAGCCGGTATCCGCTGGGGCGGGTGGGACGGACCGACGACATCGCCGATGCGGTGGCCTGGCTCGCCAGCGACGGCTGCTTCATGTCGGGGCAGAATTTGCAGGTCAATGGCGGGCTGACCCTGCGCGGCAACCCCAGCCGCGAGGAAATCGACGCGGCGGTGATGGCTGCAACCGGCAGACCGCGCCCGCGCCCTTGGGGAAATGGCCGCACAGGCAGCGGAAGGAACGGATAATGGCTGAATCAGACCCCCATGCCAAGCGCGGTCCCGGCCGCAGTTGGAATGAACTGGCGTTGCAGGACACCAACGGCGTGCCGGACTATCTGCTGGCCGATTATGAGCCCGATCTGGGTGACGAGCCGCTCGACGTCTCGCGCTTCGTATCGCGGGCGTTCTTCGACCTCGAAATGGAGCGCATGTGGCCGCGCGTATGGCAATTCGCCGCGCGGGAAGAAGAAATGCCTGATCCGGGCGACACCGTCGTCTATGAATATGGCGAAAAATCCTTCCTGCTGGTGCGTCAGGCCGACAGGACGATCCGCGCCTTCTACAATGCCTGCCTCCATCGCGGCCGCAAGCTGCGGCTGACCGGCGGCAAGGTGAAGGACCTGCGCTGCCCCTATCATGCCTTCACCTGGAATGCCGACGGTTCGCTGAAGACCATTCCCTGCCGCTGGGATTTCAAGCATCTGGAAGGCAAGGACATGGCTCTGCCCGAAGTGCAGGTAGGGCTGTGGGGCGGCTATGTCTTCATCAAGGAAGAGTCGGGCGGGATGAGCTTGGAGGACTATCTCGCCCCACTGCCCGACCATTTTCGCGACTGGCGGCCGGAGGAATGCTACACCGTCAAATGGGGCGGCAAGGTTCTCAAAGCGAATTGGAAGGTCTGCATGGAAGCCTTCATCGAAGCCTTCCACGTCATTGCGACCCATCCCCAGATCCTGCCGTTCACGGCGGATACCAACAGCAAATATACGCTGTTCAGCGATCACACCAACCTCACCATAACGCCGTTCGGCGTCACCTCCACCCATGTTCCGGCGGCAGACCGGGAAGAGCAATGGGTGATCGACCAGTTCCTCAAATATAATGGCCGCGTGGTGGAGCCGGGAATGGAGGTCGTCGTCAACGAGGGCGAAACGGCGCGGCAGGCGATGGGTGCGTTCAACCGCAAGCGGTTCGGCAAGATGATCGGCCGGGACATCAGCCATGTCTCCGATGCCGAGGTGCAGGATGCGTTCACCTATAACGTGTTCCCCAATTTCAGCCCTTGGGGCGGCTATGGCCCGGCGGTGGTTTATCGCTGGCGGCCATGGCCGGACGAGAATCATACGTTGATGGAGGTGCGCCTCATCCAGCGGGCGAAGCCGGACGAAACCCCGCCGAAATGCCCGGAGATGGTGCTGATCCCGGAAGATGTGGACTGGGAGCCGATGTTCGGCCAGTTGGGTGCGGTGCTCAATCAGGACATGGCGAACATTCCCCATGTCCACAGCGGCATGAAGGCGCTGCGCGACGGCAAGGTCGAGCTGGCCCATTATCAGGAAAGCCGGATCAGGCACTGGCACCGCACGATCGACAAATATCTGGCGGGTGAACTATGACCTCCGGCATCGATCTGGGCATCGCCGGCAGGCGGGCGATCGTGTGCGGGTCGAGCGCGGGGCTGGGCTATGCCTGTGCTGCCGCACTGGCCGGTGCGGGTGCCGAGGTGGTCCTCAACGGCAGGGATGCTGCCCGCCTTGATGCGGCGGCGGATCGTCTTGCCGCCGACAGCGGGCGGAGGCCGCTTGCCGTCGCCAGCGACGTAACCACGGCGGAAGGGCGCGCCGCTCTGGTCGAGGTCGCGGGCGGCGGATGCGACATCCTCGTCACCAATGCGGGCGGTCCGCCGCCGGGCGATTTCCGGGAGTTCGATGAGGAGGCCTGGCTGGCCGCATTCAACACCAATGCGGTGTCGGCTATCATGCTGATCCGCTCACTGATCGACGGGATGATCGCGCGGCGCTGGGGGCGGATCATCAACATCACCTCGGCTGCGGTGAAGCAGCCGCGCAGCGCCCTGCCGCTGTCCAACACGGCGCGCAGCGGCCTTACCGCTTTTGCCGCCGGTCTTGCCCGGCAGGTGGCCGAGCACGGCGTCACCGTGAACAATCTGCTGCCTGGTTCCTTCGCGACCCACCGCCTGCGCGGCTATGCCGAGCGCCTCGCCAGGCAAAAGGGTACGTCGCTGGCGGAGGAGATTGCGCTGATGGCGGCGGAGTCCCCGACCGGGCAGATCGGCGATCCGGCGGATTTCGGAGCGTGGTGTGCCTTCTTCGCCAGCGATCGCGCGGGCTATGTGACCGGCCAGAATCTACTGCTCGACGGCGGGGCCTATCCGGGGATGCTGTGACGCGATGACGCCCCGATCGCTGGCCGATTACAAGCACCTTGCGGAAAGACGGCTGCCCCGTTTCCTGTTCGAATATGTCGAGGCGGGTTCCTATCTCGAACAGACGCGGCTGGCGAACCGGCGCGATCTGGCGGGCATCGGCCTGCGCCAGCGCGTGCTGCGCGATGTCTCGCGGATAGATATGTCGGCCACGGTGCTTGGTCATCACCTTCCTTTCCCCGTGGCGCTGGCCCCGGTCGGCATGGCCGGGATGATGGCCCGCCGCGGCGAGGTGCAGGCAGCGCGGGCGGCGCGGGAAATCGGCGTGCCCTTCACCCTTTCCTCGGCCTCTTGCTGCCGGGTGGAAGAGGTAGGTGCGGCGTCGGGCGGAGGTCCGTTCTGGTTCCAGCTCTATATGCTGAAGGACCGGGGCTATATGGCGAGCCTGCTCACCCGCGCCCGCGAGGCGGGCTGTACCGCCTTGCTGGTGACGGTCGATCTGCCCTGTCTCGGCGCGCGCTATCGCGATTATCGCAGCGGCATTTCCAACGATCCCTGGCCGGTGCGGATAGCGCGCATGGCGGGGCAGGTGCTGCCGCGCCCGCATTGGTTGTGGAATGTCGGGTTGCGCGGCCGTCCGCATACCCTCGGCAACATAGCCGACGGGGTGGAGAGGGGCGCTTCGCTGGCCCGCGTCATGGGCTTCATGCAGGCCAATCTGGAAAATGCTGCCGGCTGGAACATAATCGACTGGCTTCGCCGGCATTGGGACGGTCCCATCGTCGTCAAGGGCGTGCTGGATGCTGAGGATGCGCGCGAGGCCGTGCGCGGCGGGGCCGACGGAATCGTGGTTTCAAACCATGGCGGCCGCCAGCTCGACGGGGTGCCCTCGACCGCCCGTGCCCTTCCCGCGATCGCCGATGCGGTGGGCGGGGAACTGACCGTGCTGGTCGATGGTGGCGTGCGGACCGGGCTGGATGTCGCCCGGATGCTCGCGCTCGGCGCGGAGGGCGTATTGATCGGCCGCGCCTGGGCCTATCCACTGGCGGCGCAGGGGCAACGCGGGGTCGCGCATATGCTGGGCCTGCTGCGCGACGAGCTACGTGTCGCCATGGCGCTGACCGGCGCGACCCGCATCGCCGAATTAACTAGAACGTCGCTTCTCCAGTCCTGAAAGGGAAGACCTATGACAGACCCGATTTCCCCGCCCGAATTGATCTGGGCAGAGAGTGTGGAGCATTGGAGCGGCAGCGCCGATGTGCTGGTTGTCGGTTATGGCATAGCGGGCGCCTGCGCGGCGCTGGAGGCGCAGCGATCCGGGGCGGACGTGCTGGTTATAGAGCGCGCCTCTGGCGGGGGCGGGGCGAGTGCCCTGTCGGCCGGGATATTCTATTTCGGTGGAGGCACCGAGGCGCAGCGCGCTGCGGGTTATGAGGATACATCCGATGCCATGTTCGACTTCCTGATGGCGAGCACCGGCGCGCCCGATGCGCGGCTGGTTCGCCGCTATTGCGATAATTCGGTTGCCCAGTTTGAATGGCTCGAGGCGCAGGGCGTGCCGTTCAACCGGGGCTATTACAAGGGCAAGGCGGTGATCGCCCCGACGGACGATTGCCTTGCGTCAACCGGCAATGAGAAGGTCTGGCCCTATCACGGCATCGCCACACCCGCGCCGCGCGGCCACAAGGTTGCCAAGGAGGGCGATGGCGGCGGCGCGCTTGCCATGAATGCGCTGATCGTGGCCTGCGAGCAGGAAGGTGTGCGGGTAGCATCCGACAGCCGTGTCAACGCGCTGATAGGTGACGCCGCAGGGCGGATCGTCGGCGTGCGTGCCCGGCAGAGCGACGGGCAGAAATATTTCCGGGCGCGTCGCGGCGTGATCCTCGCGGCCGGGGCGTTCGGTATGAACAGGGAGATGCTGGACCATTATGCCCCAACCCTGCCAGACAGTTGCGTCCCGCTGGGCATACCGAATAATGACGGTGATGCGATCCGGCTCGGCCTGTCTGCGGGTGCTGCGCTGCGCTCGATGGGTGGGATCATCGCGACCGCCAGCTATTATCCGCCGGAGCAGCTCATCAAGGGCATATTGGTCAATAATCGCGGGGAACGCTTCGTCGCGGAGGACAGCTATCATGGGCGGACGGGGCAGGCGATACGCGAGCAGCCGGGGACCGTCGCCTATCTGATCGTCGATTCCGAAACCTTCGCCTATCCCGAGGTGAGCCGGGCGCAGCATCGTTTCGTGGACGGCTGGGAGACGGTCCCCGAAATGGAGCAGGGGCTGGAGCTGCCGCCCGGCTCGCTGCAGCGCACGCTGGCGGATTATAATGAAGGAGCCGGGCATGGCGAGGATCCGCTTTACCACAAGCACGCCGACTGGTTGCAGCCGCTGGACAAACCGCCTTATGCGGCGTTCGAACTGTCCTATTCCAACTCCTATTATTACTATATCACGCTGGGCGGCATGGCGACCGACGCGGATGCGCGCGTGCTGGGTGTGGATGGACAGCCGATTTCGGGACTTTTTGCCGCCGGTGCCTGCGTTTCCAGCATCGCGCAGGACGGCAAGGGCTATGCAAGCGGCCTGATGCTGGGGCCTGCTTCCTATTTCGGGCGCGTCGCCGGGCAGAATGCAGCGCAGGCGAACGGAGAGGGGTAACGCGGGACCCGGAGGGGTCAGTCCTCCCCTGCGCCGTGGGGCGGGCTATAAACGGGCTTCGGAAACTCCGGCAGTTCGCCCGTGGCGCGGATACGGCGCAGCATGGCGATCGCCATTTCCTTGTCGTCCCCCCGGATCGAACCGACCACATGGGTGAGCACCGCGGTGATCAGCCGGCGGACATAATCCTCATCGGTGATCCGCCCCTGCGCCCAATCATTGATCGTTGCATATTCGATATTGGCGATCTCATTGGCCAGTTCATCGACCCTGACCCAATCCTCGAGCAGGTCGTCACGCACCAGCCGGTTCAGCCATTGGCGCAGGTTCATATCGACCATTTCGCGCATGGCGACCCAGATGTCATGGCTGGCTGCCGGCGAGAAATAGATGGCGGCGACCGCCTGCGTGTAATTGCGTGCCCGCAAATTACGGGTGTTGACCGAGATCAGCCGATCGACAATGCCTTCCATCGTTTCGGCCGAGGTGCGATAGCGCATATAGCGGTTGACGTCCTCGTATGCCTCCCGGATCGCCAGCGCCATGATCCGGTCGCGGTTGTGAAACGCGTTGTAGAGCGTCCGCTGGGCGACATCGGCGCGCTTGCACAGCTTGCGGATGCTGAATTTCTCGATCCCGCCTTCTGCCAGAAGCTTGCGCGCTTCCCTCAGGATGCGGCGGCGGCGTTCATGGATAGATGAGCTGGAATAGACCAACTGCTTTTCCGGGTGAGAAGTCAATTCGGATTGAGGGGCCAGTTCAGTAGTCTGCGTCTGCTGGGAGGAGAGGGGGGAATCCGTCATCGGTACGCACTCAGTTTATACAGATGGCATCAAAAAGATAAGATCGCTCTATCGGACAGGTCGGCCCTTGCCTCTTGACCATCGGAAAAGCAGCCATGCACCAAGCCGCTGCCGAGCGCAAGTGGCATAAAAATGCACGATGTACGAATTTATTGCGACGCCAAAAGTAGTGCACTGTGCTATTTTGTTGACGCATGCATGGGGGAGGCGTAATACCCGCCTATCAATCAAGCTCCATGAAGAGTGTGGGAGGGAGAAGCGATTATGAAAGGCGTGGGAATTCGGATCATCCAGTTGACGGGGACCGCCGCATGCGCGCTGGCTGCGGCAATGCCTGCACCGGTCCTTGCGCAGGAAACGGCTGCGGAGGAAGCGCGTATGGCGGTCCATTCCGGATCGGGCGACATCATCGTCACTGCCCGCAAGCGCGACGAGACGCTGATCGATGTGCCGGTCGCCGTCAGCGCGCTATCTAGCGAAACGCTCACCCGATACAATGTCGCTGACCTCAACGCCGTCTCGTCGCTCATCCCCAATGTGACGATCGTCAAGGCGGCCTCGGGCACCGGCGCCAGCATGACCATTCGCGGCGTGGGATCGACTTTCAACGATTTCGGCATCGACCAGACGGTGTCGATCAATATCGACGGCATCCAGATCAGCCGCGGCTTCATCACCAACGTCGCCTTCTTCGACGTCGCACAGGTGGAAGTGCTCAAGGGGCCGCAGGCGCTCTTCTTCGGCAAGAACAGCCCCGGTGGCGTCGTTTCGGTACGCTCGCGTGGCGCGACCAGCCAGTTCGAGGCGGGTCTGAAGGTCGGTTATGAATTCGTCGCCGATGAGCGCTATGCCGAAGGTTATGTTTCTGGTCCACTTTCCGACACATTGGGCGCGCGCCTCGCCGTCCGCTATGCCAAGATGGAAGGTTGGCTGCACAATAATGCGGTTGACGGCCCGAACCCCACCGATGCGAGCTTTCCTCTCCGTCGCGGCGGCGACAGCCGTGCCGTGGGCAGCGAAACGATCACCGGACGCCTGACGCTCGACTGGAAGCCCAGCGACCGGTTCAACGCGGAACTCAAGGTTCTCGGCAACGCTTATGACGATGACGGCATGGGCAATATCGCTCAGCCGGTGCGCTGCGCCGACGGTTACAGCCTGCCGACCGACACCAATTTGATTTCCGACCCGACCGGCGATTGCCGGGCCGACAACCAGATTTCCAGCGGCGGCCTGCCCGTCGGGGTGGAGGCGGGCTATCCGGGCGGCGACCGCCGCAACGGCAAGCTCTGGTCCACTGTGGATTCGGTTCTGACGACGCTCGCCCTGCGCTATGACATGGATGCGATCCGGTTCGAGAGCGTCACCGGATACAGCTATGGCGATTTCAAGACGCTGTCCAACTATGGCTATACCAGCTTCACTCGCTTTCCCGGCTATGTGACTGAGCGGTCGGAACTGTTCACCCAGGAACTGCGCTTCAACACCGATCTGGGCGGGCCGATCAATTTCGCGGGCGGCGCTTATTATGAGAATAGCGATCGCCGGGGCAATATCGGCACGCGTTTCCCCCTCGGCTATACGCCTGACCCCACCAATGGCAACACCAACCAGACCTATCGCCTGCACACGATCAAGAACACCGCATGGTCGTTCTTCGGCCAGGCGATCTGGAATATCACCGATAGGATCGAGCTGGCGGGCGGCGTCCGCTATACCGACGAGAAGAAAACCACCCGTCAGGGCAATCTCTACGCCGATGCACGGCTACCCGCCTCGCTCAACGTGATGCCGCAGGGGATATTCCTGACCAACAGGTTCGAGGACACCAACTGGTCGCCCGAAGCGACGCTCAGTTACAAGCCGACGCCCGATCTCAACATCTATGCCGCGTACAAGACCGGCTACAAATCGGGCGGCGCCTCCATCCCGACCACGATCACCGCCAATTTGACCGATGAATCGATCGGCTTCGGACCGGAGGAATCGGAAGGAGGCGAGATCGGTTTCAAGGGGCGCGCGCTCGACGGCCGTATGACCTTCTCCAGCGTGCTCTATAAATATAAGCTCAAGGGCCTTCAACTGGTGATGCCGGAGACGGCTCTGTTGCAAAAATCGTGAAGCTTGAGCATGCTTGGCGGAGATTGGACGGACGGAACGATGACGGATTTCAAGTGGCGCCATTTCCAGGGTG
>NZ_JACIDT010000024.1 GCF_014196495.1 Sphingobium jiangsuense
CACCGCAAGATCGCCGCTTAATATCAACCCCAGGACGAGGCCCGCACTCCGCTAATTTACGCCGCGAGTTGTGCCAAATGTTCTGACGACGGACATCGAACACGATCAGGTCGTCGAGATCGAAATGCCGCCGCAGCGCCGCCGCCTCGTCGGTCATCAGGTTGGAAAACTCGACCGGTTGCAGCCAGACGCCGGTGAACGCATGGCCCCTGGTCAGGACGACCAGCGGGTTCAGCCCTGCCTGCTCCAGCGCGGCGGCGAACAGCAGCGCGGTGTCGAGGCAGGTGGCGAGGCCGCCTTCCATGATCGCGCCGGGTGTGCGCACCTTCTGGCCCGCGCGCTCGAAGCTGGCGGGCGGGATCGCGTAGGAAAGGCGCGCGCCCGCCACGGCGGACCAGATCGCCGATGCCACCTGCCACACGCGGGCGCGGTCCTTCGACCGGTATCCGTCCAGCGCATCAGGCTTCCCCGCCCGGCGCAGCACCTCGCACGCGGCCTTCAGCAGCCGGTCGACGGCAGGGTCGTTGGGCATGACGAAGGCGGGCAGCAGCTCGGCCATGGAGGACAGCCCGCCCCACTCATTATGGGCGAGCAGTTCCACATCCTGCCGCTCGCGCGCCAGCTCCGTCCCGTCCTCCGCATGCAGCGTGAGAGTCAGCGTGCCGCGCAGGCTTTCGGTCAGCCCGTCGAGCAGCGTCGCGTTGAGCCGCACCGCGCGGTCGGCAATGGCCAGTTCGTCGCCCGGCGCGATCCGGTCGATCCGCCAGTCACGCGGCTCGACAAAGGCGGGATCGGCGGTGAGGGACAGGCGGCATCGTTCCAGCGCCTGTTCCCCCGCCAGCGCGATCTTGACCTCGCGCAGCAGGGGCACCGCGTTTTGATGAGACGCAAAACCGATTTTCGCGGCCATCACCGCGTGGACCGAGACTTCCATGGACTGCCCCCGTTTCAAGGGGGTCCAGCCTAGTCACCGGCCTATCCCGCAGCATGGCAAGATTGATCCATAATGGAGGGCAGCCGAGTTCCCTAAACGAGAGTCATCAGGCTGGCATTGCCGCCCGATGCGGTGGTGTTGATCGAGGTCGCGACCTCCTCCATCAGCCAGAGCGGATCATAGGTCAGCCCGGCCGCGCATTGCTCCGGCGTCGCCGTCCACAGCGGGACGACCGGGCCGGGGCGCTCCGCCAGCCGGCGCAGCAGGCGGAGGACGGCCGCCTCGTCGCCCTCGGCCAGCGCGGCGGAAACCGGGGCATCCGCCGCAGCGATCCGGGTGCGCACCCTTTCGGGCAAGGCGGCCAGCGTGTCGGCCAGCCCGGCGGGAAGGCCGGCGATCGCCAGTTCATTGCCGGTCGCCAGCCCCAGCGCGATCTGTTGCAGCAGCCCCGCCATGGTCGCGGGGTAAAGGCCGATCCGTCCCCTCGGATGCAGCGCATAGCTGTTGCGCTCGCCGACCGGGCCGGGCAGCGGCACTTCGCATCCCAGCGGGCAGGTCGCCTCCAGATGCCGCGCCAGGGCCGCCGCATTCCGCTCGCCCCGGCTTTCCAGCCACTCCGCATAGGCGGCGAGCACAGGATTGCCGCCCACCGGCGCCATGCCTTCCGGCGCCGGGGCCGTCCCCTGCACCAGCCGCCGCAGATAGAGCGGGCCGCCCGCCTTCGGCCCGGTGCCCGAAAGACCGCGCCCGCCAAAGGGCTGCACCCCCACCACCGCGCCGATCATATTGCGGTTGATGTAGATATTGCCCGCCTTCACCCGCGCCGACACCTGCTCGACCATGTCGTCGATGCGGGTGTGCAGGCCGAAGGTCAGGCCATAGCCGGTCGCGTTGATCGCATCGATCAGCCGGTCGAGGTCCTCCCGCCGCCAGCGCACCACATGCAGCACCGGGCCGAACACTTCCCGTTCCAGCTCGGCTATGTCGTCCAGCTCGATGATCGTCGGCGGCACGAAATGCCCGCGCGCCGCATCGGCGGGCAGCGGGTTGCGCTCGATCCGCCTGCCCTTCGCCCGCATCGCCTCGACATGAGCCTCGATGCCCGCCTTCGCTTCGGCGGTGATGACCGGC
This sequence comes from Sphingobium jiangsuense, assembly GCF_014196495.1. Lineage (GTDB taxonomy): Bacteria > Pseudomonadota > Alphaproteobacteria > Sphingomonadales > Sphingomonadaceae > Sphingobium > Sphingobium jiangsuense. The sequence continues at coordinate 2,066 of NZ_JACIDT010000024.1, forward strand.
CCGATATCGACCGCAAGGCGATCCGTCCGCCCCAGCGACACTTCCGCCATCGCCCCCTTCAGCATCGCGAGCGTGCGGTCGGCGATATCCTCTTGCAGGCACAGCACCCGCAGCGCGGAGCAGCGCTGCCCCGCGCTGTCGAAGGCCGACGCGATCACGTCGCCCACCACCTGCTCGGCCAGCGCCGAGGAATCGACGATCATCGCATTCTGGCCGCCGGTTTCGGCGACCAGCGCAATAGGCTTGCCTTCGGGGGACAGGCGGCCGGCGAGCGAGCGCTGGATCAGCCGCGCCACCTCGGTCGATCCGGTGAACATCACGCCCCGCACCTCCGCCGCGCCGGTCAGCGCCGCGCCGATCGCGCCATCGCCCGGCACCAGCCGCAGCGCATGCGGCGGCACGCCTGCCTCATGCAGCAGGCGCACCGCTTCGGCGGCGATCAGCGGCGTTTCCTCGGCGGGCTTGGCGAGCACCGGATTGCCCGCCGCCAGCGCCGCCGCCACCTGCCCGGTGAAGATCGCAAGCGGGAAGTTCCACGGACTGATGCACACCACCGGACCGAGCGGGCGGATTTCCGCCGTGCAGACGCGCCGCGCCTCGCCCGCATAATAGCGCAGGAAGTCGATCGCCTCGCGCACCTCGGCTATCGCATTGGATGCGGACTTGCCCGCCTCGCGCATGATCAGGCCGATCAGCACGCCGATGCGCCGCTGCATCAGGTCCGCCGCGCTTTCGAGGCAGGCCGCGCGCGCCTCCACCTCAAGCTCCGGCCATGGGGAAGCCACCGCAGCCCGCGCCGCCGCACGTGCTTCCTCCGCCGTCGCCTCGACCACGGTGCCGACCCGATCGCCGAGGTCCGCCGGGTTGAGCACCGGACGGGCCGCGCCCGCGCCGCCCTCCGTCGCCGCGCTCCAGTCGATCCGCGCGCTTTCCCGCGCCGCCTCGGCCAGCGCCGCCAGCACGCTCTCATCGCCGAGGTCGAGGCCCTCGCTGTTGCGCCTGCCCGGCAGCAGGTCGGCGGGCAGCGCGATCGCCGGATGCGGCGCGCCGGGATCGTCCATCGCCCGCACCACATCAGCGGGATCGGCGATCAGGTCCTCCACCGACACGTCGGGATTGGCGATGCGATTGACGAAGGAGGAGTTCGCGCCATTTTCCAGCAGCCGCCGGACCAGATAGGCGAGCAGCGTCTCATGCGTGCCGACCGGCGCATAGATGCGGCAGGGGCGGTTCCATCCGCCCGGCCCGACGATCTGGCTATAAAGCGGTTCGCCCATGCCGTGCAGGCATTGATATTCATAATCGCCGGGGCGGAAATCCGGCCCGGCGAGATGATGGATCGTCGCGAGCGTCTGCGCATTATGCGTCGCGAATTGCGGAAAGACATGCGCCCGCGCCGCCAGCAATGCCCGCGCGCAGGCGATATAGGCGACATCGGTGTGCTGCTTGCGGGTATAGACCGGGAAACCGGGCAGGCCGTCGACCTGCGCGCGCTTGATCTCCGCATCCCAATAGGCGCCCTTGACCAGCCGCACCATCAGGCGGCGACCGGATCGCCGCGCCAGATCGATCAGCCAGTCGATTACGAACGGGCAGCGCTTGCCATAGGCCTGCACCACGAAGCCGAGGCCGTCCCACCCCGCCAGCTCCGAATCGAGCGCGAGGCTTTCCAGCAGGTCGAGCGACAGTTCGAGCCGGTCGGCTTCCTCGGCATCGATATTGACGCCGATGCCGTAGCCGCGCGCCAGCAGCATCAACGCCTTCACGCGCGGCAGCAGTTCGCCCATCACCCGTTCCGCCTGCGCGCGGGAATAGCGCGGATGGAGCGCCGACAGCTTGATCGAGATGCCCGGCCCGGCATGGATGCCCCTGCCCGCCGCTGCCCTGCCGATCGCGTGGATCGCCGCCTCATAGCTATGATAATAGCGCCGCGCGTCGGCCATCGCCGCCGCCGCCTCGCCCAGCATGTCATAGCTGTGGAGAAAGCCCCTGCCCTCCGGCCCGCGCGCGCGCTTCAGCGCCTCCTCTATCGTCTGCCCGGCGACGAACTGCTCGCCCAGCATGCGCATCGCCATGTCGACGCCGCGCCGGATCACCGGCTCGCCGCAGCGGGCGATCAGGCGGGTGAGCGCCGCGCCCAGCCCGCGCGCGTTGACGCTTTCCATCAGCACGCCGGTGACCACCAGCCCCCAGGTCGCGGCATTGACGAACAGCGACCGGCCGCCGCCCCAATGCGACCGCCAGTCGCCATCGGCGATCTTGTCGCGGATCAGCCGGTCGCGCGTCGCCTCGTCCGGTATGCGCAGCAGCGCCTCGGCAAGGCACATCAGCGCCACCCCTTCCTGGCTGGACAGCGCATATTCCTGCACCAGCGCCTCGACGGCGCTGCCGTGGGGGCGGGCGCGCAGGCCGAGAACGAGGCCGCGCGCGGTGCGGGCGATGGCGGCGCGCATCTCCGGCGGCAGCGTCGCCGCGTCGAGCAGCGGCGGCACGCAGTCCCGCTCCGGCGCGCGGCAGGCGGCGGTGATCGCCCGCCTCAGCGCGGAAGGCTCGCGGACGGGCGGCGCGAAACGGGCGAAAGGTGCAGCGGGGTCGATGCCGTCTATCATGAGGGGCATGATAGCATTGCCGCGCTGGGGACGGGATAGCGGAAGGACCGGCCCAAAGGAAAATCCGCCGGATCGGCGTGCAGCTCCGACCCGGCGGATGGTGCGCTTGCGCGCAGAGGCTGCATAGGGCGGCATGACACCGCTGTCAATAATCCGCATGCGCACTTGCGTCTTTTCATGACGGCACGGCTGGGACGCACCCGATCGACCCGCCAATTTACAGCGCAAGGTCAGACTGATAGGCTTCTCCAGGTCCGGCATCACGGAGGGAGAACGGCGCGGCTTGTGCGGGTCCTGAACATATCTCGCGGCCCGCGCGGCCTTGCCTTTCCGCCAGCGCTGTGGATTTCGCTGGCGGTGGTGCTGGCCTGCGCATTGATGCCTGCGGGAGCGCCGCGCACGCGGATGGTCGGATCGGCCTTCGACCCGTCGACCGTCATGGTCGCGCTGAAACTGAAATCGGAACGCCCCCGCCATGTCCGGCCGGAAGCCGCGCGGCCGGGCCGCAAGCTGCCGCCGCCGATCCCGATGGAGGCCGGATATGGACTGATCCAGCCGGTTCCGGCCGCCTTGCAGCGCGGCCTCGCCGCCCGCGCCGAGGCGGAAATTCCGCCCCATATCGCGCCGCGCCATTCCGACACAATCCGCGACGCCTCGCTCGCCCGCGCGCCTCCGGCCGCCTGACATCGGCCTTTCCGGCTCCCGTCCCGGAAAAGCCGAAAGGCGCGGCGAATTTGTCATGAAGCTGTGGAAATATCGGGCCTGTCCCCTTTTGCCCGACCTTGTCCGACCCCTTGTCCGGCCCTTTTTGCCTGACCCCTTTTGCGTGGAGCGTGGATGGTTCATCACTCCCCCCTGATCGGCACCATTGTCGCCGGACTCGTCGTCGCTTTCGTCATGGGCGCGCTCGCCCAACGCCTCAAAGTCTCCCCCATTGCCGGATATCTGCTCGCCGGGGTCATGGTCGGCCCCTCCACCCCCGGCTATGTCGCGGACAGCGGGCTGGCCAATGAACTGGCGGAAATCGGCGTCATCCTGCTGATGTTCGGCGTGGGCCTGCATTTTTCGCTGAAGGAATTGCTGTCGGTGCGGGCGATCGCCGTGCCCGGCGCACTGGTGCAGATCGCGGTCGCGACGCTGCTCGGCATGGGCCTTGCCGCGATGCTGGGCTGGGGGCTGGCGGCGGGCTTCGTGTTCGGCCTCGCCCTCTCCGTCGCGAGCACCGTGGTGCTGCTGCGCGCGTTGCAGAGCCGCAGCCTCGTGCAGACCGAAAGGGGCCGGATTGCCGTCGGCTGGCTGATCGTGGAGGATCTGGCGATGGTGCTGGCGCTGGTGCTGCTGCCGGTGATGGCCCGCATCATCAGCGGCGGAACGGCGGGCGGCCTTTCCGCGCTCGTCGTGCCGCTGGCCCTGACCTTCCTGAAGGTCGCCATATTCATCGGCCTGATGCTGGTGGTCGGGCGGCGCGTCATCCCCTCCGCGCTGCACTGGGTCGCCCATACCGGATCGCGCGAGCTGTTCCGGCTGGCGGTGCTGGCGATCGCGCTGGGGGTGGCGTTCGGCGCCGCCTTCCTGTTCGACATATCCTTCGCGCTCGGCGCCTTCTTCGCGGGGATGATCCTCGGCGAAACGCCGCTCAGCCGCCGCGCGACGGAAGAGACGCTGCCGCTGCGCGACGCCTTCGCGGTGCTGTTCTTCGTGTCGGTCGGCATGCTGTTCGATCCCGCGGTCGTGGTCGAGCAGCCGCTGCCGCTGGCGGGAACGGTGGCGATCATCCTGTTCGGCAAGTCCGCCGCCGCCTATCTGATCGTCCGCGCCTTCGGCCATTCCAACATCCAGGCGCTGACCATCGCCAGCAGCCTCGCCCAGATCGGCGAATTCTCGTTCATCCTCGCCGCGCTCGGCACCCAGCTCGGCATGCTGCCGCAGGAGGGGCGCGACCTGATCCTCGCGGGCGCGATCATCTCGATCTTCCTCAACCCCTTCGTCTTCACGCTGATCCTCTCGCGCGAGAAGCTGGCGGAAAAGGCGGGCAGGACGGCGGAGGAACCCGCCGCCGCCGCCCCGCCGCCGCCGTCCGATCATGTGATCCTCGCCGGATATGGCCGGGTGGGCAGGCTGATCGCGCGGGAGCTGAAGCGCGCAGGCCGGCCCTTCGTGCTGATCGAGGACCAGCCCGACATCGCCAGGCGGGCGGAGGCGGACGGCATGACCGTGCTCGCCAGCAATGCGATCGACCAGCAGGCGCTGGAAAAGGCGGGGGTGCAGCGGGCGGGCAAGCTGCTGCTCGCCATTCCCGAAGGCTATGAAGCGGGCGCGATCTTCGAGCGGGCGCGCGCGCTCAACCCCGCGATCCGCGTGATCGCCCGCGCCCATAGCGACGCGGAGGCGGAGCATCTCCAGCGCCTCGGCGTCACCGAGATCATCACCGGGGAACGGGAGATCGCCGACCGCATGCTGTCGCTGTGCGGCCAGCGGCTGATGGGCTGAATGGCCGCTTTCCCGCCTCCGCCGCCATTTCTGAAACCGGTCCTATCGCCCCTGAAACAAATTATCTCGCCAAAAAAATTGATCCCTATTCGCATTAGCAATAATAGCCGCCGCAACGCATTATAGGGATTCGGCATGCGCACCCCGATCGTTCACCCTGCGAAAAGCCGCCGCTTCAGGTCTTCTTTCCTGTTGTGGGCGCTGCCCGTGTGCGGTAACGCGTCGCGCACGTCACGGATCAACACAGGTTTCGCCATGGGTCGGGAAGCCGGGGGCACGACACGCCAAGCAACCCGCGCCCTTCCCCTGCATGAAGGATATTAGACGATGAGCGACAGTCTGGCCACAGCCAACCAGACCCTTACCCCGACCTCCGCCCTGTCGGTCGAGGAAGTGCTTTCGGTCCATCACTGGAACGAGCATCTGTTCAGCTTCAAGATCACCCGCCCGGCCTCGCTGCGTTTCCGGTCCGGCGAATTCGTGATGATCGGCCTTCAGGGCGACAATGGCCGCCCGCTGCTGCGCGCCTATTCGATCGCCAGCCCCGCCTATGCCGAGGAGCTGGAATTCCTGTCGATCAAGGTGCAGGACGGCCCGCTGACCTCGCGCCTGCAAAAGATCCAGCCGGGCGACCATATCTATCTCGGCAAGAAACCGACCGGCACGCTCGTCGCCGACGCGCTGCTGCCGGGCAAGCGGCTGTTCCTGCTCTCCACCGGCACCGGCCTCGCCCCGTTCCTCAGCGTCGTGCGCGACCCGGAAATCTACGACCGCTTCGATCAGGTCGTCGTCGTCCATGGCGTCCGCCATGTCAACGAACTGGCCTATCGCGAACTGCTGGAAAGCAATCTGGAAGGCGACCCGCTGCTGGACGACGATCAGCGGGCGCGCTTCCACTATATCCCGACCGTCACCCGCGAGGACTTCCACACCACGGGCCGCATTCCGGTTCTGATCGACAACGGCACGATCTTCAAGCACCCGCTGGGCGACGGCGCGCCGCATTTCGACCCGGCGACCGATCGCATCATGATGTGCGGCAGCATGGCGATGATCAAGGAACTGGAGGCCAAGTTCCTCGACATGGGCTTCATCGAAGGCTCCAACGCCTCGCCCGGCCAGTTCGTGATCGAACGCGCCTTCGTGGATTGAGGCGGGGGACAACGGTTATCAGGAAAGGGCAGCGACCGGTAACGGCGCTGCCTTTTTTGTTACCTTTATACCGTCATGCCAGCGCAGGCTGGCATCTGTGGAGGCTTGGCTCCGCGCTATCGATAACGATGCCAGCCTGCGCTGGCATGACGGATGGGAGGATGCCCCCTACTTAATCTGCCGCTTCTCCAGCTTGCGTGCCAGCGTGCGCCGGTGCATGCCCAGCCGCCGCGCGGCTTCGGAGATGTTGAAATCGCTCTCCACCAAGGTCTGGTGGATATATTCCCATTCCAGCGTCTTGATCGAGGTCTTGCGCCCTTCCACCGGCACCGCCGCGTCGCCCTCGCCCTTGCCGAACGCTTCCTCTATGTCGTCGGTGTTGGACGGCTTGGCGAGATAATGCGCCGCGCCCAGCTTGATCGCCTCGACCGCCGTGGCGATGCTGGCGAAGCCGGTCAGCACCACGATGCGCGTCGCCGCATCCCTGGCATGCAGCATCTCCACGCAGCTGAGGCCGGAGGCCGCGCCCAGCTTCAGGTCGACCACCGCATAGGCGAAGCTCCGCCCCGCCTCCAGCAGGCTTTCCACCTCCTTCGGACTGGAAGCGGTTTCCACGCGATAGCCGCGCCGTTCGAACGATCGCCGCAGCGTGCGGGCCAGCGCCTCGTCATCCTCGACGATCAACAGGGAGGAGCCTTCCGCTATATTCATGCCGTTCCTCCTCCATCAAATGCCAGCGAGGCGAGCGGTATGGTCAGCCGCACGCTCGCCCCGCCGTCGAGCGGATTGGCGACGTTCACCCGCCCGCCCAGCTTGCGCATCACGTTCACCACCAGAAACAGGCCCAGCCCCCCGCCCGCGCGGCCCTTGGTCGAGGCATAGGGGCGGCCGAAATTCTGCAACATCTCCGGCGTGAAGCCCGGCCCGTAATCCCGCACGTCCAGCACCAGCGAATCCCCGATGCGCGATGCCGCGATCCGCACCCGGTCGGGCGAGACCTCCACCGCATTGTCGATCACATTGCCGATCACCTGCTTGAGCGCCGGGTCGGACACGATCGCCATGTCCTCGCCCAGCAGATTTTCGTACTGCAATTCCCCCGGCATGCGGGGCCGCCATTCGCCGACGATCTGGTCGAGGAAATCATGCAGCGTCGTCACCGTCGGCTTCTCGCCGCGAATCTCGCCCGCCGACATCAAGATGCCGCTGACGATCGTCTTGCAGCGTTGCAGCTCGGTGCGGGCCGAGCGCACATCCTCGGCAAGGTCGGGATTGCCGGCGATCTCCGGCATGCGCGCCCAGTCGCCGAAGATCACCGACAGCGAGGAAAGCGGCGTGCCCAGCTCATGCGCGGCGCCCGACGCCAGCAGGCCCATGCGCACGATATGATCCTCCTCCGCCGCCTGCTGGCGCAGCGCCGCCAGCGCCGCGTCGCTTTCGCGCCGGTTGCGGTCGAGGCGGACGACGAAGAACATCAGCAGCACCGCGATCAGGAAGAAGCAGATGAGGCTGCCCGCCTGATAGAGGTGCAGCGGGTCGCCCGCCTGCCCGGCGGGCAGCACCAGCGGCTGATAGCGATAGGTGAGGAACAGCATGAACAGCCCCGCCGCCACCGCGATCAGCCAGCTCCAGCGCGGATCGAGCAGGATCGCGCCGATGACGATCTGCAACAGGAACAGGAAGGCGAAGGGATTGCCCGCCCCGCCGCTATGGTAAAGCTGCCACGCCAGCGCGGTGACATCGAGCAGCACCACCGCGAACAGTTCCGCATTGGTGAAGGCCCGCCGCCTGCGCATCACGCCGAGACTGGCGACATTGACCAGCGCGAGCAGCAGCGGCACCGTCATCAGATTGGCGAGCGGCAGGTCGATGCCCAGCCCTTTCCATGCGACGGCGATCGTCAGTATCTGCCCGGCCACGGCGATCCAGCGCAACTGCACCAGCAGCGCCATGTTGCGGCGGCTGGCCGCGACGCGCTGGCCACCCCGTGGCAAGGGAGCCTTGCCGCTCATGCCGCCGCCCCCCGGCGCCAGAGCCAGAAGGCCAGCCCCAGCGACCCCGCCGCCATCGCGAACCATGTCAGCGCATAGGAAAGATGGCTGTTGGCGAAACGGATGACGGTCAGCCCCGGCACCGGCGACCCCGCCGGGCGCGCGGCGGCGGTGCCTTCGGTCTGCGCATCCACGAAGAAGGGTGCGACATGGGAGAGGCCCCGCGCGCGCGCCAGCGCCTCCACGTCGCGCGAATACCAGCGGTCGCCCGCCGGGTCGTTGCTGCGCAGGAAGCCGCCGCCCGGCTCGGTCAGGCGCAGCAGGCCGACGATCGACACCTGCCCCTGCGGCGTCGCCGCGCGCGCCGCCTCCAGCCTGCTGCCGGTCGGCACATAGCCCCGGTTGACGTATATGAGGCGGCCGTCCCCGGTGCGCAGCGGCGTCAGCACCCAATAGCCCGCGCCGAGGTCCGTCACCGCGCGAACCAGCGCCGTGCCCGACGCGACATAGGCGCCCGACAGCCTTACCCGCAGATATTCGAGCTCCGGCAGGGAAGAGGCACGCGCGGCGGCTTCATCGGGCGGCGCGACCGGCGGCGCGTCGACGCGCTGCTCGACCTTCGCGATCAGCGCTTCCTTCCAGGCGAGGCGCTTCACCTGCCACAGGCCCAGCGCGGTGAACAGCAGGACGAGCGCGACAAGAGACAGGACCGGCACGCCCGGAAAGGATGATCCGGCCTGCCCTTGGTCCTGCTTCATCGTCCAGCCTTCCCGCTTGGTGCATTTTCGGGCCGGAGGGACATCCCCCGGCCCGGCAAGGCGTCAACCGCAAACCCGGCGCGCGGGTTCCTGTCCCTTTGCCGCCCGCGCTCTCAGGGCAACTGGCGCATGTCGTGGACCGGCATCATGTTCATGTGGAGGTGATACATCACCCACATCGACCCGGCGAGCACAATCACCACCAGCAACAGCGTGAAGAGCAGCGCCATCAGGTTCCAGCCGCCCTCGGACTTGCCGTTCATGTGCAGGAAATAGACCATGTGGACCAGCACCTGCACCACCGCGAAAGCCATGATGACGATGGCGGTGGCCGATTTGCTGGCGAGCACGTCGCCCATCACCAGCCAGAACGGGATCGCCGTCAGCACGACCGACAGGAAGAAACCGATCAGATAATCCTTCAGCGAACCATGGCTGGCGCCCTCGTCATGATGGCCGTCATGGCCGTGCGTGTCGTGTGCAGCGCTCATCGCAGCATTCCCATCAGATAGACAAAGGTGAAGACGCCGATCCAGATCACGTCGAGGAAGTGCCAGAACAGGCTGAGGCACATCAGGCGGCGCTTGTTGGCCTGGATGAGGCCCTTCTTCGCGACCTGCACCATCAGCGTGACCAGCCAGATGATGCCGAAGGTGACGTGCAGCCCATGCGTGCCGACCAGCGTGAAGAAGGAGGAGAGGAACGCGCTGCGCTGCGGCCCCGCGCCCAGATGGATCAGGTGCGAGAATTCGTAAAGCTCGATCGCGAGGAACGCCGCGCCGAACAGGCCGGTGATGGCGAGCCACATCTGCGTCGCGCCGACCTTGCCCTTCTCCATCTCCAGCATGGCGAAGCCGTAGGTGATGGAGGAGAAGAGCAGCATCGCGGTGTTGAGCGCGATGAGATCGAGGTCGAACAGGTCCCTGGGCGAGGGCCCGGCGGCGTAATTGCCGCCGAACACCGCATAGGCCGCGAACAGCATCGCGAAGATGAGGCAGTCGCTCATCAGGTAGATCCAGAAGCCCAGCATGGTGCTGCCGCCTTCCGGGTGATCATGCTCGTGCAGATCGAAGTAGCGGGCCGTCAGGTCGCCCGTGCTATCGGCCGTAACGCTCTGGCTCATGGTTCAGGCTCCCTGCGCGGCGAGGCGGATGCGCTCGGCCTCTGTGGCCGCCACTTCCTCCGCCGGGATGTGGTAGTCGCGCTTGTAGTTGAAGGTATGGACGATCGCGCTGCCGATCAGGCCGGCGAAGCTGACGGCCGCCAGCCACCAGATATGCCAGACGAGGGCGAAGCCGCATACCGTGGCGATCCCGGCGAGGACGATGCCCGCGCCCGTATTGCTCGGCATGTGGATCGGGCGGAAGCCGGTGGACGGCAGCGCCACGCCCTTGCGCTTCATCTCGTCCCACGCGTCGAGGCCGTGCACTACGGGCGTGAAGGCGAAGTTGTAGTCGGGCGGCGGCGAGGTCGTCGCCCATTCCAGCGTGCGGCCGTTCCACGGATCGCCGCCGACGCGCAGCTTGTCGCGGTTGAGGATGCTGACCGCGAACTGCACCAGCATCGCGCCGATGCCGACGGCGATGATGACCGCGCCCAGCCCGGCGATCACGAACCAGATTTGCAGGCTCGGATCGTCGAACACGCGCATCCGGCGGGTCACGCCCATCAGGCCGAGGATGTAGAGCGGCATGAAGGCGAACCAGAAGCCGACGACCCAGCACCAGAAGCTGACCTTGCCCCAGAACGGATCGAGCTTGAACCCGAACGCCTTGGGCCACCAGAAGTTGATCGCGGCGAACACGCCGAACACCACGCCGCCGATGATGACGTTATGGAAATGCGCGATCAGGAACAGCGAGTTGTGCAGCACGAAGTCGGCGGGCGGGACCGCCAGCATCACGCCGGTCATGCCGCCGATCACGAAGGTCAGCATGAAGGCGACCGTCCACATCATCGGCAGCTCGAAGCGGATGCGGCCCTTGTACATGGTGAACAGCCAGTTGAACAGCTTGGCCCCGGTCGGGATCGAGATGATCATCGTCGTGATGCCGAAGAAGCTGTTGACGCTGGCGCCCGCGCCCATGGTGAAGAAATGGTGCAGCCACACGAGGTAGGACAGGATCATGATCGCCGCCGTCGCGTAGACCATCGAGGTATAGCCGAACAGCCGCTTGCCGGAGAAGGTCGAGGTGACCTCCGAGAACACGCCGAACAGCGGCAGGATGAGGATATAGACTTCCGGATGGCCCCAGATCCAGATGAGGTTGACATACATCATCGGGCTGCCGCCGAAGTCGTTGGTGAAGAAGTTGGTCCCGACATAGCGGTCGAGCGACAGCAGCGCGAGCACCGCCGTCAGCACCGGGAAGGACGCGACGATCAGGATGTTGGAGCAGAGCGAGGTCCAGGTGAACACCGGCAGCTTCATCCAGCTCATCCCCGGCGCGCGCATCTTGACGATGGTGACGACGAGATTGATGCCGGACAGGGTCGTGCCCACGCCCGCTATCTGCAACGACCATATATAATAGTCGACGCCGACATTGGGGCTGTAGGCGAGGCTCGACACCGGCGGATAGGCGAGCCAGCCGGTCTGCGCGAATTCGCCGATGAACAGCGACGCCATCACCAGCACCGCGCCGGAGGTCGTCATCCAGAAGCTGAAATTGTTGAGGAACGGAAAGCTGACGTCGCGCGCGCCGATCTGCAACGGCACGACATAGTTCATGATCCCGGTGATGAACGGCATCGCCGCGAAGAAGATCATGATCACGCCGTGCGCGGTGAAGATCTGGTCGTAATGATGCGCGTTCAGATAGCCTTCCGAGCCGTTGAACGCCCAGGCCTGCTGAAGGCGCATCATGATCGCGTCGGCGAAGCCGCGCGTGAACATGACGAGGCCCAGGATCATGTACATGATCCCGATCTTCTTGTGGTCGACGGTGGTGAACCATTCCTTCCAGAGATAGCCCCAGAGGCGGAAATAGGTCAGCGCGCCGATCAGCGCGACGCCGCCGAGCGCGACCACCACGAAGGTGGCCCAGACGATCGGCTCGTTCGGGATGGAATCAGGCCCCAGCTTGCCCAGCAGGAAAGACCAGTGTTGCGGTTCGGAAGTCATCGGGGGTTCCCAATATCAGGAAGCGGGATTGGCCGGTGCGGCCATCGAAATGGTGGAAGGCGACATGGTGGCGGGCGAAATGGTGGCGGGTGTGATCGCGGCGGGTTTCTTCGTCACCAGCAGCGCCGCCTCGTCGGTGGTGCCGACGGAGGAGAGCTTCGCCTGCTGCTCGCGCAGGCTGTCGAGCAGCGTGGGGTCGGAGCAGAGCGCCTTCACGTAGGAGATGCTGAGCGCCTTGTCGCTGCGGTCCCTGGCGGTGAAGCTCTGCGCGCGGCCGTTCTTGTCGTAGGTCAACATCGCGACATTATGGATGCCCGCAAGGCCGAGGCCACCGCGCTTGTCGATCATCGCCATCTCGCTCATGCACATCTTGCCCGGCTGCACGCACATGTTGACCACGGCGTCGAAGAGATCGTCGGCGACGGCCGCATAGTGGCGCACCGGCTCCCTCTCGCTCGGCTGTTCGAGCTTCAGATAGACCTGGCGGTCGAGAGCGCCGTCCTTGCCCGCCTTCACCTTCGCCACCCAGGCGTCGAAATCGGCCGGCGCCACGCCCTTGAAGCCGAAGCGCATGGTGGAAAAGCCCGCGCCGCTGTAATTGGCGGAAAAGCCGACCGAGCTGTTCACCTCGTTCATCACCGCGTGCAGCTTCGTCTCCATGCCCGGCATGGTGTAGATCTGCCCCGCCATCGCCGGCACGTAGAAGCTGTTCATCATGCTGGAGGAGGTCAGGCGGAAATTGAGCGGGCGGTCCGTCGGCACCACCAGTTCGTTGACGGTGGCGATCCCCTGTTCGGGATAGATGAACAGCCATTTCCAGTTCAGCGCGACGACGTTCACCTCCAGCGGCTTGTGCGCCGCCGTCACCGGCTGACCCTTGGAGATGCGCGAGATCGGGCGATAGGGGTCGAGCATATGCGTGCCGATCCACGTCACCGCGCCCAGGCAGATGATGATCAGCAGCGGCGCGGCCCACACCACCAGTTCGATCTTCGTGCTGTGGTCCCAGTCCGGCTCATACTCCGCCTCGGTGTTCGACTGGCGGTATTTCCAGGCGAAGAACACGGTAAGCAGCATCACCGGCACGATGATGAGCAGCATCAGCCCGGTCGACACCAGCAGCAGGTTCGCTTCCTGCCGCGCGATATCCCCGGCCGGGTCCAGGACGATGGCGTCGCAGGCGCCGAGCGGCAGAATCGCCGCGGCAGCCAGAAGCCGTGGAAAAGCGCGCCTTTTTGCGCGACGACGAGAGGGGAGAGAAGACATGAGGGCGCGCCTATAGCGATGTTGCAAGTGCGAACATAGGACATTTTGTCCAAGAATCCGGCCCTCCCGCCAAAGCCCCCGCGTTTCCGCTGTTGTGCCCGGATCAATTTGGGTTATCGTGGCGTTCCAAGGAGAGAGGCGGCGCGAATTCCGTGGCCGCCGGACATAGAGAAGAGGCTGAGCTCATGACGACGACAGCAGCCACCCATCCTTTCGCCGGAGAGGAACTGCGCGAGCAGAAAATACAGCATGGCATAGATCCGGGCGATATCGCGATCGGCGTGGTAATCGGACGCACATCCGAATTTTTCGACTTTTTCGTTTACGCGATCGCATCGGTGCTGGTCTTTCCGCGCCTGATCTTTCCCTATGTCGATCCGCTGACCGGCACGCTCTATTCCTTCGCAATCTTCGCCCTCGCCTTCGTCGCGCGGCCTTTCGGCACCTTCCTGTTCATGGCGCTGGACCGCCATTACGGCCGCAGCGTGAAGCTGATGGCGGCGATGTTCCTGCTCGGCAGCTCGACCGCCGCCATCGCCTTTCTGCCCGGCTACGCCACCATCGGCCACAGCGCCGCGCTGGCGCTGATCGTGTTCCGCATCGGCCAGGGCATCGCGCTGGGCGGCGCGTGGGACGGGCTCGCCTCGCTGCTCGCGCTCAACGCGCCGAAGGAACGGCGCGGCTGGTACGCGATGATCCCGCAGCTGGGCGCGCCGCTCGGCCTGATCGTCGCGAGCCTGCTCTTCGCCTATTTCGCCGGGTCGTTGCAGCCGGAGGATTTCTTCGATTGGGGCTGGCGCTATCCCTTCTACTGCGCCTTCGCGATCAACGTGGTCGCGCTGTTCGCCCGGCTGCGCATCGTCGCGACGCCGGAATATGAGCATCTCTACGAAAGCCGCGACCTCCAGCCGACACGGATACGCGACACGATCGCGACCCACTGGCGCACCATCGTCATCGGCGCCTTCGCCCCGCTGGCCAGCTTCGCGCTGTTTCACATGGTGACGGTGTTCCCGCTGTCCTGGGTGTTCCTGTTCACGCTGGAAAGCCCCGTCCGCTTCCTGCTGATCGAGGCGGCGGCGGGCGCGGCGGGCGTGGGCGCGATCATCGCGTCGGGCATCATCGCCGACCGTATCGGCCGCCGCTCGCTGCTGGGCGTGTGCGCGGTGGGCATCGCGATCTTCAGCATCTTCGCGCCCTTCGTGCTCGACGGCGGGCCGAGCGGCGAGATGGTGTTCATGCTGTTCGGCTTCATCCTGCTGGGGCTGTCCTTCGGCCAGTCGTCCGGCGTGGTCGCCTCCGGCTTCCAGACCCATTACCGCTACACCGGGTCGGCGCTGACGAGCGATCTGGCGTGGATGTTCGGCGCGGGCTTCGCGCCGCTGGTCGCGCTGTGGCTGTCGGTGCATTTCGGCCTGCTGGCATCGGGCATCTACCTGCTGTCCGGCGCGCTCGGCACCATCGTCGCGCTGTGGCTGAACCGCGAGCTGGCGCGCCACAACTGACGCCCGCACCCCCACACCTTCGGCGGCCCGCAATCCGACCCGATTGCGGGCCGCCCCCGTTTCGGGCTAATCCCACCGCATGACCGACCCTGCCCCCAGCATCAGAATCCGCCTCCATTGCGGCGAGGAAATCGCCATGGGGCCGGGCAAGGCCGACCTGCTCGACGCGATCAGGCAGCACGGGTCCATTTCCGCCGCCGGGCGGGCGCTGGGCATGAGCTATCGCCGCACCTGGATGCTGGTCGACGTGATGAACCGCTGCTGGGACGAGCCGCTGGTGCAGACGGCGGCCGGGGGCAGCCATGGCGGCGGCGCGCGCGTGACGGACCGCGGGCGGCAGGTGCTCGCCCATTATCGCGCGCTCCAGCAGGCCGTGCGCGACGCGGCGCGGGGCGAGGACTGGACCGCGCTGCGCGGACTGATGCGCGAGCAGCCCAGGCCGGGGCAGCGGAAGGACGGCAATCCGCCGGAATGAGGCGCGCCGCCAAGGGCGGCGGGAAACCGTTCGCGGATACCGTTTCCCGTTCCACGGGACTGGCACCCCGCAGGCGAACATGATAGGCGCACGCTATATTTCCATGAACATAGGGACCATTCCCGCATGCCGCAGTTCCTCCATCGCCTCTGGCTGCTGATCGTGGCGACCGCGCTGCTGCTGCCCGCCGTCGCGCCGGGCGCCGCGCTGGCAAGGCCGCCGCTGGTGCTCGCCGCCGCGAGCCTGCGGGAATCGCTGGAAGAGGCGGCCGCCGCCTGGGCCGCGAAGGGCCATGAGCGCCCCGTCCTCTCCTTCGCGGCCTCCTCCGCCCTCGCCCGCCAGATCGACACCGGCGCGCCCGCCGACCTTTTCCTCTCCGCCGACGAGGAATGGATGGATTATGTGGAGGCACGCAAGCGGATCGTGCCGGGCACCCGCGCCTCCTTCCTCCACAACCGGCTCGTGCTGATCGCCCCGGCGGCGAGCAATGTCCGCCTCGCCATCGCGCCGCGCTTCCCGCTTTCCCGCGCGCTGGGCAATGGCAGGCTGGCGATGGCCGACCCCGCCGCCGTGCCCGCGGGCAAATATGGCAAGGCCGCGCTGGAAAGGCTGGGCGTCTGGGGAAGCGTCGAAAACAGGGTGGCGAGCGGGGAAAATGTGCGCGCGGCGCTGGCGCTGGTCGAACGGGGCGCGGCGCCGCTCGGCATCGTCTATGCGACCGACGCGATGGCCTCCGCCAAGGTGCGGGTGGTGGTCGGCGCCTTTCCGGAAAGCAGCCATCCGCCGATCAGCTATCCCGTCGCCCGCCTCGCCGCCTCGGCCAGCCCGGAGGCTGAGGGCTTCCGCCGCTTCCTGCTGTCGAGGGAAGGGCGCGCGATCTTCGTCCGCCACGGCTTTTCCAGCCGGTAAGCGCCCATGCTGACAGCTGAGGAATGGGGCATCATGCTGCTGTCGCTGAAGGTCAGCGGCGTCGCCATCGCCGGCACGCTGCCGATCGCCTTCGCGCTGGCATGGCTGCTGGCACGCGCGCGGTTTCCGGGGCGGTTCCTGCTCGACGGCCTCGTCTATCTGCCGCTGGTGCTGCCCCCGGTGGTGACCGGCTGGCTGCTGCTGCTGGCCTTCGGCCCCGAAGGCCCGGCAGGGCGCTTCCTCGACCGGACGCTGGGCATCACGCTGATGTTCCGCTGGACCGGCGCTGCGCTCGCCGCCGCGATCATGGCGCTGCCGCTGATGGTGCGGGCGATCCGCCTGTCGATAGAGGCCGTCGACCGGCGGCTGGAGGGCGCGGCGCGCACGCTGGGCGCCTCGCCCTGGCGCGCCTTCCTCACCGTCACGCTACCGCTCAGCCTGCCCGGCGTGCTGGCGGGCGCGGTGCTGGGCTTCGCCCGCTCGATCGGCGAATTCGGCGCGACCATCACCTTCGTTTCCAACATTCCCGGCGAAACCCGTACGCTGCCCCTCGCCATCTATTCCGCATTGCAGATACCCGGCAGCGAGGCGCTGGTGACGCGACTGGCGCTGATCTCCGTCGCGCTGTCGCTAGGCGCGGTGATCCTGTCGGAAGCGCTGGCGCGGCGCGGCCAGATGAACGAACGGATGGGCCATGTCCTTTGAGGTCGACATAAGCCGCCATCTGGGCGACCGCATCATCTCCGCCCATTTCACGGCGGACCGGGGCATCACCGCGCTGTTCGGCCCGTCCGGCGTAGGCAAGAGCAGCATCCTCAACATGATCGCGGGCCTGCTGCAACCCGACAGCGGACGCATCAGCGTGGGCGGCGAGGTGCTGTTCGACGCGCTGGCGGGCATCGACCTGCCGCCGGAGCGCCGCCGCCTCGGCTATGTGTTTCAGGACGGTCGCCTCTTCCCGCACAAGCGCGTGCGCGCCAACCTGCTCTACGGCCACGACCTCGCGCCGCCGCAAGAGCGCTGGATGAGCCCTGAGGAAGCCGCCGATTTCCTCGGCATCGCGCATCTGCTCGACCGCTGGCCGCGCTCGCTTTCCGGCGGCGAGGCGCAGCGCGTCGCCATCGGCCGGGCGCTGCTGTCCGCACCGCGCTTCCTGCTGATGGACGAGCCGCTCTCCTCGCTCGACCTGCCCCGGCGCGACGAGATCATGACGGTGATCGAGCGGATCGCCCGCGAACTGAAGCTGCCCATCCTCTATGTCAGCCACGACCGGCAGGAGATAGACCGGCTGGCCGACACTGTCATCACGCTGAGTTGATCAGCGCAGCCTGACCACCATCAGCGTCAGCGCGGCGTCGCCATTGCCCGAAATCTGGAGGATATGCGGCCCGGCCTGCATCTCGTAATCGACCATCTTGCGGATGCCGGAGCATTCCGGCCCATGGCCATGGGCGATCGAAGGCAGCGCCGCGCCCTTTTCGATCACGTCGATCCACGGCCCCGACCCCAGCGCGACACGATAGGTTCCGGCCTCGGCGATATCGACGCGGAACAGCCCGCCCTTGCTGACCGATCCGCCCAGCTTTTCGGGCTGCACCGCAAAGCTCAATTTCGTCATCGGCAGCAGCTGGAATGCGCAGGGCGCGCTGCGCTGGGCGCCGGACGAGGACAGCGACCTGCGCCTATCCATCTCCTCCCGCACGCGGTTCCCGACGCTGGCGGACCGGTTCAGCAGCCGGTTCGGCATGGCGATCGCCAATCCCGACCTGAAGGCCGAGCGGGCGACGCAGGTCGAGCTGGGCGGGTCGCGGCGCTATGGGCCTTTGCGGGCGGAAGGCGCGGTCTGGTATTCGCGGGTCAACGACGCGATCATGGCGATCACCATCGCGCCGTCCACCACCATCAACCGCAATCTGGGCAATGGCGATTATTACGGCGCGGAACTCAGCCTGACCGCGACGGTCAGCTCCGGCTTGTCGCTGGGCGGCAATTACAGCTGGGTGAAGCGCGAGCTGACGGATCCGTCCGTCGCGGCCTTCCGCCCGACCGGGGTGCCGACGCACAAGGCGTTCCTCTACGCCGACTGGTCGCCGCTGGCGGGCCTGCGGATCATGCCCAATGTCGATATCGCCTCCGCCCGCTGGGTCGTCACCCCGGCGGGCGCCTATTACCGCACCGGCGATTATGCGCTGGCCAATCTCAGCATCGAATATGCGTTCACCGCCGCCATCGATGTCAGCGTCGGCGGGCGCAATCTGTTCGACGTGAACCATGCGACGGCGGACGGCTACCCCGAACCCGGCCGCAGCCTGTTCCTCAGCCTGCGGGCGCGATATTGAGCGAGACGCCGGGGCGGCCGTGCTGCTGCCCCGGCCCTTGCCCTATCAAGCCCGCGCGGCGGCGCGCTCCGCAAGCTGGGGCGTGGTGCTGGCATAATGCTGGGCGATCAGCGCGCAGACGATCAGCTGGATCTGATGGAACAGCATGATCGGCAGCAGGATGAAGCCCAGATCGGCCCGCGCGAACAGGATGCTCGCCATCGGCGCACCGGTCGCGAGGCTTTTCTTCGAACCGCAGAAGAGGAGGACGATCGCGTCCTCGCGCGCCAACCCCAGCGCCCGCCCGCCGAGCCAGGTCGCCAGCAGCACCAGCGCCAAAATCATGCAGCAGACCAGCGTCACCAGCAGCAGCGCACCGGCCGACACATGATGCCACAGCCCGGCGACGACCGCCGCACCGAACGCGCTGTAGACGACCAGCAGCACCGCGCCGCGATCCACCGCCGTCACCAGCGCGCGGCGGCGCTGCACGAAATCGCCGATCCACGGCCGCAGCATATGGCCCAGCAGGAAAGGCAGCAGCATCTGCAAGCCGATTTCCTCGACATTCCGCCAGGATACGCCCGTCCCCTTGCCGCCCATGGTCAACAGCACCAGCAGCGGCGTCAGGATGATGCCCGCGAGGTTGGAGAAGGACGCGCCGCACAGCGCGGCGGCGACATTGCCGCGCGCCATCGCCGTCAGCGCGACCGAGGACATGGCGGTGGAGGGCAGCAGCGTCAGATAGAGCAGCCCGGACGCCAGCAGCGGCGGATCGAGCGGCAGCCGGACGGCGGCGAGGCCGATCAGCGGGAACAGCCCGTAGGTCGCGGCCACGATGGCGAGGTGCAGCCGCCAGTTGCTGGCCCCCGCGACAATCGCGGCGCGGGACAGCTTCGCCCCGTGGAAGAAGAACAGCGCGACGATGCCTGCCGTCGACACCGCGCCGACCACCGGCACGAAGCCGCCCCGCGCGGGCAGGACCGACGCCAGCACCACCGTCCCCACCAGCATCAGGATGAAGGGGTCGAGCAGCATCCGCAATCTGTTCATCGTCCGCCACTCTCCGCAGGCATGCCGTCCGGCCGCGCCCCGTCATCCGGATGGCCCGTCAGGCCGCAACCAGTTCCTTCAGCGGCACCGAGGCATCGGCAAGGCGCGCGGGATCGATGCGCGCGCCGTCGACGACCAGCGCCTTGCCCTGCACATAGTCCTTGACCGCATTGACGCAATCGAGCGCGATCACGCGGCCCTCGCGCAGATAGATGAGCGAGAAGGAGCGCGTCGCCGGGTCGCCGCGCAGCACCGTCTGGTCGAAGCCCGACGACAGCCCCACGGTCTGGAGGCGCAGGTCATACTGGTTGGACCAGAACCACGGCACCGCGTCATAATCGGCATCCGTGCCCATGATCGAACGGGCGACGACCTTCGCCTGGTCATTGGCGTTCTGCACCGATTCCAGGCGGATTTCCGCGCCCGCCGCATAGCGGTTGGCATGCAGCGCGCAATCGCCGATCGCGTAGACATCGGGCAGGCTGGTGCGGCACAGCGCATCCACCTCGACGCCGTTGGCACCCTTCGCGCCCGCTTCCAGCAGCGGCGCGACCGAGGGGATGATGCCGATGCCGACGATCACCATCTGCGCCGGGAGGACCGACCCGTCGGCCATGCGCACGCCGATCACCTTGCCGCCATCGCCTTCCAGCGCGTTGACGGCGGCGCCCAGCCGGACATCGACGCCATGGGCGCGATGCTCCGCCTCATAGAAGCGGGACAGCGGCTCGCCCGCGACGCGCGCCAGCACCCGGTCCAGCGCTTCGAGCAAAGTCACCTGCTTGCCGAACTTGCGCAGCACCGCCGCCGCTTCCAGCCCGATATAGCCGCCGCCGATCACCACGACCTGCTCGACGCCGTCAAGCTCTCGCATCATCTGGTCGACATGGGCGCGAGTACGCACGGAATGAACGCCGGCGAGGTCATGGCCGTCGCAGGTGAGGCGGCGCGGATCGCCGCCCGCGGCCCAGATCAGCTTGCCGTAACCGATGGACGTGCCGTCCGCGAGGGTGACCCGGTGCGCGGCCGGATCGACGGCGGTCACGCGCTGCCCCAGCAGCATGCTTATCTCGCGCTCTTCCCAGAATTTCTCCGGACGGATCAATATGCGGTCGAACGTCTTGTCGCCCGACAGATATTCCTTGGACAGCGGCGGCCGCTCATAGGGCAATTCCGGCTCGTCGCCGACAATCGCGATGCTGCCTTCGAACTTTTCCTGCCGCAGCGCGATGGCGGCCTGTGCGCCCCCATGCCCGCCGCCGACGATCAAAACATCATAATCCGTCACGATCAAACCTCTCCCCTTTATTATTCGACGCCGATCAATCCTCCGGCGCGATGGTCAGGCGCAGGCCCTCCACATCCTCCGTCAGCACGATCTGGCAGGACAGGCGCGACGTGGCCTGACGATGCTCCGAACTGTCGAGCAGATCGTTTTCGTCCTCGCTCATCGCCGGAAGGCGATCGGCAAAGGCGGGGTCGACATAGACATGGCAGGTCGCGCAGGAACAGCAGCCGCCGCACAGCGCCAGCAATTCATCGATACCGGCATCGCGAATCGCTTCCATTGCGTTCAGGCCGGACCCGGCCTCGATCGTCTTTTCTTCCCCTTCGCGCGTCGTCACCACCAACTGAGGCATTCCCGTAATCCTTTCCTGTTTCCGCCCCTTTTTACGGCGGAAGCCCAATTTCGCGAGCCTTCCATAATGCGATCGGACCGCCGCGTCCATTGATACCCTTTCGATGAAATGCAACAATGATTTGCATTAATGAAATAACGAAAACCGGTCATTGCCGGGGCGGACCGGCTTCGGGCGCCAGCCCCAGCGCGGCCCGCGCGCGGACGGCCAGCGCGGCGCCGTCCCCGTCGGCGTCCAGCACGGTCCAGTCATCCGGCCAGTCCTCCGGCCGGTCGGGATGGCGCAGCGTCTGCGCGCGCACGACCGCCGCATCGGCATCGGATGCGTCGCCGCGCCGCCGTTCGACGCGGGCCACCCGCCCTTCTTCCGGCAGCACCAGCCAGAGGCCGTCGAACCGCACCCCCCGCCTGTCCGCCACCGCGCGGATATCCTCCCGCTCCATGGGGCTGGCGAACACCGCGTCGGCAATGACGCCGCCGCCCGCATCCAGCGCCGTCCCGGCCAGCCGCGCCAGCTCCCCATAGACCAGCGCACTCGAGTCGCGCGTATAGGCTTCCGGCGGCAGCGGGGCTTCGGGCGCCACGCCCGCCAGACGCTTGCGCAGCACGTCGCTGCGCAGGATGCGCGCGCCCGGCGGCGTGCCGATCCGGTCGCCCAGCAGGCGCGCCAACGTCGACTTGCCGGTGCCCGACAGCCCGCCAATGGCGAGAAGGCGCGGCGGCGCGCGGTCGGCCCGGTCCAGCAGGCCGAGCGCGAAATCGAGATAGGCCCGCGCGCTGGCCGCCGCCTCGTCCCGCCCCGGCCCTTCGCCTGCCTGTTCGGCCCGCGCCGCCAGCACATGGGCGCGGATCGACGCGCGCACCGCCATGAACAGCGGCAGCAGCGCCATCGCCCCCTCGTCATTCGGCGACAGGTCGAGATAGCGGTTGAGCAGCCGGTTCGCCGCCTGCGCGAGGCCCCTTTGCCACAGATCCATGAGCAGGAACGCCAGATTGTAGAGCACATCGATGGTGGCGAGGTCGGCATCGAATTCCAGACAGTCGAACGCGACCGGCCTGCCGTCCACCAGCGCGATATTGCCGAGATGGAGATCGCCATGGACATGGCGGATGCGCCCTTCCCGCCCGCGCGCATCGAGCAGGGGCGCCAGCGCATCGATCCTTTCGCGCAGCCGCCCGGTCAGGCGCCGCGCCTGCTCCTCCGGCAGGATGGCGGGATAGGCCGCCATCGCATCGGCATTGCCTTCCACCACCCGCCGCAGCCGCGCCGCGCCATCGGACAGCGGAACCGGATCCGCCAGCGCATGCAGCGCGGCGACATGGTCGGCAAGCTCGCGGATCAGCGGGTCGTCGTCCAGCCGTTCCTCATCGAACCGTCCTTGCGCGGCCTGCTCCTCCAGCAGCGCGCCGTCGGGGAAGCGCCGCATTTCGAGTAGCCAGTCCACCACCTCGCCCGCGCCGTCGAGCGCCAGCCGCCCATCGGCCGCGCGCGTCACCCGGTGCAGACCGAGATAGAGCTGCGGCGCGGTGCGGCGGTTGAGTCGCAGCTCCGCGTCCAGCGCGCTATGCCGCTTTTCCGCCGTCGAGAAATCCATATAGCCGAACCGGACCGGCTTCTTGAGCTTCCACGCCCGGTCCCCCGCCAGCAGGATCACCGCGCCATGGGTGTCGATGCGCCGCAGCTCTTCTCGACCAAACGGCCCGCCGCCCTGCAACCAGCGCAGCACATTCTCGCTCTCGTCCCTGCCCATGCGCCGATGCTGGCGCAGGTATGGGCCGAGGGCAAGCCGCCTCAGGTCCATTTTGCGCGCGCGGATCGTCATCGGCGGATCAGGAGAGGGGTTGACACAGATCAAGGGACATGGCCCTCTGCGCATCTATCATGTCGGTATGAAAGCGGAGCAACCTTCGGGGGTTATAGTCGATCTCCGCGATCCTGCCGAACGGCACACCGACTGACGTTTCTACCGCGAACGGGGAGTGTGATGCGATGAAAAATATCCTGCTGCTGGTCCATGACGATGCCGGTCAGGAGGCGCGCCTCCAGACCGCGCTGGACATCACTCGGGCGCTGGAAGGCCATTTGAGCTGCATCGACGTCGCGGTGGTGCCGCTGGTGGCGGCCGACATCAACGGCGGCGCCGAACAGGCGATGCTGCTGGAGGAGGAGCGCGACCGGGAAAGGGCCAACCGCGCGACTCTGGAGGCCCGCCTCAACCGGGAAGCGGTGTCGTGGGACTGGACCGACGTGATCGGCGGCATGGCGCAGGCGATGGTGGACGCATCCTCCCTTGCCGACATCATCATCCTCAACCGCCAGCTTGAGGAAAGCTCGTTCCTCGACATGCGCGAGATCACCAGCCGGGTGGTGATGAAATCGCGCGCGCCGGTCGCCGCCGTGCCGGAGGACCAGACGCATTTCGGCACGGACCGCGCCCTTGTCGCCTGGGACGGCAGCGAATCCTGCGCGGCGACGCTGCGCGCGTGCGTGCCCCTGCTCAAGCTGGCGAGCGACGTGCGCATCTTCACCGCCACCGAGAAATCGAACCAGCTGAGCCCGGCGGCGGCGGCGCAATATCTCTCGCGCCACGGCATCCGCGCGGAGATCGATCTGGTCGAGCGCGGATCGCGCAACGCCGACGACCTGATCGCCGAGGCGGCGGCTTCGGCGCAGGCCGACTATGTGCTGATGGGCGCCTATGGCCGGGGCCGCCTGCGCGAAACCTTCGGCGGCGTCACCAAGCGCCTGCTGAGTTCGAGCAAGCTGCCGCTGATCCTCGGCCATTGAGGCCGCAGGCCGGGCGCCCCGCCCAGCCCCGTTTCGCGATCACAGGAGAGCGGATCGGGGCGACGGGCAATATTACGTATGGATGCGGAATGCCGGAACAGGATAGGCTGGACCGGCATATGTCATGCTGATTTCACCGGACTGGAGATTCGATCATGGCTCAGGACAATAAGGGCACCATCCCCTCGGACAAGGGTGCAGCCCCGTGGACCAAATTCTTTCCCTTCCCGGCCGGGCAAAGCCTGTCGGCCGTCCCCGATTTCCAGAAGCTGCTCATGGTCGGCCCGCATATGCAGGCCGCGATGCTGAAAGCGGCGATCGACCAGCAGAAGGCGCTGTTCGGTTTCCTTCAGCAGCGATGCGACCAGGATATGAAATTCGCGCAAAAGATCGGTTCGGCGGCGAGCATCGGGGAAGTGGTGTCGGCCAGCCTCAGCTTCTGCCAGGAAGCGGCGGTGGATTATGCGGCGCAGGCGAGCCGCGCCGCCGAGATAAGCGCGCAGGGGACGATAGAGGTCGCCCATGATCTGGAGCAGGAACGGGCCGAGGTCCTTGCCCCGGTGGAACGCGCGCGGGCGGCGGCCTGATCCGCAGCGGCGGGGCATGCTCGCACCGCTCAAGACTTGGCGATTATCCATTACGAATAGGTTCGGGTGGAAGTCCGTTTTCGGTCTATTCTTGCCTTCCCCATCGCGTCATGCCAGCGAAGGCTGGCATCTCCGGAGGCGGCGCGCGACATGGCCTGAGACCCCAGCCTACGCTGGGGTGACGGATGTAGGAAGGTGGCAGCTAACCACCCCAACCCGGCCGTCAAGGCCCCTGTTCGCAAGAATATAATCGCCTAGGACTTGTCGGCGAAGAGCAGCCGCCCCTCGCCCAGCCGGTCGAGCAGCTTGTCGATCTCCCGCTCGTCCACCGCGAAGCAGCCCTCACTGCGGCCCAGCTTGCCGCGCTCGTGCGCCATGGCCGGGCTGACATACCAGGCGCCATGGACCACGATCGCGCGGGCCTCGGCATTGTTGTTGCCAGGGTCCAGCCCGACCAGACGCCGGGAGCGGCCATGCTTGCCCACATAAAGCGGGCCGGTCAGATAGGCCCCGGCGGAGGACGCAAGCGATCCCGGTTCGTTCGACAGCCTTTCCACCCAGCCGCTATGCTGCGGGTCCGACCCGCGCCCATGCGCGACCAGCATGCTTTCCACCCGCCCGCCTTCCAGATCGACAATGTCGAGGCGCGGCAGGCGTGAGGGCAGCGAGAAATCCACGATAGCGATGCGGTCGCGCCTTTTCACCACCCCGCCATGATACTCCAGCGCCGCCTTGGCGCGCGCCAGCAATCTTTCCTCCCGCGTTGCCGGGAGCATCGCCGCCCGCGCGCCGGCAACGGGCGCCAGACCGGCAGCCGCCGCGCAGATCAGCAGCGATCGTCTCGAAATCAATTTAGCCATGGACGCGATATAGAACGAATCGCCCTGAATTTCATCCCCCCTGCGACGAAAGCGGTTCGACCCGCAAACGGAGCATATCGCATATTTGCCGAGCCATACGCCGGGCGGTCCGCTATAAGGCAATCGATCCGCAGAACCCGATCGGGCCGCACCCAGTTCCTAACCACATCATGTCAGGAGAGATGCCATGGGCCACGCCCTCATCATGGAAGACAATATCATTGTCGGCCACGCCATTGAACGGCAACTGACGGAGGCGGGGTTCCAGTCCTTCGATCATGCCTGGACGGAAAGCCAGGCGGTGGAATATGCGCGGCGGCAGGCCCCTGCCCTGATCGTCATCGGCGACCGGGTGGAGCAGGGATCGGCCATCGCCGCGGCCCGCACCATCGGCCGTTCCGCGCCCGTCCCCATCCTCTTCGCCACCACCGGCATCTCCCGCCCGCTGGAGCGGCTGCCCGACGACATGGCGATCCACGGCCCCTGCCGACTCGACGAGATCGGCGGCCTGCTCGGCAGGCGCCTGTCGAACCTCCCGAATGGTGAAGCCGCGATGAGCCGGTAAGCAAAAAGGCAGCGCCGGAGCGCTGCCCTTATCTGGTGCGTACTGACACTTGTTAACTGCCAGACCGCGATCTCTGAATGAGGAGAAGATAGCCGAAGCATCAGGCCCGTCAAGACGGAAATAGTCCGGCCGCCCCATGACCCGGTGAAGAATAGCGAATTGATTTCATTTTGGCGACGATTAGGCTGGTCCCCATTATGAAGCCATGGCTGATTTGCCGCACCTGAAATGAGGTGCGGCGACATCGGCCGCGATTTCCGGGGGGAAGGACAGAATGAAGCGGGCATTGCGTTGGCGTCTGGGCGTCGATCTGGGCGCGAACTCGCTGGGTTGGGCGGCGATCCTGTTGAACGAGGCCGGCGAACCGGCGGGTTTTCTGGCGGCCGGATCACGCATCTTCAGCGACGGGCGCGATCCCAAATCCGGGGCCTCGCTTGCCGTCGACCGGCGCGACGCCCGCTCGATGAGCCGCCGCCGCGACCGCTTCAAGCAGCGGCAGCGCGCGCTGATCAAATATCTGGTGCGGGACGGGCTTTTCCCCGCCGATGAAGCCGAACGCAAGGCGCTCGCCGCGCTCGACCCCATCGAACTGCGCGCGCGAGCGCTCGACGAGGCGCTGCCGCTCGCCCATCTCGGCCGGGCGCTGTTCCATCTCAACCAGCGGCGCGGCTTCAAGTCCAACCGCAAGGCCGATCGCAAGGACGATGCCGAGAGCGGCAAGATCGCCATCGGCATCGAGCGCCTGCGCGACGCGATGCAGGAAGCGGGCGCGCGCACCTATGGCGAATGGCTCCACCTGCGCCGCAAGAGCGCCGTCAATGCCAATGCGATTCCCTCCGTCCGCACCCGGATGCGGCCGGAAAGCGGCGAGGGCGCCAAGGGCGACGGCTATGACTTCTATCCCGCCCGCGCGCTGCTGGAGGAGGAATTCGACGCCATCTGGGAGGCGCAGTCGCCCCATCATCCCGATGTGCTGACGGCGGAGGTGCATGACCGGCTGTTCGAGATCATCTTTCATCAGCGCCCCCTCAAGGCCCCGAAAATCGGCAAATGCATGCTGGTCGACGGCGAGGACCGGCTGCCCAAGATGCATCCGCTGTTCCAGCGCCGCCGCCTGCTGGAGGAAGTCAACGCGCTGATGATCGTGCGCCCCGGCGAAAAGGCCCGGCGCCTGACGCCGGAGGAGCGGGACCTGCTTGTGCTCAAGCTGAAGGACAGGGCGAAGGTCGGCTTCGACAGCTTGCGCAAGGTGCTGAAAGCCGATTCCGACTCCCGCTTCAACAAGGAAAGCGAGAACCGCACCCATCTTGCAGGCGACGAGGTCGCGGCGATCATGGGGGCGAAGACCCGCTTCGGCACCCGCTGGGCGCATCTGCCGGCCGAGGAGCAATGGGACGTCATCCAGCGCCTGAACGCCGTGGAAAGCGACGCGGATCATCGCGCCTTTCTCGATTGGCTGGCCGCGACCTACGGGCTGGAGGAGGAGCAGGCGCGCGCCGTCGCCAATGCGCACCTGCCGCAGGGCTATGGCCGGTTCGGCCTGACCGCGACCACCCGGCTGATCGAGGCGCTGACCAGCGGCAGGACACCGGAAGGGCGCACCGAAAAAGCGGCGCCGATCGAGCCGGGTCG
Source organism: Sphingobium jiangsuense (assembly GCF_014196495.1). Classification (GTDB taxonomy): domain Bacteria; phylum Pseudomonadota; class Alphaproteobacteria; order Sphingomonadales; family Sphingomonadaceae; genus Sphingobium; species Sphingobium jiangsuense. Next base: position 29,787 of record NZ_JACIDT010000024.1, read on the forward strand.
CGTCATCGTCTATAGCGAGGCGGTCGAGCATGCGGGGCTGGGCCATCACAGCGACCGGCGTACCGGAGAGGTTTTCGAGGACGAGCAAGGCCGCCCTCAACTGCCCTATTATGGCGTGGCGCTGGAGCGGCACATCATGCCGGGCACCGGAAATGCATCCGATCCGGAGGAAATGCGCATCGGCCGCCTGACCAACCCCACCGTCCATATCGGGCTCAACCAGCTGCGCCGCGTCGTCAACCGCCTGATCCGCGCCTATGGCCCGCCCGCCGAGATCGCGATCGAGCTGGCGCGCGAACTGAAGCTGAACGACGAGCAGAAAAAGGACCTGAACCGGAAGAATGCCGAGAACCGCGCCGCCGCCGAACGCCGCGGAAAAAAGCTGGAGGAACTGGGCCAGCCCAATACGGGCGCCAATCGTGCGCTGCTGAAATTGTGGGAGGAACTGGACGAAAACGCCATCGGCAGGCAATGCGTCTATAGCGGACAGGTCATTTCGGCCGCGATGCTGTTCGACGGCCGGGCGGAGGTCGACCATATCCTGCCCTTCTCCGCCACGCTGGATGACAGCAACGCCAACAAGATCATCTGCGTGCGAGAGGCCAATCGCGACAAGGGCAATCGCTCGCCCTGCGATGCATGGGGCCATCTCGACCGCTGGCCGGAAGTCGCCGCCCGCGCCGCGCGCCTGCCGAAGAACAAAAGGTGGCGGTTCGAGCCGGATGCGATGGAACGCTTCCGCGAAGAAGGCGGCTTCCTCGCCCGCCATCTGGTCGACACCCAATATCTCGGGCGGCTGGCGCATGAATATCTGGCCGCCCTATACCCGGACCGGGGCGAAGGCAGCCGGCCGATCTGGGTGTCGCCCGGCCGCCTCACCGAGATGGCGCGGCGCAAGCTGGGGCTCAATGACCTGCTGCCCGACCATAATTTCGGCGGCGGCGCGGACCAGCCCAAGAACCGGCTGGACCACCGCCATCATGCAATCGACGCGGCCGTCGTCGCGATCATCGACCGTTCGATGCTGCAACGCATCGCCAGGGCTTCCGGCATGGAAGGCGCGGACGGGCGGGAGAAGATCGAAATCCCCCCGCCTTGGGCAGGCTTCCGCGACGATCTGCGCAAGGTCGTCAACGCCATCGTGGTCAGCCATCGCGCCGACCATGGCACGGTTTCCAAGGCGGGTCTGGACAAGGGCAAGGACCAGACGGCGGGACGGCTGCACAACGACACCGCCTATGGCCTGACCGGCGAGGTGGACGACAAGGGCAACAGCATCGTCGTGCGCCGCACGCCGCTTTCCGGCCTGAAGAAGCTGGAGCATATCGAGCAGATCCGCGATACCGACCTGAAGGCCGCGCTCTATCGCCAGGTCGAGGGACTGGAAGGCAAGGCGTTCGAAAAGGCGATCGCAGAATTTCCGAAGCTGCACTGGCACCCCTATGGCGGCGTCCGCCGCGTGCGTCGGGTCGAACCGCTGAGCGTCATTCCCATCCGCGACCGCGAAGGGCGCGCCTACAAAGGATATAAGGGCGATTCAAACTATCGCTACGATGTGTGGGAGCTGCCCGACGGCAAATGGGTGAGCGAGGTCGTTTCCATGTATGACGCGCATCAGCCGGGCTGGACCTCGAAGGTCCGCGCCAGCTGCCCGACCGCGCGCAAGGTGTTGAGCCTGCACCAGAACGACCTTGCGGCAGCGACCCCACCGGATGGAGAACGGCTATTGCTGCGTGTCGTCAAATTCGGTCAGGAGGGGCGGCTGTATCTCGCCCCGCCGGAGGAAGGCGGCTCTCTGAAGGGCCGCGATGCCGACAAGAATGATCCGTTCCGCTACATATCGCTGTTTCCCGCCAAGCAAAAAGCATGGAGACTTCGCAAGATCCGCATCGACGAACTGGGCCGCGTGCTCGACCCCGGCTTTCCGGCGCGCACCACCCGGCGCAAGACGCGCAAGGCGGCCTGAGCAGGGGACGGCGACGGATGGAGCGGATCGTCGATATCGCCACCGATGGCCGCCATCTTTCCGCCCATCGCGGTTTCCTCATCGTTTCGGAGGACCGGTCGGAGGTCGGCCGCATCCCGCTCGACGATGTGGCGGCGGTGATCGTCCATGCCCATGGCGTCACCTGGTCGACCAACCTGATCGCGGCGCTGGCCAGCCGAGGCGCGGTCATGCTGCTGTGCGGCAGCAACCATGCCCCGGTCGCCGTGTGTCTGCCGCTTGACGGCCATCATGCGCAGAACGCCCGGATGCGCGCGCAATGGGAGGCCGGAAAGCCGCTTTCCAAGCAGCTCTGGCGCCGCGTCGTGGTGGCGAAGATTCGCTGGCAAGCCGCCGTGCTGGAAGCCAATGGCGTTTCCGCCTCCGCCTTCGACCTGCTCGCCCGCCGCGTCGGGTCCGGCGACCCGGACAATGTCGAGGCGCAGGCCGCCCGCCGTTACTGGCCGCTGCTGATGGGCAGCGGCTTCCGGCGGGATCGCGACGCCGACGGCGTGAACGCGCTGCTCAATTATGGTTATACCGTGATGCGGTCGCTGTGCGCGCGGGCGGTGGTCGCCTCAGGCCTGCATCCCTCGATCGGGATCCACCATGCGAACCGGGCCAATGCCTTTGCGCTGGCCGATGATCTGATCGAGCCCTTCCGGCCGCTGGTCGATGCGCTGACCGTGCGGCTGACGGCGCGCGGCATCGACCGGGTGACGAGCGAAGCCAAGCGCGCCTTTGCCGGGCTGATCGCCCTCGACCTGCCCGGCCCCGATGGCACCACGACCCTATCCGGCGCGGCCAACCGGGCCGCCCAGACCCTCGCCCGCGCGTTCGAAACAGGGCGAGCGGCCGACATCACCCTGCCTACACCGCCTTCGGCGCTGGAACTGGCCGGGCTGGACAGCCTGATATCATGAGTGTCACCCAATTGAGCGGATACAGGCTCATGTGGATTTTCGTCATGTTCGACCTGCCCGTCACCACCAGGGAACAATCGCGCGCAGCGACCAAATTCCGCGAATTCCTGCTGGATGAGGGTTTTGAAAAAAGCCAGTTTTCGGTCTATGCTCGCTTCTGCAACGGCAAGGAGCAGTTCGAGACCTATATGCGGCGCATAGAGGCCAATCTGCCCGATCGGGGTGACATTCACATCCTCAGTTTCACGGACCGGCAATATGAAAACATCATCCGCTTCTCAGGCCAACGCCGCCGCCGGCAAAGAAAAAATCCCGACCAGCTCGCCCTGTTCTAGCGATTCGCACTATTTCCAGCGCGATGGATGGAGCGTTTTTTCATTGTTTCTCAATGAGATGACACTCCATCCATCATAGCCATTCAGAGATCGCGGTCCAGCGGCAACTGGCGAGGTTCCTGCTGGACCGTGGCGAGAATCATAGCCATTCAGAGATCGCGGTCCAGCGGCAACCCGCCGCAGATTGACCCACGCCCTCTTCATATCATAGCCATTCAGAGATCGCGGTCCAGCGGCAACGACCCCTCAATATAGACATAATCCCCGGAGATCATAGCCATTCAGAGATCGCGGTCCAGCGGCAACAGCTCCAGCCAGCCACCGCTGTCGACGCCATCATAGCCATTCAGAGATCGCGGTCCAGCGGCAACCTTGCGCGTGACGGGGCCGACGCTTCCCCTATCATAGCCATTCAGAGATCGCGGTCCAGCGGCAACGCAGAGCATATTCTTGCGTTGCCCGATGCAATCATAGCCATTCAGAGATCGCGGTCCAGCGGCAACCACGCCAAGCCCGTCGCCGATAGGCGAGAAATCATAGCCATTCAGAGATCGCGGTCCAGCGGCAACGGCGGTCAGCCCGTCGCCGATAGGCGAGAAATCATAGCCATTCAGAGATCGCGGTCCAGCGGCAACAAGAATACTGGTCAGGCGCATGAAGCGGGAATCATAGCCATTCAGAGATCGCGGTCCAGCGGCAACGAAATATTTCGCGCTCGACACCGGCCCGCTATCATAGCCATTCAGAGATCGCGGTCCAGCGGCAACCGTGGCCGAGGTCGTAGCAGTGGCAAGCGGATCATAGCCATTCAGAGATCGCGGTCCAGCGGCAACAAGCGCGCGAAGCTGCTCAAACGCTTCCATATCATAGCCATTCAGAGATCGCGGTCCAGCGGCAACAGCCACTGCGTTCAAGAAAATCGTGGATGAATCATAGCCATTCAGAGATCGCGGTCCAGCGGCAACACCTCAGGCAGGGCAGGATATTGACACTGCATCATAGCCATTCAGAGATCGCGGTCCAGCGGCAACTTGCAGCGCGAGCTTGCCGCTATCGCGGAATCATAGCCATTCAGAGATCGCGGTCCAGCGGCAACTTCCCTCCCCTTCGGGTTGCTAGCCGGGTCATCATAGCCATTCAGAGATCGCGGTCCAGCGGCAACCTTGAGCGCCGCTGATGCCTCGAACTCCTGATCATAGCCATTCAGAGATCGCGGTCCAGCGGCAACGACGCAGCGCCTGCGCCGAGGGTCCGCGCGATCATAGCCATTCAGAGATCGCGGTCCAGCGGCAACCGCCGCCATCACCTTATCCGAACCACTTGATCATAGCCATTCAGAGATCGCGGTCCAGCGGCAACCAGCTTGTGCCCGGCGAAATGCTCGACGTGATCATAGCCATTCAGAGATCGCGGTCCAGCGGCAACTGACGGCGGCGAGGGCCTGATTGTCGCTAAATCATAGCCATTCAGAGATCGCGGTCCAGCGGCAACGAAAAAGGTGGTAGCCAATCCGTTGACTATATCATAGCCATTCAGAGATCGCGGTCCAGCGGCAACTACAGTAAACCGTCAGGGATGGCTTGGCCTATCATAGCCATTCAGAGATCGCGGTCCAGCGGCAACACCGCCTCGCGCCGTGCGCTGCTCGCCGGGATCATAGCCATTCAGAGATCGCGGTCCAGCGGCAACGGAGGGCGTCGGGGTCCGCGCAGGTCGGCATCATAGCCATTCAGAGATCGCGGTCCAGCGGCAACGCGCTGGGCATATTCGTCAATGCCGAGACGATCATAGCCATTCAGAGATCGCGGTCCAGCGGCAACGGTGCAGCTCGCGGATCGCCCGCCGCCGCCATCATAGCCATTCAGAGATCGCGGTCCAGCGGCAACGCAGCGCGTCGACGGTCGCGTCGGTGTCGAATCATAGCCATTCAGAGATCGCGGTCCAGCGGCAACTGATGGGTCAGCGGCACGATGAACGGCGAGATCATAGCCATTCAGAGATCGCGGTCCAGCGGCAACTCCGAGGCGCGACGCCAGCGGCGGCGCAACATCATAGCCATTCAGAGATCGCGGTCCAGCGGCAACGGAAACCCCGCTCGAACGCGCGATAGATCGATCATAGCCATTCAGAGATCGCGGTCCAGCGGCAACTGCCTTGACCAGCAGCCAGTTGGTTGCACCATCATAGCCATTCAGAGATCGCGGTCCAGCGGCAACATGCCGGAAAGCGGCATCCCCGCTCGCCTGATCATAGCCATTCAGAGATCGCGGTCCAGCGGCAACACGATGAAGCGCAACTTCGCCAATACACGCATCATAGCCATTCAGAGATCGCGGTCCAGCGGCAACTATGGGGGCGGTGGCAGAAAATGGCATTGCATCATAGCCATTCAGAGATCGCGGTCCAGCGGCAACTCGAACACCGTCGAGCCGTCGAGCGGCACCATCATAGCCATTCAGAGATCGCGGTCCAGCGGCAACTCCGTTCCGCCCAGCGAGGCCGATCCGGCCATCATAGCCATTCAGAGATCGCGGTCCAGCGGCAACCACGGCCAGCCCGTCGCCGATAGGCGAATAATCATAGCCATTCAGAGATCGCGGTCCAGCGGCAACGACATGGGCGCTACAGGAGGCGTTCGGCAAATCATAGCTATTCAGAGATCGCGGTCCAGCGGCAACGATGGCGGGCAACGACTACGCCAAGCGCGAATCATAGCTATTCAGAGATCGCGGTCCAGCGGCAACCGGAGAGGCGCCGGTTGCGCTCCCTCACCATCATAGCTATTCAGAGATCGCGGTCCAGCGGCAACGACTACGCCAGCGGCTCGACCTCTTCGGGAATCATAGCTATTCAGAGATCGCGGTCCAGCGGCAACCTCTCGACGTGGCGACCATCGAGAATATGAATCATAGCTATTCAAAGATCACAGTCCAACCGCAACGCCATCATCGAGAGCTGCCCGACGCTTTCTTATAACCGCACTGAAATCCATATCCACCCACAATGAGAAAATTTCAGGCGCCGGCTCGCCCGCAAATCACAGATCTTTCACGATCCAGCCCAGCGGCATAAGCAACGCCGCCCTGCCCGACCTCTCCACCATCCGCCTCTCCCCTGCCCTCACCGGCACTGCCCGCCGCGAATGCAGGGGCGCAGCATCGGCGGGGGCGTGTGGCGGATGAAGAAGGCGGGCGGTTTGGGCCAGCGGCCGCTGTCCAGCCGCGCGCCCATCTGGTTGATCGCGCTGACGATCACCTCCGGACCGAACCGGCAATGCCCGGCCGAACGCACCCACAGGCCCTTCACCGCCCTGCCCTTCGCCGCGTCCACATAGCCGCGCTGCAACGAAGGGGAGGTCATCCCGTCGCCGATCGCCTGCACCGCCAGCACCGGCACCAACGGCCGCGCGGTGGGGGTGTAATGATCCATCATGTAACGGACGCCGGCCGGTTCCGCCGTCACCCGCTCCGCCCCGGCGAGGCGGTCGAGGTCCTTTTCCAGATCCAGCCCGGCCGCCCTGTACAGCCGCTCGACCATCGCGCGACGGCCGGACAGGGAGAGTTGCCTGCGATAATCGATGCCGTCGTTCCACGAAAAGGGCCCGCCCGCGCGGCGTTCCTGATCGCCGCGCGGCAGGAAGACGCCCGCGACGAAGGTTTTCGCCATTTCGGCGACCTGCGCCTCCGCATCCTCCTTCGCCGGTTCCGGGCCATTTTGCGTGGTCCAGCCCGGCAAGCCCGCCAGCACCGCCGCCAGAGCCACGCGCGCGCGGCCCTCCGGCGTCGCCATCGCCGCGTCCAGCGCCTTTTGCGCGCGGGCGCCGTTGGCTCGGTCGTCCGTCACGCGGGTCAGCTCGATCCCCGCATCGGGCGCGACCAGGGTGCGGAAGGCGAAGGCACCGTCCAGCGCCATGTTCATCATGCCGACCGCCCCGCCCATGGACGAGCAGACCGACACCGCGCCGTCCAGCACGCTGTCCGGCTGCTCGGCCAGCGCGGTCGTCACCAGGCCGCCCATCGAAAAGCCCCAGCCGATCACCCGCCTGGGCTTGCCGAAGCGCTGGACAAAGGCGGCGACCGCGGCGCGCTGGGCGGGGACCGCCTCGGCCAGCGCCCAGCCGCCCGATCCATAATCCGACCCGACCAGCGCATAACCCGCGTCGAGCAGCGCCTGCCGATGCGCGGGGGAAGCCGCCTCCGCGCCGTTGGCGGCGGGGGAATAGCCCCGGCTCCACAGCAGCAGCGTGCCGTTCCAGCGGGCAGGCATCTGCGCCGCCCAATGGCCGCCGCCGGGCAGGTCGCCATTGGCGCTTTCCTGCGCCAGCCCCTGCCCCGCCAAAGGCAGCGTGCCCGCCAGCAGCAACGGCGCCGCCAGCAGCGCGATCCATTTACCCATGGCTTTCCCTTCCCGATCTCCATCGCCTGCCCGTTCGATAGGATTTTGTGTAAGCGCTTGCAACATCTTATTGGCGGCTGCTACAGCATGGCGAAACAGCAAGGAGACGGATTATGCGCGCTGGACTGCACAGGCTGGTGGTTTCACTGGCATCGGCATCGACCTTTCTCGGCACCGCCGCCCTCGCACAGGCACCAACTCCTCCCACCGATACCGCCGCAGCGGAGCAGCAGCAGGCGGCCCGCGATCGCTATAATGCGATGCCCGACACGCCCGGCACCGGCCCCTGGCCCGCGATTAAGCGGCAGGACGCCCATTTCCCCGACCATGTGATCTATCATCCGGCCAATCTCGATGCGCTGGGGCAGAAGAAGCTGGGCGTGCTGCTGTGGGGCAATGGCGGATGCCGCGCCGACGGGGCGAGCGCGCGGCTCCATCTCGCGGAAATCGCGTCCCACGGCTATCTCGTGGTCGCGCCGGGGGCCATTCTCTCCGGCCCCGGCGCGGCGCCCGCACCGGCGGAAGCGCCGCGTCCGGCCAATGCCCCGCCGGTCGATCCGGTCAAGACCACCGCCGCGCAGGTGCTCGCGGGCCTCGACATGGCGCTGGCCGAGAACGCGCGGCCGGACAGCCCCTTCCATGGCCGCATCGATCCGAAGCTCATCGCGGTTTCCGGCACCAGCTGCGGCGGGCTTCAGGCGTTGCAGGCGGCGGGCGATCCGCGCATCCGGGCGGTGATCGTCCATAATAGCGGCGTGTTCGCCGACGGCAGCAACCCGATCAAGGGCATGACCGTCGACAAGTCGCTGCTGCTGAAGCTGCACACGCCGGTGCTCTATATTCTCGGCGGGCCGAGCGACGTGGCCTTTCCCAACGGCAGCGACGACTTCGACAAGATCGAGCATGTGCCGGTCGCGCTCGCCAGCATCGATGTCGGCCATGGCGGCACCTTCCGCCAGCCCAATGGCGGCAAGGCGGCGAGCGTCGCGACGGACTGGCTGGAATGGCAGCTGCGCGGCGACCGCAAGGCCGCCGCCCGCTTCACCGGCACGCCCTGCGGGCTGTGCGAGGAACCCGGCTGGACGGTGAAGCGCAAGAAGATCGACTGAATTCCCCGGCGCAGGCTCGATTGATGACGCATCCGACGATGCCTTCGTCCCTGCCCCGCGCGTGGCCGGTTCATGCCTCCCGGCATGGCCACGCGCGCGGGGTTCATGTCTATTCCTCCGGCGATCCTGTGAATAGGGACGCCGAAACCGACTGGTGCGGTTGAGCCTCTCTTACCGTCACCCCAGCGCAGGGGACGTAGGCCATGTGGCGTGCCGTCTCCACAAATGCCAGCCTGCGCCGACATGACGCGAGGGGGGTGGCGAATTGGGGTGGAAGCGGACTCAGGCATTGCACCCTATGAGTTCACGCGAAGGCGCGGAGACGCGGAGTCGAGCCGCAGGCTCCTTGGACCCACGCTGCCTCACTTCACGCCGCCAACATGCGAAGAATATGCTTTGCGACACTCTACTCCGCGCCTCCGCGCCTCCGCGTCTCCGCGTGCCTGATTCTGCTTCGCTGGCCGCGTCCGCTTAGGCCAATAAAAAACCCGCACCGGCGTGCCGATGCGGGTCCATGGTCTGACGCGCGCGCCGCCGCCCGGCAGCGCGCGCCATGCGCTTACCAGTTGGCGCGGATGCCGATGGTGGCGAAGCGGCCCATGATGCTGGCGACCTGCGGGTCGAAGGCCAGCGTTCCGTTCAGCACCACCGGCGGGTCGCGATCGAACAGGTTCTGGATATCGGCCGAGAAGGTCACGTTCTTCAGGCCGAAACCGGCATCGTCGGTGATCTTGTAGCGCAGCGACAGGTCCACCGTGGTGTAGGCCTCGACATGTTGCACCGGCGTCACCGAATTGTTGAGGTAACCGGCGGCATAGTTGACGAACGCATTGGCGCTGAACCCGCCATTGTCCCAGCCGACATTGCCGCGCGCGCGGAATTCCAGCGGGTTGTTGATGGTGTCGAGCACGTCGACCGGCGCCGCATTGGGCGAGGTCGTCCGCTTGAAGTCGAAATTATAGGTGCCGCTGACGCCCAGATTGAACCGGCCGAGGCCGGTGTCGAACAGATAGCTGACGACGCCTTCGATCCCCTGCGTTTCGAGACGGCCGATATTGACCTTCCGCCCGTCGACGAAGGCGAGGATGTTCGCCGGATTTTCGGGCACACCGGTGTAGAGCGGGTTGCTGAGGAAGCCCTGCACCAGCGCCGCCGAGGGATTGCGGGTGACCAGCGCGCCCAGCTGGCTCTCGATCGCCGGGGTCAGCGCCAGGTTGGTGTTGCCCGGCGTTTCGATGCGGTTGGTGTATTCGACGTTGAAATAGGTCATCGACAGGCTGAGGCCGGAGGCGAAGACCGGCTGATAGTCGAAGCCCAGCGACCAGGTGGTCGCCTTTTCCGGGCCTAGCGTGTCGGATCCGCCGCGCACCCACAGTGTGCGGGTGACGCCGGTCGACGAACTCGGGTCGGTGAAGTCGTTGACCGAGATGGTCAGCGTGTTGGGATCGATATCCGACAGGGTCGGCGCGCGGAACGACTTGCCGAAGGTGCCGCGCAGGCTGAAGCCTTCGAACGGGCTGTAGCGGGCGGCGAACTTCGGATTGGTGGTGGAGCCGAAATCGCTGTAGTCGTCATGGCGCAGCGCTGCCGACAGCGACAGCTCCTCCAGCCCCGGCCGGGCATTGTCCCGCCCGAAGATCGGGATGAACAGTTCGGCATAGCCGGACTTCACCGTGCGGGAGGTGGTGGACGGCGTATAGACCACCGTGCTGTTGTTCGCGCCCGCCGTGGTGTTGCGGAAATAGGACAGCAGGCTGTGGTCCTGATATTCCGCGCCCACCGCCAGCTTCACGCCGCCGCCGGGCAGGTCGAACAGCGTGCCGTCCACCTTCGCGCCGAAATCAGCGAGCTTGTAGCGCGCGCCGATGGCAGACCATGCGCGGATATTGGCCAGCGTCGTGGCATTGGTATAGCTGCCGTCGCCAAAGGGATTGAACGCGGTCAGCGGATTGGTGTCGCGCAGCGCGGCGAGCAGCTGGGCGGTGTTGATGTCCTGCTGAGAGCGTTCCTCGCTGTTGCGGCCATAGCTGCCATAGGCGCTGAAATTCCAGCCGCCGCCCAGCTCCGCATCGATGCCGCCCGCGATCTGCCACGAGCGCTGCCACGCATCCTGCTGGCGCGGGCCGTAATCGTCGTAGAAATTATAGTTGACGGTCACGCTGCTCGCGCCGGTGCCGCTGGGATCGACGAAGAAGGGATTGGCGTTCGTCACCGTCAGGTTGGAGGTCGACGCGCCCACGGTGCGCAGCAATTCGCGATGCGCGAAATAGCCCTGCCCCCAGATCGAAATGCCCGGCGTCAGTTCCTGCTCGATCGAGCCGATCACCGAATCCCGGTTTTGCCCCGGAATGGCGTCGACGCCTTCATAGGCGCTCATCCGGTTGACCGGCACGCCGACGAAATCGGCGGCGGTGAGGCCCGTGCCGTTCTGCCCGGCGGGAATGCCGTAGCGCCTGCCCGCGACCTGGATATTGCCGGGGTTGGAGTTGAACAGGCGCTGGTCGGTGCCGCCATAGGCGCGCAGATCGTCGGTGTAGAGCGAGCGCGCCGACGCCTTCAGCGGCGAGCGTTCATTATGCTCGAACGCCACCATCGCGCTGCCGCTGTCCCATTTGTGGCCGACCACGCCGCCGGCGATGAACTGGCGCACATCGCCGTTGAACCCCTGCTTGGCGTAAAGCTCCACGCCGGAGAAATTCTTGCGCAGCAGGATGTTGACCACGCCGCCCACGGCATCCGACCCGTAAATGGCCGAGCCGCCGTCCGCCATCACCTCCATGCGGCCGATCGCGGCGGTGGGGATGATCGACGGGTCGAAGAACTGGCCCTGCGTGCCCGCCGGGGGCAGGCGGCGGCCGTTGAGCAGGGTCAGCGTCGCTTCCGTGCCGAGGCCACGCAGGTTGATGCCGTTGCCGCCGGTGATGTTCGCGTTGCTGTTGTTGGCGGAGCCGAAATATTGATCGCTCGCGCCCAGATTGGCGACCGAAGGCACCTGCCGCAGCAATTCGGTGGTGGTGTTGGCGGGCTGCGCCTGAATTTCGTCCTGCCCCAGCGCGGTGACGGGCGCGCCCACCGGCGCGATGCCGCGGATGCTGGTGCCGGTGACGACGATGTCGGTCACGATATCGGTTTCCGCCGCCGCATCGGCGGCTTCCTGCGCACGGGCGCCGCCTGCGATGGCGAGGGCCACGACCGACGAACAGCCGCCAAGGACCCGCATGAAAGGATGAAAGCGCATAATCTCTCCCGAATTCGAAAACTGCCGCAATGCCAATGCATTGAATATGTACGCGCTTACATAAATTGGTATCCAAAGGCAACGGTAGAGAAATTCCATTATTCCGCGGTTTTTGCCGCCCTCTCACGCTGTTCCCGCTCGGCGGGATACGAATCGCCTTTGCCGGATTCGGGCTTTTCCAACGACTGCGCGACCGGTCATGCCTGTTCTGCATAATGGATATACGCATAACCGCTATATCGCTTGGTTCCGTGCACGGTTGATCGCAAACTCACCTTTCTCTATGTTATTGCGATGCACTCGCAGGCGGAAAAGGGAAGCCCGGCCATACCATCGCATATCGATCTCAACCTGCTCCTGATTCTGTCCTTCCTGCTGCAAACCCGCAGCGTGACCGGAACGGCGCGCAGACTGGGCATCAGCCAGCCGGCCGTCAGCCGCTCTCTCGCGCAGTTGAGGGACGCTTTTCAGGACCCGTTGCTGATCCGCACCAACAAGGGCATGGAACTGACCCGGCGAGGGGAGGATCTCATCCCCAGCGTCCAGAGCTGGCTGGCGCACACCAATTCCCTTTTCGCCACGCAGGAATTCGACCCCAAGCAGCTGAACCGGCGCTTCCGCGTGGCGTCGACCGATTTCGGCGTCACCGCCGTGCTGGCGCCCGCGCTCGACCCCTTCCACCGCATGGCCCCCCAGGCGATGCTGGAAATCGTGCAGTTCAGCGATGCGATGCACGCCAGACTCGCTTCCGGGGAAATCGACCTGATCGTCACCGGGCTGGAGCCGGATCTGCAGGCGACCTATGGACGCCTGCTGTTCCGGGAGGAATTTTCCTGCCTGATGCGCAAGGGCCATCCGGCGCTCGAAACCGGCGGCCAGCGGCTGTCGGTCGATCAGTTCGTGCACTGGCCGCATATCGCGGTGCTGGTGGGCGAAACCGGCTTCGACCGTATCAACACCCAGTTGGGCGAGCGCGCGGCCGAGCGCACCATCATCGCCGCCCTGCCCTATTTCCAGGCGGCGCCGTCGCTGCTCAGGGATTCGGACGCGATGGTGGTGCTGCCCCGCCGCGCCGCGCGGGAAATGGCGGCGGCCCATGATATGGGGCTGGCCGATCCGCCGCCGCTGCTCGCCAGCTTCGATTATTGGGTGCTGTGGCACGAACGCAACCGGCGCGACGCCGCGACCATGTGGCTGGTCGATCTGCTGGCCGCCCATTGCCAGCCGCCCGAAGAATAATCGTTATCCTGTTCCGATATTGGTCATTCCACCGAGACTCTGCCAATGGCGCTGATGCGATTTACTCGCATTAGCTTTCATTGGCTCGTGAGCAACGGAACACCTGCGAAAAAGCAGGCTTCCTTCCGCTGACGCGCCGCGATCTGCCTCCGGGCGGCGGGCCTTTTCCCTTGGCCCGCCTCCGGACGGATCATGGTTATAAAAGGGGTTTTGGGATGAAATTCAGCGTGACCACCCTGCTCTCGGCGACGGCGCTGGGGGCAAGTCTGGCCAGCCCGGCGCAGGCGCAGGACAATAGCGGCACTCAGGCCGAGACGCAGGTGCTGGACGAGCTGCGCGTGCTCGACACCGCGGAGGCACAGGCGCGGCAGGCGCTCGGCTCCTCCACCGTCACCGCCGAGGATATCGAGAAGCGCCCGCCGGTCAACGACCTCGCCGACATCATCCGCCGCCAGCCCGGCATCAACCTGACGAACAGCGGCTCGGGCGGCACCTACGGCAACAACCGCCAGATCGACATTCGCGGCATGGGCCCGGAAAACACCTTCATCCTGATCGACGGCAAGCCCGTCCAGTCGCGCAACTCCACCCGCATGGGCCGCGACGGCGAGCGCAACTCGCGCGGCGACACCAACTGGGTGCCCGCCGAGGAAGTCGATCGCATCGAGATCCTGCGCGGCCCGGCGGCGGCGCGCTACGGCTCGGGCGCGGCGGGCGGCGTCATCAACATCATCACCAAGGGCCCGTCGCAGGAATTCCACGGTTCGATCACCGGCTATGCGCAGCAGCCGGAGGACACCTCCGAAAGCAACACCAAGCGCGCCAATTTCTCGCTGAGCGGCCCGATCGTGAAGGATGTAGTCAGCTTCCGCGTCTACGGCAATTACAATGAAACCTCGGCCGACAATGCGCGGATCAACGCCGACGCATCCGAAACGCCGGAGGGCCAGAACCCGCCGGGCGCGCGCGAAGGCGTGACCAACAAGGACATCAACGCGATGCTCCGCTTCACCCCCGCTCAGGGCCAGCGCCTCGACATCGAGGGCAGCTTCAGCCGCCAGGGCAACGAATATGCAGGCGAATATCGCCTGTCCGGCAGCGGCGCGACCAGCCCCAATGTCGCGGCGATGGTCGGCGAGGAAACCAACGTCATCAAGCGCAAGACCGCCAGCCTCAACTATCAGGGCGATTTCGATTTCGGCACCGCCAAGCTGATCGCCCAATATGAGCACACCAGGAACCGCCGCCTGAACGAGGGTCTGGCGGGCGGGCCGGAAGGCACGTTCAACACCACGACCAACTTCTCCACCTCGCGGCTGAAGAACTGGTACGTGAACGGCTCGCTCGACATCCCGTTCGAGACGGGCAGCCTGATGCACGTGCTGACGGTCGGCGGCGAGTTCCGCTACGAATATCTGAACGATCCCTATGCGATGTCGCAGGGCATCAGCAACGGCACCGGCAGCGCCATCGAAGGCGCGGAAAGCGGCACACGCAGCCCGTCCTCCAACGCGGATACCTGGGCGGGGTTCATCGAGGACAATATCATCATCGGCCCGGTGACGGTGACGCCCGGCGTCCGCTTCGACCGGCACAGCCAGTTCGGCAGCAACTGGTCGCCCAGCCTCAACCTGTCGGTCGCGCCGATCCCGGACCTGACCTTCAAGGGCGGCATCGCGCGCGCGTTCAAGGCGCCGAACCTCTACCAGTCCAACCCCAACTACCTCTATTACACCATGGGCAATGGCTGCCCGCTCGACTATCCGAGCCTCGGCGGCGGCTGCTATGTGCAGGGCAATGCCGATCTGGATGCGGAACGCAGCGTCAACAAGGAAATCGGCGTCGCCTATGCGCCGGAGGGCTGGAACTTCAGCATCACCTATTTCCGCAACGATTATGACAACAAGATCCTCGCGGGCAATGTGCCGGTCGGCACCACCACCGGCGGCACGACGACGGGCCGCGTCTTCCAGTGGCAGAACGCCCCCAAGGCGGTCGTCGAAGGTCTGGAAGGCAATGTGCTGATCCCGTTCGGCTCGGCGATCAGCTTCAACACCAACGTCACCTACATGATCCAGAACAAGAACAAGACGACCGGCGAGAAGCTGTCCGTCATTCCCGAATATACGATCAACTCCACGCTGGACTGGCAGGTGACGGAGCAGATCAACCTGCTGCTGACCTTCACCCGCTACGGCAAGCAGGAGCCGAACCGCGTGCTCTACAGCGGCGCCACGCCGAGCGCGGACCAGCTTCGCCCGCGTCCGGCCTATAATCAGGTGGGGATCAACACCAATTTTCGGGTGAACCGCAACTTCCGCCTGGGCCTGGGCGTATCCAACCTGTTCAACAAGCGCCTCTATCGCGAAAGCTCCAACAACGCACAGGGCGCGAACAACTATAACGAGCCGGGCCGCGCCTTCTTCGTGACGAGCACGGCCTCGTTCTGACCGAAGGCCATCCCACCCCGCCGCGTGATGCGCCGGGGACGGGGAACGGCAAAGGAAAAGGGGGAAGCGCACCCGAACGCTTCCCCCCTTTTTTCCGGACTTGAGAATATGGTGCCGGTTACCGGCCAGAAGCGGACGTAGAAGATTGGTTTCACGCGGAGGCGCGGAGACGCGGAGAGATAGTAGCGCGAAGCGCTTTCCCTCGTCATTCACCCCGGCAACCGACGCAAGGAGAATGAAATGGAGCCTGCGGCCCGGAACGTCCTTCTCCGCGCCTCCGCGTGAACTTTCTACTCCAGCACGATATGTCCGCCAACCACCCAAAACCGCCATAACCGGTTTCCGCACTATCAGGCAGGCACGGCACCCAGCGCGCGCCACAGCGGCAAGCCGAAGCGGACCGCGGCCGCGCCGCGCTCCTCATCCCAATCCTGCGCGTCCTGCCGCGCCGCCGCCAGCAGCGCCTCACCCTCCAGCGCGGGATCGCTGAGCAACGCCCCGGCGACGGCCATCTCCGTCGCATCGACCGCTATCGCCGAGCCGATGCCCGGCGCGGCCAGCCAGCCCGGCCCCGCGCCCTCTTCGGCAAGCAGCCGGTTGAGCCGCAGCGCGCCCGCGCCGTCCGCGCCGTCCGCCGCCACCGGATGGATTTCACCCGCCGCCATCAGCATCAGCACCGCTCGGATCAGCGCGCCCGGCGCATGGCCCGCCGGATGGGCGGCGATCAATTCGTGGAAGGACGCCGCCCCGCGCGCCAGATGCGCGCGGATCGGATCGACCAGCGCGGCCTCCACCGCTATCGGCCCTATGGGCATGGCCACCGTCAGGTCGCCCGATGCGCGCATCGCGGGCAGCGCGCCATAGCGCAGCGCCTCCAACTGGGCGCGATAGGCCTCCACCGGCAGGCCCTGAAGGCCCCGGCGATAGAGGTCGCGCCGCACCGACTGGTTGCGCGCCAGATCGCGCGCCGTCTCCCGCGCCTTGAGGTCGCCGATGCGTGCGATCAGATCCAGCGCGGCGCCCGGCACGGACAGCGCATCCACATTGTCGAGCAGCGCGGCACTGCCGACGAAGGCGCACCCGGCATCCTCCATCGCCTCGATCACATCGGCGGCATGGAGCGCGGCCCAATCGGGCGCCAGCAGGTCATGCGCGAGCGCCGCGGCATCGACGCTGCCGTCGAACAGCATCTTGCCGACCGCCGGATGCTGGTGCAGATAGCCCGCCCCGCCCTGCTCCAGCCCGCGCAACACCGCCAGCGAGGCGGAGAGCGCGCGGGCGGAATCGCCCTGCATCGTCGCCGCCACCCGGCGCATCATCGCCTGCGCGCCCGCAAAGACGGAATGGCCCGGATGGGCGGTGTAATGGAGATAGGCCAGCCCGCCCGGCGCCAGCCGGTCGCGGACGATCCGCCGCAGGTCGGCCTGCCGGTCCGGCGCGATCCAGGAATAGACGCCCTGCGCAACGATGAAGTCGAAGGGCTGCCCCGCATCGGGAAGCTCGACGCGGCCATCGGCCACCTCGTCGAACCCGGCCTGCACGAAGGAAAGATTGGGCAGCAGCGCGGCATAGGCCTGCGCCTGCTCGACATGGCGGGGGTTCATGTCGACGCCGACGAACCGCCCTTGCGGATTGGCCGCCGCGAGCAGCGCGGTGTTGAGGCCGACGCCGCAGCCGAGGTCGAGATAACGGAACGGCCCATCGCAGTCCGGCATCTTCTGCCCGATCGCGGCGACCGCCGCCGCCATCCAGCGCGGTGCGGTTTCGCGATGGAACAGGCCGGGATAGACCAGATCGGTGATATAGCCGCCCACGCCGCCCCTCCCTCTCAGCCCAGCCTCGCGCGGAACGCCGCGCGTCAGCGCCCGCCCGGCAGGTAGAAGCCGATCGGCAGTTGCAGGGGAATGGTGTTCCCGGCCAGCTCCGCCGGAGGTTCGGGCAGTGGATCGGCGCGGCGCACCGTGTCGATCGCCTCGGTATCGAAGGGCTTGAACCCGGCCCCGCGCGATACCGACACGGACAGCACATGCCCCCTGCGGTCCATGGAGATGCTGACATGCACCTTGCCTTCGCGCTTCATCAGCCGCGCGGCGGCGGGATAGCGCTTGTGCCGTTCCAGGTGCGCGAGCACCCGCCCGCGCCAGACGGCGGCCGCGTCCCCGCCCCCTTCGCGTCCCCGGCCCGGCGGGCCTCCGCGCGCACCGGCATCGCCCGCATCCGGGCCGCCCCGGCCCGTACCCGCCGAAGAAGCGAGGCCATTGCCCGCCACGCCCGCCACTGGGGCGGGAACCGGCGCAGGATTCGGGGTCGCCTGCACGGGCACCGGCGGCAGCGGCCTTGGCGGCAAAGGCACCTCGGCCCGCTCGATCAGCCTGGGCACCTCCTGCACCGGCTGCGGCTGCGGCACCGGCTGCACCGGGGTCGGCGCGGCGGCAGGCGAGGAAGCGGCGGCGGCGAGATGATCGGCGACCGGCAGCGGCGCAAGCTCCACCGCGATCGCCTTGTCCTCCTCGCGCGGGGGCGTGACCGTCTGCCACTGGGCGGCGATCACAATGGCGACGACATGCAGGCCGAGAACGGCAGCCAGCGCCGTGCCCCAGCGGCGCCGGTCCTGCGCGTCCCCGAAGGGATCGATCGCAACGCCGCCCGGAAGAGCCGCTGCGGTCATCGTCCGCCCGTCCCTTCCGCGCCGACGAGAGCGATCTTCACATAGCCCGCCGCGCGCAACGCGTTCATCGCCTGCATCAGCGTATCGTAATCGACGCTCTTGTCCGCGCGCAGGAAGATGCGCTGCTCGGTGTCCCCGCCGGTCAGCCGCGCAAGCGCCGGTTCCAGCCCGGCCAGCGTCACCGGATCATTGCCCAGCGACAGGCTGCGGTCGGCGGCGATGGTGAAATAAACCGGCTTGTCGGGCCGGGGCGCGGGCTGCGCCGTCGCCGCCGGAAGGTCCACCTTCACGTCCACGGTCGACAGCGGCGCCGCGACCATGAAGATGATGAGCAGCACCAGCATCACGTCGATGAAGGGCGTGACGTTGATCTCGTGATTTTCCGACAGCTCGTCGTCGTGGCTCAACCGCGCGGCCATGGGCTTACTCCGCCGCTTCGAGGAATTTCGCGTTCACCCGTCCCCGGCTGGCGTCGCGCGAGACGAGGCGCAGCACGGCGGCCGACGTATCCCCGATCAGCGCCTTGTATCCCGTCACTTGCCGCGCGAAATGATTGTAGATGACCACGGCGGGAATGGCCGCGACGAGGCCGATGGCCGTCGCCAGCAGCGCCTCGGCGATGCCGGGCGCGACGACCGCGAGGTTGGTGGTCTGCGAGGCGGCGATGCCGACGAAGCTGTTCATGATGCCCCAGACTGTGCCGAACAGGCCGACGAACGGCGCGGTCGATCCGATCGTCGCCAGCACGCCGGTGCCGCGCTGCATCTGGCGCGCCGCGGCCGCCTCGATGCGGTCGAGGCGCGAGACGACGCGCTCCTTCAGCCCCTCGACATCGTCCAGCGCATCGGCGGATTGCCGGATTTCCCTGCGGGTGGCGTTGAGCAGCGCGAGGGTGGCAGTCGCATCGGGACCGACCGACCGCACCGCTTCCTCAAGTCCGCCGGCATCTTCCACCTTGCCCAGCGCGATGCGATGCGCGGCGGTGCTGCGCTTCAGCTCCAGCGTCTTGGCGACCAGCACCGTCCAGGTCGCGACCGATGCCAGCGCGAGGCCGATCATCACCGCCTTGACCACCCAGTCCGCCGCCAGGAACATGCCCCAGGGCGAGAGATTGTGCGGCAGGGCCGCCGGCGGGACGGCCCCTGCGGCCGCGAAAGCCGGCCCGGCGGCGGAAAATGCCGCGATGCATGCCAGAGCCGACACCGGCTTCCATGCGGAAGTCCACCGAATCATGCGGTTCATAAATGCCCCATTTTCTGATAATGGCTCGCAATATCCTCCCTTGCCGCAAAGCGCATCGACGAATTCGGTATAACGATTATAGCCCCTGCGGATGACGGACGGCGGCCAATACCAGAACAACAGCGTCAGAGCATGCGCCGCAGGATATCGTCCTTCCAGCCGAAACGGTGCACGAACACCATCGCCACATGCCCGGCGATCAGCGCCAGCAGCAGCCATGCCAGCACTCCGTGCAGCAGTGTCGCGGGCTGCACCATCCACGCCACGCGCTCACCGCCGCCTTCGCGCAACAGCACCCCGAACAGCCGCACCTCGCGCCCGCCGCCGAAGAGGCGCAGCAGCGCCAGCGCGGGCACGACGAACATCAGGAGGTACAGCGCCCCATGGCCGAGGGCGGCAAGGCGGCCGACCGTTCCGGCATGATAGGGCGGACGGCGGCGTCTTTGCCCCACGGCCCAGAGCGCGCGCGCCAGCATCAAGGCCAGCAGCGCGGTGCCGACCGACGCATGGGTCCCGACCCAGAAGCCCATCCACGGCACGCGGCCCACCACCAGCTTCAACAGCATCCCGCCGAACTGCCACAGGAACAGCAGCGCCATCCCCCAGTGCAGCGTCTTGCTGACCAGCCCATAGCTGTCCGCATCATCCCGCCATTTCATCGCGCGTTCCCTTCCCGCTCATGACAGCCCCGCTCATAACAACGACGCCATGCGCAGCATCCGGGGGATGGCGGCGGACACGATCGATGCATGGTCCTCCTCCGGCAACAGGCGAAAGCTCGCCCGCTCCTCCCCCATCGCCGCCTGCAACGCCGCGCCCAGTTCCAGCACATTGGCGATCATGCGGCGCGCCTTGCGCCGGGCCAGCGCTTCCTCGCTGCCCGGCAGGCCGAGCTGCCATGGCGGCAGCGCCTCTTCCCATTCACCCACCGCCATGAACAGGCGGCGGTCGGCGATCTGTGCGCGGGAAAAGGCGTCGAACAACCCCTCCCTGTCCCACCAGATGGACGGGCTGATCGCCGCATAGGACCGGAACAGGCGCGGCCGGTTGGCCAGCACCCACAAGGCGAAATAGCCCGCCAGCGAATGGCCGAACAGCGTGAGCCGCCCCTCGTCGAGCGGCAGGCGCGCCGAAACCGTCGGCAGCACCTGCCGCTCGATGAAGGCGAGAAACGCCTCCGCGCCGCCGGCATCGGCACCGGCATCTGCTTTCCCGCCCGTCCGCGTGGAAGTGAAATCGCGCTGCCGCCGCGCATTACCCGGATCGCCATCGGCCGGAGAAATGCCGATCAGCACCGCCTGCCCCACGCCGGTCGCGTCCTGCCGCCGGCTCATCCGCCGCATCGCCTCCACGCAGGTCGCGAAACAGCCCGCCGCGTCGAGCAGGACCACCGCGGGCCATCCGCCGGGCGGGCAGGCGCCCGACGGAAGGGCGATATCGATACGATATCCCTCCCCCGCGACCGGGCCGGGCAATATCAGGCTTTGGGTGTAGGGCAGGGAAAAGGGGGCGGGCTCAGCGTCCATGACGCCTCCCTGCACCAGCTTCTTCCCCGCGATCAACATCATGCCTCAAGGTCATATTCGTTATCCGGCGCAAGAATAAGCGTTGCACTTTACAATCATTATCAACTGATGACATTGCGCGCCACACATGCCATTCTGCACGGGCCATCCGGCAAGGATCGCGCATTTGGGGGACTATCGAAGGTGAAGGCTTTTCTCACGAGCAGCAAGGCTCCCGGCAGGGTTTCGGCACTGAAGGTCGGGATTCTCGTCTTCCTTCTCGTCCTGCTGGTTTCCGCCATCCTGCTGTGGCGGTCAAGCGATACGGGCGGGGAGCAAGCCGCCCCCGCCGGGCTGACCGACGTGCGCGGCCGCCCGATCCACAAGACCGGTCCGTTCCGCCGCATCGCGATCGACGACAGCCGCTATCTGGTCGCGCTCGGCCTGATCCATCCCGATCCTGTGTCGCTGCTCGCCGCCTGGCCGCAGGACATCAACCGGCTCGGCACGGAAACCTATACCCAGTTCCTCAAGAAATCGCCCGCGCTCGCCACCTTGCCGAAGATATCCAGCTCGGCGGGCAGCTTCGATGTGGAATCGCTGCTCGCCGCGCATCCGGATGTCGCCATCCTGTCGCTGGAAAGCGGCATCACCGACGCGCAGATCGCCCAGCTCGAAGCGGCGGGCGTGCCGGTCGTGATCGTCGATTTCTTCGTGAAGCCGTTCGAAAATCTGGGCCACAGCCTTGAGATACTGGGGGCGCTGACCGGGCGGGAACAGCAGGCGAAGGCCTTCGTCGATTTCCGCGCGGAACGGATGAAGCGCATCGCCGACCGCGTCGCCTCGCTGCCCGCCGACAAGCGGCCGACCGTGTTTCTGGAGGCGCATGCGGGCATGAACGAGGATTGCTGCAATTCGCCGGGCCAGGGCAATGTCGGCGATTATCTGAGCTTCGTCGGCGGCCATAATATCGGCGCCGACGTCATCAAGCAGTCGTTCGGCAAGCTGAATCTCGAATATGTGATCTCGCGCGATCCCCATATCTATATCGGCACCGGCGGGCCGCATCTCGCCAAGGCGGGCGGGCTCGTGCTGGGCGCGGGCTATAGCGAGGCGCAGGCCCGCGCGTCGCTGGAGAAGGTGACCGCCCGCCGGGGCATCGCCGGGCTTTCCGCGGTGCGCGAAGGGCGCGCCTACGGCTTTTCCCATCAGCTCATCAACTCGCCGCTCGATATCGTCGCCATAGAGACGTTCGCCAAATGGGTGCACCCCGAACTGTTCGCGGACATCGATCCGGCCGCGACGCTGGCGACGATCAACCGCGACTTCCTCGCCCTGCCCTATGACGGCGTCTACTGGGTGAGCCTGAAATAATTCCGGGAAGAACGGGCCTTCCCCGACCCCGTCGGGAAACCCACAAGAACAAACCCTTGGCGGAAAACGCCATTTCCCTTCGCACCGAACAGACAGGAGATTTTGATATGACGCATCTCAACAGAGCAAGGCGGGCGGGCATCGCCCTGCTGGCCGCCGGATCGCTGATCGCCGCCGGGGCGGGCATCGGCGCGGGCGCGGCATTCGCCCAGTCGGCCTTCAGCACGCTCGACAAGACCTCAAGCGCGCAGATCCGCTTCTCCGCCCCAGAGCGCAACCAGCCGATTCTGGCGGGCGGCGAGGTGACGGCGGCGGGCGAGGGCTTCCGCCCCGGCCAGCAGGTCACGCTGCTCTACGGCACCACGCCGCTGTCCGGCGCACCGCTGGTCGCCGACGCGGAAGGCAAGGTTTCCGGCAAGTTCCAGGTTCCGGCCAATGCGGTTCCGGGCGTCCACCCGATCGTCATCGTCGCGCAGGGCCCCTATTATGCGACCGTCGCCGACCTCAAGGTGTCGCCGACCATCCCGCTTTCCGGGCAGAAGGACTATGTGCTGACCGAGGCGCAGGCGGCGCGCGGCCTCTACCAGTCCGCCTATAGCGCGAAGAACAACGCGCTGTTCGTCACCTCCGCCGTGGGCCGTCCGCCGGTGCGCCAGTCCGAGCTGGTGAAGCTCGACGCCGAAACATTGAAGGTGCTCGCCCGCGTCACGCCGCAGGCCGCGCCGGAACGTCAGGGCGGCCCGCAGGGCGCGCCGCGTCCGGCCGCGCCGGGCGGTGCCCAGGGCCCGCAGGGTCCGGGCGTGTTCGCCGTCTACGGCGTCGATGTGGACGACAGCAAGGATCTGGTCTGGGTCACCAATACCCGCCAGAACACGATCGCGGTCTATCGCCAGTCCGACCTGTCGCTGGTCAAGCAGTTCGCGCCCGACACGGTCGGCCATCCGCGCGACGTGCGCGTCGATGCGCCGCTGAACAAGGCCTATGTCAGCGCCACCGGCCACCCGGAAGTCGCGGTGATCGACACCGGCAGCCTGGAGAAGATCAAGACGATCCAGATCCAGGCGAAGGGGCGCGGCAAGGAATTTTCCGCCGCCAGCCTCTCGCTCGATGCGGCTGCGCATCGCCTCTATGTCGTCAGCCTGACGACCAACGAGGTCGCGGTGATCGACACCCGCACCGACACGGTGGAGAAGGTCCTGCCCGTTCCCGGCGTCCGCAGCGCCATCGGCGTGTCGCACGACCCGCAGACCGGCCGCATCTTCGTCGTCGCACAGGGCAGCGACAATCTGGTCGTGCTGGACGGCAATGACGGCAAGGTTATCGCCGACACGCCGGTGGGCGCGGGCGCGCTCAATGTCGTGTTCGATCCGGTCAAGCGCCGCGCCTATATCGCCAATCGCGGCGCGAGCACCATCGCGGTGACCGACGCCGACGGCAAGCTGGTCGCCAATCTCGGCCCGGCGCCGACCGCCAACCATGTGGCGCTGGGCAAGAACGGCACCATCTTCGCGGTCGACAAATCCGCCGGCGCGAAGGACGCCGAAGCCGACACCATCACCCGCATCCGCCCGCGCCGCTGATCGGTCGATGCTCGGATGAAAGGCCGGGGCGGTCCTTGAGTGGAGCGCCCCGGTTTTTGTAGTTTGCAAACTTGTTGGCTGTTTGCAGCCGAAAGCTGACATACGAATAAGAGAACCGTTCGGGCTGAGCTTGTCGAAGCCCTGTACTTTCTAAAGGTTGAAAAACAGCCGTTGGGCTTTGCCCGCCCTTCGGGTCGACAAGCTCAG
>NZ_JACIDT010000025.1 GCF_014196495.1 Sphingobium jiangsuense
GGCTTCATCTTCGTTCCTTCGTCACTACGACGAAGCCCAAATCCTCCTTAATTCACAACCTCAAATCTGTGCCATTGGCGCTGACGCCGGACAGTGGCCGGAACCCGCCATTCAGCGAGCGGCTGGCCCCAAACCCCATGACCACCAACGAAAAAGGGCCGGAGAACCGGCCCTTCCCTATCGATCAGTCCCGCCGGGGCGGAGACGCGCGAGTTTCAGTTCTTCACCGCCGCGCGGGCGTTCTGGCCGTCGCCTTCGGGCGCGGCGAGGATGTCGCGGGTGGTCGCACCCTTGTCCACGATGTTGGACGCGGGGTCGCCGACCGACGAGCGGATGCCCGGCGCCACATCCTCGCGCCCGGCCTGTTTCAGCGCCTCGGTTTCGGCGGCCGAGCGCGCGGACGGTCCGCCGAACATCGCCTCCATCGCCTGACGGCTGGAATCCGCCGTTGCCGTGGGCGCGGCGCCGGGCGCGGGCGGGACCAGCGCGAAATCGGGCGGGATGATGAGCGGAGCCTGCCGCGTCACGGCCATCTCGTCGGGCCGGTCGCGATTCATAATCCCCCGCGATCCGCAGGCCGACAATCCGGCGAGCGTTCCCAGAAGGCAGGTGGCAATCATCAACTTACGCATGTTCGTGACTCTCCGTCTTTGCGCCCTTTTCGCCCAGCAGCAGCGCCCGCGCAAGCAGGATCAGCACGCCCAGCGTAATAGCCGCATCGGCAAGGTTGAAAACGAGGAACGGCCGCCATTCGCCGAAATGCAGGTCCGCATAATCGACGACGAAGCCCAGCCGCACCCGATCGATGATGTTGCCGAACGCGCCGCCCAATATCGCCCCCAGCGCGATCACATCCTGCCGCGCCTTCTCGCGCCACATCCACACCGCGACGAAGGTGGCGATGGCCAGCGTCATGCCGACCAGCGCCCAGCGCATCGCATCGGTGCTGGCGTGGAAGAAGCCCATGGAAACGCCCCGGTTCTCCAGCCAGCGCAGCTTGAAGATCGGCACTATCTCCAGCCCGGCGTCGCCGCGCGACTGCAATTGCAGCGGCACGGTGACGATATATTTGACGAGCTGGTCGAGCAGCAGCACGATAGCCGCGATGCTGACCCCCAGCACGCGATGCCGCCGGACGGGCGGCGCGGCCACCGGCTTTTCCGCGTCGCTCATGCAAGCATGTCCTCGCAGCGGCCGCACAGCGCGCCGTCCTGCTCCACTTCGGGCACATGCCGCCAGCAGCGGCCGCATTTATGATGCCCGGTCGGAGTGACGGCGATCGCCTCGCCCTGCTGCTTCACCTCGGAGACGATGCACAGCTCGGCCATGTCCACGCCGTCCGCCTGCGGCAGCGGCGGCATGACGACATCGGCCTCCAGGCTCGACCGCACGGTCTTTTCCCGGCGCAGCGGCTCGATCGCCTCGTTGACCTGATCGCGCGAGGCGCGCAGCGCCGCCCATTTCGCGCCCAGCCCCTCGTCCTTCCACGCCGCATCAACCTCCGGCCAGGTCAGCAGGTGCACGCTGTCCGCATCCGGGTAGCGGCTGGCCCACACTTCCTCGGCCGTGAACGGGATGATCGGGGCGGCATAGCGCACCATCGCATGGAACAGGATATCGAGCACGGTGCGATAGGCGCGGCGCTTGTCCGTCTGCCTGCCCGTCGCCGGATTGACGTCGCAATAGAGGCAATCCTTGCGGATATCGAAGAAGAAGGCCGAAAGGTCGATATTGGCGAAATCGTTCAATGCGCGGGCATAGCGGCTGAATTCCAGCCAGCTGTCGCTGTCGCGTCGCTCGACCACCTCGCGCATCACCTCGTCCAGCTCGGCGAGGCGGTGGAGCATGTAGCGCTCCAGCTCCGGCATCTCGCCCGCCGGCACCTTCTCCTCCTCGCTGAAGTCCGCGAGCGCGCCGAGCAGATAGCGGAAGGTGTTGCGCAGCTTGCGATAGGCGTCGGAGCTGCCCGCGAGCACCTCCTTGCCGATGCGGACGTCATCGAAATAATCGGTGCTGGCGACCCACATGCGCAATATGTCGGCGCCGCTCTCACTCATGATCTTGAGCGGATCGACCACATTGCCGAGGCTCTTCGACATCTTGCGGCCCTGCCCGTCGAGCGCGAAGCCATGGGTCAGCACCGCGCCATAGGGCGCGCGGCCGCGCGTGCCGCAGCTTTCGAGCAGCGAGGACTGGAACCAGCCGCGATGCTGGTCCGACCCTTCGAGATAGAGGTCGGCGCGCACCCCCTGCCCATATTTCTGCTCGACGACGAAGCTGTGGGTCGAGCCGCTGTCGAACCACACGTCGAGAATGTCGTTGACGACCTCATAGTCGGCGAGCGCATAGTCCGGGCCGAGCAGCGCCTGATGATCCGCGCCGAACCATGCGTCGGCGCCCCCGGTCTTGAACGCCTCGACGATGCGGGCGTTAACGGCGGGGTCGTTCAGATATTCGCCGGTCTGGCGGTGGACATAGAGCGCGATCGGCACGCCCCAGGCGCGCTGGCGCGAGATCACCCAGTCCGGGCGGCCCTCGACCATCGAGCGGATGCGGTTGGTCGAGCGGCGCGGCACCCAGCGGGTGTGGTCGATCGCGTCGAGCGCGGTTTCGCGCAGCGTCGCGCCATTGCCCTGCCGCGCGAGGATCGCCTCCTCCTCGGCGCAGCGCGGGGTGATGCCGTCGCTGATCGCGCGATCCATCGGGATGAACCATTGCGGCGTGCAGCGATAGATGATCCGCGCCTTGGAGCGCCAGCTGTGCGGATAGCTGTGGCGGAACTCACCCGCCGAAAGCAGCGCCCCCGCTTCGCGCAGATCGGTGAGGATCGGGCCTTCCGGGCCGTTGAACTTCGTGTTGATGACGCTGCCCTGCCCGCCGAGCCACACCCAATCGTCGCGATAGCGGCCATCGTCGGTGACGGCGAACACCGGGTCGATGCCCATCGCCTTGCAGGCGAGGAAATCCTCCTCGCCATGGTCCGGGGCCATATGGACGAGGCCGGTGCCCGCGTCGGTGGTGACGTGATCGGCGGCGAGGAACGGGCGCGGTCGGGCGAAGAAGCCGCCGAGATGGTGCATCGGGTGCTGCGCGATGGCACCGGCGAGCTTCGTGCCGGGGAACGCATCCGAACGGGCGGTGACGGTCAGCCCAGCGCGCGCGGCGAACTGGTCGGCCAGCGCCTCGGCCACCAGATATGTGCGATCGGCAGTCAGCATCACATAATCGACCGCCTCCCCATAGGCGAGGCCCTGATTGACGGGGATCGTCCACGGGGTCGTCGTCCAGATCACCGCATGGGCGCCGACCAGTTCCGGCGCGTTCGGCGCTTCGACGATCTCGAACGCCAGATCGATCTGCGTCGAGACGACATCCTCATATTCGACTTCCGCCTCGGCCAGCGCGGTCTTTTCGACCGGCGACCACATCACCGGCTTGGCGCCGCGATAGAGCTGGCCCGTCTCCGCGAATTTCAGCAACTCGCCGACGATCGCGGCCTCCGCCTCGAACTTCATCGTCAGGTAAGGATCGTTCCAGTCGCCCATCACGCCGAGGCGCTTGAACTGCTCCTTCTGCACATCGACCCATTTGTCGGCATAGGCGCGGCATTGCGCGCGGAATTCCTGCGCGGGGACCTCGTCCTTGTTCAGCTTCTTCTTGCGATATTCCTCCTCGATCTTCCATTCGATCGGCAGGCCGTGGCAATCCCAGCCGGGAACATAGGGCGCATCCTTGCCCAGCAGCGACTGCGAGCGGACGATGATATCCTTCAGCACCTTGTTGAGCGCATGGCCCATGTGGATATCGCCGTTCGCATAAGGCGGGCCATCATGCAGGATGAAGCGTTCCCGCCCCGCGCGCGCCTGCCGCAACCGACCGTAAAGATCGTCCGCTTCCCACTTCGCGGCGATCGCCGGTTCCTTCTGGGCAAGCCCCGCCTTCATCGGGAAAGCGGTGACGGGGAGGAAGACGGTATTCTTGTAATCGGGCGCGTCAGTCATAATCCGCTCAAGCACTCAACAGCCATCCGCCAAGAGCTTCGCCCGGCCCGCGCCTGCGATGGCGGATCGGCCCCCGCTCGGCACGAATGGGGCAATGGGAATATGGCGCTCTAGGCGACCAGAGGCGTCTCCGCAAGGATTTGCCGCGCATGCTCGCAATCCAGCGCGATCTGGTGCTGCAACGCCTCGAAGCCGTCGAACTTGCCCTCGCCGCGCAGCCAGGCGATCATCTGCACCTCGATGGTCTGGCCGTAGAGGTCGCCGGAAAAGTCGAAGAAATGCGGCTCCAGCACCTCTCGCGGCGGATCGATCATCGGGCGGATGCCGAGATTGGCCGCGCCGTCGACCACCCACCCGCCGGGCAGCAGCCCGCGCACCGCGTAAACGCCATAGGCCGGACGCAGATAGGGCCCCATGTCGATATTGGCGGTCGGGAAATTGAGCTTGCGCCCGAACTTGTCGCCATGCTGGACCACGCCCTGCACCGCGAAGGGGCGACTAAGCAGCCGGGTCGCCGTCGCGCAATCGCCGGATTTCAGCGCCTCGCGGATCAGGCTGGAGGAAACGATCTCGCCCTTGTCGCTGGTGACGGGCGCCACCGCCTCGTTGCGCAGGCCCGCGGCGGGGCCGAGTTCGGCCAGCGTCGCAACGGAACCGCTGCGCCCCCGGCCGAAGGTGAAGTCCTCGCCCGTGACCACCCCGGCCGCGCCCATATGCGTCACCAGCATGTCGATGAACTCCGCCGCGCTGTGGGAGGCAAGCTCATGGTCGAAATGGAACACCAGCATCGCATCGGCCCCGGCGGCGGCGAAGAGGCGCTGGCGCTGGTCGAGCGTGGTCAGGCGGAACGGCTCCGCATCGGGCTGGAACAGGCGCATCGGATGCGGGTCGAAGGTCGCGACGATCGCCGGGCGCCCTTCGTCCCGCGCCCATTGGATCGCCCGGCCCACCACCGCCTGATGGCCGCGATGGAAGCCGTCGAAATTGCCCATGGCGATGATCGCGCCGCGCAGCGACGGCGGCATCGCCTCGCGATTGTCGAGCCGGGGGATGGTCGCTGCGGCCTGCGTCATTTGCCGCCCCGCCGCCGGTAGGTGACGAAGCTGTAAGCCGGGCGCGATCCCTCGGCGGGGAAATCCTGCCGCGCGTCCTCCCGCCACTCCGTCGGGTCGGGCGCGGGGATCGTCACGTCGCCCTGCGCGTCCAGATGCACCTCGGTCAGCTCGATCCGGTCTGCGACCGGCAGGAACTGGTTGTAGATCTCGCCGCCGCCGATCACCGCGATATGGGGGGCGTTGGCGATGCGGATCGCCTCTTCCGGGCTGCCGACCGCCTCCGCCCCGTCCTCCTGCCAGCCGGCATCACGGGTCAGCACGATATGGCGACGTCCTTCCAGCAGGCCGGGCAGGCTGTCGAACGTCTTGCGCCCCATTATCATCGGGCTGCCCGTAGTCAGCGCCTTGAAGCGGCGCAGGTCGCTGGGCAGATGCCAGGGCAGCCGCCCGTCCCGCCCGATCACGCCATTATCGGCGCGGGCGAAGATCAGGATGATTTCCGGGTGATTCATCGCCGCGCCCTTCCTTACAGCTCCAGCCGGGTAACATGGCCCATCTTGCGTCCGGCGCGCGCCTCGTGCTTGCCGTAGAGATGCAGATGATTGACGGGGTCCGCCAGCAGATCGCGCCACGCATGGGCGTCCGCGCCGATCAGGTTGCGCATCTCCACGCCCCGCGCGGCCAGGCCGGTATCGCCGAGCGGCAGGCCGCAGATCGCGCGGATATGGTTTTCGAACTGGCTGGTAATCGCGCCCTCGATGGTCCAGTGCCCGCTATTGTGGACGCGCGGCGCCATTTCGTTGAACACCGGCCCGGCAGCGCCCGCGAAGAATTCCAGCGTCAGCACGCCGACATAATCGAGCGCCTCGGCGACCTTGCGCGCCATCGCCCGCGCTTCCTCGACCTGCGCGGCGATGGCCGGACCGGCGGGCACGGTGGAGGTCGCCAATATGCCGTCGACATGGACATTGGCCGGGCTGTCCCAGAAGCGGACGTCGCCATCGCCCCCGCGCACGAGGATGACGGAGAATTCCTGGTCGAAGGTCACGAAGCCTTCGAGGATCGAGGGCACCTGCCCCACCGCATCCCACGCGGCGGCGGCGTCGGCTCCCTCGCCGATCCGCACCTGCCCCTTGCCGTCATAGCCGAAGCGGTTGGTCTTGAGGATCGACGGCGTGCCGATCTTCTCCAGCGCGGCGGTCAGATCGTCGATGCTGTTCACGGCGGCGAAGGGCGCGGTGCGCCCGCCAAGGCCGGTCACATAGTGTTTTTCCCGCAGCCGGTCCTGCGCGATTCGCAGCGCATCGACCGGCGGGCGGACCACGCCATGCCCGGCCAGCGTCTCGATCGCACCGCTGTCGACATTCTCGAATTCATAGGTCAGCACGTCCACCGCATCGGCGAAGGCGCCGAGCGCGGCGGCGTCCTCATAGGCGCCCTGCGTCCAGAAGCTGCAACAATCGGCGGCGGGGCCGGTCGCTTCGGGCACATAGACATGGGTGCGATAGCCCAGCTGCGCGGCCGCCACGCCCAGCATCCTGCCGAGCTGGCCGCCGCCCAATATACCGATCACCGAACCGGGAGGCAGCACGCTCATTCGGGCTCCTGCGCGACATCGGCGGTCTGCTTCGCGCGCCAGGCGTCGAGCCGGGCGGCGAGCGCCTCGTCCGTGGTCGCCAGCATCGCGGCGGCGAGCAGCGCGGCGTTGACCGCCCCGGCGCGGCCGATGGCCAGCGTGCCGACCGGGATGCCGGCGGGCATCTGGACGATGGAAAGCAGGCTGTCCATGCCCTTGAGCGCCTTGGATTCGACAGGCACGCCCAGCACCGGCAGGCGCGTCATGCTCGCCGCCATGCCCGGCAGGTGCGCCGCGCCGCCCGCGCCCGCGATCACCACCTTGAGGCCGCGATCGACCGCGCCGGTTGCATAATCATAGAGCCGCTGGGGCGTGCGATGGGCGGAGACGACCTTGCATTCGTGCGGGATCTTCAGCGCCGCCAGCGTCGCGCTGACATGCTGCATGGTTTCCCAGTCCGACCGGCTGCCCATGATGACGCCGACCACCGCCCTGTCCTTTCCGACAGCGTCCGTCCGATCATCGTGCAGCGCCTTTTCCCCCGCCATTCTTCATCCTGTTCCAAAACCGGTTCGTTCCGGGCCTTAACCAGCGCAGGCCCATGGGGCAATGCCCAACATCGATTCGCGCTGCAATAGCCTCTTCCTTCGGCCCTTCTTCCGCCGCGAGCGCATGCGGCGCCGATGCCGCCGACTGTCCCCCGACAGGACAGAACGCCCCGCCGCGACGATGATGGGGACGGGATGCGGTGCTGACGGCGGCGGCGAAATCCGCTATAGGACGGGCTGCCCGTATGGATGGAAGGGGGACCCAGAAAGTGGTTGCACACAGCCCGCAAGCAGGGGATGCTGACGCTCAGTCCCGGCCCGCGCCCCTTCCTGCCTTCCATGCGGAAACCGTGATGGACGAGGATGAAAAGTCCCTCACCATCAAGGAGTTGCGGAACGAGATTTCCACACTGCGGCGGGAATTGCGGATGCTGCGCATCGCCAATGCGGAGCTGGAGCGGGTCGCCGTGCGCGACACCCTGACCCCGCTGTTCAACCGGCGCTATTTCCTGACCGCGCTCAGCGAGCGACTCGTGCGCGCACAGCGGTACAACACCAAGGCCGCGGTGCTGTTCATCGACGTGAACCGGATGAAATATATCAACGACCTGTTCGGCCACAGCGCGGGGGATTATGCGTTGATCCACATCGCGGGGATCGTGCAGGCGAACATCCGCGCCACCGACGTCGCCGCGCGCATCGGGGGCGACGAATTCGCGATCATCCTGGAGGAAGTGGCGGAGGACCAGGCCGCCGCCAAGGCGCAGCAGCTGGCCGACGTGATGCACCGCACGCCCTGCCTGTTCGCGGGGGAAGCGCTGCCGGTATCGGCCGCAATCGGCCTGACCATGCTGCGCCCGCACGACACCGAGGATTCGCTGATAGAGCGCGCCGACGCCGACATGTACATCCGCAAGCGCGCCTGGCAGGCCGGGCAACAGACCCAGCCCGCGCCGGCCGCCAAGCCTCTCCCCACGCCCCACGACATCGAAGCAGCCTGATCGCTCCGGCTTGTCCGGCAGATGGCGAGCACAAGGAACCGTTCGGGCTGAGCCTGTCGAAGGACTCTGGGCGCACGGAGGAGGGTTCCCACCAACCAGCCATTATTCCCGTCATGCCAGCGCAGGCTGGCATCTCGGGAGGCAGTGCGCACCATGGCCTGCGACCCCAGCCTGCGCTGGAGCGGCGGTGGCGGGAAGCCCCAAAAGCGCCGTTGAAACCCTGCCTTACCGCTCGGACAGATAATAGCGGTCGGTCGCGTTCAGCGCGTCGTCCAACTGGTAGACGATCGGCTGGCCGGTCGGGATTTCGAGGCCGGTGATCTCGTCGTCGGGAATGTTCGACAGATGCTTCACCAGTGCGCGCAGCGAGTTGCCGTGGGCGGAGATGACGACGCGCCTGCCCGCCTTCAGCTCCGGCGCGATGCGGCTTTCCCAATAGGGCAGCACGCGGGCGATGGTGTCCTTGAGGCTCTCCGTCGCCGGGATCGCGATTCCCGCATAGCGGCGGTCCTTGCTCAGGTCGAACTCGCCGCCCGGCTCCAGCGGCGGGGGCGGCACGTCGAAGCTGCGGCGCCAGATATGCACCTGTTCGTCGCCATGCCTGGCCGCCGTTTCCGCCTTGTTGAGGCCGGTCAGGCCGCCATAGTGCCGCTCGTTGAGGCGCCAGTCCTTCTCGACCGGCAGCCACAGCCGCCCCATTTCCTCCAGCGCCAGATGCAGCGTCTTGATCGCGCGGGTCTGGACCGAGGTGAAGCAGCAGTCGAAATCGAGGCCCTTTTCCTTCATCAGGCGGCCCGCCGCGCGCGCTTCCTCCGCGCCCTTTTCGGTGACGTCCACATCCCACCAGCCGGTGAAACGGTTTTCGAGATTCCAGGCCGACTGGCCATGACGGATAAGAACGAGAACGGGCATCGCGGCTCCTTGTCCCTGTAGATGGTTGTCCCTGCGCAGATAGGATCGGCGTGAAGCCGCCCTCATAGCGCGATCTTGCCACAACGCAACTTGTGCGGGGTCGCCCGCGCGGCAATAACGTGAGGGATTTTCAGAATCACGGATAGGGAGAAAGAGTGATGAGCATCGAACGCCACGTCGTCCTGCATGAAGGCCCCGGCGGCCCCTTCGAATCCATGGCCGTCTACGATCCGGCGGCGGGCACGCAGCCGGGCATGCTGCTCTTCCCCAATTTCCTGGGCACCAAGGAATGGGATTTCGCCAAGGCGGAGCAATTGGCGGCGATGGGCTTCAAGGTGCTGGTGGTCGATTATTACGGCCAGGGCAAGCGCGCGTCCGGCATGGGCGACCCGAAGGCGGGCGAATATCTCGCCGAGCTGACCGCGGACCGCGCGGCGATGCGCGACCGGCTGCTCGACGCGCTGGCGGAGTTGCGCAAGCTGCCGGGCGTGGATGCGGCGCGCTGCGGCGCGATCGGTTTTTGCGCGGGCGGCAAATGCGTGCTCGATCTGGCGCGCGCGGGCGCGGATATTCTCGCCGGCGTCAGCTTCCACGGCGTCTATGACGCGCCGCCCTTCCCCAACAAGCCGATCACCGCGAAGCTGCTGGTCTGCCATGGCTGGAACGACCCGCTCTGCCCGCCCGACGCGACCGTCGCGCTGGCCAATGAGCTGAACGAGAGCGGCGCCGACTGGCAACTGATCGCCTATGGCCACACCGGCCACGCCTTCACCGCCAACGACGTGCCGCTGAAGGACGACAGGAGCTTCGGCTTCCAGCCTTCGACCAACAACCGCAGCTGGAAGGCGATGCAGGCGCTGTTCGAGGAAGTGTTCGGTTGATTCCGGAAACCATGGCCCTGTCAGCAGGCGGGGCCATGGTGTGTTGAAGGACCAGTGAGATGGCAAGCGAAACAGGCCCGGAGGATATTCCCGCCCGGTTCGAGGCCGCCTGGAACGCCCACGACATGGAGGCGTTCGGGCGGCTGTTCCACGCCGATGCCAGCTTCGTGAACCGGTTCGGTACCTATTGGCGCGGGGTTGACCGGATCGTCGCCGGTCATGCCCGCATCCATGCCTCGGTCTACAGCGATTCGACCCTCGCCAACGCCGCGCCCGATATCGATCGGATCGGCAAGGATGCCGCGATCCTCCACTTCTGGTCACGCCTCAGCGCGGGACAGGCTCACCCTGAGGGGCCGCATCAGGTCGATACGATAATCCTGGCGGTCGTGACCCGCCGCGAAGGAGAATGGCGCATACAGGCGCTGGAGAATGTCACGCTCGTCAATCCGATGACCGGGGCGCCGGTATTGCGGGACGCCCCGTTGCCATAGAAGCTCCAGCCTCAAATCTCGTCGATGATCTCCGCCAGCGCGGCGAGGCAGTCCTTGCCGAGCTGGGCCGAGCGCGCCGGGGACCAGCCATAGTCCTCGTCGGGCAGGTCGTCATGATCCTTGAACGGCATTTCCAGCGTCATCGCCACCGCGCCATAGCGCTCCGCCACCT
Organism: Sphingobium jiangsuense; assembly: GCF_014196495.1. Lineage (GTDB taxonomy): Bacteria > Pseudomonadota > Alphaproteobacteria > Sphingomonadales > Sphingomonadaceae > Sphingobium > Sphingobium jiangsuense. The sequence continues at coordinate 10,641 of NZ_JACIDT010000025.1, forward strand.
GCGCGGTGGACATGGAAAGGTTCGCCCGGCCCGGCGGCGCGGCGGGATAGCCGATCCGCGTCTGGAAATCCGGCGTGCGCGCGGCCAGCAGGTCACGATAGCGATTGTATAGGTCGAGCCGGTCCTGCCGCAGCGACGGTATTCCTTCGAACCCGGCGATGAACACCGCGGGGATCGCCTCGTCGCCATGCACGTCCATCGCGAAATCGACGCCGGTGCGGTCCATCTCCGCGCGTACCAGATAGACCTCCGGGCTGCGCTCCAGCGAGGGCGCGTGCCATTCGCGGTTGAGGTTCACGCCCACCGCATTGGTGCGCAGATGGCCGCGTCTGCTGCCGTCCGGGTTCATGTTCGGCACGATGTGGAAGGTCGCTTGTCCGCGCAGCAGCCGCGCCACGCTGTCCTCCGGATCACACAGCCGTTCCAGCGCGCCTTCCATCCACCATTCGGCCATCGTCTCGCCCGGATGCTGGCGCGCGTAGAGCCAGACCTGCTTTTCCCCCTCGCCCAGCGTCAGCAGGTCGAGCGGCTGGCAGTCGAGCGTCAGCCCCAGTTCCTTCTGCGTCACGCCCGGCTGGCGCCCGGCCCATGCCACCATGTCATGATGGCGCTCCATCGAATAGGGCGCGAAATAGGCGACCCACAGCGCGTTGCCGTCCGGCTCCACGCGGATCGTCAGCCGGCCGTCGGCATAATCGGTATCGGCGAGCCACCAGTTCTCGCGATCCTCGCTCACCCGCGCCCTGTAGTTCGGCCAGCCGTCGGGATAGGCGGATCCGGCGCAATTGGTGAGGACGAGTTCCACCTGCCGCCCGGCGGCGCCCGCCACGCGGAAATGGAACCATTGATAGAAATCGCTGTCCTGATCCCTCAATATCTCCAGCTCCGCCCGCCAGACGGGCGCGGCGGTGTCGATGGAAAGGATGCGGATATTGCCCGCGTCGAAGGCGCTGCTGATCGATAGGGTCATTTGACGGTTATAGTCTCGCCCGACCGGCCCGGATAGTCCTTGAACAGCGCCGCCGCGAGCTTGCCGGCGGACAGCCCCGCCTGAGAGGCCGGGGTGCCGACCTTGGCGCTGGTCTCGGCGCGGCCTTCCCATACCGGCTGGCTGTCGGCCCGGCGGCGGATCTGCACCGACAGGCGGGTGACGACCACGTCCTTGGGCTTGCCGGACAGGTTGATGCCGATGCCGACGCCAAGGCCGCTGCCATAGCTGCCGGTCGCGCCGCCCACGCCGACGCTGACCGGCGAACGGCCCCCGGCGTCGAGCGGCGAGCGCACCTCCCGGTCGTAGGCGATCAGCGCGACATAATCGCTGGCGCGCAGCGTCTGGCGGCCCGTTTCGTCGGTGAAGCCGACACGCTGCAATTCCTGCGCGACGGCGCCCGCGAAGGTGCGATATTCGATGCTGTCGTCGCGCGGGCCGGGCTGCGGCTCCACGACGATGCCGCCGGTCCGGGGCACCGCCGCGCCCGGCGCGTGGAAGCGCGTGACCTCCACCGGCGGGATCGAGGCCGCGCAGCCGGAAAGGGCCAGCCCGCCCATCATCGCCATCACTGCAAGGCTGAGGTGCCGGGACATAGTTTCTTCTCCGCATTTGCCGAAAACCGGTCGCCGCGACCGCATTTTCCTTTCCTTGCCCATATTATCCCTGCACGGAAGATGAACAAGAGAGCATGAGGCCGGGCCCGCGCCGGAATATTTCGCCGCCGCGCCGCTCGCGCTTGACTTTGGGGCCCAAGCGCCATAGGGGCTGCGCTTCGAATTTCCGTACCACAGAATCATTATCGAAGGCTGCGTCATGAAGATCCGCAACTCGCTGAAGTCACTGAAGGACCGCCACCGGGACAACCGCGTGATCCGTCGTCGCGGTCGTACCTATGTCATCAACAAGACGAATCGCCGCTTCAAGGCGCGTCAGGGCTGATCGCCCCGCCAGCGGCGGCCTTGCGCCTGCCGGTTGGTGATTGATGCATGACGAAACCCGGTCGAAAGGCCGGGTTTTTCGTGTTTGCGAGAGGGAAGGCATCGCGGCGGGAAGCCGAGATTGGACCTCGCCCCTTATCTTCACCCCAGCGCAGGCTGGGGTCGCGGACCATGCGCGCACCGCCTCCTGAGATGCCAGCCTGCGCTGGCATGACGTGAGAGGGGGTGGAAAACTGACATAGCCTCAACCGTCATGCTGAACTTGTTTCAGCATCCATCAAGCCCCACACTCCTCCGCTCAATCCGGTGAAATGGACCCTGAGCCGAAGGCCAGTGCAGCTAACCAAGTTCAGGGTGACGATGAAGGCAAAGGTCCGTTCTGGCCGAAATCCACCTCCCTCAATCATGCCCCTTCAGCTCATCGCCGCGCAGATGGGCGACGTGGATCACATTGGTCGACCCCGGCGTTCCGAACGGCACGCCCGCCAGCACGATGATCTTGTCGCCGCCCTCGGCCAGCTTGTGGCGCAGCGCCATGCGGCGGGCCTTGCCGACCATTTCTTCGAAGCTGCCGACATCCTTGGTGCGCACCGCATGCACGCCCCAGAACAGCCCCATGCGCCGCGCCGTTTCCGCGCGCGGGGTCAGCGCCAGGATCGGCGTGTGCGGCCGCTCGCGCGAGACGCGGCGCACCGTGCTGCCGCTCAGCGTGAAGCAGACGATCGCCCGCGCGCTCACCGTCCGGGTGATGCTGCCCGCCGCCTCGGCCAGCGCGTCGGCGGTGGTCGCGTCGGGCTTGGTCTGGGTGAAATGCAGCCGGTCGAGATAGCCCGGCCCGGTCTCGACGGTGCGGGCGATGCCGTCCATCATCGCCACCGCCTCGCGCGGGAAATCGCCCGCCGCCGTCTCGGCCGACAGCATGATCGCGTCCGCCCCGTCATAAACGGCGGTGGCGACGTCGGACACCTCGGCACGGGTCGGGGTCGGCGCCTTGATCATCGATTCGAGCATCTGGGTCGCGACCACCACCGGGCGCCCCATGCGCCGTGCTGCCGCGACGATCTGTTTCTGAAGAGGGGGCACCGCCTCGGGCGGCAGCTCGACGCCCAGATCGCCGCGCGCCACCATCACGCCGTCGGCCAGTTCCAGTATCTCGTCCAGCCGCTGGATCGCCGCCGGTTTCTCGATCTTGGCCATCAGCGCGCCATGGCCGCCCATCAGCCGCCGCGCCTCGGCCAGATCCTCCGGGCGCTGCACGAAGCTCAGCGCCACCCAGTCCACGCCCAGCTGCATGGCGAAGGACAGGTCGCGCCGGTCCTTGTCCGTCAGCGCGGCGAGCGGCAGCACGACGTCCGGCACGTTGACGCCCTTGCGGTTGGAAAGCGCCCCGCCCACCTCGACGACGGTTTCGATGCGATTGTCGTCGACCTCCCGCACGCGCAGCACCAGCCGGCCGTCGTCCAGCAGCAGCCGGGTGCCGGCCTTCAGCGCCTCATAGATCTCGACATGGGGCAGGGTGACGCGGCTGGCGTCGCCGGGCGTGTCGTCGCGATCCAGCACGAAGCTCTGCCCCGCCTTCAGCGTCACCAGATTGTTGGCGAAGCTGCCGACGCGCAGCTTGGGCCCCTGAAGGTCGGCCAGGATCGTCATCGGCCGCCCATATTCCTTTTCCAGCGCGCGGATATGGGCGAGGTTGGCGGCATGGTCGTCATGCGTGCCATGGCTCATGTTGAGGCGGAAAGCGTCGGCCCCCGCCAGATACAGCTCGCGGATCGTCGCCGGGTCGGAGCTTGCGGGACCGAGGGTAGAAAGAATGCGGACTTTCCGCGCACGAGGGGGAAGGCTTTTCAAGACAGCTCCTTTAACGATCCCTTCGGACGGCTTGCGCACCGCCGCTGTTTTCATCGACAGGATGAGGCGCTATCCCCGCTGCACGACAGGAATATGACGCAGGAACCCTAGCATGGAAGAACCGATAATCAATGACGCAGCGGCAGCCGCCGCCTTTCGCAGGCTAATCCGCCATCTGCGCCACCGCACCGACGCGCAGAATGTGGACCTGATGGGGCTGGCGGGCTTCTGCCGCAACTGCCTCGCCGACTGGGTGGCCGAGGCCGATGGGCGGATGAGCCGGGAAGAGGCGCGCCACGCCGTCTACGGCATGCCCTATGCGGAGTGGAAGGCGAAGCATCAGGGCGAGGCGACGCCCGAACAGCTCGCGCGGATGGAAGAAAGCATAGCCAGAAACCGCGCGAGCGATTAAGGACGTCGCCTTTCTTTCTGTCACCACGATTCAGCCTGGGGATTTATCACATGAGCGAAGGCAATGTCGCCGCCGAACAGCTGCGCCTTTTCATCGAGCGCATCGAGCGCCTGGAGGAAGAGAAAAAGGGGATCGCCGACGACATCAAGGATGTCTATCTTGAGGCGAAAGCGAACGGCTATGACGTGAAGACGATGCGCGCGATCGTGCGCCTGCGGAAGCTGGAAAGCCATGTCCGCCAGGAAGCCGAGGCGCTGCTGGAGACCTACAAGAACGCGCTCGGCATCGAATAGGCACGCGCGGGGCCGGGCGCCCGAAAGAGGAGAGCAATCATGGCGCAATCCCCCTGGGGATCTTCCGATTCGAACGGCAGCGGCGGCGGCGGCGAAATGATCGTCACCACCACGCCCGGCGTCGAAGGCCGCCCGGCCCGCCGCTATCACGGCATCGTCACCGGCGAAGTGATCGTCGGCGCCAATGTGTTCCGCGATCTCTTCGCGGGCATCCGCGACCTCGTCGGCGGCCGCGCGGGCGCCTATGAGGACGTGCTGCAACGCGCGCGCGAACAGGCGCTGGGCGAGATGCGCATGCGTGCGGTCGAGCTGGGCGCCAATGCGGTGATCGGCGTCGACCTCGATTATGAGGTGCTGGGGTCGAACGGATCGATGCTGATGGTGTCCGCGACGGGCACGGCGGTCACCCTCTGACCGGCGGCCTCGCCTTCCGGGCGCACGGCCCTCCCGACCTTGCGATCCCGCCCCGCGCCCGCTAGAGAGCGCGGCGATAATCCATTCACCTATAATGAGGGAGCGGCCCGTGGCAGGCCATAGCAAATTCAAGAACATCATGCACCGCAAGGGCGCGCAGGACAAGAAGCGCTCCGCCATGTTTTCGAAGCTGAGCCGCGAGATTACCGTGGCGGCGAAGATGGGCATGCCCGACCCGGACATGAACCCCCGCCTGCGGCTCGCGGTCAATGCCGCCAAGGCGCAGTCGATGCCGAAGGACAATATCCAGCGCGCGATCGACAAGGCGACGAAGGGCGAGGGCGAGAATTACGAGGAAGTCCGCTATGAGGGCTATGGCCCGCAGGGCGTGGCGATCATCGTCGAGGCGCTGACCGACAACCGCAACCGCACCGCCACCAATGTGCGCACCGCCTTCGCCAAGAATGGCGGCAATCTGGGCGCGTCCGGCGCGGTCAGCCACGGCTTCGACCGCATGGGCCTCATCACCTATCCGGCCGCCGCGGGCGATGCGGAGAAGATTTTCGAGGCCGCGCTCGAAGCCGGGGCCGAGGATGTCTCCTCGGACGAGGACGAGCACGAGATCTGGACGGCGATGGACGCGCTACACGAGGTCGCCAAGGCGCTGGAAGAGGTGCTGGGTCCGGCGGATTCGGCCAAGCTCGCCTGGCGGCCGCAGACGACGATAGAGGTGGACGAAGGCAGCGCCGGAACGCTGATGAAGCTGATCGACACGCTGGAGGATGACGACGACGTGCAGACCGTCTGGGGCAATTACGAAGTCTCCGACGAGGTGATGGCGAAGCTGGGATGAGCCCTGTGGCCCCACCTCGCTCCGGGGAGGGGCCGGCCATCCGCGCCTTCATCGGCGCGCCATGATCATCCTGGGCCTCGACCCCGGCCTCGGCACGACCGGCTGGGGCCTGATCTTCGCCGACGGCAACCGCCTCAGCCATATCGCCAACGGCCAGATCAGGACCGAAACCGCCGCCGCCCTGCCGGAGCGGCTGGTCGCGCTGGATGCGGCGCTGACCGACCTCATCCTTGAGCATCGTCCCACCGGCGCGGCGGTCGAGGAGGTGTTCGTCAACGCCAACCCGCAATCGACGCTGAAGCTGGGGCAGGCGCGCGGCGTCGTGCTGCTCAACGCGGCGCGGTCGGGCATGCAGGTCGGCGAATATGCGGCGCGGCTGGTCAAGAAATCGGTGGTCGGCGTCGGCAATGCCAGCAAGGATCAGGTCCACGCGATGGTCGCCCGCCTGCTGCCCGGCGCGAAGATCTCCGGCCCCGACGCCGCCGACGCCCTCGCCGTCGCCATCACCCACGCGCATATGCAGGCCAGTGCGAAGGCGCTGGGGCGGGTTAGGTTCTGACGCTCCCTTTCATCGTCATGCCAGCGCAGGCTGGCATCATTCCCGGTTACAGGGAACCAATTCCCCAGAGATGCCAGCCTGCGCCGGCATGACGGGAAATATATGATTGATTTGGGTGGTTATCTACCACTCTTCCTGCCGTTCGGGCTGAGCTTGTCGAAGCCCTGTCCTCTTTAAAGGAAGGGAAGTATAGCCGTTGGGCTTCGTACGCCCCTCACTTCCCCGCGAACATGAACGCAGCCGCGCCGATCAGGCAGGCGAAGGCGCCGGCGTGGCGCCAGCCCAGCGGCTCCTTCAGCACCAGCACCATGAACAGGCCGAACACCGCCAGCGCGATCACCTCCTGCGCGATCTTGAGCTGGCCGCCGGACCAGCCCTGCGCATAGCCGATCCGGTTGGCGGGCACGGCAAGACAATATTCGACGAAGGCGATGGCCCAGCTGATGAGGATCACCGTCATCAGCGGGCGCGCCATGCCCCCTTTCAGATGCCAGTACCAGGCGATCGTCATGAAGAAATTGGAAGCGATGAGCAGCAATATCGTCGGCATGTCCCCTGCCATATTGCGATCCGGCCGCGCCGCCAATCGCTTTCGCGCCTGCGCGCGCGGCGCATATTTTGCTTGGAAACGAAGGGTGAACATGGCTAAGGATCATCCCATGGTCCAGATCGCCCCCTTCCCTCCTCGCGGCATCCGATGATCGCGCATCTCAAAGGGCTGCTCGCCAGCACCGGCCTCGACCATGCGGTGGTCGACGTGGGGGGCGTGGGCTATCTGTTCGGCGCCTCGACGCGGACGCTGGCGGCGCTCGGCCCGGTGGGCGAAGCGGTGACGGTGCATACCGAGATGCTGGTGGCGGAGGATTTCATCCGCCTCGTCGGCTTCGCCAGCGCGGGCGAGCGGGACTGGTTCCGCCTGCTGACCGGCGTGCAGGGCGTGGGCGCGCGCGTGGCGCTCGCGATCTTGTCGGCGCTCGACGGGGCGGAATTGCACCGCGCCATCGCCACGCAGGACAAGGCGATGGTGGCACGCGCCAACGGCGTGGGCCCGAAACTGGCCGAGCGCATCGTGCGCGAGCTGAAGGACAAGACCGGCACCATCGCGGGCGGCACGGCCTTTGGAGGCGTTGGCGGCGCAGCGATCGCGGCGACGCCCGCGGGCGGCCTTGCCGCCGACGCGATCAGCGCGCTCGCCAGCCTCGGCTTCAAGCCCGCCGAAGCCTCTACGGCGGTGGCGGCGGCGGAAAGCGAGCTGGGCGACGGTGCCACCCTCGACGCGCTGGTCCGCCTTGCGCTGCGGAAGGCGGCGAAGTGATGCGCGAAATTCCATATTCTATGGACAAATTCGTGCATATTCCTATAATCCTGCCATGTCCCAACTCAATATCTCCATTCCCCCCGCGCTCAAGAGCTGGATCGACAACCGCGTCACCGAAGGGCGGTACAGCAGCGCCAGCGACTATATCCGCGATCTCGTCCGGCGGGATCAGGATGCGTCGAAAGAGGAAATCCAATGGCTGCGCGGCCTGATCGCCGAAGGGCTGGCGTCGGGAGCGGTCGATGACGAACCGGAAGCCGTCATCGAAACCCTCATCGCCAAAAGGCGGGCGCAGCGAAAACCGGCTTAGGCTGACGAAGGCGGCCAGTGAGGATCTGGCCGCAATCGACGCCTACGGCGTCGAACGGTTCGGAGAGGATGCCGCGGACGAATATATACGCGGTTTTCACGAGGCGTTCGCCCTGTTGCGCGCCCATCCGCTGGCAGGCGCGGAACGGGCCGAATTGGGGCGGGCCATCCGCTGTTTCGTCCACATGCGGCATCGGCTGTTCTATCGCGTGACGGGGAATGAGGTGCTGGTCATACGCATCGTCCATCATGCGCAGGATGCAAGGGCCGCATTCCGGAAGGCGGGAGCAGAATGAGGGATCGGGCAATGACAGGAACAGCCGGAAGCACGCACCGATGACCGACGCCGACCGCCTTATCACGCCCGCCCGCCGGGGCGAGGATATGGATGCCGCGCTGCGGCCGAAGAGCCTTGAGGAGTTCATCGGGCAGAAGGGCGCGCGCGATAATCTGCGCATCTTCATCGAGGCCGCGAAGGGACGCGGCGAGGCGCTCGACCATGTGCTGTTCTTCGGTCCGCCCGGCCTCGGCAAGACGACGCTGGCGCAGATCGTCGCGAAGGAAATGGGCGTGGGCTTTCGCGCCACTTCCGGCCCGGTCATCGCCAAGGCGGGCGACCTCGCCGCGCTCCTCACCAATCTGGATGAGGGCGACGTGCTGTTCGTCGACGAAATCCACCGCCTCAATCCGGCGGTCGAGGAAATCCTCTACCCCGCGATGGAGGACCGCGCGCTCGACATCATGATCGGCGAGGGCCCCTCGGCGCGCTCGGTGCGGATCGACCTGCCGCAATTCACGCTGGTCGGCGCGACGACGCGGCAGGGGCTGCTGACGACGCCGCTGCGCGACCGCTTCGGCATTCCGGTGCGGCTGCAATTCTATACGGTGGACGAGCTGACGCTGGTGGTGACGCGCGCCGCGCGCCTGCTCGGCCTTGTCATGAGCGAGGACGGCGCGATCGAGGTCGCCCGCCGCTCGCGCGGCACGCCCCGCATCGCCGGACGGCTGCTGCGCCGGGTGCGCGATTTCGCCGATGTCGCGGGCGCCGCGACCGTCGATGCACGCATCGCCGATGCCGCGCTCAACCGGCTGGAGGTCGATGCGCTCGGCCTCGACGCGATGGACCGGCGCTATCTGATGATGATCGCGGATATCTACAAGGGCGGCCCGGTCGGCGTCGAAACGCTGGCCGCCGGGCTTTCCGAACCGCGCGACACAATAGAAGAGGTGATCGAGCCCTATCTGATCCAGCTCGGCCTGATCGCCCGCACGGCGCGGGGCCGCTGCCTCAACGCGGGCGGGTGGAAGCATCTGGGCCTCAACCCGCCGCCCTCGGTGCAGGACGGGTTGTTCGATATCTGACGGGGCGGGCGGGCCTTTCCTTCGGGAAAGGTTCAAGTGAAAGCTGCCACTTCAACTCCGTTCGGGCTGGCTTGTCGAAGGGCTCAGGGCGAACGGTTCTTGATATCACCGTTTGTTTCAAGCCTGTCGCCCCAGCGCAGGCTGGGGCCGCAAGCCGTGTCGCGCGCCATCTCCACAGATGCCAGCCTGCGCTGCATGACGGAGAAGGTCAGGGTCGAAAGCGACGAAACCGGCTTTAGTGACGTCAAGACGCATTTGGGGCTTTGCCAACGACTCGCCGGTCGTCTAGACAAGGGCCGATGTCAGCGCCGCCGCCCCCATCCGACCTGCCAGCGCCTGCTTCCGGCCGTTTCGTCGGGGGCGTGCATCATTATCCCGTGCGCATCTTCTTCGAGGATACGGACGCGGGCGGCATCGTCTATCATGCCAATTATCTGCGCTATATGGAGCGCGCCCGGTCGGACATGCTGCGACTGATCGGCATCGACCAGCGCGGCGCGCTCGACGGCGGGGAGGGCGTCTATGCCGTCACCCGCCTCGCCATCGACTATCGCCTGCCCGCCAAGCTGGACGACGACCTGATCGTCACCAGCCGCGTCGCGCAGATTTCCGGCGCCACCGTCACTATGACGCAGGACATGGCGCGCGGCGCCGACCTGCTCACCCGCGCGGAGGTTCGCGTCGCCTTCCTGTCGCCCCAGGGCCGCCCCAAGCGGCAGCCCAAGCCCTGGGTCGCGCTGTTCACCCGCATTGCCCAAGGGGAAGATATCCACCCATGACCGTGCCCATCGTCGATCTGTCCGCCAACGCCGCGGCGACCCTTTCGCCCTATACCCTGTTCATGCAGGCCGATATCGTCGTCAAGGTCGTGATGGCGGGCCTGTTGCTCGCCAGCATCTGGACCTGGGCGATCATCATCGGCTTCGGCTTCTCATTGTCCGGCATCCGCCGCAAATGCCTGAAGTTCGAGCAGGAATTCTGGCGCACCGACGATATCGACCGCTTTTTCGAAAACCGGGGCAAGGAAAACCTGCCGAGCGCGCGCGTGCTCCAGGCCGGGATCACCGAATGGCGCCGCTCCACCAAGCAGAAGGTGGTGGACCGCGAGGGCGCGCGCGACCGCATCTCCACCGCGCTGTCGAGCGCCGTGGGCGGCGAGGTGGACCTGCTGTCCGACCGGCTCAACATATTGGCGACCGTCGGCGCGGTCGCGCCCTTCGTCGGCCTGTTCGGCACGGTCTGGGGCATCATGCGCAGCTTCACCGCGATCGCGGCGCAGCAGAACAGCAGCCTCGCCGTCGTCGCGCCCGGCATCGCCGAGGCGCTGTTCGCGACCGCCATCGGCCTGTTCGCGGCCATTCCGGCGGTGATCGCCTATAACCGCTTCAGCCACGCGATCAACAAGGTCGAATCCGGCCTCAACCGCTTCGCCGACACCTTCTACGCGACGCTGAGCCGGGAACTGGAGCACAGCTGATGGCGATGGGTCCCTCCCCCTCCGCCAAACGCGGCCGGCGGCGCCAGCCGATGGCGGACATCAACGTCACGCCGCTGGTCGACGTGATGCTGGTGCTGCTCATCATCTTCATGGTGACGGCGCCGCTGCTGATCACCGGCGTGCCGGTGAAGCTGCCCGAAAACCGCGCCAAGGCGCTGGATGCGGAGGAAAAGCCGACGATCATCTCGCTCGACGCGCAGGGGCATCTGTTCCTCAACGAGACGGAGGTGACGGAGGACGAGCTGCCCGAAAGGCTCGACACGCTGGCCGCCGCCCGCGCCGGGCTGGAAGCGCCGCAAATCTACCTGCGCGCCGACGAGGCGATCGATTATGGCCGCGTGTCGCGCGTGCTGGGCGAGTTGAACCGCGCGGGCCTCAACCGGGTCGCGCTGGTCAGCACGGCGGCGTCCGACGCGCCCTCCGTCAGCGGCGGTTCAGAATGAAGCCCCTAGGCTGAGGCGATGGAACGCGCGGATAAAATCGGTCTTGGCATCGCGAGCGCGGCCCATGTGCTGCTGTTCGCGGCGCTTTCCAGCAGTTGGGTGACGCCCAAGAAGATCACGCTCGACACCAAGCCGATCGAGGTGTCGATCGCCGATGCCGTTGCCCTGCAATCGATGGCGCCCAAGCTGTCGCCCGAACCGCCGCCGCCCACGCCCGGCGAGGTCGAAGGCCCGCCCGAACAGGCGGCGCCCGCCCCGGCCGAAAGCGTCGCCCAGCCTGAGCCGCAGCCCGCCCCGCCGCCGCCTCCGGCCCCGACGCCGCGCCCCAAACCGGTCGAGCAGCCCGCGCCCAAGCCGACTCCCAAGCCCGTGCCGAAAAAGCCGGAACCGGCCAAGCCCAAGCCCGCGCCCAAGGCTCCGGCCAAGCCCGACACGAAGAAGCCCGAACCGGCCAGGACGCAGGCCAAGGCGCCGGCCAAGCCCGCCGCCACACCGAGCAACGCGAAGACCGCCAGCACCGCGACCGCCGCCGACAAGGGACAGGCCGCCAGATCCAGCGGATCGAAGCTGAAGCTCGACACCAGCGACTGGATGAAATCCGCCAGCCGCAGCACCTCGCCCGCCAGCAAGCCGAGCGAGGGCGCGACCGCGGCGGCGCTCGGCCCGGCGCAGAAAAGCGCGCTCGACGCGGAAATCCGCCGCCAGTTGAAACCGCATTGGAAGGCGCCGACCGGCGCCGATGTGGAATCGCTGCGCACCATCGTCAATGTGAAGCTGGCGCGCGACGGATCGGTCGTCGGCGCGCCGGAAATCGTCGATACGCTGGGCGTCACCGCCAGCAACCGCACGCAGGTGCGCCTGCATCAGGAACAGGCGGTGAAGGCGATCCGCCTTGCCGCCCCCTTCAACCTGCCCGCGCAATTCTATTCCAGCTGGCAGTTCCTTCAGCTCACCTTCGACAAGAGGCTCTCGCAATGATCCGTATCGCACCGCTCAAGACCCGGATGACGGCGCTGCTCGGCCTGCTGTTCGCCGCGTCCGTCCTCCCCATGGCCGCCCATGCGCAGCTGTCCGTCGACGTTACCGACGACAGCGGCTCCAACGCGCTCAGGATCGCCGTGCCGTCGCTGCCGACCAGCCAGGTCGTCACGACGCCCGCCGGGACCACGCAGGAACTGGGGCAGAAGATCGCGCAGGTCATTGCCGACGACCTCAAGGGCTCCGGCCTGTTCGCGCCGTCCGGCCCGTCCGGCATGCGCGCCGTCTCGATGGCGGAGGTCACCGCGCCCAATTTCGGCAGCTGGTCGGGCTATGAGGCGCTGGTGCACGGCTTCGTCCGCTCGGCGGGCGGCGACAACGACATCACCGTGGGCTGCTATCTCTACGATGTCGCGCTGCAATCGGAACTGACGCGGCAGGGCTATGTCGTTTCCCCGCGCGACTGGCGCCGCGCCGCGCATAAATGCGCCGACGCCATCTATGCGCGTCTGTCGGGCGAAAGCCCGTTCTTCGACAGCCGCATCGCCTATATCGCGGAGAGCGGCCCCAAGGATCGCCGCGTCAAGCGCCTCGCCATCATGGACAGCGACGGCGCCAATCACCGCTTCATCACCAACGGCCAGTCGATCGCGCTGACCCCGCGCTTCTCGCCCGATTACGGCTCCATCCTCTATGTCAGCTATATCGGCGACCGGGTGCGCATCTTCGTCTACGACATCGGTACCGGCAAGCAGCGGCTCGTCACCGAAAGCCGCAACACCACCTTCGCGCCGCGCTGGTCGCCCGATGGCCGCTGGATCCTCTTCTCGATGGCAGTCGCGGGCAACACCGATATCTATCGCGTTCCCGCCAGCGGAGGCACGCCGACACGCCTCACCACCTCGCCGGGCATCGACGTGGGCGGCAGCTATTCGCCCGACGGCACGAAGATCGTGTTCGAAAGCGACCGGTCCGGCAGCCAGCAAATCTATGTGATGAACGCGGACGGATCGAACCAGCGGCGCATCAGCCATGGCGGCGGCCGCTATGCGACGCCGGAATGGAGCCCGCGCGGCGACCTCATCGCCTTCACCAAGATCGCGGGCAATTTCCACATCGCGGTGATGACGCCCAATGGCGACAATGAGCGCATCCTGACCAATGGCTGGCAGGACGAGGCGCCGACATGGTCGCCCAACGGCCGCGTGCTGCAATTCTTCCGCACCTCGCCCGGCCGCTCCGGCGCCAGCCAGATCTGGCAGGTCGACCTGACCGGGGTGAACGAGCGCCGCATCCCGACGCCGCTTTCCGGCTCCGACCCGGCCTGGGGTCCCTTGCTGCCCTGATCGGCTTCCTGCCGATACCGCTGCCGTCTTCTGCCGTCGCCCCGCTTTCGGCGCGACGGCACGTTGACAACGGGCGCATTTGTCATCAGCCTCGCATCTTACAGGAATAAGGAGAAATATCATGACCCCAGTCACGCGTTCCCTGATGATCGCCACCGCTTTGATCGCGCTCTCCGCCTGTTCCAAAAAGGCGCCTCAGGAACTTCCCCCCGCTCCTGTCGATACTTCGCGTCCGGCCGAACCGACCGGCCCGACCGGTCCGGTCAAGGGCAGCCAGGAGGATTTCATCGCCAGCATTTCTTCCGATCGCGTCTTCTTCGAGCTCGACGACTACGGGATCGACGCTCAGGATCAGGAAACCCTGCGCAGCCAGGCCCAGTGGCTGATGCAGAATCCCAATGTGCGCGTGACGATCGAGGGCCATTGCGACGAGCGTGGCACGCGCGAATATAACCTCGCGCTGGGCGAGCGCCGCGCCAATGCGGCGAAGAACTATCTCGCCACGCTGGGGATCGACCCGTCGCGGATCAGCACCATCAGCTATGGCAAGGAACGGCCGGTGGCCATGGGTTCGGACGAATCCGCCTGGGCGCAGAACCGCCGTGCGGTGACGGTGACCGTGCAGTAACCGCCCGGCCGGCACCCCGCCCAAGGGCGACGGCATTCGAAAAGGGCAAGGCGACAAGGGCAAGGGTTGCAACAAAATGCAACACTTGCCCTTTTGCCGTCATATACGGGCTGGCATCCCCCCGCCGTTCCGCTAGATAGAGGCCATGTGGCGTCTCTATCAATTTCCGCTCTGCCCCTTTTCCCGCAAAGTCCGCCTGCTCCTTGGGGAAAAGGGCGTCGCCTATGATCTCATCCGCGAATCTCCGTGGGAAGGACAGGACGCGTTCCTCGACCTCAACCCCGCCGGGCAGACGCCGGTCATGGTCGAGGAGGAGAAGGGCGTCGTCCTGATCGACAGTCAGGCGATCTGCGAATATTTCGAGGAAACGGTGGAGAAGCTGCCGCTCATCAACGGCAGCGCGGCCGGCCGCGCGGAAGTGCGGCGGCTGACCGCCTGGGCGGACCAGATCTTCTATCGCGACGTCGTCGCCCCGTTGCTGGAGGAGCGGATGAAGAAGCGCCTCGTCCACCGCGCGCCGCCCGATGGCGGCCGCCTGCGCGAGGCGATGCGCAACGCCAACACCCATATGGATTATATGGACTATCTGCTCGACCACCGCAGCTGGCTGGCGGGCGGAACCATGAGCCTCGCCGATATTGCGGTCGCCGCGCAGCTTTCCGTCGCCGATTATCTGGGCGGCATCGACTGGGCCGGGCATGAGCCGGTCAAGCGCTGGTATTCCGCGCTCAAATCCCGCCCATCCTTCCGTCCGCTGCTGTCCGAGCGGATGGAAGTCATCATGCCCCCCGACTATTATGAAAAACCGGATTTCTAGGATCAGCCGTTTCCAGACCACGTAGGATCGATCGACATTCAGTTCAGGCGGAGCCGAAAAGCGTGATATTCGAGCACCGGAGCACAGAATAGCGCGATTTGCAGGCCCGCATGGGCTGAATGCCGACCGATCCTAGTCTTCGGTGATTGCGGCGGCCATATAGACCCTGTTGCGGCCATGCTCCTTGGCCAGATACAGCGCCCGGTCCGCGGCCTTCAGTGCGTCGCGCGGCGTGGGATAGTTGAACACGTCGGCCACCCCGCCGGAAAAGCTCACCTGCGCCATGCGCTCGCCGCTGTTGCGGTCGACCAGGTTGCGCGCGGCGAGGTCGGCCCTGGTCTGGTCCACGATCTCGCATGCCTCGCTGACGCTCTTGCCCCGGAACAGCAGCACGAATTCCTCGCCGCCGTGACGCGCGACATGGCATTTCTCGCTGGAAATGCGCGCGAAGAGCGACCCCACGAAGCGCAGCACGCGGTCGCCGGTGTCATGGCCGTGGGTGTCGTTGATATGCTTGAAATGGTCGATGTCGCAGAACGCCACGCTCAGCGCCTCGCCCTTCGCCGACGCCGCCTTCACCTCTTCCTTCAGGAACACCTCGAACGCGCGGCGGTTGGGCAGGCCGGTCAGATGATCCTGCTCGGCCGCCTTGCGCGCGCTTTCCAGACTCTGCTGCAAGGCATTGGTCTTTTTCTGGTTCTCGCGCATTTCCGCTTCGATCTGCCGGGTCTTGTCGACCATCGAGCGGGTGAGGTCCACCAGCGCGCTCACCAGTTGCTCGGGCGAATGATCGCTCTCGATCTCGCTGACCTGCGCCTGCAAGGCCTCGCCATAGGACGAAGCCGAAGTGCGGGATTCGGTGGCGAGGAGATGGAAGCGGTCGAGATTTTCCTCGACCGAGGTCAGCATCCGGCTCAGCCCGTCGACCGTCAACTCCTTCGAATGGCGTTCCGTGATGATCTTTTCGGCCAACACGTTGGTGATCTGCCCGCGTTCCTTCAAAATGGCGCACACCGCCTTTTCGATCTCATGATCGTTGCCCGTCAGATAATCGAGCGCGAGGCCGAAATTGACCGGCGTGATATCCAGATCATGGGCGAACAGGAAGGAACCGACATCCTCGTAGAGCTGGCGCCGCCGCTCGATTTCCCGGCTGGACCCGTTGCGGGATCCCTCGCGCGAGCTGGCTTCGACCGACAGGGACTGCATTTCGTCCGCCGACAATCCTTTGGCCCAATTGGCGATTCGCCTGGTGAAACCTATCTGCGCGTTCATCCCTGATGCCCGTTCAATATTAGCTGTGAGCATCAATACGGCAGAAGCGGTAAATAATTTCGTAGCACGCAACGCTTTTGGTGAAAAAGCCGTTCAGCCTCTTTCAGACGGTCTGCCCCACCAGCCAGTCGTGGAAGATGCGGACGGCGCGGTTCTGCAACGCGCGCGGGCGGCAGACGAAGAAATAGCGATAGGGGCTCTCGACATCCTGATCGAACAGCCGCGCCAGCCGCGCATCGTGCGAATAATCGTAATGGCTGGCGAGCATGACCGCGACGCCCAGCCCCTGCGCGGCGGCTTCCAGCATCAGCGGGCCCGAATCATAGGTATCGATCGCCATCGGCTGGATGTCGCCGCAGCCGACGCTTTCCTTCCAGTCGTCGAAGATGGTGGGCATGTCGCGATGGATCAGCAGCGTATGCCGTTTCAGGTCCTCCGGCCCGGTCACCGGGTTGCGCTCCAGCTGATCGCGATTGCCGAAGAGATAGATATATTCGCGACTCAACTCGTGCACGTAAAGGGCGGGGTCGACCTCCCGCGCCAGCACGATAGCCGCGTCCAGCCCCTCGCCCAGCCGCGCCACCGCATGGGGCGTGGTTTCGATATCGAGGTGCAGCGTGGGATAGGCCTGACGCAGCTCTCCCATCAGCGGCAGCAGCCGTTGCGATGCAAAAAGCGGCATCACCGCAAGGCGCAAACGCAGCTGGGTTCCGCCGTTCATCAGCTTTTCGACCGCGACGGACATTGCATCGAGCGCAGGCGCGATATCGTTGAGCAGGCCCAATCCGTCCGCGTTGATCTCCAGCGCCTGGTGCTTGCGCTCGAAAAGCGGACGGCCGACATAACGCTCCAGCGCCTGGATGCGCCTGCTGAGCGCAGGGGTCGAAAGCGCGAGCTCTTCCGCCGCGGCTTTCACGGAACCGAGCCGGGCGACCTGCACAAACGCCTCAAGCGCCGTAAGAGGGGGCAAACGCCGCATTCATCCTCATGCTTGCTACGGGTTGTTATGCGCTCCTCATGCCTCAATTGTCGGAGTACGACAACTGCCCCAGCACAGAAAATCGGTGGAAAGAAATACGGAATTTCTGAATTGCAGTTTTTGCAATCGAGATCGCGACCTTCGCACTTGCACAAAATCATCCCGCAGCGCACATAGGAGAGGCCTTTCAGGCATCCTCTCCTAATAAACTTTCAAGGGTCAGCCTCGGCTGGCCCTTTTTTTGAGGTAGGGATGTCCGCTCCCACTCCCGTTCGCCCTGAGCCCTTCGACAGGCTCAGCCCGACGGGCTCTTATGTCAGGCAATGATCGCAACCCTTCCCCGCCCAATCCGCTCGCACAGAACAACCGCTTTTTTCGCCCGCCGGCCAGGCAAACCGGCTTTTGGGCTTTCGCTCTCGCCGGACGCAGGATAGAGCCGCTTCCAGACCGGCCGCCGTCAGGGCCCTGGGCCGGTTCCTCGTTGCGAATGGGAATTGTTCATCTCGATGCACAGTATCGCGGACCATCTGAAATTCTTCCGCCAGTTCCTGCGATCCCCCAAGATGGTCGGCTCCGTCATCCCGACCTCGCAGATCGTGATCGATCATCTGCTGGCGGCGGTGGACTGGTCCGCGACCAGGGTGTTCGTCGAATATGGCCCCGGCATGGGCACCTTCACCCGCCCGATTCTCGACCGGCTCGGCCCCGACGCGCGGCTGATCGCGATCGATACCTGCCGCGATTTCATCGACCATCTGGGCGACGCCATCGCCGACCCCCGGCTGCGTCTGGTGCACGGCTCGGCCGCCGACATCGAAAGCATATTGGCCGAAGAAGCCGGCGGGCTCCCGGCCGATTATGTGATTTCCGGCCTGCCCTTCTCCACCCTGCCCCCCGGCGTCGGCGACGGCATCATGGCGGCGACGGAACGCGCGCTCGCACCCGGCGGCGCCTTACTGATCTATCAATATTCGACATTCGTGCTGCCGCTGCTGCGCCGCTGCTTCACCAACATCCGCTACCGCCGGTTATGGCGCAACGTCCCGCCCTGCTTCGTCTTCGTCGCCCGCAAGGGGTGAGCGTCGCGCCTCATTCATAGAAGTTCAGCCGCCGCGTGACCTTGTAGTCGAGGATGCCGACGAGGAAATAGCTGATCCAGCGCTTCAGCAGGCGCAGCGGCGTCTGGCTCGCGCGGTGACGCACCGGGTCGACCTCCTCGCTCGCCTGCGCGCGCGCGTCGACGAAGGCGCGCATCCGGTCGGCCAGAGCGGCATCCTCTATCCTCAGCATGATCTCCAGATTGAGGAACAGGCTGCGCATGTCGAAATTGGCCGAGCCGATATAGACGATGTCGTCGACCACGATCAGCTTCATGTGCAGGCGGCAGGGCAGATATTCGTAGATCCGCGCGCCGCGCCGCAGCAGCGGGCCGTAGAGCAGCCGCGCCGCCGAAACCGTCGCCGCATTGTCGGTGCGCGACGGCAACACCAGCCGCACCCGCCCGCGCGAGGCGACGCGGCGCAGGCGCGCCAGCATACCGTTGCCGGGCGAGAAATAGGCGGCGATCATATCGACCTGCCGCGCGCGCTCCAGATCGTCCCGCACCGTCTGCGCCCAGGGGCTGAGACGGCGCGCCGGACCGCCCACCAGCCAGCGCAAAGGCGCGCGCCGGTCCTTCCAGCCGCGCACCATCGCCCGCAGGCGACGGAAGCGCTGATGCGGCGAGGTCACCCAGCCCCAGAGCCACCGATACCAGCGCGCCAGCATCTGCGCCTCCGGCCCCTCGATCACCAGCCCCAGATCGTGCCAGCAATCCTCCTCCGGTATGCCGAAATAGGCGTCGGCGATGTTGAAGCCGCCGATCATCGCCCGTGCATCGTCGGCAATGGCCATTTTCTGATGGTTGCGGATGAGATAGCGCGTCGACCAGCTCGATCCGAACCAGCGCACCTGCCCGCCCATCCGCTCCAGCGGCGTGAAGAAACCGGAGGGCAGCGCGCCGCAGCCGAAGGCATCGACCATCAGCGTCACCTCGACCCCGCGCCGAGCCGCGCGCACCAGACGCGCCAGCACCAGACGCCCGCTCGCATCGGCGGCGAAGATATAATAATAGAGCTTGAGGCTTTCCCGCGCCCCGTCGATCAGCGCGACCAGCATGTCGCGCAGGTCGGGGCCGCTGCCGCTGATCGTCAGGCGGTTGCCATCCAGTTCATGTTCCAGCCTGTCGCCGGAGGAGAGATCGTCTTTCGGCTGCGCGAGACTCATGACCCACCATGGCGCGCCGGAGCCGGGGATGCCATCGCTTTTTATCCGCCGCGCTGCCGGAAAGGCCGGAAATGAAGGGCGGTCATATTCCTTACAACATGAGCGTTGAAAGCGGGTAGGAGCGGAAAGCGGAAGTTCCGCTCTCCGTTCGGGCTGAGCTTGTCGAAGGGTTCAGTGCAAAAGGTTCTGTTATCGCAGCGGCGCCCCACCAGAGCCGTGTTTGCAACGGATATAATCGCAAAAAAGGGCGGGTGCGCCCGGCGCCCCGCCCCCTTTTTCCATCGCTACGCGGCCTCAGTAACGATAACCCAGCGTCACGCCATAGGTGCGCGGCGGCAGCCAGGTGGCGCCGATGATACGGCCGGTCGAGATCGCGAAGGTCGAGCTGGCGCGCAGCGTATCACGGATGTTCTTGATCCACAGCGATGCGGTCAGGTCGTCCTTGGCGGAGGTCCAGCGCAACGCGGCGTCGAACAGCGTATAGGCCTTCGCGCCTTCCTCCAGGCGGTTGAACTCCGTGAAATAGACGGTGCTCTTGCCCGACATGTCGCCCGCAAGGGTGACGGTGCCCGCCTGCTCGTCATCCACCAGATCGACCTCGGCATGGACGTTGTACGACCAGCGCGGCGAGTTGCGGGTGTAATTGCCCGCCAACTGGATGGAGCACGGCCCGTTGGCGTTGAGCGAGCCCGGCAGGCAGGGCGCGCCGAACGCGGTCGAATCCGGGTTGGTCACCGGATCGTAGGCGGGCTGGCCCGGCTGCGCGACGTTGCGCGGGTCGAGCGGATCGACCGTCACGAAATCCTTGTACTTGCTGTCGGTGTAGGACACGCCGCCCGACAGGCGGACGCGGTGCACCGGCCGCAGCATCCACTCGATCTCGACGCCCTTCGCCTCGGTCCGCGCGGCATTCTCGAAGATCGTCGTATAGCCGGTGGGGCCGCCGCCGACCGTCTTGTTGATCTGCAGATCCTTGAGCTTGTACCAATAGCCCGCGACGTTGAACGTCAGCTTGCGGTCCAGCATCTCCAGCTTCGCGCCGACCTCATGATTCTTCATCTTTTCCGGCCGCACGATGGTGGAACTGCCCGCCGCATTCTCGCCCGACCCGGCCTTGAAGCCTTCGGAATAGGTATAATAGAGCAAGATGTTGCGGTCCGGCTGCCAGCTCAGGCCGATTTCCGGCGTGAAGTCCTTGAAGGTCTTCTGCCGGTAGGTGCCGCCCTGCGTATAGGGGGCGTCGGTGAAGGCCAGCACCGCGCCCGCCGCCGGGTTGGCGTTGGCGGTCATCACGACCGACATGTTGGCGGTCGACACCTTCTCATGGCTGAACCGCCCGCCCAGTTTCAGCGTCAGGCCGGTGAGGCCCGCCGCCTTTTCGAGATCGAAGTTGAGCTGACCGAACGCCGCCCAGGCCTCGGTATTGAGGCGGGAGCGCAGGCAGACGCGGTTGGGCGCGACGCCGGTGGGGAAGTCGCAGAGATAATCCGCATAGGCGAGGCTGATCGAGCCGGGCGCCACGGCCACGCCGTCGATGGTCGTCGGGCGGGTGGCGAGGAAGGCGATGTTGCTCGCCATGCCCTCCGTGGAGCTCAGGCCGACCTGGTCGCGCGGGCGCTGATGCTCGCCGAAATAATAGAGGCCGACGACGCCGTTGACGATGTCACTGTCATATTTGACCTGGAATTCGTTGCTCCACTGCTTCGCGTCGATGGTGCGCGTCTGCACGGTGGTGGGGTTCGGCAGCTGGTTCACCACCGCCGAGATATCCAGATCCTGGATCAGCTGGGTCTTGAAACGCCGGTAATTGGCGATGTTGGTGACGGAGAAGGCGTCGCTCAGTTCCCAGTTCAGCGTCGCCGTGTAGGACTGGCTCCTGGTATCGACCGACGGCGGCTCGTCGCTGCCGAGATCGCGCGGCTTCGTCGCTATGCCCGCCGGGCCGAGCGTCGCCAGACGCGCCACGCCGGGGAAGGCCGGGCCATAATAATGCACCGCGCCGCTATTGTCGTTCTGGCGGAAATATTCGGCGGCCAGCAGCAGGTCGGCGGTTTCGGAGAACAGGATCTGCGCCTGGCCGCGCACCATCTTGCGGTTGAGGTCGTCGACGTCCCAGCCGTTGAACGGATCGCGGCCATAGCCGTCGCGCAACTCGTTCTTGCCGGCGATGCGCACGCGCAGCCAGTCGGCGATCGGGCCGGAAATCGCCGCTTCCGCGGTGATCGCGTTATAATTGCCATAGCCCAGGCGCACATAGCCGGAGGTGTCGACGGTCGGCTTGGCGGTGATGATGTTGATCGAGCCGCCGACCGCGTTCCGCCCGTACAGGCTGCCCTGCGGCCCGCGCAGCACCTCGACCCGCTCGACATCGAACAGCGAGGTCAGCTGCGCTTCGGCGCGGGCGACATAGGCGCCGTCGACATGCAGCGCGACGCCGGTGCTGCTGCCGGTGGTGGAGGTGTTGGCGCCCACGCCGCGGATGAACACCTTGGCCTGGTTGAAGTCATTGCCGAAGGTGACCGAGGGGACCAGCTGCTGCATGTCCTGCAAATTGCTGATGCCCGCATTGGCGAGCGCGTCGGCGCTGACGGCGGAAACAGCGACGCTGACATCCTGCAACGACTGCTCGCGCTTCTGCGCGGTCACGATGATCTCGTTATAGCCATTTTCGGCGGCGCCATTATCCTGCGCGGCAGCCTGCTGCGCGATGACGATCGCAGCGGCGGATGCAGAAAAAATCGCACATTTCCTGAATGTACGCATGATGTCTCTCCCTGTTTGCATGGCCGGATGATAACCCTCCGGCCTGTCCGCTACTATAAACCGGCGGATCGGCCCATCCAGCAAAATGTCCACTCTGGATACAAATATTGTATTTTCGCCCGCCCCCTGCGGCAGTTTTGCAACAGGCTGCGAAACAGGGAAATATTGACTCGCCACCCCCCTGTTGGTAGACGGCGCTTTCGCTTTTTCATTTGTTCAGGAGGCCCGATGGCCCGCGTTACTGTCGAAGATTGCGTCGACAAGGTTACGAACCGTTTTGACCTCGTATTGCTGGCCGCCCAGCGCGCGCGCGAGATTTCCGGCGGCGCCGAGCTGACCGTCGATCGCGACCGGGACAAGAACCCCGTCGTCGCGCTGCGCGAGATCGCGGAAGAGACGGTTTCACCGGACGACCTGCGCGAGGCCCTGATCGGTGACCTGCAGAAGGTCCGCATCGACGATGACGACATGCCCGACGAAATCGGCAGCATCGCCCAGTCGGCGGAAGCGCTTCGCCTGACGGCGGCGGCGCCCCCGCGCAACCAGAATATCGGCGGCGATTACGACGGATAACAGAAACGCCACCGGAATTTAGGGGGAGGAAGGAAAGCCCGGTCACCGCAAGAGTGGCCGGGTTTTTCTGTTCCGGCTGCTCCCGCGCCGCCCCCGCCGGGCCGTGCGGCAGGAACAAATGCCACGCCCAAACGCTTATTCTCCACCGAAATGAACGATGGAGAGGTCAAATGGGCAAGGGCATTTTACTCTGGCTGCTCGGCGTACCGATCCCGATCATCTTGCTCCTCTGGCTTTTCTTCCATTGAGGGGGCGACGGCCTTTCGGGGGATGTATCGCCTAATTTGGTAAGGTCCGGTTTGGGTAGGAGAGCGGACCTTCGCCTATA
Source organism: Sphingobium jiangsuense (assembly GCF_014196495.1). Lineage (GTDB taxonomy): Bacteria > Pseudomonadota > Alphaproteobacteria > Sphingomonadales > Sphingomonadaceae > Sphingobium > Sphingobium jiangsuense. The sequence goes on from NZ_JACIDT010000025.1 coordinate 33,834, forward strand.
CCGTCACCCCAGCGAAGGCTGGGGTCGCAGGCCATGCCGCGCGCCGCCTCGTGAGATGCCAGCCTTCGCTGGCATGACGCGTCGGGAAGGGCAGGAATTGGCCGAAACCCGCCGCCCAGCAACATGGCGGGAGAGGGAAGCATCCGCCCCTCCCCCGTCCGATCCTCAATCCGCGAACGGATCGGTGACCAGGATCGTGTCGTCCCGTTGGGGCGAGGTCGATACCAGCGTCACCGGGCATTCGATCAGTTCCTCGATGCGGCGGATATATTTGATCGCCTGCGCGGGCAGTTCGGCCCAGCTGCGCGCTCCGGCGGTGGTTTCCTGCCAGCCCTCGATCGTCTCGTAAACCGGTTCGACCCGCGCCTGATCCTGCGGGTGGGGCGGCAGATAGTCGTACTGTTTGCCATCCAGCGTGTAGCCGGTGCAGATCTTGATCTCTTCCAGCCCGTCGAGAATGTCGAGCTTGGTCAGCGCGATGCCGGTGATGCCGGAAACCGCCGCCGACTGGCGCACCAGCACCGCGTCGAACCAGCCGCAGCGGCGCTTGCGCCCGGTGTTGACGCCGAATTCATGGCCGCGCGTGCCGAGATATTCGCCGATCTCATTATCCTGCTCGGTCGGGAACGGGCCGGAACCGACGCGCGTCGTATAGGCCTTGACGATGCCCAGCACGAAGCCCGCGCCCTTCGGCCCAAGCCCGGTGCCCGAAGAGGCGGTGCCCGCCACCGTGTTGGACGAGGTGACGAACGGATAGGTGCCGTGATCGACGTCGAGCAGCACGCCCTGCGCGCCTTCGAACAGGATGCGGTCGCCGCGCTTGCGCGCTTCGTTCAGCGTCACCCACACCGGCTTGGCGAAGGGCAGCACGAAATCGGCAATCTCGCGCAGGTCCGCCATCAGCTTCTCGCGGTCCACCGGCGGCTGGCCGAATCCGGCGCGCAGCGCGTCATGATGGGCGCACAGGCGCTCGATCTGCGGACCGAGACCGTCGAGATGGGCGAGGTCGCAAATGCGTATCGCGCGGCGGCCGACCTTGTCCTCATAGGCCGGGCCGATGCCCCTGCGGGTGGTGCCGATCTTGCCCGCGCCCGACGCATCCTCGCGCAGACCGTCGAGATCGCGGTGGATCGGCAGGATCAGCGGCGCGGTTTCCGCGACATGCAGCACATCGGGCGTGACCGCGACGCCCTGCTCCGCGATCTTCGTCACCTCGTCGCGGAAATGCCAGGGGTCGAACACCACGCCGTTGCCGATGACCGACAGCGTGCCGCGCACGACACCACTGGGCAGCAGCGCCAGCTTGTAGGTCTTGTTGCCGATGACCAGCGTATGCCCGGCATTATGACCGCCCTGAAAGCGCACGACGCAGCTTGCGCGCTCCGCCAGCCAGTCAACAATCTTGCCCTTGCCTTCATCGCCCCATTGGGCGCCGATCACGGTAACATTCGCCACGGTATCATCCTTGCTGGAAAGTCCCTTGGCTCCATAGACTGTTTGGCGCGGCAGGCAAGGACCGCTTGCCCTCCCGGCGGCAGCGCGCGCAAAACAGGGCGCGGCAGGTCAATAGGCGACCGGTCCCGCCACGTCGAGCCAATGGGTGCACCCCAAAGCGCGCCCGTCATCCGCCTCGTCGAGCGCGGCGACGGTGCGCCAGCCCTGCCCGCGCAGCCCCTTGGCCTGATCGGCGTCATGCCCCGGCGGCAGGAAGAGGAAACGGGCGGCCTCGCGCCCGAAGCCGACGTCGATCAGCGGGTCGGGATAGAGCGAGAAGCCCATCGCCGGTTCCTCGCGGCCGTCCCCGTGCATGATCGCATAGCTGCCGCCCCGGCCGATCTCTCCGACGAAACCGGCGGCGAAGATCGAGAAGCCGAACCAGCTGTGATATTCGAAGCCATGGCGCTCGGTCGGGTCGAGCGTCAGCGTGATGTCCCAGTCTATCGGTTTGGCGATCGCGCGTAGCGCGGCGATGCGGCTCGCCAGCACGCCCTTGTCGCCGAGCGCCGCGTCGATCGCCTCCAGCCGCTCCATCGCCGCATGGAAAGGCCCGGTCGCCTCGATCAGCGGCAGATAGGCTGCCGCCTTTCCGCCCAGCGCGACGAGGCCGCCCGCATCCTTCGCATCCAGCCGCGCGCGCACCGGCGCGATCAGCTCCGCGTCGAGCGGCAGCGGGCCGGCGGCGAGTTGGTCGACCAGATCGGGCAGGTTGAAATCGATGGTGATCCCCTCGACGCCCGCCGCCTGCAACGCCTCGATCGCCACGGTGACGACCTCGGTGGCGGCGGCGACGCTGTCCGTGCCGATCAGTTCGGCGCCGAGTTGCATCTCTTCCCGTTCGGGGCGCAACTGGTCGGCGCGCAGCTTGAGCACCGGTCCGGCATAGCAGAGACGCAGCGGGCGGATCGCCTTGGCGAGGCGCGTCGCTGCGATTCGGCCGACCTGCGCGGTCATGTCCGGCCGCAGCGCCAGCGTGCGCTGCGACACCGGGTCGATCGCGCGCAACAGATCCTCCGCCCCCGCCGATTGCAGCCGCGCGGTCAGCGTCTCCTCGAACTCCGCCAGCGGCGGCATCACCCGCGCATAGCCATGGGCGGCGACCGTATCGAGCACATCGCGCACCAGACGCGCGGACGCTTCGGCCTGCGGCGGCAGGCGGTCGGACAGGCCTTCGGGCAGCAGGCCCAGATTATGGGTGGCAGGCTTTGCGGTCATGGCGCCCCCTTTAGAGCATTTCCCGGAAATGTGGAGTGTCGGAAATAGCGTATACGCTATTTCTGGACTCCCGATACCAAAAGCGGCCCGGACTTCCTGAGAAGCCGGGCCGCCTTATGCCTTGCCGATCCGGTCGGATCAGAACTTCAGCGCCTTGGCGCGCTTCACGCCGGGCAGCTTGCTGATCGTGTCCAGCACCGGCTGCGGGATCGCGCTGTCGATGGTGAGCAGCAGGATCGCCTCCCCGCCCGCGCTGCGGCGGCCGAGGTGGAAGGTGCCGATGTTGAGGCCCGCCTCGCCCAGCGTGGTGCCGACGCGGCCGATGAAGCCCGGCGCGTCCTCGTTGACGATATAGAGCATGTCGCCCTCCAGCTCCGCCTCCAGGCTGATGCCGAAGATTTCGACCAGGCGCGGATTGGCGTTGCCGAACAGCGTACCCGCGACCGAGCGGGTGCCCTCGCTGGTGTTGACGGTGATGCGCACCAGCGTCTGATAGGCGCCCTCCTGCGCATGGCGGACCTCGCGCACGTCAAGGCCGCGCTCCTTTGCGAGGTACGGCGCATTGACCATGTTCACCGTATCGGAATAGCGGCGCATGAAGCCTGCAAGCACCGCGCCGGTGATCGGCTTGATGTTGAGCTCGGCGGCCGCGCCCTCGACCTCGACGGCGATATTGTCGAGATCGTCCTGCGCCAGCTGGCCGACGAGGCTGCCCAGCTTTTCGGCCAGCGCCATATAGGGCTTCAGCTTCGGCGCTTCCTCGGCCGACAGGCTCGGCATGTTGAGCGCGTTGGTGACGCCGCCGGTCATCAGATAGTCGGACAGCTGTTCGGCCACCTGAAGCGCGACATTGACCTGCGCTTCCTTGGTCGATGCGCCCAGATGCGGGGTGCAGACGAGGTTCGGCGTGCCGAAGAGCGCATTTTCCTTCGCCGGCTCGACCGCGAACACGTCAAGCGCCGCGCCCGCGATATGGCCGCTCTCCAGCCCTTCCTTCAGCGCCGCCTCATCGATCAGGCCGCCGCGCGCGCAGTTGACGATGCGCACGCCCTTCTTCGTCTTGGCGAGGTTCTCGCGGCTGAGGATGTTGCGGGTCTGGTCGGTCAGCGGCGTGTGCAGCGTGATGAAATCCGCGCGGGCCAGCAGCGTGTCGAGATCGACCTTCTCCACGCCCATCTCGATCGCGCGTTCGGGCGTCAGGAACGGGTCGAAGGCGACGACCTTCATCTTGAGGCCGAGCGCGCGGCTGGCGACGATCGAGCCGATATTGCCCGCGCCGATCAGGCCGAGCGTCTTGCCGGTCAGCTCGACGCCCATGAAGCGGTTCTTCTCCCACTTGCCCGCCTGCGTCGAGGCATCGGCCTCGGGCAGCTGGCGCGCGACGGCGAACATCAGCGCGATCGCATGCTCGGCGGTGGTGATCGAGTTGCCGAACGGCGTGTTCATCACCACCACGCCCCTGGAGCTGGCATAGGGGATGTCAACATTGTCGACGCCGATACCGGCGCGGCCGATGACCTTGAGATTGGTCGCGGCGTCGAGAATTTCCTTCGTCACCGTGGTCGAACTGCGGATGGCGAGGCCGTCATAGTCGCCGATGATCTTGATGAGCTCTTCCGGCTTCAGGCCGGTGATCTCGTCCACTTCAACGCCACGGTCGCGGAAAATCTGCGCGGCCTGCGGGTCCATCTTGTCGGAAATAAGCACCTTGGGCATGAGATATGCTCCTGCATCGAGCGTGGCCCGGTCCGCCGGGCGCACGCGTTTCAATCCATTATCCTGTGAAGGCGAAGATCAGGCGGCAGCCTTGGCGGTCGCATAGGCCCAGTCGAGCCACGGACCCAGCGCCTCGATATCGGCGGTGTCCACGGTCGCGCCGCACCAGATGCGCAGGCCCGCCGGGGCATCGCGATAGCCCGCGACGTCATAGGCGGCGTCTTCCTTCTCCAGCGCGCCGGCCATCTTCTTGATGAAGTCGGCGTCGGCGCCCTCGACCGTCAGGCAGACGGAGGTGGTGGAGCGGGTGGCCTCCTCGGGGGCGAGATGGCCGAGCCAGTCGCGATCCGCGACGATCTTCGCCAGAGCCGCCGCATTGGCGTTGGAACGCGCCTTCAGCCCTTCGAGGCCGCCGACCGACTTCGCCCATTCCAGCGCGAAGATCACGTCCTCGACCGCCAGCATCGACGGGGTGTTGATCGTCTCGCCCTTGAAGATGCCCTCGGACAGCTTGCCCTTCGAAACAAGGCGGAACACCTTGGGCAGCGGCCATGCGGGCGTGTGGCTTTCGAGGCGCTCGACGGCGCGCGGGCCGAGGATGATGACGCCATGGCCGCCCTCGCCGCCCAGCACCTTCTGCCAGGAGAAGGTGGTGATATCGAGCCTGTTCCACGGCATGTCATAGGCGAACACGGCCGAGGTCGCGTCGCAGAAGGACAGGCCTTCGCGATCTTCGGCGATCCAGTCGCCATTGGGGACGCGCACGCCGGAGGTGGTGCCGTTCCAGGTGAAGAGCACGTCGTTCGACCAGTCGACCGCGCTGAGATCCGGCAGGCTGCCATAATCGGCGCGCAGGATGGCGGGGTCGAGCTTCAATTGCTTGGCGGCATCGGTGACCCAACCTTCCCCGAAGCTTTCCCAGGCCAGCGTCGTGACCGGACGAGCGCCCAACATCGTCCACATGGCCATTTCGAACGCGCCGGTATCCGAACCGGGCACGATGCCGATGCGGTGTGTTTCGGGCACGTTCAGCACTTCGCGCATCAGGTCGATCGCAAGGCCCAGGCGGGTCTTGCCGATCTTGGCGCGGTGCGAGCGGCCGAGCGATTCGCTGGCGAGTTTGGAAGCTTCCCAGCCCGGCGGCTTCGCGCAGGGGCCGGAGGAAAAGAAAGGACGCGCAGGCTTCGCCTGCGGCTTGGTCACTTCAGTCATGTATTGCGTCTCCTTGCAGAGAGCACGCGCGGCGTTGGGACCGCGTGGCCCGGCGACGGCTCTAGCGGCGCGATCGGCAAAGTCAAATGAAAAGGGCCGCAGGATGAACGGTACGGCGCGGAAGAAGCCACAGGAGGATTTTATGCCCGCCCAGGACTCCGTTCGTCGCAAGCCCTTCAATCCGTTAACTTTTTATTAACCATCTTGAGATGCAATAGCTGCATGCTCGGGCAAAGGGAATCAGCGGCGCCAACGGGGACCAAGGCGGGGGGAATCGCCCTTGCCGGCCTTGCCGCGCTGATGCTGTCCGCTTGCGGGGGCAGCCTCGTCCCTGCGCACAAGGGCGCCCAGCGCCCCCCTGCCAAGACGCGCCCCGCCCCCTCGCCCAGCTATTCCGCCGACAGCGCCGAATATCGCCAGTGCCGGGTGAAGCTCGCCAGCCTCAACGCCCAATATACGCCGCTGCCCGACCGCAGCTATGGCGGCGGCTGCTCCTCCTATGGCGCAGTGAAGCTGCTCGACGTGGGCGTGCCGATCACCAATCTGGGCGCGATGACCTGCCCGCTGGCGGAACGCTTCACCGCCTGGGCGCGCTATGGCGTCGCCCCCGCCGCCCGCCTCATCCTGGGCAGCGAACTGGTGAAGATCGAGACGATGGGCACCTATAGCTGCCGCCCGATCGCGGGCACCGCCCGGCTTTCCGAACATGCGCACAGCAATGCGGTGGACGTGTCCGCCTTCCTGCTGGCCGACGGCCGCCGCATCTCGATAGAAGGCGACTGGAACGGATCGAAGGAGGTGCGCCAGTTCCTCCGGGTCATTCGCGAAAGCGCCTGCAAGCGGTTCCGCACCGTGCTCAGCCCGGATTACAACGCCGCCCATTACAACCATCTGCATTTCGACATGGGCGGCAAGGGCGTCTACTGCCGCTGAAAAGCGGAAAAGCCCCCTCTTTTCCAGCGCTTCCCATCCCTCTCTTTTGCTTTCGTCCGAAACCGGCCGGGCTTTGTCCGATTCAGATTGAACCGGACAGGGTCCGGATTCCTTGTTTTCCGCGTTTTTTGAGCCGCCAGATGTTCCATCTGACTTGAAAACGCTCTAGGGGCGGCCCATGAGGAAAAAACGCAGCAAGATAGAAGAACGCATCTTTCGCCCCGCGCGGGAGGAAGCGCACGACGCCACCATCGCCGTCCAGATTCCGCAGACGCAGAGCGCCTCCTACCAACTCGCCTTTCAGGACACCGAGTTCCTGCTGCGCGAGGATTTGCGCCCGGTGCGGTTCCAGCTGGAGCTGATGAAGCCGGAGGTATTTCTGGACGAGGCGCAGATCGCCTCCACCTTCGTCTTTTACGGCTCGGCGCGCATCCCCTCGCCGGAAAAGGCGCAGGCGCTGATCGATGCCGCCCGCAACGAGCAGGATCTGCGCATCGCCAACAACCTCGCGGCCAAGGCGAAATATTATGACGAGGCGCGCAAGCTCGCGGGGATCGCCGCGCGCTTCCCGGCGGACATCAGCGGCAAGCAGAATTTCGTCGTCTGCTCCGGCGGCGGCCCCTCGATCATGGAGGCGGCCAATCGCGGCGCATCGGAAGTCGGCGCGCGGACCATCGGCCTCAATATCGTGCTGCCGCACGAGCAGGCGCCCAATGAATATGTGACGCCGGAGCTGTCGTTCCAGTTTCACTATTTCGCGCTGAGGAAGATGCATTTCCTGTTGCGCGCCCGCGCGCTGGCGGTGTTCCCCGGCGGCTTCGGCACGTTCGACGAGCTGTTCGAACTGCTGACGCTGGTGCAGACCGGCAAGATCCAGCCAATCCCGATCCTGCTCTATGGCCGCGATTTCTGGAACCGGGTGGTCGATTTCGACGCGCTGGTGGACGAAGGCGTGATCGCGCCGTCCGACCTCAACCTCATCACCTGGGTCGAAACCGCCGAGGAAGGCTGGGCGGCGGTCGAGGCGTTCTACGGCGCCCACACCGACTCCCTCGGCGGGTGACGGCGCGATAAAAAAGAGGCCGCGGCGACGGGCCGCGACCTCCTCTCTTTCTATCGGAAATCAGAAACCGAAAACGACGCCGATCGTGCCCTGATTGTTGATCAGGTTGTCTTCGTAGTTGATCTGGCTGAACTCGGCGCGCAGCGACAGGCTGTCGGTCACGCGGGTTTCGAGGCCGGCACCATAGCGCACGCCGTCGAGCCAGAAGCTGTCGACATCGTCGCCGATCTTGGCGCGGGCATAGCCGACGCGGGCATAGAGGCCGGTCGAATCGTTGAGCTTGCCGCCCAGACGCGCGCTGACGCCCCAGCCCCACTTGGCATCGAGAACGTCCTGCAGGTCGGCGGAATGAACGTCGATATTGCCTTCGACGCCGACGAACATATTGGTGCTGACCGGAACGTCATAACCGGCAAAGCCCGACGCGCCGACGCCGGAGAAGCCGAGACCCTCGAAATCGCCGGAGGTCTGGAAGTTGTCCAGAGCCAGAGCGACACCGGCATAGCCGCCGTTGAAATCACGCGCGCAAGCAGGCGCAGCAACAACGACAGCCGCCGAAACGGCAGCGGCAAAAACAACAGATTTCATGTAATATTACCCTTTGAACATTTATACTATATGCTTGTCTTTTACATTATCCGGCGACCCGGAAGGGGCCGGATAAATGCTGCGACCGCATATTGCAAGGCAAAGGGCAATATTTCTTTGGAATCCCGTTCGATTTCGCGAGCGCTCCCGAAACCGGCTATGCCGCACGCGCCGCGCCGCCCGCACGGCCCATGCCTCCGAAACGGAGATGGGCCGCGCGGGCGGCGCGGAAAGCCGATGCGGTGGATCAGTGGGTGGCGGCCACGCCTTCGGCCGCCGGAGCGGCTGCGTTGTCCGCCGGCGCGGCGGCATTGGCGGCCTCCGCCGCTTCGGGCGCGGCGGCAGGCGCCGCATCGGCGGCGGGCAGCGGCAGATTCGACCCCTGAGCGTTCAGATAGGCGATCAGGTTGGCGCGATCCGCCGGCTTGCTGAGACCCGCGAAGGTCATCTTCGTGCCAGGCGCGAATTCGCGCGGGCTCTTCAGCCAGGCGTCCATGGTCGCGAAATCCCAGCTGCCGCCCTTGCTCTTGAGCGCGTCGGAGAAGGCGAATCCGCCATGGCCGGTCGCGACGGCCTCTCCCATGACGCCGTGGAGATTGGGGCCGATGCCGTTGGCGCCGCCCGCATTGATGGTGTGGCAGGCCGCGCACTTGGCGAAAACCTTCTCGCCCTGCGCGACGTCGGCGCTGGCCAGCAGGGTGTTGAGCGACGGGCCGGAATCGCCTCCGCCCTCTCCTTCGGCCTCAACGCCTTCGATCGCATAGCCCATCGCTTCGGGGCGTTCGGTGTGGAACAGCTTGGCTGAAACGATGCCCCCTCCCAAAGCGATGATACCTGCAAACAAAGCCCAACCGGCGAAAGTATTGAAACGATCGTCCATCCGCTCGTGGTCCTCTTTCCTCTTATGGCTTTTGGAACTGACCGGATTTACGCATTTCCGCCATAACCAGACAGCCCGTTCCCCTGCGAGCCACCCTTAATGGGAGGATGGCCCCGGCGCAAGGCCCGGCGCATCGAAGCTTGCGCGGGCGCGCCGCAGCGCCTAGGGGCGCATCACGCATCAGGAAGGCACGATGGAAAGCTACCCTCTTCCCGCCCGCACCCTTGTCGAGAAAATGAGCCGGGAGGCCGCGGCCGACACCGGTCGCGCGATCGCTTTTCAGGGCGCGCCCGGCGCAAATTCGCATCTGGCGGCGCTCGGCTATCGCCCCGATTGCCTGCCGCTGCCCTGCTTCTCTTTCGAGGACGCGCTCGACGCGGTGCGCGAGGGGCAGGCGGACCGGGCGATCATCCCGATCGAAAATTCGCTCCACGGCCGTGTCGCCGACATGCATTTCCTGCTGCCCGAATCGGGCCTGTCGATCGTCGACGAATATTTCCTGCCGATCCATCATTGCCTGATGGCGCCCGATGATTCGCCCGTGTCGCAGGTGCTCAGCCATGTGCAGGCGCTGGGGCAGTGCCGCAAATATCTGCGCGCCCAGGGCATCACCCCCGTGGTCTATGCCGACACCGCCGGGGCCGCCGCGCTGGTGGCGGAGCAGAAAGAGGCCGGGGTGGGCGCGATCGCCCCCGCCCTCGCCGCCGATCTCTACGGCCTGACGATCGTGGCGCGCGATATCGAGGACAGCCACGACAATATGACCCGCTTCGTCGTGCTGGCGCGCGAGGCGATCGTGCCCCGGCATGACGGACCGGTGATGACGACCTTCCTGTTCGAGGTGAAGAACATCCCCGCCGCGTTGTTCAAGGCGCTGGGAGGCTTTGCGACCAACGGGGTCAACATGACGAAGCTGGAAAGCTATCAGCGCGGCGCCAGCTTTTCCGCGACCGAATTCTATGCGGACATAGAGGGCATGCCCGGCGACCCGGCGGTCGACCGCGCGCTCGACGAGTTGCGCTTCCACACCAAATGGGTGCGCCTGCTCGGCAGCTATCCGCAGGCCCGTGCGCGCACCCCGGCCTGACGGGCGGGGAAAATCGCGCGCTCCGGGAAAAAGGCGAAAAGCGCCGTTGCCAAGCGCCCATGCCGCCGCTATAGCGCATGCCTCAGCCAGCATCGGCCACCGCGCCGCTGTTCGACCTGTGCGGAGACGTGGGTGAGTGGCTGAAACCAGCGGTTTGCTAAACCGTCGTACCCTTAAGGGGGTACCGAGGGTTCGAATCCCTCCGTCTCCGCCAATTTTGCTGTATTTAGTGGGTTTTCCGCATGGTTTTTAGGATGAACCCGCCTAAAAACCCGCCTTTCTAAAAGCACTGGGATGCGGCTAGGTAAGACGGGATGAGACAGACAAAGCCGCCTCATGGGCGGCTTTGTCATTTGCAGGCAGCGCATGGCTGACCAATTCGAGATACTGAGTGGAACGACTGATGGAGAAGAAAAAGTTGCCCAAGTCCGAGACTCCCCCGGCGGCTCAACGCCAAGCTCAGGACGCCCCCGAAAATACAGTACTCGTAGCGGACTCAACAAAGCCGTTCCACTTTCTGCCTGACTGTCCGTCGTCAGAACATTTGGCACAACTCGCGGCGTAAATTAGCGGAGTGCGGGCCTCGTCCTGGGGTTGATATTAAGCGGCGATCTTGCG
>NZ_JACIDT010000026.1 GCF_014196495.1 Sphingobium jiangsuense
ATCTCCGGCGCGATCCAGCATCTTGCCGGCATGAAGGACAGCAAGACCATCATCGCCATCAACAAGGACGAGGACGCCCCCATCTTCCAGGTCGCCGACATCGGCCTCGTCGCAGACCTCTACAAGGCCGTGCCAGAGCTGACCGACAAGCTTTGAGGCAAGGCGGCATCTCATAGAAGAAGGCCCCGGTGCGCAGCATGCGCGCCGGGGCTTTTTTTCTTGACGACCATAGCCATTACTAATGGGTCCGGGTTTGTAAGCGACTACTTCCCCCCTGTTCGGGCTCAGCTTGTCGAAGCCTCGCCTTCCCTTGGGCCAAGAGAAAACAGCCCTTTGACAGGCTCAGGTTGCACCGTCCGGCTTTGGTCGGCCGCAGCTATCCCCGGCAATCCATGCCCTGTCGGAAAAACATTCCCAGCCCGCGCCGCCGGTAAAATTCCGCCAAAATGGATAATGTTTCATCCATATCGGCAGGAATGGGCTGGCCGATCCCGATCCTGCGCCCTATCACCACGATGAGGCGATTCGACGCGATATCAGGGCCATGCCATCCATGCCGGACCAGTTTCGGCGATTGAGGGCAGGCCGATCGCGGCGGACCTGTCGTCTCATGGGGGCATGATCTTGGACTGGATGACGGCAGCACTCACCGCTTTCGCGGCGGTGGAGCATGAAATCATGATGTTCGCTCTCGTCGGCCTGTTGATCGGCGGCCTCGACGATTTCCTGATGGATATGCTGTTCATCGGCCGCGCCGTCTGGCGGGGGCTGACCGTCTACACCCGCTATCCGCGCATGACCGCCGCCACCCTGCCGCCGCCGGAACGCCCCGGCCCGCTCGCGCTGTTCATCCCCGCCTGGCAGGAATCCGGCGTGATCGGCGCGATGCTGCGCCATTGCCTGCGCAGCTGGCGGGCGGAGGACATAATGCTGTTCGTCGGCACCTATCCCAACGATCCCGACACGATCCGCGCCGTTGCCGCCGTCGCGCGGGAGGACGCGCGCATCCGCCTCGTCGTGCTGCCGCATGACGGCGGCACCACCAAGGCCGATTGCCTGAACCATCTCTGGCCCGCGCTGCTGCGCGAGGAAGAGCGGACAGGGCGGCGATTCAAGGGCGTGATCCTGCACGATGCGGAAGATGTCGTGCATCCGGACGAGATCCGGCTGTTCGACCGGATGATCGAGCGGTTCGACATGGTGCAGTTGCCGGTGCGCCCGCTGCTCTCGCCCCGCTCGCGCTGGATCGCCGGGCACTACGCGGACGAGTTCGCGGAAGCCCATGGACGGACGCTGGTGCTGCGCGAGGCGATCGGCGCGGCGGTGCCCTCGGCGGGGGTGGGCTGCTGCTTCGACCGCGACCGTCTGGAACGGATCGCGCGCGACCGGGGCGGCATGCCGTTCGACCCCGCCTCGCTCACCGAGGATTATGAGATCGGCCTGCACATTCGCGAGCAGGGCGGGCGCACCGTGTTCGTCACCATGCTGGACGCGAAGGGCGGCCTCATCTGCACGCAGGAGCATTTTCCCGAAACCATGGATGATGCCGTCAAGCAGAAGGCACGCTGGTTCGTCGGCATCGCGCTCGCCGGGTGGGACAGGCTGGGCTGGCACGGATCGCTGCGGGAAAGATGGATGCGGCTGCACGACCGCCGCGCCGCGCTCGCTGCGCTGGTCATCTTGGCCGCCTATCTGGCCATTCCCGCCCATGCCGCCGTGCTGCTGCTCCGCCATATCGGCCTGCTGCCGCCTCCGGTGCCTTCCCCGCTGGTCGCGCTGGGGTTTCAGGTCACGCTGGCGCTGATGGGGTGGCGGCTGGCGAGCCGGGCCTTCTGGTCCGCCCGCGCCTATGGCTGGCCGCAGGGGCTGCTGGCCATCCCTCGCACCCTGGTCGCCAATTACATCATGATGAGGGCGATGCTGCATGCGATGCGCCGCTATGTCGGACAGTTGAAGGGCGGCGGCATCCTCTGGGAGAAGACCCGCCACATATTCCCGACGCTCCACCCGCCGGAAGCCCATGCCGCCAGCCTGTGACGGCGCGGCGGGGCAGGAAGCCGCCCTGCGCAACAGCCGCCCCCTGCGATTTCTGGCGATGGTGCTGCTGCTATGGGCGGGGATGCGGATCGCGCTTGTGGGCGGCCTGGCGGGCAGCGCGACGGAGGAAGAGGCGCCTGCCCGCAAAGCCGGCTCGACCGCGCCGCGCCCTGCGCGCCCGGCCCTGATCGCGCGGATGCAGCGGCGGCAGGCGCAGGGCGCCGGGACGCCGGCACTGGCGGCGATGCTGCCGGGCATCGGGCCGAGTGGCGGGCCGGGATCGGGCGCAAGGCTCGCGGGAAGGCCAGGCGCAGGCACGGCATCGGTTCCCGTCGCTTTCGCCGCGCGCCATCCGGCCTTGCCGAAGATGCCGGGCGCCGTCTCGCCTTCCATCCTGCCGCCGACGCCTGTCCGTTCCCCCGCGCCGGTCCAGCCCCCTGCCGCCACATTCGGGGAAGCCGGGCCGGGCGACGCCGCGCCGCCCGCCACCCTTCCGCCGGTGCCGCCATGGCCCGCCGATACGGAGGGCGGCCCGCGCAAATGGATCGGCTCCGCCTGGCTGCTCTGGCGGGAAAAGGCTGCTTCCGCCGGACTGGGAAGCGGCGGCCAGCTCGGCGGCGCGCAGGCGGGCATCCGGGTGGACCGGCTGCTCGGCGGCGGAAACGGACCCGCGCCGCTGTCGCTCTACGGCCGCCTGTCCGGCGCCCTGCGCACGCCCGTCGCGCCGGAAGCCGCGCTCGGCATCGCCGCCCGGCCCCTCGCCGGCCGGGTTCCGCTGTCGATCGGGCTGGAACGGCGCATCGCGCTCGACAGGGAGGCGCGCAACGCCTTTGCCGCGATCCTCGCCACCGGCCTCAACCCCACCCGGCTGGGCGGCAGCGTGACGGCGGAAGGCTATATGCAGACGGGCCTTGTCGGCCTGTCGCGCACGGACGCATTCGTCGACGGTCGCCTGTCCCTCACCGCCGCGCTCGACGGCGGAGAGAGGACGGGCGCGGGCCTCGGCCTGTCGGGCGGGGCGCAGCCGGGCGTGTCCCGGCTCGACATCGGCCCGGTGGTGCAGCTGCGCCGCCCGCTGGGCATGGCGGGCACGCGCGTCCTGCTCGAATGGCGCCAGCGCATCGCGGGCGGGGCCGCACCCGGCTCCGGCCCGGCAATCACCCTCGCCAGCGATTTCTGACCTGCGCGATCATCCGCCGCGCGGCCTGCGCCAAAAGGGTTCCGCCCGGACGTTTTGGCCTCTATGACCAGAGCATGGACCTGTACCTGCCCATCGCCAATCTGCCGGTCAACACCGTCTTCATCATCGGCCTTGGCGGGCTGGTCGGCCTGCTGTCCGGCATGTTCGGGGTGGGCGGCGGCTTCCTGACGACGCCGCTGCTGATCCTCTACGGCATCCCGCCGACGGTAGCCGCCGCTTCGGCCGCGACGCAGGTGACGGGCACCAGCGTCTCGGGCGTGATCAGCCATTTGTCGCGCAACACCATCGATGTGCGCATGGGCGTGGTGATGGTCGTAGGCGGCACCATCGGCGCGGTGATCGGCGCGGGCCTGTTCAGCCTGCTCCAGTCGATCGGCCAGATGGATACGGTCATCAGCCTGCTCTACGTGCTGATGCTCGGCTCGATCGGGGCGATGATGGCGTGGGAGTCGGGGCAGGCGCTCATCCGCATGAAGACCGGCGCCCGCCCGCCCGCCCGCAAGCGCCGCCACCATCCGCTGGTGGCGAGCCTGCCGATGCGCTGGCGCTTCTACAAATCGGGCCTCTATATCTCGCCGCTCGCCCCGCTGCTGCTCGGCATGGTGACGGGCATCATGACGATGCTGCTGGGCGTGGGCGGCGGCTTCATCCTCGTGCCCGCGATGCTCTATCTGCTCGGCATGACGACGCAGGTGGTGGTCGGCACCTCGCTGTTTCAGGTGCTGTTCGTCACCATGGCGGCGACGCTGGTGCACAGCCTCACCACCAAGGCGGTGGATTTCGTGCTGGCGCTGCTGCTGCTGATCGGCAGCGTCACCGGCGCGCAGATCGGCACGCGCATATCGCGCCGGATGCAGCCTGAATATCTGCGCGTCATCCTCGCCGCCATCGTGCTGGTGGTGGCGATCCGCATGGCGCTGGGGCTGGGCTGGCGGCCCGACGAGATCTACACGCTGGAAGTGCGCTGATGCCCGCTCGCGCTCTCCGGCTTGCCTGCCTTCCGGCCTTCGCGCTGATGCTCGGCGGCGCGAGCGCGCCCCATCTGGTGCCCGACGTGTCGCAGCGGCAGATCGACATCCAGTACAGCTTCAAGGGCGCGGAGCTGCTGCTGTTCGGCGCCATCGCCTATCCCGACGGCCGGCCGCCGGACAAGCCCGCCGACATCGTCGTCGTGCTGAAGGGCCCCGAACGCCCGATCCGCATCCGCGAGAAGCAGAAGGTGGCGGGCATCTGGGTCAATGCCGACAGCATGCAGTTCCAGTCGGTGCCCAGCTTCTACGCCATCGCCAGCTCCCGCCCGATCGAGCAGATCACCGACGAGCGCACCACCGCCATCTATGAGCTGAGCATCACCAACATCCAGCTGTCGCCCACCTCCTTTTCCGATACGGCGGAGATCGCGCGGTTCGAACGGGGACTGATCGACCTGCAACAGCGGGAGGGCCTGTTCGTCCAGCGGCCGGGCACGGTGGAGATCACCGACGGCCTGCTCTATCGCGTGCGCCTGCCGCTGTCGGCGCGGGTGGTGGTGGGCGACTATACAGCCGAAACCTTCCTCATCCAGGACGGACGCGTGGTGGCGGCGGCGGTGCGCGACATACAGGTCCGCAAATCCGGTTTCGAACGGTTCGTCGCGCTCGCCGCGGAACGCTGGCCGCTGCCCTACGGCCTTGCCGCAACCGCCATGGCGGTGCTGATGGGGCTGCTCGCGGGATGGGTCGGCCGCCGCGTCTAGAGCATTTTCAAGTCAGGCGGACCCACCTGACGACTCGGAAAATGCGGAAGCGAAAGATACTCAGAGCATGATCCGCTTCAGTTGA
Source organism: Sphingobium jiangsuense (assembly GCF_014196495.1). Taxonomy (GTDB): domain Bacteria; phylum Pseudomonadota; class Alphaproteobacteria; order Sphingomonadales; family Sphingomonadaceae; genus Sphingobium; species Sphingobium jiangsuense. The sequence continues at coordinate 5,059 of NZ_JACIDT010000026.1, forward strand.
AGCGGATCATGCTCTGACGCGCGAAAGCGGCCTTTCAAGCTCTTCTTTACCTTATGCGCCTAAGACGGGCGGGTATTTCAGGGGCAAGGAGTGGGCTTACCATGAACGACATGACCGGGAGCTTTTCCCTCACGGCATCGCAACGTCTTGACGAAGCATCCTTTATCGACCGGCAGGTCGCCGCCACCATTCCGGCGATGGGGGTCATTTTCCAGATTTCGGGCCGAAGCTCCCAGGTGCTGATTCCCCTCGACAGCATCGATGCGCTGAGCCGTCACCCCGATCCGTGCATCGCCATGGCGGGACAGGTCGGCAGCCAGGTCAAGATCTGCATGGGAACGCGCTGGACGATTGCCAGCGTCCGCTCGCTGATCCTCGACCGGCGCGACTCCACCCGGCTGGTCGCCGACATCGACTTCCTCGGCGAAGGGGACGAGGAATTCGGCACCGGCAACATCATCAACTTCCGGCGCGGCGTGACGCGCTATCCCGCGCCGGGCACCGAGATATTCCCGGTGTCGAGCGAGGATATGAGCCAGATCTACGCCGCCAACGGCGACTCCCATGTGCAGATCGGCACCATCTTCCCCACCGCCGAGACCCGCGCCACGCTGGATGTCGATGCGCTGCTGGGCAAGCATTTCGCGCTGCTGGGATCGACCGGCACCGGCAAGTCGACCTCCGCCGCGCTGATCCTCCACCGCATCTGCGACATGTCGCCCAAGGGGCATATCGTGATGATCGACCCGCACGGCGAATATAGCGCGGCCTTTTCTTCCAACGGCGCGGTCTACGACACGACGAACCTCGCCCTGCCCTATTGGCTGATGAATTTCGAGGAGCATTGCGAGGTGCTGCTGACCTCGCACGGCAAGGATCGCGACATCGACCGCGACATTCTGGCCAAATGCCTGTTCGCCGCGCGGGCGAAGAACCGCATGGCCGAGGGGATGACGCGCCTGACCGTCGATTCGCCGGTGCCCTATCTGCTGTCGGACCTGACGACCATCATCTCCAACGAAATGGGCAAGCTGGAAAAGGGCACCAATTCCCTGCCCTATATGCGCCTCAAGACGCGGATCGACGAGCTGAAGTCCGACCCCCGCTACAGCTTCATGTTCTCCGGCATGCTGGTGGCCGATTCGATGCAGGCGTTCATCGCCAAGATCTTCCGCCTGCCCGCCTCCGGCCGGCCGATCTCGATCATAGACACCTCGGCCATGCCTTCGGAAATCACCTCGGTCGTGGTGTCGGTGCTCTCGCGCCTGATCTTCGACTATGCGATCTGGGCGCGGGGCGAGCCGAAGCGGCCGATCCTGCTCGTCTGCGAGGAGGCGCACCGCTACATCCCCAGCGACCGCAGCAGCGCGGGCCAGTCGGTGCGCAAGATATTGGAGCGCATCGCCAAGGAAGGGCGCAAATATGGGGTGTCGCTGGGCCTCATCACCCAGCGCCCGTCCGATCTCGCCGAAGGCGTGCTGTCGCAATGCGGCACGATCATCTCGATGCGCCTCAACAACGACCGCGACCAGAATTTCGTGAAAGCGGCGATGCCGGAAGGCGCGCGCGGCTTCCTCGATTCGATCCCGGCGCTGCGCAACCGCGAATGCATCATCTGCGGCGAGGGCGTTTCCGTGCCGATCCGCGTCGCGCTCGACGATCTGGAGGAAGGCCGCCGCCCGGCCTCCGCCGACCCCAGCTTCTCCCGCCTGTGGCAGGAGGAAGGCGGCGAGGAAGATATATTGGGCCGGACCATATCCCGCTGGCGCAATCAGGGAAGATAGACCCGCCCTGGAAGCCGTGGAAGTGTGGCGAGACGGCGCCCGCCATGATATAGGGCGGGGCATGCTGAAATATCTTCATACGATGATCCGCGTCAGCGATCCTGACGCCACCCTCCGGTTCTTCGGGCTGCTCGGCCTCAGGGAGGTGAAGCGCTATGAGAGCGAGACGGGGCGCTTCACCCTCATCTATCTGGCCGCGCCGGGCGACGAGGACGCGCAGGTGGAACTCACCTATAACTGGCCACCGGAGGACGGCAGCCCGGCCGAGGAGTATAAGGGCGGCCGCAATTTCGGCCATATCGCCTATCGCGTCGACAATATCTACGAAACCTGCCAGCGGCTGATGGACGCCGGCGTCACCATCAACCGCCCGCCGCGTGACGGGCATATGGCGTTCGTCCGCACGCCGGACGGCATCTCGGTCGAGCTGTTGCAGGACGGCCAGCTGGAACCGGCCGAGCCCTGGGCGTCGATGCCCAATGTCGGGGAATGGTGAGATGGGACTGGACGTCGCCTGCGTGCCAGTGCTGTCCGACAATTATGTCTGGCTGCTGCATGACGGGGACAGCGGCGAGACGGTCGCCATCGACCCTTCCGTGGCCGAGCCGGTGCTGGAGGCCGCCGCTGCGCGCGGCTGGACGATCGGCCAGATCTGGAACACCCACTGGCACGGCGACCACACCGGCGGCAATGCCGGGATCAAGGCGGCGACCGGCTGCACCGTGACCGGCCCCGCCGCCGAGCGGGCGAAGATCCCGACGCTGGACGTGGCGGTGGGCGAAGGCGACAGCGCGCGCATCGGCGCCCATGCCGCGCAGGTGTGGGAGGTTCCCGCCCACACCGCCGGACATATCGCCTATCATCTGCCCGATGCCGGGATCATCTTCGTCGGCGACACGCTGTTCGCCATGGGCTGCGGCCGCCTGTTCGAGGGAACGGCGGAGCAGATGTTCGCGAACATGCGGCGCCTCGCCATGCTGGACGGCGAGACACGGGCCTATTGCGCGCATGAATATACCCTCTCCAACGGCCGTTTCGCGCAGGCGATGGAGCCGGACAATGAAGACATCGCCCGGCGCATGGACGAGGTGCAGGCGCTGCGCGAGCAGGGTGTGCCGACCGTGCCCACGACCATCGCGCAGGAGCGGGCGACCAATCCCTTCATGCGCGCGGACAGCGCAGCGGAACTGGCGCGGCTGCGCGCGGCCAAGGACACCTTCTGACCTTTAATCCGCTAAACTTTTGCTCGCCTGCTCCATCACGTCGCGCGACAGCTTGGGCTGGGCGACGATCCGTTCCAGCTCCGCGCGCATCCTCCCGCCGCGCTCGACGTCGAAGCGGCGCCAGCGGCCGAGCGGCGGCACCATGCGCGCCGCCGTCTGCGGGTTGATCGGGTCGAGCGCCAGGATGAGGTCCGCCAGCAGGCGATAGCCCTCGCCCGCCCCGCCGCTGTGGAATGCCCACTGGTTCGCCGCGAACGCGCCGTAGAGCGAGCGGACGCGATTGGGGTTGGTCAGCGTGAAATCGCTGTGCCGGCCCAGTGCCCGCACGATTTCCACCGTATCCGGGTGGCAGGCCAGCGCCTGCGTCTGGAACCATTTGTCGAGCACCAGCGCATTGCCGTGATAGCGGTCGTAAAAGGCCGCCAGCGCGCGCTCCCGCTCCGCACTCATGCCGTTGGCCAGCACGCCGAGCGCGCCCTGCCGTTCGGTCATGTTGTGCGCCCCGTCGAACTGGGCGAAGGCGAGCGCGGCGGCATCCTCCGCGCCGCTCGCCGCGATATAGGAAAGGACGACGTTGCGCAGCTTGCGCGCGCCCTTGTCGCCCGCCTCCAGCGAGAAGGCGGGCCGCGCCGTCCGCTGGTGCAGGTCGCGCCACAGCGGTTCCAGCGCGGCGCCGATCGCCTGCTGCATCGCCTCGCGCGCGTCATGGATGCCCTGCGGATCGACGACCAGCATCTGGTCGCCGATATAGGCCTCGCTCGGCAGGCGGATCGCCTCGGCGACGAAGGCGTCGTCCAGCGACGGGTCGGTCGCGCTGGTGCGGATCGCCTCGATCACCGCCCCGGTTTCCAGCTCGCCGGAGGCGACGCCCTCGGTCAGCGCATTGACCATCAGTTGCTGCATCGCCTCATAGCGGGCGAACGGATCGTCGTCATGGGCGGAAAGGAACGCCAGTTCGTCCTGCGTGCGCGGCGCATCGACGATCACCGGCGCGGAAAAACCGCGATTGATCGACAGCACCGGCGCGCTGGTCATGCCCTCGAAGGTGAAGCTCTGCTCCGCCCCGGTCAGCATCAGCAGCCGCTCCTCCCGCCGCTGGCCGGACTGGCGATCGAACAAGGCGGTGCGCAGCGGCAGCACCATCGGCTTCTTGTTCGCCTGCCCCGGCGTGTCGGGAATGCTCTGGCTGAGCGTCAGCGTGACGCGGCGATGCTCGGGATCGTGGATCATCGTCGCGGCGACGCGCGGCGTGCCCGCCTGCGAATACCAGAGGCGGAACTGGGTGAGGTCCACCCCGCCGCCTTCCTCCATCGCGCGGACGAAATCCTCGCAGGTGACGGCCTGCCCGTCATGGCGCGCGAAATAGAGGTCGGTGCCCTTGCGGAAGCCCTCCGGCCCCAGGATCTGCGCCATCATGCGGATCACCTCCGCGCCCTTGTTATAGACGGTCGCGGTGTAGAAATTGCTGATTTCCATATAGCTTTCGGGCCGCACCGGATGGGCGAGCGGGCCCGCATCCTCCGGAAACTGCCCGGCGCGCAGCAAGCGCACATCCTCGATCCGCTTCACCGGCTCGCTGCCCATGTCGGCGGAGAAGCACTGATCGCGGTAAACGGTCAGCCCTTCCTTGAGCGACAGCTGGAACCAGTCGCGGCAGGTGACGCGGTTGCCCGACCAGTTGTGGAAATATTCATGGGCGACCACACCCTCCACCGCATCATAATCGAGATCGGTCGCGGTATCGGGATCGACCAATATGTAGCGGCTGTTAAATATATTCAGCCCCTTATTCTCCATCGCGCCGAAGTTGAAATCGGATACGGCGACGATGTTGAACACGTCGAGATCATATTCGCGGCCATAGACGCGCTCGTCCCACGCCATGCTGTTCCTGAGCGCGGCCATCGCATGTCGGGTCGCGGGCAGGTCCTCCTCCCGCACCCAGATGCCGAGCCTTACCTCGCGCCCGCTCATCGTCGTGAAGCTGTCCGCATTGCAGGCAAGGTCGCCCGCGACCAGCGCGAAGAGATAGCAGGGCTTGGGGAAGGGGTCGTTCCATTGCGCCCAGTGGCGGCCCTCCCCGGCCTCGCCGTTCGCCACCGGATCGCCGTTCGACAGCAGCACCGGGTAGAGCGTCTTGTCGGCCTCCATCCGCACCGCATAACGGCTCAATATGTCGGGCCGGTCGGGGAAGAAGGTGATGCGGCGAAAGCCTTCCGCCTCGCATTGGGTGCAGAGCAGGCCGCCGCTGGCATAGAGGCCCATCAACTGGCTGTTGCGCGCGGGCGCGATCGCCACCCTGGTTTCAACCACATGCTTCGCGCCGTCGAGCGGCAGGATCAGGCGGCCGCCTTCCGGCGCAACCTCCACCGGGTCGCCATCGACGCTGGCGAAGAGCAGGTCCAGCTCCTCCCCGTCGAGCACCAGCGGCCGGTCATGATCGCCATTGCGCTCGACATAGAGCCGCGCGGTGACTTCGGTCCGTTCGGCGTCGAGACGGAAATCGAGCGCGATTTCAGGGACCAGCCAGTCGGGCGCCTTGTAATCCTCGCGGCGGATGACGGGAGGGGTAGCGGGAACGGTGCCGGTCTCGGCGTCGGGCAGGATGTGCGCATCGATCATAATGCCCGGTTCTACGCCGCCCGATGCGGCGGCACAATCTCGAACCGGCGATTCCGGTCTGTCACATGATACAGGATGCGGGAATTATGTAGCATGCGCAACAAAAGCCCACCGTCCTCTCACGTCGTGCCAGCGCAGGCTGGCATCTCAGGAGGCGATGCGCGACATGGCCTGAGACCCCAGCCTGCGCCGGGTGATGGGCTGGCCCGACATCAACCAAAGAATCAGAACAGCCGCGTCAATAGATAGAAGAGCGCGCCCACGATGGCGGAGGCGGGGATGGTGATGACCCAGGCCGACACCACACTCTGCGCGACGCCCCAGCGCACGGCGGAGGCGCGCCGCGCCGTGCCCGCGCCGATCACGCAGCCGGTGATGGTGTGGGTGGTCGATACCGGAATGCCCATCAGCGACGCGGTGAACACCACCGCCGATCCGCCCAGCGAGGCGCTGAACCCCTGATGCTGCGACAATTTGGTGATGCGCGATCCCATCGTCTCGATGATCTTCCACCCGCCGGTCAGCGTGCCGAGCGCGATCGCGACATAGCAGGCGATGGCGACCCAGTGCGGCACCTCGAACTCGCCGCTCAGATAGCCGGTCGAATAGAGCAGCACGGTGATGATGCCCATCGTCTTCTGCGCGTCGTTGAGGCCGTGGGAGAGCGAATAGGCGGCGGAGGAGGCGAGATGCAGATAGCGGAAGCCCGTATCAGCGCCCCGTGCCGACGCATCGCGGCACAGCCAGCTCGTCACCAGCATGATGAGCATCGACAGCATCATGCCCAGCGTCGGCGACAGCACGATCGCGATCAGCGTCTTGTTGAGGCCGCTCCATTCGATGCCGCTGATCCCCGCATGGGCGACGCCCGCACCGATCAGCCCGCCGACCAGCGCATGGCTGGACGAGGACGGGATGCCCTTCAGCCAGGTGACGACGTTCCAGAACATCGCGCCGATCAGCGCGCCGAAGATGACGGCGGGCGTCACCAGTTCCTTGTCGATCAGCCCCGCGCCGATGGTTTCGGCCACCTTGTGCAGCGCCGGAAAGAACAGCGTGAGGAAATAGGCGGCGAAGTTGAAGAAGGCGGCGAACACCACCGCCTGCACCGGGCGCAGCAGCCGCGTCGCCACCACCGTCGCGATGCTGTTGGCGGCGTCGTGCAGCCCGTTGAGATAATCGAACGCCAGCGCGACGAGGATCAGCGCGGCCAGCAGCGGAAGGGCAAGGTCATGCATCGGGCCGGCGCGCGCTCAGGCGTGATCGATCACGATGCCGTCGATCGCGTTGGCGACGTCTTCCATCGCATCGACGATCCGTTCGAGATGCTTGAATATCTCGTTGCGCACGATGAACCCCATCGGGTCGGCAACCCCCTGTTCCTGAAACGCCTTCTTCACCCCGGCGGCGTGGATGGCGTCGGCATGGCCTTCCATCCGCACCATGCGCTCGGTCAGCTCGTGCAGCCGCTTGGCGTTGCGCGCGACGTCGCGCAGCAGCGGCATCGCCTCGGCCAGCACGCGGGTGCTGTCGACCACGATCGCCGCCATGTCGCGCATTTCCTGCCCGAAATCGGTGAAGTCGTAGAGGTCGATCGCGTTGACCGCCGCCTGCATCTCGTCGATCGCATCGTCCATCGATCCGATCAGGCTGATGATCGCGCCCCGGTCGAACGGGGTCAGGAAGGTGCGGCGCACCAGGTGCAGCACCTCGCGGATAATTTCGTCCGCGTCGCTTTCCCGCTCCTGCACCTCGCGGATATGATCGGCGCGGTTGTCGCCGTCGTGCAGCAGGCGCGTGAGGGCATCGGCCCCCGCGCCCACGGTCTGCACATGCGATTCGAACAGATCGAAGAAATTGCCCTGCTTGGGTAAAAGTCGCTGAAACCAGCCGAACATCCTGTTTATCCCCGATTTTTGCGCGACCGCACCGATAAGCGTCTGGCGCCCCGCCGCAGCCTTGAATTCCGACGCGGCGAAGGAGCGGATGAGATCGCGCAGGTCCGGCTCCTCCACCGCCTCGGCGGCTTCCTTCAGCCCGAACCAGCGCCGCTCGCGCTCGTCCCGTTCCTTCCAGTCGGCCAGCTCGCGATTGACGGCGAGGGGAAACACCTCCACGTCCACCATCAGCGACGCGCCGTTGCCGCGCCGCTTGCGATAGCGATAGGAACCGAGCGGCGTCGGGCATATCGCGCCCACGACCCCGGCTTCCTCCTCCGCCTCGGCCGCCGCGCTCTGGTGCGGCAGCAGGCCCTTGCCGGGGTTGCCCTTCGGGATCACCCAGCGTTTCGTCTCGCGCGAGGTGACCAGCAGAATCCGTATCGGCGCATCGAGCGCGTCGCTCTCCGCGCGATAGGGCAGGGCCGCTATCTGCCTGATCGGTTTGATCCCCAATGCCATGACGCCGCCCCCTTGTGACAGATTTATGACAGATGCAACCGTTAAGGCGCATTCCCGCCGCCGGGATGCGATTCTTCGCTTGCGCGGCGCGCGGCTTCGATTATTGTACACCAAGGATACAATTCCTGGGACAGCGGAGCGCCGCCGCCCTGCCCCTCAACCCTTTCAATGGAGTGGATCATGGAAGAACAAGACGTCGTTTCCGTTCATGTCGAGGACGGCATCGCCTGGGTGAATTTCGCGCGCCCCGAAAAGCGCAACGCGATGAGCCCGACGCTCAACCGCCGCATGATGGACGTTCTGGACGAGCTGGAGTTCCGCGAGGATGTCGGCGTGCTGGTGCTGGGCGGCGAAGGCACCGCCTGGTCGGCGGGCATGGACCTCAAGGAATATTTCCGCGAAACCGAGGCGCAGGGCCTGCGCGGCGTGCGCAAGTCGCAGCGCGAAAGCTATGGCTGGTTCCGCCGCCTGCGCTGGTTCCAGAAGCCGACCATCGCGATGGTCAACGGCTGGTGCTTCGGCGGCGGCTTCGGCCCTCTGTTCGCCTGCGACCTCGCGATCAGCGCCGATGAAGCGAAGTACGGCCTGTCCGAGATCAACTGGGGCATATTGCCCGGCGGCGGCGTGACCAAGGTGGTGGTCGACCTGCTGCCGATGCGCGACGCGATGTGGCTGACGCTGACCGGCGACCTGATCGACGGCAAGCAGGCCGCCGCGATGCGCCTCGTCAATGAAAGCGTGCCGCTCGACCGGCTGAAGGAGCGCACCACCGAGGTCGCGAAGATGCTGCTGGAAAAGAACCCGGTCACCCTCAAATTCGCGAAGGACGCGGTGCGCCGGGTCGGCCTGATGACCTATGACGAGGCCGAGGATTATCTGGTCCGCATGCAGGAAGCCTGCAATTTCCACGACAAGACCGACGGCCGCAAGGAAGGCATCCGCCAGTTCATCGACGAGAAAAGCTACAAGCCCGGCCTCGGCGCTTACGACAAGAGCAAGGCGCAGCCGCGCTGACCACCCGTCCGGCCGGAACCGGAAAGGGGGCGCCCACCGCTTTGGGGGCGCCCCTTTTTTTGTAGCCGGCCTTATAAAATCCGATCGCGTCAGAGCGGCGAAAGCTGCCCGGCCCAGAGCAGCGCGATGATGCCCAGCCCCATGGCGATGCGGTAGAGGACGAAGGGCAGATAGGTGCGGGTCGCGACCAGCCTCAGGAAGAAGACGATCACCGCATAGCCGACGACGAAGGCGATCAGCGTCGCCAGCGCGGTCTGCCCCGGCCCGACGACATTCTCCTGCCCGATGCTCTTGAACAGCTGGTAGAAGCCGGAGCCGAACACCGCGGGCACCGCCAGCAGGAAGGAATAGCGCGCGGCGGCCTCGCGCGTATAGCCCATCAGCAGCCCCGCGCTGATCGTCCCGCCGGAGCGCGACACGCCGGGGATCAGCGCCATCGCCTGCGCGAAGCCGAAGAGGATGCCGTCGCGCCAGGTCAGCCGGGCGAGCGGCAGGCGCTTGGAGCCGACGCGATCGGCGACGCCGAGGATGATGCCGAACAGCACCAGCGCGCTCGCCGTGATATAGAGGTTGCGCAGCCCGTGCTCGATCTGGTCCTTGAACAGCAGGCCCAGCACGACGATGGGGATCGATCCGACGATGATCAGCCACCCCATGCGCGCATGGTCGGCGTCATGGGTGGTGCGCAGCACGTTCTGGCGCAGCCATGCCTCGGCGATGCGGCGGATGTCGGACCAGAAATAGACCAGCACAGCCGCCTCTGTGCCGATCTGGGTGATCGCGGTAAAGGTCGCCCCCGGATCGGCCGCCGAGGGAAGGAATTCCCCGGCGATGCGAAGATGCGCGCTGGACGAGATGGGCAGGAATTCGGTCAGCCCCTGAATCAGGCCGAGGATTGCGGCATCGAGCCAACTGATAGTCACGCGGTCGGCATCCTTCGACAATGGAGTAACGGCGGCGGGCGTCCTTTTTGCAGCGCAACAGGCGGAATGCAATGGGCGCCTGCGATAAAATGAAGCGCTGCCCGCCCTTCCGCGATGGGCCGCGCCGGGCGGCAGCGCCGCAGCGAAAAACGCGCCGCATCGGGGGATGCGGCGCGTTTTTTAGTGGGCGCTATAGTGGGAGCCGCCCTTGCTTCCAGTCCGTCACCCCAGCGCAGGCTGGGGCCTCAGGCCATGTCGCGCGCCGCCTCCCAAGATGCCAGCCTGCGCTGGCATGACGAGATTCTCCCACTTTCTCAGCAGGAAATCAGCGCGTCCAGCGCCACCGCGCCCTGTCCCTTCGGCATCACCAGCACCGGGTTCAGGTCCACCTCGCGGATCGAGGGGGTGCCGCGCACTACCCGGCCCAGCGCCTCGACGATCGCCGCCAGCGCATCGAGATCGCACGGCGCGGCGCCGCGGAAGCCGGTGAGCAGCGGCGCCATGCGCAGCTTGCGCACCTCGGCGATGATGTCCTCGCGCGACAGGTCGGGCGGCAGCAGCGCCACGTCCTTCAGCAACTCGGCGGTCACGCCGCCGAAGCCGACCAGCACCACCGGCCCCCATTCCGGGTCCACGCGCGCGCCGACGATCATCTCCACGCCCTTGGGCGCCATCTTCTCGACCAGCACGCCGTCGAGCACGAGGCCGGGGCGATGCTGCGCGATATTGGCGGCCAGCCGGTCCCATGCCGCATCGAGCGCGGCCTCGTCGGCGATGTTGATGATCACCCCGCCCGCGTCGCTCTTGTGGCTCAGAAGCGGCGACTGCGCCTTCAGCACGACCGGATAGCCGAGCTCCGCCGCGATCCCGCGCGCGCCCGCGATATCGGTCGCCATCCTGCACGGCGAGAAGCTGACGCCATGGGCGGCGAGCAGTTCCTTCGACCGATATTCGGGAATGACTTCCCCGGCCGCGCCGCCGCCGACATCGACCGCCGCCTTGTCCGTCACGCCAGTGGAGCGGCGCGAGGCGTCGGCGAAGCGGGACAGCGCCTGCAACACGCGCTCCGGCGTCGGAAAATAGGGGACGCCGAGCTTGCGCAGCCGGGCGACGTCCTCTTCGCGCACGCCGCCGCCTTCGTCCACACCCGCGACGATGATCGGCTTGGTCGCCGGATTTTCCTCCAGGGCACCGGCCACCGCGCTGAACTTGATGCCCGACGTGCTGAAATCGGTCTGGATCAGCGGCACGAAGATGGTCGCGACGCGATCGTCGGCGTTGAGCGCGTTCAGCGTGCGCGAATAAATGCCCGGATCGACCAGCCCCTGCGCGGTCACGTCGAGCGGATTGGTGACGGGCACGAAGGGCGGCAGCGCCTCGCGCAGCGCCGGGCTGTCCTCGTCGCTCAGCTTGGGCAGCGTGATGCCCAGCTTTTCCGCGCGGTCCAGCACCATCGCCTTGAGCGCGCCCGATTCTGAAACGACCGCTACATTATCGACCGGCAGGGTCGGGCAACGCAGCGCGATTTCCGCGATGTCGCCCAGTTCCTCCAGCCCCTCGGCCAGGATCACGCCCGCGCGTTCGACCAGCGTGCGCATCACGTCATGGTCGCCCGCCATCGCGCCGGTATGGGTGGCGGCGCTTTCGCGGCCCGCCTCGCTGCTGCCGGGGTGGAGCAGCACGATCTGCTTGCCGCGCGCCATCGCCTTGGCCGCCGCCGCGAGGAACGCCTGCGGCTTGCGGAAATGCTCGACGATCATCGCGATCACGGCGGTTTGCGGATCGTCGGAGAGATAGTCGATATAATCCTCGACCCCGCTCGCCGCCTCGTTGCCGGTGGAGATGTAGCAGGACAGCGGCACCTCGCGCGCGATCATCGTCGTCGCGACCACGGCCGCCATCGCGCCCGATTGCGACACGACGCCGATGCGGCGGTCGCCCTGCGCCTTCGCCTCCGGCAGCTCGATGAAGGTCAGCGGCACCTTGTCGACGAAATTGACGAGGCCGAGGCAGTTCGGCCCCTCGATCACCATCCCCGCCTCGCGGGCGATGCGAGCGATTTCCTGCTGCTGGGCCATGCCCTCGGCGCCGCCCTCGGCGAAACCGGCGGAGAAGATCACCGCCGCGCCGCACCCGCGCGGGGCGAGCGAGCGCACCGCGTCCAGCACGCCCGCCTGCGGGATGGCGAGAATCGCGACGTCGATCCCGGCGGGCAGATCATCGACCGAGCGCACGCAGGGCCGGTCGCCGATGCTGTCGCGCTTCGCGTTGACGAGGTGGATATCCCCGTCGAAACCGGCGCGCACCAGATTCGCCAGCACCGAGGCGCCCAGCGATCCGGGCCGGTCGGACGCGCCGAGAATGGCGATGCTGCGCGGCTTCATCAGACGGTTGATCGCGGACCGGGCCAAAGCCTGCCCCGCGCCGGACGTATCTCCCTGCATGGTTTCTCCTAATGCACGCGCCGCCCGGAGGGACGGCCTCTCGCGAACTTTGTATCATTGGGATACAAATTGCGCAATCGGCCTTATAAACCTTGCGGAGAAAGCCGCCGCTATTCGACGCCCGTCCGCGCCTTGGCCAGCAGCGCGATCAGCATCTCCCCTTCCTCCGGGGTCAGCGCGGCCTGCATCTTCGCGTCCGCGCGCTTCAGCGCGGCGAAGAACTCGTCCACCATCCTCTCGCCCTCGGCGGTCAGTTGCAGCGCATTGGCGCGCAGGTCGGCCCCCGCCTCGCGCTTCACGAAGCCGCGCCCTTCCAGATAATTGACCAGCTTCATCGCGCTGGAGCGGTTGACGCTCAGCACCTCGCCCAGCGCGGTCTGGGTGCAGCCCTGATTGGCGCGGATCAGCAGCAGCGCGGTGACGCGGGCGGGCGAGATGTCATGGCGGGCCAGCGCCTCGCGCGCCAGCGACTGCGCCGCCAGCTGAAACATCTGGAGCTGGTATCCCAGCAGGCTGGACAGTTCTTTTCCTTCTTTCATCATCCCCCCAGGCACCTTGCCTGCACTGTATGCTTGGCGTACAAATAAAATCAATCCGGGATGGTTCCCTGATGAAGGTCGGCCCGATGGACGTCAATATCGCCGATGGAACTAACCGTAACGTCTGTTATGATTGTGCCGATTCGAAGGAGAGAGACAGTGACAGCCCAATTCAAACTGCTGATCGATGGCGAGCTGGTGGACGGCGTATCGACATTCGATGTCGTCAACCCCGCGACCGAGGAAGCGTTCGCCCAATGCCCGAAGGCCGACGAGGCGCTGCTGAACCGCGCCGTCGCCGCCGCCAAGGCCGCCTTCCCCGCATGGGCGGCGAAAAGCTTCGACGAGCGCGCGGGCTATATCAACCGCCTCGCCGATGCGCTCGAATCGCGCGTCGACGAATTCGCCCGCCTGCTCACCAGCGAACAGGGCAAGCCGCTCGACCAGGCCGCCTATGAGATCATGGGCAGCGTGTTCGTGCTGCGCGCCTTCGCCAATATGCGCGTTGCCGAAAAGACGCTGCGCGACGAGAACGGCAACACCGTGATCGAGCACCGCACGCCGCTGGGCGTCTGCGCGTCGATCACGCCGTGGAATTTCCCGGTCGTGCTACTGATGAACAAGCTCGGCCCCTGCCTGATCGCGGGCAACACCATGGTCGCCAAGCCCGCGCCGACCACCCCGCTCACCACGCTGCTGTTCGGCGAGCTGGCGCAGGGCATCCTGCCCGCGGGCGTGCTCAACGTGGTATGCGACCAGAATGAGCTGGGTCCGCTGATCACCGGCCACCCGGATATCGCCAAGGTCGCGTTCACCGGCTCCACCGGCACCGGCAAGAAGGTGATGGCGTCGGCGGCCGAGGGCGTGAAGCGCGTCACGCTGGAGCTGGGCGGCAATGACGCCGCGATCGTGCTGGACGACGTGCCCGCCGCGCTTGCCGCGCAGAAGGTCTACAACGGCGCGATGACCAATGCCGGGCAGATCTGCGTCGCGGTGAAGCGCGCCTTCGTGCCTGAAGCCATGTATGACGAATTCTGCGACGAGATCGCGAAGCTCGCCAGCGCAGCGGTGGTGGACGACGGGGCCAAGCAGGGCTCGACCATCGGCCCGGTCCAGAACAGGATGCAGTATGAAAAGGTCAAGTCGCTGCTGGAGGACGCCAAGGCGCGCGGCACGATCGTCGCGGGCGGCGAACTGCCCGACCGCCCCGGCTATTTCATCCCGCCGACCATCGTCCGCGACCTCGACGACGATGCGCCGCTGGTGAAGGAAGAGCAGTTCGGCCCGGTGCTGCCCGTGCTCAAGTACAAGGATATCGAGGAAGTGATCGCCCGCGCCAACGCGTCGGAATATGGCCTCGGCGGCACCGTCTGGGGCAAGGACCTCGCCCGCGCGATGGAGGTGGCGAAGCAGATCGACACCGGCACCGTCTGGGTGAACCAGCATCTCGCCATCGATCCCAACATCCCGTTCCGGGGCGCCAAGCAGTCCGGCATCGGCGGGGAACTGGGCGAGGCAGGCCTCAACGAATATACGCAGGCCCATATCGTCAACGCGGTTTCGCTCGAAACCGCCTGAACGCGGCGGTTTGCCGTCCAGGGAAAAGGCCGTCCCGCTCGCCGGGGCGGCTTTTTCACGAATGTGATATATACATATTCGTGACTTGATGCCATGTGTTGCACGGGCGAAACGCTCTGGAAGGGGATTTATTCATGACCATCGCCACCACCCATGTCGGCAGCCTGCCGCGCGGCGAGAAGCTGACGCCGCTGCTGCTGGCCCGCGACCATGGCGAGGCCTATGACGCGGCGGAATTCGACCGCGTGGTGCAGGAGGCGGTGGACGACGCCGTCGCCCGTCAGGTCGAGGCCGGCGTCACCATCGTCAGCGACGGCGAACTCGGCAAGGTCGGCTATTCCACCTACATGATCGAGCGGCTGTCCGGCTTCGGCGGCCATACCGACCGCCAGCCCGCCGCCGATCTCGCCCCGCTGCCCGACCTGCGCAAGAAGCTCGCCGCGATCATGGGCAGCCAGGAATTCACCCGCGCCTCGTGCATCGGCCCGGTGAAGCTGGTGACGCTGGAGCCGCTGCACGACGACATCCGCCGCTTCCGCGCCGCGCTCGATAAAAACGGCAAGGGGGTGCGCGCGTTCATGAACTCGGCCTCGCCGGGGCTCATCACCGCCTTCCAGGTGAACCGCCATTATCCCAGCCATGAGGCCTATCTCGCCGATATCGTCGATGCGATGCGCGAGGAATATGAAACCATCGTCAATGCGGGCTTCGACCTGCAACTCGATTGCCCCGACCTCGCCATGTCGCGCCACACCGGTTATCAGGACCAGAGCGAGGAGGAATTCCTGCGCACCGCCGCCGCCAATGTCGAGGCATTGAACGCCGCCACCGCCAACATCCCGGCGGAGAGGATGCGCATGCACATCTGCTGGGGCAATTATGAAGGGCCGCACGATCACGATATTCCGCTCGAACGGGTGATCGACATCGTGCTCCGCGCCCGTCCCGCGACCGTGCTGTTCGAGGCCGCCAATCCCCGGCACGAGCATGAATGGAAGGTCTGGCGCGACGCGAAGCTGCCCGACACGAAGATCCTCGCCCCCGGCCTGATCGACACCTGCTCCAACTATGTCGAGCATCCCGAACTGATCGCCCAGCGCATCGAGCGCTTCGCCGGGATCGTCGGCAAGGACCGGGTGATCGCCAGCACCGATTGCGGCTTCGGCACCTTCGCGGGCTATGGCAAGATCGACCCGGCGGTGACGTGGAAGAAGCTGGCCGCGCTGCGCGAGGGCGCGGATATTGCGGAGGCGCGGCTGTGACGCTGGAGGAGCGGCTGCTGATCGAGCAGCAATGCGCCCGGCTGGTGGCGCTCTACGCCAATCTCAACGACGCCGCGCGCTGGGAAGAGGTCGCCGCGCTCTATGCGGAGGATGGCCGCATGGCCCGCCCGACCGCGCCCGACGACTGGATCGAGGGGCGCGAGGCGATCCTCGCCGCCTTCACTGCCCGTCCGCCGCGCACCACGCGCCATTTCTGCTCCAACATCGTGATCGACGTGCTGAGCGAGGACGAAGCCGTCGGCGAATCGGCGATGCTGCTGTTCACCGTCGATAACGCGTCGAAGGCCGGGTCCTTCCACGACCGCTTCGTGCGGACCGGCGAGGGCTGGCGCTTCGCCGAGCGCCGGGGCAGCCTGACCTTCTGAGGGGGCGGCATGAACGGACCCACGCCCGGCAGCGCGCCCCCGACGGTCAAGTCCGCGATGCGGACGCTCGACATCATCGAATATGTCGTCGCCCATCCATCGGGCGTGATCGCGCAGGATATAGCGGGCGCGCTGACCATCCCGGTCAGCAGCCTGTCCTATCTGCTCGGCACGCTGGTCGAGCGGGGCTATCTGAAGCGCGACGGCCGCCGCTACCTGCCCGGCCCCGGCCTCGACCGGCTGCGCGCCGCGCCGCAGGAACGCACGCTGGCCGAGCGGGTGGAGCCGCTGGTCCGCTCGCTGCGCGCGCGCCTCAACGAAACCGTGTCCTTCTTCATCCAGACCGGGTGGGAGATGGAGGCGCTGGTCACCGAAACGGCGGAACAGTCGCTGCGTTATTCGATCGCGGTGGGCACCCGCACGCCGATGCACTGCCTCGCGGCGGGCAAGGCGATGCTGGCGGCGCTGACCGATGCGGAGATCGACGCCTATTTCGCGACCAGCACGCGGGACAGCTTCACCCCGCAGACCCGGTTCGACGAGGCCGCGCTGCGCGCCGAGATCGCGGCGACGCGCCGCACCGGCATCGCCCATACGAACGAGGAATATACGCCGGGCATTCACGGCATCGGCAAGGCGCTGGTGGTCGACGGCCAGCCGATCGGCGCCTTCGCCGCCGCCATTCCGGTGCCGCGCCTGACGCCGGAACTGGAGGAACGCACCGTCGCCCTGCTGAGCGAGACAGTGGCGCTGTTCGGCGCCGCGCAGGGCGGCTGAACATCGGAACAGCCGCGAATGCGGCGCCTCCTCCTCCTGCGCGAGACCGGATCAGCCTTCGCCTATCGCTGCCCGGCGCGCCTGCCGCAATTCGTCGCTCAGGACAGCGACCAGCGCGGCAGCGGGCATCGCGCGGGCCAGCGGCGCGCCCTGTCCGGCCCATTGCGCGCCGAAGCCATGCTCTCCCTTCGCCTTGGCCGCCGCATGCAGCGCCTTGCCCGCGTCATAGGCCATGGGATAGCCGGCCGGACGGCAGGCTCCCTCCTTGTCGGCGAGGGCGGTGAAGCGATTGGGCAGCGCCCTTGCCGGGCGGCCGGAAATGAGGGTGGTGAGCCGCGTATGCGCGCTGCCCGGCCCGGCGAGAGCCTGCCGATAGGCATCGTCCGCCGCCGATTCGGGGCAGGCGATGAAGGCGGTGCCCAGCTGCGCCGCGACCGCGCCGAGATCCAGCGCGGCAGCGATGCCCGCGCCGTCCATGATCCCGCCGGCGGCGATAACCGGTATGCGGCATTCCCTCGCCAGCAGGCGGGTGAGCGCCATCGTGCCCAGCCCGTCGTCCGGGGCGGCCGGATCGAATATACCGCGATGCCCGCCCGCCTCAATGCCCTGCGCCACCACCATGTCGATACCGGCGGCCTCCACCAGCCGCGCTTCCTCCGGGCTGGTCGCGCTCGCCAGCAGGAGGCTGCCGCCCTGCTTCAGCGCCGCGATCAGCGACGCGGGAGGGAGGCCGAAATGGAAGCTGACGACCGGCGGCCGCGTCTCCAGCACTATCGCCTGCATATCCGGGTCGTCGTTGAGGCTGGTATAGATCGGGCGGAGGGTCCGGGGCGGCTGCGCGCCGAACTCGGCGAACAGCGACCTCAGCCAATCGATCCACGCCGCTTCCCGCTCCGGATCGGGTTCGTCGGGCCGGTGGACGAAGAAATTGACGTTGAAGGCGCGGTCCGTCCGTTCCCGCACCTGCGCGATCATCGCGCGGGCGCCCGCCGCGTCGGTCGATCCGACACCGATGGACCCCAGTCCGCCCGCATTCGACACCGCCGCGGCAAGCTCCGGCGTGGAGGTTCCCGCCATGGGCGCCTGGATGACGGGAACGGAAAGGCCGAGCCGGTCGAGAATGCTCATAATATCCCTTTCAGGTTGAAGCATGACGGGACGGCGATACTCCGTTCCGCCGCGAATATCAGGTCTTTACTTCCCGTCCGCCCGGTTCCGGGCACGAAAAAGGGCGCGGAGTGACCCCCCGCGCCGTTTCCCTTGCGACCCGATCAACGGGGTGAAGGATCAGTCCTTCCTGGTGCGCCAGCCGTCGGCGTAGCTGTCGCGCGCGACTTCCGAATAGGGCGCGGGCGACACGATCGCCTTGATCTCGGTCTGGACATGGGGCTCGACGGTCGGCTTCTTCGTGCCGCCATTGGGCTCGCCCCACACCAGCGTGACCTCGGTGCCCGGCTCGGCGACCGACTGGTCGACCATGGCGAGGGTCAGGAAGCGGCCCTCATTGGCCGAATAGCCCGACCAGGTGGAGATGCCGACGCTCTTGCCGTCCTTGGTCACCAGATCATAGGGGTGCATCGAATAGACCGAGCTGGGGAACTCCATGAACTTGGCGCGGTCGCCCTTCTGGAGCATCGAGCTCATCACCCGCATCACGTCCTCATTGTCGAGCGCGAGCGTGACCTTCTGGCGGTGCGGCTGGTCCTTCATCTTCTCCAGCGCCTCGCGGCCGATGAACTCATGGTCGAACTTGACCATGATGCCGTAGCCCAGATCCCACGGGGTCAGGTAATAATCCTCGATATTGTCGGAAACGAAGCTGCCGCCGATCGAGGTGACGCCCTCATAGCTGTTGGCCTTCAGCCACGCGCGATAATCCTTCAGCGAGTCGCCCGTGTAGATGGCGGGCAGCGGCGAGGGAATCCACGCCGATTCCAGCGCGTTGGAGCTGTAGGTGCGGCCGCCGACGAGGGTGAGGCCGAATTCCTCGCCCGCCGCGATCAGCGCGTCGCGCACCGTGTCGTAATCCTTCCACGGGCCGAACAGCTCGTAACCGGGCTGGCCCGCCATGCCGTGGCGCAGCGCGCGCACTTCCGCGCCGTTGATGGTGATCGGCGCCATGTGGAAGAACTTCAGGTCCGGCGGGGTGGTGCCCATCGCCTTTTCCAGCGTCTTCATGGCGTTGGGGCCCTGA
Source organism: Sphingobium jiangsuense (assembly GCF_014196495.1). Classification (GTDB taxonomy): domain Bacteria; phylum Pseudomonadota; class Alphaproteobacteria; order Sphingomonadales; family Sphingomonadaceae; genus Sphingobium; species Sphingobium jiangsuense. The sequence continues at coordinate 24,204 of NZ_JACIDT010000026.1, forward strand.
AGCTGGAAGCGATAGTTGCGGCGATAGCCCTTTTCGGCTTCCGGGCGCATCGCGGTGCGCTCGTCGCGCTCCACCTTCACGTCCCACTTGCCCGACGCGGCATGATATTCGACCCATTCGATCGACGGCGCGCGGCCGACCAGCTCGAACTTGTTCTCTTCGAGATAGAACAGGATCACGTCGCCGATCACATAGCCTTCCGGGGTGACGGGCGCGAACTGCTTGGCGCGGTTCGGCACGAAGCCCTTGAAGCTGTTGGGCGCGAGATAGGACAGCATGTCGAACGCGCCGGGGCCGGTGACGAGCAGGTCGACCATGTGATAGCTCTGGTTGAAGAGCACGCAGGTGTTGGCCCACGCCATCTGCTCGCTGCGCCAGTTGGAATATTCGCCCGGCACGCCCGGATAGACGTTGGGGCCGCTCTGCTGGTTGCGCAGGAACTCGACGATATTGCCTTTCTCGTCGAGCAGTTGCTGCAGGGATTTGTCAGTCATCAATGCCTCTCCTTACACATTCGGGATAAAGGTTGGGGTTGGGGGTAGTGGTCACGACGCGGCCGGCCAGTCGAGCCATTCGCGAAGGATTTGGTTGAACTGTTGCGGCTTTTCGGCGGGCGCCATGTGGCCCGCCCCTTCCACGACCCGCAATTGCGCGCCGGGAATCCGCTCGACCATGTCCGCATGCTGGTCGACCGGCGACCATTGGTCCTCGTCGCCGACGATGGCGACGGCCGGAACGCGGATCGACGCCAGCACCGCATCGGTGTCGGGACGGTTCAGCAGCGCCGCGATCTGGCGCTCGAACACGTGCTGCCCGGCATCGATGCACATCGCCCGCAGCGACGCCATCAGGGCGGCGTCGCCCCGGCCGGCCGCGCCGACCATCGGCGGCAGCCAGGCGTCGACCAGCGCGGTCATGCCCTGTTCGCGCCCGATGTCGCGCAACGCGTACCGCTTGTCCGCCTCGCCCGGCTTCACCGGATGGATGCCGGTGTCGGCCAGCGCGATGCGCTCGACCCGTTGCGGTGCCTTGCGAATCACCTCCAGCGCGATTCGCGCGCCCATAGAATGGCCGAGCAGCGCGAATCGCTCCGGCGCGCGGGCGAGCGCATAATCGGCCATCGCCTCGATCCGGTCGCAGCCCGCATAGAATCCGTCGACCGCCACGGCGCCCGGAAAAGCGTCGATCTGCGCGGCGAACATGCGCGAATCGCAGAGCAGACCCGGCAGGATCAGCAGCGTGCTCATTTCACCTCCTCGAACGCTTTCTTCGTATTCATGAAAATTTCATCTACCCGAAACGGATCATTCGCGCTAGAGGAAATCGCAAGGACCCAGAGGAATCGGCCTTCCCCCATGCCCACGGCAGGCAAAGGCCGCCCGCAGACCCTATAGGGAGAGAGAGATGAGCATACCGGTCATTCACCCGAACTGGGATCGCCCGCCCGCCGGGATCACCGACGGCTATTCGCTGGAAATCACCGCGAAGGATGTCGAATCGCTGCGCGAGGCCGCGCCGATGATCGCGCCCGAAACGCCGATCGCCGTCACCTTCCTGCCCGGCGAGGAAGCCCCCGCCCGCATCGCCGCGACCAAGGCGGTGCGCGAGCTGGGCTTCGAGCCGATGCCGCATTTCTCCGCGCGGCGCATCCGCTCGCACGAGGAATTCCAGTCCTATCTCTCCGCCGTCGTCAACGAGGCGGGGGTGCGCCGCTGCTTCGTCATCGCGGGCGACCCGGAACAGCCAGAAGGCCCGTTCGAGGACAGCAGCGCGCTGATCGCCACCGGCGCGTTCGAGCGCGCGGGCATCCGCGCGATCGGCATCGGCGGCCACCCGGAAGGCCACCCCAACATGACCGAGGCGCAATGCTGGGAGGTGCTGGAACGCAAATGCGCGGATATCGCCGCGCGCGGCATGGCGCCGCTGATCGTCACCCAGTTCGGCTTCGACACCGACCGCTTCCTCGCCTGGCTGCGGGAACTGCGCGCGCGCGGCATCGAGCATCCGGTGCGCATCGGCGTGCCCGGCCCGGCGGGCATCAAGACGCTGCTGCGCTTCGCCGCCCGTTGCGGCGTCGGCGCCTCGGCCTCGGTGATGGCGAAATATGGCATTTCGCTCACCAGGCTGATCGGCACCGCCGGCCCCGACAAGCTGGTCGACCGGCTCGCGACCGATTTCGGCAGCGAACATGGCCGGGTGCGCCTGCACTTCTACCCGTTCGGCGGGCTCGTCCGCACCGTCGAATGGATCAACGACTATGCAGCGCGCCATTGATGAACAATAAGCAGCCTTTCCGTGGAGATGAGATGTGACTGAAGTCTGTACCCTTACCCTGCAATGCGACGACCGGCCAGGGCTGGTCGCCGCCGTCGCCGATTTCCTCGCCGCCAATGACGGCAACATCATCGACGCGCAGCAGTTCAACGACCGCCTCAACGGCCGCTTTTTCATGCGCGTGGAATTCGAGCTGGGCGGCGGCAAGGCGGTGGACGCGCTGCGGGAGGGCTTCACTCCGCTGGCCGCGCAGCACGGCATGGAATGGAAGCTGCGCCGCAACCGCGACCCGCAGAAGGTGGTGCTGATGGTCAGCAAGTTCGACCATTGCCTCGGCGACCTGCTCTATCGCCACCGCATCGGCGAGCTGGACATGGAGGTCGTCGCCATCCTCTCCAACCACCCGAAGGAGGTGCTGCACACGACGATGATCGGCGACCTGCCCTATCATCATCTGCCGATCGCCAGGGACACCAAGCCGCAGCAGGAAGCGGAAATCAAGCGCATCGTCACCGAGACGGGCGCGGATCTCGTCGTGCTGGCTCGCTACATGCAGATCCTGTCCGACGACCTGTCCGCCTTCCTGTCGGGCCGCTGCATCAACATCCACCACAGCTTCCTGCCCGGCTTCAAGGGCGCCAAGCCCTATCACCAGGCGCATGCGCGCGGCGTGAAGATGATCGGCGCGACCGCCCATTATGTGACCGAGGACCTCGACGAAGGCCCGATCATCCATCAGGACGTCGAGGCGATCAGCCATGCCGACACGCCCGAAGACCTCGTCCGCAAGGGCCGCGACATAGAGCGCCGCGTGCTCGCCACCGCAGTGGAGCATCATCTGAAGGGCCGCGTGTTCCTGAACGGCGCGCGCACGGTCGTCTTCAAGGCCTGAGCCGGTGGCCGACATCATCGACGGCCGCGCGATCGCGGCCGGGCTGGTGGCGCGCACGGCGGCGGAGGTGCGGGCGATGGAGGCACGGTCGGGCGTCACGCCCGGCCTCGCCGTCATCCTCGTCGGTCATGACCCGGCGAGCGAGGTCTATGTCGGCCGCAAGATCGCCCAGTGCCGCAAGGCGGGCATCCGCTCGATCGAGCATCGCCTGCCCGCCGACACGCCGCAGCGCGACCTGCTGGCGCTGATCGACGCACTGAATGCCGACGCCGCCGTCCACGGCATCTTGATCCAGCTGCCGCTGCCCGCCCCCATCGACGCCGCGCTGGTGCTGGACCGCATCGACCCGCGCAAGGATGTGGACGGCTTCCACCCGGTCAATGTCGGGCGGCTGTCGACCGGCACCGGCGGCCTCGTGCCCTGCACGCCGCTCGGCATCATGATGCTGCTCGATACGGTGATCGACGATTATCGCGGGCTCGACGCGGTGGTGATCGGCAAGTCGAACATCGTCGGCAAGCCCGTCGCCATGCTGCTGCTGGAGCGGGAAGCGACCGTCACCGTCACCCATATCGAGACGCTGGACCTGCCCGACGTAGCGCGCAAGGCGGACATCATCGTCGCCGCCGCGGGCGCGCCGCATCTGGTGCGCGGCTATTGGGTGAAGCCGGGCGCGGTCGTCATCGACGTGGGCATCACCCGCGTCGCCGACCATGACGGGCGGACCCGCATCGTCGGCGACTGCGCGACGCATGAGCTGGACCATGCGCGGGCGGTGACGCCGGTGCCCGGCGGCGTCGGGCCGATGACCATTGCCTGCCTGCTCAGCAATACGCTATTGGCCGCGCAAAGGATGACCGCCCCATGACCGAGACGCCCCGGCCCGACCCGAAACAAGCGCAGTGCCTGACCTCGGTGCGGGTGCGCGACCTGCCGCTGCTCGCCGATATCGGCATCAACCCGGACGAGATCGGCCGCCGCCAGCCGCTGGTCATCAGCGTGGAGCTGAAATTGTCGGGCGGCCGGGTCGACGGCATCGAGCATACCGTCGATTACCGCCGCATCGCGCAGGCCGCCGAGGATCTGGCGGCGGTGCACATCCCGCTGATCGAAACCTTCGCCTACCGGCTGGGCGAGCAGTGCCTCGGCTTTCGCGACGTGGTCGAGGCGCGCATCAGCATCGACAAGCCCTTCGCGCTGACGCGGGGCCTTGCCGGGGTGGAGGTCGTCCTCCGCAACTAGAGCAGGCTCCGCTCAGCGCGCCAGCGCGGGCGCGGGACGGCCGATCACCGCCGCCATGATCGCCAGCACGATCAGGAAATCGGCGCCCAATATGCCGAGCAGCGGCAGCAGCGAGAAGGACGGGAACAGCGACACCGCCCCGCTCGCCAGCGCCGTCACCGCGAGCTGGATCGTCCCCAGCACGCCCGCCGCCGCCCCAGCGCCGGACCGCGCGGCGTCGAGCGCGCAGGTCGCCGCCGGGGTCAGCATCAGCCCGGCCAGCGCGAACAGCAGCATCGACCAGAGCTGGAACAGCGCCAGCGGCACCTGCGCCATCGCCAGCGCCAGCAGCGCCAGCGAAGCCGCCAGCCCGCACGCCGCCACCAGCACCAGCAGGCGGCGCCCGCCCAGCCTGCGCATCAGCCCCGGCGCGAACTGCGTGGCGACGATCGAAACGACGGCATTGAGCGCCAGCAGCAGGCTGTACTGAAAGCCGTCCAGCCCGAACACATGGGTATAGACGAAGGGCGCCGCCGTCACGAAGGCGAAGGGGATGGTCGTGCCGAGCCCCGCCACCACCGCCCAGCCGAGAAAGGCCGGGGTCGTCATCAGCTGACGGAAATCGTGCCACAGCGCCATCTTGCGGCGGGACCGGCGTTCGGGCGGCAGGGTTTCGGGCAGCAGCAAGGCCACCGTCAGCGCGGCGATCGCCCCGGCGGCGGCGAGGATCAGGAACAGCCCGCGCCACGGCATCAGCTTCAGCAGGAAGCTGCCCGCCAGCGGCGCCAGCACCGGCGAAATGCCGATGACGAGGAAGGTGAAGGCCATCAGCCGCGCCGCGCTGTGCCCGCTGTGCATGTCGCGGATCATCGCCCGCACGCTCGACGTGCCGGCGCAGGCGGCCATGCCTTGCAGGAAGCGCAGCATCACCAGCTGATCGAGGTCCGTCGTCATCGCGCAGGCGAGCGAGGTGGCCATGAACAGCAGCAGCCCGCCCATCAGCGGCCGCCGCCGCCCGAAGCGGTCGCCCAGCGAGCCCATCGGAATCTGCGCCACCGCCAGCCCCAGGAAGAAGGCGGACAGGGTGCGCTGCACCGCGCCGCTGTCGGCCGCCAGCGCCTGCGCCATCACCGGCATCGCGGGCAGGTAGAGATCGATCGCGAACGGCCCAAGCGTCGAGAGGAAGCCCAGCGCTATGCCGAACAGCAGGGTCGGTTCCCTGCCTTGCGGCGGCGGGGCATCAGCCTGTTCGGACATGCTTCGTCATTCCTTCATCCGCCGAAAGGCGCCTAATTTTTTCTGACAGGATAATTTCGCTGTATAATAACGACCGTTAACGTTCATGGAGAGATCGCACAAGCCCGCCCGTGCGGAATTCTGCCCGGCGCGGATGGGCACGTACGCCTTCTCCGCTTGCCAGCGGCATCGAATCCGATATTGTCCGCCCGAGAAACAATATCCGAAGGGGAGCGGCAGCGGCCGGCCGGGCGGAAGAACCCGCATCGCCCGATCTTCCCCCGCCGGAGCCTGAAGGACCTGACGCGCATGCCGACACCGCCCCCTTCCGCCGCCGCGCTGCCGGCCGACGATCCGCGCACGATCATCGCCGACAGCCCGATGCGCGCGCGCCAGATGATCGCGGTGGCGCTCTGCTGCCTGCTCAACGCGCTGGACGGGTTCGACGTGCTGGCGATCACCTTCGCCGCGCCCGGCATCGCGCAGGACTGGGCGATCGATCCCGGCGCGATCGGCTTCATCATCGCGATCGGCCTCGCCGGCATGGTCGTGGGGTCGCTGACGCTGGGGCAGCTGGCCGACCGGATCGGGCGGCGGCGGCAGATCCTCTTTTCCCTCGTCGTCATGACGGCGGGCATGTTCGCCTCCGCCTTCGCGCCGGACATCATCACGCTCAGCATATTGCGCGCGCTGACCGGCCTCGGCCTCGGCGCGATGCTGGCCTCGATCAACGCGATGGCGGCCGAGTTCGCCAACCGGCGGCGGCGCGACCTTGCCGTCAGCATCATGGCGGCGGGCTATCCGATCGGCGGCGTGGTGGGCGGCTGGGTCGCCTCGCACCTGCTGCGCTCGCACGGCTGGGAATCGATCTTCATCTTCGGCGGCATCGCCACGGCGGCGACGATCCCGCTGGTGCTGGCGCTGCTGCCCGAATCGATCGGCTGGCTGGCGGCGAGCGGACGGGCCGACGCGCTCGCCCGCATCAACGCGATATTGCGCCGCCTCGGCCACCCGGAAGGGGGCCAGCTCGCCCGCACCGAAACCCGCGCCATATCGGCCGCCGCGCTGTTCGGGCCGGAATTCCGCGTCACCACCATCGCGCTCATCATCATGTACGGCGCGCATATGATGACCTTCTATTATGCGCTGGGCTGGGCGCCCTCGCTGGTCGCCTCACTGGGCTTCGACCAGTCGAGCGCCAGCCTCGTTTCGGTGTTCATGAACCTGGGCGGGGCGACCGGCGGCTTCGTGCTGGGCTTCCTCGCGCCGCGCCTCGGCCTCAAGCCGATGCTGCTGCTGGGCATGGCGGGCGCGGCGGTCGCCGTCACCGCCTTCGGCGCGGTTCCGGCGCAGCTGCTCGCGCTCCAGATCGCGGCGGTGGTGCTGGGTTTCCTCTCCAACGGATCGGTGGTCGGCCTCTATGCGCTGATGGCGCGCGCCTACCCCACCGCGCTGCGCGCCGGGGGCACCGGCGTCGTCATCGGCTTCGGACGGATCGGCGCCGCCTTCGGCCCGCTGATCGCCGGACAGCTGCTCGCCTGGAACATGGGGCGGACGGTCACCTCCGCCGTGCTCGCGCTGGGATCGCTGCTCGCCGCGATCATCCTCGCCACCGTCGCCATTCGCGGCGTGCGGGAGGCGGACGTCACCGATTGAGGCCCTCCCCCGTCAGGCGGCGTCCTCGTCGTCATCGGCGGGCCGCGTGCGTTCGAGGAACAGCGAGCGGCCTTCCTCGTCTGTCGCCTCCAGCGTGTCGATCAGCGTGTCGAGCACCCGGTTCAGCATGTCCACCTCATCGGGCTTCAGCTCCGACAGCAAATAGGTGGCGACCAGGTCGGTCTGCGGCCGCATGACCTTGTAGAGCCGCTCGCCCTCCTCCGTCAGCGACAGCGTCTTGCGGCGGCGGTTGGCGGGGTCGCGGTTGACATGGATGCGGCCGTGCTTCTGCAACGCGGAAACCGCCCGCGACACGCTCATCGCGTTGACGCCGGTCATCTCCACCAGCTCATGGCTGGCGGCGGTGCCGTAGCGGCCGATCAGCATCAGCAGCCGGAATTCGTTGACGCTGATCTTGTAGCGATGCTCCAGATAGGTCGAGAACGGCGCCATCAGCCGGTTCGACAGCTTCAGGATGCGGTGCAGCGTTTCGGCAACGCCCATCGATTTTTCGACGGCGCGAACGGAAGCGTCAGAGGATTTGCGCATGGGTCGGTTAGAACTTTCTGACATGCTGGGATGTAGCGCGACAGGACCGGATCGTGTCAAGCGACCGCGGAAAACCGGCGCCGTTTTTCATCATCGCTCTCATCCCCACTCCACTCCCGTCATTTTCCAAGGCTAGCTATCACATGGGCCGCCCCCTTGTCGCCAATCATGATGGCGGTGGCGTTGGTATTGCCGACCGGCAGCATCGGCATGACGGAGGCGTCCGCGACCCATAGCCCCTCGACCCCGCGCAGGCGCAGGTCGGCATCGACGACGCCGTCCTCCTCCCCGCCGATGCGGCAGGTGCCGACCGGGTGATAGAGCGGGAAGCCCGCCAGATGCACATAGGCGCGCAGGGCCTCGCCCTCCATCGCGCGGTCCGGGCGGACGTCCTCGGTGATGTAGCCGCGCATCAGCGGATGGTCGAGAATGCGGCGGACATGGCGGATGCCGTCCATAATCTGGTCGACGTCGTCCTCCACCCCCAGCAATTCGTGGCGGATGACCGGCGGCGCGAGCGGATCGGCCGAGCGCAGCGACAGGCGGCCGCGCGACTGCGGCCGGGCGAGGCAGACCACGGTGCTGACCGCCGGGCTGCGCCGCATCTGGAGCTTGCCCTCGGCGTCGAGATCGAAGGCGAAGGCGGTGAAGCTGATCTGGAGGTTGGGCGCCGGCGCATCCGCCTTCGTGCGCAGGAAGGTCTGCCCATGCGCCATCGACGCCGTGAGGATGCCGCGCCGCCGCAGCAGGAAGTCGACCCCGTTGCGCAGCGCGGCCAGCCCGTGCGCCTCGCTGTTGATCGTCGGCGTGTTGACGCCGTTCACCACATGGACGCCGACATGCTCCTGCAGATTGCCGCCGACGCCGGGCCGGTCGACCAGCACCTCTATGCCATGGGCGCGCAGTTCCTCGCCGCCGCCAATGCCGGACAGCATCAGCAGGCGCGGCGAGTTCATCGCCCCGGCCGACAGCACCACGCCATGCCGGGCGCGCAGTTCCTGCCTCCGCCCGTCGCGCAGCACCTCGACGCCGACCGCGCGGCGGCCCTCGAACAGAATGCGCGACACCGGGCTTTCCAGCTCCACCCGCAGGTTGGGGACGGCGCGCGGCAGCTTCAGATAATTGACCGCCGCACTGCGCAGGCCGAGACGCTGCGTCGCCTGCGCATGATCGGTGCCCTCGCCGGGATGCTCGCCATTATGATCGGGCGTGCGGGGGACGCCGAGGTCCGCCGCCGCCTGCACCCAGGCATCGACGATCGGATAATGGACGCGCGGGTCGGACACGCCGATCGGGCCGCTGTCGCCGCGCCATGGGTTCGCGCCATGCTCGAACCGCTCCATGCGGCGGAAATAAGGCAGGCAGTCGTCATAGGACCAGCCGGCCGCGCCCATGCGCACCCAGTTGTCATAATCATGGCGGTGGCCGCGCACATAGATCATGCCGTTGATCGAGCTGCCCCCGCCCAGCCGCTTGCCGCCGGGCCACACATCGGCGCGGCCGCCGATGCTGGGGTCGGGCTCCGCCTTGTAGGCCCAGTCGAAATCCGGGTTCTGGACGACGGAGCTGACCAGCGCGGGAACTTTCAGCCGGATATGGCTGCCGGTCTTGCCGGCTTCCAGCAGCAGTATCTTCAGCCCGGATTCGGCGAGCCGCCCCGCCATCGCGCACCCGGCCGATCCGCCGCCGACCACGATGATATCCGGCTGCCTGTCCACCACTTCGCCCTCCCGCGCCTAAATTTTAACGATCGTTATCATTACAGATAAACCCTACACGCAGGAGCCGCAAGCCCTTGTGCGCGCCGTGGGCGCGGAAGGCGATTTGGGCTGGGTGACAAACCCCTTAAGCGTTCGCCCTGAGCTTGTCGAAGGGCTGTCCTTCTCTTGGGGCAAAGAACAAGACAGGGCTTCGACACGCTCAGCCCGAACGGGTCTCTTATGCGGGCACCCGCCCCCCCAAGCAGCAGCCTCCCAAACAATAAACGCCCTTCTTTTGATCCCGGTCAATGTCCCGAAGCGCCGCATCTGCCATCATAACGTCTGTTATTGTTTTGGGAGAGACGGAAATGACATCCCCCGCCGCGTCCGGCCCCGCGCCGCGCCGCCCGATGAGCCGCACGATACCGGGCACGCCCATATTCGACGGCGCCGCCGCCACGCAAGGCTATGCGCTGAACGCGATGTGCTTTTCCTTCAACGACCCCGCCAACCGGGAAGCTTTCCGCGTCGACGAGGACGCCTATTGCGACCGCTTCGCCCTCACCCCGCAGCAGCGCCGCGCGGTGAAGGATCGCGACATATTGGGCATGATCGCGGCGGGCGGGAACATCTATTATCTGGCCAAGCTGGCCGGGATCTTCGGCCTTTCGGTGCAGGATGTCGGCGCCGCGCAGACGGGCATGAGCGTCGAGGCGTTCAAGGCCGCGCTGCTGGCCCATCAGGAGGAAACGGCATGAGCACCATCGTCGGCGGCATCTTCACCAGCCATGTGCCCGCGATCGGCGCGGCCATCGCCAAGGGGGTGCAGCAGGAACCCTATTGGAAGCCCTTTTTCGACGGCTTCCCGCCCGTCCACCGCTGGCTGGAGCAGGCGAAACCCGATGTCGCGGTCGTGTTCTACAACGATCACGGCCTCAACTTCTTTCTCGACAAGATGCCGACCTTCGCTGTGGGGGCAGCGCCGCGTTATGAAAATGCGGACGAAGGTTGGGGCCTGCCGCTGTTCAAGCCGTTCGAGGGCGCGCCGGACCTGAGCTGGCACATCATCGACCATCTTGTCGGGTCCGATTTCGATCCGACCACCTGCCAGCAGATGCTGGTCGACCACAGCCTCGCCATCCCGTTCGAGCTGTGCTGGCCGGAGGCGGCGGCATGGCCGGTGAAGCTGGTGCCGATCGCGATCAACACGGTGCAGCACCCGCTGCCCAGCCCGCGCCGCTGCCTCGCGCTCGGCCGCGCGGTGGGCGCGGCGCTCGAAAGCTGGGACGGGCCGGAGCGGATCGTGATCCTCGGCACCGGCGGCCTGTCGCACCAGCTCGACGGCGAGCGGGCGGGCTTCATCAACACCGCCTATGACCGCCACTGCCTCGACACCCTCGGCCCCGATCCCGACGCGTTGGCGCGGCAGGACGCGCTCGACATCATCGAGCAGGCGGGCAGCCAGGGCGTCGAACTGCTGAACTGGATCGCCGCGCGCGGCGCCCTGACCGGCCGGGTGGAGGAGGTGACGCGCAACTATCATGTGCCGATCTCCAACACCGCCGCGGCCACCATGGTGCTCGCCAACGAAGCGCCGGTCCCGGCCTGAGCGCCGCCGCCGCACCCCTCCTCCCCAAGGAATATCCGATGGTCCATTTTCCCGAAGAACCGCTTTATCAGGACGTACTGCGGCTCGTCCGCCTCGAAGGCGACATCGCCGACCTCGAACTGGAAGGCGAGGTGCCGCCGGAGATCGACGGCGCCTTCTACCGGGTCCACCCCGATCCGCAGTTCGCGCCGCTCTATCCGCACGACCAGTTCTTCAACGGCGACGGCATGGTATCGATGTTCCGCATCCGCGACGGCCGCGTCGGCTTCCGCCAGCGCTATGCGCAGACCGACAAGTGGAAGCTGGAGCGGGCGGCGGGCAAGGCGCTGTTCGGCGCCTATCGCAACCCGCTGACCGATGACGAGAGCGTCAGGGGGCAGATTCGCGGCACCGCCAACACCAATGTGCTCGTCCATGCGGGCAGGCTGCTGGCGATGAAGGAGGACAGCCCCTGCCTGCTGATGGACCCGGTTTCGCTGGCGACCGACGGCTATACGGATTTCGACGGCACGCTGGACCTGCCGACCTTCGCCGCCCATCCGAAGATCGACCCGGACAGCGGCAATTTCTGCGGCTTCGGCTATGCGACCAAGGGCCTGCTGACGCCCGACGCCAGCTATTTCGAGATCGACCCGCAGGGCCGCGCGGTGCGGCGGATCGACTTTGCCGTACCGCATTACACGATGCTGCACGATTTCGGTATCACCCGCGATTATGCGGTGTTCCATGTCGTGCCCTATGTGTCGAGCCATGAACAGCTCGAACGCGGGGAGCCGCATTTCAAATATGACCCGGCGCTGCCCTTCTATCTCGGCGTGTTCCGGCGCGACGGCGACGGCAGCGACATACGCTGGTTCGTTTCGGACAAGAGCTTCTGCGGCTGCCATGTGATGAACGCGTTCAACGAGGGCACGCGCGTGCATCTCGACCTGCCGGTGTCGGAGAACAACAGCCTGCCCTTCTTCCCCGATGTGCACGGCGCGCCGTTCGATCCGGTCGCGGCGCGCACGGTGATGACGCGGCTGACCGTCGACATGAACGCCAACAGCGACGCCCTGTCCGAAATCCGTCCGCTCGGCACGATGGTGGGCGAGTTTCCCCGCATCGACGACCGCTTCGCGGGCAAGCCCTATCGCCATGGCTGGATGCTCTGCTACGCGTTCGACAAGCCCTATAACGGCCCGGCCGGCCCGTTCGCGGCGGTGCTGAGCACGCTCACCCATCTCGACGTCGGGACGGGCGAGGAACGGAGTTGGTGGGCGGGGCCGGACTGCGGAATACAGGAACCCTGCTTCATCCCGCGCGGCCCGGAAGCGGCCGAGGGCGACGGCTGGCTGGTCGCGCTGGTGGACAACCACATCACCAACTATTCGGACCTGTGCCTGTTCGACGCTCTGGATATCGCGCGCGGGCCGATCGCGCGGGCGAAACTGCCGATCCGGCTGCGGCAGGGGCTGCACGGCAACTGGACGGATGGCAGCCTGCTCGCCGCCTGAGGCGGGGGGCCTCGACGGCAAGGGCAGCGCGGCCGGGCGCGGAAGGGGATGGGCCTTCCGCGCCCCCTTCTGCCAGTGGGTGAGTTGGCTGCAGTTAGCCCCTCCCCTTCAGGGGAGGGGTTGGGGTGGGGTTCCGCCTCGGAATCCGGCATTTGCACCCAGCGGCACACACCCCACCCCTCGGTCCCCTCCCTTGAAGGGAAGGGGATGATTGATATACGTCCCTAGGCCGAAAGCGGTCATCCACCCAGAATCTCTGCAAAAGGATATAATCGCCGCTCTTTTTCGCGCATCTCACCCGCCATCGCTTGCACATAATGATAACGAACGTTACGGTATTAGCCGACAGTGAACCGAGGATGCCCCGATCATGACCAGCGCCACCACGGCCAGCCCTTTCCTGCGCGAGGCTGCGGCCCTGCTGGGCGCGGATCGCGTGTTCGCGCAGGAGGACGACCGCGCCGCCTATAGCGACCAGATGGCGTTCGCGCCCGAAGAGCATGCTCCGGCGGGCGCGGTCGCGCCGCAAAGCGTCGAGGAGGTGCAGGCGCTCATGCGCCTCGCCAATCGCACCGGCACGCCGCTCTGGCCGGTCTCGCGCGGCAAGAATCTCGGCTATGGCGGCTCCGCCCCGGCGATGAAGGGTTGCGTCATCCTCGATCTGTCGCGGATGAACCGGATTTTGGAGATAGACACCGATCGCGGCTATTGCGTGGTGGAGCCGGGCGTCGGCTTCTATGACCTGTTCGACGCGCTCCAGAGCCGGCACGGCATGAAGCTGTGGATGTCGGTGCCCGGCAATGCCTGGGGCAGCGTCGCGGGCAATGCGCTGGAGCGCGGCAAGGGGCCGCAGCCCTATGGCGACCATGGCGCGCAGATTTGCGGGCTGGAGGTGGTGCTGCCCGACGGCTCGCTCGTCCGCACCGGCACCGGGGCGATGGCGGGATCGAAGACCTGGAACCTCACCCATGACAGCTACGGCCCGGCGTGGGACCAGATGTTCTGCCAGTCCAATTTCGGCGTGGTGACGAAGCTCGGCCTGTGGCTGATGCCCGCGCCGGAGGCGACGATGACGCTGGACCTGCAATTGCCCGAACCGGGCGACCTCAAGCGCGGCGTCGACATGCTCTACCCGCTGCGGCTGCGCGGGCTGATCGACCATGATCCGGCCTGGGTCAGCTATGTCGGCATCGCCTCCTATGTCGGGCCGCGCTCGACATGGTATGAGGGCGGGGGCCTGCTGCCGGAGGAGAAAGGCGCGGAAATCCGGCGCACGCTCGGCATCGGCTGGTGGAACTGCCAGCTCAACTTCTATGGCCATGAAAAGGTGATCGCCGCCAAATGCGAGGCGGTGATCGACGCCATCGCGCCGCATTTCCCCAAGCGCCCGGAGCCGACCGTCTGGCGGCAGGGCGACCCCTTCGGCGCCAGCAAGGCGGGCATTCCCGGCACACGCGACATGGCGATGATCGACTGGTATGGCGGGCGCGGCGGGCATATGGGCTTCTCGCCGATCCTGCCCGCCGATGGCGCCGCCGCGCTCGCCCAGTTCGAGCGCACACAGCGGCGCTTCACCGAGGCGGGACTGGATTATTACGGCGCCTTCTCGGTCGGCGGCCGCGCGGTCGTCAACATCAACGAGATCCTCTACAACCGCGACGACGAACGCATGGCAGGCGCGGTGCCCCGGCTGATGGAGCATCTGATCGCCGACGCGGCGGCCGAGGGCTATTGCGAATATCGCACCCATATCGAATGCATGGACAGGGTTGCGGCGACGCTGGATTTCAACGAGGGCGCGATGGGGCGGCTCAACGGCCTGCTCAAGGACGCGCTCGATCCCAAGGGCATACTCGCGCCGGGCAAGCAGGGGATATGGCCCGCCCGCTATCGGCGCTAGGGCAGGCCGCCGATGCCGTCGCCCCAGCGCAGGCTGGGGCCGCAAGCCGTGTCGCGCACCATATCCGGCGATGCCAGCCTGCGCTGGCATGACGGTGACGGAGGGTCAGGGAATGATCGCGCAGCCGACGGCGGTGAACTTCCCGTCCGCCACATGATAATGGATATATTGGCGCATCTCCTGCACCTCGCCCGCCTTGATCGGGAAGAACTGGTGCAGTCCCTGCGCCGCCAGCGTATCGGCATCCAGATCGCGAATCGCCTCCACCCGGATGATCCCCTCCAGCGCGACCAGCTCCTCGCTTGCCGCGAAGCGCTCTATCGTCAGCGTCTCCTTCACATGGCTGTGGAGGAAGCCGTAGAATTTCTTGAAATCCTCCCGCGTCGCGAGGTCCACCCCGAAAAAGGCCAGCCGCGCGCCCGGCGCGTAGAAATCATAGACGGTGTCGTAATCCTTCGCATTGAATGCGGCGGCGTAGCGTTCATAATCGGCCCGGTTCATTTCTCTCTCCCCCGATTGCCTGCTTGTGTTAATTGATAACGAACGTTACGATCATTGCAGCAATGCGGGCCGATGAAAAGGCCGGATCGAAAAAAGGCGAGAGAAAGAGGAAAGGCCATGCGCGCATCCGACGCGAGGGAGCAGTTCGACTATATCGTGATCGGCGCGGGGTCGGCCGGATGCGCCGTGGCCGCGCGGCTTTCCGAAGACCCGCATGTCTCCGTGCTGCTGCTGGAGGCGGGCGGCAAGGACGATCATCCCTATCTCAAGATGCCGGTCGCCTTCCTGAAGGCGGTGATCGATCCGCGCTTCAACTGGCCCTATATGACGGAGCCGGAGCCGCATCTGAACGGCCGCCGGCTTCCGCTGCCAAGGGGCAAGGTGATGGGCGGCTGCTCGTCGATCAACGGCATGTTCGCGATGCGCGGGCATCCGGGCGATTATGACGAATGGGCGGCGATGGGCGCGGATGGCTGGTCCTATGCCGATGTGCTCCCCTATTTCCGCAAGCTGGAGGACAGCTGGCGCGGCGAGAGCCTCTATCACGGCAAGGGCGGGCCGATGCAGGTGAAGCCGATCGCCTCGCCGCTGCTCCACCATGAACCGCTGATGGAGGCCGCCGAGGCGGCGGGCTTTTCCACCAGCGAGGATCTGGGCGGCGCCGTCGCCGAGGGCTTTGCGCGCGGTGAGATGACGATCGACGACAAGGGCCGCCGGGTCAGCGCCTCCACCGCCTATCTGCGCCCGGCGAGAAACCGCAAGAATCTCGTCATCCGCTCGGGCGTGCTGGTGCGCAAGCTGCTGATCGAGGATCGCCGCTGCACCGGGGTCGAGATCGACACGCCCGCAGGCCCGCAGGCCCTTGCCGCGCGGCGCGAGGTCATCCTGTCGGGCGGCACCTATAATTCTCCGCACCTGCTGATGCTGTCCGGCATCGGCCCGGCCGAGCAGTTGAAGCGCCATGGCATAGAGGTGATCGTCGACAGCCCCGGCGTCGGCCGCAATCTTTCCGAACATACCAATGTGTCGATGGAATGGGACGCGACGAGGCCCGTCACCTTCCTCAACCAGCTGCGCTGGGACAAGATCGCCTTCAACGCACTGCGCTGGGCGACGATAGGCGGCGGGCCGCTGGCGCTGCAGCTCAACAGCTGCAATGTCGTGATCCGCACCCGCGACCATCTCGACCGGCCCGACATCCAGTTCATGGCGAACCCGATCCGCTTCGACGCCAGGCCCTGGTTCCCGTTCCTGACCGAACGGCAGAGCCATGTGTTCTGGGCGGGCCTCGTCGCGCTGCATCCCGAAAGCCGGGGCTGGGTCGAGCTGCGCTCCGCCGACCCGCGCGAGGTGCCCGCCGTCACGCTCAATCTGATGGCGGAGGAAGGCGACCTCGCGACGATGCGCGCGGGGATACGCGCCGCGCGCAAAATCTACCGCACGCCGCCGCAGAGCGAGCTGATCGGCAACGAGCGCCTGCCCGGCGCGGCGGTGGACGATGACGAGGCGCTCAATGCCTTCATCCGCGACACCTGCTATGTCGCGATGCACCCGACCGGCACCTGCTCGATGGCGATGGGCAATCACTCCGTGGTCGATCCGCAATTGCGGGTGATCGGCATAGAGGGACTGCGCATCGCGGATTGCTCGGTCATGCCGACGGTGCCGGGCGGCAATACCGGGCTGCCCGCGGTGATGGTGGGCGAGAAATGCGCGGACCTCATCAAGGGCCGCACGCTGCCCCGCGCGGAACTCCCCAGCGCGCAGGAAGCGGCATGAGCACCGACGCCCACACGCCGGAGGAAAAGGCCAATCTGCGCCTCGTGCTCGACATGTTCGACCAGGTGCTGAACGCGATGGACGCCGATGCGGTCGATCGCTTCATTGCGCCCGATTATATCCAGCATAACCAATCGGTCGGTCCCGGCGTCGAACCGCTCAAGGATCTGCTGCGCTTCATCAAGAAGGAAACGCCGCAGGCGGTGCATGATGTGAAGCGCAGCTTCGTCGACGGCGATCATGTGATCGTCCATTATCATGTACGGCGCTGGCCCGATGATCTCGGCTGGGCGGTGGTGGATATCTTCCGCATAGAGAACGGCCTGATCGCCGAACATTGGGACGTGCTGCAAAATCTGCCGGAAAGCAGCCCCAACCCCAATTCGCCATTCTGACGGGATAACAGAAAGAGGGAGAGGAACCCCATGCGTTTCAAGGACAAGGTCGTCCTCATATTGGGCGGCAACAGCGGCATCGGCCTCGCCAGCGCGAAGGCCTTTGCGGCGGAGAGCGGCATCGTCCACATTACCGGGCGCGATCAGGCGACGATCGACGCCGCCGTGGTCGAAATCGACGGCGCACGCGGCTATCGCGCAGACATGGCCGATCTGGCGGCGATGGAGGAGATGATCTCCGCCATAGAGGCGCAGGACGGGCGCATCGACGTGCTGTTCGTCAATGCGGGCGTGGGCGGCTTCGCACCGATCCGCGAGCTGACGCCGGAGGACTGGGACAAGGTCCATGACATCAACCTGCGCGGCGCGGTCTTCGCGATCCAGAAGGCGCTGCGCCTGATGGGGCGCGGCGGGGCGATCGTCGTCACCGGCTCGATCGGCGGCCATGGCGTGCTGCCCGGCAACGCCGCCTATGGCGCGGCCAAGGCGGGCCTTGCGATGGCGGTGAAGATCATCGCCGCCGAACTGGTGGGCGAGGGCATCCGCGTCAACATGGTCAGCCCCGGCCCGATCGAAACGCCGCTGCTCCACCGCAATCCCGGCATCAGCGGCGAGGCCGTCGCTGCGCTGCGGGAACAGATGATCGCCGCCGTGCCGATGCGCCGCATGGGGCAGGCGGAGGAAGTCGCCCGCGCCGTGCTGTTCTTCGCGTCGGAGGATGCAAGCTTTGTTACCGCCGCCAATCTGTTCATCGATGGCGGCGCCCTCGAACTGGGATAATCTGGAGACAGGATGATGGAAGGCCCTTTTTCTACCCTCGACAATCCGCGCCTCGAATTCGTGATGGAGGTGCGCCTCAAATTCCCGCGCGTGCAGATGATCGCCAACACGCCCTGGGGCGGCAACCGCAGCGCCGTCTATGTCGAAAGCGGCACCTTCGAAGGCCCCCGCCTGCGCGGCACGGCGGTGCCCGGCTCCGGCGGCGACTATGCCTATTTTCGGCCCGATGACGTCGCCTGCTTCGACGCGCGCTACATGCTGGAGGAAGAGGACGGCACGCTGATCCTGCTCAACAACAGGGGGTTCCTTTGGGGCCGCAAGCCCGACACGATGGAGCGGCTGCGCGACTGGGCGTTCAGGGGCGGCGAGCCGGTCGAGCAGCAGGACTATTATCTGCGCGGCCAGCCCAGCTTCGAATGCCCGGTCGGCAAGCATGACTGGCTGACCAAGCATGTATTCGTCGGCGTCGGCGAACGCCGCGCCGACGGCAATGTGCTGCGCTATTACGCGCTGACCTGAGCGGGAGGAGCAGGAGATGACGGATGCCGGACAATCGCCGGAGGACCGCAACACGCAGATCGTGCTCGCCATGTGGGAAGGCGTGATCGGCCGGGGCGACAGGGAAGCGGTGCTGAAATATATCGCGCCCGACTATGTGCAGCATGCGGTCAACCTGCCTTCCGGGCGCGAGCATGTGCTGCGCCTCGCCGACATGATCCGCGAAGGCAATGCCGATTTCAAGCCGCCCGCGCGCAAGACGCTGTTCAGGACGATCGCGCAAGGCGACATGGTGGTGGTGATCTGGGAGCAGCAGCAGGACGACCCCACCCGCCCCGGCGAAACCTATACCGGCCATGCGTTCGACATGTACCGGCTGGAGGACGGGATGATCGTCGAGCATTGGGACGACACCCGCAAATGGCCGACCGCATGGAAGGCGAAGGGCGAGGCGGCGGAATGAGCGGCGCGCGCCATCATACCGCGCCCTATCATACCGCGCTCATCCCGGCGGCGGAGGTCCCTGCGGGCCACACGCCGCCGATGGTCGCGGCGGACCAGCAGGCGCTGCTGGCGAGCGGCGACCCGGTGCTCGCGGCGAACAAGCGGCTGTGCTACGACATGTATCGCACCGTGTTGCAGGCAGGCCGCGCCGACCGGGTGCGCGACTTCATCGGCCCGCACTATATCCAGCACAACCCCAATGTGGCGAACGGCGTCGAGGCGCTGGAAGCGTTCATCCGCGCCTCCCGCCCAGAGCGCCCGATCGCGCCCACCATCGAACTGCCCCTCGTCGCGATCGTCGCGGAGCGGGACATGGTGCAGTTCACCTTCGTCCGGCAGGAAAAGGACGCGGACGGCGCGCCTTATTATACCAGCTGGTTCGACCTCTTCCGCATCGAGAACGGCCGGATCGTCGAGCATTGGGACCCGGCGCTCAAAAGCCCGGAGATGCTGAAGCTCGATCCTAATGAGAAGCGTCTGGGCGACCGATGATCCGGCTCACCCAGCCGGAATCCAGACCGCGCCCTTGATGTGGCGGATCAGGCCCCCGGCATCGAGCAGGTAGAGGATCAGGAACTCGACCTCGACCGCCTGCCCCTTCGCCACCGGGGTCATGCCGGAATAGCCTTTTTCCGCCAGCACATCCGGCGACAGATCCTCCAGCCCCTCGAAACGGATGACGACATTGGCGACGAAGCCGTCCGTGCCGGGGTAGAAGCCGCGGAACATCACCTCTTCGCGGCAATAGCGGTGGAAGAAGGCGTAGAAGGCGCGGAAGGCGGGCTTGCCCTCGACGCGGAAGCCCGCATTCTCCAGCGCGAAATCATCGGCGAAGAAGGTTTCGAGCGTCGCATAATCGCGCGCGTTGAACGCCTCGATATAGCGGTGATAATCCGCCTCGGTCATCATCATGGCTCTCTCCCTTTTCTATATGCAAAAAGGGCGGGAATTCGCATTCCCGCCCTTGTCCGTTGTCAGAAGCTCAGATTTGGGAAGGCATTCCATCGAGGAGGATGGTTTTGGTTTCGAGGAAGGGGGCCAGGCCCTCGACCCCGCCCTCGCGGCCGATGCCCGATTGCTTGAAGCCGCCGAAGGGCAG
>NZ_JACIDT010000027.1 GCF_014196495.1 Sphingobium jiangsuense
ATCGCATGGTGCGCCCTGTGGCTCGCCTCCACCGAAGCGCGATACGTCACAGGCGCAGATATCCCCGTCGATGCCGGCGCAACAGCGTGGTGAGCGGTCAGGCGGCGTGGGGGCGGACGGCCCGGCTGCTGCCCCGCACCACCAGCGATCCTTCCAGCATCACCCTTTCATGGCTCGCCGGGGCGGCGCGCAGCGCGTGGATCAGGCGCACGGTTTCATCGACCATCGCCTGCGCGGGCTGGGAATAGCTCGTCAGCGAGAAGGCGGGCCATGCCGCCATCGGCACATCGTCATAGCCGACGATCGACAATTCCCGCCCGACATCGAGGCCGAATTCATGCCGCGCGACATTGATCGCCGCGATCGCCATCGTGTCGTTGGCGCAGAAGATCGCGTCGGGACGGTCCCTCGCCGTCAGCAGGCGGCGGGTGGCGGCGGTCGCTGCCTCCATGCGGAACTGGCCGTTCTCGCGGATCGGCTCCGGCGCGTCCTGCTCGGCCATATAGGCGTAGAAGGCGCTTTCCCGCTGCACATTGGTCGATGATCCTTCGGTGCCCGCCAGATAAGCGATGCGCCGATGCTCGCCCGCCAGCAGATGCGCGGCGATGGTGCGCGCGCCGGTCGCATTGTCGCCGATCACGCTCGACGCGTCCTGATCGCGGGTGGTGCGATTGTAGAGGATGACGGGCACCTGCGCCTTGCGGCATTCCTCCGCCAGCGTCGAGGACAGGCCGACCGACAGCAGGACCAGCGCGTCGAGCCGGTAATGCAATATCTCGCGGATCGAGGGTTCCGACCCGGCATCGCCCTCCGCCGGGAACATCAGCAGGCGCAGGCCCGCCTCGTTGAGGCTGTTCGACAGCAGTTGCAGCGTCTGGACGAAGAAGGGGTTGCCCAGGTCGCCCACGCCCACGCCGACGATGTTGGACCGCCCGTTGATGAGCGAGCGCGCCAGCAGATTGGGGCGATAGCCCAGCCGTTCGGCCGTCGCCAATATGCGCTCGCGCGTGTCGGCGGCGATCCGCGCGCCGG
Organism: Sphingobium jiangsuense; assembly: GCF_014196495.1. Taxonomy (GTDB): domain Bacteria; phylum Pseudomonadota; class Alphaproteobacteria; order Sphingomonadales; family Sphingomonadaceae; genus Sphingobium; species Sphingobium jiangsuense. The sequence continues at coordinate 1,033 of NZ_JACIDT010000027.1, forward strand.
GCGTGAAGGCGCGCGACACGGCGGACTGGGAAACCCCGGCCTCGCGGGCGACATCATGGGCGGTGACGAAAATACGGTCGTTCATCTCTGCGCGCCTTCATCGCAGGCTCCGGTCGAAGGATCAACCGTGCGGATATGGTATGAATAGGATTTCATATACGATAACAGGACGATTTTTCAATATTTTCGTGCGCACAAATGTGCCTTTGAAAATCCCTATTGCACATCGGGGGATTTAGTGTGAATAAGTATGCACAAATTGAGTCGACCCAAGAGAGGGAAGGGCAATCATGATCAGGGAACTGGCGCGGATCGAGATCGACCCGGCCGATGCCGCCGCGTTCGAGGCCGCCGTCGCCGAGGCGGCGCAGCATTTCAGGGCGGCGGCGGGGTGCCGCAGCTTTCGCCTCGACCGCTCGGTGGACCGGCCGGGCCGCTATCTGCTGGTCGTCGGCTGGGACAGCGTGGACGCGCATATGGTCGATTTCCGCGGATCGCCGGGCTTTCAGGCATGGCGCGCGCTGGCCGGGCCGTTCTTCAAACAGCCCCCCGAAGTCGATCATGTCGAAACGGCGATCGAAGGCTTCTGACCCTCTTCGATCTTGAACGCAGGTTTTTGAACTTTGGAAGCGGTCGGGAAAGGCCGCCTTCCGGCATTTGAAAGGACGGGACTATGGCAACTTATCTGAAGCGCGGCGCGACCGCCGAGGCGAAGGCGGATGCGGATCGCAAGGTTCGCGACATCGTCGAGGCGGCGCTGGCCGATATCGAAAAGCGCGGCGATGCGGCCGTTCGCGACATGTCGATCAAGTTCGACGGCTGGGACCGCGACGATTACCGCCTGACGCAGGCCGAGATCGACGCCTGCGTCGACAGCCTCAGCCCGCAGGAGCGCAAGGACATCGAATTCGCGCAGACGCAGGTCCGCAACTTCGCGCAGATCCAGCGCGACAGCATGAAGGACGTGGAGGTCGAGACCCTGCCCGGCGTCGTGCTGGGCCACAAGAACCTGCCGGTCAACGCTGCCGGCTGCTATGTGCCGGGCGGCAAATATCCGCTGCTCGCCTCCGCGCATATGTCGGTCATCACTGCCAAGGTGGCGGGCGTGCCGCGCGTCATCACCTGCGCGCCGCCGTTCCAGGGCCAGCCCGCCCGCGCCATCGTCGCGGCGCAGGCGCTCGCGGGCGCCGACGCCATCTATGCGCTTGGCGGCATTCAGGCGGTCGGCGCGATGGCGCTGGGCACGCAGAGCATCGATCCGGTCGACATGCTGGTCGGCCCCGGCAACGCCTTCGTCGCCGAAGCCAAGCGCCAGCTTTACGGCCGCGTCGGCATCGACCTGTTCGCCGGTCCCACCGAAACGCTGGTGATCTGCGACGAGATCGGCTGTGATGCCGAACTGGCCGCCACCGACCTGCTGGGCCAGGCCGAGCATGGGCCGGACAGTCCGGCGGTGCTGCTCACCACCTCGGAAAAGCTGGCGCGCGAGACGATGAAGGAAGTCGAGCGCCTGCTCCAGATCCTGCCCACCGCCGACCATGCCCGCAAGGCGTGGGAGACGTTCGGCGAGGTCATCGTTGCCGAGGATGATGCGGAGATGGTACGCATCGCCGACGACATCGCATCGGAGCATGTGCAGGTGATGACCGCCGATCCCGACTATTTCCTGAAGAACATGACCAATTATGGCGCGCTGTTCCTCGGCAACCGCACCAACGTCTCCTACGGCGACAAGGTGATCGGCACCAACCACACGCTGCCGACGAAGAAGTCGGCGCGCTATACCGGTGGCCTCTGGGTCGGCAAGTTCATCAAGACCTGCACCTATCAGAAGGTGCTGACCGATGAGGCGTCCGCGCTGATCGGCGAATATTGCAGCCGCCTGTGCGCGCTGGAGGGCTTTGCCGGGCACGGCGAGCAGGCCAATATCCGTGTGCGCCGCTTCGGTGGCCGCAACGTCCCCTATGCGGGTCAGGCCGAGCCGACCCCGGAAACGGCGGCCTGAGGTGGAAGCGCTGCCGACGACGCCGAGCTTCCGTCTGGACGGCAGGCGGGCGCTGGTGACGGGCGCGGGCAGGGGCATCGGCCTCGCCTGCGCCGCCGCGCTGGCCGAGGCGGGGGCGCATGTGACGCTTGCCGCCCGCAGCACCGGCGAGATCGAGGCCGGGGCGGAGGCGATCCGCGCGGCAGGGGGGCAGGCCGACGCGCTGCGCCTCGATGTCGGCGACGTGGCGGGGACGGCGGCTGCACTCGCTGCCCTCGCGCCGTTCGACATATTGCTCAACAATGCCGGCACCAACCGCCCCAAGCCGATGACCGAGGTGACGGAAGAGGATTATGACGCGGTGCTGGACCTCAACCTGCGTTCCGCCTTCTTCGTTGCGCAGGCGGTGGCCAAGGGGATGATCGGCGCGGGGCTCCGTGGCTCCCTCATCCATATGGGGTCGCAGATGGGCCATGTCGGCGGGCCGCGCCGGTCGCTCTACTGCGCATCAAAATGGGGTCTGGAGGGGATGAGCAAGGCGATGGCGCTCGACCTCGCGCCGCACGGCATCCGGTCGAACACGATCGCCCCGACCTTCATCGAAACCCCGATGACCCGGCCCTTTTTCGAGGACAAGGCGTTCCTTGCGAGCGTGCTGGAAAAGATCAAGCTGGGGCGGCTCGGTACGGTGCAGGACCTGATGGGCGCGGTGGTGTTCCTCGCGTCCGACGCGGCGGGCCTGATGACCGGAACCAGCCTGGTGGTCGATGGCGGGTGGACCGCCGAATAGCGCCCGATAGCGGTTAGAGTAAGGAAACCGGCGGCCCTGTGCGGGGCGCCGGTTTTTCATTTTGGAACTGTCCTTTTTTCCCTTGAGGCAAGAAAGACAGGGCTTCGACAAGCTCAGCCCGAACGGGTTTGGTGGCATGGCGGATTGGGACGAACCGGCGCGCGGCCTCAATACTCCTCCGCCAGACGGTGCAGGGCGTCGCCGATCATCGTGCCGACCTCCTCGGCCGATCCGCCTTCCAGCTGCATCCGGCCCACGGTGACGCTGGTTTCCACCACGTCGCGGCAGCGGTCGAAGCGGCGTTCCTGATAGGCGAGCAGCCCGTCGGCGATGCTGTCCGCCCGGTCCAGTTCCTCCGCCAGCACCAGCGCGCTTTCGACCGCCATGCCCGCGCCGGAGGCCAGATGCGGGGTGGTCGCGTGCACGGCGTCGCCCAGCAGCACGATATTGCCGACATACCACGGTTTCGGCTGGAGCGCGGCGGCGAGGGGGCGATAGTTGATCCAGTCCTCGCGCGTCATGGTGTCGCGGATCCAGCCGATATTGCCGCCGAAATCCCCCAGCCGCTCCTTCAGCATGACGAAGAGCTCCTCGTCGCTGTAATGCTCGTCGCGGTGGATGTGCGGGGTCAGCATCCACATATAGACCTTGTCCCCGGAGCAGCGGGTGATCCCGGCGGGATGGTCGTGGCCCAGGTAGAATTCGCCCTTGGTGAAGCCTGGCGGGCAGTCGATCGAGATGCGCCAGCAGGCCTGCCCGGTGGGCTGCGCCTCGTCCATATGCGGGAAGGCGAGGCGGCGGACGCCGGAATAGACGCTGTCGGCGCCCACCACCAGGTCGAAATGCCCGGTTCCGCCATCGGTGAAGGTCACGTCGACGCCGCCGCCGTCCTGCTCGTCGCGGTTGGCGAGCGCGCTGACCGACAGGCCGAGGCGCACCGCTATGCCGAGCGTCTTGACCCGCGCCTGCATGATGCGGTGGAGCACCGGGCGCATGATGCCGCCGGTCGCGGGCAGCCCTTCCTCCAGCACCGGCTCGTCCATCTCGTGCAGCAGCGTGCCGTCATGATCGTAGATGACCGAACCGTTGGTGATCGCGCCCTGCGCCTCGATCTCGTCGATCAGGCCGAGCCGCTTGTAGGCGCGCAGCGTGGGGCCGGTGATGGTGATGCCCGCGCCATAGACCCGCCAGTCCGGGTCGAGGTCGATCAGCGTCACCGCGCCGCCCAGCTCCGCAAGGCGGATGGCCGCCGCCATCCCGCCGATGCCGCCGCCAACGATCAAAATCTTCTTCCCGGAAACCATCCTCTTCAGACCCCTTGTGGACTGTTTTTTCATCGTCCTGCCTATCGGCGGGGATGGGGAGCGGAAAGTTCGTTGGCTCAATAGCTGCTATCGGAAGCCTGGATAGTTGATGACGGTCGCCGCGTCTGCCTTCGCCTTTGCAGATAGGAGGCATCCAGAAAATCAATGTGACATATGGGACCGGAAGAGACCAGAATTACGCCGAAAGCAAAACAACTCAGGGAGAGTTACCATGCGGCGCACTTTGCTGGCGACCACTGCTGTCATCATTTCCATTTCTTCTTTCTCCACCTTTGCTTCCGCGCAGGACGCGGAGGATCAGGCCGGGGCCGGCGGCCTGACCGATATCGTCGTCACCGCCCAGCGGCGCGAGGAAAGCCTCCAGAAGGCCGCCGTCGCCATCGACGCGGTGACGGGCGCGGCCCTGACGCAGCAGGGCATCCTGAAGGCCGAGGACATCACCAAGAGCGTGCCGGCGATCAGCATCGCCAATGGCGGCGCATCCAATACCTCGATCTTCATCCGCGGCGTCGGCAACATCACGTCGAGCAGCTGGAGCGATCCGGCGGTCACGCCCAGCTATGACGGCGTCGTTCTGGCCCGCGCGGCAGGTGCCTTCGCCTCGGCCTTCTACGATCTGGCCCGCGTCGAGGTGCTGAAGGGGCCGCAGGGCATCCTCTACGGCCGCAATGCGACCGGCGGCGCGATCAACATCATTCCCGCCCGCCCGGAGCTGGGCAGCACCAGCGGCGGCTTCAACCTTTCCTATGGCAATTACGAGGCGGTCAGCGTCGACGGCTATGTGAACCTCGCCACCAGCGACAACAGCGCGCTGCGCATCGCGGGCACGCGGCAGGTGCGCGACGGCTTCAATCGCGACGGCAGCGACGATCTCGACCGCAGCGGCCTGCGCGCGCAGTTCCTGATCGAGCCGAGCGACGCGGTGACGCTGCGCCTCGCCGCCGACTGGACCAAGGTGGGCGGCATCGGGCCGGGCGGCAGCTATCTCGGCGCCTTCAACCCGGACAGCTCGGCGCCCAACGGCTACAGCCTCGCGGCGGCGCCGTTCGATTCCTCGGAAGGGTTCAACACCGCAGCCGCCAATGCGTGGCGCCAGACCCTGATCGGCGCGCCCGGCTTCGGCTTCCTCGATCCGATGAACGCGCAACCCTATGTCGACTTCACCTATTGGGGCGTCAATGCGGAGCTGAACTGGAAGACCGATATCGGCACCTTCACCATCCTGCCCGCCTATCGCAAGTCGAAGGGCAGCAGCCTGTTCAACGGCCCCGCGTTCAACACCGCCTTCATCGACGAAACCGACACGCAGTACAGCCTTGAGGCGCGGCTGGCCGGATCGGCCGGGATGGTCGATTATGTGCTCGGTGGCTTCTATTTCAACGAGAAGATCCGCGCGAACAACGAATATAATCAGGAATTCGTGCTGCCGATCCAGGCCTATGAGCACAAGACGCGCAGCTGGGCGTTGTTCGGCCAGCTGACGGCCAATCTGACGGAGCGTTTCCGTCTGGTGGGCGGCCTGCGCTACACCCACGACTATAAGTCGATGGACGGGATGATCAACAATTTCATCACCTTCTGCGGTAGCCCGCCGCCGAACAACATCACTCCGCCGGCTTCCTTCGCCAATGGCTGCGCCGCCCCCGGCGCGCTGCCGCACTATCCCAATTTCCTGACCACCGGCGACACGATCAACTGGCTGGTTTCAAACGGCTGGATCGCGGCAGGCAGCGCCGACCAGCCAAATGTGCAGGTGTTCCCGCTGACCAATGGCGTCGGCACTATCCTCAAGACCTATAATCCAGTGGTCGACAGCGGCACCTATTCGCGGCTGACGTGGAAGGCTTCGGCCGAATTCGACCTGACGCCCGACAATCTGCTCTATGCGACGGTCGAAACCGGCTATCGCGCGGGCGGTTTCCAGCTGGCCGAGGGCAAGTCCCGCTATGACCCGGAATTCATCACTGCCTACACCATCGGGTCGAAGAACCGCTTCTTCAACAACCGGGTGCAGCTGAACCTCGAAGGCTTCTACTGGAAGTACAAGGATCAGCAGATCACCTATTTCACTGTCGATACCGGCGGCACGCTCATCAGCTCCAACGAGAATGCGGGCAAGGCGACGATCAAGGGCTTCGACATCGACGCGGTGGTGAAGCCGACCCGCACGACGACGGTGAACGCCAAGGTGCAGTATCTGGATGCGACCTATGACGACCTGCATCTCTACACCGCCTCGCCGCGCGACAATATCGCTTGCCCGTTCACCTATACCGGCGCCACCGCGGGCGGCGCGCCGGTCAAGGATTTCAACTGCTCCGGCAACCCGCTGCTCTTCTCGCCCAAATGGACCGTCAATCTGGGCGCGGAGCAGGTGGTGCCGGTCGGCGACACCCTCGAACTGGTGGGCAGCGTCAACACCGCGTGGCGCGACGACCAGTGGGGCGCGTTCGAATATCTCGATTTCGAGCGCATCCGCGCCTATTGGCAGACCGACGTCAACCTGACGCTGCGCTCGGCCGATCGCGGCTGGTCGATCAGCGGCTTCATCTACAATCTGGAGGACAAGCGCCGGATCTCCTCGCCGCAGCGCTCGCCCATCGGCATGGCGGTGGCCCGTTTCACCGCGCCGCGTACCTACGGCTTGCGTTTGTCGGCGGAATTCTGAACTCTGCCATCGCATCGAGACAGCAGGGCAGGGCCGATGGTCCTGCCCTGAGCCATTGGGGAGGAAAAAGACATGCAGGTTGACCGGCGATCCTTTCTGGGCGGGGCGAGCGTGCTCGGCCTCATCGGCATGACGGGCGAAGCGTCGGCGGCAGCAAGCGCCGCGAAAGTCGCGAAGGACCGGCCCAACATCATCTACATCATGGCCGACGATCTGGGCTATGCGGACCTGTCCTGCACCGGTTCCCACCATATCAGGACCCCGGCGATCGACAGCATCGCCGCGCAGGGCGTCCAGCTGAGCCAGGGCTATGCGAACAGCTCCATCTGCTCGCCCACGCGCACCGCGCTGCTGACCGGCTGCTATCAATATCGCTTCCCGATCGGGCTGGAGGAGCCGTTCGGCCTCAACGCGCCCACCGAAAGCGGCGTGCCGCTCGATCGCCCGACCATCGCGTCGGTGATGCGGGGGCTGGGCTATCGCACCAAGCTGATCGGCAAATGGCATCTGGGCGAGCCGCCCAGGCACAGCCCGCTGCGCCACGGCTATGACGAGTTCTTCGGCATCATCGAGGGTGCGGCCGACTATTTCCGCCATCATATGGTGATGGGCGGCAGGGATGTGGGCATCGGCCTGGCCGAAGGCGATACGCCGATCGAGCGCACCGGCTATCTGACCGACCTGTTCGGCGACGAGACGGTCAGGACCATCGAGCAGGCGGGCGACAAGCCCTTCTTCATCAGCCTGCATTTCAATGCGCCGCACTGGCCCTGGGAAGGACGGGAGGATGCGGAGGTCGCCAAGACGCTCAGCGCGTCCTTCCATTATAATGGCGGCAGCCTCGCCAAATATAAGGAAATGGTCGAGGCGATGGACCAGAATGTGGCGAAGGTGCTGGCCGCGCTCGACCGCAGCGGCAAGGCCGACAACACCATCGTCGTCTTCACCAGCGACAATGGCGGCGAGCGCTTTTCCGAAACCTGGCCGTTCACCGGCGTGAAGGGGGAATTGCTGGAAGGCGGCATCCGCGTGCCGCTGCTGATCCGCTGGCCGGCGAAGATCGCGGCCGGGTCGAAATCCGATCAGGTGATGGTCACGATGGACTTCCTGCCGACCCTGCTGGCGATGGCCGGCGGCGATCCGGCGAAGGCGGGCCGCTTCGACGGCATGAACCTCTCGGCCCAATTGCTGGGCGCCGCCGCGCCGGTTACCCGCGCGCTCTACTGGCGGTTCAAGGCGAACGAGCAGGCGGCGCTGCGCGAGGGCGACTGGAAATATCTGAAGATCGGCGGGAAGGAGCATCTGTTCAACCTCGCCGAGGATGTGCGCGAACGCGCCGACCGGGCGCAGGACGACCCGGCGCGCCTGCGCGCGATGCGCCTCAAATGGGATGCGTGGAACGCCGGGATGCTGCCCTATCCGCTGGCCTCGTTCAGCGAGGACGTGCGCGAGCATTATCCCGACCGCTACTGATCGCGGGGCCGCCCGGCCCGAACATAAGGAGCAGATTTCCGATGACCATTATCATTACCGGCGCAGGCGGTTTCGTCGGGCGGCAACTGGTGAAGCGGCTGGTCGCGGCCGGAAAGCCCGTGGTCGGCATGGACAGCGCGGCGGGCGGCATTCCGGAAGGAGCGCGGGCCGTGGTGGGGGATATCTGCTCGCCGCAGGTGCGGGCCGAGGCGTTCCGCGACGGGTGCAGCGCGCTCGTCCATCTCGCGACGGTGCCGGGCGGCGCGGCGGAGGCCGACCCCGCCGCCTCGCGCCGGGTCAATATAGACGCGATGTACGACCTGCTGGAGGAAGCGAAGGTGGCCGGAAACCGGCCGCGCATCGTCTATGCCAGCTCGATCGCGGTGTTCGGCGATCCGCTGCCCGCGCAAGGAGTGGATGACGACACGCCGCTCGCCCCGCGCATGATCTATGGCGGGCACAAGGCGATGATGGAGCTGGCCGTGTCGATGATGCACCATCGCGGCGAGATAGAGGGCATCAGCGTGCGCCTGCCCGGCATCCTCGCCCGCCCCAAGGGGCCGAGCGGCATGAAGTCGGCGTTCATGAGCGACCTGTTCCATGCGCTGCGCGCGGGCGAGGAATTCGTCTGCCCGGTGTCGGCGGGCGCGACCATCTGGGCGCAGTCGGTCAGCCGCTGCGCCGACAATCTGGTGCATGCGCTGGAGATGGACGCGGACCTGATGCCGGTGACGCGGGTGGTGACGCTGCCCGCGCAGCGCATCGCGATGAGCGACCTTGCCGCCGAGATCGCGCGGCAATGCGGGGTGTCCGTCGATCTGGTGCGCTATCGCCCCGACGCCGCGCTGGAGGCGGGGTTCGGCGCGCAGCCGCCGCTTTCCACCCCGGCGGCGGAACGCGCGGGCTTTGCCCATGACGGCGATGCTGCTAAGCTGGTCGCCAATGCGCTGGCCGTGATCGCCGCGAGCTAGGCCGTACCGTCAAGAGGCGCCGGGGTGGGCGAAAGCGCGCCGTTGCAAGGAGAGAGGATATGCGGTTCGACAGGCTGGACCTCAACCTGCTGGTGGCGCTCGACGCGCTGTTGAGCGAATGCAGCGTCAGCCTCGCGGCGGAGCGGATATGCCTGTCGCAATCGGCGACCTCCTCGGCGCTGGGGCGGCTGCGCGATTATTTCGGCGACGACCTGCTGGTGCAGAAGGGACGGCAGATGGTGCTGACCGCGCGGGCGGAATCGCTGGTCGAGCCGGTGCGCGCGGTGCTGGAGCAGATCCGCACCACCATCGCCGTGTCGCCGCCCTTCGACCCGGCGACGTCCGACCGCGCGATCCGCATCATGGCGTCCGACTATATGACCGAGGTGCTGCTGGCCTCGGCCTTCACCGAATTGCAGGAAAAGGCGCCGCACATGCGGTTCGAGATCCAGCCGCTCAACGAGGCGCTGCTGGAAACGCTGGAGCGGGGCTTCGTCGATCTGCTCATCACGATCGATTATGCGATATCGACCGATCATCCCAGCCAGATCCTGTTCGAGGACGATTATGTCGTCGTCGGCTGGAGCGGCAACCCCGCCATGGCGCAGCCGATGACGAAGGACCTCTATTTCGAGCTGGGTCATGTGACGCCCCGTTTCGGCCGGGCGCGGGTGTCGGCGTTCGAGGACTGGTTCGTGCGGCGGCAGAAGCGCCAGCGGCGGGTCGAGATCATCACGCCGAGCTTCATGTCGGTGCCGGGCTTCGTCGTCGGGTCGAACCGCGTCACGACCATGCACCGGCGGCTGGCGGCGCGGCTGACCGAATATCTGCCGCTCGTCGTCAAGGAGATGCCGCTGGAAATCCCGCCCATCCGCGAGGCGGTGCAATGGCATATTTCCGGCAACAACGATCCGGCGATCCGCTGGATCGTCGAGCATCTGGCGGCCTGCGCCCGCTCACCCGCGACGGCATCGCCCCCGCTTCCGGACGACAGCGTGGTCTTGCTGGAGGAAAAGCGCCGCGACGTCTCGCGCGAGGAACTGAGCGCCCAGTTCCAGAGCCACGCGGCGGGGCAGGGGCGGTCCTGAGGGGACGACGGTTGGCGGGTTTCGGCTGCGAGCTGGCATCAATCCTCCCCTCCGCTTCAGGGGAGGGGCTAATATCGCAAAACCGCCCAAACCAACCCTATATTCCCCGTCATGCCAGCGCAGGCTGGCATCTCAGGCGGCGGCGCGCGACAGGGCCTCTGTGCGGGAGTGCCCCCGATAACACCTCCCTTCAATCCTCCTCCGCCGCGTCGAATGCGGCGCGGGCCTGCTCGATCCGGGTGCGGTTCTGTTGCACCCAGCCCAGCAGGCGGCGGGCCTCGGCCACCAGCTCCGCGCCCAGCGGCGTCAGCGCATAGCCGACCTTCGGCGGCACGTCGTCGCTGACCGAACGCACCACCAGCCCGTTGCGTTCGAGCTGGCGCAGCTTCAGCGTCAGCACGCGCTGCGAGATGCGCCCTTCCGCGCTCAGCCGGTCGAGCAGGCGGCGCATCAGCGCATGGCGGAATGGGCCGATGTTCAGCAGCAGCAGGATCAGCGTCGACCAGCGGTCCCCCAATAATCCGAACACGGTGCGGATCGGCGCATCGCGTTCCGCGCCATGCTGCTGCATGTCGCCCGTCAGCGTGCGCAGGCCCGCCCGGCTCGCATCGTCCAGACCTTCGAAATCGTCAAAATCCGTCATCGGCCCCAATCTTTGCGGGCACAAAAAAGTGCCTTCTTCTTCCCCTGGCGGGCCCACTTTATGAGGGGCGACGGAAAGATCAATGCGAGGAGAGGATAATGCAATCCGACGCGATCCGTCTTGACGGAAAAGCCGCCATAGTGACCGGCGGAGCGGGCGGCATAGGCGCGGCGACGGCGCGGCTGATGACGGCGAGAGGCGCCCGCGTGGCCGTCGCCGACATCGCCTTCGACGCGGCGCAGGCCGTGGCCGACAGCCTGCCGGGGGCGATCGCCATCCAGCTCGACCTCGAAAGCGAGGCATCGACGCAGGTGATGGTGGCGCAGGCGGTCGAGCGGTTCGGGCGGCTCGATATCCTTCACAACAACGCCGCCTTTCTCGGCCCGGATGTGGCGATGCGCGACGGCGATGTGGAAGCGATGCCGACCGGCATCTGGGACCGCACCTATGCGATCAACGTGCGCGGCACGATGGTCGCCTGCCGCGCCGCGCTGCCCCATTTGCGGGCGAGCGGCGGCACTATCGTCAACACGGTCAGCAACCTGGCGTTGCAGGGCCACATGATCCAGGCCGCCTACAGCTCTTCCAAGGCGGCGATCATCCAGATGACCCGTTCCATCGCTGCCAGCCACGGCATCCATGGCGTGCGCTGCAACGCGGTCGCGCCCGGCATGACGATGACGCCCGCGCTGCGCGAGGCCTTTCCGCCCCGCCTGCGCGAGACGGTGGAGGCCGAGACGCTGCGCGACCGGCTGGGCGAGGCGGAGGATATCGCCGAGGCGGTCGCCTTCCTCGCGTCGCCCGCCGCGCGCAACATCACCGGGCATGTCCTCGTCTCCGACGGGGGCTGTTCCAGCCATGTGCCCGGCATTGCGGGTTTTCGCGCGTTTTTTGGAGAACAGGCATGAGCAATTATGATGTGGTGATCATGGGCGGCGGCCATAACGGCCTGACCGCCGCCGCCTATCTCGCCAAGGCGGGCAAGAAGGTGCTGGTGCTGGAGCGCAAGCCGCATTTCGGCGGCGGCGTGTCCACCCGCGAACTCATCACGCCGGGCTGGTGGCATGACGAGCACAGCAATGTGCACATCATGATCCAGGGCAACCCGATGCTGCGGGACGATGAACTCGGCTTGATCGGCAGGTTCGGGCTCGAATATATCTATCCGGAACTGCCGCATGTCAGCATCTGGGACGACGGCACCGTGATGCGGTCGTGGAAGGACCTCGACCGCACTTGCGCGGAGATTGCGCAATACAGCCCGCGCGACGCCGACGCCTATCGCCGGTTCGTGGAGGCGAGCCAGAGCGTGCTGCCGATGTTCATGTCCGGCCTCTACATGCCGCCTTTCCCGATGGGCGCGTTCGTCGCGATGATGGACCAGTCGGACGAGGGCCGCTTCCTGCTCGACGTGATGAGCCGTTCCGCGCTCGACGTGGTGAACCAGTATTTCGAGAGCGAGCGCCTGAAAATCCACATCGTCCGGCTGGTGACGGAAAACCTCCAGATGCCCGATGAGCTGGGCACCGGCATGGGCGCGTTCCTGATGCCGGGCATCATCCACACCTATGGCGTGTCGATGCCCAAGGGCGGGTCGGGTGAGCTCAGCAAGGCGCTGGTCCGCGCGATCGAGCATTGGGGCGGCGAGGTCCGCTGCAATGCGGAGGTGAAGCGGGTGATCGTCTCTTCCGGCAAGGCCGTGGGGCTGGAGATGGTCGACGGCGAAACCTTCATGGCGAAGGACGGCGTGATCGGCGCGATCCACCCGCTGGTGCTGCGCAAGTTCGTCTCCGAAACGCCGGAGCCGGTGTTGCAGCGCGCCGAGCGCGTGACGCCCTCGACCTTCTCGATCAACCTGCTGCACATGGCGCTGAAGGAAAAGGCGAAGCTGCGCTGGTCCGAAGGCGAGGGCGGGGTGATGACCGAGTTGCTCCAGACGCACACGATGCGCGACATGCTGCTCGATTACGACCATCTGCGCCGGGGCGTGGTGCCGCCGCGCCGCCTGATTGCGGGCGGCGACAATTGCGGCAACGACCCCAGCCGCGCGCCTGCCGGGGGCGGCGTGTTCTACGGCGTCACCTTCGCGCCCTATGATCTGCACGAAGGCGGCCCCGCCGCATGGGACCGGGTGAAGGACGAGATCGCCGAGGAAAGCCTGCGGCAATATCGCCTCTTCTTCTCCAACCTCGACGAGGACAACGTCATCGGCAAGCTGGTCCGTTCACCGCTCGACCATGAGCGTGACAGCCCGGCGAGCTTCCTGCGGGGCGACATCCACGGCTGCGCGCCGTTCATGTATCAGTCGGTCGGCCATCGCCCGACGCCCGACCTCGGCAATTTGCGGGTGGCGGGGATCGAGAATCTCTATCTGGTCGGCCCGTTCATGCATCCGGGCGGCGGCGTGTTCGGCGCCGGGCGCGCCACCGCGATCCAGATGATGGACGATATGGGCATCGATTTCGACAAGGTCTGTGCAGGAGCCGTGCAATGACGACAGGTAACGCCAAACCCCCGGTGATGAAGATCCTCGACGCGCAGGACAAGGAACTGATGACCGTCCGCAAGATCGAGCGGGACGGCAATGCGCTGGTGGTGCGCGGCAAGATCTTCGGAGCGATGCCGATGGTCGCGAAGGTGACGCCGGAGGAGGCGCGGGCGGCGCTGAAGCTGCTCGACGCGCGCACCATCCTGTTCCTGCTGACGATCCTGTTCCGCAAGAGCTGAAACGGTTCGCCCGCGCGCCTGCTATCGGTCCTGCCGATAGCAGGCAGCGATAAAATGCGTTTTTCGCTGGGCTGGCTCTCTTTCATACATCAGGGGTCGAGAAGGGAGTTATCATGAGCGTTCTGGGTGTTGAAAGTGCGGTCTTCGGGGTTTCGGACCTGGAGGAGCATCGCCGTTTCTGGACCGATTTCGGCCTGCCGCTGGCCCATGCGGACGACAGCGAAGCGGTGTTCGAGCTGGCGTCGGGGTCAAAGGTCGTGCTTTACCGCCATGGCGATCCACGCCTGCCTTCGCCCGATCCCTTTCCCGGCGACGGCCTCAAGGAAACCGTCTGGGGCGTCGACGGCATAGAGGCGCTGGAGCGCATCGCGGGCAGCCTCGCAGCCGAGGTGGAGGTGCGCCGCAGCGACGACGGCGCGATCCATTGCGTCTGCCCCGACGGCCAGCCGATCGCGCTCAAGGTCTGGGCGAAAAAGCAGGTGGTGAGCGAGGCCAGCCCGGTCAACACGCCCGCATCCTGGCCGCGCTTCAACCAGCACCGCATCTGGCGGAAAAAAGCGATCCCCAAGACGATCAATCATGTGGTGTTCTTCTCGCCCGATTATGTCGGCAGCTTCGAATTCTACGAGCGCCATCTGGGCTTCCGCTATATCGACCACAGCAGGGGCACCGGCATCTTCGCCCGCGCGCCCGGCACGTTCGAGCATCATTCGATCTTCTGGGTGAATTGCGACCTGCCGATCGCGCCGGACGGTTTCAAGTTCATGCACATCGCCTTCGGCTGCGACGACATCGACGAGGTGATGCTGGGCGCGAACATCATGGAGGCGAAGGGCTGGAAGAATGAGAGCATGAACAGCTCCGGCGGCATTTCGCGCCACCGCATTTCCTCGGCCATCTATTATTATTGCGACATGCCCGGCAAGGCGGGGGAGGCGGAATATCACGCCGACACCGATTATCTGGACGACAACTGGGTGCCGCGCGCCTGGGATTTCCGCTTCGGCTCGCTGCTCTGGTCGAACAACGCGCCGCCGATCTTCCGCGGCGACAATATTCCGTGGGACATGACCTTCGACGCCGACCGCGCGAGCTTCGAGCCCTATCGCAAGGCGACGCCGGGCAAGCGGCCGGTCGAGGGCAAGCTCGCCGAGATCACCGAAGAGGACGAACACGCGATCTGACCTGCGTCGATGGGGGCAGGGGGAGCGACCGCTTCCCCTTGATGGCAGGCCGTGCGCCTTTATCGCAGATTCGCAATGGTCAGCCCGTCCGACCGGGCGCGCTCCTTCACCGATTCCTCGCTGCGGGTCAGGGCTTTGGCGATCGCCTTGAGGGCCATGCCTTTCTTCGCCAGCGTGTGCAGCTTCTGGATTTCCGCGGCAGTCCACGGCTGGCGGTGACGTTCGAATTTTTCGGCCATGCTGTCCTTCCGCCGCGCGGGTTTCAGGCCGACCCTTAACAGCGCCCATTGCCGAGGGAAAGGGAGGATAAAGGGGTCAGAGCTTGTCGTTCCCGGCGCTCCATTTCACCGCCAGCTCTATCCCTTGCCCGATCGGCAGCAGCACCGTCTGCAAATCCGCCTTCGCCCGCACCGCCTCGCGGAAACGGCGGACTTCGGGGCGGTCCATCGCGGGCTGGATCATGTTGTCGGCGGCGATCACGCCTTCCTCCGCCAGCTTCGGATAGAAAGCCTCGAAACAGGGGAGGTAGAGTTCCTTCCAGATGTCGAGCAGCACGAAATCGAACGGCCCGGACTCGGCCCCGATCATCTCCACCGCGTCGCCCAGCCGGAAATCGACATGGCCGGCCAGCCCTGCATCCTCCAGCATGGCGCGGGCGAAAGCCTGTTTATAGTCGGCAAGATCCATGCTGACGACCCGCGCGCCCACACTGTGCGCCGCATCGGCGAGGAACAGCGTCGAATAGCCGTAGCTGGTGCCCAGCTCCAATATCCGCGCCGGGCGGCGGGCGAGGATCAGCGCATGGAGGAAGCGCCCGGCTTCCTCGCCGATCGGCAGCAGGAATTCGTCGCGGATGGCGAAGCCCTCCGGCCCCAGCGCGCGCATCCGCTCCATGTCGGCGGCCTCCCGCTCGCGATAGCGGTCGAACACGGCCTGCACTTTTGAATCGGCGAAGATCATGGGCGGGTCGGCGAACATCATGGGTTCGGCTCCTCGACGAATTCGATGAGGTTGCCCGCGCAATCGCGCAGGAAGGCGCCCTTGCCGAACTCCTCGCGCACGACGAAGGCGATGTCCGCGCCCTTTTCCTCCACCTCATCGAGGAAGGCGTCCAGATCCTCGACGCGGAAGGCGAGATGCTTGTTGCCATGGGTCCTGAGGTCGGACGGCGGGTGGCGGCGCTCCTCCGGCAAGGGCGCCGCGCCTTCCACCTCGAACAGCTCGAAGCGCAGCGGCCCCTTGCGGATCATCGCGGTGTGGGAGCGCGCGGCCTCGATATAGAAGCGCTTCTCCACCTCGAAGCCCAGTACCCGGCCGTACCAGTCGATCGCCTCCTCAAGGCTGGGCACGCTCACCCCGCCATGATGAAAGGTGAAGTCCGCCATCAGCCCATCTCCGCGAAGGTTTCCGCGCACCAGTCGGCGATATAGTCGCGCATGCCGGTGCCGTTGTCGGCGCCGCAATGTTCCACCTCGAAATCCTTCTTCGTGAAGATGCGCATGTGCCGCTTGGGCGAGTTCACCGCCTGATCGTAGCTCATCTGCGCGTTGAACAGCGGTATCTGCCGGTCGTTCTCGCCATGGGTGATGAGGAAGGGGACCTTGATCTTCTCCACCTGCCCGTCGAGCGTGATCTGGTCGGCATAGTCGAGAAAGGCGTCGCGGTCCTCGAAGCCGAACACCCACATCACATGGTCCCAATAATGGGGCACGGGGTTCTCGCCCTCATTGGCGACGCGCTCGCGCTGACGCTGGCCCCAGACATGGTTCGCGCCCATTACCGCGCAGAGGGCATAGCGCGGGTCGTTGGCGGCGATGCGCGGCGCGTGATAGCCGCCGAAGGAGAGGCCGAAAATGCCGATCTTCGAGTGGACGACGTCGCTGCGCGTCAGCAGATAGTCGAAAGCGGGCGAGCCCCAGCGCTCGGCATCGTAGACGGCGGTCAGGCCGCGCTTGCGCAGCGCCTCGCCGGTGCCCGGCTGGTCGATGAAGAGGGTGTTGATGCCGCGTTCCAGATTGGCCGCGCCATGGCCGCCCATATTGACCTGTTCCTTCATCGAATCGAGGCCGTTGACCGACACCAGCGTCGGGCGCGGCGTGCCGGAGCCGTCATGGACGAAGATGCCGGTATAGGCGCTGTCGCCATAGGGGATTTCCACGAAATCGACATGCAGCCCGCGCAGCGCGACGCCCTTGCGATAAAGCTCCAGGCCCTTGTCGTAGGCGGCCCAGCGCGGGGCATAGTCGCGGCTCTGCATCCGCTCGGCGGCGAGATAATAGCCGCTCGCGCGCAGATATTTGGTGCCCGCCGAGAGCGTATAGCCCGCGGCCTCGTCCGCCGCGCCGTTGGCCGCGACCTGATCGGCGACCGCGATCCAGCTGTCGAACATCGCCGCGCTGCCCGCGTCGGCGCCCGCCTTCGCGGCTTCCATGATCGGCCGGTTCGCCTCGTCTATCTCGCCATGATTGCCACCGCAGCAAAAGGCGAGGTTGGTGGCGAGGTTCCAGACGTAATTTCCGGGGAAGGGTTCGAACATGGAAGCATCCTTGGCTTGGGTCGCGACAATGCACGCCGCCCCGATGACGGACGGCGGATCATGATCCGCAAAGACGCCCTGCCGCAAGCGGGATCAAATTGAATTTATGGAGGCGGTCTATCGATAGATTGACTTTGACGCGGGCCGGGGCCTGTTTCATCGCGCTATATCAAGAAAACGGGATGGAGGGACCATGCGACTGGCAACACTCAGAAATGGGGGCAAGGACGGGCAACTGATCGTGCTGTCGCCCGGTGGCGATCATTATGCGCCCGCTCCGGTGGCCACCTTGCAGGAAGCGATGGAGCGCTGGGACGAGGTCGCGCCCGCGCTGGCCGCGATCGCCGATTTCCCGCACCCGCTCCATCCCGCCGCGCTGGCCGCGCCGCTGCCGCGCGCCTGGCAATGGCTCGACGGGTCGGCGTTCGAAAGCCATGGTGCGCTGATGGACCAGCTGCTCGGCATCTCGCCGGAAAAGACCGGCCTGCCGCTGATGTATCAGGGTCTGTCCGACCGCTTTTACGGCCCGCAGGACGATGTGCCGATGGCGGACGAGGCGCTGGGCATCGATTTCGAGGGCGAGTTCGGCGTGATCATCGATGCGGTGCCGATGGGCACCGGCGCGGAAGAGGCGATGAAGCATATCCGCCTGATCGTGCAGATCAACGACTGGTCGCTGCGCGCGCTGGCCGGGCCGGAGATGAAGACCGGCTTCGGCTGGGTGCAGGCCAAGCCCGCCTGCTCGATGGCGCCCTTTGCGGTGACGCCGGATGAACTGGGCGATGCGTGGCGCAACGGGCGGGTGTGCCTCGACCTGATCGTGGACTGGAACGGCGAGCGGTTCGGCGCGGCCAATGGCGAGCCGATGGGCTTCGGCTTTCATGAGCTGGTCGCCCATGCCGCGCGCACGCGCGATCTGGTCGCCGGCACGGTGATCGGGTCGGGCACCGTTTCCAACCCCAATTTCCGCGAGATCGGCTCTTCCTGCATCGCCGAGCGGCGCGGCATCGAGGTGGTGGACGAAGGCGCGCCCCGCACCGGGTTCATGAAATATGGCGACCGCGTGCGCATGGAAGGACGGACGGCGGACGGCCGCGCGCCCTTCGGCGTGATCGACCAGCGGGTCGTGGCCGCGCGCTGACGGGCGGCCTTTTCTCATTACGGATGACAGGAGCCTTTATGACTATACTCAGCGATTCCGGCCTGCCGCCGGTGCAGCGCGTCGTCACCGGTCATGACGACAACGGCCGCGCCATCTTCAAGTCCGAGGACGTGACGCCGACGAAGATGATTCCTTCGGGCGACGCGTCCTTCCTGCTGATCTGGACGACAGAGACGGTCCCGGCCGACAATAACGACGAAACCGACGGGCGCGAGCGCGAGGCGGGGCTGACGCTCAACCAAGGGTCGGTCATCCGCATCGTCGACATGCTGCCGGGCAAGGAAAGCCCGATGCACCGGACCAACAGCATCGATTACGGCATCGTCCTCTCCGGCGAGATCGAACTGGAGCTGGACGACGGACGGAAGAGGACGGTGCGCGAGGGCGGCATCATCATCCAGCGCGGCACCAACCACCTCTGGCGCAACACCACCAACAAGCCCTGCCGGATCGCCTTCATCCTGATCGAGGCGCCCGCCTATCTCCACAACGGCCAGCCGCTGCCGGAGCAGAAGCCCGAAGGCGATCATTAAGGGAAGGGCATTAAGAGAGAACGCGTGGCCATGAAGCTGTTCGATCTTTCCGGCAAGGTGGCGATCATCACCGGTTCGACGCGGGGGATCGGGCACGGCATCGCGCGGGCGATGCAGGCGCACGGCGCGCGGGTCGTCATCTCCAGCGAGGATGCGGGGGATTGCGAGACGGTGGGGCGCGAGATGGATACGCTCGCCATTCCCGCCGACGTGACGGACGGCGCGCAGCTGAAGGCGCTGGTCGACGGCACGCTCGACCGTTTCGGCGGCATCGACATCCTCGTCTGCAATGCCGGGATCACCGGCCGGCCCGGCCCGTTCGCGTCCGTGGACATGGACGATTACGACCGGGTGATGGCGATCAACCTGCGCAGCCAGGTGCAATTGTGCAACCTCGTGCTGCCGCATGTCGCCGGACGCGGCGGCGGCGCGGCGGTGCTGATCTCCAGCCTGTCGGGATTGCGCGGCAATGCGGCGATCAACGCCTATGCGCTCGCCAAGGCGGGCGTGGCGCAGCTGGCGCGCAACCTCGCGGTCGAGTGGGGGCCGCGCAATGTCCGCGTCAATGCGCTGTCGCCCGGCTTCATCCGCACCGAATTGTCCGCGCCCCTGCTCGCCAACGAAGCGTTCATGGCGAAACGGATGCAGATGACCCCGTTGCGCCGCCCCGGCGAGGTGGACGAGGTGGCGGGCGCGGCGCTGTTCCTCGCCTCGCCCGCGGGCGCGTTCGTCACCGGCCATAATCTGGTGGTGGACGGCGGAACGCTGATCACCGACGGGCAATAGCGTGTCACGCCATCAAGCCCCTCCCCTTCAGGGGAGGGGGTGGGGTGAGGGGTCGCCTTGAAATCCGACATTGCGCCCGGCACCATACCCCACCCCTCGGTCCCTTCCCCTGAAGGGAAGGGGAGGATTGAGGTGCCCCGCCGGCATCACGCCGCCAGCGCCGCTTCCTCTTCCGCGATCATCTGTTGCAGCACGCGACGCGCCTTAGTGCCGCCCGCGTCGATGCCGAGGAAGGCGGGGCGCGCTTCCCAGAAGTCCATGCCGTCGAGATTGGCGTAGCTCGTCTCGATGATCGGCTTGTCCTCCACGATGAACGCCTGCTCCATCAGCGACTTGACCATCGCGTCGGCCTGTTCGTGCGCCTGGTCGGTGGATCGGGTTGTCGCCCAGAAATAATGGCTCGTCCCGTCGGTTTCGGGCGTGATGATATGCGCCTGATGCACCACCACGCCCTCCTCCCTCGGCTTGCCCACGCGGGTGGCGCCGACTTCCAGCAGCATGGAGGCGGGGGCCTGCCAGCGCATATCGAGCCAATGGTCGGTCGGCGTGCCGGGTTCGTAAATGCCCAGTGTGTGCGGCGGCGCGGGCACGTCGGGCATCCACCAGTTGGACCAGAGCGCCTTTTCCTCCTGCCGCAATTCGTGCTTGCCCGCGAAGATCACCCCATTGCCCGCGAAGCTGCCCTTGTGGACGAACTCGATATGGCTGAGGTCCATCAGATTGTCGGTCGCATATTCATAGGGCGCCTTCATCCCCATCAGCCCTTTGAGCGGCGCCAGCCCTGCCTTGATGATCGGCGCGAAATCGGGAACCAGCGCCGGGTCCGCGAGCGCCGGATCGCCCGCCCAGAACCAGAGGATGCCGTCGCGCTCCTGCGTCGGCCAGACGCGGAGGTTCGCCCCCTTGGGCAGAGTGTCGGAAAAGGGATTGTGCACGCATTGCCCCTCCGCGTTGAAGCCGAGGCCATGATAGGGGCAATGCACGACGTCGCCCTCCCGCGTGCCCTCGCTCAGCGGCGCGAAGCGGTGCGGGCAGCGGTCTGTCAGCGCCGCTGCGGTGCCGTCCTGCTTGCGCAGCAGCAGGATCGGCTGGCCCAGCAGGCGGCGGCGCAGCATCGTTTCGCCGACCTCGTCCGACCATGCGGCCATGTACCAGCAGTTGCGCAGATATTTTCCGGTCGTCGTCACTCTGTCTCTCCCTTTCCGGCACGGCGTCGGGGTCCGCGCTCTTTTCGTGATTTCAGAAGCCTTTCACGCTGCCCGCGCCGTGTTTTTCCCGGCGAGGCCTTGCCGCTGAACGGGCGGAATGGCGGCAGAGACAGGGTAGTCCGTCGCCGGACGATATGTAAAACTTATACTATTTATAGGTTGCCATCTGTTTCCTGAATGATCCGGTTGGCGGTATCCGCCAACTGGCCGCGCAGCCAGGTCAGCCCGGCGTCCCCGGCGCGGGCTTCGTGGAACTGGATCATTTCCCGCATGCGGGGGAAGGGGAAGGGTACGTCGGTGCAGTTGAGGTCGAACCGGTCCAGGATAGCACGCGCCAGCCGCTCGTGCAGCACGGCGAGGCGCGAGGTGCCCTGAAGGAACCAGGCGACGGAGGCGAAGCTGGTCACGGTGACCTCGATACGCCGCTGCCTGCCCATGTGGGACAGGTGGGAGTCGGCGAAGGCCTGCACCCGCGTGGAACCGAAGGCCACGCTGACATGGCCGGCGGCGAAGAACTTCTCCTCGGTCAGCCCCTCGCGGAAGATCGGATTGCCGGCCCAGCCGACGACGACCTGCTTTTCCTCGAACAGGAATTCGGAGGGATGCCACGCCGCCAGATAGGGCTCCGGGGTTATCAGCAGGTCCACCTTGCCCTGTTCCAGCTCCGCCATACTGGTGTCGCCCGGCTGGATGATCTCCATGCGGATATTGGGGGCGAGCGCGCTCAGCCGGGCGCCGAGCGGCACCAGCACGGCGACCATGATGTAATCGGAGGCGATGATGCGGAAGGTGCGGGTGGCGGTGGCCGGGTCGAAGCTGGTCGGCGTCGCGATCGCCCGCTCGACGCCACGCAGGCTTTCCTGGATCTGCGGCAGCAGCATCTCGGCAAAGGGCGTGGGATGCATGCGCTTGCCCACCGCGACCACGATGTCGTCGCCGAAATAGGTGCGCAGGCGGCGCAGGGCGGCGCTGGTCGCGGGCTGGGTGAGGCCGATCCGCTCTGCCGTGCGGGTGACGCTGCGCGTTTCCATCAGCGCCTCGAACACGACGAGCAGGTTCAAATCCAGTCCCTTGAAGCGCATATCAATTCATCCTGTGATTGAAATATCATTCAAACAAAAAATTTCCCAAATGGAAAGGGCAAGGATAGGCTTTCTCCAATGTCGGAAAACCGACGATGCAAAGATGAAAAGGGGAGACACAGTGAAGGCTTATCTTCTTGCCGGCGCGGCTATGGCTGCATTCCACATGGTTCCGGCCGATGCGCAGGAACAGGATTCGGACGCCGCCGCCGGAAATGGCGGCCTTGCCGACATCATCGTCACCGCCCAGCGGCGAGAGGAAAATCTCCAGAAGGCAGCCATCCCCGTCAGCGCGGTGACCGGCAACACGCTGACGGAACAGAGTGTCACCCAGGCGACCGACCTCACCCGCCTGGTGCCCGCGCTTCAGGTCGCGCCCGCCGCGGCGCTGACGCAGATCTACCTGCGCGGCGTCGGCACCTTCGGTTCCAACGCCTTTGCCGAACAGGGCGTGGCGTTCAACCTCGATGGCGTCTATCTCTCCCGCCCGGCGGCGCCCGCCGCGCTGTTCTACGACCTCGAACGGATGGAGGTGCTGAAGGGGCCGCAGGGCACGCTCTACGGCCGCAACGCGACCGGCGGCGCGGTCAACCTTGTCACCGCCAAGCCGAAGCTGGGCGAGGCGTCGGGCTTCCTGACCGCCGAATATGGCAATTACGACGCGCTGAAGGGATCGGCGGCGCTCAACGTGCCGCTGGGCGACCGCGCCGCGTTCCGCGTCTCCGGCCAATATGCGAAGCGCGACGGCTTCTACAATGACGGCTATGACGACGAGGATACGCAGGCGGTACGCGGCCAACTGCGCTTCGACACCGGCGGCGGCTTCAACGCGACGATCATGGCCGATTACGGCCATGTCGGCGGCATGGGCAGCGGCGGCACGATCATGCCGTTGCTCGCGGGCAAGAAGCGGCTGGGGCCGAGCGACCCGCGCGTGATCGCCGAATATCTCTCCCGCGCGCCGACCCCGCCGGTGCCGCAGATCATCGCGCGCGACGACGGCTATCAGGACAATGACTATTATGGCGCGATGGCGACGGTGAACGCCGACCTCGGCTTCGCACAGCTGACCGTCATTCCGGCATGGCGCCATACGAAGCTGGATTTCGTCAGCTATGCGTCGAGCTTCCTGATCGACGTCACCGAGAAATCGGACCAGATGTCGCTGGAAGGCCGCCTCGCCAACCAGAGCGACCGGCTGAAATGGGTGCTGGGCGGCTATTATTTCGTCGAGGATGTGACGGCCGCCCAGTTCTACAATCAGCAGAGCAACGGCACCCGCATCAATTCGCAGCTCAATACCAGGAGCTTCGCGGTGTTCGGGGAAGCGACCTTCTCGCTCACCGACACGTTCCGCGTGACCGGCGGCCTGCGCTACACCAAGGACAACAAGCAGCAGCTGACCGAGGCGCACACCTATCCGTTCGTCGGCTTCGTGCCGCCGCCCGCGCCGCCGCTGACCCCGATCATCCTCGACCTGCAAACCGACGCCACCAGCGATGTCGATTTCGACAAGGTGACGTGGAAGGCGGGCGTCGAATATGACATGGGGCCGCGCTCGCTGCTGTACGCGACGGTTTCCACCGGCTTCAAATCCGGTATCCTCTATTCCGCGCTGGGCGAGAATTATTCGAAGCCGGAGCGGCTGACCGCCTATACCATCGGTACGAAGAACCGCTTCTTCGACAACACGCTCCAGCTGAACGTCGAGGCGTTCTACTGGGATTACAAGGATCAGCAGGTTTCCCACCTCGCGCCGGTGCTGGTCGCGCCGGGCATCTACGGCCCGGTGTTCAAGACGGAGAATGCCGGTTCCGCCACCATCTACGGCGCGGAGGCGGAATTGCTGTGGCAGCCGACGCCGGACGACCTGCTGTCGATCAACCTGCAATATCTGCACAGCAAATATGACGAGATGGACTATCAGGCCTATTCGGTGTCGGGTGCCGCGCCGGTGGTCGGATGCGCGATCACGCCGACCTCGCTGGTGGGCGCGTCGCCGACCGCAGCCATTTTCGACGTCGATTGCTCCGGCCGGCCGCTGACCAACGCGCCGCGCTGGGTGCTGAACGCGGGCTATCAGCACAGCTTCGACCTCGGCGGGGCGGGCAAGCTGACGGCGGGCGTCGATACGCGGGTGGAATCCTCGCGCTATCTGTCGATCGACTTCATGCCGGAGGTGAAGCAGGGCAGTTATATGATGTCCAACGCGCGCATCACCTATGAAACGGCGTCGGGCCAGTTCGCGCTGACCGGCTTCGTCAACAATCTGGAGGATGAGCTGGTCTTTTCAAACGGCTTGCAGAGCCCGGCCAAGGCAGGCGTCTTCTACAACCAGCTGCGCCCGCCCCGGACCTACGGCATTCGCGGCACGGTACGCTTCTGATCCCTGGCGGGGGAGTGCGTCCCGGCGGGAGAGGGGTTTCAGCCCCGCCCGCCGGGCGCTCTTAAGGAATGCGGCGGGGTGGTGCGAAGGCGTCGCCCCGTTTTTTTGGCGGGTTAGCCCTTACCGTCACCCCAGCGACCCGAAGGGCGACCGAAGGTCAACGCTGGGGCCGCAGGCCCTGTCGCGCGCCTTCTCCTGAGATGCCAGCCTGCGCTGGCATGACGGATAAAAGGATAGGTTATTCAAATAGTTAGATATAAATCAACCGTCACCCTGAACTTGTTTCAGCATCCATCAAGCTCCATGCTCCTCCGCTCAATCCGGTGAAATGGACCCTGAAACAAGTTCAGGGTGACGATGAAGGCGAAGGTCCGCTTTTGCCCAAAACCAGCCTGTCCGATCGCCTCAATCCTTGCCCAGCCGGGCGAGCGCCTCGTTCCTGATCTGGCGCAGTTCGCTGACGGTTTCGTCGAGCGCGATGCGTTGCTGTTCCAGATCTTCCAGCCGTTGCTCGATCCGCGTGACGAGGCGGCTCATCTGTTCGACATGGTTCGGGTCCACATCGTAGAGATCGAGGAATTCCTTGATCTCGCGAATGGAAAAGCCCAGCCGCTTGCCGCGCAGCACCAGTTGGATGCGGCCGATTTCCCGCCGGGAATAGACGCGCGTGGTGCCGACGCGATGCGGCTCGATCAGCCCCTTGTCCTCATAGAAGCGCAAGGTGCGCTGGGTCACGCCCAGTTGCCCGGCGACTTCCTGTATGCCCTTGAAGCCGGTGTCCGGCTGGTCGGCGCGGGCCTTCTTGCCGGTCCGCGCGGTCATGCGCCGGTCCTCGCGAAAGGCACGCGGCGGGCGGCCATTGCGGCGCGGGAGAAGAATGGGGAGGGGGGTGAACA
This sequence comes from Sphingobium jiangsuense, assembly GCF_014196495.1. Lineage (GTDB taxonomy): Bacteria > Pseudomonadota > Alphaproteobacteria > Sphingomonadales > Sphingomonadaceae > Sphingobium > Sphingobium jiangsuense. The sequence continues at coordinate 26,475 of NZ_JACIDT010000027.1, forward strand.
GTGCATCGTCATTTCCATCGCATCGGCGGGGCCGGACAGCGGCATCGTCAGGCGCGCTTCTTCCTTTCCTCTTCGATCAGTTCCTTTTTCGACAATTTGCCGATCAGCGTCTTGGGCAGCGCGTCGCGTATCTCGATCTCCTTCGGGATCTCGATCTTGCTCAGCCGCTCGGCGAGGAACGCGCCCAGCGCCTCGGCGGAAAGGGCGGAACCTTCGCGCAGCGCGACGAACAGCTTGGGCGACTGGCCGCGATAAGGGTCGTCTATGCCGATCGCGATCGCTTCCCGGATGTCGGGATGCTGATAGGCGGCATCCTCGATCACGCGGGGGTAGACGTTGTAGCCGCCGCACAGGATCACGTCCTTGATCCGGTCGACCAGGAACAGATAGCCGTCCTCGTCCAGATAGCCGATATCGCCGGTGCGCAGCGCGCCGTCCACGAACACCGCCGCCGTTTCCTCCGGCTTGTTCCAATAGCCCTTCATCACCTGCGGCCCGCGTGCGCAGACCTCGCCGCGCTCGCCCTGCGGCAGCAGGCGCGCGGGGTTTTCGGGATCGCGGATTTCGAGGATGGTGCCGGGGAAACGCGGGCCGCAGCTATTGTTCTTGACTCGGCCGTCGAGCGGGTTGCAGGCAATGATGGGCGAGGTTTCGGAAAGGCCATAGCCTTCCACCACGCGGGCGCCGGTGCGCTGCTCGAACCGTTCGCGCACGTCGAGGGGGAGCGGCGCGCCGCCCGATATGCAGGCGCGCACCGCCGACAGGTCCGGCACCTTGTCGTCGGGCAGGCCGTTCATCGCGACATAGATGGTCGGCACGCCGAAGAACTGTGTCGGCGGCTTGCGCCTGATGGTCTTGAGCACCTGGTCCATCTCGAACCGGGGCAGCAGCACCATCTCCGCGCCGATCTCCACCGAGAAGTTGAGCACGGTCGTCAGCGCGAACACATGGAACAGCGGCAGCACGCCGAGCGTGCGTTCCTGCCCGGCGCGCAGGCCGCCGACATGGATCAGCATCTGCGCGCTGTTGGCGGTGAGGTTGGCGTGGGTCAGCATCGCGCCCTTGGGCACGCCGGTGGTGCCCCCGGTATATTGCAGCACGGCGATGTCGTCCGGCTCGGCAGCCACCGGGTCGGGCGGGGCATCGCGGGCGATGAGCGCGCGAAAGCGGACATGCAGCGCCTCGTCGCGGACGACCGCATGATCCTTGCGCTTGATGAGGGTGAAGCCCCAGGCCTGCAACGGCGGCAGCACGTCCGCCATGCCGCATAATATCACCCGTTCGAGGCCGGATGCCGCCGCGATCGCCTGCACCTTGTCGTGGATCATCTTCACGTCGGGCACGGCCATCATGCGCGTGCCGGAATCGCGGATCTGATGCTCCAGCTCGCGCTCGGTATAGAGCGGGTTGAAGTTGACGACGATCGCGCCGATGCGCAGCGCCGCGAAATAGAGAATCACGAAATAGGGCGTGTTGGGCAGACAGAGGCCGAAGCGGTCGCCCGGCTTCAGCCCCTGATCCTGCAACCCCCGCGCCGCTCGGTCAACCATGTGCCCGATTTCCCCATAGGTCCAGCAACGGCCGAGAAAGTCGATCGCGGTCCGTTCGGCATAGTCCGCCACCGCCTTGTCGAGCAGTTCGGTCAGCAGCCGCGGGCGCGGCTCCATCTCCGTCGCGGGGCTGGAAAGGGGGGAGGGGGCAGGGTTGGTCATCGCGGCTCCGGTATCAGAAGGTGAACCGTCCGCCGAGCGACAGCACGACGGCGTGGGCATTTTCGAGGCGCCCGTCGACCAGTATCGCCGTCTGGGCGGGCGTTCCCGCAAAGGCGGCGGTCCGGCGGTCGATCGGCGCATCGTCGAAGGCGAGCAGGATGGCCGCCGCGTCGATGGTGAAGGACGGGGAAAGCGCATAGCTGGTGCCCGCCGAGAAGTTCCAGCGGTTGCTGTCCGGTACGCGGGCGTCGCGCTCTCCGTCGCGGGTGGGCGTCTGGTCGCGGGCGACGCCCGCGCGCAATGTCCATTGCGGCGAGACGGCATAATCCGCGCCGGCCGCGACGGCCCATGTGTTGCGGTAATTTTCCGGGATCGCCGAATAGACCGGCCCCAGCTGGATCGCGTCCAGCCTCAGCCGGATCGCATCGAACTTCGCCCAGCCGAACCGCGTCGCCTGCGCGTTCAGCGTCAGGTCCGGCGTGACGGCGAACCGCCCGCCGAAAGTGAGCTGCCATGGCGTGCTGAAGGTGGCGCGGACAGGCTGGGTAAAGCGCATTATCACCGATTGAAGCACCTCCGCATCACGGGTGAAAGTGCCGTTCAGCTTATGCTCGATGCTGGATTTGTAGCTGACGCCCAGCGACACCGGCCCGTCGCGATATTGGACGCCCGCGCTCCAGCCCAGATCCCAGCCCTTGCCCTCTAGGTCCTGATGACCGTCGAAACCCGACGTGAAGGGCAGATAATTGGCGAGGCTGGCATCCGCATATTCGATGTTGAGGCCTGCACCGAGGCTGAGACTGGCGGTCGGCATGAAGGCGACGGACGGCTGGATGTCGATGGTGCGCAGCGACGTTTTGTCGGCGGTATAGCGCACCCAGCTGTCGGCATCATAATCGGTGGTGAAATTATAGGGCGCGGCCAAGGCAAGGCCGACAGCCAGTTGCGGGGTCAGCCCATAGGCGAAGGCACCCGAAGGCACCACGCCCTTGTGGATCGGGTTATGGGTATTTTGCGCGCCGCCGACCGGAGCGGAGGCCTGACCCGGCCGGATGAGCTGCGTGTTGACGTTGCGCACATTGCCCGAAGGCAGCACCGCGCTCGCGCCCAGATAGGCGTCGCCGCCGGTCATCCCGCCGATCGCGGCCGGGTTCCACCAGAGCGAGGCCGCGCCCTGATCGGCCACCTCGCCCGAAAAGGCGCGCCCCGCGCCCCTGACCGACTGTTCCTGCAAATAAAAGCCGCCCGCCTGGGCGACGCCCGGCAGGCCGCTGCCCATCATCAGCGCCGTCAGCGATGCCCCTACGGCAGCCCTCTTGTCGATTTTCATTAAATTCTCCCCCCTGAATTCGTGATCCGCCGCTGGTCCCGATGCCGTTTCCTGCGCTTTCCAATGGTGAATAACGGCCGGACGATCCGACCTTTCACCTTCGACCTGCCGCAGGCGGCGCGATGGCATCGATCCTCTCTCCTCACTCTCCCCCGTCGGAACGACTGTCGAGGACAGGCGTCCTTTCGAATCATATCCTGCCGCAAAAATCTGTTGACGTATAGGGTAATTTGCGCACCATTAGGGAAAGAAGTAGGATTTAACCGATTCCCGTTTCGCAACCGACGAACCCCTGCTTACTCGGAGAGGCTTGATCGATGACTAACGTGGTTATTGTGGGTTATGCCCGTTCCCCCTTCCATCCCGCGGGCAAGGGCGCGCTGGCGCGGGTGCGGCCCGACGATCTCGCCGCGCAGGTTGTGCGCACCCTTGTCGAGCGGACCGGGGTGAAGGCGGCGGACATCGAGGACATCATCATGGGCTGCGCCTTTCCGGAAGGGGAGCAGGGCTTCAACGTCGCGCGGCTCGTCGGCCTGCTGGCGGATCTGCCGATCTCGGTCGGCGGCATGACGGTCAACCGCTTCTGCGGCTCCTCGATGAGCGCGATCCACATCGCCGCCGGGCAGATCCAGATCGGCGCGGGCGAGGTGTTCATCTGCGCCGGGATCGAGTCGATGAGCCGGGTGCCGATGATGGGCTTCAACCCGCTGCCCAACCCGGAACTCGCCAAGCGGAGCGCCGCCTATATCGGCATGGGCGACACGGCGGAAAATGTCGCGGCCAAATATCAGATCAGCCGGGCGGAGCAGGAGGCGTTCGCCGTCGCCAGCCAGCAAAAAGCCGCCGCCGCGCAGGCCGCGGGCAAGCTGGCCGAAGAAATCGTGCCGATCCCCACCAAGGGCGGCGTGGTGGATCAGGACGGCACGCTGCGCCCCGACACCACGGCGGAGGGCCTTGCGGGCCTGAAACCCGCGTTCAGCGCGGACGGCACGGTGACGGCGGGCACCTCCTCGCCATTGACCGACGGCGCCAGCGCGGTGCTGGTGACGAGCGAGGATTATGCCCGCGCCCACGGCCTGCCGATCCTCGCGCGGGTCAAGTCGGTCGCCATTTCCGGCTGCCTGCCCGAAATCATGGGCATCGGCCCGGTCGAAGCCTCGCGCAAGGCGATGGCGCGCGCCGGGATCGCCGCCGACCAGATCGACGTGGTGGAGCTGAACGAGGCGTTCGCCAGCCAGTCGCTCGCCTGCATTCGCGACCTCGGCCTCGATCCGGCGAAGGTGAATATCGACGGCGGCGCGATCGCCATCGGCCATCCGCTCGGCGCGACCGGCGCACGCATCGTCGGCAAGGCGGCGGCGCTGCTCAAGCGCGAGGGCGGCAGATATGCGCTCGCGACCCAATGCATCGGCGGCGGCCAGGGCATCGCGACTATCTTGGAGGCGGTGGAATGAGCGCGCCCCGGATCAAAAAGGTCTGCGTCATCGGCGCGGGCACCATGGGCGCGGGGATCGCCGCGCAGGTGGCGAATGCGGGCGTGCCGGTGCTGCTGCTCGACATCGTGCGCGACCCCGCCGATCGCAACGCCGTCGCGGCGGGCGCGGTCGCGAAGATGCTCAAGACCGACCCCGCGCCCTTCATGTCGAAGGCGGCGGCGAAGCTGGTCGAGGTCGGCAATATCGAGGACGATCTGGCGAAGGTCGCGGATTGCGACTGGATCGTCGAGGCGATCATCGAGCGGCTGGACCTGAAGCAGGACCTCTACGCGAAGCTGGAGGCGGTGCGCCGCCCCGGCACGGCGATCTCCTCCAACACCTCGACCATCCCGCTCGCGAAGCTGACCGAGGGGCGGAGCGAGGCGTTCCGCCGCGATTTCCTCATCACCCATTTCTTCAACCCGCCGCGCTATATGCGCCTGCTGGAGGTGGTCGCCGGGCCGGAAAGCGACCCCGCGCTGGTGGCGGCGGTGTCCGATTTCGCGGACCGCGGACTCGGCAAGGCGGTGGTGCGGGCGAAGGACACGCCCGGCTTCATCGCCAACCGCGTCGGCACCTTCTGGATACAGGCGGCGCTCAACGCCGCGTTCGACCTTGAACTGACGGTCGAGGAAGCGGACGCGATCGCGGGCCGCCCGATGGGCGTGCCCAAGACCGGCATTTTCGGCCTGATCGATCTGGTCGGCATCGACCTGATGCCCCATCTGAAACAGAGCCTTACCTCGACGCTGCCCGCAGACGATCCCTATCAGGCGATCGCCCGCACCGCGCCGCTGATCGAAAAGATGATCGCCGACGGCTATACCGGGCGCAAGGGCAAGGGCGGCTTCTACCGGATCAACCGCGAGGCGGGGAAGCGGAAGGAGGCGATCGACCTCGCGACCGGCGCCTACCGCCCGGCGGCTACGCCTCCCTCGCTGCCCGGCGCGGCGGGCAAGGGCGATCTCGGCGCGCTGATCGCGCTGCCCGGCAAGTTCGGTGCCTATGCCTGGGCGATCCTCGGCCCGACGCTGTCCTACGCGGCGAGCCTCGTGCCGCAGGCCGCGGACGATATCGTCGCGATCGATGAGGCGATGAAGCTCGGCTATAACTGGAAATATGGCCCGTTCGAACTGATCGACAGGATCGGCGCGACAAAGCTGGTGGAACGGCTGGCGGCCGAGGGGCAGCCGGTGCCCGAAATCCTGAAACTGGCCGGGCAGCGCAGCTTCTACCGGATCGAGCAGGGCAGGCGGCAATATCTCGGCCTTGACGGCGATTATCATGATGTCGTCCGCCCCGAAGGTGTGCTGTTGCTGGAGGACATCAAGGCCGCGTCGAAGCCGCTGCTGAAAAACGGCTCCGCCGCGTTGTGGGATATCGGCGACGGCGTGGTCGCGCTCGAATTCACCGGCAAGATGAACGCGCTCGACGGCGATGTGATGAAGCTGATCGGCGAGGCGATCCCGCTGGTGCAGAAAAGCTACAAGGCGCTGGTCGTCTATAATGAGGGCAGCAATTTCTCCGCCGGCGCCAATCTCGGCCTCGCGCTGTTCGCGCTCAACATCGCCGCCTGGGGCGAGATAGAGAAGCTCGTCTCCGGTGGGCAGCAGGCCTATAAGGCGCTCAAATACGCGCCCTTCCCGGTGGTGAGCGCGCCTGCCGGCATGGCGCTGGGCGGCGGGTGCGAGATACTGCTCCATTCCGACGCGGTGCAGGCGCATGCCGAAAGCTATATCGGCCTTGTCGAATGCGGCGTGGGCCTCGTGCCCGGCTGGGGCGGCTGCGGCGAGATGCTCGACCGCTGGAAGAAGAACCCGGCCCTGCCCAAGGGGCCGATGCCCGCCGTCGCCAAGGTGTTCGAGATTATCTCCACCGCGACCGTCGCCAAATCGGCGGCGGAGGCGAAGGAACTCGGCTTCCTGCGCCCCGCCGACGGCGTGACGATGAACCGCGACCGCCTGCTCGCCGACGCCAAGGCGAAGGCGCTTGCGCTGGTGGACGGCTATGCGCCGCCCGCACCGCCCGAATTTCGCCTGCCGGGCGCGGGCGGCAGGACGGCGCTGGACCTCGCCGTCCAGGGCTTTCAGGCGCGCGGCCTCGCCACCGAGTATGACGGCGTCGTCTCCGGCCTGCTGGCCGAGGTGCTGACCGGCGGCGATGCCGATCCGGTCGATGTGCTGAGCGAACAGGACATGCTGGCGCTGGAGCGCAAGGCGTTCATGACGCTGGTGCGCGAACCCCGTACCCAGGCCCGTGTCGAGCATATGCTGGAAACCGGAAAGCCGCTGCGCAACTGAAGCGATCGGGAGAGAGATTATGCAGGTATATGAAGCTCCGCTGCGCGACATGCGCTTCGTCCTCAACGAACTGCATGAGGATGACGGCTTCGGCGGCATAGCGGCGCTGGCCGAGTTCACGCCCGACCTGACCGGCGCGGTGCTGGAAGAGGCCGCGCGCATCTGTCAGGAGGTGCTGCTGCCCCTGAACCGTTCCGGCGACGAGGAGGGGTGCCATATCGAAAATGGCGTGGTGCGCACGCCCAAGGGCTTTGCCGACGCCTATAGCCAGTTCGTCGAGGGCGGCTGGGCCAGCCTCGCGGGCGATCCGCAATGGGGCGGGCAGGGGCTGCCCGAGGCGGTCAACAAGCTGGTGGAGGAGATGATCTGCGGCGCGAACGTGTCGTTCAGCCTCTATCCCGGCCTGACGCACGGCGCGACCACGGCGCTGGCCGGCCATGGCAGCGAGGACCTGAAACAGGCCTATCTGCCCAAGATGACGAGCGGCCAATGGTCCGGCACCATGTGCCTGACCGAGGCGCATTGCGGCACCGACCTCGGCATGCTGCGCACCAGGGCGGTGCCGCAGGGGGACGGCAGCTATCGCCTTACCGGTTCCAAGATCTTCATCTCGGCGGGCGAGCATGACCTCACCGAGAACATCGTCCATCTGGTGCTGGCGCGCCTGCCCGACGCGCCCGAAGGGACGAAGGGGATCAGCCTGTTCCTCGTGCCCAAATATCTGCCCAACGCGGACGGCGCGCCGGGCGCGGCCAACGGCGTCTCTTGCGCGGCGATCGAGCACAAGATGGGCCTCAAGGCGTCGGCCACCTGCCAGATGAATTTCGAGGAGTCGACCGGCTGGCTGGTGGGCGAGCCGAACAAGGGCATGGCGGCGATGTTCACGATGATGAACACCGAGCGCGTGTCCGTCGGCATCCAGGGGCTGGGCGTGGCGGAGGCGGCCTATCAGGCGGCGGTCTGGTATGCGAAGGAGCGGGTGCAGGGCCGTTCGCTGTCAGGCGTGAAGCGGCCCGATCTGCCTGCCGATCCGATCATCGTCCACCCGGACGTGCGCCGCATGTTGATGACGATGCGCTGCTGGAACGAGGGGTGCCGGGCGATTTCCGGCTGGGTATCGCGCGCGCTCGACGCGGAGAAATATTCCGACGATTCGGAGGTGCGCGCCCGCGCCGAGGATTTCGTCGCGCTGATGACGCCGGTGGTCAAGGCGCTGTTCACCGACCTTGCCTTCGACACGGCCAATCTGGCGGTGCAATGCTATGGCGGCCATGGCTACATCCGCGAAAGCGGGGTCGAGCAATATGTGCGCGATTCCCGCATCGCGATGATCTACGAAGGCACCAACGGCGTGCAGGCGCTCGATCTTGTGGGGCGCAAGCTGCCCGCGCATATGGGCCGCTATCTGCGCAGCTTCTTCCACCCGGTTTCCGCCTTTATCGAGGAAAATGGCGGGGAAGGGCCGTTGCAGCCGATGATCGTCGGCCTCAATCAGGCGTTCGGCGCGCTCCAGCTCGCCACCGGCATGATCGCGCAGCGCGGCCTCAAGGACCCGGAGGAAGCGGGCGCGGCGGCAACCGATTATCTGCGCCTGCTGGGCCTTGTCGCGATGGGCTATTGCTTCGCCCGCGCGGCGAAGATTTCCGTGGCGCGGCTCGCCGAGGGCGGGGACGATGCGGCTTTCTACAAGGCGAAGATCGATACCGCGGCCTTCTTCTTCGACCGGCTGCTGCCTCAGGCGACCGCCTGCTTCCTTGCGATCAAGGCGGGCAAGAAGTCGATGATGGCGCTGGAGGACGAGGCGTTCTGACGGGTGAGGCAGTCATGACGATGACCGGGCTGGATGAACTCAGGGCGATGATCGCGATCGGCAAACGCCCGCCGATGATGGAGCTGCTCGGCATTTCCTTGCTGGAGGCGGAGGCCGGGCGCGTCGTCTTCGGCGCGACGCCGGACCGCTCGGTCTATAATCCGCAGGGCATCGTCCATGGGGGCTTTGCCGCGACGCTGCTGGATAGCGCCTGCGGCATCGCCGCCTTCAGCGCGACGCGGAAACCGCAGGATTGCATCACGCTCGAACTCAAGATCGCCTATCACCGGGCGATGAACGAGAATACCGGGCCGGTGCGGGCGATCGGCACGGTGGTGTCGATCGGCAAGCGGGTCGCCCATACCGAAGCCCGCCTTGTCGATGCGCAGGATCGCCTCTGCGCCACCGCGACATCGACCCTGCTGCTGTCCGACCGGGCCTGAGGTCCGGGTGCCGGGCGGGAGTGCGCGGGGTAGCGGCTTGTTGCCCTCCCTCTGTTTACACGGCCCGGAAAAGTCGGTTAACAGGAAGGGCGGGCACACTTGCCCGCCGCTGGATTACCCGAAATGGATGGAATGTTGGAAGGTCCGAATACGCGTCAGAGAGACGGGGCAAGCGAACGTCGCCGCGAGATTCAGGAAATCGCCGCGCAGCTTTTCGCCCGCAAGGGGTACCGGGGCACGTCCATCCGGGACATTGGCGAAAAGGCCGGTGTGCTCGGCGGGTCGCTCTATCATCACATCAAGTCCAAGGATGCGCTGTTCGTAGAGCTGCATAACGAGGCGCTGAATTCGGCGGCGGAAAGGATCGCGCAGGCGATGGCGGCGCAGGCGGACCCGTGGGAAAAGCTGCGCGCCGCGTGCCGGACGCTGCTGGAAATCCAGTCCGACCCCAATTCGCTGACCTTGCCGATGATGAACGATTTTCGCGAGGTGCCGGACAAGGTGCGCGCGGAGCTGATCGAATGCCGCGACAAGTTCGAGGCCCTGTTCGCCGGGCTGGTGCGGGACCTGCCACTGCCGGACGATATCGATCGCTCCATCTACCGCAATCTGCTGCTGTCCCTGCTCAATTCAGTCGCGGACTGGTATCGCCCCGGCCGCCTGTCGCCGCAGGAGATCGGCGATCAGGTCTACCGGATTTTCCGCCATCATTGCCCGCCCGCCTGACGGATATATTCAGGCTGTTGTTTCTATTGAATTTTCCAGGTTTCCGTTTGTGCTTGTAAGTGTAACAAGTGTTTGGTACGAACGAAGCGTTCGCTGATATGGCAGCGCGGCTTTTTGCGCGCCGTGCCGGGTGCCGCTTCGAGGCGCGCATCGCCTGCGGGGCAAATTGATATCCTGAAAAGCAGGAGTGGAAGATGAAGCTATTGGTTCCGATAAAGCGAGTGATTGATTACAATGTGAAGCCGCGGGTCAGGTCGGATGGGAGTGGAGTTGATCTTTCGAACGTGAAGATGAGCATGAACCC
>NZ_JACIDT010000028.1 GCF_014196495.1 Sphingobium jiangsuense
CGTTTGCGGTATCGAGTTTGTAGAAAGCCACATCATTGGCGCACCGATGATGCCAGAAATGATCGCGGCCCTTCTGATGTGATTAAACACTCAACCCCCTTCATGCCGAATCTCCTTCGGCATGGGGATCGCGTATAGCCGATGAGGCTACTTGTCGGAAAGGGATAATAACCACCGGCTTGGGTGGCGGAGGCCTGTTCCCAAACAGGTCGGGCTGGCGATCCTCTGCCCTGGGCTGTGGTGGGCTGCTCCCCTCCGCGTCTCGATCGGCCGTATCCCGTTCTGCGGCTGCGCGAGCGCGCGAGGCGGCGCGAACATGGGCAATGATCTCGCCGCCGACCGGCAGACGTTTGGGGGGCGACTCCCGCTCGACGAACGCCGGACATATGGAGGCGATCGGATTGAAGCTGTCGAGGAAGCGGACGACGGGAAGATTGCGGCCAAAGCGGAGATAGCCGGTCAGGTTGGGAAGATTGGTGACCTCGGTGTCCAGCACCAGCGGCCGGGTCACCTGCATGCGCGACAGGTTCACACCGTCGCGCATGTCGTTCACCCCGTAGGACATGCCCTCATTGGCCTCGATCTGCTCGACCCGGCCGAGATTCTTGGAGACGAGTTCCGCCGTGTCTGTGTCGTTGGCGCGCAGCGCGACCCAGGTCGAGCAGTAGCCGGTGATCGCGGCCGCATCCTCCTTGCCGTAGGTCGCATTGAGCTGGGGGTAGGACTGGAACCCCAAGATGCCGCAGCCGCCATATTTGCGCGCGCGGGCGAGGAAGTCCGAGAGCGACGGCAATTTCTGGAGCGTCGTCAACTCGTCGATCACGCAGTAGAGCCGCCGCTTGCGATCGGGTGCGAGACTCATGATCGCGCTGATCGCGATGTCGAGCCAGACAGTGATCAGGGGGCGCAGCGAGGGAAGCTGATCGGCCTTCACGGTGATGAACAGCCAGCTATCGTCCTTCTCGTTCTCGACCCATTTGCGGATCGAGAACGCATCCTCTGTGTCGTCGAGATAGGCAAAGCTGCGCATGACCGAGGCGAGTTCAGCCTGGACGCCGGCCGAGGTACGCTCACCTTCGGTCGATATGAAGGCGGCTGCGTCGGTTCCCTTCACGAAGGCTGCGAGGTCGGCGAGCGGGGAACGCAGCACCCGCTCGAGCAACACCGAGATCAGGGTGTGTTTCTGCCGGGCGAGCTTGCGCAGGACGGCGACCAGTGTGCCGCGGGCGGCCTTCGACCAGAAGGGATCGCCGTGCTTGTCGGGAATGGTCGATTCGGCAATCTGGTCGTAATGATATTCCTGCGGCACATCGACCCAGGGGCTCCAGATGTCGGTGCGCTGGTCGAGGGGGTTGAGCAGCACGTCATGGCCGTGCCGGTAGAACTTCTCCACGAACGAGCCCGCGGTATCGTAGACGATCGCCCGCTTGCCCTTCTTGCGGATGCCCTCAAGCATCGTGGTGATGAGATTGGTCTTCCCCGTTCCGGGTGCGCCGCAGATGAGAATATGCTCCGATTCGTAAGCGTCGGGCACCGGGACGCCCCCGATCCGGAAGCTGCCCTTCTTTTCCCTGGCCAGAGCTTGGCGCAGTTCCCCTGCGGTGCCGAACCGGGCGCCGCGGATATATTCGTTGGAGCCGAGACCTTTCCCGGTGCGGGTGAAATAAAACCACGCCCAGGCGAGCGCGAGGATCGTGCCGACGCCTGCGATCGCGGCCCCGTGGATGAGATCTTTTTCGAGCTTGTGGAGCGCCTTCCGGGCGACCCCGGATTCGAGCAGAATGTCGGCTGAGGTCCAATATTGCCGGCCCTCCGGCGTGCGGAACAGCACCGGGTCGTTCGTCCCCGGCGCCGCGTCGACCTTGAAGCTCGCCTCGACCAGTTTGGTGAGGACGAAGCGTTGATACTCGGTGGACTTTTCGAGGGCATACCAGCCAGTGCCCATCACCCAGATCACAAGACCGACGATCATGGTCTGGAAGAAGACCTGCGTGGTCATCCGCACATTGTGGACGATCGCCTGGCCTCCGCGCGTCCATGAGCCCAGCGTGTCGTTTCTGAAGATGCTCATATCCGCTGCTCCGGATCGAGCAGGCCCCGGTCGAGGAGCATCTGGCGGGCTTCGGCCATCCCCTTTTCGAGCAGTTCGGGCGAGTGCTCGCGCACCGAAGCAGCGATGATCGCAAGCGTCTGGACAACGCCCGAGAGGATCTCGTCCTGGGTCGTATAGACGTAGCCGCTGCGCGGGTCGGCCGCCTGTTCGAGCATCGGCCTGATCAGTTCGGTGATGGTGACGCCGACGATGCGGGCGCGGCGCGCAAGGCGGCCGTGCAGCTCATCGTCAATGCGAATAGAGAGATGGGCCATGGAAGCTCCGATGAAGGAGCTTCGCAAGGACCGGTTCCGAAGCGCTGGCATAATAGCCGACCGCCGGAAAATCACAACGAAAACAGTATGTCACACGCGTGTGACTGAAAATCCCGGCCAATATCAGGGAGATGTCATCGCGCAATTCTGAGCGGAAACACGCGTATGACGGCCAGGCCGAATGTCGTCACACCCGCATTACGGACTAAGGCAATGATATTATGTTGTTTTCCGTCGCAGCACCCGTGCGTAGGGTGCATTTCTCCCGCCCTTGGGCGTGCGTCCCTTGCCCGCAGCGCTTGCGCGCGCTGCGTCCCCTCCAGATACGGCGCGGGCGGTGTCCCTGCCGGTGCCGGGCGATTGCGGGGCCTGCCCGTTTCGTGCGAGAAGAGCGGCGGCGAACGGACCGGCAATGACGTGAAGGAATGGTCATGCCGAAAATGTCCGAGAGAGAACGCATTGCCGATCTGCTGGAAAAGAGCCGCAGGATTGCCGGTGAAATCGAGACGGCGCAAAAGCGGTTGCGCGATCGCTATGGTGCGATTGTCACCGCGCTGCCGGTCGAGATGGTGGCGGAAAAGGATTTCCGCGAAGCCTTGGGGTTGCTGCTGAAGCTGGGCGGGCCAGCCGCGTCGGTTCCCCCGATCCGGGCAAGCGCCCCCGTTCCGCGCTTCTCCTGCGAACGTGATCCCGCCGCCGCGCCGCCAGGCGCGGCGGCGGCTGGCACAAGAAAAGGCCGGTGCGGCGCAAAGCCGCATCGGCCTGTTTCGGTGGAGGGTAGCAAGGGCGAGGCCGGATAATCCGGCCGCCGCCCCTGAACAGGTGCCGGGGTTCAGGCGGCAAGCCGCCTTGCGCGGGGGCGCGGCGTCGGGGGTGCCTGATCGGCGCGCAGGATGACATGGGTGGGGACGCAACGTCCCCGTTCGGGGTTGAACAGTTCGTAAAGGTTCTGCTGGATGCCGGAGCCTTCGCAGAGCACGGCTTCCACCGGCGATAGCTTGATGATCTGGCGATTTCGCTTGAAGCCGCGCCCCTTGCCATGCCCGTAAAGCCCGAAAGCGATACAGGGCGCGCCATTGGCTTCGGCCCAAGCTGCCGCGATAGCGTCAACGCCGGTCCGCTGCCCGGTGGTGACAAGCACCATGTGCGGGACGCGGGCCTTGATCTCGTCCAGCTTGGCGAAGATCAAGCGCCAATCGTGCCAATCGCCGGGACCGGAAATGACGACGACGGGGCCTTGCGGGTCGTGGGCTTCGCGCCGCTTTTCCGACCGCGCCCGCAGGAAATCGAGCGCGGAAATCTGGCTTGCGGTGGTGATGCGCGAAACCCTCGATCCCCGCGATTGGGACCATGTAAGGCCAAATGCGGAACGGTAGGCGGCAGCGGCATAATCGCGCATTTCCTCCATCGTTTTGCGCAGTTCGGTCAGCATCTGACATTGCGTCTGGGTTTCCTCCAGTTCGCGATTGAATACCTCGCTGGGATTGAGGCGCCGCGCCATGTCGCCGATTGTCTGGGCCAGTTTGTCCTCCTGCCGCTCCAGATTGCCCGCAACAAAATGGAAGCTGTTGACCAAACCCCACGCCAATTCCCGCGCGACGGTATCAAGGCGGGTGCCTGTCAAAAGGTCGCTGATGGTTGTGATGATACCCGCGCAATCGGCTTGGCAGGCCAGTGGGTCGGGCATGTCATAGTCGTCCAGTTCTTCACCCGGTTCAAAGATGGACAAGGCGACAGGATCGCCAAAGGATGCGGTGAAATCGTCGGTCGCGATCAATTCCGCGTAGAGTTCCGGCAGGTCCGAAAAGCTGCTAATGGTGCGTGTAGCCGTGTTCTTGCTCATGGGTCCAAATCCTTGTTTGCGTTCGCGGTCAGGGTCCGGGAAAGCGTTCCAGCGCTTCCCCGGCCCGTCTTGGGGTGCGGCTTAGAAAGGCACCTCGTCGTCAAGGCTGCGGGTCATGCCGCCGGTATATTCGCCGTTCGCCCCTGCCGTGCTGCCCCCCCGGAACCCGCCGCTGCTCTGCTGCTGGCTGCCGCGCCGCTGCGCGTAGCCGCCAGCATTGCCGCCCATGCCATTGCGATAGGCGGGCTGCTGCTCGCGTTCGCGTCGCCATTGCACGTCGAAGCCTTTGAGTTCGTCCCCGAACAGGGCAATGGGCAGCGGCTCGGCAAAGCTGGGATCGTCGATCATGCCGGACAAAAACGTATCTTCGCTGTTGCGCATCTTGCGATGCCAGACCGCGCCGATCTGGATATCGACGCCAGCGGGCGACGGCTCGAAAATCTCGAACACGGGGGCGCGGTCGCTCTGCATTTCATCGGCGCGAAGCTCGACGGCCCGCAAGATGATGAAGGGCAGATGCAGGGCGCGCGTATAGATGCTGCCGGTGATCTCGTTGGTCTTTTCGTCGAGTTTGAAAGTTCCGATCTTCATTGTCTGGGTTCCTTCTTCCTTGGTGCTTCCGGGAACCATTCCCCGTCCGCCCTTTTCTTATACTTACTCCCCTCCATTACTTCTATATCATTGTTTTCTTGACAGAATTTCATCGTGTCTGGTGAGCCTCGAGCCAAGAAAACGGACGCGGTAGCGTCCCTGAACAAGGAAAAGCATGGCGAAGCCATTCCATCCTGATCGCCGGAAGAGGGAAGCGTGCCTGCCTGTCATCGCATCCGGAGCCGCCTGTCGCCGGGGCGCAAGGGCCGGGGCTGGTCCGGGAGAGCAAGGGACGTCGCGCTGCGGCCTTTATGCGTAGCTTGGTAAAATGATGGGCCTGCCGACACCTTTGGATCAGGCGATCCCGTCGGCAGGCCCATCATTTTGCCTAGCGAAGCTTGGCCGGAGGCAGCCCTTGCTCTCCCGGACCAGTTCCGGCACGCCGCGACACTGCGACTGGTGGCTCCGGATGCGATGACAGGCTTGCTCTGAGGGCGATTGCGGGTGCGGAGGTCCTCCGACGCACCCGCAGCGACGGTGCGGCCTGACGCTACGTTCGGGGGACGCGCCTGGAGTTGGGCGCGCATCGTGGCGGGTGCGTGGTGGAAGCTGGCGTTCCCGATCGGGGACGTATCGCGCCCTGCGGTGGCCCTTGCGGGCAAGTGCCGTTCTAGGCGGCGGGACCTGCCCAGAGAAGTTCGAGCGCTCCTGACGCGCGGCGATAGGCTTCGATGACGACCGGCTGCCCGGCGAGCGACGCATAGGGTTCCGCACCCTCGATCCGCCAGACCTGGCCGTCTTCGCTGTCCAGATGAAAGCCGCGATCGCCCGCGCGCAGGATGCCGCGCAGCCGGACGGGCGCGATCATGGTGCTCATCGCGGGGCACCCGGCAGCGGACCGGCGGCCCATGCGGCGAGACAGTGCCGGTGGGAAGGTATCGGTCGAGGCGACATGCCGCGATCATGCCATCGCCGCTTTGGGGTTGCAAATATGTTCATCATATGTTCCATTCGTCCATCCGCGCAACAGGAGCATGCCATGATCGAAACCTATCTTGCCGACTATGATTTCAACCTGCCGATCGAAGATGCTGTGGCCGATCCCGATCTTCCGGCGGTGCGGGCGCGGCTCGCGTCGCTGGCGCGTGGCGAAGGGCTCGATGGGGGCTATTATGAAGCGCAGGAACTGGCCGAAGCGTTTCTCGAGGCGGCCCGTGAGGCCAACGCCGGCAACGAGGACCCGGACAGCCCGGCGCGGGTGCGCCTGTCGGACATTCTCGACCGTGCGGGGGACTATCAGGGCGTGCTCTTCGACGAGGTGGCGGCGCTTCCGCTGGCTGATGCGGCGGCGCATCTGTGCTGGCTTGCCGAGTTGATGCGCGGCCGGGCGGACATGTATCGTCCCGTCATGGCGGCACGGGCGCTGGTGCGCTGATCGCCGCATAACTGTCGGGCGCCCTTGCGGCGCGGATAAGCGTCGGTTTCTTTGATCGCTTCACTTTCCGAACCCGCGTTGCTTGGCAGTAGCGCGGGTTCTGCTTATAGAGAAACCACCCCGCAAGTTGCGGGTATGGCTTCGAAAACCCCTTCCAACAGAGCCGACCGCACCTTTGCAGCCGGGTGGCGGACGCTATGTCCAGGCCCCGGCTAAAGTCTCTAGCTGCTGCCCCCACGGTGGAGAAACGATGTCTGACCCGGTGGCCAACAGGCGCAAGGCGGCCGAATTGATGGAGGAAGCCGCGTCCCTGCTCGATGAATCGGAAGATGCGGTGCTGCTCATGCGAATTCAGCACGCGATCGACGTGGCCCGCGAAGACGAATGGCTGCCGCCCGAAGCGCGTTGGCAGGACCGGTCCAGCCAACGCTGAGCGGAGGGCCTGATGCTGGTCAGGCGGTCCCGTGCGGAACGTCAGCGCTCTTGACGATCGTGAACCTTTCCGGCCCGCCGAGCATCTTCGCGAGGATCGCGACAGCGTCCCGCAGGTCGGCGCGACAGAGGAATATCTCGATCGTATAGGCGCCTCGCGCCAGCATGTCCGGATCGCGGGCGGCGAGTGCGGCATGGTCTTCTGGCCAGTGGCACAGCAACAGCCATGGCCAGCCCGGTTCGGGCGGCGCATATTCGAACAGGCTGATCGTTGCCGTGTGCAGCGCACCCGGACGGGTCGCGAATATGTCCGGCACGACTGGCTCAGGGCGCTCCGCGCTCAGGAACGCTTCGAACTCGGCCAGTTCCTCGTCGGTTTCGAGGATCACCGGATAATAGCGCCCGAGCGGCAGGCCGGCGCCCGCCAGATGGCGCGGCACATCGATCACCAGCATGGCGGGCGCGGTGAAGCCTGGACGCGGGTAAAGCCGCCGCCTGGCGGCGAGATCATCGATAAGGCGCATAAAGCTGCCCTGATAAGGCGGGCGGGGCAGCGCGATCAACGACAATAGGTTGCAAATCGCGCACGATCGGCGCGCCGGGAGGCTTCCCGCACGCGCTCCCTCTCCTCCAGTCCGGACGGCCGTGACGCCATGCGCGCGAGTGCGGTCCGAGAGCGCCCCTTATCGGACGTCAGTGGCCTGAAGGATGTCCGGAACCGCCGCTGTGATCGTCAGGCTCGCATGCCTCGATATCGTTTTCATCGAGACAATGCTCGGCGACTGCAAAGGGCGGCCCGGCATACCAGCTTTCATCAGGCGCATCGAGCTTGACGGCAATGACGGTTCGGGTGCCGACGTCCGTGCAGCGCCAACGGGCACCGCTCATGACGAATTCCATGCCGATTGCGAAATCACTGTGTTTCATGACTGCTGTTCATGCGCGAGGATGGAAGGAAGCGCGACGACGTCTCGTTTCAGTGCGGTGCAAAGGGGTTGAAGATGCGCACGCCGAAAGCCTCGAAATCCGAGACATTGCGCGTTGCGACGGTCAGATCGTGGACTTGCGCGGTGGCCGCAATCAGGGCGTCCTCGATAAGATGATTCTGCTGGCGGTGCATGAGCCTCGCCCACGCCCGGAAAACGGGTCCATCGGCCGTCAGGATATTGTAGGTCGTCGCCACCTGGTCGAGCCACGTCTCGATCTCGGCGGCTTTGGCGACGTCCTGCTCGCGCGTGATCTCGATACCGGCCTGGATCTCGGCGAGCGTGACGGCGCTGAGGTGGAGGTCCTGGTCAGGAACGGCTTCAAACCAGGCTAGGACGGCCCCGTGCGGACGCGGACGGCGCAGTTCCGAGACGATATTCGTGTCGAGCAAATACATGCCGGTCAGGCCAGCCCGGCCGGCGACCGGCGGCGCATACGGCCGCGCGGTGGCAGCGGCAGATCGACGCGCGCCGTATCGGCGAGAAGCAGCTCCTTCAGCGTCGGCTTGGCGGCATGTTGCAGCCGGCGCCACTCGCTGGCGGGAACGAGCACAGCCGCATCGTTTCCGCGCTTGGTGACGAGCTGCGGGCCTTCGCGCAGGCAGGCATCGAGCAATTCGCTGAACCGCGCCTTCGCATCCTGGACAGGCCAGCTTTTCATGAAAACCTCCATCGTGGCGACTAGTCAGATAACTAGTCTGATTCATGGCCGTGTGCAAGATACACTGCTGGCACGCTTCCCGCGCGTGGTTCCTCTGTCCTCCCCTTCCGCGCCGGGCGTGCGGGCTTCTGTCGGTCAGGCCGCGAGCTTCTCGACGCCGGCGTTGAAGCGCTCGATCCAGCGCCACATTGCCGGACGCTTTTCAAGCGGTAGTCCGGCGGCACCGTCAAGGAACGCCACAAGCTCGGTAGGTGCCTCGGCGACGATCCGATCGACCTCGCGCGCCGGCAACAGGCCCTGGTCCCGAATGAACTGCGTCATCGAACCCGGACGGGCTTCGCGTCCGCGCAGGCCCTTGGTCGAGGATCGCCAGAGTCCCTCGCAGGTTCGCAGGCGGGGTTTGGCGCGCGCTTCCATGAGCACGATCAGCCGCAGATGCTCGGCCGGAAGCGTGCGGACCTCATCGCAGGTCATTCCCGTGCAGAACCAGCAGGAACTCGCCACGACTGGAGGAAGGCCGGCCGCCGCGATCCGCCGTTCGCAGTCCTCCCGGGTCCGACCCCATTCGCGCAACGGGTAGCGATATTCGAAGAGATCGCTGACATGGCCCTCGCGGTGCGCATAGCGCTGGCTGTCGCGGGGGCTGCAATCATAGCCGATGAGGCGGATGACCTTCTGTCCGCGCGCCCATGCGTGCTGCGCGGGCGGCCACGCCTTGGTCCAGGCGTCCTGGGGAGCGACCTTCCATTTCAGTGAGCACACGCCGCGGCCGAACGCGATCGACGGCAGCGTGCCGTTCGTCAGGCAGTTCTCGAGCAGATCGCTGTAGGGCGGCCAATGCTTGAAACGCTTGGGCGTGTAGCCGACCGTTTCGTGGGGGATGCCGCGCTCGTCCATCCAGTGTTCGAAGGTTGGAATGAACGCCAGCGTCTCCGGGCGCTCGGGCATGCGGGCGCGCAGCACCATGTCGATCCGCTCGCCCCGCTCGGCGAGTTCGATAATCATCGCGGTCGAGTCGACGCCCGCACCCCAGGCAACGATCACCGGCGCAGGCTCGTCCGGCAGCGGCATCTCGTTGTCGTTGCCCCCCGCGACGCAAGTGGCCGGTCATTGTCCGGTCCTCACATCGCCATGGACGATCTCGAAACCGGCCGCCGCCAGCTCATCGCACAAGGCGTACTTGCGCTCGGCACTGTCGCCTTGGTGCGCGATATAGGCGCAGCGGCCATAGTGAAACGCGAAACCTGCGCGTTTCAGGCAGCCCCGAAATCGCCGGTGGGTGCGCTCGCTCCAGTCGAAGGTGCCCACATAATTGCGGAATGCGGCGACCGCATGGACCGAACCATAATTCTCGTCGCGCCAGCGCAATTCGATCTGAGGAGGCTGTTTCCGCGAGATCCGAGCCTTCGCAGCGGTAGGATCGAAGTCCGTCATTGGTCCGGCTCCGCGGTCCTGACGGCCGGTGTCTCTTCGCCGGAGACCAAGCGAACGAGATCGTCGCCCTCGCTTTCGCAGGCCTCGCAGAAGGCACAATCGTGAACATCCGCCAACGCCCATCGGCCGGTTGCGCTATTCCAGCGGGCACAGGCGTCGCGGACGATCCGATTGCTGCCGCAGCGCGCGCAGATTGGCATCGCGGCAGAGGGACTCTCATCGAGCGAGGGGACCGCCAGCACATAGTGGCGTTCGGATGCGGAATTGAGGATCCAGCCCTCGGCGAGGCGCATGGCGAGGATACCAGTGAGATATTCGGCGGCGAATATCTCATAGCCATCCGTCACTTCGACCAGCGACAGGGTTGCAAGGGTCGGCTGGCGGATTTCGAGAACCGCGAGAGTGACCTGGCGGTTCTCACTGGTCTTGTAGAAGCTGTATTGATGAATCTGTCGCAGCACGGGTTCCGGCACGGTCCGGTTATCGGCGGTCTTGTAGGTCATCGCTTGATCCTTCTGAGAAAGGCGCACGGCCGGGCGCGCGCACTCAAGGGAATGGCGCGTTCAGCTCGCGCAGCGTCGAGTTCGGAATAGTGCTCGGCAACGCCGGGCTTTTTCCGAGGTGTGCGGGAAATCAGGCGACGCGCAGAACCATCTGCTCGTCATTGGCAGGCGGTCGCGCCGTCACCCGGTAGGGCTGGATGGGATTGCCGGTCCGCACGACGAACAGCTCCTGGTCGGAACGCTCGCTCAGGCGGATGGCCAGCAGGTAGGCGTGGTCGAACGAGGCAAGCCTCGCGCGCAGGCTCGATAGCCGGGTCATGGCTGTCTCCATGGTAAAGCGGTGGACGGGCCGGTCAGGCGGGGGAACGCTGCGTCCCATCGGCAACCGGCGGGCCGCCGGGCATGTCGGGCGGCAGATAGGTGTCATAAGGGGTTACCCTCGGCGAGGTGACCGAAGGGCGTCATGACAAATTCGCCATTGCGGTGGCCGACCCCGCAGAGGACGTAGCGGGGCTCGCCGCTCACGGCGTCGTTGCACTCCATCAGTGCAAGATCGCCGGCCTGGGCGGCGCGCAGCAGCGTCTGGAAATTGGCGCGGGCATGATCCGGGATCGCCATCACACGGCCTCCGCCGGTTCGATGACGATCCGGAACGCCGCGCCGCCTTCCAGCACGAGATAGATGCAGCTTCCCGTCTCGATGTCGCAGCTCGCGATGCTGTCGATATTACCCTGCGCGCCTGGCGCTTCCGAGGCGAAGTGGGGCGGCCGGTCATTGGGGTCATCGCCGGCCTCGTCGCATTTGGCAATGTGGGTTTCGACCAGTTCGCGGAGGAACGCGGCGATCGTTGACGTTCGCCTGTCGAGGCCCGCGTCACGGTCCTCGCTTTCGCCATCAGCGTCGTCATCGTCGGCCAGCTCGCGCAGGATCGGCGTCAGAGCATCGTTGATGCGCATGAGCAGGCCGGAACGGGCGTCGCTGGCCAGCGCGTCGAGCAGCCGGTCGGGGATGAGATTGTTGACGGCATGGGTCGCGTCGTCGACGAGCGTGTCGAATTCGTCCTCGGTCATGGACTGTCCTTTCGAAAACAGCCGGCGCCCGCGCGCAAAACGCGGCAACCGGCGATGTGTGGAGGTATTGGCGGCGCAATCTATTGGACGGCGACGCACGGCGGCGCGTCGTCATTGTCGGCGAAGGCCGCCTCGACCAGGGAACCTGCGGCGCGCACGGTGACTGCCCGGTCCTTCGGGATCAGCCAGGATACATGCTCCCACATCGCCTCCCGGACCCGCTCGATGATCGCGGCGTCCTCGCCGAGCAGCAGCATATTGGCGACAAATCGCGCCTGCATCTCGAATGCCGCCTGCTGGGTGTGATAGCTGTCGGCTCCGCAGTCCTCGCTGGGCGAAAAGCAGGCGGCTTCGAGCAGATAAGCGAGCTCAAAGGGCGTGATCGCGCAGTCCGCGCTCATCAGCACGAACACCTCCTCGAGACCGGTCCAGCAATCGGCGGGAACGATCAGGAGATCGGCGGGCAGCCAGAAGATTTCGGCAGGCGTGTCAGGATCGTCGGCTATTCGCACGGCAAGCTCGAGCGTGATCGCGTCGACCCGCCCGGATTGGAGATCCGGCGGGATCTGGGCGTCAGCGGCATAGTCGAAGACATTGTCCTGGCTTCGTTCGACCCGGAAAGAGCATCCGAGCACGCGGGGGAGCGCATCATACCAGCCATAGCCCGCAAACTCGTCGACGGGATGGACCGGCGTTGCCTCGAGCGGCTGTCCTGCCGCCAGAACGCGGCCGATACATTGCTCGATATGGGCATGATACGCGGGCAGGAGAATCATCGGCTCGCCGGCGACGCGCTCGCCTGACAGAATGGTGTCCGCCTCGGCGGTGCGCGGTGTCCAGGCGGAAAGCCATGGCGCGAC
Organism: Sphingobium jiangsuense; assembly: GCF_014196495.1. Taxonomy (GTDB): domain Bacteria; phylum Pseudomonadota; class Alphaproteobacteria; order Sphingomonadales; family Sphingomonadaceae; genus Sphingobium; species Sphingobium jiangsuense. Next base: position 12,183 of record NZ_JACIDT010000028.1, read on the forward strand.
ATCCGGCAGCATGACACCCAGCGCTTTCGCGCGTTGCCAATGGGCAAAGGAGAGCCGGTGGTGCCCCTCACGGGCGATGGTACGAAAGATCGCCGTCTCGCAGGCCTCGCGCAGGGCATCGAGCGCAGCGTTCTGCACCATCTCCTTGCGCGCGGGCAGCACGAGCTGAAGGTCGGGCGCATCGACGATATCGACCTTGGCATACCAGCCGCGACCGCCATCGGCGTCAACGATATGGGGCAGCCGGCAGGGCACGGTCACGCCATGGAAGTTGATGCGGACCAGTTCGCGGTGAATATGATATTTGTCGACGAAAATGCCGATCCGGCAGCCGTTCCACTCCTCGACGCGCGCTGCCTCACGCAGGAAAGCCTCCTGCGCTTGCCGCTCGCCGTCGAACCAGACCGGCACCGGGCAGAAGCGCGCCGCGTCCTTCATCGCCTGTTCGAGCGCTTTGGCCCATGCCTCGGGCAGGTCGATCTCGATTTCGGTGCCTTTGTCGAGCGCCGCGGGTATGACGTCGATCAGCTTGCCGGATTCCCAGGCGTCGGGGGTGATGGTCGCCTGCCAGGCTGCGCCGAGTTCCGCCGCATGCGACCGCACCGTGACGTGGCGGCCTGCAAGGCTGAATATGCCCATGCCTGCGGGGTCTTCCGACCGGGCGATGTCCTTGTCCCAGCCGGAGTCGCCGAGCGTCAGGAACTTGGCGGGATCGGCGATGCCGCGCCCGTCGTCGCGGATGCGCAGCGCGGCCTGGCCATCCTTTTCGATCCGGGCGATATCGATGCGGGTCGCGCCGGCGCGGCGTCCGTTCTGCAATGTCTCGGCCAGAACGTCCAGCACCGAGCCATTGAAAAATCGGCCTATTTTCGTCAGCAGCGACTGGCCGACCGTGGTGTTGATCATCGCAGGAAAGGTCATGGGTGCCTCCGGGTTCGCCGCGACATCCTTGTCGCAACCACCGGCCTCCTCCTCCCCTCCATGGCCACCCGATCGGTCAGCGGGGCACTCTCCCTCACTCCTGATCGTGGGGCAGCCCGGATCGGACCAGTCGATATGGCGAGCGATCCAGTCGGGCACGAAATCCCAGTCGAAGCATAGCTCGTAGCTGTCCTCGGTTTCGACCCAGGCGGCGTCTACCGCATCGGTCCAGCCGATCACGGTCATGCGAAGGGCAGCAGCGCCCATCGCGTCAAAGCTGGCGCGGATGGCGAACGCGAGGCCGATCGCATCGGGATCGGTCGCGGGATGGTCGCGCAAGGTCAGCACCGCCTCCCAGAGGCAGGCGGCGGTTTCGAGCGCGAATTCAGCAGAAGTTTCACGCATGGGAGCGTCCTTTCGTAATCCGAAGGAATGGGGTCAGGCCGCGAGACGGCGGCAGTCACCGGCGAGGCCGAAGGCGCCCGCGTCCATCTCGTCGATCAGCGGCGCGATCCGGTCATAGGCGCCGGTCAGATCGTCTACGATGATGCGCACGCAGGCATCGCCGGGGTCGGCATCATTGCGGACGGCGACGGACATGCGCTTCCCCAGGATTTCCGGGAATACCGCGCCCACCAATATGGCTTCGATCCGCCTGCCGAGCGCGACGACTGCGCTTGCGAGCGACGCCCTGGGCGCTCCTTTCATCCCGAAATACCGCGCTGGAGCGATGATCTGCGCGATGTGAACGCAACGCTCCTGTCCGGCGACACGCGGTGAGACGATCGGCCGCATGTGCGCGTGGCGGTCTGCCGCAACGCAGGCCAGCGGGACCAGCGCGCGATATTCATGGAACGCCAGTGTGCCCGCGATGCGCGAGCGGGTGACGATGATATCCATCGTTATTCTCCGAAATGGGGTTTTCGTGTTCAGGCGACCAGGCGATCGGGTGCCTGATCCGGGCGAGCCAGACCGAGTTCGCGGCAGATGCGCGCGGCGAACCTGGCCGGCTGGAGCAGGTCGTGAACCGAGGCCCAGTGATTGCGCTCGCCGACAAAGTCCGTGCGGCCCGAGACCTTGCGGAACATGACTTCGCGACCGGCGCCCATGAGGCCGAGGCTGAGCTGCACGTAAATGGCCGTGCCATGCAGCGTGACCTCACCGCTCACTGCGATCCCGCCACGATTCGAACGCAGGTCGTAGCTATCGTCTGCAAGGTCGAGCGCGTCGGCCAGCGCCCGCAGCGCCTTGCGCCCGTCGCTGTGGAAGAGCTTCTTCGCGCGTTCGTCATAGGCGACGCCCTTGTGGGCGAGCGCGATCAGCGCTGGCTTGCGGCGCAGGTCCGCGATGGCGTCCATGCAGACGCGGCGCAATTCGACATTGGGCCGCTCGATCCGCGACGCGATCGAGCCCAGATGGCGGGCGAGCAGGATGACGGCAGGGTCGCTGTCTTGCGGGCGCCCGGCGTTGCGACAGTCCTCGATTGCGGCATTGAGGGCATGGAGCGCGGTGGGCAGCGTGATGAGGGCGGACGGATCGAGCGCCTGCTGGAAGCGGAATGCGATATCGTATGACATGGGAGTGAGTTCCTTGGGCTTGGGGCGTCTTTCACGCCCATCCCACTCCCTCATCCTCCCCTCCGGCCCAGGTGGACGGCATAGTCTGCCGAACTATGATCCCCTGACACGCGCTGCATCAACCTCCTCAACCTCCTCAACCTCCTCGTTCTCGAGTGTCCAAGAGGATCGCCAGCGGGAATCGTCGAAGGCGGGCGCGTCGTTCTCACTCTGCATGTCGATCGCCGCCTGCGCATCGGGCGCATTGATGTCGATGACGATCTCGCGTTCGACGCGGAAGACCTGCACGATCCGAATGCGGTGGGATTTCATGGCCGCTTCACCTCTGCGCCGCTGTTCTTGCCGCGCGTCCCGCCGCGCTGCTCCAATTTGTTGACGGCCGCTCGGCAGACGTTGATGCGTGTACGGCCATCGGCAAAGGTCGCGATCCGGTGAACGACGTCCGCGATCGGACCTGGGGAATCGGTATCTACAGGCTCTGCCTTTTCGAACAGCCAGTCGCGTACCCGCAGAACCACTCCGGAATATGTTCCATCGCCGATCATGTCGTCGTTCCAGTATCGGGTAGCGACGGTGAGCAGCGTGCCGGCACTTTCACGAGTTGGGCTCTCCCTAAACTCCGTATCGGCTTGGTCGAGGCTCGCCTCGCTGGGCGTTGTTTCACTCTGCATCAAGGTTTTCCCTTCTGGTTCGTGATCGGGTCCGTAAGCGCGGGATCGCTCGAATTCGGGATCGTCGGCTTCGTCGACGAGATAGCCGAAGACTTCATCGGCATGGTCCGCGTCGAGCACTGCGCTCGACATGGCTACCAGCCTGACCGGAGGTCCGCCCGCGAACAGCAGTTCGTCGGCCGCTTCCATGGCGCGGCGATGGTCGGGTGCGTCGACCGCGACCTTGACGCGGATGACGGCATAGACATGGACGAAGTGACGGCGGCCGTAGTCCCCCGTCACCCCAGTCGATGCCTGCGCGAGGGGCTGGCCCGTCACGCGGCCTTGCCCATGTCCTGCGGGATCGCCACCGGATCGGGACAGGGCACGACCTCGACGCGCATGTCGCCGAAGCGGTTGGTCGCCATCCAGCGCTCGGCGGCTGCCATGTCGGGAGCGAGATGATGCAGCACCTCGCGGCCGTTATGCCCCGTCACCACCCGGACCATGCCGGGTGTCGGAACCTCAAGGATATCGAACGCCATATCGCTTTGTGCGCTGAAGGTGCGATTGAAGACCGCGACGATGACCGCGCCGCCGAACTCGCCGAGACGCAGGGTAAAGCTTGCCGCAAGGCTGCCGGACGCGGGCTCGCGCTCGACCAGGCGGCCCGTGCCGTTCTCTCCCTCCCAGTCGCGCAGCTTCCGCTTGAAGCGTTCGGGCGGCCGGGGCTGGCCGTTCGAATAACGGATCAGGCTGCCCAGAACGGCGGTTTCGTGGATATGACGTGCGGTTTGCATGAACTTGCTCCTTCAAGAAATACGAAGCCCGGCGTGAATGGCCGGGCTGCGCGAGACAATGGTTTGAGAAACTGGCCGGAAGTTCAGTCGCCGAGGTTTCCGGCGGCGATCTCCTCGATCCATCCGGCGGCCTCGTCGAAATCGGCATCGCTGTCCTCGACGAGGGCTTCGAGCGCCACTGCGCCGGTCCGGCCAAGCTGGCCGAGGCGCTGGAGTGCCGCGTGCAGAACGGGCGCCAACTCAGCCGGTGTAGCCGAGTCGATATCGGAAATTGTCATCGTCTTGCTCCTTGCTGTAAAAAGGATCGGCGGCTGACCGGCGAGCGATGGCGTGCAGCCGCCAAGATGGCGTTGGTCAGGCGGCCTTTTGCGGCAGCCATTCGTAGAGAAGATGGGCACCGGGCTCCTGCTCGGTGCCGATCGCGAATTCGACCAACTTGCCGTCGCAGGCGAACTGCGCCGCGCGCGGAAGGTCGAGATAGATCTTGCCTTCGAATATGATATCCTTCGACCGGACCGCCTCTACCGTCCGCATGGTGCCGATTGCGCGGTGCCATGCCGGTCCTTCGATGAGCTTCATCCGGTCGCCGGGTTTGAGGCGGTGGCGGAAGGCCGCGAGTGACACCAACGGCTCGATTCTGCTGCGCGCGCCCTGCCGTTTGGCCTGTGTCGTCCAATAGGCCTGACCGATCCGCACCTCGCAGAAGAACGAGCAGGTGTGAAAGTCTTGCAGCAGGTTGGAGCGGCAGAAGCCGAACCGTTCCATCTGGTCGCGGACCCTGACGGTGAATTCCTGCTGCGCCTCCCGACCGGTCAGGTCGTCGGGCGCGTCGAGCAATTCTGCCGTGATCTTGCGTCCGCCCGCGAAACGCTCGGTCGAGATGGAAAAACGCATCGCCGGGAAAAGGGCATGAAGGTGCTGGCCGATCCGGCCGGCAAGCGAAGTGAGGCTCTCGTTCCGCTGTTGCAGGTCGCCCTGATAATGGAAGTTGCCGCGCTCATCGATCGGTGTCTCGCTATAGAGCCGCGCGGCGCCGGTGGCAGGAACGCCGTTGCGATGATCGGTCTGGTCCATGATATGTCTCCGTGAGAAACGAAAAGCCCGGCGCGAGCGGCCGGGCTTTGCGAGGAATGAACTGGTGGGAGTGCCAGGCCGGATGGCAGCGGATCAGTCCGCCTCGTCGGGCCTTGCGAGCAGAATGACGGCGATCGACGGTTTGTCGGAAAGCGCCGCTTTGCGGCTGTCATAGGGCTTGCGGCCGCCCTGGGCGATCGTCAGCATCTCGAACACCGGCGCGGGTGTGCCGCCACCATCGGGGACTGTCATGCTCGCATCATGATACTGGATGTCGATGAAGCGCGGCGGTCCGCCGGTGTAATAGGGTCCGAAGCAGAAGGTTACGCGCCGACCCTCGCTGGTTCGCGCCGCGATGGTGAAGCCACCATCCGGAATTTCGACCGGGAGGGTCGGCACGCGGTTATAGGTCGCGAAGCCCAGGCTTCCGGCCTGCTCGCTCGGCATGACCGGAAATTGTCCTGCCGGAGGGAGCCGGTCTCGCCGTGCCCTGCCGCGGTTCGTCTGGACCGACAAATGATTGCCGATCCGCACTTCGCTGAAAAACGAGCAGTCGTGATTGCCGTCAAGAAGATTCAAGCGGTGGAAACCGAACCGCTCCATCTGGTCGCGGATGCTGGTGATCAATTTCCGCTGGTCCCTCCAATGGGTCAGATCACTGGGTGGTTCGAGCAGCTCGGCCGTAATCCTGCGGCCACCCACGAGCTGTTCGGCCGAGACCAGAAACCGCATCGTGTCGAAATGGTCGTGAAGATGCCGGGCGATCCGATTGGAAAGCGAGGCCAGGCTCTCGTCCTGCTGTTGCAGATCGCCCTGATAGTGGAAATCGCCGTTATCAGCGATCGGGGTCTGGCTGTAGAGGCGCGTCGTGCCGTTGGCGGGAGTGCTGCCGCCATGGTTTTCGGGGTTCATGATGTATCTCTCCCTGGAATACAGGAAGCCCGGCGCGCTGGCCGGACTCTTATGGCATGAGGATGAGTGGAGAGCGCAAGCCGCGGACGGTGTGTCAGTCCGTGTCGTCCGGTCGGACGACATGGTTGGGCAGCGCGAGCCACTTCGAACTGGAGATGAGCGAATCGTGCGTCAGACGTTCGGCTTCGGTGAACGCCGTCGCAGTCTCGAGCGAGCCGAAGCCATCCGCATTGTTCCAGAACACGAGCCCGTCTTCTTCATCGGGAACGGCAAGGACGAACTGCTGCTGATCCTCGGCACCCTGCTTGCGCGCGCCGCGTGCCGCAATGCCGCCGGACCGTAACGCGACGAGCGCCTCGTTCATCAGTTCCCCGGTCGAGCCGCCCTGGATACCCTCGGCCGTGATGAGGAAGTAGCCGCCGCTGAAAGAACCCGGGATCATCCGCGAGCACGTCACCGCCCAGGTGAAGCCGAACGGCAATGCGGTGAGGCAAACCTTCTCGATCACTCCGGCGATCGCCCAGATATCGGCGTTCGCACCGTGGATGCGGGCGAGCTTGCCGTCTCCTTTCGGGTCATCCCCGATGGAGAGAACCGCATCGAAGGTCGAAAATTCGGGGTCGGTCCAGAGGGTGAGGAAACCTGCGAATGGATCTTCCTCGCCCTCTACAGGCGGAAACGCTGCCTTGAATGCGGCGCTGCGTGCCTCGTAACAGGCTTTGGCCGCAGCCAGTTCGCTGAGCTCGACATGGGGGAAGTCGGAGGCGATCTCATCAGCGGCCGTGAAGCATTCGGTGAGAAGTTCGGCTTCTTCAGCGCTGATCCTGATTTCGAATGATGTGGTGATATATGTATCGGCCATCGGAGCGATCCTTGTGGCGGGCGGACGGATACACGCGAGCGCACGGTCCTGCCGGAAAGAGAGAAACGGGGATGGCGAGCGCCCGAGGGCGCCCGCGCGGCGGCGATCAGCCCAGCTTTTCGAGCAAGCTGCGGGCCTTGGCTTCCATGTCGAGGCGGGTGTCCTGATGTGCCTTGCCTCGCGCGACCGCCGTGATCCCGTTCACGAAATCGAAGATCGACTCTGGTGGCCGGCCTTCCTCGGCGAGCACCGCCTCGATGACCTTGCCGGTCTCGGACTTGGAGAAGCCGCGCTTGCGCAGAAATCCCTCGCGGTCCTCGTCGGTGCGGGCGACGATCCGCTCGCGGGCTGTCCGGATGCCGTCAATGAAGCTGCGCGGCGACGCGTCGGCATAATAGGCAAGCGCGGGCTCGGCCTGCTGGGCAAAACGATGGGCGGCGAACTTGCTATGCCGGATCTTGATCTCCTCGAAATTCTCGACGCCCCAGAGGATGCGGTTGGCGCAGACCGCGCGCAGATAGAAGGTCGCGATGCCGAGCGTCTTCGCGCCGACTTCGCTGTTCCACGAATAGAAGCCGCGGAAATAGAGATCGGGATCGCCATTGGAGAGCTTGCCCGCCTCGATGGGATGGGTGTCGTCGACGAGGAACAGGAACACGTCGCGATCGGACGCATAGAGCGTGGTCGTGTCGCGGGTGATATCGACATAGGGATTATACCAGTCGAGCACGCCCGGAACCTTCCAGCGTGTGTCTCCGGTTCCGTTGCCGGCAAAGCGCATCACCGCTTCCACGAGCTGGGCATCCCACACACGGCCATAATTGGGGCCTGTGACCGCGCGCAGTTCGGTGCGGCCATTGTCGGCCTGGAGCAGTTTCACCTGCTCGGCGCGGTGATTGAGGAGGCCGTGCTGGAGGTTGATGCCAGCGAGCGGCCCCGGCAGATCGCGCAGATAGGACGCGGGCGCGCCGACGATGCTGCACAATTGCCCGAACGACCAGTTGGTGGGCGCGACCGGCATGTCACTGTCGGGCAGGATCAGCGCTAACCGCTCGGGGTGGTCGCGGCGAGCCTCGACCTTGATCGCGCGGCTTTCGATGACGCGGGTATGGGCGCGCTCGCGCCGTGCCTGCACTGAGGCGTGGAGATCGGAAAGCGAGAGGAAGCGCTCGTCGTCCGGCCGGGAGAACCATTCGGACGATACGCGGGTGTTGGATGTGCCGCGCGAAACATCGACGCGGTAGCCGGGCGTTGCGGGGCGCGCGGAACCGGCGCTGACGGGAGCGAGCGAAGCCATGGGCAGTCTCCGATGGAAAGGATGGAATGGAACGCCGGCGCCGCACCCTCGCGACACCCGCACCCACTTCCTCCTTCCTCCCCTCCTGTATCGGGGGGGCCATGGTGCCAAAAACGAATAGAATAGCGGCACATTCCAGCCTTGCCGTGACAGAGCGCGTGGATAAATCAGCAGGCTGAACGAACTTCCGGTTTGCTGCGCCGGCTTGAGGTGACGACCGACGCAATCAGGATTTATTACAGGCTTTCGAAAACGGACCTACCAAAGTCATGTATGAACCGAGAATGGACTGTCGCGTTTGGAGCAGGGATATTGGGATAGCTGCCATTCCCACGGCATCGCCTCCCGACTAAAGCCGGTCGTTCACATCCGCTCGGATAAACATCCGTTCTCGACGGAAGTGGTCGATCACGCTTGTCGAAGCGGACGATCGGCAACGCACATCAATGCCGGACGTTCAGGTGATAATGACAAGTTCCTGAAAGCGGACATTGCTTGTGGCCCTTCCGACCAGCCTAACCAAGCGCGACAAGCCTGTCCCCATCTATCTCTGCTGGTATCGGCTCGTCGATGATGGTCAGAATTTGGGGATCGCAATGGTCATCAGCCATCAGAGCGGTCTCGAATATGGGAACGCTCGTCGTGAGCGGCTTTGGAGTGTCGCTGACCGGTATCTGGGCCTTGATTCGCAGGAAGCCGAATTCTTCCGACGCGGCCAGCCTGAGTTGCGCCATTTTGCCGCTGGCCATTTTTAACCGCGCGCCGTGCATGATGTTCAGCGCGTAAAGGCTGACGAACGTCGAGACTGATTCGAAGCTGGACCTGCTTTCCTCCGCCAGCGCCCCTTCTGCGACGAGCAGGTCCACAAAGTCGCGCCACAGCGTTTTGTCGTCGAAAACGAACTGCCACATCTTGCTGAGACCGAACACTTTCAGGACCTGCGACTCCCGATCCTTGAGCGGCTTGCCCGCGTCGAACTTCCTGATCGCCTTGTTGAAGGACTGTTCCGCCGTCTGGCGCGAGATGCCGAGCCTCTCCTTGATCCGTTCGTCTGGCATGATCCTGAAGTTTGCGCGCCCGGCCTCTTTCAAGTGATCAGTGGTTAGCTTGGTTAGGTTAAACTGCTGATGCCACAGTCTAGCGCTAGTTAGAATGTCGTTGGCACGCGTCAGGCTGATGCCCGCATCTCGCTCGTGACGGTGAGCAGCGAAATGCCCGATCTCCTGGACGCTGGCCCGTCCGGGCTGGTGCATGCGGAGATCGGAAAAAAGGTTGTGAAGGTCGGTAACCTTGCGCTCGCCGCGGATAAGTCGCGCGACGCGCCGCTTGTGATCTTCTTGGAGCATGACAAATCCCGCTTTTTTTCCGAATGTGCGCCAGCCAATCTAAGAGCAGAACTTCCCTTGATGTTGGTCTTTTTTTTCTCCTTCTTCGTTCGGGTCGGCTTAACGACCATGCGCACGGCGCGCGATCAACGTGTGGGAGATTTGCAAGACTATGGCCAGCGCAATCACGTCATCGGCGCTGTCGATAAATTCAAGCATGGTCTGTCACCTCAATAGGTCGCAGCCTGCGAGGCTGCCTCGATACAGGCGATCGCGCCCCGCAAGATTTTCAGGCCTGGGTGCAAGACTACCCTCAATCGTAACAGCGCGCACCCGCGATCAAACATGGTCTGTTCAAGGGACGCGGTTGTCTGTAGCCCACCACCACGCCCGCGCGCACTATGATCCCCTTATCGAGGAGCCACGCCATGACAGACAGCGCCGACACCAAAGCCATGCTCGTCGATCTGACGGCCGACATTGTCTCCGCGCATGTCGCGAACAACAGCGTGGCGGTGAACGATCTTCCCCAGCTCATCACCAATGTTCATGCAGCGCTCAGCGGTCTGGGACAGCAAAAACAGGAAGAACAGCCCAAACCGGAACCGGCGGTGTCGGTCCGTGCGTCCGTCAGGCCCGAATATCTTGTCTGCCTCGAAGACGGCAAGAAGCTCAAGATGCTCAAGCGCCACCTGATGACGCACTACCAGCTCACCCCGGAGCAATACCGCACCAAGTGGGGCCTGCCGTCGGATTATCCGATGGTCGCGCCGGCCTATGCCGAGAAGCGCCGTGCGCTGGCCAAATCGATCGGCCTCGGCCGCAAGCCCGGCACGAAGATCGCGAAGCCGGCGACAACGCCCCAACCGAAAAATGCCCCCGCCATCCGCCGTCCGCGCAAGAAGGCCGAGACACCGCAGCCTGCATGATCGCCCGCAATATGCACCCTCAATGGCGGCCTGCTCGGACAGGAACTGCGGCGGCGCGATGGCATCGAGGGCGGTCGCTCGCAAGGACTGCGAACAATCTGGAACACGACGGGCGCACTATTTATCTCGTTACGCATAGTTTTGAGCAAACATCTGGGTTCAGCGTGCTTGCATGATGCTCCGGTCCGCGTGGACAAAATCCTTCGCAGCGTATTCACGGCGACTTTTCTGAGATGCTTGGCCAGGCGGACCTTCGGGATCCGCTCTAGCGCCGGTCGTCAGCGCCCGAGCGGAACAGGCTATGATGTCCTTGAAATCAAGGTAGCAAAATGCTACCTTATAACAAAGAGGTGATCCATGGCCCAGTCCATCAAGCTTGGCGACGACATCATGAACATCGTGCGCCGCGAATCCGAGTTGCAAAGCCGCTCGATCGCCGGTCAGATCGCCCATTGGGTGCGTATCGGCCGCGCAATCGAGAAATCCGGCAATTTTGATCATGCCCGCATCACCGCAGCGCTCGCCGGCGACGTCGAGACAACCGCCTTTACCGACGAGGAGAAGGATGTCTGGCTCGACAGCTTTGTCGAGAAGATGGGGCAGTCCGGCCCTGACGAGGACGCTTTCTTTGCCCGGCGGCGACAGCTTGGGCTGGGTGTCGGCCTCGATGCGGCCGGCAATCTCGTTCGTGAGACGGCCATCCGTAAGGCATGAAGCCAACGATGATCGTGCTGGCCGGGCCGAACGGTGCCGGCAAGTCCACACTTTACGAGACCCGCATCGCGCCGAGTTTTGCGGGACCATTCATCAACGCCGACATCATTCAGCGCGACGAACTGCGCGATCCGTCACCGGCGGCGTCGTACGAAGCGGCCAACATCGCGTCTTCGCGCCGGGCCGATTATCTCGCGCGAAGGCGGGATTTCGTGACGGAGACCGTCTTTTCGCATCCCTCCAAGATTGAACTCATCGACGAAGCGCGCACCAGAGGTTTCACCGTCATCGTGATGCATGTCGGCGTCGATACGCCGGATCTCTCGGTCGCGCGTGTTGGCATGCGCGTCGAGGAAGGCGGCCATATCGTCCCCGAGGACAAGATCCGTGTCCGGTATGCGCGCGGCGCACCTTTGATCCGCGCCGCAGTCCTCAAAGCGGATCGCGGCATGGTTTTCGACAATTCCGGGCTCAACCAGCCGCCGGACCATTGCCTGACATTCGCCGACGGGAGATTGGTCTATGCGGTGCCGCGCCTGCCTGGCTGGATCAGATCCGTCTATCAAGCAGACCTTCAAATCTAGGGTCAGGCTAAGGCCGGGGAGAACGCGTAGCCGGTGTCGGGCGCGGAGCAACGTCGCGCCAGTCCACCTCGGACGTATCGCCGCGCTTGTCTCCGATAAGCACATAAAAAGGACCGGCAGGCCGGGCGAAGCGCGCGAGGCCTTGTGCGTCGGCGCGCTCAGAGGCGATGACCTGTCCATCGTTCGTGTAGAGCGTCACGGAAAGGCCGGGATCGGGACGACCATTGGCATGGCCCGCCATGCACTCCAGCATGGGTCCACGCGCCCAGCACCTGCCCACGGGAGTCCAGCCCGCATCGGGTTCGTGCGCCAGCGCGGGTAGTCCCGACAGACCGGCCAGCATCGCGGCGGCAAGCAGAAAACACGCCTGTCTCATCGGGCTTGCTCCGAGATTTGGCGTGCCGTGGCGGGCATCAACTGCGAAAGGGGTATTTCCGCGATGTGAACCGATCCATCGGTTCCGATAGCGGTAAGCCAGATGCCATCGGCCAGTTCGATCCCCGGAGGAATGACCAGCGTAACCTCACGCGCAGAGCGCGCGCCCTCGAACTCCATTCCGATCGCAAGCGGCAGTCGGGGCTTGCGGACTTTCAGATAAGCCGACCGTATCTGCTCATCGCAGGCATCGCAGAAGCGCAACATGACATGCTTAGCGACAACATCTTCGCCAATAGTTTCGGGCGGGCCGCGCTCCTCCTCGACCATCGTAAATGTCCACGGACCGACCTTTCCGGCCACCGCATCGTCGCGCAGCAGGGGATGGATGGGCGCTTCATGCACCGCCCAGACCAGTCCGGCCGGAATGGCAATCAAGGCGAGAGTCAGCAGTCCTTGCCAAAATACGCGCAATGGACCGGAGAGAACCGGGACCGCGCTGGCGAAGTTGGTCGCGCGGTGCAGGCGTTTGGGCCGCCACGGCCAATAGGTGATCGCGAACGCCACCGCTGGCACGGCCAGCATCATCCATCCGATCCACAAGAACGGTCCAAAGTTGAGACGCCAGGCAAGGATGCTCGAAGCCAGCGCCAGACCGAGGAATAGCCATCCGGCAATACGAAAGGCGGATTGCCGTTGCGAGGATAGCGGCCACTTCAGCACGATCTGCGCTTCACGGGGCCGCGACAGCGCCAGCAGCGCGAAGCCTGCGATGCTGAACGCCAAGAGGAGCATGTCCCACCAGAATGGTTGCAGCGGCATCATGCGCCCAGCCCTCCCAGACGCATCACCAGCCAGCAGGCGAGATAGACAAGGCCCGTCCATGCGATCAGCCAAAACCACAAGCGGGTGACGCTGCGCGTATGGAACGCCCAGAGCAGGATCGCGGTGTGGATCGCGTAGATCAGCAATTTGGCCGCCATCGCGGGGGGATTGAACGGTCCCGGCTCGAAGGGCAGCGTCAGGGTCAGCAGGAGCTTGATCGCGGCGGCCAGCGCATAGCCACCGAGAATTGCCGCCGCTACCCGCGAGGCCACCGACAGGCGATAGCGCGCCGCCGGGGTAAGCTGCCCCGTCATACGCGCGCCCCCACCTTTGCACGCCCGCCGAGCTTGAACGCGCAGAAGGCGAACAGCGCGGCGAAGCCGAGCATCGTTAGGTCGAACCCGGCCAGAACCCAGTCGCCATACCTAAGGGTGACGCCCAGATGCCGATCTGTGGTGAGCGCATTGATGATGGGGATCGCGGCGGCGACAGCGGCGGCCACCCAGAACAGCTCGCGCCATGCCTGCGCTGCCGGGCGCAACAGCGCATAGACTATCATCCAGCCCCAGGTTGCGAACAGGATATTCGCCTCCCATCCGGCGCGTTCGGCAAGACTCACCGGCAGCAGCCGGTTTGCCCAGAAATAGGCGGCAATGCCGACCGGTAGCCCGGCGATGACGCCTGCGTTGAGATGCTCGACCATCGGCACACCAAACGGCACGCGGCCTTGCCGGGCATATTTCTCGCGGCGCTTGACCGTCCACAGCACCATGCCCGTCGCGATCATGCCGCAGGTCAGGATCGAGGCGATGAACAGCAGCCAGCGCAGGCCCGCGCCCGCAAACCAGGCATTGTGGGCAGTGGTCAGATACCAAAGCCCTTGATGCGGGGGAGTCTGTCCGAACGTCACCGGAATGTCGCGATAGGCGCCGGTGGCCGCATCGAAATTGATCACGCTGTCGCGGCTGAGCAGCGGATATTCCGCGCCATAGGCGCGCGAGAAGCTGACGATCAGCCTGCCGTCCCCGGCGCGCGACACCTCAATGTCACGCACCTCGCCCTTGCCGAAATGACGTTCGGCCTGAGCAAAGACCGTCGCCATCGGCACCGAAGGGCGCGTGACGGCGGCGGGTGGATCAGCCGCATCCACGCTGCGCGCCACTTCCTTCGGTGCCGGGGGGGAGAGGAAAGGCTTAGGCAAATAGCCCTGAAACAGCAGGCCACTATATAGGATCATCAGGAAGAAGGGCAGCGTGATGACGCCCAACAGATTGTGTCCGTCGAGCCAGGACCGCTGCCCCTTGCCGGGCCTGAACATGAAGAAATCCGCGAAAATCTTCTTATGGACGATGACGCCTGAAACGGTCGCCAGCAGACCGAGCATAACGGCGATGGCGATGATGCGCTGGCCGGTCAGATCGTCCAGATAATGCAGCGCATGATGCATCTCGTAAAAGAGTTCACCGCCCTCGGTGTCGCGAACAACAGGAAGCGGCGGCAGCGCCTTGCCGCTGTCGGGATCGAGCCGCGCGACATGCTCATCCCATTTGACGATTAGTTCCGAATTATAGCCGCGCCACGGCTCACCGCCACGGCAAAGAAAACCGCAACCTGAGCGCCGTCCGTCGCCGGGCAGATGAATTTTCCACTTGTTAGTTTGCTCCGGTTGCGCCGCGAGGAAATCCAGCGCCTTTTCGATCATCGGCGGAGCCGCCGGATAGGCGCGATCCTGCCGCATAGGCAGTTCCGGACTCATCCAGCGGGTGACTTCCATGTCGAACAGAGTGGCGGCCCCCATCACGAAGACGAAGAACAGAACCCACCCAGTCAGCAATCCGACCCAGCTATGCAGCCAGGCCATCGACTGGCGAAACGTCTCCTTCATCAGACCGCGCTCAATAGCTGACGCGAATCGTCAGCAGGAAGTTTCGCGGTTCCCCATAAAAGTTATAGTAACTGGAGGAGCCGACTGCCTGATAATAGGTCTTATCGAAGACGTTGTTGACATTGAACGATGCGGACCAGTTTTTGTTGAAATTATATTCACCGAACAGGTTGACCACGGCATAGCCCTTCTGCGTGAACTCGAAGGGCACCGATGGGCCGTCATATTGGCTAGTCGTGGTATTGAACGTCCGCGCGGTGCCTCTGGAGTAGTTGGAGCTTTGCGCCGTCAGGCCGCCACCGAACTTCAAACCATCAAGCGCGCCCCTGAGGGCATAGCTTGTCCAGAACTTGAAAAGATGCCGAGGCGTAATGGTATGGTAGCGTCCCGTTCCCGCCTGCTTATTCTCGTTATCGTTGAAGGTGTATCCACCCGACATCTGCCAGCCCGGCAGAATTTCACCGCTTATCTCCAGATCGACGCCTTTGCTGACAACTCTGCCATCAGCAAGAAAACAGCATGAACTACCTAGATCGCCCGCAGTGGCAGGATAGTCTGAGTCACGAACAGCCTGACCATTACGCTTGATGTAATAAAGTGCCGCTGATGTGTTGAGGCGGCCATCAAGAAGCGCGCCTTTTACGCCTACCTCAAAGGTTTTGCCTGTAATGGGATCGATCGCCGTTCCGGGCAGCGGACCCTTCAGGCTCGATGCTTGAGATTTGTAGGTTTCCGCAAAGCTTGCGTAGGCGGACCAGTTATCGTCAAACTTGTAGATCGCCCCGATAGAAGGGGTCAGGACACCATTGTCGCGATAGGCAATCGTCGGGTTGCTGGTCATAATTCCGGCGGGAACGCTGAATACCTCGCGATATTGCCGATACCGATACCAACTGAGCCTCATGCTTGGAATCAGGCTAAAGCGTCCGAACGTCATGTTCAGCGAGCCATAGATACCCTTTTGCTTGATCTCCAGGTCTGTTGTTCCGAAAAAATAATAGGGATCGTTATTATCGTATATCGTCGGATCAAATGTGAAGATGTCTGGAATAGAAATCGGATTGTTGCGCCGTCTGTTGATGTATTGTGCATCGGCATTGCTGATATTTGTACCAAACAGGAGTTTGTGCGTGCCACCGAGTAGATCAAACGATCCCTTCAGGACAAGATCAGCGGCCTGGATCTTTTCAACATAGGTGTATTTGGCTCCGCCCCAACCACTAGCCATGCCCGACTTGGTAATCGGGTCGATCGCGCCATACCAAAACATATGCTGGCGATCATTGTCCGAGCGATTCTGCGAAACCTCAAGGCCGAGTGTCCAGTCGTCGCCCAGCGTCTGATCTATGCGACCGAACATGTTGTAGCGATCCCTGATGTTACGGTCGTTCTTCGTGCCGAGGTAAAAGCTGCGTGGGAGGCCGATATCGTCGCCGTTGGTATAACGTGGCAGACCGATCGAGAAGACCGGGCTGCGGTCGTGGCTATAGGAGCCACCGACGGTCAGGCGGGTGCTGTCCGTTACATCGAACTCGACGATCCCGTGGACAAGCTGCTTGTTGCCGATAGCGCGATCGTAGAAATATTCGCGATCCTCAATCACGCCTCCAATCCGCGCCCGCAGACGCCCATCCAGCGCAAGCGGTCCGCTGATGTCGATCTCCCCGCGATAATTGTTCCAGCTCCCGGCAGACAAGGCGGCCTTGAACTGAAAGTCTCGCGTCGGCTTTTTACGCACCAGATTGATTGAACCGCCGGGTTCGCCGGACGTGCCAAATAGTGCGTCGGAGCCGCGCAGTACCTCAATGCTGTCATAGAGCGCGAGGTCAATCTGCTCGGTATTCCAGCCTCCGATGATCGGGCTGTTGCCATCAATCTGGAAATTATCGATTCGGAAGCCGCGCGAAAAGAAATGGGTTCGGGTGGCTTCTTCCTGAAGGGCAGTGATGCCCGTGACCTGCTTCATCGCCTCTTCGATGGTGGTCAGGCCCTGATCCTGCATCCTCTGCTGGGTCAGCACGGTAACAGATTGGGGAATATCTTGCAGGCTCTGCCCCTTGGCGAAGGCAACGTCGCGCTTGGTGTAAGAGCCGGTGCCCTCCGAAGCGGTGCGATCATTCGCCGTGACCTGCGGGCCGCCGGCACCGCCGGAGCCGCCACTACCGTCGCCGCTTCCCTCGACCCTGACCGGACCAAGCTGCACGGTCCCTTCGGACACCTGCGGCGCGCGCTCGATCGACACGCTGCGCCCATCGAGCCAGCGGAACGTGATTCCGGTGCCGCCCAAGAGCACGCTGAGCGCCTGGGCGGGCGCATAGCTGCCCTTGACCGCCTGCGAGCGCTTGCCGTCGAGAATGCAGGTATCGCCCGTGATCTGGATGCCGGTCTGGTCGCCGAAAACCGTCAACGCTGTAGAAAGCGGCTGCGAGGGAATGTCGAATGTCCGCGTTTGCCCCCGCGACGCCGTCGTCGATCCGCCCGACTGCGCCTGCGCCGGAGCTGCCAGTGACACCAGCGCGACGCTCCCCATCAGCAGCGCGATCATGGAGCGACCAGATTTGGCCGTTCTGACGTTACCCCCACTTGTCATCAAAAATCGTCCTTCCACATGTACATATCTGCAAAGGCTTCGCATTTGCAGATTGGTTTCATTAGGTTTGACGAGGGGCGCACCGCGACCTTCAGGTGCGGCGGCAAATTTTTTCAGAAAATTTTCGCGGTCAGTCTTCGGAGACGAGTAGCAGCCATGGCGTGATCTGACGGACATGGCCGCCATGCGGCTTCATAAGCAGCTTGAGAGCCTTCACCGGATCGTCGACATCATAAACGCCGGTGACGCGGCTGCGGCCCAGGCTGCCGCTGGTGACGATGATCCGGCCGTTATAGTAGCGGTCGAGCTGCCGCACGGCATCGGCTACGGTAATCCCATCGGCCAGCAGATGCCCGCGCCGCCAGGGCGCGACCGAGCTTTCCGGAATACGGGACGCGCTGACAATATGGTCGGCCCGCGCGATACGCAGGCGATCGCCGGGCGCCATGTGGCGCTTGTCCTCGCCTTTGCCGGAGGGCCAGGACACGCGCACCGAACCGCGCTCGAGCGCGATATCGACGGCATCGGATGCGAGGTCGACGTCGAAGGCGGTGCCGGTCACGGTGACGCGGATATCGGATGCGGCGACCGCAAAGGGCCGTGCGCTGTCGCGGGCGACGTCGAACCATGCCCGGCCCGCCAGCAGCTTCACACGCCGCTCGGCCCTGCCATAGTCGACCGTGATCGCACTGCCGCTGTCCAGAACGACGTGGGAGCCGTCCTCCAGCTCGACGGTACGGCGCTCACCGGTGGCGGTGTGATAGTCCGATTGGAGCAGGATCGGCAGCGGCGAGAGCATGACCGCGGCGAAGGCGGCCGCAATGCCGGTCGCGGCCACCGCGATGCGCGCGCGGCGGCTCTCCCGCCAGCCCGAAATCCGGCTGCGCCTGCGCGCTGGCGCCGGAGGAACGGGCACGGTCTTCGCCGGGCCGACTTCGCCTGCCAGGCCCCACATGCGCAGCGTCGCCTGCCAGACCTTCTCATGCCGGGGACTGCGGGCGCGCCAGGC
This sequence comes from Sphingobium jiangsuense, assembly GCF_014196495.1. GTDB lineage: Bacteria > Pseudomonadota > Alphaproteobacteria > Sphingomonadales > Sphingomonadaceae > Sphingobium > Sphingobium jiangsuense. The sequence continues at coordinate 30,512 of NZ_JACIDT010000028.1, forward strand.
GTCGCGCTGGGCGACGAGCCCCGCATCGCCCGGCGCTCGCGGAAAAACGCAGCCACGCATCCTGCACCACATCTTCCGCGCGGGCCTGGTCACCGACGATCTTCGTCGCCTGATCGATCAGCGCCTCGCGATGCTTGAGATAGAGATGCAGCCGGTTGGATGCCATTCAGCGGCTCTCCCGGCAATGAACACGAACTCTGTGCACGACCTTGTGCTGCCCCCTTCCATCGGGAGCCATGTCGCGCCCGACCTACCGAATCCCGTTGCAAGTCATTATCAACGGTCAATAGCGCCGGGATTGACGGTGGGCAATCTGTCGGTGCCTCGCCCACGCTAGCGCCGTTGCCTAACTTTGGGATCAACTCAGGAATTTGTTGGGATTCTGGAGCGATATCGTGAATGTTGCTCTTACTTCCGCATAGCCGGGTTCACCCGCAACCCGGTTTGATCCAACACATAGTCCGTTACTGCGCCCCTTCATCACCACCGAGCGATCAGCCATCGCACCGCCCTTTATGGCGATTCCTCGTGGGGAAACTGAGACAAGAAATACCGTTTTGTGGCGACTTTGACATTATTACGTTGAAAATGTCACAAAACGTCGTATCAACAGCCAGAGGAGCGGCATTGATGCTGTACAGTCTGGACATCGAAAACTTCTATTCCATTCGTGAGCGGCAGGTGATCGATCTGCGCGCGGCCGGCAACGCGCCTGATGCGCCTGAGAGGCTCGCGCCCATCTGGGCGGGGGCAAAGGAGCGTGCGCCCAAGGTGGTCGCCATCTTCGGTCCCAACGCCTCAGGCAAGTCGACTGTGCTGCGTGCTCTCTCCTTCATCGCCTGGTTCGTGAGGGACAGCTTCAGCATCGCGCCTGGTGCCCGTCTTCCCTATGAACGCTTCAACGACGCGGCCTCCCAAGCGGCCCCAACTCGGCTGTCGGTGTCGCTTGCCGGTCTCGCGGACCCCGAAAGCGACGATCTCGATGGTCCTCAATGCCGTTACACTTATGAGGTGACCTTGGGCGGTCCGGCGGGACAGGCGCAGGAGGTGTTGTCAGAAGCGATGCTCTATTGGCCACCCGAAACAGGGCGCAAGGTCCGCCTGTTCGAGCGCGACCATCATGGCAAGGTGACGGCGGCCAGTGCCTTTGGCCTTTCGGGCTACCGGCAAGCGCTGGAGAAGGTACTGCGTCCGAACGCCAGCGTCATCTCGACGCTCGCCCAGCTCAAGCATCCGTTTGCCACTTCCATCTGGCAGGCTGCCTCGCTCGTGATTTCCAATATCCTGATCGAGAAGCAGGATGGACTGGAAGACCAGATGGTGCGCCACTATGCGAACAACCCCGCGCTGGTCGAGGCGCTGAACCGGGAGATCGAACGGATCGATCTCGGCATCAAGGCGATGCGTCTCGAATCCGGACCCAACGGGCCGATCGCACTGTTCACCCATGAAGGTCATGACGGTCCGATGCCGCTCATGCTGGAAAGCCACGGCACGCGGATGTTCCTTCGCATCTATCCCATCATTCTCCAGGCACTCGAAACTGGCGGTCTCGCGGTCATCGACGAACTGGATACCGCCATCCACCCTCTGGTGCTGCCCGAAATCCTGCGCTGGTTCCATGACCCCGAGCGCAATCCGCACGACGCGCAGCTCTGGATGACCTGCCACAACGCTTCCTTGCTGGAAGAACTCATCAAGGAGGAGGTGCTGTTCTGCACCAAGGACCGCCGTGGCCGGACGGAGGTTTATACGCTGCGTGACATCCAGGCGGTTCGCCGGGATGATAACTATTATCGCAAATATCTGAGCGGCACTTATGGCGCCGTTCCGCAGATCGGATGAGGCCGCCCCAGCGCCGCCGCCGCATCCCGCAACGCAGGCGATTGTTCGTTGGCTGCGAGGGCGAGAGTGAGCGCGGCTATGGTGCATTCCTCACGCGGCTGATCGAGGAACAGGAGCTTGCCGTTCATCTGGACATGGCCGTGCTGCAACCTGGCGGCGGCGATCCCTGCGCCATCGTCGAATTGGCGGTTCAACGGATAGCACAGAAGCAGAAAAGCCGTGGTGAGCCCTACGATCGCAAGATCGTGTTTCTGGATGCTGACCGGCTCGGAGCGGTTCCGGACCGTGATCAACGCCTGCTCCAGATCAGTCGCCGCGAACAACTTCATCTCATCTGGCAACGCCCGTGCCATGAAGCGATGCTTCTGCATCATATCGATGGCTGCGCCCACCTTGCGCCACCAGACTCAAGCGCGGCGGTGCGGGAACTGCGGCGGCGTTGGGACGACTATCGCAAAGGCATGCCCGCCGCTCGTTTAGCTGAGCGGCTGGATCTGGACGCTGTCCGACGCGCGGCCGCTGTCGAGAACGACCTTTCCATATTCCTTATCGAAATCGGTTTGTTGCCCTGACAGCTTGCTTGACCGAGCGCCAATTGGCGTGGACGTACAGATTCAACAGACGGCTTTCGTGTTTTAGTTAGTGATCGCTCGAGCGAGATGGCGGATCATAGCGTTCTTATAATGCTGGAGCCGCGGGGTTCTATCAATACCGATATGGCTTTAGCGTGCTTTTGGTCATTTTGGCGTGCGCAGGCTGGTGCATATTGGCGGGGGGAAAGATGCCGATTCCGAAGAAGCTCTACAAGTATCGAAAATTCGACGTGACAACGCTCAATATGGTCACGGATCACGGGCTTTATTTTGCCAACCCTCGCAAGTTCAATGATCCGCTGGATTGCGAGCTTTCGATCGAAGCCAATATCAGCCCTCGCAAGTTATCCGATCTCCTGAAATTTCTTCTAGGGCCAGAGCGAAAGAAGCACTGGCACCATGAGGTTGGCTGCGCGGTCCACTACGCAAGCGAGGAAGGCGACATAAAAGTCCGGGGCAAAGCGAGAGACTATCTGAAGCGCATGCTCGCCGAGTCGATCGGCGCTGAAATTCGCAAGGAACTCGACACGCGAGGCGTCCTCGCCTTCTCGGCCACCTGGCAGTCGGTTTTGATGTGGTCGCACTATGCCGATGAACATCGCGGTATCTGCCTGGAATTCGACACGAGCGAGCTACCGCATAAGCACCTCGCTGCCGTCAGATATGATGGCGAGCGCTCGATAAAGGCGAGCGATATCTATGCCTGGAAGATCGGCGGCGATAAGGAAGCGGGTAAGCGAGCTTTCGACATGCATTTTTATTCCAAGGCGCCGGACTGGAAATATGAACAGGAATGGCGCGACATCGGCGACAAACCGGGAGAGTGCGGTGACTATCGCATCACTGGAATCTATTTCGGCTTTCGCTGCGACTATGCGGTTAAGGTCGCGATTGTGAAAATGCTCGGCATCAAGACCAACGTCGATTTGTTCGATCTGCATCTTAGTCCGAAGTCTTTTGAGCTATCCAGAACCCGGGTCGATATCGATGAGATCGATGCGCTGGGCATGCGCGAGCCGCAGGGGATCGAAACGGCGCAGATGATCGCCCAATTCGATGACCTCCCCGTCGATATCGACGATATGGAGGGGGCGGCATAGGTTGGGCAACGTGAGATCTGAGGATCGAAAGCGAGAGTGTCCGTCGTCAGAACATTTGGCACAACTCGCGGCGTAAATTAGCGGAGTGCGGGCCTCGTCCTGGGGTTGATATTAAGCGGCGATCTTGCGGTG
>NZ_JACIDT010000029.1 GCF_014196495.1 Sphingobium jiangsuense
GCGCACCAGCGCGCGCTGGAGGCGGGGTGTGCGATAGGCTTCGACGCGTGTCTTCATCCGGGCGTGGTCGGCTTCCATCTGCTCGATCAGGCGCATATGCTCGGCCAGCGGCTCGAGCCGGGGATCGGGCGCCGCGCGCACGGCCTCGACCTCGGCAGCGCAGTGCGCGAGCAACGCTGCGTCGAGGCGGTCGTTCTTCGCCAGCTTCAGCCGGAACATCGCAAAGGCCCGCACCTGACGGGGCTGGAACAGCACCAGCTCGAACCCGGCGGCCCGCAGCGCATGGGCAACGCCCCGCTCATAGCCGCCCGAGGCCTCCATCCCTATCCGCCTCACCCCCTGCTCCTGAAGCCATGCCACCAGCGCGGCATGGCCCGCAGCTCCGTTGGCCACGCGCATCGCCTTGCCCGAGGGATGGCAGGCAATGTCGAGCCACTGTTTGCCGATATCGACCCCGGCAACGATCATGCTATCCTGCACCATCTTCGTCGATCCTTCCTCGTCCAGGAGCCCATGGCTCTGGCAACCATGCGGATCCGATGAAGGGGCCGACTGCGATCCTGCTGAGCCGCGTTCCCAAACGAACCGGACGAACCCGATCCGACAGACGACCGCCGGGTTGGGGATGGCCAGCCCCAACCCGGCACCGCACCATAGGCGGATACCCAATAATAACCCAAACCTCTAAGACGAGGGCGAACGGAGGTCCCGCTCTAAACCTTTTCTTTTCTCCGTCATGCCAGCGAAGGCTGGCATCTCAGGAAGTGGCGCGCGACATCGCCTACGACCCCAGCCTGCGCTGGGGTGACGGTGAAGGCTGGTGTCCGCTCTCCACCAAAAACGCGCCCCTACAGCGTGTCCTCGATCACGATATGCAGCCCATCCGCATCCGCCCGCACCCGCGCGGCGACGCGGTAGACATCCGCCAGCGCCTGCGCGGTGATCGCCTCGGCGGGCGGGCCGTCGGTCACAAGCCTGCCCTGCGACAGCAGCACGATCCGGTCGGACCAGCGCGCGGCGATCGACAGGTCGTGCAGCACCATGACGACGATCATCCCGCTTTCCCGCGCCAGCGCGCGGACCAGCTTCATCACGCGCAGCTGGTAATGCAGGTCGAGCGCGCTGATCGGCTCGTCGAGCAGCAGCACGCGCGGCTGGCGCACCAGCGCCTGCGCCAGCGAGGCGAGCTGCCGCTGCCCGCCCGACAGATGGTTGAGCCCCTCCATCGCCAGATGGCCGATGCCCACCCGCTCGATCACGTCCAGCGCGCGCTCGGTGATCGCGTGGCCGGACAGCGGCTCGCCTGCGATCGGGGACGCCTTCAGCGCGCCGATCACCGCCTCCAGCACGGTCAGCGCGACCCGCTGCGGCAGGCTTTGCGGCATATAGGTGACGTGGCGCGCATGGTCCGCGAGCGGGAGGGACAGCAGGTCCACCTCCCCCAGCCGCACCGCGCCGCTGGCATGATGCAGCCCCGCCAGCGCGCGCAGCAGCGTCGTCTTGCCCGCCGCATTCGGCCCCAGCAGCGACACCACCTGCCCCGGCAGCATCGGCGCGAGGGTCAGCGCATCGACCACGACATGCCCGCCATAGCCGGTCGTCAACCCCTCTATGCGCAGCGCGTCGCCATGGGAAAGCATCTTCGTCATACCCGCTCCGGCTTGCGTAGGATGAGGACCAGGAACACCGGCACGCCGATCATCGAGGTGACGATCCCCACCGGCAGCAGCACACCGGGCACCAATATCTTGCTGCCGACCGAGGCGACCGACATGATGAACGCACCCGTCAGCATCGAGGCGGGCAGCAGGAAGCGGTGGTCCTCGCCCAGCATCAGCCGCGCGATATGCGGGCCGACCAGGCCGATGAAGCCGATGGTGCCGACGAACGCGACCGAGGTGGCGGCGAGCGCGCTGATCCGCAGCAGCGAGGCGAAGCGCAACCGCGCGACATCGATGCCGAAGCTGCGCGCCCGGTCCTCGCCCAGCCGCAGCGCGGTCATCGCATGGGCTGCGCGCATCGAAAAGGGCGTCACCACCAGCATCACCAGCGCCAATATGCCCAGATTGCTCCATGTCGCGCGGTTGAGCGCGCCCATGCTCCAGAACACCAGTTGCGACAGCGCCTCCTGCGAGGCGACGAACTGAATGAGCGCCACCAGCGCGTTGAAGGTGAACACCAGCGCGATGCCAAACAGCACCACGCCCTCCACCCCCGCCGCCCGGCTGCGCGCGAGGAATTCCAGCAGCAGCACCGAGGCGAAGGCGCAGATGAAGGCGTTGATCGGCACCATCCAGTCGGTCGGCAGAAACGGCACGCTGATCCCCAGCACGATCGCCAGCGCCGCGCCGAAGGACGCGGCGGAGGAAACCCCCAGCGTAAACGGGCTGGCCAGCGGATTGTTGAGGATCGTCTGCATCTCCGCCCCGGCGAGCGACAGCGCCGCGCCGACCAGTATCGCCATCAGCGCATAGGGCAGGCGCACCTCGCGGATGATGGTGAGCTGCGGCATCGTCAGGCTGGCGGGGTCGAACAGCCCCGCCCACACCTGCGCCAGCGGCAGGTTGGACGGGCCGGTCGAGATGTCGGCGGCGAACACCAGCAGGCTCAGCAGGCCGATCACCGACAGGATCAGGACGCGCCGCCGCGTCATGCGATGATAGGCGCTGATCGTGCCTTCGCGCGTTATTGCCTGATCCATCGCCATTCCATCTTCTTCCCGTCGATCCTTTACAGGCCCCGCTGCCCGCCGGGCAATCGATAACGCCCCTTGTTGCAAAAAGCACGCAAAAGCGGGAATAGGGATAAGGACACCCCCGATTTGATGAAAGAGACGAAGACCGTGCCCATAGTTGCAGAGCTTGACGCGCTTGGCGCCGTGATGACCGAATGGCGGCGTGATTTCCATCGCCACCCGGAACTGGCCTTCGGCGAAACCCGCACCGCCGGGCTGATCGCGGAATGGTTGCGCTCCTTCGGCCTGTCGCCCGTCACCGGCATCGGCGGCACCGGCGTCGTCGCGGTGGTGGAGGGCGCGCAGCCCGGCCCAGCGATCGCGCTGCGCGCCGATATGGACGCGCTGCCGATGCAGGACGAGGGCGGGCGCGACTGGCATTCGCACACGCCCGATGTCGCCCATGCCTGCGGCCATGACGGCCATTGCGCGGCGTTGCTCGGCGTCGCGCGGCATCTGGCGGCCCATCCGCCGCAGCGCGGCCGGGTGGTGCTGATCTTCCAGCCGGCCGAGGAAAACGGCCTCGGCGCGCGGGCGATGATCGACGGCGGGCTGCTCGACCGCTTCCCGTTCGATGAGGTCTATGCGTTCCACAACATGCCGCTGCTCAACAGCGGCACGGCGGGCGTGCGGACCGGGCCCGCGCTCAACGGCTATATCGTCTGGCAGGTCACGGTCGACGGCGTGGGCGGCCATGGCGCGGCCTTCTTCAAGGCGACCGACCCGCTGCAGGCGGCCGCGCGGCTGGCGACCGAAATCTCGTCCATCGTCGGGCGCTATGTCGATCCGATGGAATCGGGCCTCATCACCGTCTGCTCGTTGCAGGCGGGCAGCTCGCACAACATCATCCCGGCGAGCGCCAGCCTCAGCGGCACGCTGCGCGCGCTCAAGCCGGAGGTGCTGGCGCTGCTCTACGAGCGGCTGGAGGCGGCCTGCGCAGGCATAGCGGCGATGAGCGGCTGCACGATCCGCTGCGAGCGGCTGGCCGAGGTTCCGCCCTGCGTCAACGCGGCCGAGGGCGCCGAGCGAGCGGCGGCGGCCTGCGCGGCGGTGCTGGGCGAGGACAAGGTGATCCGCGACCACGCCCCCTTCCCCTTCACCGACGATTTCGCGCTGTTCCTCAAGGCCGCGCCGGGCGCCTATCTGTTCCTGGGGCAGGACAGCGCGATGTGCCACAACCCGGCCTATGATTTCGACGACGCGCTGCTGCCGGTGGCGGCGAGCATCTTCGTCACGCTGGTGCGGCAACGGCTGGGGTAAGGTGCGAGTGGAACGCTTCTACCGTTCGCTCTGAGCTTGTCGAAGGGCCGTCTTGTTTCTTCAAGGAAGAACAGGGCTGCGACAAGCTCAGCCCGAACGGATCATAGGGGACGACTCACGCCCGCAGCGTCGCCCCGCCATCGACATAGAGATCCGCCATCGTCACATGGCCAGCACGGTCGGAGAGCAGATAGAGCACCGCTTCGGCCACATCTTCCGGGCTCGCCAGCTTGCCCAGCGGAATGCCGGTCTTATACTGTTCCGGCAGGCCCGCTATCACCCGCTCGGCGCCATGCTCGTCGGCCCACATGCCCGTCTGCATCGGCGTCAGCGTCGATCCGGGCGCGACGATGTTGCACCTTATCCCGTGCGGCGCGAGTTCGAGGCCGAGGCAGCGGGTGAACATCGTCGCCGCCGCCTTGGACGCCGCATAGGCCGCCATCGCGTGGCGCGGTATACCGGCTGCGTTGGAGCTGATGGTGACGATGCTGCCCCGGCGGCGCGGCGTCATCACCCGCGCCAGCGCGCGGCCGACATGCATGACGCCGAAGCAGTTCACGTCGAACACGCGGCGCATCTCGGCGTCGTCGGTATCGACCACCAGCTCGTTGGACAGCACGCCCGCGCCGTTGACGCCGAAATCGATCGCGCCCCACTCCGCCTCGACCCGCGCCACCAGCGCATCGACGGCGGCGCTGTCGGTCACGTCGAGCGGGGCGGCCCAGATGTCGGGATCGCCCGCCACCGGCGGCGCGGCCAGATCGGCCGCGACCACCCGCGCGCCCTCCTCGCGCAGCAGGCGCACCAGCGCCGCGCCGATGCCGCCCGCCGCGCCCGTCACCAGCGCGATGCGCCCCGCAAGCCCGCTCGCCCGGCTCATGCCGTCACCGTCGCGGCGGCGGCCATGCGCGCCGACAGGGCGGGGGCGATCAACGCGCTCGCCTCCGCGCCGGTCAATTGAGGGTGCAGGAACGGCACGTCGATCCGGTCGAGCGTCATCGCATGATCCTTCCACAAATCGGGGGTCAGGTCGGGCCGGTCGCGATGGTCGAGCGCGGCGCGGATATGGGTCAGCACGCCGTCATAGCGGCGATGATGGTGGCCCCGCACCAGCCGGTTGGTGTCGAGCACCACGCGCACCACGCCGTCGAGCGCTTGCGGTGGCAGATTGCCCAGCGAGCTGTCGCCTTCCTTCAGGAAAGCGACGATCTGCTCGCGCGTCTGGAGGTGCGGATAGGCTTCCGCATCATAACCCGCAATGGCGAGCAGCGCGCGCAGCGCCTGCGCCTGCGTCGGTTCCGGCTCCGCCCGCCAGCAGTCGGCGGGGTAGGAATCGAGCAGCGCGACCAGCCCCACCTCGCGTCCCGCCGCGCGCAATTCCACCGCGACCGCCTGCGCGATGATGCCGCCGACCGACCAGCCCGCGACATGACAGGGACCTTGGGGGTACACCTCCATGATGCGCCGCGCATAATCGGCAGCCAGCGCGTCGATGCTGCCGGGCGCGGGCACGGCGAGGTCGAGCGCGGGCGATTGCAGGCCATGGACCGTCCGCCGCGGCGAAAGGGACGCCGCCAACGTGCGATAGCCCCAGCACAGCCCGCCCGCCGGATGCACGAGGAAGAGGGGCGGCAGGTCCACCTCCCCCCGCGCCAGCGTGATGAGCGGCCCCAGCCCGGCATCCCCTCCTGCAGCGCCGCCCGCATCGATCCGCGCGGCCAGCCCGGCGACGTCGGGATGCTCGAACAGCGCGGCGAGGCCCGGATCATGGCCCCACTCCTCCCGGATGCGCAGCATCAGCCGCACCGCCAGCAGCGAATCCCCGCCCAGCGCGAAGAAATCGTCGCCCGCGCCTGGCAGGTCGTCCAGCCCCAGTATCTCCGCATAGAGCGCCGCGACCCGCCTTTCGCTGTCGGTGGAGAGCGCGCCGCCCTCCGTCCCTTCGAAACGCGGTTCGGGCAACGCGCGGCGATCGAGCTTGCCGTTGGCGGTGACGGGCAGCGCCTCCAGCTCGATCAGCGCGGCGGGCACCATATAGTCGGGCAGCCGTGCGGCGAGCGCGGCGCGCAGGGCCTGCGCGTCATAGCCTTGCCCCGGCACGACATAGGCTACCAGCCGCCCGTCCCGCGCCTGCACCGTCGCCATGCGGGCAAGGCCGGACGCGGCGATCACCGCCTCTATCTCGCCCAGCTCGATGCGCAGGCCGCGTATCTTCACCTGATGATCGGCGCGCCCCAGAAAGACGACCGCGCCGTCCGCCCGCCTGCGCGCCAGATCGCCGGTCATGTAGAGGCGCTCGCCGGGATGGAACGGGTCGGGAAGGAAGCGCTCCTCGGTCAGGTCGGGGCGACCGAGATAACCGCGCGCCAGCTGCACCCCGCCGAGATAGAGATGCCCCACCATTCCCTGCGGCACCGGGCGGCGATGCTCGTCGAGCAGGACGAGGCGCGTGTTCCACACCGCATGGCCGATGGGCACCGGGGCAGAAATGTCGGCGGCGGCGGCGGGCCACCAGCTCACATCCACCGCCGCCTCGGTCGGGCCATAGAGATTGTGCAGTTCCGCCCGCATCCGCCGATGGAAGCGGTCGCGCAGGTCGGCGGGCAATTCCTCGCCGCTGCAAAAGACGCGGCGCACGGACAGACCTTCACTCTCCGGCGCATCGAGGAAGGCCGCCAGCATCGACGGCACGAAATGCAGCGTCGTCACGCCTTCCGCGCGGATCAGCGCGGCGATGGCGGCAGGGTCGCGATGCGCGCCGGGCGGGGCCACCACCAGCGTCGCGCCGGCAATCAGCGGCAGGAAGAATTCCCACACCGACACGTCGAAGGTCGCGGGGGTCTTTTGCAATATGCGGTCGTCCGGGCCGAAACCATACTGCTCGCCCATCCACAGCAGCCGGTTGACGATCGCGCGATGGGTGACGACCACACCCTTGGGATCGCCGGTCGAGCCGGAGGTGAAGATGACATAAGCGGCATCCTCCGGCGCGGGGCTGGCGGCGACAGCGCCCTCGCCCGGCCAGTCGGCGGGCGCGAGCAGCCTCTCGCCATAGAGGCCCTGCGCATCGTCGCGCGCCAGCACCGCCACCGGCTGCGCGAGGCCGAGGATGGTCGCGATCCGCTGCGCCGGATGGTCGAGGTCGAGCGGCAGATAGGCCGCCCCGGCGCGCAGCACCGCCACCAGCGCGACGATCAGCTCTACCGAGCGCGGCAACGCCACCGCGACGATGGCCTCCGCCCCGCCCCCCCGCACGCGCAAGGCGGAGGCGAGCGCGGCGCTGCGCCGGTCGAGTTCGGCATAAGTCAGCGTCTCGCCCTCGAAACGCAGCGCGGGCGCATTCGGGCGGGCGGCCATCGCCGCCTCGATCAGCGCGGTCAGCGTCGTGTCGGGAACCGGGTGAGCGGTGGCGTTATGCTCTTCCAGCTCCGCCCGCGCCTCCGCCGGGGTCGCGGTGGGCACGTCGGCCAGCCTGTCTGCCCCCGCCGCCGTCGCCAGAAACAGCGCGAGCCGCGCCCCATGCGCGGCGACCTCGGCGGCGGAATAGAGGCCGGGATTGGCGTCCACCTCCAGCGTCAGGCCGGTCGTGCCGTCGCCCCGGAAGGTGAAGTTGATATCCTCGACCGGTCCGGTGCCGGTGACGTGCAGCGTCACGTCGAGGCCATGGAAGTGCGGCGGGCGGTCATAGGGCTGCACGTTGATCAGCGGCCCGTGCAGCCGCCGGTTGCCGCCGATCAGCCCCAGGTCGCGGCGCAACTGCTCGCTGCGATAGCGGCCGTGGCGGCGCGCCTCGCCCATCTGCCGCGCCACGGCGGCGAGATAGTCGGCGAGCGGCATCGCCTCGTCGACGGCGATGCGGATCGGCAGCACGTTCATCACCATCGCGGGCACCCGCGCCGAGGCGCTGCCCATGCGGCCCATATGCGGCGTGCCGATGACGATCTCGCCCGTGCGGGTGAAGCGGCGGCAATAGGCGGCGACCAAAGCCGTCACCACATCGGGCCAGCTCAACCGCAAACCCTTGGCCAGCGCCATCAGCGCGGCGCGCGCGGCCTCCGGCATCGGCTGCGCATGGCGATGGAAATCATGCGCGGACTGGGCGCGGCCCGGCGCCATGCCGACCACATCCTCCATGCCCGCCATCGCCTCGCGCCACCAGCGCGCATCCTCCTCGCTCTGCGGGGAGGCGCGATAGGCGGCGTCCTCCGCCCACACCCCGGCAAGCGGCGCGAAGGGCTTGGCCATGCCGGGCGCGCCGGTCAGCGCGGCTTCGTACAGCGCCGACACCCGGCTCGTCAGCATCACCATGCCGAAGCCGTCATTGGCGAAATGATGGACGCGCTGCGCCCAGAAATGGCGGTCGGGCGCGAGGATATAGAGATGCTGCGCCGCTATGGGATCGCGCTCCGGGTCCACGGCGCGGGCCATGTCGGCGCGGATCGCCGCCAATGCCGCCGCCTCCGGGTCCGCCTCCCGCTGAAGGTCGATCACCTCCAGGTGCGGGCGGAAGGCCGGGTCGATCCATTGCACCGGCCCCTCCGGCCGATCCTCGAACCGCAGCGACAGCGCCTCGGCCTCCTCGCTCACGCGCTCGACCGCCGCGCGGAAGGCGTCGCGATCGAGCGGCCCGCGCAGGTCGAGATATTGGCCGGTGTTGAAGATCGGATTGCCGGGGTCGAGCCGCTGCGCATACCAGAGGCCTGATTGCGCCTCGGTCAGCGGCACCGGCCCCTGCGCCGTCGCGCCGTCCGCCGTCAAGACGACGCCCCTTGCTGCCGCGCCTGCACCAGCGCCCACAGGCCCGACAGCGTCGGCGTTTCGGCGATATCCCCGAAATCGAGCGGTACGCCTTCCTCTTCCCATTGCAGCAGCAGGTTCATCGCCCGCATCGAATCGAGGCCGAAGTCCATCAGATTGTCGTCGTCGCCGATCGCGGCCGGGGCCTCTTCCAGCATCGCCGCGATATCGGCGCGCAGCTTTTCCAGCGTGACGGGAGCATCGGTCATGACAGGGCCTCGATCAGTTGGCGGGTGGAACGCACGACGCCGCTGCAATTGGCGACCAGCGCCAGCGCCTTGTCGTGCCAGCCCCGCGAGAAGTCGCCGAGCGCATCGGCGGCGAAAAAGGGGTGGATGTCGCGCTGGAATGCCTCGGACGCGGTGGCGAGGCAACCGATATGGGCATAGACGCCGCAGATGACGAGCTGATCCCGTCCCCGCGCGCGCATCAGCGTTTCGAGATTGCTGCGCTGAAACGCGCTGTAGCGGTGCTTGACCAGCACGATATCGCCCGGCTGCGGGGCAAGCGGGTCGACGATCGGCTGATGCTCCGCCACATGGCGCATGCCCGGCCCCCAGAGATCGGCCTGAAGCCCGCGATCGCGCCGGTCCTGATCGCCGTTCTGCGCGGTGTAGAAGATGGGCAGGCCGCGAGCCCGCGCCGCCTCTGTCAGCGCGGCGATGTTGCGGACGATGCCGGCGATCGGTTCCGCATCCGGTGTAAAGGCGTCGACGAAATAGCGCTGCATGTCATGGACGAGCAGCGCCGCCCGATCCGGCGCCAGCACCCAGTCCGCGCGCGAGGGCGGCAGTTCGTCCTCCCCCGGCAGCGCATAGGGCGCGATCGACGGCAGGCGACGGGGCGCGGCGACGGCGCTCATGCCTGCCCCTCCTGCTCCAGCAGTTGCGCGCGCAGCGAGGCGCGCAGTTCCTTGCGGCTGATCTTGCCGACGGCGGTGGTGGCGAAATCCTCGACGAAGACGATCTGGTCGGGAATCTTGAACGCCGCGATTTCCCGCCCGCGCATCCATGCCTTGAGGTCCGCCGGGCGCGGCGCTTCTCCCTGCGCGATGATGAAGGCGCAGCTGCGCTCGCCCAGGAAGCGGTCCGGCACCGATACCACCGCCGCGTCGAATATCTGCGGATGGGCGAGCAGATGATCCTCTATCTCCTCGGCGGAGATCTTCTCGCCCGCGCGGTTGATATGGTCGGTCGCGCGCCCCTGCACGACCAGATAGCCGCCCGGCAGCCGCTTCACCACGTCGCCGGTGCGGTAAAAGCCGTCGGGCGTGAAGGACCGGGCATTGGCCGCCGGGTCGTCATGATAGGCGCGGATGGTATAGGGCCCGCGCGTCAGCAGGTTGCCCGGCTCGCCCTCCGGCACCGGATCGCCCGCATCGTCGAGGATCAGCACCTCGTCGTCGGGCGAGATCGCGCGTCCCTGCGTATCGGTGATGATGTCCTCCGGGTCGTCGAGGCGCGTATAGTTGACCAGCCCTTCGGCCATTCCGAACACCTGTTGCAGCGTGCAGCCCAGCACCGGCCGCACCCGCCGCGCAGCCTCCGGCATGAACTTGGCCCCTCCGACCTGCAACACCTGAAGGCTGGACAGGTCGGCCTTCGTCCGGGGCGCGGCCTGCAACCAGAGCAGCGCCAGCGGCGGCACCAGCCCGGTGATCGTCACCCCCTCCTGCTCGATCAGCGGAAAGGCGACATCGGGCGTCGGCGACGGCGCCATCACCACTCGCGCCCCGGCATGGATCGCGCCGAAGATGCCGGGCGAACTCATCGGGAAATTATGCGCGACCGGCAGCGCGGCCAGATAGACGCTGTCTGGCGTGATGCCGCAAATCGCGTTGCTGGCGCGGATGGAATAGAGATAATCGGCATGGGTGCGCGGGATCAGCTTGGAAAGGCCGGTGCTGCCGCCCGAAATCTGCACCAGCGCGACCGATTGCGGCGACGGCGCGCTGTCGGGCAGGGCCGCGGGATCGGCATCAATGCCGTCAAAGCCGACCTGATCGCCACCCGCCTCGCCGACGACGATGACATGGCGCACGGCGGACACCTCCGCCCGCACCGCATTGGCGAGCGGGCGATAGTCGAAGCCCTCATGCCGATCCGCGATCACATAGGCGACCGCCTCGGACTTGCGCGCGAAATGGACGATTTCCGTCTGCCGGTGGGCGGGCAGCGTGAATATGGGGATCAGCCCGGCCCGAAACAGGCCGAACACCACCGCGAGGAATTCCGGGATATTGGGCAGTTGCACGATCACCCGGTCGCCGGGCCGCAGCCCCAGCGCCAGAAAGCCCGCCGCCGCCCGATCCGCCCGCGCGGCCAGCTCGCCATAGGTCCAGCGCCGCCCCTGCCCGGCCACGGCCACCGCATCCGGCCTTTCCGCCGCCTGCCGCGCCAGCACGGCCGGGAACGTCTCGTCCGTCCAATAGCCCCGCTCGCGATAGCGCGCCGCGAACTCCTCCGGCCAGATTTGCGCCAATGCCTTGATCACGCCACCTTCTCCAGAACCGCATCCCGTTCATCCACGCCGAGCGCCTGCAACATCGCCCGGAACTTGGCCGCGGTTTCCGCCACTTCCGCGTCGGGATCGGAGCCGGGCACGATGCCCGCCCCGGCATGCAGCATCAGGCTGCCCCCCTCCACCAGCGCGCAGCGCAGGGTGACGTGCCATTCGCCGTCGCCCCGTGCATCCACCCAGCCAAGCGCCCCTGCATAATAGCCGCGCCCCTCCGGTTCCAGCCCCCGGATCACCTCCAGCGCCGCGTCGCGGGGATAGCCGCCGACGGCGGGCGTCGGATGGAGCAGCGCGGCCAGCCCGGCGGCCGAGGGCGCGTCGTCCGATTTCAGTTCCCCCTCGATCCGCGTGCCCAGATGCCACATCGTCGCGGTGGAGCGCAGGCCGGTGCCCTCCGGCGTGCCCAGCCGCGCGCAATGGGGGGCGAGCAGGTCCAGTATCGCCTCCACCACCAGCGCATGCTCTCGCCTGTCCTTTTCCGAGCGCAGCAAGGCGTCGGCCGCCTGCCTGTCCTCCGCCTCGCCGGCATGGCGCCGGGCCGAACCGGCGAGCGGGTGGGACAGCACCGTCCGTCCCCGACGGGACAGCAGCAGTTCCGGCGTCGCCCCGACCAGCGTCGCGCCGCCCGCCCCTTCGGCGGCAAGATCGGCGAGGAAGGTCGTCACGCTCTCGTCCGCCGCCAGCCGCGCGACGATGGCGAACGGATCGACCGGAGCGCCCGCCTCTATCCGCAGCCCGCGCGCCAGCACGACCTTGCGCAAGGCCCCGCCGGATGCGGCCATGTCGTGCAGCACATGGCGCACCCGGTCGGCATAGACGGACGCGGGCGGGCATTCGCTCAGCCCGCCGATGGCGATACCGGAAGGCGCGGCGGCGGGGAGGGCCCCGTCCCCGCCCGTGCCCCATTCCACCTGTTCCGGCTGCACCAGCACCACCGGCCCGGCCCGGTCGAAGGGCATCGCGCCTACCAGCAGGCCGTCCTTCCCCTCAACATCGGACGCGAACCAGGCCCGCGTCGCGGCTTCGAGCGCGTCCACCCCTTCGCACGGAATCCGGCGCGCGGCACCGGAAGCACGCAGTGAAAAGCCAGCACGCCAAAACCCAAACACATGACATCTCCCGATGGCCGGACCAGCCCGCATGAGCGGGATTTTATTGCGATTACTTCGCAATATCCACGCCTTTAGCTTCATTTTATCGGGGGTGGATAGCATGAATATGGATAACCATTATCCATTGCGCTGATGCGCCCGCGCGGCGGCAGCGGGAATAATCAATATCCGCCAGCGGCATTTGAACCCCGCCCGCGCCGGTGCGAGAAACTGCGATTCGCTCGCATCAACTCACCAGCACCCGCAGGATGGTCTTTCGATGGATTTCCCCAAGCAGGATAACGGCCCCCTCGCCCCGGCCGGGCGGATGCCGCTTCATCGCCGGCCGAGGCATGAGCGGCATATTCTCGGCCTGATCCGCGCCGCCGCGCGCAGCGATGACGACGCCGGGGAAGGCGCGCCCGCCCCGGCGGAGGACGGGCGAACGCATTGGCTGTTCTTCTTCCAGCTGCGCCAGCTCGCGCAGGAAAACGGGCTGACGATCCAGCCCCGGAACTGCCGGTGGGTGGGAACGGACGAGCTGCAATTGCTGGCCTGGATCGCGCGGGCGCAGCGATACCGGACCCAGGGCGAAAGCTTTCACCCGGACGAGCGGCTGACCCGATCGATCTTCCTGTGCGCGGGCATATTGACCGGGCAGGGCGTGAACCTGCCGCCCGTCACCATGCTGGCCCGCACGCGCCCGCACGCCGACGCGAGGAAGCGCGCGCGGACGCGGGGAACGAGGCCGGCAGCGAGGGTCTGAGCGGGGAAGAACGCTCTCTCTTCCCCGCCCGCCTTATCGGTCGCGGTTCAGTCTTCCAGCTTTTCATGGGCGTCGGCGACGCCCTGCTTCCAATAGCCCGCCGCCTTCAGCCAGCCCTTGGGATGGTTGCGCCGGCTGGTCACATGGTCGCGGACGGCGCGCGCGACCTGCGCCTCGCTGGCGATCCAGACGAAGCCGTCGCCCGCGGGCCAGTCGATCCGGTCCAGCGCGGCGAGCACCGGCTCCGGGTTCGCGGCCTCGCCGAGCGGGCGGTGCACCCATATCGCCTGATGGTCGGTTTCGGTGGAGAAAAGCTGCTCCTCCTCCGGCCCCGCGACCGCCACCACGGTGATGACCCGCGTGCCTTTGGGCAGTTCCTCCAGACGGCGGCCGATCGCGGGCAGCGCCGTTTCGTCACCGACCAGCAGCCACCAGTCGAAGGTCGGGGAAATGGTGACCGAGCCGCGCGGGCCGCCGATTTCCAGCACGTCGCCCACCGCCGCGTCGATCGCCCAGCGGGTCGCGGGCCCTGCGTCATGCACGGCGAAATCCAGCGTCAGCGTGCCCGCGCCGGTATCGAAGCGGCGCGGCGTGTAATCGCGCATCGCGGGCGTGCCGTCATCGGCCTGAACGAACAGCTTCACATGATCGTCGGGTGAAAGGCTGGTGAAATCGGCCAGATCGCTGCCTTCCAGCAGGATACGGATCATGCCCGGCGTAACGTTGGTCTTTTCCTTCACGGTCAGGCGGTGGCGTTTGATCTCGTGCCGGTGGCGGGTAATCTGATGGGTCATATATGTCTCCGATAAGGGGGTTGAATGAAGGCTGTAAGCGGTTGTCCGCCCCGCCTTTTTTCCGTTCTCCATAGGGGTGCCCGCCACGGCCGGAAGGCGCGGCGGCGTTGAAATCAGCTCCGCTCTATGGCGCGGGCCGCCTCGTCCAACGTGGCGGCGATGCTTTCCGCCGTCGCCTGATCGATCGGGCCGCCGCGCAGGCGCAAGCGCAGCGCCAGCTTGAGATTTTCCATCGCGCGGATCATCGGGGCCGGGACGCTGTCGCCGCCCTCCCCTCCGGCCGGGCCGGTGCGGGCCAGCAGCGCATCGGCCGAGGCCCGGTTCGCGGCAAGGAAAGCCTCGCCGGAGGGCGTGATCCGGTAGCGCTTGCGCCCGGCCTCCTCGGCGTCGATGCTGGCATATCCCATGTCGTCGAGCCAGGCGAGCGTCGGATAGATGACGCCGGGGCTGGGGCTGTAGCTGCCGCCCATGCGCTCCTCTATCGCCTTGATGAGTTCATAGCCGTGCCGGGGCTGGCCCGCGATCATCGCGAGCAGCAGCAGGCGCAGCTCTCCATAGTCGAACAGCCGCTTGCCCCGCCGCCGTCCATGGCCGCGGAAGGAAGCGGCGAACCCGTATTCCTCCCCATCTCTCTCCCTGGCTTTGTCATAATCATATCGTCTCATGAATCGCGATATAGTCTAAGATATATCGACTTTCAAGATATATCTTAGACTATATCGCGAATGCCGATGCAAGAATCCTCTCACCCGACGCGCCGCATCATGCTAACGGCGCGGGCATGCTGACGATCAACGACATCACCGTGCGCCTGGGCGGGCGCGTCATCCTCGACCGGACGAGCGCGTCGCTGCCGCCCCGCGCGCGCGTCGGGCTGATCGGCCGCAACGGCGCGGGCAAATCCACGCTGATGAAAACGATCATCGGCCAGATCGACCCGGACGGCGGCGGCATCGACATGCCGCGCGGCACCCGCATCGGCTATATCGCGCAGGAAGCGCCGAGCGGCAGCGCGACGCCGTTCGAAACCGTCCTCGCCGCCGATGCCGAGCGCGCCGCGCTGCTGGCCGAGAGCGAGACCTGCGACGACCCGCACCGCCTCGGCGACATCCACGACCGGCTGATCGCCATCGACGCCTACAGCGCGCCTGCCCGCGCCGGACGCATATTGACCGGCCTCGGCTTCGACGAGGAGATGCAGCAGCGCCCGCTCGACAGCTATTCGGGCGGCTGGAAGATGCGCGTGGCGCTGGGCGCGCTGCTCTTTTCCGCGCCGGACCTGCTGCTGCTCGACGAGCCGTCGAACCATCTCGACCTCGAAGCCTCGCTGTGGCTGGAAAATTTCCTGAAGGATTATCGCGCGACGATCCTCATCATCAGCCATGAGCGCGACCTGCTGAACAATGTGGTCGATCATATATTGCACCTCGAAAACGGCCGGGTGACGCTCTATCCCGGCGGCTATGACGCGTTCGAGCGGCAGCGAGCCGAGCGGCTGGCCCAGCTGGAAGCGGCGCGGGAAAAGCAGGCGACGGAGCGCGCCAAGCTACAGGACTATATCGCCCGCAACAGCGCGCGCGCCAGCACCGCGAAGCAGGCGCAGTCGCGCGCCAAGGCGCTGGCGCGGATGCAGCCCATCGCGGCGGCGATCGAGGACCCGACGCTGAGCTTCACCTTCCCCGATCCCGAACCGCTGCGCCCGCCGCTCATCACGCTTGACATGGCGGCGGTCGGCTATGACGAGCGGCCGGTGCTCCAGCGGCTCAACCTGCGCATCGACCCGGACGACCGCATCGCGCTGCTCGGCAAGAACGGCAACGGCAAGACGACGCTGGCCCGCCTGCTCGCCGCGCAGCTGCCGCCGATGGACGGCGCGATGAACGCGAGCGGCAAGATGAACGTCGGCTATTTCACCCAATATCAGGTGGAGGAGCTGGACGTGGACGACACCCCGCTCGACCATATGACCCGCGCGATGAAGGGCGCGACGCCCGGCGCGGTGCGCGCGCAACTGGGCCGCTTCGGCTTTTCCGGCGACCGCGCGACGCAGAAGGTCGGCACGCTGTCGGGCGGCGAGCGGGCGCGGCTGGCGCTGGCGCTCATCACCCGCAACGCGCCGCATCTGCTGATCCTCGACGAGCCGACCAACCATCTCGACGTCGACAGCCGCGAGGCGCTGGTGCAGGCATTGAACAGCTATGCGGGCGCGGTGGTGATCGTCAGCCACGACCGGCACATGATCGAGCTGGCCGCCGACCGGCTGGTGCTGGTCGATGGCGGGCAGGCGAAGGAATTCGCCGGATCGCTGGAGGATTACACCGATTTCGTGCTGGGCCGGGGCGCGGCGGCACCGCAATCGGACATGGCGAGGAAGACCGACCGCAAGGCCGACCGCCGCGCCAATGCCGAGGCGCGGGAACGCTACAAGACGCTTCAGGCCGATGTGAAGAAAAGCGAGAAGCTGCTCGCGGAGCTGACGTCGCAGCGATCCGACATCGACCGCGCGCTGTTCGATCCGGCGGCGGCGGGGCCGAAGGAGAAAGGCAGGACGATGACCGAACTGATGGTCCGCCGCGCCGATATCGAGCAGAAGATCGAGGAAGCGGAAATGCTCTGGATGGAGGCCAGCGAAGCGCTGGACGCGCTGGAGGCGGGCTGACTCTTTCCTCTCCCCAACGTCATGCCAGCGCAGGCCGGCATCTCAGGAGGCGGCGCGCGACATGGCCTGCGACCCCAGCCTGCGCTGGGGTGACGCGTTGGCTTCAGCTCCGCCCCACCATGCTCCGCGCCACCGCCTCGGCCACCTTGATGCCGTCGATCGCGGCGGAGAGGATGCCGCCCGCATAGCCCGCGCCCTCGCCCGCCGGGAACAGCCGCTCGACGTTGAGGCTCTGGAAATCCTTGTCCCGCGTGATCCTTACCGGGGAGGAGGTGCGCGTCTCCACGCCGGTCATCACCACATCGGGATGGTCGTATTTCGGGATCTGCCGCCCGAACACCGGCAGCGCCTCGCGCATCGCCTCCACCGCGAAGGCGGGCAGGCATTGCGACAAATCGGTCATGGTGACGCCGGGCTTGTAGGAAGGAACGATCTCGCCCAGTTCCGTCGAGGGGCGCCCGGCGAGGAAATCCCCCACCTTCTGCCCCGGCGCGTTGTAGTTCGACCCGCCCGCGACATAGGCGAGCGATTCCCAATGGCGCTGGAAATCGATGCCCGCCAGCGGCCCGCCGGGATAGTCGCGTTCCGGGTCGATGGCGACGACAAGGCCCGAATTGGCGTTGAACTCGGCGCGGCTATATTGGCTCATGCCGTTGGTGACGACGCGCCCTTCCTCGGACGTCGCGGCGACCACCCGCCCGCCGGGACACATGCAGAAGCTGTAGACCGTCCGCCCGCCCTCGCAATGATGCGCGAGGCTGTAGGCGGCCGCGCCGAGGATCGGGTGGCGCGCGAACCTGCCGTAGCGCGCCTCGTCGATCCACGCCTGCGGATGCTCGATCCGCACGCCGATGGAAAAGGGCTTGGCCTCCATATGCACGCCGCGCCGGTGCAGCATCTCGAAGGTCGGGCGGGCGCTATGGCCGATCGCCAGCACCACATGGTCGGCCTCCAGAAAGCTGCCGTCGCCAAGGTGCAGGCCACGCAGCGCCTGCCGCCCGTCGGACAGGCGTTCCAGCTCCAGATCGTCCACCCGCGTCTGCCAGCGATATTCGCCGCCCAGTTCCTCTATCGTGCGGCGCATCGTCTCGACCATCGAGACGAGGCGGAAAGTGCCGATATGGGGGTGCGCCTCATAGAGGATATCGGCGGGCGCGCCCGCCTTGACGAACTCGTCGAGCACCTTGCGGCCCAGCAGGCGCGGGTCCTTCACCCGGCAATAGAGCTTGCCGTCCGAGAAGGTGCCCGCGCCCCCTTCGCCGAACTGCACATTGGAATCGGGGTTGAGCTCGCCCCGGCGCCACAGCCCCCAGGTGTCCCTGGTCCGTTCCCGCACGATCTTGCCCCGGTCGAGGATGATCGGGCGAAAGCCCATCTGCGCCAGCAGCAGCCCGGCGAACAGCCCGCACGGCCCCGCGCCGACGACCACGGGGCGCAGGCCGGACCAGCCCTCCGGCGCATGGGCGACGAAATGATAATCGGTGTCCGGCCGGGGGCGCACTTCATGGTCGCCCTTCAGCCGCTCCAGCACCTCCGCCTCGCCGTCCAGATCGACATCGACGGTATAGACCAGCAGGATCGCGCTTTTCCGGCGCGCATCATTGCCGCGCCGCACGATCTCATAGCCGCGCAGCGCCTCCGCCGCGATGCCGAGGCGCTCGCAAATGGCGGCGGGCATCGCCTCGGCCGCATGGTCGAGGGGCAGTTTCAATCCGGTCAGGCGCAGCATGGAACCGCCCTTAAACCCATGGCGCCGCGCTGCCAACCGCTATCGTGGCCGTGCCCTCGTCCGCCGCCGCCAGTGCAGCAGGCCGGTGACGAAGAGGAGCAGCGGCGCCAGCCCCGCCGCCACCGCCAGCAGCCGCGTCGCGAGGCCGCCGATGGAGGCGTCATGCAGCGGATGAAGCCAGTCGTTCACCGCGCTCGCGGCGTTGCCCCGGCGGATATCGTGCACCGCCAGCACCATCGCCGAACGGGGATCGACGAAGATATAGCTGTGCGGGAAACGGCGGCTGGGGTCGCCCGGCACCTGCACCCGGAAGCGATAGACGCCGCTACCTCCGTTCTTGGCCACCCCCGGCGTCTCGATCCACGCCAGCCGCGCATCCGGCACCGCGCGATGGGCGGCGGCCAGCGCACGGGCAATGCTGACCGGCGGCCCCTCGCCCGGCAACGGATCGGGCGCGGGCAGCGGCGCAACCGGGCCGAGCGTGGCGGCCAGCGCCTTGTCCCGCTCCACCGGCAGCGCCAGCAGCACGCCGGTGGCGACGAGGATCAGGAGCAGCAGCAGGCTGGCCAGCCCCACCAGCTTGTGAATGTCGCGCAGCCGCCGCGTCGGCACGGCATCGCGCTTGAACGCCAACGCCTTGCGCCAGCTTGCCTTCGGCCACCAGACCGCCAGCCCGCTCACCAGCAACAGCAGCATGACGAGCCCCGACCAGCCGACGACCTGCTTGCCGGTCGCCTCGGCGAGCAGCTGCATGTGCAGATCGTAGATCCACGTCATCGCATAATCGCCCCAATAGTCGCGGCGCAGCACCTCCCGCCCATCGGGCGAGAGCCACGCCATCATCGGCGCGAACAGCCTGCCCGCACGCTCCGGCGGGTCGTAATAGCGCGCGGGGATCGGGCCTGCCTCGCCCGTCACCTCGAACCGCCACGGGCCGGTCTTGTCGGGCCAGCGCGCTTGCACCGTCGCCAGCGCCTCGTCCCACACCGGCGAGGACCAGCCCGGCGCCTGCCCCACAGCCTCCACCCGCAGCTCTGGATGCAGCAAGGCATCGATCTGCGGATAGAATACAAGCGCCGAGCCGGTGACGCCCAGCAGCGCGAACAGCAGCCCCAGCGTCAGCCCCAGCCAGAGGTGGAGCCGGCGCAGCAGCGCGCGGACGCGGATGCGGGCACGCGGGGCCATGGCCTTCAGAACCGCAGGCGCACGGCGGCGGTCGCATTGGCGCCGTCGGCCGGGCTGTGCATCGTCTGCGCGCCGTCCCACCAGACATATTCATAGCGCTCGTCGGTGATGTTGCGGGCCGACAGCGACAGTTCCACCTGCGGCGTGAGCTGATACGCCGCCTCCGCATTCAGCGTCGCATAGTCGCCCCAGCGGCCCCGCGCATTGTCGCTCGCCAGTTCATAGGAGGATTGTCCCCCGCCCCAGAGCGAGAGGCGCAGGCGCGGCACGGCGGTGAAATCGACACCGCCGGAAAACAGCCAGTGCGGCACATGATCGATATCATTGCCCTTGTACTGCGGCGTCGCCGGGTCGGGGGTGAGGATCGTGCCCCTCTGATGCGACAGCGCGCCCCAGAAGGACAGGCCCGCCACCGGCCGCGCGCTCAGCTGCACGTCGATGCCGCGCCGCCGCGTCGCGCCCAGATTCTCGCTGTCGCCCAGCGGATCGTTGAGCTTGCGCTTGATCTCCCCCGTTGCCTTCTGCTGCCACAGCGCGACGCGCCCTTCCAGCCGCTCGCCAGGCGCATATTTGACGCCCGTTTCCCAGCCGGTGTTGATCGAGGGCGCAAGGTCGGTCTGGCGCGGCGGGATGAGATAGGCACCCGACCCGACGCCGATCTGGAAGCTGCGGCCCCAATTGCCGTAGAGCGTCATGCCCTTGGCGGGCATCAGGGTGACGCTCATCTTCGGCTGGCGGATCGCACCATAATCGTTGATCGGCGCCTCGCTATTACCCAGCAGGTTGCGGAAATGGCCACCCACCCAGTCGATGCGATAGGCGGGCGTCAGGCGCAGCCATGGCGTCGCCTCCCAGATCGCCTGCGCATAGACGCCGCCGACCTTCAGCGCGAACGCCTGATCGCGGGTCTGGCTGGTCGCCACCCGCCGCACCGAGAGATAGCGGCGGGAGATATTGTCCTGATCCTGATAGTCGCCGCCGACCTCCAGCATCAGCGGCATGCCGGCGACGCTCGCATGATAATGCAGCGCGGCGAGCACGCCCCATTGATCCTCGTTGGTCACGCGCCGCTGCTGCGCGGTGCCGGCCGAGAACTGGACATAGCGATCGTCGCGCAGCCGGTTGAAATAGGCCTTGGCGGTCCAGTCCAGCCGCTCGTTGAAGCTAGCGTCGAGATGCAGGCTATATTGCTGCGTTGCGCGCTTGTCGCCGTCGGTGGCGTTATAGGCGTTGGTCATGCGCGGGGCGGCGCGGCTGTCCGCATAGGTGAGATAGCCCGGCTCCTGCGCGGTGCCACGATAATAGCGGGCGATCGCGCCCAGCCGCACATCGGGCGAGAGGCTGTAGAACCATTTGCCCGCAAGGCTCAGCCGGTCGAGATCGCCATGGTCGCGATAGCCGCCCGATTCCCTGTAGGCGACCAGATAATTCTGGCTCAGCCCGCCGCGTTCCAGCCCCACGGAAAGCTGGCCTTCATAGGTGGCGAAGCTGCCCGCCGAGGCTTTGGCGTCCAGATAGGTGCCGCCGATGCGCGTGAGGATATCGGCGCTCCCGGCGATCGCATGCAGGCCGTAGCGCGGGTCGGACGTGCCGCGCACCACCTCCACCCCGGCGATGTCGAGCGGGAACAGGCTGTCGATGAACGGCATGTTGCCGTCATTGCTGTTGGACGGGATGCCGTCGATCAGCAGCTTGACCGCGTTGATCTCGCCCTCGCCGTTGAAGCCCCGGAACGAGAATTTGCCGCTGGTGGTGCCCTGGTTGAAGTTGGTCAGCATCACGCCGGGCAGGCGGCCGATCAGTTCCCATGCGTAATTGACATTGGCCTGCTGCGCGACGTCGCCGCCCAGCCGGTCGATCGATGTCGTCACATTGGCCGAATTGCCCGCCATGCCGCGCGCGGTGACGATGATCTCGCCCACCGAAAAGCTGGTGTCGACATGGTGCGCCGGTTCCTGCGCCCACAAGAATGGCGCGTGCGCGGCGCCCAGCGCCGCGAGCATGCGACAGGCTGCTCTCATCTTTCTCTCCCTGATTTCGATGGTCTTGTTGTTTGTGTTGCTGGCGCGGTTCGGACCGGCCGCAAGGTGGGGTGCTGCGCCCGCCCCTGCCCGAAAGGCAGGCGCGCGGCGCGCCCATGGCTTGTTCGTCATGAAATATCTCGTTCGTCCCGGCCGCGCACGCGCGCGACCGCCGCCGTCAGGCGGAAGGGAAAATCCGGGCGAACGAGGGGAAAGCCGCCGTCCGCCGCATCGACCTCATCGGGCCGGCGCGGGCGGGGCGTGGGCCGGGGGAGGAGGCGCGGCGAGGCGATGGACGGTCAGGTCGGCGATCGCGCGGCCATGACGCAACAGGATCGCGCCGATCAGGAAAACCGGCCCCGCATCCGCCCAGGGCTGCAACAGGCCATGGCCCAGCCCGGCGGCGAAGACGCAGCTGCCGTCCATCTTGCCGGACGAGTCGTCCTGATGACCGGCATCGGTGGGCACGAAGGCCTTCACCGCCCCCGCGCCGGTACACATGGAAATGATGACGCCTTGCGGACTGGCGACCGGCATATAACCGGTCGGAACCAGCGCGCGAACGGCCAGCACGCACAAAAGCAGTGCGCCGAATACCCCTTGCAGGGGCCGACTGGCTCGCCATCCGTTCATCGGACGCATGCCTTAAAGCATTTGCGGCGAATGACCATATCCCTCGTGCGGAAAATCGGGAAAGGGGCGAGGCCGGGCGTGACCGGACCTCGCCCTTTTTGGGCGTTCAGGGCGTTCGCGACCCATTCCCCGTCACGTCATGCCAGCGCAGGCTGGTATCTCAGGAGACGGCCTGCAACCCCGGCCTGCGCCGGGGTGGCGGCGGGGGCGAAGGGCCATCCCCACCCCAAACCGCCATTCCATGACTATCGCGCCGCAGGAACGACCACGCCCTTTTCCCGCGCATAGGCATCCCAGTCGGCGACCAGTTCGCGCAGCTTTTCCGGCTCCCGCGCCGCGAGGTCCTTGCTCTCCGCCGGATCGACCGCGAGGTTGAACAGCTGCCATGTCCCTTCCGCGCCGCCGTCGCGAGAATAGGCCCCGGCGGATTTCGGCAGATAGACCGCCTTCCAGTCCCCCTTGCGCAACGCGCGGCGGAAGAACAATTCGGTCCCGACCGGCTCGGACGGCTTGCGCACCTCGGCCGCCTCGTTCGCCAGCACCGGCACGATGCTCCTGCCCTGAATCGGCAGTATCTCGCGTCCCTTATAGGCGGCGGGCTGCGTCAGCCCGGCAAGGTCCAGCAGCGTCGGCGCGACGTCCGCGACATTCAGATAACCGCGCGCGATCCGGCGCCCGGCGACGCCGCGACCGGCGGCAAAGGCGGTGACGCGCGTGCCGCCTTCGGTCGGATAGCCCTTCACCAGCCAGGACGGGGAGCTGTTGGCCTGCGCCCAGCCCGCGCCATAGCCGACATAGGAGGTCGCCGTGCCGATATTGCCGAGGCTGTTGTCGATGCCCAGCCTGCTGTTGCCGTTCTCGATCCCCCGCACCTGGAACGGCGCGTCAATCGTGTTTCCTTCCGGCCCGTTGTCGGACAGGAACAGGATCACCGTATCCTCATATTTGCCGAGGCGCTTCAGGGTTTCGACCACGCGGCCGACATTCTTGTCCATGCGGTCGACCATCGCCGCATAGACCTCCATCTTGCGGGCCTCGATCGCCTTTTCCTCCGGCGAGAGCGATGCCCATGGCTTCACGCCTTCCCATTGATGCGGCTGGAGGTCGAGCGGGACCAGCCCCAGTTCCTTCTGCCGGGCCAGCCGCGCGGCGCGCAGCGCCTCATAGCCCTCGTCATAACGGCCCTTGTAGCGGGCGATCACCTCCGCCGGGGCCTGCATCGGCCAGTGCGGGGCGGTGTAGGGCAGATAGGCGAAGAAGGGGCGGTCGTCCTTCGCGCCTTCCTCCAGGAATCCGATCAGCCGGTCGGTGAAATAATCGGCGGAATAGCGGCCCCTGGGATAGCTGACGACCTTGCCGTTTTCCCGATAGGTCGGGGCGGCGTCATATTTGCGCCACGCCTTGTTCTGGTCCTCGCCGAAATGGTTGCCCAGCCCCTGCAACAGCGCATAGGAACGCTCGAACCCGCGCGCGGCCGGGCCGCGTTCCTCGGTCAGGCCCAGATGCCATTTGCCCGACATGACTGTGCGATAGCCGCCCTGATGCAGCAGTTCCGCGACCGAGGCGACCCGGTCGTTGAGATAGCCCTCATAGCCCGGCCGCCCGGCCGTGGCGGGGGTGAGGGCCTCGGCCATGGTGCCGATGCCCGCCTGATGATGATCCACCCCGCTCAGCAGCATGGCCCGCGTGGGCGAGCAGGTCGGCGCGGTGTGAAAGCCGGTGAAGCGCACGCCGCTCAGCGCGAGCGCATCGAGATTGGGCGTGTCGATCTCTCCGCCGAAGGCGCCGAGATCCGACCAGCCGAGGTCGTCCGCGACGATCAGCAGGAAATTGGGCCGCTGCGCCTGCTGATCGCGCGGGCCGGCAGGCGCGGTTTCCCCACCGGAAGCCGGTTGCGCGGAAACCTGCGCGGAAAGGGAGGCGGACAGCAGGCTCCCGGCCAGCAAGGCACCCAGAATCAACATTTTCTTCTTCATGATACTCCCCGAAAAAAGCCGCGAACCGGCCCGTGCGAATTGACCCCCGAACATTGCCGAGGGAAAGGCCCCGCCCAAGAAAATTTATCTCTACTGTTATGATAGAAAATCTTCGTTGGCCTTGGACGACTCGATCTCTACCAATTCGCTTGAAATAAAAAGCCTGTTCGAAGGCATTGTTCGTCGCACCCAAAAGGGGATTTCATGATCAGCTTCTCTCGTTCCGTTTCCGTGCTCCTGCTGTCGTCCGCGGCCGCCATCGCCACGCCCCTGTGGGCAAACGACGCGCCTTCCGCCGCGCCCGCCGATGCGGTGTCCGACGCCGATGCCGACTACAACACCATCATCGTCAGCGCGCGCCGCCGGGATGAGAGCATCCAGGACGTGCCCGTCGCCGCCAACGCCTATGGCACGGAACAGCTGGCCGCCACCCGCACCTATAATCTGCGCGACCTGCAACAGCTGACCCCCAGCCTCGTCGTCACCGTCACCAACCCGCGCAACACCAGCATCAACATTCGCGGCCTGGGCAACAATGTGTCGGTCTATAATGACGGGCTGGAACCGGCGGTCGGCGTCTATGTCGATCAGGTCTATCTCGCCCGTCCGGGGCAGGCGGTGTTCGACCTCGCCGATATCGAGCGGATCGAGGTGCTGCGCGGGCCGCAGGGCACGCTGTTCGGCAAGAACACCTCAGCGGGCGCGGTCGTCATCACCACCAAGCAGCCGACCTTCACCTTCGAGGGCGGCGGCGACGTCACCGTCGGCAATTATGATTTCCGCCAGATCCACGCCTATGTCAGCGGGCCGCTGGTCGCGGACACGCTCGCCGCGCGCCTCTATGTCGCCAAGACCGACCGCGACGGCTATGTCACCAACCGCTATGACGGCGCGAAAACGCAGGATTATCACGATTTCGGGCTGCGCGGGCAGTTGCTGTTCACACCCGGCGAGAATTTCAAGCTGCGCCTGATCGGCGATTATGCGCGCCAGCGCTCGAAGACCGCCGCCGCCGTGCTGACCGGCGTGATCTCGGCCTATGACAACGGCGCCGCCTTCCCGAACAACTATGCCGCCCGCGCCGCGCGGCTGGGCTACACCCCCGTGCCCATCGATCCGGGCGCGCGCGTCGTCGACGTCAACGCCGATCCGCGCTACAAGATGTCGCAGGGCGGCATCACCGCCATCGCCGACCTCACCATCCCCGGCCACACGCTGACCTCGGTGACGTCGTGGCGCGCGTGGAACTGGTATCCGCACAATGACGGCGACAGCACCCCGCTCGACGCCGGAACGGATTTCCACCAGAGCAACGAACAGCGCCAGTTCAGCCAGGAACTGCGCATCGCCTCGGAAGGCACGCGCGCGGTCGATTATGTCGCGGGCCTCTATTATCTGTGGCAGAAGATCGATGCCGAGGCGCTCAACGCCTATGGCAGCCGCGCCGCCGACTGGTTCCTCGCGCCCAGCACCGACCCGGTCACCGGCGCGGCCGCGCTCAACGGCTACACCATCGTCGGCCGGTCGAAGCCGGTCACCAACAGCTATGCCGCCTTCGCCCAGGCGATCTGGCACATCACCCCGACGCTCGACCTCACCACGGGCCTGCGCTACACCTATGAAACCAAGACGGGCTGGTTCGACCAGACGGTCAGCGGCGCCAGCCTCGACGGGCTGACGGAGCAGCAGCGCACCGACGCGCTCGCCATTCGCGCCCGCTATGGCGCGGCCAATTATTTCGCGGCGGAAACTAGGGAAGGCCGCCTGTCCGGGCAGGTCACGCTGGCGTGGAAGGTGACGCCCGACGCGCTTCTCTACGCGACCTACGGCCGGGGCAACAAGTTCGGCGGCCTCAACCTCGCCAATATCGTGACGACCGGCCCCTATGCCGCCAATCCGGTGATCAAGCCGGAGACGATCGACAGCTATGAAATCGGCCTCAAGACCGGCTGGTGGGGCAACCGCCTGACCGCCAATTTCGCGGGCTTCTGGACCGACGACAGCGGCTATCAGACCACCGTGGTCGATGTCGACCGCAACAACATCTCCTTCTTCACCAATGTCGGCAAGGTCCGCACGCGCGGTTTCGAGGCGGACTTGCGGGCCGCGCCCGCCCAATGGCTCTCGCTCTACGCCTCGGCGACCTATACCGACGCCGAATATGTGAGCTATTCGACCGCGCCCTGCCCGATCGAGATAACCGGCCAAACCTCATGCAACCTCGACGGCGCGCGGCTGCCGGGCGTGTCGAAATGGGCGGCGTCGGCCGGCGGCGAGGCGCGCAAGGCGGTCGGGTCGGTGTTCGGCGCGGACAGCGAACTCTATGCCGGGGCCGATTACAGCTACCGCTCCAACTACTACACCACCGCCAGCCTTTCGCGCTATTCGCTCATCCCCGGCTATTCGCTGGTCAATGCGCGGATCGGCATCCGGGCGCTCGATGGCCGGGTCGACCTTCAGCTCTGGGGCCGCAACCTGTTGGACAAGGATTATTTCCTGTCCCTCTCGGCGGGCAATACCGGCGCGGTCACCGGCACGCTGGGCGACCCGCGCACCTACGGCCTGACCGTCAAGACGCGCTTCTGACGAGAAGCAGGCGGGACCGGATGCGACCGGCCCCGCCCTCACCCCGGACGGACGCCTTCCGGCGCGGCATTCATTGCGAGCCGTTCGCAAAAATGCTATGGCCATGGCCGACGAAAGGACGGATCATGACCACCCAGACCCTCGACCCCTCGCGAGCCGGAAGGCTGAAGGCGCTGACCCATGAGGTCCACGACCGGCTGGACCGGTCGATCATGGCCACCGCCTCCTTCGCCAGCGTGGAAGGCTATGCGCGGTTCGTACAGGTGCAATATCTGTTCCACCGGGATATTGAGGCGCTTTATGACGATGCCCGCCTTCAGGCGCTGTTCCCCGGACTCGCCGGGCGCAAGCGGCTGGGGCTGATCGCGGCGGACCTCGCCGATCTGGGCGTGCCCCTGCCCGCTGGCGAGAGCGGCCGCGCCTTCGCGCCCGGCACGCCGCCGGATATCGCCACCGCGCTGGGCTGGCTCTATGTCGCGGAAGGCTCCACCATGGGGGCCGCGCTGCTGCGCAAGGAGGCGGCGAAGCTCGGCCTTTCCGACGATCATGGCGCGCGGCATCTGGCCCCGGCGCCCGAAGGACCGGCCGCCCATTGGCGCGCCTTCACCGCGCAGCTGGACGCAGCCCCGCTGCCGCCGGAAGAGGAAGAGCGGGTGAGCGCGGGCGCCCATGCGGCCTTCGCCCGTGTGCAGGCCCATGCCGACTCCCATCTGGGCTGATCCCGACCGGCCCGGCGTCAGTCGCCGTCGCCATTGACGAGCGCGGCGATGCGCTCCAGTTCCTCGCGCGCGGCGGGCGGGGGAATGGTCTCCACGACGCGGACAGGAGACGGTCCGCCAACTCGGCGCGCAGCGCGCGGGTGAAGCTGTGAAGGCGGCGTCGAGCATACCGGCGCCGACAATATAGAACCGACGCGCAGCTTCATCGCCGGCTGGTGCCGGGCGCGGCTGTGACCGGATAGCGGCGATCGTTCAATCCATCACCCGTTGACGATGATCCCGCCATTGGGGTGCAGCACCTGTCCGGACATGTAGCTCGCGTCCTCGCAGGCGAGGAAGAGGAAGGACGGCGCCACCTCATTGGGCTGGCCGGGGCGGCCCATCGGCGTGTTCTTGCCGAAATCCTCCAGCTTTTCCGGGCTGGCCCCGCCGCAGGGGTTGAGCGGCGTCCAGATCGGCCCCGGCGCGACGGCGTTGACGCGGATGCCCTCCCCCACCAGATTTTCCGACAGCGACCAGGTGAAGGCGGTGATCGCGCCCTTGGTGGCGCTGTAGTCGAGCAGCTCCTTCGACCCCTGATACATGGTGACGGAGGTGCAGTTGATGATCGCCGCGCCAGCCTTCAGATGCGGGCGGGCAGCCTGCACCAGATAGAACATCGCGAAGATGTTGGTCTGGAAGGTGCGCTTCAGCTGCTCCTCGGTGATGTCGGTGATGTCCTTGTCCGGGTGCTGCTCGCCCGCATTGTTGACGAGGATATCGATCCGCCCGAACGCGTCCATCGTTTCCCGCACCACCTGCTCGCACGCCTCGCGCGAGCCGAGATCGGCGCGGATGGCGATGGCGCGGCGGCCCTCCGCCTCGACGATGCGCTTCGTTTCGGCGGCGTCGTCATCCTCCAGCAGATAGGCGATGGCGATATCCGCCCCCTCACGCGCATAGAGGGCGGCGACGGCGCGGCCGATGCCGCTGTCCCCGCCGGTGACGATCGCCACCTTCCCTTCCAGCCGCCCCGATCCGGGATAGCGGGGCTGCCATTCCGGCTTGGGCTCCAGCTTGCTCTCATGGCCGGGCAGCGCGTCTTCCTTCAGCTTTCCGATCATCTCGGTCATCGGCTTTCTCCTTTTCCGCTCAACGAGGGAGAGGGCGCAAAGTTCGCCCCGGATCGTCACGCCTCGTCGCATCGCCGCCACGGCCGGATGACACCGGCCGGCGTCAGATATCCGGCAGCGTCTGCGCCGCAAAGCCCCAGCCCTTGAGCTGCCCGGCCCGGTCGATCAGCCGCTCCGCATCCTCGATCGAGAAGGGATGCGCGTCCTTCACGTCCTCCAGCTCGTCCCAGCCCATCGGCACGGCGACCGGCGCGCCGGCGCGGGCGCGGGCGGAATAGGGCAGGATCGCCGTGCTGCCGCGCTGGTTGCGCAGCCAGTCGATGAAGATGCGCCCCTTGCGCTTGGCCTTGCTCATCGTCGCGACGAAACGCTCCGGCTCTGCGGTGCTCAGCGCCTCCGCGAACCGATGGGCGAAATCCTTGTGCGTTTCCCAGTCATGGCCGGGCGTCAGCGGCACCACCACATGCACGCCCTTGCCGCCCGACAGCATCGCGAAGGAGACGAGGCCGATATCGCCCAGCCGGTCGCGAATGTCGCGCGCCGCCCGCTTCACCTCGTCGAAGCCCAGCCCTTCGTCCGGGTCGAGGTCGAAGATCATCCGGTCGGGCCGCTCCACCGCGTCGGCGCGGCTGCCCCAGGCGTGAAACTCGATCGTGCCCATCTGCACGCAGGCGAGCAGGCCGTCGGCATCCTCGATATAGATATAGTCCTCGACCCCACCGTCCTTCTCCTTCACCGGCACATGGTGCACATGCGGGCCGAAGGCGCCGCTGTCATGCTTCTGGAAGAAGCATTTGCGCGCCCGCCCCTGCGGGCAGCGGACGAGGCTGATCGGGCGGTTGGCGGCAAAGGGCAGCATCAGCGGCGCAAGGCGCGCATAATAATCGGCGAGATCGCCCTTGGTCTGCCCGCTGTCGGGAAAGAGCACGCGGTCGCGATTGGTGATTTTGATCGCACTTTCGGGCGCGGGCGCGGGCTCCGCCCGTTCCGGCGTCACCGCTTCCGGCTTCTTGTCGGCGCGCAGGCCGATGAAGCTGCCATGGCGCACCCGCCCGTCGCCGGTGAATTCGGAAAAGGCGACCTCCGCCACCAGCTTCGGCCTGATCCAGCGGGCGCCGCGCGCCTCGGCGCGGGGCACCTGCGCGGGGGCCTTGTCCGTCGCCAGCGGCGCCATCGCCTCGGCCAGCTGCTCCATCGCGGCAAGGTCGAAGCCCGTTCCCACCTTGCCCTTGTAGACCAGCGCGCCGTCCTCATATTGCGCCAGCAGCAGCGAGCGGAACGCCCGCCCCCGCGCACTGCTCTTCGCCCAGCCGATGAGCACGAATTCCTGCCTGTTGATGCATTTGACCTTCACCCAGCTCTTGCCGCGCCCGTTGCGATAGGGCGCATCGACCCGCTTGGAGATGATGCCCTCCTGCCCCGCCCCGCACATCGAGCGGTAGAGCGTCTCGCCCGCGCCGATGATATGATCGGCGACATGGATCGGCGGGCTGGCCCCCTGCATCAGCGCCTCCAGCCTTTCCTTGCGCTCTATGAGGCCGAGCGGCTTTAAGTCCATGCCTTCCAGCACCAGCAGGTCGAAGGCGAAGAAGTGGAAGGGCGTGTCCTCCCGCTGTTCGCCATGGCCGCGTTTCAGCACGGCCTGAAGCGCGGAAAAGCTGGGGTTGCCGTCCGGCCCAAAGGCGACGATCTCGCCATCGATCAGCGCGGCGGGCAGGTCGAGCGCGGCGATCGCGCGGACAAGCGGGCCGAATTTCTCCGTCCAGTCGAGGCCGTTGCGGGTGAATATCCGCACCTTGCCGCCCGACACCGCCACCAGCGCGCGATAGCCGTCGAACTTGATCTCATGCAGCCAGCCATTGCCGTCGGGTACGCTGTCCACCAGCGTCGCAAGCTGCGGGGCGGAGAAATCGGGTAAGGCGGCGGAAGGCGTGCGTGCCTTGCCCTTCGCTGCGCCGTTTCGGCCCCCGCTGCGCGCATTATGCCGCCGCGCCGCCTCCATCTTCGCGGCGAAGTCCTCCCCGCTTGCTCCGGCAAGCGATTGCGCGCCTTCCGGATCGGCGGCGATCTCGGCCATCGAGCGGCCCGTCAGCACGCTGGTCAGCGCCCGCTCGACCAGCACGTCGCCCTCGCCCGCCTCCGCATCGTCGATCTTGCGCAGCAACCAGTTCTCGCGCTTCTCATGCGGCTTGCCCTTCATGCGGACGAGCAGCCATTCGCCCTTCATCCGCTCGCCGTGCAGCCGGAAATGGAGATGCCCCTCGCCCAGATCGTCGGCGCTCTTGCCCTCGACCGGTTCCCAGGTGCCGCGATCCCACAGCATCACCGTGCCGCCGCCATATTCGCCCTTGGGGATGGTCCCCTCGAAATCGCCATAGTCGAGCGGATGATCCTCCGTCCGCACCGCCAGCCGCCGATCGGCGGGATCGATGCTCGGCCCCTTGGTCACCGCCCAGCTTTTGAGGACGCCGTCCACCTCCAGCCGGAAATCCCAATGCAACCGCGTCGCGTCATGCTTCTGCACGACGAAGCTGTTGCCGCCCGCCTTCCCCACCTTGCCCTTCGGCTCGCGCGTGCGGGAAAAATCCCGCTTCGCCTTATAGGGGGCAAGGGCGCCGCGGCTGGCCATCACCTGTTGTCCTTGTCGGTCAGCAGCCAGCGCTTCTCGACGAAATGCAGCAGCGTCAGCATGAAGAAGGCGACGGTCGCGCCGCCGACGACCAGCGGCCATTGCGCCGCGCCGCAGGCGATGCCGGTCATCCCGGCAAGCCAGAGATGGGCGGCGGTGGTGAGGTTGCGGATCTCGCCCTTGCTGAACACGATCAGTCCCGCGCCGATGATGCCGATGAACGCGACCGATGCCTCGAAGATGCGCAGCGGATCGACATTGCCCTCGATGCCGCCCATCTGCCGGTGCAGCGCGATCGCGCTGATCGTCATCAGCGCGCAGGTGAAGCAGACGATGCCATGGGTGCGCAGCCCCGCCGCATGGCCGCGCAATTCCCGGTCGAGGCCGAGCAACAGCCCCAGCCCGGCCGCGACGCCCAGCCGGATGAGGATAGGGCCGTCGACCAGATGCAGCGGCGTTTCGGGGTTGAGGTCCATGGCGTCAGGCGCTCCTGCGTTTGGCCGGGGCCTTGCGGCGGGCGGGCGTCTTTGCGGGCGCGGGCGCTTTCCCGGCGGCGGCCTTCCTTCCGGAGGCGGAGGCGGCGCGCCCGTCCTCCCCCACCGACTTGCGCAGCGCCGCCATCAGGTCGATCACATTGCCCGCCTTGGGCGCGGCGGCTTCCTCCTCTTCCTCGATCACGCGCCGGCCTCTGGCCTTTTTCTTCTTGTCGATCAGCCGGTGCAGCGCATCGACATAGCGGTCATGGAATTCCTCCGGCCGGAACGGCGCGGTCTTCTTCTCAATGATCGCGGTGGCGAGGTCGAGCAGATCGGGGTCCGCGGGCTTGTCGGGCAGGCCGCGAAAATAGCTCTGCGCCCGCGCCACCTCGTCGGCATAACGCAGCACCTCCAGCACCAGCCCGCGCCCGCACGGCTTCAGCGAGACGAGCTGCTCGCGCCCGCGCACCGAAAGCTGGCCGAGCCCGACCTTGCCGGTCCGGCGCATCGCATCGCGCAACACCGCATAGGCTTCTTCCGCCAGATCGTCGGCGGGCACGACGAAATAGGGCTTTTCATAATAGAGCACGTCGATGGCGTCGGCGGGCACGAACTGGACGAGATCGAGCGTCTTGCGGCTCTCGATCTTCACCGCCTCTATCTCCTCCTGTTCGAGCAGCACATAGGTTCCCTTCGCCACCTCATAGCCCTTGAGTATCTCGTCGCGATCGACGGGCCCGACGCCGGCGACCACCTTGTCGTAATGGACGGGCTTTCCGGTCGGCTCATGGATCTGCCGAAAGGATATCGCCGCGCCGGAGCGCGTCGCGGGGTAAATCTCGACGGGGATCGAAACCAGCGCCAGCTTGATCTGACCCTGCCAATATGCGCGTGCGGCCATGGACAACCTCCATGGGCACAAGCGAGCAGGCTGGGGGAAAGTTCCGCGACGGGGAGGAGTGCGCGGGGTGGGATATGGCGGAGAGGGTGTCCGCCATGTATCTTTGATTTTATTGAGAAAAATCCAATTTTTTGAATTTCGTCATAAAAAACGTCATAAGATAAGCGGCGGTTAGCCACGATATTCAGCGATCCGTGATGGACTGAAGATAGAGCAAGCCGACTTATTTAGCCACCCAGACATGCAGCCTGTGACGATTGTCCGTCGTCAGAACATTTGGCACAACTCGCGGCGTAAATTAGCGGAGTGCGGGCCTCGTCCTGGGGTTGATATTAAGCGGCGATCTTGCGGTG
>NZ_JACIDT010000030.1 GCF_014196495.1 Sphingobium jiangsuense
CATGGGCATGCTCAACCACCATTTCGCAGCAGCCGCCTGATCGGCGCAGAGCGACAGCCTACCTCTGACTGCCGCCAATCTTTGCAACAGAGCCGGGGGCCGCCGCCGCGCGGCCGATATTGATGGTGGATTCGACGCCACGGATGGCCAGCCACTCGTTGACCCATGCCGGGCCATAGGCCGCTTCAAGGGCCTTAATGGTGGCGATGGATTCCTTGTCGGTCGCGCCGACGAAGGACAGGGCCACGGGGCCTAGCGCCAGCTCAAAGAGCCGCCGCCCCTGTTCCGAGAGATAGTAATATTGGCGCTTGGGGATGGCCGTCGCCAAGATTTCAATCTGGCGTGTATTGAGGCCCATGCGTCTGTAGAGTTGGGCGGTATCGTCATCGCGCGCATAGACGTTCGGCAGGAAAATCTTGGTCGCGGTGGACTCCACGATAACGTCAAGGATGCCCGAATTTGCGGCGTCAGACAGGCTTTGCGTTGCCATGAGAACAAGGCAGTTGGACTTGCGCAGCACCCGGAGCCATTCGCGGATTTTGGCCCGGAAGGCGGGATGCCCCAGCATAATCCATGCTTCATCAAGGATGATCGCGGCAGGCTGGCCCTTCAAAGATCGCTCGATACGCCGGAAAAGATAGAGGAGGACCGGCAGCGCGTATTTTTCACCGAGGTTCATCAGCTCCTCGACTTCAAACACGGTAAATTCCGACAGGCTCAGGCCGTCATGTTCCGCATCGAGAAGATGGCCCATAGAGCCGTCCACCGTGT
This sequence comes from Sphingobium jiangsuense, assembly GCF_014196495.1. GTDB lineage: Bacteria > Pseudomonadota > Alphaproteobacteria > Sphingomonadales > Sphingomonadaceae > Sphingobium > Sphingobium jiangsuense. The sequence goes on from NZ_JACIDT010000030.1 coordinate 772, forward strand.
AGGTGCGGATCGCCTCGCGCACCGTTTCATCCTGAATCGTGACCACAAATTCAGAGAGGGTTTTGCCCCCGCTGGCGTGCATGTTGACGATGGCGTTGCCGATTTCGTTGCGTTGCGCGGGCGTGGTCGCCACGCCGTTGAGGGCTAGGATTGTGTCGATCCAATCCATTGCCCATGCGCGATCGGACTTGGTTTCGAGGAATTGGAGCGGGCAGAAGGCGAGCTTTTCGTCATCCCCGGCGACAGTGAAATGCGCCCCGCCCACCGCCTTCGCCAGCGGGTAGAGCGACAGGCCCTTGTCGAACGCGAAAATGGACATGCCGGGATAGCGGCGGAGCTGGGCGGCGAGCAGGCCGAGCAGCGTTGACTTGCCTGCGCCCGTGGGGCCGAAGATGAAGCTATGCCCCACGTCGCGGACGTGGAGATTGAGCCGGAACGGCGTGGAGCCGTTGGTGACGCCAGACATGAGCGGGGGCGAGCTGGGCGGATACATCGGGCACGGCGCATGATCGAGGCCGGTCCATATCGAGCTGGTCGGCATCAGGTCGGCTAGGTTCATGGTGTTGATGATCGGGCGGCGGACGTTTTCGACGCCATGCCCCGGCAGCGTGCCCAAGAACGCCTCTAGGTTGTTCACCGTCTCGATACGGGCCGCGAAACCGAGTGCGTTGATAGCCTTTTCAAGCTGGCGCGCGGCCTGTTCTACCTTATCGCGGCTTTCGTCCGTCAGGACGACGACGCCGGTATAGTATCCTTGTGCAATAAGGCCGGAGTTGACTTCCTCCAGCGCATTATCGGCATCGGCCACCATCGAAAGGGCGTCCTGATCTATCTTGCCGCTGTTGGTCTGGAAAACCTGATCGAAGAAGCCGCGAACCTTTTGCCGCCACTTTTTGCGGAAATCCTCAAGGTGTTTCACAGCTTCATGGAGGTCCATAAATATGAACCGCGTGGACCAGCGATATTCAATCGGCAGCTCGCCCAGCGCCGAGAGGATGCCCGGCGTCGATTCCATCGGGAAACCTTCGATCGCTACCGTCTGGACGAACTTGTTGCCGATGCGCGGGATTACGCCCGTCCACATTTCGACACCGCCGATGATGGAATCGAGATACATCGGGTTCGAGGGCAGCACGACCGGCTGATTTTTGCCGGTGATGCAGAATTGCAGCCACCGCAAAAAGTCGTCGTGCGTCACGGTCGAGCCGTCCTCATTTTCGACCTTGTGAGCGCGAAGGCGGGTCAGCTTCACGGCCGAGGACAGACGGCTTTCAAATGTGGTGATTTCGCGCTTGAAGCGTTCAACCAGGTCGGCCGTGCGTTGCTTGTTGTTCGGCCGCTCCCGATCGTCGTCAAACATCAGCTCGACAAACTTTTGCTCCGCTATGACCGGAGGGAAATAGGTCGCGGTAATGACGAAATAGCCCTCATACATGGTGCCGAGGGACTGGAATAATTCGCGCCTTTCCTGATCTATGGCGTCCGTCACCGGGTCAGGAAAATGTGACAGACCCGCAGCCGAGTAGGCGGCAGCAGGGCGGCGCGGCGCGTCAACGTGGATCATCCAGCCATTGCCCAGCCCGGCGAGAGCTTGGTTGATCCGAAAGCTGACCATATCGCGCTGGCGGTCGGTGGAGCTGGCGTTATCGTCGCCCTTATAAATCCACGCGGCCATGAACGAGCCGTTCTTGCCGACGATTACGCCATCATCGACCATCGCCCCATAGTTGAGCAGATCGGCAAGCCCTTCATCCTTGGAGCGATACCGGGCCAGCTTGCGTTCGGCCGCGTTGGCGAAGGACGCAAAGGCGAGGACCGCGAGCAGGGCCGCCCCGAAGATCGCTATGACGACAGCGATTGTCTGGATCATTTTTTCTTCCCCGGTTGCCGGTAGCGGCGGAATTGCAGGCGGCCGTTCTTGCGGAAGGGCGTGGAGTGAGCCGGGTAGTAGGGGCGATAGGTGCGGTGCCGCATGTAAACGAACCGCATCAGCGGGTCCGATTTCGCCATGAGACGACAGGCCCACACGCCTGCAAACCAGATCAGCAGGCCAGCGGCCCACGCCTTCAAGGAATTGATGGCCGGAACGATCAGCGCCATCGACGCTAGGCCCGTGAGCATGACCAGCTCGCGGTCCCCACCCAAAAACAGATTGTTGCGGACGCCAGAGCGGCGAATAGGCACTGATCGCAGAGCCATGTTGACCGGCCCTCCCCTTTAGCCTGCCAGCGCGGGCGAAGCGGTGCCGGTAATCACCGCACCGCCGCCCGTGATGGAGGACAGGACCGAGTTAGCGCCGACGAGCATCGAGGCGACGAGGACGATCAGCAACAGCGTTCGCACAAAGCCGTTGAGATCGCCGCCGAAGATCAGGACACCACCGGCAACGACGATGCCGACGAGGGCGAAGGTATAACCGACGGTGCCGGTCATCGACTGGCGCACCTTGGTCAGATAGGATTCGTAAGGCAGGCCGCCCGTGGTATCCGAGGCCCAAGCCGCGTGAGGCCAGAGCAGGAGCATGACGAGCGCCAGCCCCAGCATACCCCATATGAGCGCCTTACGGCGGGCGGCGGCGTCATTCCAAAACAACGTCATATGTCATGCTCCTTCACAGTTTGCGCAAAATGTATTTCCCATCCACGAAGCCCCCGACTTCCAGCAGGCTTTCAATGCGGCGACCCTCTGGCGTGCGCGCGATGTGGACGATCAAATGCACCGCATCACCAATCAGCGGCTCAATCGGCCGTGGTGAATCGGGGTGCATACTGATGAGCATTTGGAGCCTGCTAAGGCCCGCTTCGGCGTTGTTGGCGTGCAGCGTGGCCGCTCCGCCCTCGTGGCCGGTGTTCCACGCCATGAGCAGGTCGAGGGCTTCCGGGCCGCGCACCTCGCCCACTAGGATACGATCGGGCCGCATCCGCAGCGTGGTTTTGAGCAGCGCCGTCATGGTGATTTGCGGGGACGTGTGGAACTGGACGTAGTTTTCAGCGGCGCATTGAATCTCGCCGGTATCTTCAATGATTACGAGCCGTTCGGTCGGGTCCGCGTCCACCATCCCGTTGATAATGGCATTCACTAGCGTTGTTTTGCCGCTGCCGGTGCCGCCAATCACCAGAATGTTGCGGTGCGCGCGGATAGCCTCATGGATGAGGCTGCATTGCTCTGCCGTCATAATCCCGCCCTCCACATATTGTTCGAGGGTAAAGATCGCCACGGCGCGTTTTCGGATGGCGAAGGTCGGCGCGGGCACGACCGGGGGCATCTGTCCGGCGAAGCGCGAGCCATCTATAGGAAACTCGCCTTCCAGAACCGGGGAGGCCCGCGTCACTTCCTTGTTATGATAGCCAGCGACCGCCTTGATGATCGCCTCGGCCCGGCTTGGGGCGACCTTACCGATGCAGATCATGCGTTCGCCAAGGCGTTCCAGCCATAGCTTGCCATCGGCGTTCAGGATCAGCTCAACGGTCTTGGGGTCGGCAAGCGCATCCAACATAAGCGGTTGCATGGAGCGGCGAAGCATCTCCTTCGCACGCTCTTTTACCGTATCTTGAGCGGGTTCCCCCTTGGCCTCCATGAAGCACCGTCCCTGCCAAAACAAAATGGACGCAAGGGATATACCGGAATTTTCATGGAGGCAACCAGAACGATTGCAAAGAATTAGGTTCAGATTGGGGGGATTGTCAGGACCGACGCAACTTAGCGTGGGCAGCCTTGTGCCATTGTGCTATCTGAAACGCTTGATGATCCGTGACGATAGCGGAAACGCGCTTATAACCGGGAGGAAGCCCCAGCTTTTTATCTTCTTTTGATAAGGTATCAGCTAGGCTGGCGTCCCAGCCATCGGTGCCGATAGGCGGCGGTTCCAGTAGCGCGACGAGCGGGACTTCCAGAGCATTTGCGATGGCGGCGATTGTTTCGAGCGACGGGTTTCCCTTACCGGCTGTAACGTCAGATACGAAGGACACAGACAGCCCCGCGTTCTCCGCGAGGTCTTTTTTCTTGAGCCGTCTTAAGGCCAAGAAGCGGTTAATGTTAATCGCGAGAACCTTCCGATACACAGGTTCGGTTTCTTTCTTCCGCAAGGGGGTTGGTTTTAGCCGCTAAAATTCCGGGTAGCTGCGGAGGATATGCCGGAGCGCGCGAGAAAGGAAGCGGTATGACGCCGAATATGATTGTTTATAGCATCATTTTTGGACGAGCCGGGCCGAGCGCGCGAGCGCGCATAACGGGTGGCAGCGAACGGATTGAAAGAAGAAAGTGACGCGCGAGAGACAAGATCAGGCTTCCGCGTAATTCTCTTTGGCGTCCATTCCGTAAATGCTCGCAGGATCGAGCGCAGGCCCCAAGATGCTAATTGCCGATCAGATCGCGGCGACCAATTTTGAAAATTACGGCTGTAGCGCGTAGCTCGATAATGTAAGGCTATAGCTTCGATTCTTTCAGTTGGTAGGCCCAAGAAGCCACTCGTTGATGCTCTTGAACTGCGGACTTCGACGTAAACGCAGACCGCTTTTCTATATATGTCTTTCAGTCGCCAGCATATTTTTTCAGCACTGAATTGCCAGAACCTTTAATGTCCTTTAAGCCGGGGCATTATGGCGAATCATACGCAACTCAAACCCTCCACGCTGTCCCAGCGCAAACGCGCCAAGGCACAGAGCGAGCAGGGCTTTAAGCGCATGAGTTTGGCCTTGTCCCCTAAAGCCGTCGAGATCGTGGAGAGGGTGAAAGCCAGCAAGGGATTCACGTCCCGCGAGGCTGCAATCAACGCGATCCTAGAGCGGATCGGGGACGATATGTTTCTGCAACAGGAGTTTCTGGCCGTGAGTGGATAAGAAAATGCCCGGCTCGAAGCCGGGCACCCTCAAAACCGCTTAGTGGGACAGTGCGCCAACACTGAACCTACAGACAATTTCCCACTTAGCGGTTTTCGGACTTCGGTTCAAGGGCGCTTGATTCGCGCAACGGGATTTTTTTGCCTGTCTCCCGGCCCTTCGCAAAGGAGGGACGACGATGAGTGACACCAGAAGAAAAGGGCCGCTGGCGATCGGGGAGCTGACCCAGCAGCTTTTCGGCCGAGCCTATGGCGACCGTAGCCGGGGCGGGAAGCACATCACCAAGGCCCGCGTGCGCGGCGGCAGCAAGGAAGCCGGGAGCGACGTAGAAAAGGGCTTCCTCGCGGCGCGAGACACCAAGACGCGCAAGGGATGCTGGCGTGCGATCAATCTGGCGTTTGAAAAGGGCCGCGCCCTGCGCGCGGAGCTGCGTCGCGAGCCGCGCGAGATAACGCAGTTCGAGCACTATTGCATGAGCATCACCAATTCCACGATCCGGGTGTATCAAGCCCTGTTGCGGATGGAGGAGCGTTTCAGGGGCAACGTGGTGCCCAGCTATGAAATGATAGCCGAATGGGCGACCGTCTCTAGGGCCACCGTCGCAAGGGCCTTGAACGCCCTTACCAGCATCGGCTTGCTGGCGCGCCTGCGGCGCTACGTCCACACCGTCACAGAGGACGGGGCGCGATCAGAGCAGACCTCCAATGCCTATCGGGTGGAATTGCCGAGGATGCTTCTCGAATTGCTCGACCGGCGCAAGCGCCCTGCCCCGGTGCCCGACGACGAGGCCCAGCGCCTACAGGACCGGCTTGAAGATGAGGCTTGGATGCTCTCCCGGTTGAGCAAGGCCGATTACATACGGGAGACGACGACATGCAAGGCCACAGCGGAGGCCCTAATTAGCCTATGGAACGGCATTTGCGCCCGTGATGGCGTTGTTGCCTAGCCGTGAGTCTCATAATGGTTCTGAACCTCCCCTTGAGTTTATTTATCTAAGGTGATGAGGAGTTGCGCTAGTCGCGCAACGCTTAATTGAGACTGTTTGAACACCAAAAAGGGGGTAAGGCTCCGATTTGGGGAGCTGACATGCGTGTCCATTCGGGGCGCGGATAGCGGCACTCTGTAAAACTGCGGGGCAGCGACCAAATATGCCTTGCGATGGAGGCCATTTTAGCGGCTAAAAGATTTTCATGGCGGGCGAGCGTAACTTGACAGCAACCGGGAAACTTCCAATATATCGGATATGGCCGGGCTATGGTGCCAAGGTCGAAACCGGAGAAGTCCGATGAGCAACAGAGAGAGAATTGCCGCCGTGCTGGTTGGCGAAGAAGACCGGATTATGTGCCTGCCCCGGCTGTTCGGGCTGGCGCGCATGATCGAGGTCGAGGCCGTCACCTATGGCTATATGTCCAAGCTATCCGCCGACTACACGGGCGCATATTGGCATTTCTACACCCTATCGAACGGCGGGTTCTACATGGCCCCCGGCGATCAGCCCCAATATCGTCTGGAATGGGACGGCAACGGCTTCTCTGGCGACGTTTCGGCCGACGCGGCGGGCCTTATAGCCACCCTGTTCATGCTGGGGCATATGCACGAAAAATACGGCGAGGATCAATTTGCCCAGCTCTATGCGTGGGCATCTGCCTATGCCGCCCAACATTCGGAAGCGGGGCCGATCGGTGCCGCGCTCGACTAGCGCCACAGGGGGGCAGCGTGCCCCCCTTCCCTTCCCTGCCTATCGGGCATATTCCTCATTCGGCCGCCATGAGGAGCAACGCCAGCGAAGGAACAGACGCGCGCATGATTGATGTTCGGCCAGATTGCCTATTGCCCGCCGATCAGGGGTGGCAGCAGCCGACGCCGGATGAGGTAAGGGCGGTCCTCAAAGCAGCGGACATGACAGGGGGCAGCGCGTCCAAGTTTCTAGGCTTGAGCAATACCCGCGTTATTCGGCGCTGGACGGGCGGCGACGATCAGATTCCCTATTCGGCATGGGCGCTGTTGTGCGCGGCTGCGGGCTTGGGAAATATTTGGGAACACCAGAACGACGATTTTAGCGGCTAAAATTATTGCCGTTCAGACTTTACGGGGGCTTGACACGGTTCGGGATGCTGTCATTATATCGGTTGTGACCGGGCAACCCGCCAAGGTCGAAACCGGAGTATTCCGATGAAGGCGAAAATTCCCCCGCTGCCCGCACGTTTTGCGGTCATGCGGCTTCCCAATCCTCCACCCGCATGGGAGGGCAACCGCGTGGATTACGTCATTGCGGCCGTCTGGACGTTCGGAGTCCTGATCTGGACCGTCGCGCGCTTCATCATCCCGCTTGTCGTCTTCTGGCAGTTCTGCCGGATGCTCTGGTATTGGAACACGCCGGATGTTCATGCCGGTTGGCAGTTCCTCGCCTATTATGCGGTCTATATCGCCCTCTACATCTTCCTCGGCGTCTATGAGCCGAAGCTATACCGCGAGAAGAATCGCGGCAGGTGCAATGGATAAACGCTTGAGCGCGTCGGCCTTTGAGCAAGCTGCTGGACGGCTCAATATCGCGGCGCGTCCGCTCGACATGGCGCGCGCCGTTCTGGTGGACGGCGAGGCCCAATCGGCCGTGGCGAAGCGCGAAGGCGTGTCCCGCAATGCCGTTTGTCTGGCGGTCAACCGGATTTGGAACGCGCATAGCGAGGTTCCCGAAGGTTTCGAGCGTGTGACGGCGATTTTACCGAAACATAAAGCCTTCCTTGTGCGGCAATGGCAGCGCGAGGCGGTGGAAAGATTGGACGCCAAACGATGAAAACACTTGTCATAGCGAACCAGAAAGGCGGCGTTGGTAAAACTTCGACGACCGTTCATCTTGCCTATTACTTCAAAGAACAGGGATTGAAGGTCGCAGTTATTGACTTGGACACCCAAGGAAATGCCAGCTTCACCCTTGGCGAATATGATAGCGGAGCCTTGGCGAGCGGCCTTTTCGATGCCGTGTCACAATTCGACCTGGCTAACGCCGGGGGGATCGCTGTCTTTTCCGCCGACGCGCGGTTGGCCGATCTTGAGAAACTAGATCTCGGTGCGGCTGCTGGCGCGTTCAAGCGCAGTCTGGCCGTGATCGAGGCGGAAGGCTTTGACGTGTGCCTGATAGATACCCCCCCTTCCCTTGGGGTCCGAATGGCAGCGGCGTTGCTATCGGCCGACTTCGCCGCCTCGCCCATCGAGCTTGAAGCCTACAGCTTGCAGGGCATTGAGAAGATGGTGACGACGATCGCCAATATCCGGCGCGCGAACCCGGCGCTGAAATTCCTTGGCATGATACCGAGCAAGGTTGATGGCCGGAATCCCCGTCACGGGCAGCACCTTGACGAACTGACCCGTGCTTATCCCCAGTTGGTCATTCCGACGCCGATCGGGAACCGGAGCAGCGTTGCGGACGCGCTGGCGTCGGGCGTGCCGGTTTGGTCGATCAAACGGACTTCGGCGCGGAAAGCGGCGCAGGAAATGCGAGCGATGGCCCGCCACATTCAGGAAAAGATGGAGATTTGACGATGGCCGACAACACCGAGGACAAGAAGCCGGGCAAATCGTCCACCAAAGCCGCGCAGAAGCCCGCGCAGAACGCGGGGCTAGGGTTGGAGGGGTTGGGCGACCTTTCGAGCCTCCTAGCCTCTCCTGCGGCCCCGGAGGGCGGTTCTGGCGCTCCGCTCGAATTGGAGCTGGCGCTGATTGACGAAGACCCGAACCAGCCCCGCAAGCAGTTTGACGAAAATTCGCTGGCGGAAATGGCCGAGACGATCAGGGAGCGCGGCGTGAAGACGCCTATTTCCGTTCGGCCCAATCCCAAGGTGGAGGGGCGCTATCTCATCAACCACGGCGCGCGCCGCTATCGCGCGTCCCTGTTGGCCGAGAAAGTGACAATTCCGGGCTTCATCGACCCGGATTATACCGAGGCCGATCAGGTCATTGAGAATTTGCAGCGGGACGCTCTCACGGCCCGCGAGATTGCCGACTACATCGGCCGCGAGCTGGCCAACGGGAAAAAGAAGGGCGAGATTGCCAAGGCCATCGGGAAATCCCCGGCCTTTGTCACGCAGCACGCGGCATTGCTCGATTTGCCGGAGCCGATCGCCAAGGCGTTCCAGAGCGGGCGTTGCAAGGACGTGACGTTGATCTATGACCTTGTGGGCCTCCACAAGAAGCATAGCGAGGGCGTTGCGCGCTGGCTGGCCGATGCCGATCAGGAGATTACGCGCGGATCGGTGCGGCTCTTCAAGGAGTTCCTTGAGTCCGGCTTGAGCGGCGAGGCCGAGGAGGAATCGGGCGACGACGAGGGCAACGGCGGCGCTAGTGACGACGCCGGGGCCGGAGAGGAGAAGGAACCGAAGGAGGAAGACCCGCTAAAGCTGAAAAAGGCCATTGTGCAGGTTTCTCATAACAAGCGCCCTGCCCGTCTGATCCTGAATAAGCGGCCCTCGCGCGATGGCGTGGCGTGGATCAAGTATGAAGACAGCGGCGAGGAAACCGAGGCCGATCTTGGAAAAGTGCAGCTTCTTGCGCTTCTTGAAGGATAGTCCCCTCCCCTGCCCAGCCTTACAGGCCCCGCTTGTGCGGGGCCTTTTTTATGGCGCGAGAGGTAAGAAAATCGGATATAGTGCAAGCTAGAAATTTTAGCCGCTAAAGGAACGGCCATGCAGGACACGCCGATTGCAGACCCGGACAAGTTTTCGCTGGACGAGGGAACGGGCGACCCACAGGCCGACGCCGACCGGCTGTTAGACGAGGCGCGCACGCTGGATAGTCAGGAAACGGCAGCTATCGCCACCGCGCCAACCGAGGAAACCTATAACGCCCAGCTACAGACGGTCATTGAGGAGAAGGTTGAACAGGCGAACCAGATCGAGGACCGCCTAGAAAGCATGATGGAGCAGCAAACCGCCCGTTTGCAGCAAATCCAGCAGCAGCCCCCCGGCTTCCTGTCCCTGCCCGGCAAGCGCCAAGCATGGCAGGCGCGGATTGCCAACGCGCAAGCGGCCGTGCAGCGGATCGCGGTAAGGCTGGAAGCCGTGCGCGAAATCCGCGACGGCATGGCCGTTCATGGCCCGCGCGTGGAGACGATCGCAGCGGCGAAGCTCGAATATCGAGAGCCGAAACTTGTCGATGATTTCGAGGAGCTGATGCAGGCACGCCGGTTGCATGAGCTGCACATGCGCGCGGAGCGGGAGAAGGAACAGATCAGGGAAAAGACGGTCGAGCGCGGGGCGGACGATCGGAAACCGGCAGGGCGCACGCTCGCGCGCGGATTGGCGAGAGACGGGGGATAGCGCGACATGGGGGAGGGGCCTTCGCTGGCGTCAATGATGGAACAGGGCAGCGGCCAACACTACCAGCGCCGCGATCAGCGTCAGGCCCGACGCTAGGAGATTACGGTTAGCGACGGCCCGGCCATCGTTCAGGGGCTTTTGCAGCCCCGTCCCGATATGCTCCCCCACTTCCTTGATGATCGCCTTCGCTGCGGCCTCCATACGCTCGTTCATGGCGGCTTCCGAGGCATCCAGCGCCGCGTTCAGCACCGATTCTGCCTTGTCGGTGATGGCAATCGACCAACGATTGCTCATGTCTTCCAGCTCGCTTTTGAACGCCTTTAGTTGCTCCTCCTGCGCATCGGCGCTTTCGCCCAGCAACATCGCGTTGATGGTTTGGAGGATCATCAAGGGATCATCGGCGGACAGCGTGACCCCGTGCTGGCGCGAGATTTCCGCGATCAGCGCCGCGATTTTTTCGTGATCGGCCATTACACGACCTTAGCCTTGTCGAGTTCGGCAAAGACCGCATCACGAACGCGGCCGAGGCGGTGACGCTGCATCAGGGCTATGTCGCCATCGGCAAGCGTTTCCTCAAAAGTCTTGCGCGCGGCCAGCATGTCCCGAACGTCCGCCCCGAAGGTTTCCTTTTTCAGATCGGGAAGGGTGACGATCGCGGCGACCCGATCCTTTAGCTCCCGGTAGGCTTTGAGCTGTTCAAAGCTCTTGCCCTCTGCCTCCACAGGCCCATGATAAGGGTTGAGCCACACGACGATTGCAGCCGGATCGGGGAAGGCTTCGGCTACCGAGGCGAAGCCTTGAAGCGTGTCGATCAGCGATTGCCCGCCCACGATAATAGTGTGCAGGATGAGCTTATGGCCCAGATCGGCAATCACGTCTGGCGCGCCGTTGTCGAACATATAGGAGGATAGGGCGCTGTAGCTGCTCGCGCCGCTGTCAATGACCACCGATTCCTTGGAACCGGCGATCATTTCCATCATCGCATCGAATTTGCGCGGGTTTATGTCGCCGTTTTCCAGCAGCTCGACCTTGGACACGTTGAGGGACTGGAACCCGGCGAGGGTGGCGTTGATCGGATCGGTATCAATGCAGAGCGGGCTTTCCCCCCGCTTGGTCAGATATTGGGCGAGCATCGAGGCGGCGAGCGATTTGCCGACGCCTCCCTTGCCCTGCAAAACTATGTGGACGTTACTCATACCAAATCCTCTTTGTTCGGAGTGGCCGGGTGATTGAAGCGCGCCGGTTTGGGCCGGGGCGGCGGATCAGCGTCGGCCGAGGCCGCCGCTGATCGGGAAGGGGAGGGGGGCGCTGGCGCTGCCTTGGGCGGTTCCCCGGTAGCTGGCGCGCGATACCGGCGAACGAATTTGGCGAACCACGCATAGCCGAAGCTAATGCGGCCTTCCTCCGTCAGCAGCTCCCATATGCCGCGCACCGGCCATCCTTCCGCAAGGGCTGCATCTATGTCCGATCGAGCCGCGAGGAATTGTGCGAGGTTCCGGTTTTTGCCCCCCGGCTCCCGTGAGGCCGCCCGTTCGCGCAATCGCTCCGTGAAGGATTTTCCGCTGTCTGTCATTTCCACCTACGATATTTTTCGGCGCACAATCGGCTATAAAGCGTTCATAAACCGGCTACGATCCGATGAACTCCCGCTATATCCTATTTTTCTGCCAGATTGGGCCGGGTGGCGCTAGATATTTTCGGGGGTGAACGATATATGATCGTTCCAGCAACAGTTTCTATTTGGCGTCTAAACGTCGAAGACGGGGCAGGATAGGTAATGGAGGCATCCACGCAAGCGCGGACACCCCCATTACTCCCCTTATTCGCACCGGGGGCGCTCAACGGGAATCCTGCTCTGCGAGGCCCGCCGCTACCGCGTCGAAAGGGAGAGAGTTGAACGACAAGCCCAAGGCCAAACGCGAGCGGCACCACGTCAAGATATGGTGCAGCGCGGAGGAGAAAGCGGAGATCGAAGCCGCCGCGCAGGCAACCGGCTTGAGCGCATCCACCTATCTCCGCGTCCTTGGATTAGGGCATGAGCCGCGCCCTCTGATCGACATAGAACAGGGGCGCGAGTTGGTGCGCGTGAATGGCGACCTTGGCCGCCTTGGCGGCCTGTTGAAGCTATGGCTTACCGACGACGCCAAGTTGGAGGAGATGGCCCCGGAGCGGATGCCGGTTATCATCCGGGGCGTGCTGGCCAAAATCGAGGCCAATCAGGAGGAGTTATCCGGCATCATTCGGAAGGTCTTGCGCTCCCGGCAAGATTTTAGCGGCTAAAAAAGGGGCCGCGCCGATGATCGCAAAACACGTCCCCATGAAGGCGACTTCCAAGAGCGATTTTGGCGGGTTGGTGCGATACATCACCAGCGCGCAGGGACGTGACGAGCGCGTGGGTCTGGTGACTGTCACCAACTGCAACGGCCATACGCCAGAAGATGCTGCGCAGGACGTTATGCTTGTCCAATCCGCCAACCAGCGGGCGGCGTCGGATAAGACCTACCACTTGATTATTTCCTTCCGGCCCGGCGAGAATCCCAGCGCCGAGGTTATGCGTGACATAGAGGAGGCGGTATGCGCCGCGTTGGGCTTTGCCGAGCATCAACGGGTTAGCGCCGTCCACCACGACACCGACAACACGCATATTCATCTAGCGATCAACAAGATTCACCCTGTCCGGCACACGATCCACGCGCCGTTGCGGGATTATCAAACCCTTGCCGCTGTTTGTGAGCGGCTAGAGGTCAAGCACGGGTTAGAGCCGGATAATCATGCGGCCCGGCAGCGCGCGGGAGAAGCACGCGCGCGCGACATGGAGCAGATCGCGGGCACGGAAAGCCTGATAGGTTGGGCGCAGCGGAATTGCGCCGAGCCATTGAAGGCCGCCGCGAGTTGGGCCGAGTTGCACCAGATCGCGGCCAATTTCGGCTTGTCGGTGCAGGCGCGCGGCAACGGCCTGATATTTGCGGCGATGGACGGAACGACCGTAAAGGCCAGCTCCATCGCGCGCGAGCTGTCAAAAGGGGCGCTAGAGAAACGCTTGGGAGCCTTCCAGAGCGCACAGGGAGGGGAGGGGGCGCCGAAGGCCCGTCAGACCTATGAAAAGCGCCCCGTGCCCTCCCGTATCGACACCAGCGCCCTATTCTCCGCCTACCGCGAGCAGCAGGGCACACGCGCCACGCGCCGAAAGGTCGAGCTGGCCGAGGCCGCAGCCAAGCGCCGCGCGGCCATTGAACAGGTGAAGCGCATCGGGAGGACGAAGCGGGCGGCGATAAAGCTGCTAGGTGGCGGCCCGGTTGTTAAGCGCCTCAATTACGCATTGGCGGCCCGCTCCACCAAGGCCGCCATTGCCAAGATTGTCGCCGCCCACGGGCGGGAACGGGAGCGCATTGCGTCGCGCAATTCCCGGCGCGGGTGGAATGACTGGCTACAGGAGCAGGCCAAGGCAGGCGACCAGACCGCCCTTGAGGCCCTGCGCGCGCGGGAGGGGCGGCGCACAGCCCCCAATGACGCGCTGCATATAGCCGCCATGCCGACCGCAGCGCATCCCGCAGCGATCAGGCAAGACCACATCACTAAGCGCGGGACGATCATCTACCGCACCGCCAATGCAGCGGTGCGCGATGATGGCCAGCGCCTGCATGTATCGCGCGGGGCGCAGATCGAGGGCGTTGTTGCCGCCTTGCGGCTTGCGCACGAACGCTATGGCGACAGGCTGGCGATTAGCGGCAGCGATCAATTCAAGGCCCTTGTGGTGGAAGCCGCCGCCCGTTCGGCCATGCCCATCACTTTCGCGGACCCCGATCTAGAGGCCCGCCGTCAAAATATCAGGCAAGAGGAGCGTGCGCGTGACAGACAAATCATTGGACGAGGAGATAGAGGCGGCGCTGGCGTTGTTGGGCGAAACGCCGTCAATGGCGCTGGACGAGACGCCAGCGCCACAGCACCAGGTCGAAACGGGACATTCCGACCCGGTGCCGTCAGCGCCGGAGGAACCAACGCCGGAACCGGACTTGCAGCCGGAGGAGCCAGCACCGCCGCCGTTGGAGTTGGTCACGCACAGCCCGCCAGAAATGGACATTCTAGCGCCGGAGGAGCCGAGGCCCCCAGCGAGCGCGCCGTTAAGCCCAACATTGGCCGCGTTGGACGAGAGCCGCCGCCCGAAAGCCGAGGTAGTTTGCGCGACCTGTCCCAACTCGGTCTGGTTCAGCACGCCGAGCGAGGTCGCTTGCTATTGCCGCGTGATGTTCATTCAGACGTGGACGACCAAAAAGCCCGGCCAGATCGTGTTGTGCGACGGGACGACGATCGGCCGCGAATGAGCGACGATCAGGCCATAGCAGCGGATAAATACATTGCGGAACGTAATGCGAAGCGTCACATTGGAATGGATATACCGGCGCATCGGCTGTTCACTGGCGATCATGGGCCGCTGATTTACGCCGGGACGCGACAAATCGAAGGGCAGAAATTGATACTCCTAAGAGATGGCGCTGACATGCTTGTGCTGCCCGTAGACGCGCGTAGCGCCGCCCGCGCGGGCAAGCTGGCGATTGGCGAGCCGATCGAGATTGCCAGCAATGGCACCGTCAAAAGCAAGGGGCGCAGCCGGTAACGGCCGCGAGAAGGGCAAAGCATGGCAAAGAAGCGCAATACAGCCATCGGGCCGCAAGTGCGGGAGCGCGGAAGCAAGGGCGATAATCGTCCGTTGCTGGCGGCCCTTGTGTCCGGTTCCGCCCTTGGAGGCTTATGGAGCGCAACGCAGATGTTCGCGCACCAGATGGCCTATCAGGCAACCTTGGGGCCGAGTGCGGGCCATATCTATGCCCCGTGGCGTTTCCTGCAATGGTTCAGCAAATGGAGCGAGGTTCCGGCGCTGAAACCCGCCTTCGGGCAAGCCGTGGGCGTGGGCACCGTGGTTTTCGGCGTGGGCGTCCTGATAACCGCCGCTGTCAAACTGGCGAAATCGAACGCCGGGAAGGGCAATGCCTATCTGCATGGATCGGCCCGCTGGGCCGACATGGAGGACATTCGCGCGGCCAGCCTCGTTGAAAATGATGGGGTCTATATTGGCGCTTATCAGGAGAAGAACGGGAAGACGGTCTATCTACGCCATTCCGGCCCGGAGCATTGCCTTACCTATGCCCCGACCCGATCGGGGAAGGGCGTGGGCCTTGTCATCCCGACGCTGCTTTCGTGGCCGCATAGCGCCGTCATCACCGATTTGAAGGGCGAGCTATGGGCGTTGACCGCCGGTTGGAGGAAGCAACGCGCCAACCAGATCGTCATGCGATTTGAACCGGCCAGCTCGCGCGGCTCCGCCCACTGGAACCCGCTGGACGAAATCAGGGTAGGGACTGACAACGAAGTCGCAGACGTTCAGAATCTCGCTACGCTGATAGTGGACCCGGACGGGAAGGGGGTCGAAAGCCACTGGCAAAAGACCTCGCGGGCGCTTCTGGTAGGCGTGATCCTGCATGTCATCTACAAAGCCAAGCATGGCGGCAACGCGGCGACCTTGGCCGAAGTGGATGCCGTGTTGGCCGATCCGGTTCGGCCCGCGCAGGAAGTTTGGGAGGAAATGCTTACGTTCGGCCATTTGCCGGGCGGCAAAAATCATCCCGTTGTCGGCAAAGCCGCGCGCGCCCAGCTCAATCGTCCCGATGATGAGGGCGGATCGGTTCTATCGACCGCGCAGAGCTATCTAGAATTATATCAAGACCCGGTTGTGGCCGCGAATACCGCCACTTCCGATTTTCTCATTCGTGACCTGATGAACAGCGAGAGGCCGGTTAGCCTCTACATCATCACCCAGCCCACGGATAAGGACCGACTGCGCCCGCTTGTCCGCGTCATGCTCAACATGATGGTGCGTATCCTCGCGCCCAAGCAGGAGTTCGAGGAGGGCCGGGTGGTTCAGAGCTACAAGCACCGCGCGCTATTTATGATTGATGAGTTTCCCAGCCTTGGGAAACTTGGAATCATTCAGGAGTCCTTGGCGTTCGCCGCAGGCTACGGCCTGAAATTCTATCTCATTTGTCAGGACACCAACCAGCTTAGGAGCCGGGAAACCGGCTATGGGCCGGATGAGCTGATAACCTCCAATGCTCATATCCAGAACGCCTATCCGCCCAACCGCGTTGAGACGGCCGAGCATCTTTCCAAACTCACCGGCCAGACCACCGTTCTTAAAGAGCAAATCACCAAAAGCACGGGACGCGGGGGCGGGGGGTTCTTTGGTGGCACCGTGTCCAAGACCGTGCAGGAAACCCAGCGCCCGCTTTTGACGCCGGATGAGTGTATGAGGATGCCGGGGCCGAAGAAGACCCCGGACGGAGATATTTCGGAAGCGGGCGACATGCTGATTTATGTCGCAGGCTATCCCATGATCTACGGCCGTCAGCCCCTCTATTTCCAAGACCCGACCTTTAGTGCCCGCGCCAAGATTCCCGCGCCGGATCGGAGCGACACGATCAGGGGCAATCAAGCGCCGAAGCCGCCCGAAGGGGGCCGGAGGATCAAACTATGAAGCGGCCGAGCTTCGCCAAGGTCAGCCGCTATGCGGTTTGTGGCGTGGCGGGGGCCATGATCGCCATGCTTGGCGCGAAGGCGGCGGGCCTTCGCTTCAACGCTACGCCGAGCATCCCGCTAGGCGTCTATCGGGCGACGGGCGGGACCGCGCAAAAGGGCGATCTTGTGGCGTTCTGTCCGCCCGCAGCGCCGCCCTTTTTGGAGGCGTTGCGTAGGCGCTACATCGAACCCGGCGACTGCCCCAGCGGAAGCTATGAAATGATGAAGCGGATTTTAGCCGCTAAAGGCGACCGCGTTCAGATTGGCGGGCAGGGCGTGCGGATCAACGGCCGCCTTGTCCCCGACAGCGCCCCGCAACTTGCCGATGGGGCAGGGCGGGCCTTGCCCCGGCTCAATGCCGATTGGACGCTAGGCGACGGGGAAATCCTTGTCCTTGGCGATGGCGCGGCCTCTTTCGACGGCCGCTATTTCGGGCCGATCAGCGCGCGGCAAGTGACCGCCCCTATCAAACCCGTAGTGACGTGGTGACGGCATGAGCGGGGAGATCATTGTCATTGCTGAAAAGCCCGAACTCGCGCGGGCCATTGCCGAGGGCCTTGGGGGAGGGGCGCGACAAGACGGCTTCATAGATTGCGGCCGTCATTATGTGACATGGGCGATCGGCCACATGCTTGAGCTGGTGGACCCGCAAGACCCGTGGAACATGGCCGCGCTGCCGATCAGCTTCATCCCGTGGGAAAAGCGGCCCGTCGCCAAGACGAGCGCCCAGCTCCGCACGATCGGCAAACTTCTCAAATCGGCGCGGAGCGTCATTCACGCGGGCGACCCCGACGATGAGGGCCAGCTTATTGTTGACGAGATTCTGCAATGGGCCGGGAGCCGGTTGCCGGTCCAACGCCTGCTAATCAATGACAACAATCTAAAGGTTGTGCAGCGGGCCTTGGCGTCCATGCGGGATAACCGTGAATTTGCCGGGTTGTCCGCATCGGCCGAGGCGCGCAGCGTGGGCGACTTGCTCTATGGCGTGAACATGACCCGCGCCTATACCCTCGCGGCGCAGGCGCGGGGGTTTCAGGGCGTTCTTAGCGTCGGCCGCGTGCAGACCCCTATCTTGGGCCTTGTCGTCCGCCGTGACCGCGATTTTGAGGCGCACACCAAGAGCTATTATTACACGGTTTCGGGCCAGTTCAGTTTCGCCGGGCTGACCTTTCCCGCGCGCTACCAGATCGGGGAGGGCGACCCGGTTGATGAGCAGCGCCGCTTGATCGACCGCAATTTTGCGACGGCGGTAGCCGGGGCGGTGCAGGGGCAACCGGCTCGCATCGCCAGCGCCAAGACCACGGCGAAAGAGGCAGCGCCGCCGCTGCCCTACAACCTCTTGAAGCTGCAAACCGATGCCGCACGGAAATTCGGCTATAAGCCCAATCAGGTGAAGGACATTACGCAGGCGTTGCGGGAGAAGCATCGCCTTATCACCTACAACCGCAGCGACAGCGAATATTTGAGTGATGAGCAGCACGCGGACGCCCCCGGCGTGCTGGCGGCCGTCGCCGCGACGGTCCCGATGCTGGCGGCGATCGCGCAGCGCGCGGACCCGGCGATAAAAAGCCGGGCCTTCAACTCGCAGAAGGTTTCCGCGCATCACGCCATCATTCCGACCGAAGCCACGGCCGATTTTGCCGCGCTGACAGAGCCGGAGCAGCGAATCTATATGCTGATCGCGCGCGCCTATGTCGCGCAGTTCTGGCCCGCGAACCAATATGACCAGACCGAAATCGAGATAGAGGTTGCGGGTCACGCCTTTGCCGCGCGGGGCAAGGTTGTGACCAAGCCGGGTTGGACGGTTCTCTATAAGAACGATGTAGGCAATGAGGACATTGCCGAGGACGAGGACACCCTTGCGGCCGATTTGCGTTCGATCGCGTCGGGCATGGCCGGGCAATGCCTTTCCGCCAGCGCCGACCAGCAGGAAACCAAGCCCAAGCCGCTCTATACGATGGCCACGCTTTTGACCGACCTAACGCGGGTGGCCAAATATGTTCGGGACGAGCGGCTTAGGAAACTCCTGATCGAGAAGGACAAGGGGAAGGCGGGCGAGCATGGCGGAATTGGAACCCCGGCGACCCGCGACAGCATCATAGCCACGCTTTTCGATCGCGGCTTTTTGATCGAGAAGGGCAAGAATATCGTCAGCTCCCCGCAGGCGCGCGGCTTCTATGACGCCTTGCCGGATCAGGCGAAATTTCCCGACATGACCGCCATTTGGCACGAACAGCAGCGCGCGATTGCCGAGGGCAAGAGCGATGCCATGACATTCGTTCGCGGACTGGCCGATTATGTCGGCCGCGAGGTCGCGCGGGTGAAAGAGCAGGGCCTTGCCATAGCGATCGACGCGCCGCCTTGCCCGTCATGTTCCAAGCCGCTGCGCCGGATCAAAGGGAGCAAGGGCTATTTTTGGTCCTGCACCGGCTATGCCGACGGCTGTAAATTCACCGCCAATGACAAGGCGGGCAAGCCGGAGCTGGTGAAGGCTCCCGCGCCCGTGCCGTCGCAGCAGCACAAATGCCAAGCGTGCGGCGCTGGCCTAGTGCGGCGTCCTTCCGCGAAAAAGAAGGGGGCCTTCTGGTGGAGTTGCAGCGCCTATCCCGGCTGCAAACAGACCTATTTCGACAACAAGGGACAGCCCGATTTCAGCAAAGGAGAACGAGCATGACGGATCAACCCAATGCGCAGGACGTGCCCACCCTTGACGAGCTGGTGACGCGCAAACTTGCCGACGCCGAGACTCCCGGCGCGGTTGTGGAGTTCGACCCGGAGGAGGCGGAGCGGGCGGGGGCCTTTGTTGAGGATGCCATGAGCGAGGCCGACGCGCGCGAGGCCGAGGAAGGGCTTGATGGTGACGCGGAGCCGATCGCCACGGGACGCGGCGAATTGATCGCGGCAGCGCGCAACGCCGACTAATCGGGAGGAGGCGAGGATATGGCCGAGGGCAAGATACCTTTTCACCAGCGCGTTGCCGACAAGCTGATAGAGCAGTTGAAGCAGGGCACCGCCCCTTGGCAAAAGCCTTGGGAGGCGACGGGCAGCAGCGGGTTGCCGTTCAACCCCACCACGGGGAAACGCTATCGCGGCGTCAATGTCCTCAATCTCATGTCCGAGGGCCGGGCTGATAATCGCTGGCTGACATACAAGCAGGCCGCAGCCCAAGGCGCACAGGTGCGGAAGGGCGAGAAAGGCTCCCTTGTCCAATACTGGCAGTTCGAGGAGGAGCGGGTAGTTCGGGACGAGAGCGGTAAGCCCGTTCTGGATGCCGAGGGTCGCCAGAGGAAAGAGAAGGTCGAGCTTGAGCGGCCCCGTGCGTTTTATGCCGTGGTGTTCAACGCCGAGCAGATCGACGGGCTTGCCCCGATCGTCACCACTACGCACGAATGGAATCCGGTGGAGCGGGCCGAGGCCATCTTGCGGGCGTCGGGCGCGAAAATCACCGAGGAAGCGGGCGACCGCGCCTATTATCGGCCTTCGACCGACAGCATCACCTTGCCGTTGCGGAGCCAGTTTCCGAGCGCGGATCGGTTCTACGCCACGGCGCTGCACGAGCTGGGGCACTGGACTGGCCACCCCAACCGCCTTGACCGGGATTTGGCGCACCCGTTCGGTTCGGAAGGCTATGCCCGCGAAGAATTGCGGGCCGAGATTGCGAGCCTCATAACCGGGCAGGAATTGCAGATCGGCCACGACCCGGAGCAGCACGCGGCCTATGTCGGATCATGGATCAAAGTCCTTGAGGAAGACCCGCTTGAGATTGTCCGTGCCGCATCGGACGCCGAGAAGATTCACACCTATGTTCTGGCGCTGGAACAAAAACAGGTTCAGCAGGTCGAGCAGGCACACGACCATACGCAATATTTCGTCAGCAACGAAAATACGCTTTGCTATCAGCAGCCGGGCATGGCGATGTTGGGCGTTCTTGCCAGCAATATAGACGGGCGCAACCCGATTAACGGGCCATTCTATGCCAGTCCGCTAGATCAAATCCGGCCTGCCACGCGCGAGGATTTTGACAGGTTCCGCGTTACTCTACCGCCAGACTTCCAGCAGGCGCAGGAGTATCGCCAGAATGATCTTGATGAGGGCGATCGGCTTGCGGTCGCGGACATGGCCAAGACTGTTCAAGCCTATGAGGAGTGGCAGAACGGCCCCCATTTCGAGGGGAACGAGGAAGCGGACCTAGTAATATCCGACGACCTCAATATGGAGCTGGACGAGCGTATAAAGGCCGCCTTCGCCAGACCGGGGCTTGCGGCGGCGCTCAATGCCTCCGGGTTTACGGTCGAGCGGCTGACAGACCATAGCGGCGACAGATGGGCCGCCGCAGCCGGGGCCGTTGCCGCCATAGGCGATCCTATACCGGAGCCGCAGCAGCACTATTCCGACCGCACTTTGCGCGCGCTGATCGACAAGCACGGTTGGGAGCCGGTTGATAGTGGCGGGCCGATGCACACCGTTCGACGGCAATTTGAGGGCGTCGGGCCGGTCGGCACGATGATAACCCCGAACGGCGAGCGAAACCTTATGGCGGGCTATTCCGCAGATAGCGAACGCCGCCGCTATATCGCCTTGTCGCTTGGGCCGAACCAGATCACCGATTTTGACGGCCGCGACCAGAACCCGGAGGACGTTGCCCGCCTTGTCAATTTGAAGGCCGAGCAATATGCCGATGAGCGCCGCGAGCGGCAGGGCTTGGCCCCTCTCTATGCGGTCAATTCGCCGCCCTTGGGCATCGCCGCGACCGACCAGCGGGACGCCGCGCCAGAGCCTTCCACCCGCACATATCTTGCGGTCCCCTATCGGGAAAAGGACGAGGCGAAAGCCTTGGGCGCGAAATGGGATAAGGCCGAAAAGTCGTGGTATGTTCCGGCAGGCGCTAATGTCGAGCCGTTCCAGAAATGGCTTTCAAGCGCCGTAGAGGCACCCGCAGGAGATCTAGGCCAATCGCTCCCCGGCGAGCGCGCGCAGCGCCCCACGGCCCCGGAGCAGCCGCAGGAAGGGCAAACGATGCAGGAAACCCCGCGACAGGCACGCGAATATCTGGCGGTGCCTTATGGCGAACGAACCCTTGCCAAAGCCAACGGCGCGAAATGGGATGCCGCTCGCAAGAGCTGGTATGCGCCGGAGGGCGCGGACCCGGAG
This sequence comes from Sphingobium jiangsuense, assembly GCF_014196495.1. Lineage (GTDB taxonomy): Bacteria > Pseudomonadota > Alphaproteobacteria > Sphingomonadales > Sphingomonadaceae > Sphingobium > Sphingobium jiangsuense. The sequence goes on from NZ_JACIDT010000030.1 coordinate 22,643, forward strand.
AAGCTGGCGCGCTGGAAAATAGACAATCAGCCGCGCCAGAAGGAGGCGAAAAGCCCGGAGGTCGAATTTGCCGACGCGATGAAATCTCTTGGCCTTGAGGTTCCCGCAGGGCACCCGATGATGGACGGCAAGACCCACCGCGTTCCGGCACAGGGCGATGGAAAGGGCGAGGTGGCGGGTTTCTATGTCGCCTTCACCGATGGCCACCCAGCGGGCTACATCAAGAACAACCGTTCGGGGCTGGATATGCGATGGAAAAGCACCGGCTACACGTTGAGCGAGGAGGAAAAGGCCCGGTTGAACGCCGAGGCCGCCACCAAGCGAGAGGAGCGCGAGCGGGAGCGGGCGGCGACATATGATGCGACGGCCGAGCGCGTGCAGCAGCGCGCCGCGCAATGCCGTCAGATCGAGCAGGCAACGCCCTACATGGAGAGGAAGGGTATTGCGCCGACGATCGGCGCGCTCGCCAGCGCCAGCGATACTACAATCCACCTTCCGGCGATCGACACCAGCGGCAAGCACTGGACGACGCAATATATTCAGGAAGACGGCACGAAGCGTTTTGCGAAGGAGAGCCACAAGGAAAGCTGTTTCCATGTGGTCAACGGGGGCGTGACGCCGCAGGCCGCACTAGCCGCGCTCGACAAGGCCCCGCGCATTATGATTGGCGAAGGCTACGCGACGATGGCGACCGTCTCTAGCGTGGTGGACCATGCGACCGTCGCGGCGTTCGATTCCGGCAACCTCCCCGCCGTCGCAGCCGCGTTGCGCGAGCGTTACCCCGACAAGCCGATTTTCATCATGGGCGAGGACGATCAGCGCGTCTTGGAGAAATTCGGCTACAATCCCGGCAAGGAGAAGGCGACCCAAGCGGCGCAGGCCGTGAACGGCGTTCCGGTCTTCCCGACCTTCGCCCCCGGCGAGCAGCAGGCCGACCCGGCACGCTTCACCGACTTCAACGACTTGCAGCAGAACAGCCGCTTGGGCCGTGAAGGCGCGGTGCGCCAGATCAGGGCGGCGATCGAGAACCCGCGTCAGCAGGAGCGGGAGGCTCCCCGGATCAAGCTGGACGACGAACGCGAAAGGAAGCGTTCCGGGCCGGTTATCGGAGACGATCAACCGGCCCAGCGCCGCAGCGTTCGACGCTAGATCAAGCGGAAACCAACTTCCTAGAATAGTCGAGGGAACGGAGCGCGGTTTTGAGATGGAAGGCGGTTATGTCGTCGTCCATCTCCACCGCGATAACGAGGCTTTCCCGTGCGAGGTCTATAGCGTGGAGGAGGCGGCGATATTGTTCATCGCTCAAGTCCGTGTCTCGCATTGTTCTCGCAGTTCGCGGGGCCTTCGCTTCATCCACGGTCAGGGTGACAGGCTCCCGATCGTCATGGCCTTCGGCCTCTAGCTCGCTAATGTAATGCAGCGAATGGAGCGCGTGTTTCAGTTGGAAGGCTGATAGATCGTCGCCCAGCTCCGCCGCGATAGCGAGGCTTTCGCGCGTGAGGGCTATAGCATGTTGGAGGCGGTGATATTGTTCGTCGTTCAAGTCCATCATCACCCGACTCCGAAGCAGGTTCCAGAATGGCAATATACCTACGTTTGGACGATATGGCGCACCCGTTGAGCAAATTATTCGGGAAGCGGTTGAGGGCGCGGAGGCAGGCCCTCAAAATGTCGCAAGCGATGCTGCATGAGCAAACCGGCGTCACGGCTTCCTACATTTCGTTTATCGAGAACGGGAAGGCCAATCCGACCTTGGATGTTATGGCGCAGCTCGCGGACGCGATCGGGTGCCCTGTCTCGGAAATGTTGGCCGCTGAAGCATAGTCGCCGCTGTCTATGTGCTGCAGCATAGCCGCCCGCGTCTATGTCGCCGGTGGCATAGACGTTCCCGTCTATGATGCGGGCCGGTGAAGATCGCGTCCCGGGACGTGGTGTAGCTTATCTGGGCCACCGCCAATTTCGGCATCAGCTTGAGCCGATCATGCACCGGGCACAGCCGAGAGCATGACGATGGGATTGTCGCTCACCGGGGCCATCGTTTCAAGCGACATGTAGCGCCCGCGCTGGACGGCCCATTCGTCGGACTGTTCCATGAGAATGGCACCAATCAGGCGGGTGATCGCAGCCTCGTTGGGGAAGATGCCCACGACCTCGGTGCGGCGCTTGATCTCGCCATTGAGGCGCTCGATGGGATTCGTACTGTGCAACTTGGCGCGGTGTTCCTTTGGGAAGGTCATGTAGGCCAGCACGTCGGGTTCGGCATCGTCCATCAAAGTCGCCAGTTTCGGGAGCTTTGGGCGCATCTGGTCGGCGACGGAACGCCATTGCTGGCTGGCTGCCTCAGGCGTGTCCTGGGCAAAGGCGGTGCCGATGAATGCCGAGACGACGCGCCGGCCACTCTTGCCAGCATGGGCGAGCGCATTGCGCATGAAGTGGACGCGGCAGCGCTGCCATGTTGCGCACAGCAGCTTGGACACCGCTGCCTTGATGCCTTCATGAGCATCGGAGATCACCAGTTTCACCCCACGCAGGCCCCGGCGCGTCAGCTTGCGCAGGAAGGCGGTCCAGAAGGGTTCGGCCTCGGATGGCCCGATGTCCATGCCCAGCACTTCGCGGCGACCGTCGCTGTTGACGCCCACCGCGATGATCACCGCGACCGAGACGATCCGACCGTTCTGGCGGACTTTGACATAGGTGGCATCGATCCAAAGGTACGGCCAGTCGCCCTCGATCGGGCGTTCGAGGAAGGCGTTGACCTTCTCGTCGAGCTCTTCGCACAGGCGACTGACCTGGCTCTTCGAAATGCCGTCCATGCCAAGCGCTTTGACCAGGTCATCGACCGAACGGGTCGAGATGCCATGCACATAGGCCTCCTGGATGACCGCCGTCAGCGCCCGCTCGGCCATCCGGCGCGGCTCCAGAAAACCGGGAAAATAGCTGCCCTTGCGCAACTTGGGGATGCGCAGTTCCACCGTTCCCGCGCGGGTTTGCCAGTCGCGGTCGCGATAGCCGTTGCGCTGGACAAGCCGATCGGTGGACTTCTCGCCGTGGCCCGCACCCGTCAAGCCGCCGACCTCCATCTCCATCAACCGCCCGGCGGCAAACGAGATCATCTCGCGCAAAATATCCGCGTCCGGGGCCTTCTCGACCAGCGCGCGCAGGTGCATCATAGAATCGGTCATCGTGGTTCTCCAGGTTCGAGCTTCGCAACCCAAACCTATCCGAAAACCACGGTGACCACCCGCGCTGCTGGCCGGACGCTACAGTGCAATATCCAAAGCGCGCGTCCGGCCAGCAGCGCTACCACCAGATCCTACACCACGTCCCGGGACGCGATCCCGGTGAAGCCTCCTTGCTGGCTTAGGAGGTTGCAGCATCGAGCCGGAGCCGTAATCATCCGGTGCCATGAAGGAATGGCCCGATCCGAACGACGATACCGGCAGCGACTTGCTTATCCACATCGAGTTTTGGGGATTGCTGGCGCTTACCGGGCTTGCCTTCCTCGCGGGCGTTGGGCCGCCGATCGTCCGCTTTGTCCGTTCAGTCATCGGATAGGCGCGCACGCCTATGATGCTGTCCCGTGGCGGGGAACAATGTAGGCCCATATGCCGCCTTGGCTCGCCCACTCTGGATGCGAATAATTATAGGCCATCATGGCGAGCGTGAACAGCAGCAGCAGAAGCGCCGACAAATCGCCGCGCGAAAAGGGCCTGTTGTTATCGCCGTTCATCGCCTCTTTTGACACAGGAGCGGTAATCGGACCCTTGCCCGCCTTGGTTAAATGTTGGTGGACGAGCTGGGGGCGCAAAAAGATGGACCCGACAGCTAATGCAGCCGGGTCCAGTGAAAGAACCTAAATGATCGAGAAAGGTTCTTCGGGTCGCAGGGCTGATCTAGGATGCTTTGGTTAATCATTTCACAACGGCAACGAGTGCGGTGCTGGCCTGCTATGAGTCCACTTCCAGCAGCGCGGCGAGGATCGCAATTCGCTCGCCCGCAGGCAGCTCGCTAAACATGCGTTTCCAACGTGCCGCCTTGCGCTTGATCCTCTGGCGATCGGTGAAATCCACCCCGGCATGGGTGGCCCAATGCGCCGCATCGGGCGCATAGTTCATCCATAGACATTCGGTGCGCGGCCCGCCTCGCGTCATGGCCTGATAGGACAGGACGCGCCAGCGCGGCGCGGGCAGCAGCTCGCTATACAGGGACGAGGGATAGCCTGAAATCATCACCGAGGCGGGCAGCGCATCGAGGACGGCCAGCAGTTCCCTATGGTCCGCGTCCGTATAGTCATAGCGGTAGCGCGTGCCCGGATGGGAGCGCGTGGCGAGGACATAGGGCGGATCAGCATAGATCAGCACGCGCCCAGCGGCCGAAAAGTCGAAATCGCGCAGGAAGGCGAGGCAATCGACGTTGTAGGTTTCAACGGCCGCGCCATCGAACGCGCTCGATTCCTCCGCCGCGATCGAGCCGAAGCACTCAAAGGTAGCCGGATCAATTTCGAGGCCGATCGAGCGGGCAGCGGGAGGCTTGCGCCGGAGGACGATGCCGGAGCCTAGATGCGTCTCAATGTAGGTATCGTGCGGCGGCATATTGGCAATCACAGCCTGATATGCGCCCGAAACCTGTTTCGAGCCGAGATAGCCGGTCATGGCAACTACTGGAAAGGAAGGGGCGGGCGGGGGAAGTGTCCCCCTGCGATCGGGCCGCCTAGCGTCCCGCTCGACCCCCACAGCAAGGGGCCAGCCCCTCGCAACGCTCCCCGGCTAACACCAAACGGAAGGTTAAGGCTGGGGGCGTTCATCTGGAACGCCGGGGCGACGGCGGCTTAGGCAGGCCGTGGCCGATTTCGTCGGATTTGGTTTTGCCGTCGCCTTCGCTCTGGCCTGTCTTGAGGGCGTCGGAGAGTCCGGCGAGCGAGCTTCCCCGCGCTGCGTTCAGGAGAGACGTTCGGCCACTTTCCGGCGTAGTTTTTCGTCCGTCGCCATGTGCGAGGCTCCCACCAACATCAGGGCTTCCAACCGCGTAAAGTTGCCCGTGGGGAGACTGTCCTTTGAATTGGAGGGCGCAATCGGCGCTGACGCGGCCGAGCTGGTTGAGCCGGTCGAACTCTCTTTCAAGTCTTTCTTGGACAGGTCCATTTTCCAATTCCTTCCGCCAGATATTTACACCGTCCATGCCTTCTAGGCGATGAACATTCGCACGATCGCGCACGTCATGGACCGCAACCGAAATCTGATCGCCAAAGCGACCTAGAAGGGCCTCTAGGCCGTCAGGCGTGCCCTCCTGAATACGCACCATCACGGCCGCGCTCGCACCCCGGCCCAGCTCCTCAAAGCGTTGGAATGTGTGCGCAAGCGCCTCCTCTGGCCGAGGCAGAACCGCTATTACCCCGACCCTGCATCCGGCGCTCAATGCCTGTTCGACCTTGGCTATGCTTGCTTGCGGATCGACAAGCTGGCCCTCAAAGATCGCGCGCACGTCACGGCCGAGCCGGTTTCCTTCATGCAGCGCCGCATACTGGATTTCAGAGGTTTTCCCGGCTCCCGGCATCCCGGTTACGAACAGCACCAGGTTGCGGGCTGGATCGGAGCTATCGGCCACTACACGGCGGTATTGTTCGGCCGCCAGAACGGCCGCGGCATTGTGGACGGGCGCGTTGTATCGGCCGCGGGCCTCCCTTGAGGCGGTATATTCGGGAAGCAGCTCTTTCATGGCGTCCGCACAGACGTAGCGCCCCCCGAACGTGCCGGGTCGGGCCGCATAGTCCGTCAGGAACCGTTCGGGCGCAGCTTGCACGGCATCGACCACGCGCCGTTGCACGTCCGCGCGATCGGCGTCCGCGAACTCCAATACCCTGATAGGTTCCAATGCCATCCCGCTTCCTCTGTCAGATCCGGCATAGACGCAGGCGTCTATGAGAACCAGAACTATTTGTTGGGGCGTGGTCTAGCACGAATATAAGAAAGCCCGACACAGGGCCGGGCTTTCGCACTTTCGGAGGCTCTGTTGCAAAGATTGGCGGCAGTCAGAGGTAGGCTGTCGCTCTGCGCCGATCAGGCGGCTGCTGCGAAATGGTGGTTGAGCATGCCCATGG
>NZ_JACIDT010000031.1 GCF_014196495.1 Sphingobium jiangsuense
GGGCTTCATCTTCGTTCCTTCGTCACTACGACGAAGCCCAAATCCTCCTTAATTCACAACCTCAAATCTGTGCCATTGGCGCTGACGCCGGACACTCTAGTTAGTCCAGAGCGAGGCCGGAGGTGACGCGCGGAGAAGCTTGAGGCAAGATAGGTGGATGGAAGAGCAAATAGCGATAAGCCTACCGACCGAATTGCTCGATCGCGTGGATCACATAGCAAGGCGCACGGGCCGTTCCCGTGCCGACATCATCACGAGCGCCTTGCACAGGGGACTCCGTGACGATGAACGCGTCCAGGCAGTCATTGATGCCTTTGACGAGATTGATACATGACCCACCAACGGCCTTTGGCTTGATCAAACTACGTGAGTTGGACTGAGCATTGACCGCTCCCGCCAACATAGCCGTCATTCCCCGCATTGGCCCAGCGCGTCGGTAGCTGCGATCCTGCGCGATCACCGAGTTGCACTGGGCGCTCGAAAGTAGGATCTCCGCGAGATCGTGAACGCTGTCCCGTCGAAGCAGTGGGCTGCAGCCCCTGGGAGGCCCTGTGTATTTACTAGCCACCAGCCTTGTTCTTGATTTGATCTGAACGTATCAAGCGGGGATGGTTAAAAATATCCTGATCTTCTCCGATGGAACCGGGCAGTTCGGCGGGCTCAAGCCGGACCAGCGCCTGTCCAACATCTACAAGCTCTATCGCGCTTCGCGTTCAGGTGTGGATTCGCATATCGACCCCGCCAAGCAGGTTGCTTTCTACGATGCCGGTCTCGGCACAGGCGAGGCAGGTGCGAGTTGGCTGCAAAAGATCTCGCGAATTTTCGGAGCGGCCTTCGGGACGGGCATCAGCGATAACATCGCCGATTGCTACGAAGCGATCATCAAGGTCTATGAGCCTGGTGACCGAGTCTACCTCTTCGGGTTTAGCCGGGGAGCCTACACCGCGCGCTGCGTGGCCAATGTCATGAACTTGTGCGGCGTTCCCTCGCGCATGCCCGACGGATCTCCGGTTCCCCGGGGCGGACGGGCGCTAAGGGATCTGGCCGAAGAGGCTGTGTTCGAGGTCTATGAGCACGGTTCGGGACACACTCGCGAGAAATATGAGAGTGAGCGGGAGGAGAAGGCTAGGCGTTTCCGGGCAAAATACGACTGCTGCGGCTCGGGACAGGATGGCGAGGAACAAGGCAATGTGGCGCCCTACTTCGTCGGCGTCTTCGATACTGTGGCGTCGCTGGGGGCCAGCCGCGCATTGAGCATCATCATCGCAAGCCTTTTCATTTTCCTATCGCTAGCGGCTCTCGCCGCTTTCGTCTGGAAATCGACGGTGCTGACCGTCGCGTTCGGCATCCCCTTGCTCTGGGTCGGTTACAAGCTAGTGATGACACGCTTACGCCAGCGGAAGGTCATTCGCGATTGGCCGAATGCCGGGGACAAGAACGTTCATTATGCAGTCTGGCGGATGAAGAACTATGACCGCTTTCTCGATACCAATGTAAAACACGCTCGTCATGCCCGCGCCATTGATGAGAACCGGAAGCATTTTCCTGTCGCAGGCTGGGCCTATTCGCATGACGTGCAGCGGATGGAAGGCCTTGATCCGCCTTGGCTTCGCCAAGTCTGGTTTGCCGGTAATCACTCCGACATTGGTGGTAGCCATCCGGAGGACGAATCTCGCCTATCCGACATCGCGCTGGGCTGGATGGTCGAACAACTCGACGAACTCGAACATCCGATCTTGCTCGACCGGTCTCGCCTGTTTCTCTGGCCCGACCCTCTCGGAATGCAGCATGACGAAAGGAAGGCGTTCATGGAGGCTGGTTGGCAACATTGGTTGCCCGCGGGATGGAGAATGACCTGGCCGGAGGCTCTGCGAGAGGTCCATCCCCATGCGGATCTTCACCCGAGCGTGATTGAACGGCTAGGCGGTGGTCTTGTCACTGATCATGACAAGCGTCGGAGCTACCGCCCCTTACCCTTGCGTGACCACAATCTGGCGAAAGAGTATTTTACGCCTTCCGCGTCATCCATGAAACCTGTTGGCCAAGCGACCGCGGACAGAGGACGAGGCTGATCGCCTTTCAGGTTACTAAGGGAAGGTAAGACTGAACCAACCTGCCGTTCAATCCATTCAACGCCCGAGTCGGCAATCGCCGACATAACTGACGTTCGACGTGTCGATCGATCCACCTTAAACCTGCCGATCGTTCACCCGATCTGATATGGCGGGCTACGCCCGACAATGATGAGCTCTTCATCTACGCTGTGGCACTACTATAGCGCCGCCACGAAGTACCTCCGACCGCCCGTCACCCTCGTCTCCCGCCATGCGCGTCCGCCGGTACGAGCGTGCGCCACCAGTTGATAAGTGCGCCGCGCGCGAGATAGGCGAAGAAGTGAAGCAGCATGGGCGTGTCATCAACCGCCCACGTAGCGCCCAAGGCGCCTGCTGCCAGTCCGGTCGGCACCTCTTCTGCCACACCGTCGAAAATGTCGGGCGAGTGGCACATCGGAAATGGGAAGGGCGTGCCAGCGTGGAGCGCCCGAGAACGGAGCTTGTAGATCCGGCGCAGAGCCGCACTTAAATTCTCCGGCGTGAAATCGAAGCGGCCGTGCGCCGGCCGCTCCTCCGGAACCGGCGGCGCGAACGTCTCGACGAAGGTGACGAACTTGTCGGTCGATCCGATGATCCCTTTCAGTATCTTCGACTTTCGGCACCAGCGCTTCGCGGTCATGCTCGACCAGCAGGGATACGAGCCTGGGATAGGTGGTCGTCAGTCGCTCGATCGGCGTCTTGGTTTCTCCGTCCCAGTGGTTCGCAGCCGTCTCCAGCGCAGAGACGAGGAGAAGCCAAGCGGTTTCCGGCGCGGAGTCCGCGATCCAAAGTGCGTTCTGGAACAGGCGGGCCGCTTTGACCAAGGCGATCGCTGACCGCGCTTCCAGCAGCGGATAGGATGCGAGGCCGGCCAGATGGCGGAGGTCGCGCTGTCCGTGCAGACGCGGGATCTGCGGTGCCCGGTTGGTTATCGGCAGGACCGGCAGGTGCGATGTATCATGCGCGCGCGGACGGCCGAGCGGGTCGTCATCCCAGCCGAACTCGCGGTCGATCGGACCAGCCACCAGGCGAGCGTCGAGCAGCAGCGAGGCAAGTGCCGTTACTTCATCGAACAGCGTGCCACCGTGATAATGGTCGTCGCTCGTGACAAGGGGGACGCGCGCATCCGGAGGCAAAGCAACGCCCGCTCGCAGCACGACGCCAGGCTTGAGTTCATACATCGCACCCCGCCTCGTCGACGGAACCGGGTTGAGAAAGCTGTACGGTCCGAATCCACGCGCCTCGGCAACGAACCACGCATCGGAATACAAGCGCATTTCGACGGTCTGCGACGGCACGGAGGCAGCGCGCACGGCGCGCCAGTTAAGCCAGCTGCGCGGAGCGGGAGCGGCATCGTCAGTGGCGGCTGGCCTCTCAGGAGTGGTGGCGGCATCGTTGCTCACGCCGGTTCCTCCGGCTGTTCGCCATGCGCCGCGCGCCATTCCAGCGCGTCCAAGACACGTTCGGCAATTTCGACGACGGTGGCGAGGTCGCAAACGAGCTGCGCATGGAAACGCATCGGTTGGGCCTGCTCGCCGAACGAATGCATGATGTAGGGTTCGAAGACTCCGACACGGTCGAGCGCTGACTGAAGCGTATCTACGCGCTCCCAATCATGGCGCCGGATCGCTTCCGACCGCTGCTGATCGAGATCATAAAACTCCGCCTGCGCGGGCGGGTCGAGCTGGCGCGGCGGAATATAGAGTGGGATGCGGTGTGCAAGCGCATGGCGATAGTTTTCGAGATACCCGAACCATTCGTCATGATTGGCGAGGTAGGCCTGAAGAGCCGCCGGCAAGGACCCCCGGACAAACTCGTTCTTCGGAGTCAGCCCGATGCGGCCAGGCGCGAGCGGACGTCCCCGGGGGTCTACGATGGCAGCGTCGAGGCACCATATGTGCGCGAGATTGTCGATCGCACCATAGACATTGATCACGAAGCTTTGAACGAACGCGGTCGCATCCATCAGCTCGTATCGCGTCGGCTGCTCAGCTTCCGGCGGCACGCACTCGAAGACGCGATCGAGGCAATGCTGGAGCATACCGATCCTGCGGCTTAGGCCATGGGTGGCGAACTCCTTGGCACGCTCGGTCGCATAGGCTCTCGTCAGGATCGCAGTCGCGAGAGCGTCACGGCGGTCCGTCCATTCTCGGTAGGCGTCGGCGAGCTGTTCGAGTTGGGCAGCGGAATAGGGCATGAGACATTCTACCGTGCCGCCCCCGGGAATGCGCGAGAATTGCATGTCTCGACGCCACGCGTCGAGCGTCGCCTTCGAACAGCACCGACGCGCGCGGAAAACAGCGAAGTTGCAACCAAACATCGCGCGTCGTCGATCGAGCGCGAAGACCGCGTCGTGGCAGTCGTGCTAGGACACCGAAGACGGTTGGGGTAATCCGTGACCTTGAAAACGGTCTGTCAGCAGCGCTGCGGATTGAGGGGGAAGGACTCGTGGCTTGATGAAGGTGCTCAAGGCTGCGCTGCACAGTGTATGGCGGCAGACCAAGCTGCTGGGTTCGTTGATTCGGGGCTTGTTCGAGCCAGGTCTTGCAAGCATCGCACGCGATATCGTCGCCAAGCAGCTCGACAGCAATGCGACGGCGAGGACTTACCGTCACTCACGACTGACACGGGTCATGCGCTGGTGGGCAAGCTCGCCGATGCGCTCGATACTCATCATCGTCCTGATCTACGCTGGGGTGCAGTTGATCGGGAGCCTCGGATGGCTTTCCCGCATCAATGTCACGGACGTCGCAAGACTCGAGTTTCGGGATTTCTGGACGGTCAACATCGCCGTCCTCGGCGTTCAGGCGGCCTTGATTGGTCTGGTGTTTCCATTGGTCATCGCCTTTGTCGGCCTGCTCAATCAGGGCCGAGCGGCGTTCGCCTCCAGGCTCACCATCTACGCCGAATCCTCGATGGCGGTCTTCGTCGGCGTGAGTTCATTGCTGCTGTGCGTCGCCATCGCGCTGCAGCTTCCGTTTGCATCGCGGACCGAGGCGACCGGTGCCATCATGACGATGCTTAACCTTGCGTGGTTCATCGGCAATGTCGGCGCGCTGGTCTACTTCGTCCTGCGCACCATCGCCTTCCTCCATCCGGCGCGGCGTGCGCCGATCATTCGTGCCTATGTCGCCAACGTCGTATGGCCGCGCGAGTTGAACGAGACGGTCATACGCAACCGGTGGAGCAACGCGGTGGCGTATGATTATCTGCTCGACGGGGACCAGGTGGATCTTTTCGATCGCGGTGGCGGTGTGCGGACTTGGTACTCGGCTCTGGCCGAGTTCGGCGAGCCGCGGGTAGCGCGACGCCTGCGCCGCAAGGTGCGACTCGTCGACGTCCGCCTGGCATTGCTGGCACCCGTGGCACGGACATGGCTTGCCGAAGCCCGCGCGTTCGACGACGGCCGCGTTCACGATTTCGGCACTCCGGTCGATCCCGGGATTAATTATGAGGGGGAAGTCGTGCTGGCGCGCGCGACGCTGCCGCTAACGCCGATCGCGCGCTGGGGCATCCGGGCATCGTTCCGGTTTCGCCGTGTCGGTGAAGATCATGGCAGCATCGACGAAACGGCGACGCTGTTCGCGAGATGATCGCCGACCTGATCGCACTCATCGACGCAAGGCAGGCCGACGAGTTTTCTTCGCAACTCTCCGACCTGATCGAGTTCCATGCCTTCCTCTACAAACTCGCCCAACTGGACGACGAGGATATCAACTATGGCCAGATGAGTTCCGGCTGGGGGCTGGCCGGCGGGCGCACGCTTTCCGAAAGCTGGAGCCAAGCCTATCGCGACATGATCCGCCGTGCAGTCGAGCGGTTGCCGGACGAACCGGAGTTCTTCGGCCGCGTCGCCTATCTCGGGGCAAACATCTACGGCCGGGCGGGGCGCGAGGTAACGCCAAAAGCACTGACATCGGTGCTGCGCCTCGCCGACTTCGTGTCCTACCGGCTCATGGAGTGGGCCGTCGATCAGAATCGGGCAGAGAACGCCGGAGCGTCCAGCCCTCGCGCCGGCTTCTCGTTGCTACGCCTGGGCGACACCTACGCGGGTGCGTGGCGCGATATGGTCGCGGGCTGGGAGCGGCTGCTCCATGTCGTCGTCAGCGTGCCGGGCCGGCGCGGGAACCGGGAGCGGAGCTGGGCGGAGCTCGGTCGTATCGCCGTGAACGTGCTCGATCATCTCGATTCGACAACGCGGTTGGCCGCCCGCGCGATCTGGTCCGGCGATCGCCTTGCCACAAACTGGACGTGCGATCTTCTCCTGCACTGGAAGGCTCAGGCCGAACGCGGATGGGAGTCCCGAGGGGCATATTGGCTCTTGCGATCCGAAGCGCTGACGCTCGAAGGGCTGGAGCTGGATTGGCAGCAGATGAGCGAACGGCTGGCGCCGCCGGTCGACGGCAGGGAAATCACGGCCCCAGTGGTGTTCGGCGCGATCATTCACAATGCATGGCGCGATCACGTCGTCACGCTGGCAAGCGTGGCGATCCACTGGGCGATGCACGACACCGTGCCGGATACGGTGCTCCAAGCGGCGCGGATGCTCCTGCGCAACGAGCCGCACGATCGCGGTGACGTCGGTCACCACGACGAACAGCCAATGTCGGCTGCGGACATACTCATATCATCGCTGCGCATTACGAGCTCAGGCGAGCGCTTCGCCGAGCGCAGCTATGCTGCGACGTTCGAACATTTGCTCGAGAGCTTGGGCAGACTGGGCGAACGGCCGTGGGTGTCGCTGCGCATCTACAGTTCGTCGGGCGGCTTCTCGTTCGAGGCGCTACCCATCGCGCATGCTCTGGCGATGGTGGCAGCGGCGGCAGGATCGCAAGGCATTACGGCCGACCTGCGCCGCTTACTGACCGACGCCGACGACGAAGCACTGCGCCGCCGTCAACGCTATCTCGCAACGTTGCGGGATGCGTTCGCCGAAATCGATACAGACCAAGGCCGTGCCGTGGCGGGGGCGCTGGTCGATGAGGCTGACGCGCTATCGTTTGAGGCACGGCTGGACAACGCCCGGCTGCTGGTCGAGCAGGCGCTTGCGCTACTGGTGGGGCGGCGCGACCAAGCCATCGTCAATGCCCAGATCGATCCGGATCGGATGCGCGCACTTGCGGTCGCGGCCGGCTCTCAGGCCTTCGTTCCCGACGAGTTCCCGCTGAATCTCTTTTCCGAGATCGTCTCGACGCCAGACGCACTGACGGAATTCACGCTGAAAGTCAGCAACGCGAGCAAAGGGGCCTACACGGCACCCCTGATGGAACAGCTCGTGGTGAATGAGGAGGACTGGTGGCGCGAGGCGACGGCGCGGCAGGTTGCCGCAGTCGTCTGGCACGACGTGCTGAATGCCGCTTCGTTCGACGATATCGAGGGGCGGACGCCCGAGGAGTTTTGGCACGCTGTGCGCGACGGTAGCGCGCGCATCCGGGAGGCGGGCGATGCGCCTGTCCTAGTGATTGCCAGCATGTCCCATCCCGAATGGCTGCTCGACTGGCAGTGGTCTCATCGGCCCGATCCTGCGCGGAAGCCTGCGGACCTCGTCATTACCCGGCTCGAAGGGCAGGCCGAGGGCTACGAGTTTTCGATGAACGATACGCCTGTCTACAGCGCGCAGACAGCCTGCGGGGTTGCTTATCTCGTTCCGGAGCAGCTGTTCCGGCGTCTGCGCTACCGTGACTATGGCGACGGTTTGTCGGTGGCGATGCGCTTCGATCCCGATCCGCAGAACCCTTGGCTCGGGGCCATGCTGGCGAGCTTCGCGCGCGAGACCGAAGTGGCGGACGCACACGGCTATCGCATTCGCTTCGACAGCGATCCTCGCCCAGACTTGGTGGAGCCGGGAGCGGACACCCCGCCGCCACAGCCGAGTGAGTCATCCCGATCGGGACGCGAAAGTTCAGTTAAGGCGTCACCGGCTCGGCGGCGACGCAATGCGGGGCCGATGCGAGCCGAAGATGCCGAGTGACGACTGCGCATGGATTGATGCGCGTTGGGGTCGGAGCTGTTGCAGAACGCGACCATCGGGCAGACGCACTGACACCGCAAGCCGGCGCTCTAGGCGATAGCCCGTGACAGCGCTGTATCTCAACAGCCACCTCTAGGAATTGGGCGGCGTAGCCGCGGCGGCAAACTGCGGCGTACTGCGGGAAGGCGGGCCACACCCGATGAAGATGAGCACTATTCCTACGCTGTAGCGCTACGATAGCAGACGGCCGCTATCGACTATGTCGTCATTCCCGCGCGGATTCTGCATGCTCCAAAGCGGCCATTAAGTTTGCTTTCCCAGCTATCCGTCGGTCGGCTGATGAGATTGCACTAATCACGCTCCCAAATCCTGCCCCTAGCCCCGCGTTCATTCTTGTGCGCTGGACAACGAGGATTTTCGCCACCGGCGAGGTCACTGCAGGGCCGGCCACCTTGTCCGCGTCGGCGGCATTAGTCGGAGCGACAGACGTCGTGACGCTGGGTGAAATGAGTGGTCCCGCTTCCTATATCATGGCGCAAGCACAACCAAGGGGCGGGACGGCAATGACCGGTTCGGGGAAATCACTTAGGGATCTGGCAGGGGGCTCGCTCGGCCTCCGCACTTCAAATGCACTTGAGCGTGCGCTGGAAACGCAGCGTTCGATCGACAAGCTGGCGGCGCTCGGGGCATTTCGCGACGATGCTATCAGCCGCGCGGCGCGCGGGCTCTATTCGCCCGAAATGGAAAAGGCGATGGCGATCGCCAGCGGCAAGTTCGCCGCGGTCGACCCCATGTTCAAGACCGGATCGGCCTTCGCCCAGCTCAAGATCGAGGCGCTCAATCTGCCCGATCCGTTCGAGAAATTCGGTCCGATGCGCAGCGCCGTCGAGGAAGCAATGGGTAAGATCGGACGGATCGACACCACGGCTTTCGGCATCGCGCACCGCACGGCGGCGAAGTGTCGTTCCTCGACGGGCACCGCTTCGGCCACCCGCTCGACGATCGCATCTCCGAGGCGATGAAGAAGCTGACCGAGCACTATGCGGGGCTTTCGGCTGGCATGCGCGCGGCGCTTGATATCGACCGGACGGCGCTCGGCGCTCTGTCGCGGTCGCAGCATTGGGCCGATGCGCTGACGGGCACGAGCGCGCGCGACTATGCCGCGTTGCTCGGCACCGGCGACAAATATCGCAAGCAGTTCGAGGCGCTGAACTTGGCCGCAGGCAGCATCGTCGAGGCCACCGCTGGTCTCAAAGCGAGCGGCGCATTTTCCGAGGCGGCGGGGTTTGGCCGGCGGTTCGCGGGAATTGACACCACTACTACCAAGATGTCGCTGTTTGCGGGCGCGATCGATGTTCTGGGGCCGGGTGCAGGTGGCAGCCAGGCCGCCTATGCGGCTCTGCTCGGCGGCTATAGCACACCCGCCATGCTCGATCGGCCTTACTGGCGCGATCCGCGCGAACGCGCCCGTTATTATCGCGATCAGGACGTCGATGATGGGCTGATCGATGCCGACAATGCTGCGACCGTGCAGGTGCTGATCGAAAGCGGCGTGGTCGAGGGCCGGCGCACGCGCGCAGGGACGATGACCGCGGTGGTCGAGGCTGGCCCGGTTAAGCTGCGTATCATGGCGAGTCGCCCGAAGATGGGCGCGTTCGGCGCGATCGACGCGTTCGAAAATGCGCTGAGGGCATTTGTTTCGGCGAAACTCGAAGCTGTCGCCGGCCCGA
This sequence comes from Sphingobium jiangsuense, assembly GCF_014196495.1. Taxonomy (GTDB): domain Bacteria; phylum Pseudomonadota; class Alphaproteobacteria; order Sphingomonadales; family Sphingomonadaceae; genus Sphingobium; species Sphingobium jiangsuense. The sequence goes on from NZ_JACIDT010000031.1 coordinate 9,795, forward strand.
ACTGGTTCAAGCAGCGTGTGCCCGGGGATGTCACCACACGCGCCAAGGGGCGTCGGCGCGAGGCGATGCGCGCGGGCGAGCCGCAGCTGTCGCTGATTCACTACACCGACCTTGGCGATTTGATCGGCGTCATCCTGCGCAAGGACAATTGGGGCGAAATGTTCGAAACGATCTTCGACCACGCCGAATGGCTGAAGGTCGATCTTGAACGCCTCAACACCCATCGCCGTCCGACCATGCACAGCCGTCCGATTGAGCCGGTGCAACTATGCGAAATCGTGTTCACGATCCGCCGGCTGGTAGGCTGGATGGAGCGTGACGGCGCTTGGGACCAGGGCTGGGATGACGATATCTGAAGGGCGGGCGATGGCCAGAACGATCATCGAAGCGGATATCCGCGATCATCTCGCCGCGCAGCTCGATCTGATCGAGCCGGGGCTGACGCTTCTCGACACCGAGTTCCACCTGCCCAATGCCCAGAGGGCGTCGGGCTTTCTCGATATCTTCGCGCGCGATACCGAAGGCAAGCTGGTCATTATCGAGATCAAGCGGACCGACAAGGCTGCGCGCGAAGCGATCCAGGAACTCTATAAATATGTGCCGTTGCTGCGCGAAAAGTCTCTGCTCAAGGACACCGATATCCGGCTGATCCTCCTGTCGGTCGAGTGGCACGAGCTGGCCGTCCCCTATGCGGAATTCGCCGCGTCGGCACCCTTCGAGGTGACCGCCGGTGCGATCATTCTCGACGATGAAGGCGTGGTCTTTGCGGTCGAGCCGGTGACGCCGGTCGCGGTTTCGACCGAACGCAAGATCGGGGTCCGACATTTTCTGTGGGGGTTCCCGGACGCGGAGACGGCAACAAAGGCGGTGCCGGTGATCGCCCGGCGCGTTGAGAATTTCGGGCTCACCGACTTCGTACTGATCCAGAGCCGTGGGACAAAGCCGGCCCTGCGCGGGCGGTCCTTCCTCTATTTCGCGCAGCGCGAGCTGCGCTTTGGCGACTATATGGCGTTGATCGAAGCGGCGTTCGACGACGACCAGCTTGCGGAATTTCGCGAGAGCATCGACGACCTGACCGAAGCCGAGGATTTGGTGGCGGAGGCCTCCGACGCCGTGTGGCACCTCCATGGCGGGGCGCCCTATGCCATCATCAACGCCGATAGCGCCGAGATTGCGGGGCCGGAGAAAGGCGCCCGCTGGTTCGAGGACGGCGCGCAAGAGGACATCGTCGTCCACCGGTTCGGCCGCTTCGTCGATCCGTGGCTGAGCGATGCGACGATCATCGAGGAAATTCGCGGCGACGGCGGCGAGTCCGACTGTCGCCTGCGCTTCTCGGCGCGCACCGATTCCCCGCCGCAGATGAAGGCACTGCGTGCGCGGGTGGAGAATGTCTTCTTCTTCAACGAAGCCTGGCTCGGCACGGTCGCCCAGCTGATCCGCTACGCCGAGCGCAAGAGCGGAAGCGCGCGGATTGAACTGATCGCCTATTGCCCCGAGGACATATTGCGGGCGATCGCCAGCTCTGCCTTCGGATTTCCGGGCTATGTGCCCACTTTCCGGCTCGACATTATGCATGACGGCGATACCGAGCGCTTCATCGGATTGCCCGAATGGGACGGCTCGCCACCCGATTTCGACAAGGTGATGGTGGAGCATTTCTCGGGCGACAGCTTCGGCTATTTCCTCGCCTGCCATTTCGGCGAGAACCGGACGATGAACCGGGACATCATGACCGATCTTGGTTTGCGCTATTCAGTGTTCCGCGGTACCGGAAAGAAGCCCGAGCGCATCCGCGCACAAGGGTCGTCGATCGTACCGGTTAAGGGCGAAATCCGCTCGATCAACCTCATGATCGACGAGTACCAGGAAGAGGTCGGCAAGCTAGTCGAGATCTTCATGCGGGTCGATCAAGGCTTCGCCGAGACGATCCAGACCTTCGTCAACAGCGACCTGCACATAGCTGAGCGGCAGCTTGCTGCAATGCTCGCCGACGAACCTCGCCGAACAGACGAGCTCTATTGGTGTGGAGATATTGACGACTGCAATCTGTGCGGGACGAGCTTCGTGCCGCTGCGCTTCATGGTCGATGCGAGCCTCAAGGCCGGGATAGCCGCCAATGTCTGCGCGCTATGCTTCCTCCAGCACGGCCGCGGCATCGGCACCGGGCGCGGCCAAGTTTATGAGGCTCGCGAGAAAGGCTGGCTGCTCATCGCCGGGTAATCACTAATCTGGCGTAGTAGAAACGGCGGTATATGGCGGGCCGGGAGGGCTTCGAACTGCCTTTTCATTTGGTCGGTGCCGAGAGCTGATCGCGTCCGCCTGCGGGTGCAGTCCCAACTTGTATGAATGCCAATCAGGGGCGCGAAGCTGGCAAACCTGTTCGCCGTCTGAAACGTCCGCTATCCCAATCAGCGCTACTGAAAGGCGACGTTCCGGTTTGTCCGACTTAGCTGCATCGACCTGAGACGGATATCCGATTGACCAGCTAGTTGCCCATGCTCCGCAACTGAACTCTCACGTGGATGAATGTCCGAGGCCGCGACCAGCGGTCACGGCCCTCTCCCGCCGCCAGCTATGCTCAAGAGTCATCCAGTTCCCTTGCCATCTCGACGATCAGCTCGGCTATCCGGCTTTCCACCTCAACGCGACGATCATCGGGCAAGACTGCAAATATCTCGTCGAGCCGCCGACCTGGCGTGAGATCATCTTTTGCTGTCGCGACTGTGCTATGCGGCGCTTTCCTTTCCCTCGCCGATGCTTCGGACTGAGGATAGGAAGCTTTCGGCACGATATCGATAGCCTCAAGCGTGCCGCAGGTGAATCGGGCAACATATTCATGCCATTCACCGCCAGCCCCTTCTGATCCATAGAAGCGGAAGTCGCTATGAAAATCGAGGTCACGCCATCTCTTGTTTATGGCTCTGCGTGATCCCACGAAGGGTAATGCGGGGTTCGGCCGTTCTTCGAGCGGACTTCCTCCCAGTCACATTCCTGTATCATCAGCCAGCCATCGGCCCGGATCAAAAGGGTCCCCAGCACACGGTCGAAATCCTTGGTCTACTACTTCGGCGATGACGACAACGGCCGCCGTAAAGTCCTGGCGACGATGTTGACGCTGACACCCGCAGCCGTCCAGACAGCCGAAGCCAGCGGCGCCGGTAATGACCCGACTATCGGGAAACCCGTCTCGATCGCGGACCTGCCGTCACCACGGCGTGGCGGAGTCGAAAGCAGTCAATGTAATCCTAGAATTTTGACAATGTTTGCTAAAAAGAGCACATAGGCGGTCAGAGGTATCCCTATGGCTACAATGAATGTTTCATTCCCCGACGCGATGAAGGAATGGGTCGAGGGACAGGCCGCGACTGGCAAGTGTAGCAATGCCAGTGACTATGTACGCGATCTGATTCGCCGCGATCAGGAACGGCGGGAGAAGATCGCTGCCATGCAGACTATGGTCGATGAGTCCCTCGCTTCGGGTATCGGCCCCAGTTCGATGGAGGATATCAGAAAGGAGGCTCGTCGCCGCGCAGGCGTCGGTCATGGCCTATAGGGCATGCGCAACACCGCTCAGAAGAAGATTCTGTTCATATGCGCGAGCCGTTCGGCGACCTCCTCACGCGAAGCAGTAACCCCCAACTCCTCCGCATGGAGCGGCCATTGGGCGAGACTCGCCCGGACTGCGTCAATCATGTCCGATACCGAACCGTCCGATAGTCCGTGACGTTTCGCGAGCCGCACGACATGTGCGCGGGTCGGCGCCCGCCCTTCCCCTTCGACCGCGAGATAATGTTCACCGCCCGGCCCATGGGAGAAGGTGAGGTCATAGGCGGGGGCGAGACGCCATTGATCCCGGGCGCCGAGCAGAAACGCATGCTGCCGGGTGTGATCGTCCCTGTTGTACGCCAGAATATTGAACAGCATGCGCCTGAAAGCCTGGTCCAGGTCGTCCGCATGCCGGGTTATCCCCTGCACCGCGCGAAGAAATCCATCATAGTCTATGCTCGGCGCATGGGGCGGCGCTTCGATCGCACCAGCCAGCGAGACCATATGCACGCGCCGTCCCCGCTGAGGCCGGTCAAAACGCCTGGCCGCGAAATAGCCGGGGCCATCCTTCGCCGGCAACAGGCGCGACGGCGCCATGACGATACCGGCAGCCCGCGCCATACGCGCATAGGCTTCCTCGACAGCGCCGATATCGATGGGGTCCGTCAGCGCCCGAAACTTGATGATCCAGCTCTCGAACCCGGCGGCAACCTCGCCTTCGGCGACGTGAATGCCTCCATCTGGCGAAAAACCGACATGGATCTTCGGGCGGGCGCCACCCGAAGCCCCCGCGAGCGTCGCCAGCGTGTCGGCCAGCCTCGCCTCGTCCCCCAGCAAGATCGAACGCGCCTCCGCCGCCAGCGCATCGAGATCGAGCGTCGCGACATCCTCGACCGGTGTGGTGGCAGGCTCATAGACCAAGGCGCCGCGCCCCTGCCGGCCGACCAGCGCCAGACGGTCGACACCATCCAGATCCTCCCATCGGACATCGAGTTTCGCGAGGCGCCGTTTCATCAGCAGCGCCCCCCACCCCTCGGGCAAGCTATCGGCAAGAAACCCGTGGAGACCATCGAAGTCTCGGCTGCGGGCCTCGTGGAGACCGGGTTCCGCCGGGTAGAGCGCGGGGGCGATCGGGCGTTTGCCCGCCACCATTTCCGGTGACCATTCGAGCACGGCACGCCCCCGTCCCATCGCCAGTCGGCCTACCGGTTCGGCCCGGCTTCCTTCCTCCTGCCACAGCCCGATCTGCAGCGGCGTGCCCAGAGCAAGCTTCATACGGACCGCCGCGGCGCCCGGACGCGACGATCCGCGCCGTTCCCGACCTTCTTCTGGCGCTCGAGCAGTTCATCCATGCTGGCCGCCGGGGGTTCCGGAAACAACGCCTTCAAATCCTGCTCGCAGCGGAGCGCGATCGCGGCACGCACTAGATCGTCGATCGACGCTTTGCCTTCGGTTTCCAGGCGCCGCCATGTGCGATAGGATACCCCGGCGCGATCCGCGGCCTCAACCTGCCCCCAACCCATCGCGAGGCGGCGCGCACGAATACGGTGGCCGATTGCCTGGGCCATTTCGATGGGCGTCTCAAACATTGGCCATATATGGCCTCATAGACGAAAGAATACAATATAATTGTCCTTATACGGACAAATTTTAGGAGTCTCCCTTTTTCGTCGAAATCCGGCGGCGCGGCGCTGGCGGGATTTTCTCAGGAGGCGTCGGTTTCGTGACGATGCCATTTACAAGCTTGGCCAGGCTCCGCAGGGCGGCGGCCTTCTCCTCGAGATAATGATGGCGATCATAGATCCCTTCGACGCCGGGGATCGCATGCCCGAGCACCCGCTCGGAAATATGCGCGGGTACCCCGGCTCTTGCCATCAGCGATTTCGCCGTTCTTCTGAGGTCGTGGATCACCCAGCGCGGGATCGCATCCCCGCCTTTCTTCGCAATCGCGGCGTCGAGTTGCGCTTTCGCCTTGCTGAACCCATTTTGCGGTCGGTCGTCGAAACGGCCCGGAAAGACGAAGGGACTGGACGCGTGACGCGGCTGGGCCCGAATGATGTCCATCGCCAGCGGCGGCAGTTTCAGAAAGCTGGCGTTGGCCTTTTCCCTGTCCTCTGCCGGTATCGTCCAGACGCCGTCCGGGGAAAGGTCAGCATGCCGCATGTCCGCGAGCTTCGCCCGGCGTTACCCGGTCAGCAAAGCCATCCGGACAAGCCCGTTGAAGGGATCGGCTCCGTTTGTGGCTTTCCACAGCAGCCAGATCTCGCGGTCGTCCAGAATACGCTTGCGGGCGCGGCGGCTGCCGTCGGCGCGCTTCATGCCTTTGATGATCGGCGAAACATAGCCGTCAGCCCGCGCTGCATACCAATTGCAGAGCGATGAGATCTGGGCGAGCACAGCGTCCGCTTGCCCCGTCCCGCTCTTGTCCTGGACATCGTCCATAAGCGCCGTGACATCGGCTCTCCGGATTCTTCTGATATCCCGGCCGCGCCATCGGGGGTGGCCGTCGGCGTCATCGAGAATATAGCGTTCGAACAGGCGCTGGATTTCCCGGGCCGAACGCAGCGGCGGCACCGGGCGTCCTCGAAAGTCTTTTTGTCCTTCCTTCAGGACATGCCGTTTCATGAACTCCCCATAGACCGACTCGAAAAGCTCGGCCCCGCTCTCATCATCCGCCCCTTCCTGGCTGTCGCCCGCAGGATCCGGTTTCGTCGGATCAATGCCATTCGCGATCGCCGCCTTCCACTGCCGCGCTTTTGCCCGGGCCGCTTCGAGCGTGAGTTTTTCCACCCCGCGCTTCACCGGTCGTGGATGACCGCGGTCATCGCGAGGCTGATAATCCCCCAGCACTCGTCGCGACGGATTGCCAGGCGTGCCGTCGGCCTGCGGAAAGCGGGTGAACAGCAGGAACGTCACTCGCCCCTTGTCGTTGACCATGAGGCTGAGGCCGGCCTCGGCTTTGTCGGACCACAGATCGCGCGTTCCCGGCGCGGCCTTCTTCAGGCCTCTTATCCAGGGATCGGTGAACTTCCTGATTGCCATCCGCAGCGCCTCTTTTGTGCTACGCATTGTGCTACAAATTGCGGAAAATGGCAAATGTCGCGATGTTGCACGAGGTGACGCGCTGTGTCCGTCGTCAGAACATTTGGCACAACTCGCGGCGTAAATTAGCGGAGTGCGGGCCTCGTCCTGGGTGAGAACGGCGGAGCAATATTCGACCACGGTAGCGGCGGGATAGTCCTGCTGCGGGCGGCGTAAAAGTCGTCCACCTTGAAGCCTTTCTGCCGAGTCAGGGAGGTGTGGGGATCTACAGCGTGGAACTTTATCTTCAGGTCCGTCTGGCTTGCGCGGATGGCATGAGCCAACGGGCGGCGGCGAAGCGTTTCAATGTGTCGCGCGAAACGGTACGCAAGATGCTGTCGTTTTCATCGCCGCCGGGTTACCGGCGCCAGTCCGTACCGCAGCGCCCGAAGCTGGACGGGTTTGTGGCGATCATTGATGGATGGCTTGAGGGTGACCGCAGTGTCCCGCGCAAGCAACGCCATACGGCGAAGCGGGTATTCGACCGTTTGCGCACCGAGCATGGTTTCACCGGCGGCTATACGATCATCAAGGATTACATCCGGGAGCGCGAACAGCGCAGCCGGGAGATGTTCGTGCCGCTGGCGCACCCTGCGGGAGATGCGCAGGCCGATTTCGGGGAAGCGCTGGTGGAGATCGGCGGGGTGGAGCAGAAGGCCTACTTCTTCGCGCTCGATCTGCCGCACAGTGATGCCTGCTATGTGCGGGCCTATCCGGCGGCGGTGGCGGAGGCCTGGGTGGACGGACACGTGCATGCCTTCGCGTTTTTCGGCGCGGTACCGCGCTCGATCGTCTATGACAACGATCGCTGCCTTGTGACGAAGATCCTGCCCGACGGCACGCGGCAGCGTGCCACGCTGTTCAGCGCTTTCCTGTCACATTACGTGATCCGCGACCGCTATGCTCGCCCGGGCAAGGGGAACGAGAAAGGCAATGTGGAGGGGCTGGTAGGCTATTGCCGGCGCAACTTCATGGTGCCGATCCCGAAGTTCCCGACCTGGGAGGCGTTCAACCTGTGGCTGGAGGAGCAATGCCGCAAGCGCCAGCAGGACAAGGTGCGCGGGCAGAGCGAGACGATCGGTGAGCGGCTGCAGCGCGATCTCGCGGCCATGCAGCCTCTGCCCGCTACACCCTTCGAGGCCTGCGATCAGAAAGGCGGGAGGGTCTCCTCGCAATCCCTGGTGCGCTACAGGACCAACGATTATTCGGTTCCGGTGGCCTGGGGCCATCAGGAGGTCTGGATCAGGGCCTATGTCGATGAGGTGGTGATCGGCTGCCGCAGCGAAGTCATCGCCCGTCATCCTCGTTGCTATGCCCGCGAGGAGGTTGTCTTCGACCCGCTCCATTATCTCCCGCTGATCGAGCAGAAGATCAACGCATTCGACCAGGCTGCGCCTTTGCAGGGCTGGGACCTGCCCGAAGCGTTCACGACACTGCAGCGGTTGATGGAAGGGCGCATGCACAAACATGGCAGGCGCGAATATGTGCAGGTACTGCGCCTGCTGGAAACGTTCACCCTCGCCGATCTCCAGGCGGCGGTCGAACAGGCCATCGATCTTGGCGCCATCGGCTTCGATGCCGTCAAGCACCTCGTCCTGTGCCGGATCGAACGCGTACCGCCCAGGCTGGACCTGGACGTCTATCCCTTCCTGCCACGCACCACGGTCGAGAAGACCTTTGCCAGAGCCTATCTGAGCCTGCTCTCCGACCGGCAGGAGGCCGCATGAGCGATCAGGCCCCGGAGATCCTTCTCGCTCACCATCTCAAGGCGCTCAAGCTGCCTACGTGCCTGCGTGAGCATCACAAGCTCGCGCGGCAATGTGCCGCTGAAGGCGTCGATCATATCCGCTTCCTCGCCCGCCTCGTCGAGATGGAAATGATCGACAGGGAGCGTCGCATGGTCGAGCGGCGCATCAAGGCCGCGCGCTTCCCCGCCGTCAAAAGCCTCGACAGCTTCGACTTCGCCGCCATCCCCAGGCTCAACAAGATGCAGGTGCTCGAGATGGCGCGCTGCGAGTGGATCGAGCGGCGTGAGAACGCCATCGCTCTGGGGCCATCAGGCACCGGAAAGACGCACGTAGCGTTGGGGCTCGGACTGGCAGCATGCCAGAAAGGACTGTCGGTGGGCTTCACCACCGCGGCAGCGCTGGTCAGCGAAATGATGGAGGCCCGCGACGAGCGCCGTCTTCTGCGCTTCCAGAAGCAGATGGCCGGATACAAGCTGCTCATCATCGACGAACTGGGCTTTGTGCCGCTCTCCAAGACCGGCGCCGAACTGTTGTTCGAGCTGATCTCCCAGCGTTACGAACGCGGCTCCACCTTCATCACCAGCAACCTGCCCTTCGACGAATGGACCGAAACCTTCGGATCTGAGCGTCTCACAGGCGCGCTCCTCGATCGCCTGACCCATCACGTCAGCATCCTCGAGATGAACGGCGAAAGCTATCGCCTCGCGCACAGCCGGGCCCGCAAGGCCAAAACCAGACCCTGAAAATTACACCAATGCCGGGGGGAGTGGCCCTCGGGCTACGCCCTCACGCCACTCCCCCCGGCATGTAACACGATGGCCTGGTTTTACGCCGCCGAATGGCCGACTTTTGCTCCGCCGTTGACAGACGTCTTCGACTTCGACAAGATGGTGGCCGACGCGGGCACCATGGCCAGCGATGGTCTGGGCGAAGCCCCCCGCTTCATCGCTTTCGCTTCGCTCTCGATGCCGCCGGCGGCCTTGCGCACCATGGCGGACGATGTCGCGCGCGCAGGCGGTGTGGTCGTGCTTCGCGGGCTGCCAGGAGGCAGCGCCAAAACCCTGACCGCAGCGCTCGCGAAAGTCGCAGGGGACGGCGGCAAGCTTGACGCGGTCGGCATCGATCCGCGCCTGTTTCGCGCCTTCGAGGTCGAGGCAGTCCCGACCTATGTGGTGACCAGCAGCGATTTCGATCTCTGCGATGGCTTCGATTGCCGGACCGAGGTTCCGCCCCACGACCGGATGAGCGGCAATGTCAGCGTGTCTTACGCGCTTGAAACCTTCGCCCAAGGCGGTGGTCCCGGCGCGCTCCTCGCATCCCAGCATCTCGCCCGCCTGCAACGGAGTGACCCATGAAGCGGCTTCTCCTTCCCCTTCTCTATCTCGCCTGCGCCTGTCTGCCGGCAAGCGTCTCGGCCCAAACCACGACCGATGCCGCCAAGGCAGACGGCAAGGCGTTCGGGCGCGATCAGGCGGCTGCTGCGCAGAGCGCGGCGACGACCGACCCGGATGCAAACCGCATTCCCAATTTCGGGGGAGTGCCGAACCAGTCGGGCTATTTCGACGATCCCGACCGGATGGCGCGTGAAGCCGCGAGCCAGGCAACGGCGAACACCGGCTACCGGACCATGCGCGATTCCATGGATCGCCGTGCGCAGTTCGCGCCCCAGGACCTCGACGCGGTTGTCGCGCGCAGCAATGTCATCAACGACGATCCGCTCTCCTACACCAGCGGCATGAGCATCAGCGGGAGCCAGGGCCGCTGCGTCCCCCTGCCTCCTGGAACCGGCACTGCAGCGCGCTACATGGCGACCTGCAACGTCGGCTATACCGCGACCCAGGAGACCAGAAGCTGCCCGGTGACGCTGAATGCCACGATCGAGCAGCGGCAGGTCTATGGCTACTACTGCGTCGGTGGGAGCGGCGTCGATCCGGCGTCGATCTACAATTGCAATCGCTACCCGGCGCCGCAGTGCACGGTCACGCAGTCTTATCCGATCAATCTGTGCGATCCCTATCTCGGTATCTACTGGGGCTGTAACTCGGGCGACCTGCGCGTCGATCTCGTGAGTTGCACCGCGTCGGTCGATGGCGCGACGCCCTACACCGTAACCGGCGAGAACGTCGTCACGACGAGCCGCGATGAAAGCCAATGCGCGGGTCTTGCCGCGGACAATTCATGTCAGCAGGACACCGAGACCTGCACCGACAGCGATCCTGTCACCCGGATTATCGACGGCATCGCGGTCACGCAGCCCTGCTGGGCGTGGTCGCGCAGCTATACCTGCGCCCAATTTACGCAAGCTCAGGACTGCCAGACGCTGGAAAGCACGCCCGGCTGCTCGCTGGTGCGCGAGGACTGCCTTTCGGGTGAGCCCTGTCGGACCTGGGAGCGGGTCTACGACTGCCCGGTCCCGGACCAGCCTGCCGATACCAGCCAGTTCATCTGCGACGGCGACGTCTATTGCATCGATGGCTCGTGCGAGACGATCAAGCGCGAGGCCAATGACGAGTTCAAGGATGCAGTCGTCGCGCTCAACGCGATGGACCAGGCACGACGCGAGTTCGATCCCGACACGCTCACCCTGTTCAAGGGCACGCGCAATACCTGCTCGTCCAAAGTCTTCGGCGTGCTCAATTGCTGCAAGGGCAAAGGCTTCCCGCTCATTCCGGGTATCCAGCTGCTCGTCGCGCTCGGCTGCAGCCGCGAGGAAATGCTGCTTCACCAGCGCGATGCGCAGGGCCTGTGCGCCTATGTCGGGACCTATTGCTCGGACAGCTTCCTGGGCGTCTGCCTGACCAAGAAGAAGGTCTATTGCTGCTTTGAATCCAAGCTTTCGCGGATCCTGCAGGAACAGGGCCGCCAGCAGCTGAACAAGCCATGGGGCAAGCCCAAGACCGAGCAGTGCCTTGGCTTTACCATCGACGAGTTTTCGCGGCTCGATCTCTCGAAGATGGATTTCAGCGAGGTCTACGCCGAATTCACCGATGCCGCGCGCCTGCCCGATGAGATCCAGGCCGCCACCGAAATCCAGCAGAAAATCGAGGACTATTATGCCCGCGCCAGCCAATAAGGCCGCCCGGCGGCTGCTTGCCGCCTGCCTCTCGATCACCGCCGTTGCGCCCGCGCTCAGTGCTCCGGCGCACGGCCAGGAACCGCCGCTGGTCGCGACCAGTGATAGCCAGGACAGCTTCTACTGCGAGGAGCGGCGCCTTGGGTACTGGTTCTATTGCGCCAGGCCCAAGCCGCCCGAAGTACGGGAGGAGGCATCTGAGCCTGCTCCGAGTGCGACGAGCCAGCTCGATGCCATCACGGCAAATCTGCGCGAACTGAAAGCCAAGGCGATCCTCGAACCGACGCCGGCCAATGTGACGGCCTATATCCGCTTTCAGCGCGCCCAGCTCGACCGGGCATCGCTGTTCAGCGATGTCTGGCAGCGGGCGATCTGGCAGGATCCTGACCTCGACTATACGCTCCAGCGTCCGGTCTCGACGCTCGGCAAGCGCCAGTGGCAGGACACGCGCAATGCCGAGCGCAATGCGGTGATGGCGCAGCTGTCCGAACGCTACGGGCTGTTCTACTTCTTCGCCCAGAGCTGCGGCGCCTGCGAAGTCATGTCGCCGATCGTCCAGAGCGTTGCTTCGACCTGGCACATCACGGTGCGCGCGATTTCGACCGACGGCGGCCCCTCGCGCCATTTCCCGAATTACGCAGTCGAGACCAATCAGCGCAGCCGCATGGGGCTTGAGCCCAAGGTCACGCCGGCGGTGGTGCTCTGGGATGCCGCCAAGGGCCAGCCCATCCCGATCGGCTACGGCGTGATGAGCGCCGACGAGCTTCAAGATCGCATTTACCTCCTCACATCGAAGGAAGCCGGACGTGACTACTAGGATGAAACGTGCCGTCGCCGCGATCCTCGCGGCCACCCTCCCCCTTACCAGCGCGTCGGCCGATGTCGGCAGTTCGATGGACTCGTTCCTCAACGATGTTGGCGGCGCCGCTAACGTCAATGGGCCGACCGCGTTCGAGGGTCAGTCGGCAGGCTATTACAGCCTCGGCAACGTCTGGACGCGCTTCCCGCAGAAGACGACCAACATCGCCAATCTGCAACTGCCGCGCGCCCGTGCGGGCTGCGGCGGCATCGACATCTTTGCCGGCTCCTTCAGCTTCATCAACGCGAGCGAGATCGTCGCGATGCTGAAGGCTGTCGCCAACAATGCTGTCGGCTTTGCTTTCAGCCTGGCGATCGACACGGTCTGCCCGGAATGCTCGAAGATCATGCAGGAGTTCAGCCAGAAGGCTCAGCTCATGAACAACCTCAACATCAACTCCTGCGAGATGGCGCAGGGGCTGGTGGGCGGCATCTGGCCCAAGGGCGATCTGGCCGACAAGGCGATCTGCGAAGCGATCGGCAATTCGGAAGGCATCTTCACCGACTATGCAGCCGCCAAGCACGGGTGCGGCACGAAAGGCCAGCGGTCGAGTACGACAGCGCAGGGCTCGGGCAAATATGACGACGTAAATCCCGCCGTGGCGAGAAACTACACCTGGACGATCCTCAAGAAGTCCGCGTTCTTCTCGCCGAATGGCACTTTCGACGAGGAACTCGCCGAATATGCAATGACGCTGCTGGGCACGATCATCTATGTCCCGCCCAAGGATGATGAGCCGGGCAAGTTCGTGCCGATTGTCGGGGAAGCGTCCTCGACGCTGGTCACCTCACTGCTCGACGGGACGAGCAACGGAAACGTCCTGATCTTCGACTGCGACGAGCCGGACAAGTGCCTCGATCCCGGCTTCAAGTCGCTCAGCCTTCCCGCATCGAAGGCGCTGCGCCCGCGCGTTGCGGCCCTGATTGCCGGTATGATCCAGGCAATCCATGACGACACCGCGATCACCGACGCACAAAAGGAGCTGCTCCAGGTTGCTTCGATCCCGCTCTACAAGATCCTGACGGTCTGTCCGTCGTCAGAACATTTGGCACAACTCGCGGCGTAAATTAGCGGAGTGCGGGCCTCGTCCTGGGGTTGATATTAAGCGGCGATCTTGCGG
>NZ_JACIDT010000032.1 GCF_014196495.1 Sphingobium jiangsuense
GTCGTTCCTCGCATGGGCGATCGTCAACAACAACCAGCCCGTTCCCGACGTGTTCTCCAAGATGACCAAAATCGCAGCTTCGGGCCGACTGGGCCGAACAGCACGAGGCCGATGAGGAACATGCGCCGGTGACCGATCCTGTCACCCAGCGTCCCGGTGCCGAGCAGCAGGCCGGCCATGACGAGGGGGTATGCGTTGATGATCCACAACCCTTGCGTTGCCGTCGCGCCAAGCTCGCGCGTCAGGGTAGGCAGGGCCGTGTAGAGGACCGAATTGTCCAGAACGATAAGCAGGAGACCGGCGGCGACGGTCACCAGAAGAACCCAGCGGTTCGAGTGGGCGGCAGGCATGATAGCACCATTCAGTGAGAGTAGCCAAACTTTACAGACAAGTTAGTAAAGTATCAAGCGCCTGCCCGTGAGGAACTTCAGACAATGGCCGACAGCGGGGCTTCGCATTCCGGGGCGCGATCAATTTGTCGCGAAATTCCTAAGTTGTGCGACAGCTTGCCGCCCTGCCCTTTCCCTGGCGTTTTGTGTCGCGTGTTTTAGTTGCATGAAATAGAATACCTGCGACTAGAACCGGAGACATTACGCCATGAAAGACAAGAGCGCCGCCGCTGGCCTACTGCTGGGATATGCCCGCGTCAGCACCGACGACCAGGACTTGACCAACCAACGCGCCGAGCTGCACGCCGCAGGCTGCACGCGCATCTTTGCCGAGAAGATCACCGGCACCAGGCGCGACAGGCCCGAGCTGGCCCGCGTGCTCGATCACTTGCGCCCTGGCGACGTTGTGACCGTGACCAGGCTTGACCGCTTGGCCCGCAGCACCCGCGACCTGCTGGACATTGCCGAGCGTATCCAGGCGGCCGGCGCGGGCTTGCGCAGCCTGGCCGAGCCGTGGGCCGACACCACCACCCCGGCCGGGCGCATGGTTCTGACCGTGTTTGCCGGCATCGCCGAGTTCGAGCGTTCCCTAATCATCGACCGCACCAGGAACGGCCGGGAAGCGGCCAAGGCCCGAGGCGTGAAGTTCGGCCCGCGCCCTACCCTCACCCCGGCGCAGATCGAGCACGCCCGCGAGCTGATCGACCGTGACGGCCGGACGGTGAAGGAAGCGGCCGAGCTGCTGGCCGTGCATCGTTCGACCCTTTACCGGGCGCTGGCGCGTGGCGAGGAAGTGACAAAGACCGAGGCCCGCCGACGTGGTGCGTTCGCCGAGGACGCATTGAGCGAGGCCGACGCCCTGGCGGCCGTCGATGATGAACGCCAGGAAGAAGGCCCGGCATTCCTTGATGACGAAGGCCCGGCCGATGATCTGCCGCCGCCGCCGTATCGAACGCAGAGCCTGCCGCAAATCCTGGCCGCCCTCCCCGATGACGAGCTGGCGAGCTGGCCCGGCGAGCTGGCCGACCAGGAGCGGGAACGGCGGCGCAAAATTTAGCGGCTAAAGGCGCTTTTATGGATATTAAAAGAACCTTCAAAAGATGCCCTAAACCTATTGACGCCATCGCGTCAGGGCGGCACAATGTGGCACTGTAAGTTAATATCCTTTTGAGGTGCTATGTGATTATTACCGTAGGCAACACCAAGGGCGGCGTAGGCAAGACAACCCTTGCGGTTCAGATCGCCATTGCCCGCGCCCTGGCCGGGCGTGACGTGTGGCTGATCGACGGCGACCGGCAGGGAACCGCCGCCGCCGCTATCGCGGCACGGGCCGAAGCTGGCCGCCAGCCCGGCATCGCGTGCGCCCAGTATGCGGACGGCCCGGCCTTGCGCGGCCAAGTGCAACAACAGCGGGACAAGTGGCAAGACATCATCATTGACGCCGGCGGCCGCGACTCGACCGCGCTACGGGCCGCGCTGGTCTTGTCCGATGTTCTGCTGGTGCCATTCGCGCCGCGTTCCTATGACGTGTGGGCGCTGGACGATATGGCCGCGCTGGTCGATGAGGCCCGCAGCGTGCGCGACGGCCTGCGCTGCTATGCCGTGATGAACCAGGCCGACCCCGGCGAGCATTCGGCCGACAACGCCGACGCGGCCGCCGCCGTGGCGGAGGTTCCGCAATTCGAGTATCTGCCGACGCCCATCCGCCGCCGCAAGGCGTTCAGCAACGCCGGCGGCGCTGGCCTGGCCGTGGCCGAGCTGGCCCCACGCGACCCGAAAGCAATAGCCGAGCTTGATAGCCTAGTTGCATCGCTCTTTAATATCCAAAAAATCGCGTAACAGGAGCTTTAGAAATGGCAATCCAGCGCAAACCCAAGACCGGCCCCGCAGCGGCAGAAGATGCTTTCATCCAGGGCGCACCCGACGCTAAGACCGAGGCCACCCCGGCCGCCGTCTATGAGAAGGGCATTGCCAAGGGCAACAAGCGGCAGATCACCTTGACCATATCGCCCGAGCTGCTGCGTAAGGTCGATGAAGTCGCCAAGCGCACCGGCCAGGCCCGTGCCGCGATCATCAACATGGCGATTTTCAACGCATTGGAAGGCAATATTTTCCAGAGCTAAACAACCTTTCAAGAAGGTTCATTTAATATCCAAAGACATTTTTAGCGGCTAAAGGCAGGCACCATGAACAAGAAGCGGGATGGACAGGAGGCGCAACAGATCGGCGACATTTTGGGCGGCCTGATCGTGAAGGCGCAGGCCAAGGCAGAGGCCAAGACCAGGAAGCCCCGCGCCGGGGCCAAGATCACCCCGGCCGGCATCATCCTGACCGAGCAAGACCAGAAGCTGATCGAGGCCGGCGCAGAGATCGCCACCAACCCGCCGAGCGGCGAGGACATGGCTTTCACCCATGCCGTGCTGTGCCAGGTCGGTTTGCCGCGCTCAAAAGTCGAAGGGCGCGAGTTCATGCGCCAGTCCGGCGCTGCCTGGGTCAATGTGCAGGCCGGCTATCTGGACGAAGGAAAGGGGCCGGTGCTGCAACCTATCCCCTATGGCGTCATGCCGCGCCTGGCGCTTGCCTGGGTGTCCAGCTACGCCAAGCGAGACAACACGCGGGAAATCCCCATCGGTGACAGCGCGGCCGAGTTCTTGCGGCTCATGGGCATGGATGACCAGGGAGCGCGTTACACCACCTTGCGCCGTCAAATGCACGCCCTGGCCGCTTGCCGCCTGCAACTTGGATTCAAGGGGCGCACCTACAACGGCCAACCCGTCGAACAGTTCGATGCCTGGCTGGCGAATGGCGACGCGCAGCAGAAATCACTTTGGCCCGGCACGATGGTTCTATCAGAGGGCTATTTCAACTCGCTGATGGATAGCGCCGTCCCGCTGGACAATCGCGCCCTGATGGCCCTGAAAGGTTCCGCGCTTGCGCTGGACGTTTACACCTGGCTGGCCCACCGACTGCACCGCATCGAGGGCAGGGGCGTAACGCTGCACTGGAAGTCCCTGCGGGAGCAGTTCGCCCAGGAATACACCGGGAAGGATGCAGACAAGGACTTCAAGAAGAAGTTTGTGCCGGCACTCAAGAAGGTGCTGACCGTCTATCCGCAAGCGAAGGTGAAGCCCGTCACTGGTGGCCTGCTGTTGCTTGGCTCCCCGCCGCCCATTGCCCCTAAGAGCGGCGGGAAGTTTAGCTAAACTCCGATAGATCAGACCCCCCCACACGCAGCACACCGGCCGCCCGAGATCGAGGCGGCCGCGTCGTTTCTGGCCGATGCCCCCTCTTGGCGTCCAATCTGGGGATAAATCCTGTGGATAGCCGCACTTATCCACGTTAGATCAGACCCCCCCACCCCGATAGATCAGACCCCCCCACCCCCTGTTTTCTCCGATAGATCAGACCCCCCCAGGGTCGTTAGATCAGACCCCCCCTAAACCGGTACGGTTAAGCCTTTAAGTTTTTCCTATAAATACTTGCCTGTAATTGGCAGGCCAAATCTGTGGAAAAAACCGACCGACAGCGCGAACCGAACCACCGCAACGCCCTACGGGCGCGCCTGCCCTCCGGTCGCTTCGCTCCCTTCGCCCCGCCGCTTCGCGTCGGCCTATCAAATGGCTGGCCTGCGGCCAGGCATCTACCAGGCGCGGCACGCCGCGCCGGTGCCAGTTCCACCGCCTGCGCCCACATCCAGCACCGCGCCCGCTGAAAGGCCGTCAAAAGCGGTTTAGCAGTGAAAAGCAGGCAGGCCGACCGCCTGCGCTCAACTCGAACACCTGCGCGAGCTGGAAGGCCGCAAGGTTGAACGCCAAGAAAGAAGGGCCGCCAGGCTATCGAGCTGGCCAGCATCGCCACATCCGACGATGACGACCGCCAAGCAATGCGCCCAGGCCGCACAGGGACGCGCAGGAGGCGCGAAAGATGGCGAGGGTAGGGGATAGGTGCCGCCGACCCTAGAAAACGCCGCCACGGGCCACACAGGGCCGATTTTCGACCGTCACGCGCTCCCGGCCGGGCCGACCCCAAGAACTGGGCGAAAATAACCGCTTGCATAATAATAAGAAGAATAGTATTATTATTCTTATCTTATCCACCGGAGCCAAGGCCATGACGCAGCAAGCCCCCCAAATCCCCGCCGACGTGCGCGAGCGCATCATTGCCGCCGCCGCCGATCTTTTCGAGCAGTCGGGCCGCCAGACCATGCCCACGGTCGATGCCGTGCGCCGTGCCGCCCGCGTGGATATGAACGCCGCCAGTGCCGTGATGAAGGAATGGCGCAGGGCGCAGACGGCCCAGGCCGCGCCGGTGGCCGTGGCCGTGCCGGAATCCGTGCAGCAGGCCAGCAGCGCGGCCGTAGCGGCGATCTGGCAACAGGCGCAGGAGCTGGCGAACGAATCCCTGCGCAGCGCACAGGCCGCATGGGAAACCGAGCGGGTAGAGCAAGACGCCATGCGGCAAGAGCTGGCCGAGGCTTTCGAGCGTCAGGCCGGCGAGCTGGAAGCCCTGCAATCCCGCCTGGCGTCCATCGAGGCCGCCGAAGCGGCCGCACGCGGCGAAGCCGCCGAGCTGCGCGGCCAGTTGGCCGCCGCCCAGGAACAGGCACACACGGCCGAGGCACGCGCCCAGGAGATCGAGCGCCGCGCCGGTGAGCTGCGCACGGAGCTGGACAGGGCGCACCAGACCAGCCAGGCCGCCGCCGCCCAACTCGACCAGGTGCGCGGCGAGCTGGCGAAGGTGCAGGCCAAGGCCGAAGCCGACCAGGACGCGCACCAGGAACAACGCAAGGCCGCAGCAGCCGAAGCGCACCGCATCGCCGAACGCCTTACCGCCGCCCAGGCCGAACGCGACCAGGCCACGAAAGCCGCCGGGCAGGCACGCGAGGAAGCCGCACGCATGGCCGGGCAAATCGACACGCTCAAAGAGCAATCCGCCGCGCTGCTGGCGCGTATCACGCCAGCCGAAGCCAAGCCGACCAGGAAGAATCCCGGCGGCGAGTGAGTGCCCCCCAAGTGTCAAGATATGGCCGAACGAAAAGGCCGGGAATGCTGATGCGTTTCCCGGCCTTGATGTTGACATTTGAGGGGCGCTTTAGCGGCTAAAAAATATCCTTTGAATATTAAAGGCCGCTTTCTTCACTCTGCATTGCCATCGTTGTGCCGCCGCCAGGCGGCCAGGTCGATCACGTCCGCCGTGCGCTTTGTGGCGGCCTGCATCGGCGTAGGCGGCTTGACCCCGGCCGGTGCCGGGGCGCTGGCCTTCGACGGCCGGAACTGTCGCCACAGTTCCGCGAAGAACGACCAGACGAAGATGAAGGGCAGCAGCGGCAGCACCAGGACGAAGCCGACCAGGCGGGCCAGGGCGAGGCCGACCGGCCGCAGGAAGGCCAGCGGCCGGCGCAGCAGATCGAGCAGCGCACCGCCGACCAGCCACACCGGCGCGAACAGGACGAACACCGCCGCGAACAGGGCAGGGAACAGCCGCCGCAGGAACCACGCCAGGGCGATGACACCGAGAACCGCCGCGATGATGAACGCCATACGTCATCCCTCAGCTATGGTAGGGATTCGCATCGAAGCGCCCGGCATATTCGGAATCGGCCAAGTAGTTCAGCCGGTCGAGCAGGTAGGGGCGTTCCCCGCGCACCAGGACAATCGGATGCTCTGGCCCCAGGCGCATGACTTCATCCGGCGTCAGCAGTTCGCGCCCGGTGAATTGCTGGCTTGTGCCGGTGCTCTTGCCCCGGTTCATCGAGCCGCCGCCGCCTGATAGGCCGCTGCCGCTGTTCTTGCCGGTGTTTTCCGTCTCAAACTCAATCGTGGCTTTGCCCAGGCTGTCGCTGATGTATTTGGCCGTGTCGTAATCGTCCGTGCCAAAGAACGACTTTGCGCTGTTCGCCAGGAAGGTTTGCCACTTGGGATAGGTGCCTTTGAGCTGCGACAGGTCTTGAATGAACACCCAGAAGGCCAGGCCGTAGCCGCGCAGCAGTGAAACGGCATCCTCAATCTGTTTCATGTAGCCGAGCTGGCCGAACTCATCGAGCAGGAAGGCGACACGGTGCGCGGGCTGCACGTTGCTGGACGTGATGGCCGCAATTACCGAGCTGATGAACAGGCGCAGGAAGCGGGCATTAGGCCCGATGCGATTGGCGGGCATGACAAGATAAACCGTCATGGCCGTGGCCTTGATTTCCGACAGATCGAAGTCAGAGCGCGACAGCGCGGCCGCAATGCGTGGGTCATCCAGAAATGCCGTGTTCCGGCGTGCCGTCGAAAGCACCGAACCGCGCTCTTTGTCAGCCATGCCCATGAGCGTATTTGCCGCCCTGGCCGGGATGCCGAAGGCCGCCGTATCGTCGGCCGCCATTGCGCCCAACACGTCGAAGAACTCCGATTCCCCCGCCGTCAGCAGCCGCCGCAGTTCGCCCAGGTTCCGGCGTTCCGCGTCATCCAGCCCGGCAACGTGCAGCATCAAGCCTTGCAGGAAGTTCTTTGCCGATTCATCGAAATGCACGGCATCGCCCTTGCTCTCAGCGATCACCAGGGCATCGGCCAGGATGGCCGATTCACTCACACAATCCGGGTTCCACACGTCGAGCCGGTCAAGCACGTTGAAGGCCGCGCCGCCGTCGCCATTCACCGCGAACGGATCGACCGAATAGACCGCCTGGCCGAGCGCCCGCCGGGCGCGGGCCGTCACGGCCGCGTTTTCGCCTTTCACGTCCAGCACCAGGGCCGAGCCGGGATAGTCCAAGAGGTTCGGAATCACCGCGCCAATGCCCTTGCCGGAGCCGGTAGGGGCGACCGTCACGACATGGCCGACGAAGCGGAAACGGGCATCCATGCCGGCCAGCGCGTCAGGCACGCGGCCCAGGGCAAAACCGCCCGGCTTGCCGGGCGCGACCAGGTGGCCGCCCTGGCGGATTTCATCGACCGTTCCCCATCGTGCCGAGCCGTGCGAACCAAGCGGATGCGTGCTGCTGTTATCGACCGCAGCGGCCGCAGCACCGGCGGCCGCGACCGGCCCGGAGGGCTGCACCTGGCCGCGCAGGTTTTCGATTGTCCCGCCAAGGATGCGCAGCCGTTTCCCGGTCGGAGATTCGGCACCAACCACGCCAGCCAGCCAGCCGAACACCCGGCCCGCGTTCAGATACGTTGCCACCGTTCCGGCGACCGTCGCGGCGAGGATGAACCAGCCCGGAATGAACGGCGCGAACACGAGCAGAAGCAACATGCCGACCGATGGAACGAGGAAGGCCAGGCCAACGGCCGTGCCGACCGTGACCGGGTTTTGTCGGCGCTTGTGCGCCATCCAGGCACCGATAAAGCAGACCGTTACCAGGTAGAACAACCAGCCACCGAAAGCGGCCTTGATGCGCGTGCCGAAGCCGCCGAAATAGCCGCCCATTGTCGAGCCGCCGAGCTGTTCCATGCGTTCCGCCGTGCGCTGTTCCATTTGGCCGCGATATTCGGCCAGCACCTTATCGGCTTCTGCCGTGCCAACGCCCTTGCCGAACTCAATGCCCCGCGTCACCGACTGCTGAACCACATTGACGCCAGCCGTAGCCGCCGCCGCTGGCCGTTCGCCGTCCAGGCCCGCCAGAATCCGGGCGCTGAAATCGTCCAGGCTACCCGCCGAGGCAAGGCCCGAATTCTGTAAGAAAAGGCCCAAATCGTTGCGATACAGGCTCAGGATATTTGCCGCGCCTGGTGCGTTCCGGTTCGCCACCGCAGCGGCTTCCAGTTCCTTCAACACCGGCAGCAATTCGGCCCACTTGTCCCGGTAGGCTTGCCAATTCCCGGCGTTCGTCGCCATCGACAAATCTTGCTGCCCAATGTCGAGCTTTTGCAGGTTTGTTTCCCAAGTCTGGAAAGCCGTTTCCTGCGCGTCACAAACGCGCTTCACCCAGGCATCTACATCTTCCGCGCCGTAGAACTTCGCGGCCTCTGCTGCCGGGTTGCATTCGGGGAAAACGCGAGCGTGCGCCGTGTTTGCCAACGACAACACGAACACCCCGAAAAACACCGCCACCACGGCGGCCCACATTCTCGAAAGTAAATCTTTCACGTCCATCATGTTTCACCTCTATGTCAGGTCACAAATTGACGGCTAGGAACGGTTGCCGCCGTCCTCTCCATCATCGGAAAAAGCCTCATCGCCAGCCGCTTCAAAACGCGCCTTTGTGGCGTCAGCGTTCGGCCCTTTGAGCGCACCAGCCGCTAGGGTTAAAGCGCCCAAGATCACGGATGCCGGATAGTCCGCCATACCGGACTTGATGACCAAGCCGCCTAGCTGGATTTTCCGGCGTGCATCTTCTCTCCTGGCGTTCATCCGCAAGCGTCCTAAGTTGCGTTCAATCTGCGCTAGGCGTTGCCGCCACCGAAGCAGCTTGCTTGCCTTCGCTTTTGCGAAATTTTGAGGCGATAGCCTCAAACTCCTTCCGCAGTTGAGCATCATCTATTTCGAGATCACCAAGACCGGCGGCAATGGCAATCTTGCCGATTTTCTCGGCTGCCTTGTTTTCCAGATCGGCCAGTTCTGACTTGATGCGGTTCAGTTCGGCCAGCTTGTCGGCCTTGCGTTCGGATAGGGTTTTGCGTGCCATCGTTACAGCTCCTTTCGAGATTGTGGGTTATGCGCACACGATCTTACCACCGGCGAGGCTGGCGGGGAAGGCACGGCGCTGGTATAGTCATGGAGCGGAAGCGAAATGCGCACTTACGGGTTGCTGCGCAACCCTTGTCCGGCAGGGGATACCCCTGCACCCCTTTTAGCGGCTAAAACGCCAAGGGAAAAAATGGCGATCTACCACCTAAACACGCACACGATAGGACGGGCAGCCGGGCATAGCGCCGTGGCCGCTGCCGCCTATCGTTCCGCGTCGTCGCTGGTAGATGAGCGCACCGGGGAAGCGTTCGACTTCACCCGGAAGGGCGGCGTTCTTTCGTCGGAGATCGTCACGCCCGAAGGCGTGCCAGTTCCCGAGCGTGCCGCCTTGTGGAATGCCGCCGAGGCCGCAGAGAAGCGCAAAGATGCGCGAGTGGCCCGCGAGTGGCGGGCGGCCCTGCCGCATGAGCTGAACGACGCCGACCGTAAAGAGCTGGCAACGCGCATGGGGCAGGCCATCGCCGACCGCTACGGCGTGGCCGTGGATGTTTGCATTCACGCGCCCGACAAGGACGGCGACGACCGGAATTTTCACGTTCATATGCTGGCGACTACGCGCACCATTGGCGAGGATGGAACGCTAGGCGCAAAGGCCGTCATTGAGCTGGCAAACAAGGACAGGCAGAAGGCGGGCATTCCCGGCACAAGCCAGGGCGACATTACCGATATTCGCAGGCAATGGGCCGAGCTGACAAACGAGGCGCTAGAGCGTGCCGAAATCAGCGCCCGCGTAGATCATCGGAGCTATGCAGATCAAGGCGTGGAACTCACGCCGACCAAGCACATAGGCCGCGATGCCGTGGCGATGGATAGGCGCGGACTGGACGCCGACCGCATCGACATTCACAACGCCGACCGGCAGGAACAGGCGCAGCAAATCACCGAGCGCCCGGAGATCATCCTAGACAAGATCACGGCAACGCAGGCCGTTTTCACACGCCGCGATATTGCCGCCGAGCTGAACCGCTACATTGACGACGCCGACCAGTTCCAGGGCTTGCTTACCAGGCTGGAAAATTCGCCGCTTCTGGTCGAGATGGAACCGGCCAGTGGGCGCGAGCCGGCGAAGTTCTCCACCCGCGAAATGATCGACACCGAGCGCGGCATGGTGGACAGCGCCGAGCGTCTGGCACAGGCAGGGCGGCATGGTGTTTCTAGCCCGATCACGAACGCCGCCATTGATGGCGCTGGCACCCTATCGACCGAGCAGCAAAACGCCGTCCGGCACGTCCTCAAACCGGGCAGCCTGGCCGTAGTCATCGGCGATGCTGGAACGGGTAAATCTTTCAGCATGAAGGTAGCCCGCGAGGCGTGGCAGGCGCAGGGCTTGAACGTGCGCGGCGCAGCCTTGGCGGGCAAAGCCGCCGACGAATTGCAGGCGGGCAGCGGCATCGACAGCCGGACGCTTGCCAGCCTTGAATTTGCTTGGAAGAACGGAAAAGACAAACTCACCAGCCGCGACGTTCTGGTGATCGACGAAGCGGGGATGATCGGCAGTCGCCAGCTTGGCCGCGTTCTGAAATCCGCCGAGCAGGCCGGGGCAAAAGTGGTCTTGCTTGGCGACGATAAGCAGCTTGCCGCCATCGAGGCGGGCGCGGCTTTCCGGGGCGTTGTGCAGCATGTTGGCGCGGCAGAAATCACCGAGGTTAGACGCCAGAAAGAGGCATGGGCGCGGGAGGCGGGCCAGCAGTTTGCCCGTGGTTCCGTGGCCGATGGCCTGGCGGCCTACGCCGAGCGCGGACACGTCCAGATTCACGACAGCCGGGACGCTGCACGCGACGGCCTGGCGGCCGCCTATGTCGGCGATCAGGGCAAGGGTAGCCAGATCATCCTTGCCCACAGCAATAAGGACGTTCAGGCGCTCAATGAAGCCGTGCGCGAGGCCCGCAAGGAACGCGGCGAGCTGCGCGGCACGGCCCGCTTTATGGCCGAGCGTGGAGGCAGGGAATTTGCCCCAGGCGACCGCATTGTGTTCCTGAAAAATGACCGTGATCTAGGCGTGAAGAACGGCACCCTTGGCACCGTCGAGCGTGCCGAAGATGGAAGCCTGGCCGTGCGTCTGGACAGCGGCGAAGCGCGGCAGGTGCAGGCGTCCCAATATGCCGCCGTCGATCACGGTTACGCCGTCACGATTCACAAGGCCCAGGGCGTCACCGTCGATAGGGCTTACCTGCTGGCGACCCCCGGCATGGATAGGAGCCTTGCCTATGTCGGCATGACCCGGCACCGCGAGGCGGCGACCCTGTTTGCAGGAGCCGACGACTTCACCGACCGCCGCGCCGGCCGCCTGGTCGATCATGGCGCAGCGCCCTACGAGAACAAGCCGGAGAACCGGGCCAGCTACTTTGCCACCTTGGAGAACGACAAGGGCGAGCGGCACACCATTTGGGGCGTCGATCTTGAACGCGCCATTGCATCCAGCGGCGCGAAGCGCGGCGACCGTATCGGCTTGGAGCATGGCGGCTCTGAAACCGTGCGCCTGCCGGACGGCACGACCGCCGAGCGCAACACCTGGCACGTTCGCGGCGCGGCCGAGCTGGCCGCCGGGAAGCTGGCCCAGGTGCTGGGCCGTGAGCGCCCGAAAGAAAGCACGCTGGACTTTGCCGACCGGCGCGGCTTCGACGGTGAAAGCGTGGTGCGCCGCTGGCTGGAACGTGGCCGCGCCAAGGTGTCGGCACTGGCCGGGAAGATGCGCGATGCCCTGCGCCGCAATCTGGAACGCCACGGCCGCCCCGACCTCATGCCCGCGACCGACATTGCAGGCAAGCCGACCATGCAGCGGCCGGAGCAGATCGAGCGCACGCCAGAGGACGAGAAGAAGCGCCGGGCGGCCGAAATCGCGGCGAAGTTCCGGCAGCAGGTCAGCCAGGAACGCGGCGAGGTGGCAGCGCCGCAGCAGCGGCCCCAGGCGGAGCGCCCGGCACCCGACCCGCTGGCCGGATTCCGCGCCGGCATCGAGCGGGCCGAAGCCGCAGGCGGTGGCCTGGCGCTGGACGTGGCACGCGCACAGCTTGCCGTCGCCCAGGAGTTCCAGGCGGCCGGGAAAGACCCCCGGCACCATTCGGCGGCGATCATGCAGGAAGGCCAGCAGCGGGCCTTTGCGGGCCTGGCGCAGCAGGGCCAGGCCAAGGCCGAGCCGGAGCGCCCGGCACCCGTCCAGGTCAGCGAACAGGCCCGCAAGGTTGCCGAGGGGCAGGCACGCCAGGAAGTCAGCCGGTTTAAGACGCTGGCCGCTGGCCGCCGCAACAACATTGCCGGTTTCACCGACCGCAGCCCGTCGAAGTGGCAGGCATTGCCCGGCGAGCTGCGCGAGCGCATCGAGCGGTTCAACGCCATGCCAGAACAGCGCCGGGCGGTCGAGCTGGACAAGATGCAGAACGAGCTTGCCGAGCGTTACGCCCGCGACCCCAGGGCGGCGCAGCGTGACCGCGAGCAGTCCAGGCAGCGCGACGGTTATAGCCGGTAAATGATTTATTTGGATATTAAAAGAACTTGTTTTGACGGTTTTTGTAGTATCCTTAAACGAGCAATAGGGGTTTTACGCCAGGAGGAAAGACGATGAGCACCGAACCGACGAACGAAGAACTTGCCAAGAGCTATGCAACGAAGATCGAGCAGGCCCAGGAGCGCCGCGAGGCGAAAGACCAGGAGCGGCTAGAGCGGCACGGCCAGGCGGCCGCGCTGGCGTCGCAGAACATCGAGGCCGAGCAGCCGCAGGCCAAGCAGGCCCAGGGCTTCGAGCTGGACGCGCAGAACCAGGACAGCGCCGAGCAGCGCAACGACCGCAACGAGATCAACGGCCAGCAGGCAAAGACGCTGGCAAAGGAATTGAACCGGGACAACGAGAACGGCGACCAGGTGAAGCAAGCCAGGGCGCGGGAAATCGCCGAACGGTTCAAGGAAAAGGCGGCACGCGACCGGGAGCAGTCCCGCAGTTTCAGCCGCTAAAAAGCGGTGCCCAGGAAGGCGGCAACCCGCCTGGACACCTGACCACAACCCACCTGACATAGAGGTGAAATCATGGCTACTTGCAATGTTACCGGCGGCACCCGCCGCGACCTAACGAAATATCGGATTACCTTTGCCCTTTCGCTGGCCGTCCTGATCGGCACCGGCGGCATGTTCTGGCACGCCTACCGGACGCACGCCGGTTGGCTCAATTCCGGTGATGTCGCCGTGCGCGATGCCATCATGGACGGCACCATCCAGCCGCCGGCCGATGGTAAGGAGGGCGCACGATGAAGGCGCAGACCTGGCGACGTGCCGCCCTGGCGGCCTACATCCTGGCGGGCGCATCCTTGACCGTGGCGGGCTATACCGTCGCCACGACCGAGGCGAACGCGAACGCCCTTTATCGCTTCGCCGAGCACGACAACGACGCCTATTCAGCCCGGAGCCGGAGCATTGCGGAAGGCATCACCGCCGCCGCCTTGCGAGGCCAGGGCGACGGCGTGCCGGATGCCGCCGACTGGCCGCGCATCATTCCCCAGGTCATCCCGTCCGCCGTGAATGTGGCCGCCCTGCCCTTTGTCACCAGGCCGGACAATGAAAGCCGCGTCTGGCTTGTTCCTGGCGTTCAATCCAACCCGGCGACGGCCACCCTTGGCGCTGTCCGCTTCTGGCTGAAAAGCCGCGACCAGGAGCCGCGCCACTGGCAGACCATCGGCAGCGGCGCGTTTATCGCAGATGGCCGCTATGTCCTCACCGCCGCCCACGTCATCGACGGCAAGAGCGGCTATCGCGTGCAGACGGCCGCCGGGCGCTGGCTGGATGCCGAGCTGATCGGCCTTGACCTACGGCGCGACGTGGGCGTGTTGCGCGTCAGCGAACCCGGCCAGCCGATCAAGACGGGAGCCATGCCGATTCAGGGCCAGCCGGTATTGACCATCGGCGCACCTGGCGGCCGTGGGTTCAGTGTGAGCGCGGGCATTGTGAGCCGGTATGCAGAAAGCGCCCGGTTTTCCGCTGATGAAGCCTTGCAGATCGACGCGCCCGTGACTGGCGGCAACTCGGGCGGGCTTGTCGTCAGTGCGAGAGGTGAAGCGGTCGGCGTGGTCAGCCATTCCGATGCCGCCTTTACCCAGGCCGTGCCGATCGGCACGGCGCTGGCCGTGGCAACGGAGCTGATCGAGCGCAGCCGGTAAAAGCCTTCCAGAAACTCGAAGGCCGGGCGCTTGCGCCCAGGTCGATACCGGACGCCGCCGGCGTTCCGATGAACCCCAACCTTTGGAGCAACAGCTATGAAACTTCGCAATTCCTTCCCTCTGGCGGCCGTGGCCGCCCTTCTGATGGCTTCGACCGCGCACGCCGGCCAGGATGCCGACGCGGCCCGCTTCTCGATCATGGCCCCCGTCCAGGCGGCTTATGACGCCTACCAGGTCACGGCGAGCCGGGCGCAGAACACAATGGACAGCATCGAGGCCGAGCTACGCGAACCCGGCTTGTCGGCCGAGCGGCGCGAGCTGCTGGCGGTATCGCTTGCCACCCTTCGCGCCCGCGAGGCGGCCGCATTGGAGAGGCTGCACGCTGAATCAGCCCTGGCACAGTTGAAGATGGCAGACTGGAACGCGAGCCGGTAACGGCGACCAGGAACAAGAAGGGCGGCCACTGGCCGCCCTTTTCACGTCTGGATCTTGCATCGTCATTCCTGGCGATGAGATCCACCGGCGCGGCCGTCATCGTCATTCCTGGCGATGTTGGCCAGCCCCTCGCCTTCCAGCGTTTCACAGGCCGGCCACTCGCGGCCAACGGCGGGCGCATCGACCCATTCCCGTTCTTCTGCTGGCAGCGGGTACGCGCCAGACGCTTCGGCTTCGGCCAGCAGCTCATCGAGCGTGTAGCGCGGGCGGCTCATCGGCGGGCCTCATCGAGCCAGGCCAGCGTTTCAGTTTCGCGGGCGGCCACGCGGGCCACCAGCTCGCGCACCAGGGCGGCCAGGCTCATGCCGTGCGCTTCCGCGACGGCGGCCGCTTCGGCTTTCACGTCCGCAGGAACGGCGGCGCTGATGGTGGCGGCTTTATTGCTCATTGGCGAAATTCGATTTTCAGGCTTGGGTCGGTTTCGACTTCTTCCACAATCTCGTTATAGCGCGTCACCACTTCACCCACAGCCACGCGCCGGCCTTCGGCAGCGAACTTGCCCAGCTCGTAGAGGTTCAGGGCTACGAACTGTTCAACCTCGAAAACGTCGATGCGTTCGCCCAGGCCGGCATTTTCGGCCAGCCCTTCGGCGACCGTCAGACCCCGCGCCGTCGTAACGATGATCGGCCGGTGGCCGTCGTCGATGTTGTCGCGGCAACGTCCAATGACCGCTTCGCCGGGCGCCGTGGTGACATGGATAGCCACATCACCAATGAAGAAATCGCCATTGCGGCCCGATTGAGCGTCAGACGTTGAAAAGCTGTTGTGATCGAACTGGCCGGCACCCAGGGCGCAATCGAGCTTGGCCCCTACCAGGTGTTGCAGCACCGCGCCGGCATACTGCATCCCCGGCGTGTTGCGTTGCCGTTCTTCGGCTTGGGCGATCATGTCGCGCACCAGCGTTCGCAGGCTGCGCGAGGCATCCAGGCGAATCTTGAACGGCTTGGCCGAAAAGAACTCATGCACGCGCTCAATCCAGAACGCTTCAACGGCATCGAGATCGACCGCACCGGCGGCGGCCAGGCCGTTGAGGAAGGCCACATATTCGCGCATGTTGCTGATGCTGCCGCGACTGGTGCGGCCGCCTTCAGCGGCTAAAACGCGGGTAATGTCGTGGCGGTTCAGAACCGCTTGCACAGCGCCACGGCCCAGGCCGAGAACCTGGCCGCCGGCTTCGGTCAGCAGCTCGTCAGGGTTGAGCGGCAGCCCCTTTCGGGCGTGCTGCGTGACGACCAGCGCAACGCACAGCGGGCCTTTGCGGTTGAATTTCCGATCTTTGTTGAAGTCCCGCAGGGCCGTTACTAAGTCCGTCATTACGCCGCCTTCTTCTCGACCGCCAGGGCCGCCGCTAACAGCGGTTCTAGGATATGTGCGGCCAGGAAGCGCACGACCGGCACGGCCACGCCATCGCCGGCCAGGTGATAAGCATCGTTGTAATTCTTGGGCAGCGCGTAGGTGTCCGGCAAGCCCATGAGGCGGGCCGCTTCACGCGGCGACAGCAGACGCGAACGAACGCGCTTGCCCTCAATCACCATGATGGTTTGACGGCTTGAACCGCCGGTAGGCGTGCGCAGGCAACCGGCCACGTCATCGAAACGGATTTCGGCGCGTTGCACCTTCTCGCCGTGCGGGCCATCGGCGCGGGTGCGCTTGTAGATCGTGCCGACCTGGCGGCCACCGGCTTTCTTGGCGGCTTCAACTTTCGCCAGGTTTAGCGGGTTCATCATGCCGAGCAGCTTCTTTGTTTCGGCGGCCGTGTGCCAGGTGACGCCGTGCGGCTTATCTTCCACCAGGTCGGCAAAGATCGACGTGCGGGCCGGAGGCGCCGGCAGGCGCCACCATTCCCAAGAGCTTTGCGCACGCTTCGAGAGCTTGCCGTAAGCCTCGACCAGCGCGGACGGATGCCATTCCCCTTCCGGGCCGCTGGCGACCAGGGCGCGAGGAATTGGCGAGGATTTGCGCACGCCGATGATGAACAGCCGTGGCCGCGACTGCGGCAGGAAATGAACGGCGTTAATGACCACGGCACCGAACCGATAGCCGTTGTTCGACAGGGCCGAGCTGATCGCGGCAAAGTCTTTGCCATCGTGCGAGCTAAGGGCGCCGCATACGTTTTCCAGCACCACCAGGCGCGGCGCTCGATCTTCATCCCCCAGGGCTTTGATGAGCTGCCAGAACGGCCAGAAAGTGCCGGAGCGGTCGCCTTTGAGGCCAGCACCGGCACCGGCTAGGGAAAGGTCTTGGCAAGGGAACGAGGCCCAAGCCAGGTCAGCGCCGGCCGGTAGGTCGGCCGTAGTCAGTGCGGCCACGTCGCCGACGCGCAGATGAT
The DNA here is from genome assembly GCF_014196495.1 of Sphingobium jiangsuense. Lineage (GTDB taxonomy): Bacteria > Pseudomonadota > Alphaproteobacteria > Sphingomonadales > Sphingomonadaceae > Sphingobium > Sphingobium jiangsuense. The sequence goes on from NZ_JACIDT010000032.1 coordinate 17,025, forward strand.
CGGTGCCCCAATTCGCGGCGTAGCTGGCCGCCTTCTTTGGGTCGAAGTCATTGGCGAGCAGGCATTGCCAGTCGGGGCCAAGGCCAGCGCGGGCCATGCCGCCACCGGCGAAAAATTCATAAAAATTAGCCATTGGCTCCCCCTGCACCTTGCGGGTGCGATGACGAAGCGAGACGCCCCAGGCGTTCCGTCACGGCTTCGGTAATCCAAGTGTTGCGCGATACGCTGCCGGCCCGGCGCGAGCATTCGGCATCAATAGCTTTCAGTACCTCGGGAGGGAGGCGCAGATTGATGCGCTCCAGCGCACTAGAACGCGAATCTTTACGGGCGGCTTTCATAGGCGCCATTGTGGCGCCATCGTGACTCAAGGCCAAGGTATTTATTGTAAATGTCGCATAAGTCCTGATTTTGCTGTTGCCGCGTTTCCTGCCCTTCTCGGCCGACACCCATGTTGCGGCGACCGTCATAGGTCAGGACCGATGGAACGCCGGCGTCACCATGATGCGGGTGGCCGATCCCCGAAGCTGGCGCGGCGTGGCCGATTCCTCGCAGCTCGTGCGCGACAATGCCGAGGCGATCGGGCAATGCGCCGAGGCCGCGCGCACGGCCGGTTCAGATCAGCAATGCACCATCACCGTGAAAGCGCCGGCAGCACCGGCGCAGTAGGGTTGTGGGGGGACACCAGTTATTTCGGGAGGTTTTCTTCCGCCTCAACAGGTCCGGCGGCCATCGCGACGAGGCGCGCCGCGATACGCTTGCGCAGTTGCTCGGGGAGCGGGCGCGACGACAGCGCCTCGTGAATCCACAGCCCATCGGCGGCAAGGCGCGAAATGAACCTGTCCAACTCGGCAGCGTCGTTTCCAATCGGCGCAGGAGGTGCCCAGCGGTCGATGACCTGTTGCCACAGATCGCCAAGCTGCCGATTGTCGGAGCTTTCCAGCATGAGCAGCAGTTCGACCCGCCGGGCAGCTCTTGCGCAGGTGTTGATGTAGGCGGCGTGTCGTTCGGCGTCTGTCGCCCTGTCCGAGGTGTTGCCGGCGCTCGCTTCCAGCTCCTGTTCCCATGAGCGAGTCAGATGCTCATGGGTGGCGAGGATCAGGGCTTCGCGCGACGGGAAATGATACAGAAGGCCGGCGCGTGTCATGCCGGTTTCGAGCGCTACGGCGTCGAGGGTGACGGCGGTGAGGCCGTCACGCTCGATGATGCTCACAATGGCTTCAAGCACTTCGAGGCGCTTGCTGGCTCTCGCCATGTCGGCTTCCTTAGTGTTGTGTGGGATAGGCTGACGATTGCGAGCCGGGACCGTAGCGCCGCAACAGGATGCCGGTGATCAGGGCACCCACGGCCAGAACACCCGCCGCCACGTACATGACGACCGTATAGGCGTGGTCGAATGCGATTCCTGCCGCTTGACGCACGACAACACCATCGGCCCCCGCCTCGTTGGCAAAGACCAGCGCCGACGCCATGCTGTCGCGGGCCGCTTCCGAGGTTCCGGCGGGGAACACGACGTTGACCGTATAGAGGTAGGCCAAAAGACTTCCGAGAATTGTGACAGCGAACAGACTGCCAAACTCGTAGGACACTTCCTCGACCGACGACGCCATGCCGGCGCGATGCACAGGCACATTGCCCACAATAGCCGTTGATGCCACCGACATTGTTGCACCTACGCCGGCACCGGTCAGCGCCAGACCGGCGATCAGCCAGCCAAGGCCATGAGTGATGCCCCATGTCGCAAGCAGGACCGCCAGCGATCCCGCCGCAAGCCCGCCAGCTATAAGGATACGTAGGCCAATACGATGCAGGAATGCACCACCGAGCAGCGCAGTCGGCAATGATCCGAGCGCCGCCGCCGAAACCAGCATCCCGGCTTCCAGCGGCGTGAAGCCCGCAACGAGCTGGAAGCGTTGCGTCGTAGCAAGCTCAACACCGCCGATGGCGAACAGGGAGAACGCGGCCGCTAGAACGCCCGATGTGAACGCGGCATTGCGGAAGATCGAGAAGTCGAGCAGCGGGAACGGCAGGCGCAGTTGCCGGCGGACGAACAGCGCTCCGGCGAGGATGGCAACCAGCAGCGAAATAGCGGGGACGGCCCACGACTGCCCGGCATGGGCAGATTCCTTGATCGCGATCACAAAAGCCGACAGCGCCACCAATGCCTGAAACGACGACACCACGTCCCAAGGCTTGGTCGCATCGCCGGCCACCTTCGGCGCAACGATCAGCGCCGAAATGAAGGCAGCGACCACTACCGGCACATTGATGAGGAACACCGACCCCCACCAGAAATGGCCGAGCAGAAAACCGCCGATGATCGGTCCGAGCGCAGCGCCGACGACCGACAACGACCCCCAGATCGCAATGGCGATGTTGCGTTCCCGGTCATCCTCGAAGGTGACGCGGATGAGGGCGAGTGTCGCGGGCATCATCGCCGCCGCGCCGACCGCCAGAAAGGCCCGCGCCCCGATCAGGATTTCCGCTGTAGGCGAATAGGCCGCCACAATCGACGCGACACCGAACAGGCCCAGTCGGCCCGAAGCTGCGATTTTGGCCATGTTGAAGAACAAAGATTGAACATGGCGATCTACCAGGCTCGCTCTTGTCCTCCAATCTCGT
>NZ_JACIDT010000033.1 GCF_014196495.1 Sphingobium jiangsuense
GGGCTTCATCTTCGTTCCTTCGTCACTACGACGAAGCCCAAATCCTCCTTAATTCACAACCTCAAATCTGTGCCATTGGCGCTGACGCCGGACAGCGCCGGGACAAGACAGTCAAGTCCTGCCTGAACACCGCCACGGTCGCGCAAGCGGCAGGCGATACCGAACTGGCGACCGTCGCCACGCTCACCGCCGTCATGAACCAGGATGGCGAAGGGATGACTGATCTTCAAGCATATGCGCGCAAGCGCCTCGTCTCCATGGGCGTCGTCGCACCGAACGAGGAAGAGCAGCGGGCGATGGAAGAGGCGGCGGCCAATCAGCAGCCCGACGCCACGCAGCAGGCGCTCATGGCTCAGGCGCAGGAGTTCGAGGCATCAGCCGCGCTCAAGATAGCCCAGATCGGCAAGACCGAGGCCGATACCGCGCTCAGTAAGGCGAAGGCCGTCGAGACGCTGGCGAGCGCTACGCAGAAGGCGGCGCAGACAGGGCAGACCGTTCGCGAAACCCAGATGGCTGGGATGGAGGCGGCAAATGACACCGCACAACCGAGAGGAGGTGATCCGGATCTAGGACGCACGGAAGGTCCGCGCATCCGCATGGGTCGGGACCTTCCTGCGGACTTCGCGGCGTGAGCATGTCGTCTCTCAAGATTGTCCCACTCCGTGACATCTGCGCAAAGGACATCGCGGCGCAGTTCCGACGCATGGCCGATGAGATCGATGCAGGCGAGATTGGCCATATCGAGAGCATGGTTGCCTGTGCGGAAATCGATGGCGCTATCGAAATATTTGGCTGGGGCAATATCGACGGCCTGCGCGCAATCGCAATGTTCAATCTTGGCCACGCCAAGCTGGTGGCTGGCACCCTCGAAGCAATGTGAGCCGCAAAAGCATTAATAGCCCACATCCCCCGCGCACCCGTAATTTCCTGCCATCGGCAACCGCCAAGCCGGAATTGGTGAGCGAATGGGTAGGTAAATGGCAGATATCGACGATGACACGCTGGAACTGACGGAAGAACTCGAAGCCCGCGAGGACGAGGAGGATCAGGACCAGCAGGCCGAGACCGAAACTGATGGCGATGAGCCGGATGATGAGGAAGAGGTCATCTCGTTCGATGATGAGGCAGCGCCAGCCTCAGGAGAGGCGGAAACCGGCCTAGCCAAGCATCTTCGCGAGGAGATACGCAAGCGCGACAAGCAGATTGCGGAGCTTCGCAGGATCGCTCCACAGCCGCAGGCGATCGAGGTTGGCGAAAAGCCGACGCTCGCCGGCTGCGACTATGACGAGGACGCCTATGAGGCGGCGCTCGACCAGTGGAAGGAGCGGAAGGCAAAGGCCGAAGCGCAGAAGACGGAGGCCGAACAGGCCGCCAGGCAGGCGCAGGATGCATGGGCCGAAGAGGTGCAGGGCCATATCGCCAAAAAGGCGGCGCTGGGCTTCAAGGATGTGCAGGAGGCTGAGGACACGGCGCTGGCATCGCTCAGCGATATTCAGCAGGCCGTCATCGTCAAGGCCGCGTCCAACTCCGCCCTGGTCATGTACGCGCTGGGTAAGCATCCGGCGAAACTGGCTGAAATCTCCAAGATTACCGACCCGATCAAGTTGGCCGTCGCCGTTTCGAAACTGGAAGGAAAAATGTCTGTGAAGAAACGCGGCGGTCCGCCCGAACCTGAACGCATCGCACGCGGTAGCGCGCCTGTCGCTCAGGCTTCGGACAAGCACCTTGAGCGGCTTGAGAAAGAAGCTGACCGAACCGGCGATCGTTCCAAACTGGTTGCTTACAAGGCGAAGCTGAAAGCTCAGGCGAAATAATCAACTGCCTTGCCCGTCGAGATGACGGCCCGGCCCATTGATGGATTTTTCACATGGCAGTCAATACCGCGAAAAATGAACTCGTTGCCTTCGATGACATGCTTGAGGGCTTCGATGATATGCTGGTCATAGCTCAGGAGGTCGAGAAATATAACCTCCCCGGCGGCCCGGCGGCGCACCAGCGTATGAATGACAAGATCTGGCGCCCGCAGCCCTATATCCCGGCGGTCTATGATGGCTTCGACCAGACCGCGAATTTCGGTAGCATCACGCAGCTTTCCGTTCCGGTTAGCGTCGGCATCCACCATTCCACTCCGGTGACCTACAGCGCCAAGGATGGCCGCGACAAGGCGAACATCGATCGCTATTTCCGCGATGCGGCGCTGAGCCTCGCGTCGAAGGTCAATCTTCGCGTTTTCGATGTCGCGGCGAATTGGGCGACGCTCGTTTCCAAGCGCACGGTCGCCGCGACCGGCTTCGATGACCTCGCGGAAATGGGCGCGATCATGGTCGAGCAGGGCGTCCCTAATTTCGACAAGAAGGCGTTCTATTCGGCTCGCGATTATCTGAAGATGGCCGGGCAGATCGCCAAGCCCCAAACCAGTGACAGCCCGCTGGCCCGGAGCGCCTATGAGCGCGCATATGTGAAGAGCATCGGCAATTTCGATCTGTTCGAAAACGACCAGATCAAGCTCGTCTCTGCCGCGACCGCGACCGGCGTCACCATCACCAATACGCAGCCGCTCTACTACACGCCAGTCGCCGCCACCTTCGACGTGGATGGCAACCCGACCAACGTGGACAATCGGACGCAGCTTATCTCCATCGCGGTGACGAGCGGCACGGTGAAGGTCGGGGATGCGCTGACGATTGCGGGTGTCAATTCGGTGCATCACATCTCGAAGCAGGATACCGGGCAGCCCAAGACGTTCCGTATCGTCCAGATTGTTTCTGGTGGCGGTGGCACTGGCACTGTTCGCATTTCGCCGCCGATCATCAGCGGAACTGGCGGTACGCGCCCCGAACTGGAGTATAAGAATGTGACGGCGGCACCCGCCAACGGCGCCAATATCACCTTCCTGAATACGGTTACGGCACCAGCCAATGTGTTCTTCCACAAGCGCGCCATCGAACTGATCCCCGGCACCTATGCGGTCGATCCGGGCGATGGCTGGAATGTAGTGGCTCGCGGCACCACGCCGAAGTTGGGACTGCCGATCACCTACACGCGCCAGGGCAATATCAACGACCTGAGCGCAAAGGCCCGCCTCGACATCGATTACGGCGTGGGCGCGGTGCAGCCGGAGATGATAGGCCTCCAGCTTTTCAGCCAGACCTGACCTGATGGGGAGGCTTCAGCCTCCCCTCACCCTTCGGAGCGCCTATGATCAAGCCGTTCAATCCTTCTCCTGCTGGCACCATCGCGGTCGCTCATGTGACCAGCGCGACGACGCCCGCGCCATTGCCAGATGGTTGCGATACCCTCGCGATCTTCAACAGCAGCGACACCGCGACGGCTTTCATGCGGATCGCCAATCTTCCGTCCGAAAGCGCTTCCGGCGCAAACGCGGCGATCCCTGTCGCGGGTGGCGCAAAGGGGGATATCCCGATTCCTCCGCTGATGCAGATTCGCCTTTCCTGCGCCGCCGGGCCTAAGAAGTTCAGCCTCATCTCATCCGCCGAAGACGGCGACAATCCCGTTTACATCACCCCCGGAACAGGAAACTGACATGGATATCTATCCCCTCATGCTCTATCGCGCAGGCTCAGCCTTTTGCTGGGACGGCAAGAATACCGACAGCATGGTCGTGGAGGGTCCCGAACAGCATGAGGCGGCGTTGGCCGATGGCTGGCAGGAAGCGGTTGCCTATCTTGCGCCGGATGACGAGCCGCTGTTGGCCCTGACGGCGAAGGAAATCGAGGCCGCACTTCCCGGCCTGTCGCTGGAAGACCTCGAGGCGCTGAAAGCTGAAGAGGCGGCGGGCAAGAGCCGCAAGGGAGTGCTGGCTGATATAGAGGCGGCAATCGATGCTCGCTTGAAAGCCTGATGACCGTATCGTGGGGAGCCAAGGACCCGGATGAAGTCCGTCACTACAGCTATAGCTGGATTGGACGGCTTAACGGGGCTGAAATCGATAGCGCTGCGCTCGAACTGAAACGCGGCGCTGTTGTGCTTTCCAGCGTCTCGAATACGCTCACCAGCATCTCCTGCACCATTTCTGGCGGAAAGCCATGCGAACGAGTCGAGCTTATCTCCCGCATCGTTACAACCGCAGGCGAGACACTCGAAGAAACCATTCTTCTATCCATAGAGCCAAGCGCGTGGTCACAGATCGGCCCATCGACCGCGACCAAGCGCCAGATAATCGAGATGGCCTATGAGGAATGTTCACTGGCTGGATATGAGTTCAATGTCACGCCCGAAGAGCTTTTCTCCGGGCTGCGCAAGCTTGATGCGCTGATGGCCGAATGGCGGGCGACCGATAAAGACCTGAACTACAATGCCCCCGAGATATTCGGCGGCGGCGATCTTGAGGACATGAGTGGCATTCCCGACGCGACCATTTCCGGCGTTGCGATAAGTCTGGCAATGGCGATCGCGCCAGCGATGGGCAAGGCGATGGGGCAGGAGACGCGGCAGCGGCTGGCATCGGGGATGGCGGCAATCCGGTCGATCTGTGCCCGCGTGCGCGAATCCGGCTGGGGGCGCTCAACGATCGCGGGGGCCGGTAATCGCCATTGGACGCATCGTTCGCCGTTCATGCCTGTCGGGCGGAGGCGCTGCTGATGCGCATTCCAATCCTCAAGGGCGTCTACGCCGATACTGTGGGCGACTTCGTGGAAAGCCCACCCGTCAACCGCGAGCCGGTTATCATGGAGACGGGCTTGTCGGATGGGTATCTGCGAATGGCGCCGGGGATCACCGGCACCGACCAAGGCCCAGGCGCAGATCGCGGTGGGATCAACTGGAACGGTGTTTGTTATCGCGTCATGGGTCCGAAGCTGGTCCGACTGACGGCGGCAGGCAAGATCGTGGAACTCGGTGATGTGGGATATGGCGGCCCCTGCTGGTTCGACTATAGTTTCGACTATCTGGCCATCGGTTCTGGCGGCCGGATGTATTACTGGAACGGCACTTCGCTGATCCAGATCACCGACCCCGACCTTGGCCAGGCGCTGGACGGCATATGGATCGATGGCCGCTTCATGACGACTGACGGTGAGTATCTGGTCGTCACCGAGTTGAACAACCCGACCGCGATCGACCCGCTGAAATATGGATCGGCGGAAGAGGACCCCGACCGTATAGTCGGGCTTATCAAGGTTCGCGGCGAGGTCTATGCGCTCAATCGCTATACCATCGAAAATTTCTACAATGCAGGTTCCACGGGCTTTCCCTTCGCTCGCAACTCCGGCGCGCTGATCCCGTTTGGGGCGGTAGGAACCCATGCAAAAGCTCCGCTGTTGCAATCCTTCGCCTTCGTCGGCAGCGCACGGAACGAGGCGCTTGGCGTCTATATCGCAGGCAATGGCGACGCGGCCAAGATATCGACGCGTTTCGTGGACGATGAACTGGCAAAGCTGACCGACGAACAGGCCGCCGCCATCGAATGTGAAAGCCGCGTCGATGCGGACGAGCAGCGATTTCTGGTGCACCTGCCGGACAAGACGCTGGTATATTATGCCTCTGCTTCGGCGCAGACCAAGAGCCGCGTCTGGGCTATTTTAGCGTCTGGCGTGAAGGCGGATCAGCCCTATCGTGGTAGGCGCGGCGTTTTTGCGAACGGAAAGCTGTTCGTTGGGGATGACGCCGGGAATATCGGCTATATCGATGGGACAACGGCCCTGCATTTCGGCGAGGTCGCTGGCTGGCGCATCGATACCGCCCTGCTGTACAACGAGGCGGGGCGCGGCATCATCAATGCTGTCGAGTTGACTGGGCTGTCTGGACGGGCGCCACTCAACAGCGAGCCGCGAACATTCCTTTCCTATACGATCGACGGCACCACCTGGTCGCAGGAGCGGGCTATTTCGGTAGGACGGGCGGGAGAAAGGGCCGTCAGGATGCAATGGCGCCCGAATGTCCGCTTCAGCCAGTGGATCGGCTTGCGCTTTCGTGGAGCCGATGAGGGTCGCGCTGCCTTTGCCCGGCTGGATGCGGCAATTCAGCCGCTGGGTGGATAATGGCCACGGTTTCCAATCTCTCTCGCAAACTGCTCGGCGAGTTCCTGAGCAACCCGGAGACAATCCGGGCCTTCGAGAATTTAGGGATGAACAGCGACGATATGGCGACCCAGATCGAGGGTATCCGTAATGCCGCCATCCTGACGCTCGACCTGTCACCCTTGTTCGAGAACCAGCGCGTCGTCTCCTCGGACGGGGAGGTCGAGTTCACCGATGGCGGCGCAGGCGGGACGCTGACCATCGGCCTTTCCGATACCGGCGTGACGACCGGCGGCTACGGCGATGCTTCCCATGTCGTCGCGTTCGCGGTCAACGCGAAGGGCAGGATAACGGGCGTTCAGGTTCATGCGCTCAACAGCGACAATGTGACCGAGGGATCGACGCATCTCTATTTCACCACGAACCGGGCGCGGGAGGCGTTGAGCCAAGGATCGGGGATCAATTACGACTCTGGCACGGGGGAGATAAAGGCCAAGCCAGCGGGCGCGTTCGACGTTCCTACGGGGACGCAGAACAGGGCGGCGTACCCCACCTATACGTCGCCCATCATCAGCAGCCCGCCCACGCAGGCAGAGGTGCAGGCGATCTCCGATGGACTGCAAGCCGTCTCTCGGACGCTGGCGGCGCTCATCTCCGACATGAAAGACAACGGCAACCTCTCGTAAAGCATTAATGGCGCTGAATTACGCCGTTCGTGCAGGGTTGGCCTCAATCGCGATTGAGGTTGGCGCAATGGGTCTTTTCGGTTCGATCATAGGTACGGCAACGTCCCTCCTTGGCGGGAACGCGCAGAAGAAGGCGGCCTCTAAGGCTGCCGATGCGCAGGTCAAGGCGGCCCAACTCGCCATCGATGAGCAGCGCCGCCAGTTCGATACAACGCAGCAGAATTTCGCGCCTTATCTTGCCTCTGGCACAAGCGCGCTGGCTGGGATCAATGCGCTTCTGGGGATATCCACCCCCGTGACAAGGACGGTGGATTGGGAAGCTTATGCCCGCGCCAACCCGGACGTGATGGATTACTATTCCAGCCATAACGGCCGGGATTTGTTCACCAAAGGCGATTCCATGTCCCTCGCGGACTATGGCAAGGCACATTATGATGCCTATGGCGCGCCGCAGAATCGCGACTTAACGCCATACACCACCACTACAGGCGGCGCAGTCGATCAGCAGGGCGCGATTGACGCGCTGAAGGAGTCTCCGCTCTATACCAGCCTCTATCGCAATGGTGAGGAGGCCATTCTGTCCAATGCCGCTGCGACCGGTGGATTGCGAGGCGGCAATACACAGGGCGCGCTCTACAATCTCGGCGCTGATACGCTTTCGAGCGTCATTCAGAACCAGCTGGCTAATCTTGGCGGGATTGCAAACATGGGGCTGGGATCGGCAGGGCAACTAGGCCAATTTGGCGCGAACACGGCGTCGAATATCGGTAACAGCCTCACCCAGCAAGGGCAGGCGCGGTCTGATGCTTCTCTATTGCGTGGGGCTTACACGTCGAGCCAGTGGAAGAACGCCGGGGATGGCTTGAGCAGCGTTCTTTCTTCGGTATTAGGCGGCGGAGGTATCAAGTTCTAATGGCAGGCCTTCTCAGCAATCCCGGCCCCCTGGCGGCCATAGCAGATGCTCCGACATTCCTCGACCGCGAAATCCAGCGCTCGCTTGGACGCGCTCAGGTCGAACAGGCGCAGACGCAGACGGCAATGTTGCGGCAGCAGGCGGCGATGGAAGCAGAAGGCCGGATGCGTGAGCGGCAGATGCAGCGCGAGGTGAATGCCGCGCTGGCAAGTGGCGATTCCATGGCGATCTCCAAGCTGATCGCCCGCTACCCGCAATATAAGGATGCGCTCAAGGCAAGCTGGGATCAGATGGATCTAGCCGAGCAGCGATCGAATATGCGGCAGGCGGCGGGCATATGGTCGGCATTGAGCGCTGGCAACATCGACGAGGCTATTCGCCAGCTGGAAGGAAGGATCGCCGCTGATCGGGAAGCAGGAGCGGACACGTCCGACGACGAGCAGCAGCTTGCATTGCTGAAATCGGGCAATCCGCAAGCTATCAATAGCGTCAAAGGGCGTCTCAGCCTATTCATGGCGTCGGTCGTGCCGGACAAGTTTGCTTCAGTTGTCCAACAACTTGGGGGCGGAAAGCCGCAGACAAAGATAGCCGGATATGGCGATAGACTGATCGATGAGGATGGCAATGTCCTCTACACCGCCCCCGATGCGCCTTTCACGCTGAATGCTGGTGATACGCGGTTTGGCCCTTCAGGCGGCGGCGATATGATGCCAGGGGACGATATCATCTCCTCCATGCTACCGATTACCATGGCATCCGAGAGCGGCGGTCGCGACTATGCCGCCGATGGCAGCGTTCTGACCAGTTCTGCGGGCGCGCAGGGACGAATGCAGGTGATGCCGGGCACGCAGGCCGATCCGGGCTTTGGCGTTACCCCGGCTCGCGACGGAAGCATGGAAGAAAAGGCGCGCGTCGGTGCTGATTATTTGCGCGCGATGATGCAACGCTATGGCGGCGATCCGGCCAAAGCGTGGGCCGCCTACAATGCAGGTCCGGGAAGGGTTGACGCTGCGCTGGCGCAGGGGGGTGACTGGCTGTCCCGCCTTCCGGCTGAAACCCGCGCCTACGTGAACAAGAACATGGTGCAGCTACGCAATCAGTCGGGGGGCACCTCCGGTGGGGGCGCCCGCGTGGTCGCCGCCGTCCCGACGCAGCCGAAGGAGCGGACGCGCATCCTGTCGCCGCAGGAGGTCCAATCCATGGGCCTCGACCCAAGACTCCGCTACCAGCAATCTGCGGACGGCAACGTCACTCTCATCGGAGGTCAAGATACGCGCACCCGCCAAGGCAGGGCTGTGCCTGACAGCACAGCCAAGCGGGTGACGGCCAACATCGATGTACGCAATAGCCTGGAGCGGGCTTTGCGCGGGTTCAAGGATGATTACGCGGGCAATACGTGGCTTGGCGGCCTCGAAAATACGCTGCAAGGCATTTTCGGGACCGGAACGCCGGGCCAGCGCGATTGGTGGGCGGACTTCCGAAGCACTGATAACCTGATCCGAAATGACCTGTTTGGGTCCGCTCTCACTGCGCAGGAAAAGGCGGCCTACGAAGCAACTACCATCAGTGAGCGCATGGACCCAGGCGAGGTGCGCAAGAACCTTCAAAGGCGGCTCCAGATCATTAAAGGTGCGCTGGCTCGGCAACAGAACTTTCTCAAGAAAAATGGATATGAGTCAGAGGCGGTTGATGCGTTGTTTGCCTCCGATGCGCTTGATGGGGGGCAATCTAGCCCTGTCCGCGTCCGCTCTGTGCAGGAGGCTAACGCATTGAAGCCTGGCACGCTCTACATCGCGCCTGATGGAAAGACGAGGCGTCGATAATGGCGAACTGGCCTGGCACTGTCGTTGAGGACAGCGAATTGAGCGGGAACGCAGGAACGATCAAGGGCCTGCGAACCCCCGGCAACATCGACATTCACAATCGCCCTATCGTGCATAACGCAGACGGCACGATCAGCACTGTCCGCAGCATGTCGATCGGCACGGATCAAGGCGAGGTGCTGATTCCCACCGTCTCGGATGACGGCAAGATCATGACCGAGCAGCAGGCGATCGAGCAGTATCGCCGGACGGGCCGTCATCTGGGCATCTTCGACAATCCTGACGACGCAACGACCTACGCGCAGAACCTGCACAATGAACAAGCGCAGGAATATGGCGGTACCGGGCAATTTCCCGGCGAGGTGATAGACCAGGACGTTGACCGCTCGACACCCCTCTCCGCCTATGCCGTGGGCGATCCACAGCTTCCGGACGCCGAGCTGGACCCGACCGGCGCGCGAGAATGGGCCAGGCCTGAAGATTACGCTTTCGCCGCCAAAGCCCAGCAGCTTGCGGACACGCCGGGCAGCACGAGGGCGGATTTTGACGCGCTGTCCGAGCAATATGGCTTTCCACGTTATGGTCCCGACCTCGACGCCGCGCTGGCTGGTCGCGACCAGAACGGCGCGGCCTTTCGTGTTACGGTCCCCCTTGGCGGACGACGCGACCCGTCTTTGCTGTCCCCCCTCGCGAATAGTGCAGGCGGCGCATTCGCGGGCGCTGTCGGTGATACCGGCGCTTTCGGCCTGTCGGACGAGATTGCAGGCATTGCGGGCGGCGACACTCTTGGCGAGGTTTGGCGCGGCGAAGGCGAGGCGCAGCGGCAAGCGCAACTTCTCAAGGAGGCGGCGGCGGAAGAAAGCCCGATCGCCACGGGCGTCGGGCAGCTTGTCGGCGGCATTACCGGCATGACGGGCCTTGGGAAGATCGCCGGACCCGGTCGCCGTATTGTAGCTGATACGGGGTTCGGCGCGGCCTATGGCGCCGGTTCGGACAATGATAGTCGCTTGACGGGCGCGGCTATGGGTGGCGCCGCTGCGGCGGCGGGCTCCTACCTCGGCGGGAAAGTTCTCGACAAGATCAGCAATCGCGGGCCGTCGCTGGCTGCGCAGGCGCTAGAGCAGGCGCAGGAATTTGGCATTGATCTTCCGCTCGGTGCAACCGGGCGTGGAAAGGCGATCATCGACAACACCTTGTCCAACATGCCCGGCTCTGCACAGGTTATGCAGGGCGCACGGGATCGTCTGACACAGCAGGTAACGCGGGCCGTCGATGACGTTGCCGATTCCTTCGGCCCCGCCACCAGTTTTGAGGGCATGGGCGAGGCGGCCCAAGCCGGGGCCCGCAAGTGGATGGACAAGTTCGAGCAAACTGCATCGAAATCCTACGATGCCATCCCCGTTGATCCAAAGGCGAAATCAAGCCTGTCCAATACTCGTGCGGCGCTAAATGAAATCACCGAGGGAATGAAGAGCAATCCGGAGTTGTCGAAGATCTGGACTGGACATCCCCGCTTGCGCGCTACCCTCGAAGCCCTCACGCCGATTGACACACGGCAAGCGGGGCGCGTTCGTTTGACGATGGAGGAAGAGCGACTACGCGGCGCGGCGCAAACTCTGGAAGGCGCGCGCAACGCCTATCGGAGCATCGCCGATGATGCATCTCCACTCGACCCGCAGAAGATTGCAAGGTTGAAAACGGCGCAAGACGATGTGACGCGAGCGCAGGAAGCCTTTGACGCGATGAAAAGCGCGCGCGACGAAGCTTATATAGAGGCCAACCAGCCACCGATGGGCGGTGAGGTTTCGTGGGAAGACATGAAGCGCCTGCGGTCAATCGTCGGAGAGATCGCCGGTCAACCGGGGCTGGCAGCGGACGGCAACGCTATTGCTGCGCTCAGGCGCTTCTACGGGGCGCTGTCGGAGGACATGCGCGCCACCGCTAGCGCACAGGGGCCGAAAGCGCTGCGGGCGTTCGAACGCGCCAATGACCTGTATCGAAGGGGCCGGGAGCGTATTGATGGAGCGCTCGCGAAAATCCTTGGTGAAGACGGACAGAAATCAGCAGAGGCTGCGGCGGCCAAGATGCAGGCCATCGCACGCGGCGGGAAATCTTCCTCGGACCTGAAGGTATTGGCTGAAATCCGCAAATCCATACCGGCGCAGGAATGGGGCGAGGTCAGCAATGCGATGATTCGCCTGTTGGGGCGTCCGATCAATAGCGAGGGACGGGATTTCGCCGCTGATACCTTTATCCGGAATTTCAACGATATGTCGCCCGGAGCGAAAAATCTGATTTTCGGCAGGGGTGAACTGCGCCGCAATCTGGATGAGTTCTCTGGTGTTATGGAGAGCCTTGCGAAGGTGAATGCGTTGCGGAATACGTCAAACACGGCGGGGCAGGTCATCACCGGACTTAGTCTTACTTCTGTTGGCGGCCTCCCTGCGCTTGCAGCCCAGGCCGGCGCTTCATATTCGCTCGCCAAACTATGGACGAACCCGCGCTTCGTGAAATGGGCTACCGGATACACGCGGATGCTGCGGCAATCGGCGAAAGCTGGCGGGCAGCCCAATGTCGGCAAACAAATGGAATTGCTGAAAAAGGTTGCTGCTGCGGAGCCGGCCATTGCTCAGGACGCACTTGGCTTGCAGCGCTATCTGTCGCAGCAGTTCAGCGGATCGCCTGGACGACTGGCAGCTGAGGATCAGTCACAGCCCATTGAGTGATCCGCCTGACAGGATCAACCAGACGGTAGGCCAGAACCACCATAGGAGGGATGCGCCGATAGCCCAGCGCCGGAGCGTCCGAATGGTCAATTGACTGGCGTTCCGGGCCATTCTTCGTCCTGTTGCGCCACATTATTTCCTAGGCCATCAACCAGCGGGAATTCATCCCATTCGCCGCTTTCCTGCGCCTTGTCGTCTCCTCGCTTTGTGTATGTGTATGCATCCCATAGGGAAAGGGAGGTGCCAATGATGGAAAATGCCACAGCCGCGATAATAAGCGCCCTCCACGCCGTCTCCAGCAGTTTCATCAACACGTCTCCGATAGAGACGGGACGTGTTATCTGTCCGATATAAAAGGGGCCGTTCCAGATATATTTGATGAAACCCCTCACCCTTCCCCCCTATCCTTCAGACTGAAGCCCGGATACTGCACTCAGGAGGCGGATGGAAGGGCGTTAGCCCTACCATCATGCAGACGAAGTGCGGGGAGTCGAGTCAAGGGTCACTCGGCTGGGTGAATGTGCTCACCATGGGCGCGGCGCTTGATATTCTTGGCCCACAGCCAACCGCCAACTGCCAGCGCCATGGCCGCCAGCCCCGGAAACATCTCCGCAATGATCTTTGGCAGTTCCATGTTCACTCCTCCGCATCCAGCAGCGTGAGAATCTTCGATGATGCCCATATAAGGGCTATAGCTCCCATCGACCATACCACAGCGACCATATCAACGTCGAGGGTGAGGTAAATCCTTGCGGCTGTAGCGCCTATCACGCCAACCGACAGATTGAAACCAAGGCCCGATATGCCCTTGATACGCTCATTCGATTGAAGAATCTGTGAACGGGAAAAATCATTCATTCCCCCAGCCCCTTCTCCACAAGGCGGCGTATCGCTTCGGCGCGCGGAACCCCCGCACCGATTGCGTAAGCCTCGATTCGCGCGCGCTGCTCAGGCGTGAAGCGAACGCCCCACATAGGGTCGGAGCCCGTGGCTGGACGACCTCTATTCTTTTTCTGATTATCAGATATTGACGACATAGGAATAACCGATTATCAAATAATCGAGCCGGAAGGAAGCGGGAACTTCCAACCGGCCCTAACCAGTCACGAAAGGTCAATTTCGTTATGGCTACCCATGTGCATACCACGCCGGTTTCGATTCCGGCAAACCCGATAACCATATCCACCGAGCAGACGATGAGCACCCGCGAGATCGCGGACCTTACCGGCAAGCGCCATGACCATGTGATGCGCGACACCCGGAAAATGCTGGTGGAATTGCATGGCGAAGGGGGTGTCCCCAAATTTGGGGACACCTATCGCAATCCGCAGAATGGGCAGGAATATCCAATCTTCCACCTGCCCAAGCGGGAGAGCCTGATCCTCGTCTCCGGCTATGATCTGACGATGCGTGCGGCGATCATCGACCGCTGGCAGATTTTGGAGGATCGCCGCTCCCCCACCGCCATGCTCAGCGATCCCTCGTCCCTCCGCGCGCTCCTGTTGGAGAATGTGGAAAAGGTCATCGCCCTCGAAAGCAAGGTCGAGGAAATGCGCCCCGCCGTCGAGGCACTGGACCGCATATCCGCGAGCGAGGGGAGCATGACGTTCACGCAGGCCGCCAAGGTGCTCGGCGTGAAGCGCGATACCATGACGCGCTGGATGGTCGTGAACAAGTGGGTCTACCGCCAAAACGGTAGCTGGGTGGCCTATCAGACGCATATTCAGAACGGGCGGCTCGAATATAAGGAGGCGAACTACACCAACGAGCGAACCGGCATGAAGGAACAGAAGCCTTATTGCCACGTCACGCAAAAGGGGCTGGCGAAGATGGCGCAGGCTTTCGCAACGGAGGTGCAGTGATGGACCGCACCGCATGGGAAGCCGCCATCGCGGCAGAGCGATTCGCCCGCGCCACAATGGAGCGATACAGCAAGGAGATTATTCAGCCGCTTTATGCGGCGCAGAAGGCCGGTCTTGCAACGCTTCAGCAGGTCTTTCAGGCTGAGAATGACTGGCATCCCTACACAACCGCGCACGCGCAGGCTGTTAATTCGATCATCCTGACGCCTGCACCGGATTTGGCGTCGGTAGTCGACAAGATCGATCTGGGCCTTTCCGACGAGGCGTTCGACGGCTCGGAAGATGCCGACCGGATGCTGCGGACTATCGCTGACGATATACGCCGGTTGACCACGCAGGAGGGCGCATAATGGACCGCCGCACCCTCATCACCGCCGCTGCACTGGCGCCTGTCGCTATCGCAGCCCCTGCCGTTGCCGGAACCGGAAGCCCCGCCTTCCAGATGGCGCTCTCCAACTACATGGAAGCGTTCGGCGCTATCGGCGCGATGACCTCCGATACCAGCGAGGAAGAGGA
The DNA here is from genome assembly GCF_014196495.1 of Sphingobium jiangsuense. Lineage (GTDB taxonomy): Bacteria > Pseudomonadota > Alphaproteobacteria > Sphingomonadales > Sphingomonadaceae > Sphingobium > Sphingobium jiangsuense. The sequence continues at coordinate 14,505 of NZ_JACIDT010000033.1, forward strand.
AGATCGCCTGAATGAAATCTACCTCGCGAGATTTCAGGAGATGAACGAGGCGACCCCTACAACCCCGCGCGAGTTCGTCCAGAAATTCCATATGCTATGGATGGATGGCGGCTATCCCCAGCCTGAGACCATCGCGAAGATGCTGGCCGACGCCAAGCGCATCGCCCCCTAACCGGGAGGGCCTAGCGCCCTCCCTCACAAAGCATTAATGGCGCTGCCCCCGCCGCAAAAGCAATGCTTCAGCCATATTTCGGCTGGGCATCGCAATGGCATATTATTCGGCAATCAATCCCTACCCCATTTTCCTCGATCAGCGCGGTGGCGGGCTGAACGGCGGCAAGATATTCATCGGCGCGCCGAACCAGGACCCCGAAACCCATCCTATCGCAATCTATTGGGATGAGGCTGGAACGGACCCGGTGGCCCAGCCCGCCAATACCATTGGCGGCTATATCGTGCGCGCCGGGACGCCCGCGCAGGTCTATGGGCCGACTGAATATTCCATCCGCGTCCGCGATCGCTTCGGGGCACAGGTATTTTATGAGCCTGATGCCCGCGGGCCTCTTGGCGATTTCATTGACAAGCTGGCATCAGGCGAGGGCGCCGGGATGGTTGGCTTCTCCCATGCGTCCGATTATCCGGCTGGCACTCTGGGCCGCAAGGGGCGTGATTATATCTCGGTCAAAGACGCTCCATTCAACGCGGCAGGCGATGGCGAGACCGACGACACGGCGGCTTTCGCAACTGCCATAAACTTCTGCCTCGCGGCCAAAAAGGCGCTCTATATTCCCGGTGGCAACAAATATCGCATCGCCTCCCGGATCACCGTCACGATGCCGAACCCCGCCGTGGGGCCTATGGCGACATGGGCGTTCTCCCGCCTGACGATATTCGGGGACGGGATGGACAATACCGAGGTTTTTTGTCCGTCCAACGGCTTCCTGCGAGTAGTGGGTTCGTCCCAGCAGCACAGCGTCGATCTCACTGGTTTTTCGGTCACGGCGGGGACGGCGGGCGGCAACACGGCCATCGAAATGGATTGCGGGGCCTATCCGTTCTTCGGCGAATGGACCGCAAAGAGCGTGATACGCCTGCATTTCCGTGGATCCGATGGGATCAACAATGTTTTCTTCTGGGGCACGGCGGTCGAGGCCATCGACTGGTCCAATATTGATTTCTCGCACTCCATGTTCGACGGCGCCAGCACGCCAGCCGGAACCGGCGTCATCACCCGATCGAACGCCGGAGAATTCGTCTGCGTGTTCGACTTCACGGCGGTCCATTTCAGGTTCCTCGCGCTCGGCTACAGGTACGGCACGGGCTCCCAGTCCGCCAATCTGAACGCCTGTTTCTTCGCGATGAACAACACGGACGTCTATGCGCCCGCTGATGGGGTCAACCATCAAGGGCTGTCCATCACCAATAGCGATTGCTTCAAATTCGCACCCGGCGATGGCGTCTATATCGCCTGCTCGGTGCCCAATTTCGTGTTTTCCGGGAACAGGTGGGCCGTCCATGCGGGTTATCGCGGCGTGGCAATGGATATCGTCAATCAAGCCAGCATCATCGGAAACCAGTTCTTTCCCGACACCGACCCGAACACAGCGGTCTCCGCCATCGATATAGATGGGACCGTGTCTGGTTCGCACTGCCTGATCGACGATAACAATTTCGCTTCAACGACGATCGGAGCTCGATTGAGGTCGGGATCGACCAACATACACTTCGGTGCAGGGAACGTCTGCACCACTGGCATGACGCTAGTGATAGACGCGGGAACCAACAACCGCATCGGCGCGCTGGTCGATGTCCCGATCGGTCGCATCGGCTATGCCACCGGCGCTGGCGGAACGATCACGCAGGCCACGAGCAAGACGACCGGAGTGACGATCAATACACCGGTCGGCCAGATCATCACCCACAATGCTGCGCTGCCGGGCGGGGCGGCGGCCCGGTTCACCGTGACCAATTCGGCGGTCAGGGCAACAGATATCATCACCGTTCTCGCCCAGAATGGCGACTATGAGGCCAAGGCATTCGATATCGCTGATGGTAGCTTCAGGATTGCGCTCAAGAACGACACGGGCGGTTCGCTCAGCGATGCGGTCACCCTGAATTTCGCGATCGTTTCAGGGGCAAACGCATGACCGAACAGGACATCATCCAGCGGCTGGATAAGGGGCAGGAGCGCTTTCGCGTGATCGACGAGAATATGCGCGCGATCCTCCGCGCTGTGGAGGACGTGCGCGACGAAATGAAGGCGATGAAAGCCGAGGTCGAGAAGACTAAGGAAATCGTGGAGGCGTGGCAGACGGTTAAGAACGCCGGGCGGTTTACGAAATGGGCGGGCGGGATCATCGGGACGGTCGCGGTGGCACTTGCGGCTCTCAAGGGATGGTGGGTGAAATGACCGTCGACGCAAAACGCCTGTTCGATGCGATCCGGGCGATCAAGGGCGCGGCATTGACGCAGGCTGATGTCGATGCGGTGAATGCGGTGCTGGCGGCAAAGCAACGCAGCCTGAGCAACCCAGAAACCTTCTTCGCGGGCGTTCGAAAGATCACGGGCTCCCTCGACCAGCAGCAGGTCGATATCATCAATCGCCTGCTATCGTCGGCGGCGCATTGGGGCGTCGGCTGGCTCGCCTATGGGCTGGCAACGGCATGGCATGAGGCGCGGCTGAAACCAATCGAGGAATGGGGCAAAGGCAAGGGGCGCGAGTACGGCAAGGTCAATTCGACCGGGAAGGCCCCTTATGGGCGCGGCCTCGTTCAATTGACGTGGCACGCCAATTACGAGCGCGCCGACGCTGAGCTGGGGTTGAGCGGCGCGCTGATCAAGAATTACGATCTCGCGCTAGACCCGGAAATCGCGGTGCAAATTCTGGTGCGCGGCATGGAGAAGGGTTGGTTCACCGGCAAATCGCTGGCGACCTATATCGGCGCCGGGCGGGGCGCACTGAAGGAATTTACCGATGCGCGTCGCATCATCAACGGGACCGACAAGGCGGCGCTGATCGCTGGCTATGCCGAGAAATTTCAGGATGCTTTGGCGGCGGGGGGCTGGGCATGAACCCGCTTCTCACCCTTCTCGATGCTGTGGATCAATCGGATAGAGACGCCAAACTGTCTGGCCACCTCGCTAAGGGACCATCCGGCGCGGCGAAGGCGAAATATCTCAGGAATATCCGCATCCCGAAGTTTTGCGCCCGGATGCTTCTCGCCTTTACCAACGCAACGACCGTCAGCATTTTGCAGTCTGCTATTTTCAGAGCGGCTAACCCATCTGAGGTTGGCCGCCCTATTATCCGTACGGTCCCCGTTGATGTGGTCGACAGTGGCGAGGGGAAACTCGCCATCAACAAACGCTTGCGCCACCAACCTGTGCAGGTTGACGCGATATATCTTCCCAAGGCGCTTGAGATCGACACGATGGTAGCCGTTGGATGCATGGCAAGTCAGAATACGCCCCCGCCTCAACTGCGTTGGCTGCCCTTCTCGTTTGCTGGGAGCGAGATAATCAAAGCTGCGCACTCGACCTTGGTCAGATACCTCGATCCACCGTTCATATCCGGGTGCTGGTTTCCATATCTCATCCATGGACTACGCTTAGTGGGTAAACAGGGCGGCTGCAACTGTTTTGCGCGCAGGCGGGCGGCAGAGGCCGCGATGTATCGGGGTGCAGCATGAAGCTCCCACCCATGAACATGGCAGCGGCCCGGATCATCGCAGGCGGCGGCATCTTCATCCTGACGGTGATCGTACTGGCGATGCTCGCGTTCAAACCTGATCTGGCTGAATCCGACCTCTTCAAATCTCTGGCGCAGGCCATCGTCATTCAGGGGCTGATCGGACTGGTGATGGCCTTCCTTTACACCGGCAAAAATGGCGGGGAGAACGAACAATGAGTTTGGGTCTTGGCGCATATGGCGGCTTCTCCCGTGGCGCGGCCGACCGCTGGGCTGCGGGCAATGGCCTGCCGTCGCTGAAATACCGCCTCGCCAGCCCGCGCAAGATCATGATCGCCGGAACGAGCATTGATGCGGGCTACAACACCGCGTTTCCGAGCGGTAATGCCCAGGGATATAAATGCGCACCGATCCGACGACTGCGCGATGCTATCCGGGCGCGCGGGTTCTATGCGCAGGACGAGTTCTTTGTCGGAACTCTGGGCTACACTACCGCATCCTCTTTTCAGTCATTCGATCCGCGTTTCCAGAATGGTGCAGGCTGGGAATACAACGGCTTTTCGGGGGCGACGTGGAGCATATTGCAGAACAGTACCACGACGACCCCCTTCACCTATACGCCGGATGATCCGACCCAGACCTTCACCGTGTGGGTCCGGTCGGTGGCAGGAACCGGATCGGTCACCGTCACCTGCGGCGCTGCGACAAAGACAGTGAGCATTCAGCAGACGCCGACCGATTTTATCGCGATCACGCTCGGCGAAAGCGACGGCGTAACGCTCGGCCAGAATACCTATACCGTCGCCCGCGTCTCTGGAACGATCCAAGTTGTCGCCTGCTGGGCACGTAATGCCCGCCTACCCGCGTACCAGCTTCTCAACTGCTCGGCGTCCGGTGCGAGGATGCAGCATATCGCCAACAGCGCCGATCTGGCCCGGCCCCTCTATTTTCCCGAACAGATTTTGACGGCTGGTGACGAATATTGGATTGCGATGGGGCCAAACGACTGGCGGGATAACGCCAGTCCGATCGAAAGCCTGCCGACCTATCGGACGAACATGGAATCGGTGCTCGACCG
>NZ_JACIDT010000034.1 GCF_014196495.1 Sphingobium jiangsuense
GGGCTTCATCTTCGTTCCTTCGTCACTACGACGAAGCCCAAATCCTCCTTAATTCACAACCTCAAATCTGTGCCATTGGCGCTGACGCCGGACAGACCCAGCGAAGCTCCATGCATTCCTGGTTACGGATGGTCTCGACAATGTCGTGCGCGCCAAGGGGCATTTCTGGCTGGCGACGCGGCCCGAGTGGGTGGGCGAGCTGGCCGTTGCTGGCTCGCAGACGATGACCTCGCGCATGGGGTGCTGGTGGGCGAGCATTCCCAAAAACCAATGGCCCGATGATGATCGCTTCGAGCGGTTTGTCGCGGCCCACTGGGACAATGTGTGGGGCGACCGGCGGCAAGAACTGGTGTTCATCGGGATCGGCATGGACGAAGCCCGCATCCGGCCCCGGCTCGATGAATGCCTGATGCCGGTCCGCACGTTCACCCCGGAACTCTGGATGGGCCTGAGGGATCCATTCCCGTCATGGACGCCCGCCGAGGCCGAGGCCGCCTGACACAGGCGCCCTTGGGCCGGGCCGGAGGCCAGGGTGCCGTGCTGGATGGCAGGAACATATGCTAGTCCGCGCCCGTTGCTGACCAAAGTGACATGAGCCTGCCCGCCCTGATGCTGATTATTTCTACGCCTCCCGATTGCCGGACGAGCCCATTGGAGGATCGAGGGCATTCATAGCCGCACAGTGGAGCCGTGTACGATCCGGTCCGGCGCCACTGCCGACCGCGCTCACGGCCTCATCCACTCTACCTCTTTCGTTCCGAACTACGGGGCGCGAACACATCTCTGCCGTATAACTTGCGCATGTGGGTGGCGACCTTGGAGGCATAACTGCGCTGCCGCCACGCAGTGGGACTGTGGTAGATGCCGACCGCCGCCCAATAATTGCCAGTCGCCTCCAGCCCGGAGAGGAAAATCCAGCGTGCGGCTTCGGCGTTGAAGCAGGCGTCGTAGCGCAGCCAGTGTCGGACCTGATGCTCGGGCCTATCGATTACTCGAGCTAGGCGCGGCACCCACCATGTGTTGATCTGGAGTGGCCCGAGATCGTGCGTTCCGTTGGTATTGGCGACCTCTGCGCCGATCCAGCCCGCCTCTTGCTCGCGCAGGCCCCAGAGCGTCTTTTCGAGCCAGCCATAGCCGCGCGCGGCGACGCGAATGCAGCGAGCGATCTCAGCCGCCTCGCCAGGCGCGCCCGGTTTCGCCAGCGCAGGCGCGGGCGTCAGCGCGGCGGGCAGGAACGCAATCGCCGCGAGCACCGTGCCGAACATCGACTGGCGGTTCGGGCCTCGTCGACGACCGCTCATAGCGGCGTCCGATCACGATAGCTGGACGGTGTGCGTCCGACGCGATCCCGCGGCGAGAAGCGGCCGGGTTCGAAGGGCCCGCCAGTTAGAAGCGCCAGCAATCGCTGTCCCGACACGATCTCGATGCCGTCCGCGCCGGAACAGACTGTGCGGCTCATCCCGCCGGTGCGGCCGGTGTGGACAAACATGCCGCGCCGTTTCCGGGTGGCGCAGAGCATAGCGAACTCACGCACATGCTCGGGCTTGATGGCGTCGCGATAGCGCTTCGCCTGGATCAGCCAGCGCTGGCCATCGATGATGACTTCGCCATCGACCCCGCCGTCCCCGGTATAGCGACGATTGCGGATCACGCGGTGCCCGCGCCGCTCGAAGGCCTCCAGCAGCAATTCCTCGAACGCCAGCGGGTCCATCGCGCGAAGCCGTGCATAATGCAGCGCGGCGGGCTGGTCGCGATCGCGTCCGCATAACTGCTCGCACATCGTGCGCGCCTGTCGCCGTCGCCAGCGATGGGTGATCGGTATGCGATAGCTGCGGTATATCAGGGTAAGCAGAGCGGCACCGAATATCGCGATTAGCAGCTGTTCCATCATTCTCTCCTATCGGTCATGTCCACCACCATGACCGCCATGATCATGCTGCGGTTGGGGATCTGGCCTAGCCTCTGACTGTTGGGCAGGTTCGCGAGCGCCGCCGCGATCGGGCTCCGCCGGTGCGTGCTGACGGTCTCGTTCGATCGTGCCGCGCAGGAAGCGGTCGACCAGCGAAGCAGCCTCCTGCGCGCGGCCGGCGAGTATCTCGGCAAGACTGTTCGGGCGGGGTTCGGAGCGGCCCTGCCGTTTCCGCTCGCGCTGCTCCCGCTCGGCCTTGCGGGCGTCGCGCTCGCGGGCATTCTCCTCGCGGGAGCGGTCGTGCCGGTCCTTGTGGCGAAGTCCCCGCATCTTGTGGCTGTCGGCCCTGATCCGGCCGAGCCCTTCGAGCGACGAGGTCTTCTCGCCCGATCGCGAGGCGAGCTTTTCCGCGAGACGTTGCTGGCTCTCGGTCCAGAGCTTCACGCCATAGGCGGCGCGAGTGATGGCGGTGTAATAGTTCTGACCGTTGACGAGGCCGGATTCCACAGGCGCTAGCGCATAGACGCGGTCATAGGTCTTGGACTGCGACGAATAGACGGTTTCCGAATACCCATGATCCCAGGTCCGGTGGGCCGAGAGATCGACCTGCTGGACGCGCTCGCCGCGGTCCCATCTGATCGTCGCGATATTGCCCTCGAGCGCCAGAACGGTGCCGCGTTCGGCATTCTTGACCTCGAGTTCCTTGTTAACCAGCCGCCACTGGATGCGGTCGCCCTGGGCAAGGTCGCGCTTCTCAGGCAGGAACACATTGACATGCGCCGCCTTGCCGAGGCCCGGACGCCATTCGATCTGGCGGCCATGCTCGTCAACCAGGCGCACGACCTGGCGGCCATGATTGTTCCGGCCGACCCCGACGACGCGATAGTCGGCGTCGCGCGCGATCCCCAGCCCGGGATTGTCGCGCGTGAACTTGAGCACCTGGCCCGCGCTGTAGAAGCGCGCCATCTGCTTTTCCTGGTCGGTCAGGCCGGACGGGGTCAGCACTTCGAGCCGATGGTCTTCGGCCGCGACGGTGCCCTCGCGTTTCAGGACTTCGCGGATATGGCTGTTGACGATCAGACGGGTCGCGTTGTCGAGGACCAGGATATTGGTTTCGTCGCGTGTCTCCGGTTTGAGCCGGGTCCAATCGGCGACCATCGCCTTGGCGAGGTTCTCCGCGGTGTCGCCGGTGGTCACGCGATCCAGCGCGGCGAGCGACGCGGCATAGTCGCCCTTGCGCGCCATGTCCGCGGCCTCCTGCGTCGCGTCGGTCAGGTGGCGCCGCGACTCCTTGAGCTGGCTAGTCGGCAGCCCGAGTTGCTGGAGCAGCCAATAGGCCTTGCCCTGCTCGATCGCGCCCGTCTGCTTATTGTCGCCGAGGAATATGAGACGCGCGCCGGTCGCGCGGCTGATCTCCAGCACGCGCAGCGCCTGGCGGTTGCCGAGCTGGCCCGCCTCGTCGAGCGCGAGAATATGCCTGTCGGTAATGCCATAACCGCCGCTCGCGAGCAGCGAGGCGAGCGTGCGGGATTCGATGCCCGCCTTGTGCCCGAGTTCCGCCGCCGCCGAAGAGGTCGGTGCGAGCGCCACGGTGGTATAGTCGTCGCGGGTCGCATCGACCAACGCGGCGACCAGGGTGGATTTGCCTGCGCCGCCGACACCATGCACGCCGACCGCCCGGTTTGTGCCGCTGCCGATGGCGATCAGCGCGGCCGCCTGTTCGGGCTTCAGCCTGGCGGCCGTCGCAGCCTCTTCCAGCCGTTCACGGGTGGCAACCGGCTTCGCATCGCCCATGGCCAGAGACAGATGCTCGGACAGTGCGAGTTCGAGTTTGGCGGTCCGGCGCGATGTCCGGCCGCGCGGAAGCGGCTGGTCGCCGGTCTGGCGCACCGTGACCAGCAGCTTGCCCTTGTTCTCCTGCGCATCGTAGAGCGGCCGCACGTCGCCCAGGCGGACCTCACCGACATGCGATGCGAGCGCGGTGCGATAGAGACGGCCTATATTGTTGACCGCCTCGCGCGTTTCATTCTGGCGGATGCCGAACAGAGCGGCGCGGCGGGCAACGCGCGGATCGGTCTCGATGGTTCGTTCACCCCGCTCCTGCGCCGCGGCCTGGAGCCTGTCGAGATCTTCACGATAGGGTTCAGCACGCACGCGCCATTGCTCGCGCAGGTCATCGAGGCCGATCGTCTCCTTGGCCTTTCGGGTCGCGAAGAAGGAGATCCGGCGCTGGGCCTGTCCCTCAAGCCCGTGCTCCGCGGCATGCTCGTTGATCTGCTCGGCGCGCTGCGAATAGTCACGGATAAGCTGGCCGGGCATGCCTTCGACCTCGAACAGCCCCTTACGCGGATCGAACACGATCTCATGCCCCAGCGCGCGCACGTCGCGGGCAATCTCGTTGCGATAGATCTGACCCATGACGAGCTGCTCGGCATACATCGAGCGCGTCTCGAGACTCGACATGCGGTCGCCATTGAGATGGTTGGTCATGTTGAGAATGACGACATGGGTATGGAGCTGCGGGTCGTGCTCGCGGCTGGCATATTCGGTGAAACGCGCGAACAGCAGCCGGCCCGTCGTCTCGTGGACGATCTCGCCGTCCACCCGGCGGCGCAGCTCGGCATGTTCCTCGGCATAGGCAAGCGCAACCCCGACCGCCCGCTCGTGCGCGGCAAGGATGCGCTCGTCGCCCGTGACCAGCGCCAGGATCGAGATCGACTTGGGCGCGCTGATCGTGAAATCCCAGCCGGGATGATGCTGGATGCCTTCCTTGCGCCGGCGACCGAGCTGCTGGTCGCCGACCTTGCCGGCGAGCAGTTCCTCGAACTGCTTGGGGTCGACAGGCCCGGACAGGCCGAGGCTGGCGGCGAGCTTGCCGCCCCATTCGGAGGGTTCGTTGCCGCCCTTGGTATAATAGTCGCCGATTGTATAGTAGCGGCCGATATTGGCGGGTGTCCCCTTGAGGCGGCGAGGATGGATCATGCCGGCTTCGCCTTCTCACGCGGGCCTTCGGAACGGCCATGGCTGTCGAGCCGCACACGGATCGTGCCGCGCGTCGCCCCCAACAAGGGGATGGGGGTGGCAACCCTGTTCTCCTCGTCGGGATGATCGTCGATCGGCGCTCCCTCGTCCGTCATGCCGGAATCGCTGTGGTCGGTGGGTCCGAACACCTCATCCTGCGGCACGGCGTCCTGGGGATCCGGCAGGCTGGGCGGCTCCTGGGTCGGCTCCCCCGCCGGCGGGGGATTGGCCTCGCCGGTAAAAAGATCGCCTTGCCCCGTTCCGGGAGACGGCGGCGTGTCCGGATGTCCCGGACCCTGCCCTCGCCTCGCGGCCTCCTCCCGCGCCTGGCGCGCGCGGCGCTCTGCCCACGCCTGGGAGATGATGGCCTTGCCGAGCGGCAGCCTTTTGGGGGGCTCGGTGCGTTCAACGAACGCGGCCGCGATCGAAGGCAGCGGATTGAAGCGATCGGTGAAACGGACGACGGGGAGATTGCGCCCGAAACGGAGGAAACCCGAAAGGTTCGGCAGATGGGTGACCTCGGTGTCCAGAACCAGCGGGCGGGTCACCTGCATGCGACTGAGGTTCACCCCGTCGCGCATGTCATTGACGCCGTAGCTCATCCCCTCGTTGGCTTCGACCTGCTCGACCCGGCCAAGGTTTTTGGAGATAAGTTCCGAGGTGTCGCTATCGTTCGCCCGGAGCGCGACCCAGGTCGAGCAGTAGCCGGTGATGGCCGCCGCATCCTCCTTGCCGTAGGTCGCGGTCAGCTGGGGATAGGACTGGAACCCCAATATGCCGCAGCCGCCATATTTGCGCGCACGGGCGAGGAAGTCGGATAGGCTGGGGAGCTTCTGGAGCGTCGGCAATTCGTCAATGACGCAATAGAGCCGCCGGTCGCGGTCGGGCGTGAGGCTCATGATCGCGCTGATCGCGATGTCGAGCCAGACCGTGATCAGGGGGCGCAGCGAAGGAAGCTGGTCGGCCTTGACGGTGACGAACAGCCAGCTGTCGTCCTTCTCGTCCTCGACCCAACGCCGGATCGAGAAGCCGTCCTCGGTATCGTCGAGATAGGCGAAGCTGCGCATGACCGAGGCAAGCTCGGCCTGGACGCCGGCCGAGGTGCGCTCCCCCTCGGCGGAGATGAAAGCGGCGGCATCGGTGCCCTTCACATAGGCGGCAAGATCGGCGAGCGGGGAACGCAGCACCCGATCAAGCAGGACCGAGATGAGCGTGTGCTTCTGCCGCGCGAGCTTGCGCAGGACCGCGACCAGCGTGCCGCGCGCGGCCTTGCTCCAGAACGGATCGCCATGTTTGTCGGGGATCGTGGATTCCGCGATCTGGTCGTAATGATACTCCCGCGGAACATCGACCCAGGGACTCCAGATGTCGGTGCGCTTGTCGAGCGGGTTGAGCAGGATGTCCCTGCCGGGGCGATAGAATTTCTCGACGAAGCTCCCGGCCGTGTCATAGACGATCGCCCGCTTACCCTGCTTGCGGATGCCTTCGAGCATGGTGGTGATGAGGTTGGTCTTGCCCGTGCCGGGCGCGCCGACCAGCAGGATATGTTCGGGCTCGAAGGCTTCCGGCACGGCGACGCCGCCGATTGTGAGCGCCCCCTTCTTCTGCCCTCGGAGCGCGCGCCGCACTTCCGAGGCCGTCCCGAAGCGGGCGCCGCGCAGATATTCGTTGGAGCCGAGCCCCTTCCCGGTTCGGGTAAAATAGAACCAGGCACTGACCAGTCCGAAGAGGGCGACCACACCGGCAATGGCCGCCCCGTGGATGAGGTCCTTTTCGAGCTTGTGGAGCGCCTGCTTCGCGACACCGGAGTCGGCGAGGGTGTCGGCCGAGGTCCAGTATTGGCGCCCGTCGGGGGTGCGGAACAGCACCGGGTCATTGGTCCCCGGCGCCGCATCCGCCTTGATGGTCGCCTCCACCAGCTTGGCGAGGACGAAGCGCTGATAGTCGGTCGACTTTTCGAACGCATACCAGCCGGTCCCCATCAACCAGAGGATCAGCCCGGCCAGCACGGTCTGGAAAAAGACCTGGGTGGTCATGCGGACATTGTGGACGATCGCCTGCCCGCCCCGCGTCCAGCTCCCCAACGTGTCGTTGCGGAAGATGCTCATGGCCGGCCCCTCCCCCGAACGGCTGGCGGTGCGCTACGGCATGCCCCCCGATTTGGGATGGCCCTGACCGGCAGGGAATAATCGCAGGCAATCGCGCGGCCGGACGGGAAGCCCGCCGAGGGGGAACGCGAGGCCGGGCATGTGTCCGTGAGGTGGGGATCCGCGCGCCGGGTCATGGCTGTTCGTCCGGTGAGAGCAGCCCCTTTTCGAGGAGCAGCGCCCTGGCGTCGGCCATGCCCTGTTCGAGCGTCTCGGGCGACCGGCGTCGCACCGATGCCGCGAGGATAGAGAGCGTCTGCAGGACGCAGGAGAGGATTTCGTCCTGCGTCGTGTAGACGTAGCCGCCGCGGGGATCGGCGGTCTGGTCGATCGCGGGGCGGAGGAGTTCGGCGACGCTGACGCCGACTTTACGGGCACGGCGCTGCAGCCGCTCGTAAAGGGCATCGTCGATCCGGATTGTGACCCTTGCCAAGGTGATGCTCCGACTGGAGCTTCGACAAGGAGGTCACGACGCACAGCAACTATAGCGCAGACAAGCGACGATCACAATAAAATCAGCGTGGCGGACGTGTCTGCCAGCCGGAAACGACGGAATTGCGGGGCTTTTTCGGGCAATAGTACTGAGGCGGCAGACGCGTCAGCCAAATAACGTGAAATCTGGCTGACGCGTCTGCCAACGGAAACCATTGATTATAGGGCAGTTTCAGGCCACAGCACCCGTGCGTACGGTGCATTACAAACCGCGAAGCGCGTGCGTCGCTTGCCCGCAGCAACGGAGTTGCTGCGTCATCCCTACCGCTGCCGGGCGCACCCATTGCGGTGGTGGTCGATGTGGGGAGATAGGCCGCGCTATGCGGCGGGTCGCTTGTGGCGCGGGCGCGCCTGTGCGACAAGGATCGCGTGACGAGCGGGCCAGCCTGAGAAGGAAACTGGTCATGCCTAAAATGTCTGAACGCGATAGGCTCGCTGATCTGGAAGATCGCGAAAAGAGAATTGCGGTCGAGAAGGCCGCGCTACGCAAGCGGCTGCGCGATCGCTATGCGGCAATCGTGACGGCGCTGCCGGTCGAGCAACTGACGGAACGCGAGTTCCGGGACGTGCTGGGTCATGTGCTGCGGCTGGGTGGCGCTGGCGCGCTGGCCGCGCTCAAGGGGGTATCGGCTGCGCCCGATGTTTCCCGTTCGGGGAAACCGCCAGCCGCGCCAAGGCCCGCAAAGGGGGATGATGGCGGGGCGCTCGGCTCGTCCGTGGGGGTGTGAACCTGTGGGTCTTTCCCCTTTTGGTTCCTCCCGCCGCCGCGCCGTCAGGCGCGGCGGCGGCCGGTGGCACGACAAAAGGCCAACGCGCGGGGATGCGCGCCAGCCTTGGCGGGTCTGTAGTGATGGGTGGCGCGGCGCTGGGGGAAGCGCCGCGCCGTCTGGTTTCAGGCGGTGCGCCGTGCTTGCCTGAACGTATCACCCTCGCCGTCCTGCGGCTTGCGGGATGCGGGGGCATCCTTGGGCTTGCGGAAAGCATGGATGGGAACGCCCTGTTTCCGCATCGTCTGATAGAGATTGGCTTGGATGCCGGACCCTTCGCAAAGGACGGCTTCCACCGGCTCAAGCTCGCCCATCTTGCGGTTGCGCTGATAGGGAGCCTTGCGCCCGCCACCATAGAGGCCATAGGCGACAACGGGGACGCCTTCCCGCGCTGCCCATGCCGCCGCGATGGCGTCCGCCCCTTTCCGTTGCCCGGTGGTAACAAGCGTCATATGCGGAACACGGGCCTTGATCTCGCTTAGCTTCGCCCAAAGCGGTTGCCATTCCTCCCATACGGCTGGGCCGGAAAAGATGACGACGGGGCCTTGCGGCTGGTGCTTCTCGCGCTTGGCAAGGGCGCGCTCCTGCAAGAAATCCAGCGCATTGATATAGCTTGCGGTGGTGACAGATGACGCCTTGCTGCCCTTGGTCGGTGCCCATGCGCGACGCCAACAAGCGCGATACATGGCGGCGGCATAGTCGCGCAATGTCTCGATGGCTGCGCGCTGTTCGGCCAGCGAGCGGCATTGCAACTGGGTATCCTCAAGGTCTTTGTTGAATACCTCGCCCGGTTCCATGCGCCGCGTCATGTCGCGGATTTTGTCGGCAAGCCTATCCTCTTGGCGCTCCACCGTTCCGGCAACGAAATGGAAGCTGTTGACGATACCCCAAGCGATTTGCGGGGCGAGCGGGTCAAGCCGCGTGTCGGTCAAGAGGCAGTAAAGCGACGTGATAAGTTCGCCGCATACCTTCTGCGCGGTGAACGGTTCGGGCATGGTGTGTTCGCCCGGTTCGTCGCCGGGTTCGATGATGGACAGCGGCAGCGGATCGCCAAAGGATGCTTCAAAGGCAGGGTTTGCGGTTTCCTCCGCGATAAGTTCCGGCAGGTCCGCAAATGTGCTAACGGTTTTCTTAGCTGACTTCTTCGTCATGGGTCTGACTCCTGATGGCAGGATGATCGGTTAGGGTCCGGGGAAGCGGTGCAACGCTCCCCCGGCCCGTCTCGGCCTAGCCCCTAGAACGCAACTTCATCGTCCAGATCGGCGGCGGCTCCTTGGCTGGACAGTCCGCCGCTTTCATCGGCGGTGCTGTCACCGAAACCGTAGTCGTCGCCACGGTTGCCGGAAGGCGCATTGTCGCGGGTGGCGCGAATGGCGGGACCGAAATCGTCGCGCTCCGGCCTGCGCCATGCCACCCGATAGCCTTCCTCCACCGAGCCGAAAAGCGCGATGGGCAGGGCTTCGGGCATCGACGGGTCATCAACATGGCCTTGCAGGAAAACCTCGCCGGTTTTCTTGGCGACGGCTTCCCAAAGCGCGCCGACCTGAACGACACGGCCCCCGACATTGGGCGCGATGATTTCATAAGCCGGGGCCAGTTCGTTTTCGCTTTCCACCGGGCGCAAGGCCAGCTTGGGCAGGTCGATTGCGCGGGTGGCAATCCACCCGATGATGCGGCCCTTGTTCAGGTTAAACTCACCGATATTCATAGCCTTTACTCCAAACGATGCATCCGGGGCCAATCCCCATCAGCACCTATACTTATACCCCCTCCCCCTTTTTGAGTATATGTCATTGTTTTCTTGACAGTATTTCATCGCATTTGGTGAGCCAGAGCCAATAAAACGGACGCGGCAGCGTCCCGAACAAAGAAAAGTATGGCGAAGCCATTCCTTCCTGATCAGCGGAGGACGCGACGGTGGCCGTCTGTCATCGCATTCGGAGCCGCCGTCGCCGGGGCTCAAGGGTCAGGGCTGGTCGGGGCAAGCAAGGGACGTCGCGCTGCGGCCTTTAGAAAAGCTTGGAGTAGAAGGGGCCTGCCGACCGCTTACCCCAAGCGACAACGTCGGCAGGCCCCTTCTACTCCTAGGTTTTCTTGGCCGGAGGCAGCCCTTGCTTGCCCCGACCAGCCCTGGCACGCCGAGACCCTGCGAGGCGGCGCAGAATGTGATGACAGACTGCGTGCGACGCTGATTGCGGGCCGAGGCGTCCTCGCCGAGGCCCGCGGCGACGGTTCCCCAAACGCGATGCCCGAGGAGAGATCGGAGCGTGCCTTTGGGGTTGCTACGCTGGCCCGAGCCAGAGAACGTCGAGGAGGCTGCTGCTGGCCTTGCGTGCCTCGACGATGACAGTGGCGTCCACCAGCGGCGGGAAATCCTGCGCGCCATTGAGACGCCAGACGTGGCCATCCTCCATCTCGAGGAGGAAACCGCGCTCGGATCGGCGCAGCTGTCCACGGAGGCGCAGAGGCGCGGCCGCCATGGTCACGGCGCGGGGTGCCGGCCGATCGGGGCGGCCCATGCGGAAGCGAAACTCATGATCGCGATCCTATTGCGGGCATCATTCCGATTGTAAACATGTTCGACCTATGTTCTATTCATGGATGAAAGGACTTTCCCATGATCGCGGACTATCTCGCCACCTTCGATTTCAACCTGTCGCTGATCGATGCAGTCAACGACCCCGATATCGCGGATGTGCGCAGCCAGATCGCCGCCCTCGCGCTCGGGGAAGGTCTCGACAGCGGCTACTATGCCACGCAAGAACTGGCTGAGGCCTTTCTGGAGGCGGCTCGCGAAGCCAATGCCGAGATCACCGATCCCCATAGCCCGGCGCGGGAAAAGCTGGTGGATATCCTCGATAGCGGTCCACCCTATCAACGCAGCCTGTTCGACGCGGTAGCCACGTTGCCGTTGGCGGACGCGGCCAGCCATCTCGCCTGGCTTACCAGCGTAATGCGTGATCGCGCGGATATGTATCGGCCGGTCGAAGCGGCGCGTCTATCGACACGCTGAATATCCCGTCCCCACCTGCGGCATCCGGTAATTTCGCACGGAACCGATTGGCAGTTGCTGCCCGATTGGGTTAGAGGGGCGGGTCCGCCGGTGGTGGGCCGGAGAGTAGAAACTCCGAACAATAGAGTCGGCGCATGCCTTGCGGCCGGATTGCCTGATTATGTCCAGGCTCCGGCTAAAGATCAGGCACGCGTTCTATTGTTCGCGTCTTTCTACCGTCCGGCTCAGGGGCCGGCATCCTCCTCCGGGGGGGTGCCCGCCGACTGAGCGCGACGGGACGGAGAAGCACAGATGACAGACGAAGAGCCAGGGCTGGAAAACGCCATCAAGCACATGGAGGCGGCACTCGAATGCCTCGTCGACCCTAAGGACCAGGTGGTGGCGATACGGCTTTCGCACGCGCTGGATCTGGCGCGGGAGCGATTGCTCGAAGGGGCCTGAGGAAGGATCTCATTCCCGAACTGGTCAGGATAGCGCCAGAGTTGTGGGATCATCCTCCCACGGATTGAATATGGCTGCGCCGCTGTGACGCACATCCTTGACGTTGCGAGTCACGAGATAAAGCTGGTGCTCAATCGCGGTGGCCGCCAGCATTGTGTCGACAACGCCCGGCGCATGGCCCGTCCCTAGCTTGACGTCGCCGGAGATTGCTCCCCATCGCCGGATAATCGCGTCATCAACGGACAGAATGCGACCTTTGAAACGCGCTTCGAGCGCATCGCGAGCCCCGATATAGCGGGGCCGCTCGGGATGGTTCGCGGGTATGGCGTGGATTCCCTTGTCATATTCGCCGAGCGTCAGGATGCTGAGGAACAGCGCTTCTTCGGGCTGCTCCGACGCCCATGTCTTCACGCTCGGCGCGCCGTTGGGATTTATGAGGGCGGCAATCACATTGGTGTCGAGAAGCCAGCCGATCACAAGACGATGTCCCGTCCGCTATCGCGTTCGCGCGTCAGATCGACGCCTTCGAGGTGCAGTCCTTCGAGAAAGGCGACAAGCGGCTTCTTGCGTTCAGGCGGCAGCAATCTTTCGAGTTCGTCGGCGCTGATGATAACGACGGCATCCTTGCCGCGCACCGTGACGCGTTGCGGCCCTTCGCTGCGGGCCAGGCGAACCACCTCGCTGAACCGCGCCTTGGCGTCTTCGAGCTTCCATCCGCGCGCCGCTGGTGGAAGCCTGGAACCACCTTTGCGTGCGGGGCCGTCACCGGCGCGTTTGGAGGTAGTCATGAAAATTCTCCATCTGACTAGTTAGTCAGATATAATGATCCAGCGGTATCGGCGCAAGCTCGATCCGGCATCGGTAGGCCATGTGTGTCATGCCGGCCTGATCCAGTCGCGGGCGGGTGCCCATCCGAGAATGTCACTGCCGCTGTCGCTGACGGCCTCGCCCGATATGTCCCGCCAGGGCGATCGAGGCCGATAGACCGGCATGTAACGGGCGGTGAGCACTTCGAACGTCGAGCAGATATAGCCGCTGAGGCGGATGGCAAGAACGGGTCGATCGTCGTCCGGAAGGCCTGTGAAGACTGAAAGGAAGCCGGGCGGGATAGGGAAGAGTGTGCTTTCGATCATGGCGCGGGCAAGCCGCGTCTCCAATTCGCCCGCTTCGGAGCCCCAGGGATGCGCATCGATGTCGAAGCGATCGGCGCTATCCGGCGACGGACGGATCGAGAATTCACCAGACCAGCAGCGACTGTCCGGGTTCAACGCGGCGACCTCTGCCTTGGCGGCGTTATTGCCCGTGTCGGCACGAAACCAATCCGCCATCGCCGGCGTAAGCTGGCCGGTCAGGGCCCACGCCTTGATAGGGTCTGGATCACGCTCGGGAAATTCGACAAGCCACCATTCGGCGCGATGATGGAGAATCACGCCATAGCAATGACGCTCGGTCGAATTGGATTCGGGACACTGGGTCACGGATACCTCCTTTTTGCGGGCTTGAAGGCGACAATTGCCCCCACCGGCACAGCCAGGCCGTACGGCGACGGTGATCAGTGGTTGCAACCGGGCGTCGTTCACGCCAATCTGGCGGTCAGCCTTGTGAATTCGCAGCGACAGGCGTAATCGGAGCGCCTCGAACCTGCGAACGGGCGGCCGCCTATCGCCGCTTCTGAAAAAGAAGCAAAGTGCTCCGACAGGGATGCTCGTGATGAACCTGCCTATCGTGTATCAGCCGCATGCCGTTTCTGATGACAACACAAAGAGCTTCATGCTCTTTATGGCGGATGCCTGGGCCAAGATGCAGCCGAAGAAGCTAACGCTCGCAGATATGGACGAGTATTGGAACTTCGGTCGGGATGACGAGGTGATGCGGGCGGTCGGCGATATCGCGAAGGCGGGCGACGAGATGATTCGATCGATGAGCAAGACCCCTCCGTGGCGGCCTCGATCTTATAGGCCGGTGAGTTGTTCGCACACCGAATAGGTCAGCGACCGAGGCTAAATTCACCAGGACCTGCGTTACTACGTGGCGCTATAGATTTCAGCCGCCCACTGCGCGATCCACCCTTCGGTGATTTGCTCGTGCGCGATCTCACCTTGCTCGATCAAAGTGCGGATTTGCGCGCGGGCGAGATCGAGTGCTCTGTCCCATGCGTTTCCGGCTGATGGCGGACGTTGCGCGAGCGGCAGATGATGCTGGAATGCGGCGTCGCCTCCGTCGAGCCGAGCCTGTTGCCGACGCTGCCACCGCTCCATGTGACCGGCAACGAACTCGTCGGTCTTCGAAAAGCCTTCGCGCCACGCCTCGATCCTCGCGACCAGAGAATAAGCGCAGGAATCGAGGCTGGTGACGCGATGTGCAAGCGGTCGCAAATAACGGAGGGCTGTTCCCTTCACACCGAAAAGGTGAAAACGAAGCGCGGGGTCCGCGCCTCGGTCGAGCCGGCTTAGCACCGCGAGAAGCCCATCAGGACCAGACAGCGCGCGGCGACACATGGAGCCGATACCGACAACCATGTCTGGCCGCAGGATACCGGCAATGCCGTCGAGGCATCGCAGATAGTCGTCGGGATGCCGTCCCTGGATGACCGGCATGAACCGGGTGTCGATTCCGCGATCGGCGGCTCTTGCATGACAGGCATGATTGAGCGCTACGGTGCGCGAGATACGGTCGAGGACTTCGTCGCGGTCGCGGGCGATTTCCGCCTCGGTGCACAGGTCGAGGCTTGCGAAGCGCCGAAACGGGTAGCTTGCGGCCAGTTCGATATAGTCATCGGCCGTCCACGGTAGCCCACGGTAGCGCTGAGCGACGACAAAGCCCGCGGAATCGAGGTCGATCGAGACCAGGCGGGAGGCATTGGCCAGCGAACGAAGGTTCCAGCCCATCCAGCGCGCATAGCCCTCGCGACGATCCCATCGCGACAGCGCGTTCGCTGAGATGAGGACCGGATAGCGCATCTCGATCGCGCGCTGGAGAAGCGGGCCATGATTGAGATGCGGGAGGCCGACGATGATCTCTATGTTCATGCTAGTCTCCGCGACGTCACGCTTCTCAAGCGAAGGGTCGGTGAGACGAAAGGCGGTTACGCAGGCGGGAGCCGGAAATCCTCCTGCCCTTCTAGAACCAGCTATTGCAAAGGTTGCAACGGCTCCACCAGTAACCGTGCTTGTCGCCGACCTTATAGGCGTTGATGTTGAACCGCTTGCCTGTAGGGCTCGTGGGATCATCATAGCACTCGGCTGCGCCGCAGTTGGGACAGGTGATGCTGTCGGTTACGATGATTTCGGGGGTGTTCGTGGTTCGCTGGCTGCTGGACATGGTTGGTGAACTCCCAAATGAAACTCATCCACCAACCACCCCCTTTCCCCCTGTGGAGAACGCGAAGGGCGCCATGTTGCCGCCCTGTTGTTGCACCAGTCTGCCGCGCCAATGAGCGGATCGATATGGGGCCGGGTTAGCCCAACCGGGTCACCAGCGCATGAGCATCGGCTTCGCAGGCCGCCGCCCCGAGCCAGACGGAACTGCCATCGCGGCGTCCGGCATAGAGTCCGAAGAACTGCGGCGCGACACCCACCGTTTCGGCGGACATGCGGGCGCGCGAGTCCTGCACCAGGCCAACGATATCGACGTGGCCATTCCAGTCGACAGGCAGGGGCAGCAAGGGACTGAATGCCTGGTTCTTCGAGAGCCCCTCGGACCATTCGGGATGATGATCGTCGAGAAAGGCGGCCACGACGCGGAATGCGCCGCTGTGGTCATTATGGATCGCCTCCAGCAGCGGAGGCATCGCGAGCAGCTCGTCCATCATGCCCCGCACATAGATTTTGAACGCAGGATCCTGCCGTCGGCTCCGTGTGGCGGAAGCGAGCGCCGTCTGGAGTTCGAAGAGTTGGGCGCGGGCGTGCGCGAGCGGCGTTCCGGTCGTCAGGTCGGGTCGATCGAAGATGTTCCCGAAGCGCACGCCCGTCGGCGCAGTGCAGGTCTGTTCGAAGATGGTGACCGAAAGAGCGTCCCAGCCTGCGGTCGATATGGCTTCCCTATCCGTATAGAAGTCGGGCTCCATGCCGGACAATTGATCGAGGGCATCGACCCGTATCCGGGCATCGGCAGTCCGACACGAACCTGCTTTGATATCCTTTTCAAGCGCGATTTGGAGTTCGATTGCGGGAAGCGCGATACGCCAAGGACGATTGGCGGGATCATGAGGAAACAGGCCGCGCCTTTCGATCAGCCGGTCGATCTGGGATGCATCGCGTTCATCGGATCGTTCCTCGAACATGTCGGCGGCAAGGGTATGCCAGACGGAAAGCGTGAATGTGTCGAACGGAACGACCTGGCGCGCGGCCATGCAGTCGTCCTCGCTTTCCATATATTCGGCCCAGAAATCACCTTCGCCAAGCGCGTCGTTTTCGGGATTATAGGCAAGCTTGCGCGCAACCATCAGTTCGTTGCTGGACAGCGCGACAAGATCGGCGGACGGCCGAGAGATGATGTCGGCGGTTGCTTCCGTCGTGAAACCGGATAGCTGATGGGTGGGCATGGGCTGTTTCCTTATGGAGATCGGAGGATCCACTATGGCTCCCTCGCCCATCACCTCTTTCCTCCCCTCCTGCGGCCCAGGACTGTTCGCTGCGGTCAGTTGCTCATCCAGAATAGGGGCAAGTCAGGCAGCCTGATCACGCCCGGCCCGCCGTGCCGGCCAGCGGCTGGATGACCTTGACGTCCGCCAGTTCGCCGAACGCGGCAATATGCGCCTTCAGCGCCGCTTCCAGGCCTTCCCGATCGTCGAACGCCTCCATCGAATAGGCCCGGCGCGCGAGAGCATCGGGGTCGGTGCCGAACATCCGCGCAAAGTGCCGCGGCCAGTGACAAAGCAGGATCCATGGCCAGCCCGGCTCAGGGGGCGAGAATTCGAAGAAGCTTATCTCTCCCGCCTCGCGGCAACTGGGTTTGCGATCGAGTAGATCGGGTGCTCGCAGGCCGTCCCGGTCCACGGTGAGGAACGCTTCGAACGCGGCAAGCTCCTCATCGGTCTCGATCATGACGATATAATAGCGATCGAGTGCGAGCCCCTGCCCCGCGAGACGCGGCGGAATGTCGATGACCATCACCGCCGGAGCGGTGACGAGCGGCATGGCATAGAGGCGGCGTCTGGCGGCAAGCTCGTCTGACAGGCGCATGGCGGGATTCCCGAAGATGTGGTTGCTGTGAGCGATCGCGCTCATCGTATCGAATGGGCGGAAAGACAGTCTACAGGTCCGACCGGCGCCAGACATCCCTGGTGCTATCCGCGTGGACGGCAATGAGGCCCTGTCCATCTAACTCGGCCTGGACGCAGCAGACAAGGTCGCCGGTTTCCCCGATGCCGGGCCGTTCGTAGATATAGAGGTCGAACAGCGCACCTCCGTTCGCAAGTATATGGCGCTCGCGGATGCGCGACCAGGGGAACGTCTGATTGAGATCGGTGTCCGCCCAATCCGGGTCGGCGCTGATCGCACGGATATTGAGGGCAGCGTTGCCGGTGGTGAGGCTGAAGCGCTCGGCGATCTCGATCGCAAAGCGGCGGACGGAACTGTGGCGGCGGGCGATACGCTCGGCGACGTCTCGCAGCTGCCGGACGTCATCGGCGGACAATCGAATGGATTCGGTCATCGATGGCATCCTTGTGATGGAAGTTCGAGGCTGGGGGCGGGTTCTAGCGAGGCGTGCAACCACCATTCCGCAGTGATGTCAGCCGAGACGGCCGGAGGCCAAAAACGCCATCCTTTGCGCATCACTGGCAAGGGTCACGAAACAGTCGTCAGGGCGAAGATAGACGACGACATACCGCCCGCGCTCGCATAGTCGCCGGATGTTGGCGCGACTGCCCTGGCTCGTTCCGTCCCATATGACGAACCCGACACCGGCGAGGCGACACATTTCCCGATCTTTCGCGCTGTGGAAGGCGCGCGTACCCGCAGGAGCATCTGCTCGGATCTGCCGGACCGGCCATATGCCGATATTGTGCCGGGGGACGGAACCTCCGCAGAAGATCGTGACGTGACGCACACCGCAATCGGCGAGGAATCGCTGGACCGCTGCATCCGCGCCAGATGCGTCGCCAATCACGACGGGCAACTCCTTTTCGATGACGACGCCGAGCCGCTTCATTACGCAGGCCGGAAGCTGCCGGATGGAAAGCGATCCGGAGATGAATATGGGTGGCGTGGATACGCGATGGTATGTGGCAAAATCGCTGGCGGTCATAGCAAGCTCCCAGGGAAGTTCACCGTCAGCCCCTCCTACTCCCCTCCTTGCGGGCCCTTTCGCAATGGCCGATCCTGTGGTCACCTCCGAGGGCGCGCGCATATCTTGCCAGCGCGATCCCGTCATTCCCGATGTTGCGCGATGATTCGTCGGGCGAGCACCTCGATTTCCTGACGATCGGCGGTCTGCGTGCAATCACCCGGATAGACGATGAGATCGTCCGCCGCGGCGCTGCCCTTGCTGATGAATATCCGCCAGACATTATGGCGAATTTCTGCCTGCTCACGCGCTTCGGTTAGAGGATTCAATAGATCCGCCCACTGGTGCCGGTCGGGATCGTCCGAAAGATCGGTCCAGTCGCTCAACATCCCCCAAACCGTATAGCCGTCGATCTGTGCATGATGCTCGCGTGCTGCGCGTCGCTCGGCCTCGCGTTTCGGTGCGTCGCGTCTTGCCTTGGCCTCCGCCTGTTTCCAGCGGACCGACGACAGCCCCTGTTCGAGGCCCTTGATGACGTCGGCCGCCAGGGCTTCCTGCCGCTTTGGCACGATATAAGAATGGTGTGCGGCCGCGATCTGTTCGGCGCCATATCGCGCGAGCGCAAGCAAGGCTTGCAGCTCGGTCTTGCTCAGAGTGACCCGAAGGCCGCTCGCCATCGCGTGCGTTTTCATGGGCAGCGTTCCTTGTGCCAAGGTTTGAGGCCCGCGAGCGGGAGCTTGTATTCCCGCACGGTGTGATGACGCTCCTCGGAAAAGAAACCCCAATGGCCGGTCGATGAATATCGCAGGAAGAAGAACTTCTCGTTCTCCTCGGTGTTGATTGCCACTGAGAGTTGACCCGGGAAGGGGCGATATTTTCACTGAGAACTGACCCATGTTGAACTCACCCCTGGCTTTGACGAGCGAGGGTGTCCGGCGTCAGCGCCAATGGCACAGATTTGAGGTTGTGAATTAAGGAGGATTTGGGCTTCGTCGTAGTGACGAAGGAACGAAGATGAAGCC
>NZ_JACIDT010000035.1 GCF_014196495.1 Sphingobium jiangsuense
CCGAACTGGTGGAGGAGAACGTGGAACTGCGCGCTTCTCTGCCGGAGCGCGATGCTCGTGGGCGGTTCGTGTCGCGGAAGGCGGCGTAATGGCGACCCGCGAAATCCTGCCGCTTCACGAGAGGGCCAAGGTTGTCATGCGCATGCTGCGCAGGGCGGCGGATCGCAATGATGTGTGTCCGGGGAACAGCGTGATTGCAACGGCGATTGGCGCCGCTTCGCCTTCGGCTGGCGCGAATATCATCGCCTTCCTCGAATCCAGCGGCATGATCGCCGTAGAGCGCGGGCGCACCGAACGCATCGTGACTATTTCCGCGACGGGTAAGCGGACTCGCGGGACAATTACGGCGCCCGCCAAGTACCGAACGCGGCACAAGATCGTCTCATTCGAATGGACATCCGCGCGAGATGATATCCTCATGGAAGCGGTCGCCAACGAACTCGATTTCGAGCAGGCCGGACATCTGGTCGGCACCGACCCTGAGATATGCGCCGCCCGGTTCGATGAGCTTTGCGCGGCCATGGGAAGGCAGGCGGCGTGATGATGGGCCTCACCCCTCGCCAGTTCGAATTGCTGGAGTTCATCCGCTCGACCTGGGCGAAATCCGGGCGCGCGCCGCTGATCCACGAGATGATGGACCATCAGGGTACGCGGTCGGTCAACAGCATTCAGCGCCGCCTGAGGGCTTTGGAGGAGCGCGGGTTCATCCGCAAGCGCGGTGAGCATGGCGGCCATCGGTGGGAGGTGTGTGAGTGAACGATCACACCCAATGGCAGCGCCAGACCGCGCTTAACAAATACCGGCGCGACCGTGAGCTTGCCGAGCAGACAGGCGCGCCCGTGCATCATGAGGCGCTGGTCCGCAATGCAGCCGCTTATGTCGGCGCGACGCCCGGCGAGGTCCGGGACTGGGTGCGCGGCCTATGATGGAGCTTCGCCCTTATCAGACTGCCCTTCTCGATGGCGCCCGCACAGCATTCAAGACCGGCAAACGCGCCGTTCTCATCCAGCTTCCGACCGGCGGCGGCAAGACCGTTTCCGGCTCACATATGATCGGCGGCAGCAGCAGACGCGGCAAAGTGTGCTGGTGGCTCTCTCATCGCCGCGAGCTTATCGCGCAGACGAGCCGCACCTTTTCGGCGGTTGGCATCCCGCATGGCATCATCGCAGGCGGCCACAGCAGCGATCCGCACAAGCTGGCGCAAATCGGTTCCGTTCAGACGGTCGCCCGCCGCCTTGACAGGCTGGCACCGCCCGACCTCATTATCTTCGACGAATGTCATCATCTCGGCGCGGCGCAATGGGAAAGAATCTTCAACGCCTTTCCTGACGCCAGGATCGTCGGTTTGACAGCGACACCATGGCGGCTCGATGGCAAGGGCCTTGGGCGCTGGTTCGGCGCGATGGTCAACGGTCCATCCGTCTCCGACCTCATCGAGAACGGGTCGCTCTCGCGCTATCGCCTGTTCGCGCCGACGCAGGTCGATGCCAGCGCGATCAAGATGCAGGCTGGGGATTACAAAAAGGATGACCTTGCCTCGTTGATGGATCGGCCGTCGATCACCGGCGACGCGGTTCAGCATTATCGCAAGCTATGCGCTGGCAAACGCGCGGTCGCGTTCGCGGTCAATATCGAGCATAGCCGCCATATCGTCGATCAGTTCCGCGCCAATGGCGTACCAGCCGAGCATGTCGATGGCACGATGGATAGCGCCAGTCGCGATGCCGCGATCCAGCGCTTTATTGCGGGCGAGACTCTAGTCCTGTCGAACTGCGAGCTTTTCGGGGAAGGCTTCGACGTCCCGGCGATCGAGGCCGCCATCCTTCTCCGGCCCACGAAATCCCTTTCTCTCCATCTCCAGCAGGTTGGACGCGCACTTCGCCCTGCGCCGGGTAAGACCGAGGCCATCATTCTCGATCATGCGGGCAACAGCCTGATCCATGGCCTGCCGGACGATGACCGGGAGTGGAGCCTTGAAGATAGGGCAAAACGCAGAGCAGGCGAGAAATCGACCATCGCCATCAAGTCCTGTCCCTCCTGTTTCCACATCCATCGCCCTGCGCCCGCCTGTCCGCAGTGCGGTCATGCCTATGTCGCTGCCGTACGCGAGATCGAAACCCGCGACGGCGAGTTGCAGGAGGTCGATCAGGAGGCGATCCGTCGCCAGAAAAAGGCAGAGGTGAGCAACGCCCGCACTCGCGAGGAACTGGAAAAGATCGCAAGCCAGCGTGGTTACAAGCCCGGATGGGTCGATAATATTCTGCGCGTTCGCCAGTCCTACAGCGGCGGGAGGGCATGGGCGTGAAGCACTCAGACCTTGTCCGGCAAATCCTGCTTGCCGTGTCCCCGTTTGGCATGGCTTGGCCGAACCAGACCGGCGCGCTCAAGGATCAGACCGGGCGCCTTGTCCGCTTCGGCCTATCCGGCTCGTCCGACATCATCGCGGTCATAAAGGGCCGGTTCGTCGGGATCGAGGTCAAGGTGGGCAGGGATCGTCAACGCCAGAACCAAGCCAATTTCGCCGCGGCTGTCAAAAAGGCAGGCGGCCTCTACATTCTCGCGCGCTCGGTCGATGACGTGATGAACGCTCTCGCGCTGGAGGGCTTGGCATGAGGCAGCGCGATTATCTCTTTGCTGACGATGCACACCGCAGCGCTTGCGGGGCTATCCTGGGGCAGCTAGCGGCTGCCGCGAAGGATATCGCCGCGTTGACCCTTGACCAGATCGAGGGCCGTGACGCGCTTGCTGTCCTGCGCATCTGGCGCAACAGCATGGCGGCGCTGCACAGGATGACCGAGGAGGTCTCCCCTTCCTCCATCTGGCGCAGCGCCAAGCTCAACGAGCTGACGCGGGACACGCGGAAAGTCATTCGCTGGAAAGCGCGCGCGCTTGGCGTCAACCCGGAGAGCCAGAATATCGATATCGCCGTCTCCGGCATGGCTCCCTACCATGACGGCGAAAAATGGCTGCTCGCCATCGCTCTCCCGGCCCCGGAGCCGATGAACCACAACCCGGATTATGAGCCGGACGACCTGATCCTACTCGATCCCGCGACCGGCAACGCCTCGGTCTATGGCGATGCCTCCAGCCTCCTTTTTCTCCCGATGGAAACCGATCACTTCACCGTCCACGCCTGCGCCAAGACATGGGCACGGGAATTTGCGACGGCGCGGGTCGAGTGGCTTTATTCCAAGTTCAACGCGCAGAAGATCGCCAATATCACGCCGATCTGGACGGGCCACCCGCCTTCGGCGCTGTTGATCGGTGATGCCGCGGGCGTTCGCTGGCCTCGTGGCGCCGTCATCGAAGCAGGCAAAGGCATAGAAGCGCGTAAGCTGCAATTTGCAATCTATGACCAGAGCCGAACAAGCCGGGTCCAT
This sequence comes from Sphingobium jiangsuense, assembly GCF_014196495.1. Taxonomy (GTDB): domain Bacteria; phylum Pseudomonadota; class Alphaproteobacteria; order Sphingomonadales; family Sphingomonadaceae; genus Sphingobium; species Sphingobium jiangsuense. The sequence goes on from NZ_JACIDT010000035.1 coordinate 3,381, forward strand.
CAGCCGCAGAATATCGGGAGGGTGGCATGATGGCCGACATCATAGATCTGAACGCCTGGAGGCATAACCTCCAGATGGGGGATAAGGGGCCAAAGCGGAACCTGACGAACACCATTGCCCATCTGCGCGGCCTTCAAGGTCTTGGCTCCAATCTGCGCTTCAACGAGATGACGCAGCAATGCGAGTGGCAGGGTAAGCCGATCGAAGACCCGGATGTCGTCGACATTCGCCTCATTATCGAGCGTGCTAACTATCAGCCGCAGGATCGCGACGTACGCCCGGCGATCGATCGGGTTTGCCGGGAGAACAGCTATAATCCAGTTACCGACTATCTGCGAGGCCTGAAATGGGACGGCACCCATCGCCTTGATCGCTGGCTACAAATCCTTCTCGGCGCGCCGGACACGCCTTTCGTCCGCATGGTGGGGCCTAAGGTTCTCATCAGCGCCGTCGCGAGGGCGATGCAGCCGGGTTGCAAGGTAGACACCATCATGGTGCTGGAAGGGCCGCAGGGGCTTCGCAAGTCCAGCGCGATCGCCGCGCTGTTCGGTGAGGATTATACAGCCGAGTCCGTCTCGCTGTTCGACCAGCACAACAAGATGGTCATGCAGATGATGGGCGCATGGTGCGTCGAGCTGGCGGAGTTCGTCGCTGTCGTCCGCAAGGAGCAGAACGGCGTCAAGGGCCTCATCTCCATGCGCTCCGACCGCGTGGTGCTGCCCTATGCGAAATCCGCCAGCACCCACCCGCGCCGCTGCATATTCTTCGGCACGATCAACCCGGATGAGGTCGGCTATCTTTCCGACAGCACCGGCAACCGGCGATACTGGCCTGTCCCCTGCACCGCGATCGATCTGGACGGCATCCGCGAGAAACGTGACCAGCTATGGGCAGAAGCGATGGAAGCCTATCGTAATGGCGCTCGCTGGTGGCTTGAGGGCGATGAGAACCATCTAGCCGAGGTCGAGACGGCAGACCGGCAAGAGGGGGATGCATGGGCGCCGATCCTTGAGGACAAACTATGTGGCCGGGGTGAGGTCACGACCAATGAGGCTCTTACCGAGCTTGGGATACCACACGAACGCAAGGACAGGCGAGCGCAGATGCGTGCGGCCGCTGCTCTTAAGGAGATCGGGTTCAGCAAGATCAAGGTTCGAGCAGGGCCTGAGAGCAGGCCGATATGGCTATGGAGACGGCCATGATCCAACCTCGTTCCTACCTGTGTTCCTACCTAGGTTTGTTCCAACCTCAGGTTGGAACACGCGCAATTAAATTACAAGGAAAGCCGTTCCCACCTACTCTGTTCCGACCCTGTTCCAACCGAAAAACGGAGGTCGGAACAAGGTTGGAACACCAGCTTTTCTGCGCCTTTCACCCCCTTTGTTCCTACCTTCTTTCTAAAGAGAAAAGAAATATGAGGATAGAAAAACCACCGTATACGCGCGCGCGTGAGGAGATTGGAACAATAGCCCCCACCTCTCCCCTGTGCGCTCTACCCACCCTCGCGATGGAGGTGGGGAATGGGTGAGATCGCCATCACGGTAGCGCCAGAGCCGCCCGCCGGGTTCTCCGACTGGGTTGAGACTGGCCGCACGCTCGCCGCCAAGCGCCGTAATGTGGACTGGGAAATCGCCGACTGGATGGGTGAGGGTCAGGAAAAAGGCTTCCTTACTCAGGCCGGTTTCGATTTCCTCTCCGAAAGACTCTGTATCGCTCCCAAGCGGCTGAAGGATATCGCCAAGGCGGCGGCGGCCTTTCCGCGCCATGTCCGCGACGAAACGCTGTCGATCGAGCACCATGCGCATGTTGCCGATCTGCCCCGCCCTGAACAGATGGAGCTACTCTCGAAGGCCAAGCGCGAGCATTGGTCCGACGACGACATGAGAAAGCAGGCGATCAGCCGCAAAGTGGAAAGCGGGCTGGTGCAGACGATGACGCAGGCAGATTACGAACAGCATGCGCTCATGTCGTTGCAGCACGCATATAACCGCGCGCCTCGCCATATCCGTATCGAGTTCATCGAGGCCGCGACCGAAGCAAATGGAGGCGAGGTAGACCTGTGACATGGAAGCGCCCTCCTTCTCGCCTTGTGCCACCTGTACCGGACGGATTTGTCCAGCATTTCATGGAGGGCGGATGGCGACGGATCGAGCGCATCTATGGCGCGAGGAATGACCTTGTGCGCAAATGGATTGTAATGGCGGGCGGTGAGCGTGAGTTGAAGGCGAAGCGGCGGGCGTATCTTTTGAAGCGGAGGATGGGTGATGGTGGAAATAACTGACCACGCGATTGTGCGCTGGCTTGAGCGCGTGAAGGGCGTCGATATCGCCAAGATCCGCGAGGAAATGCAATCGCCCGCGCTTGCGACTGCTCAGGAGTTCGGTTGCCCGGTCGTGATCGGCCGCAATGGTGAAAGGATGCTTGTCCGGGATGGGGTCGTGGTGACGGTTTTCAGCAAGAGGTTTGGGAAGATGGATCGGAGGATGAAGGGATGACTCCGAAGCAGCAGAGATTTGTTGAGGAATATCTCATTGACCTCAATGCCACTCAGGCCGCCATACGGGCAGGCTACAGCGCAAAGACTGCATCGTCGCAGGGCGAGCGCCTGTTGAGGAATGCTGACATCCAGAAGGCCGTTACAGAGGCAAAGCAGGCGAGGTCCGAAAAGACCGGAATCGATGCTGCATGGGTCCTCGCTCGCCTTGGTCATGAACTGACCGCTGACCTTGCCGACCTGTACGACGAACAAGGTGCTCTGAAGCCCGTCCACGAATGGCCGCTGATCTGGAGACAAGGCCTGATCGCTGGCGTGGAGACAGACGAAGAGCGCGACGACGATGGCAAGGTCATCGCAATCGTTCGGAAGGTGAAGCTTTCCGACCGGGTGAAGCGCCTCGAACTGGCGGGCAAGCATGTCGATGTGCAGGCGTTCAAGGACAAGATCGAGCAGTCCGGTGTCATGGTGCTGAACATATTGGATGAGGATGCGGTGCTGTGACGTGGCTCAGGTGGCAGCTATCGGTGGCGGCATGGTGGCTCTGGCTTAAGGTGACGCCAGAGCATCCGTTCAAGCGCGACATCGTCGCCGGGGTGGCTGCCCTCGGTAAGCAATATCGCTCGCGAGTTAACGAGCGGCCGTGAATGCTCCCGCCTCCATAGGCCACAACTGCGGCCCCCCGATTGCAAAGCTAACCGCGCGCCAAAAGCTCGCGAACAAGCTTCTCGCCAGCGCGGCCCGCAACATCATGCTGCGTGGCGGATCGCGTTCCGGCAAAACCTTCATCCTGTGCCGAGCGATCATCCAGCGAGCGATAAACGCGCCGAATTCGCGGCATGTGATCTTCCGGTTTCGCTTCAACCACGCCAAGACATCGGTTTGGGCTGATACGCTGCCGAAAGTGCTGAAGCTTTGCTTCCCTACCCTGCGCGTTCGTTTCGACAAAACGGATTTCTACATCGAACTGCCGAACGGCTCGCAAATCTGGATTGCCGGGCTGGACGACAAGGAGCGGGTCGAGAAGATACTTGGTCAGGAATATGCGACCCTCTATTTCAACGAGAGCAGCCAGATTCCTTGGGGCAGCGTCGAGACGGCCATGTCGCGCCTCGCGCAAAAGTGCGATCTGGCGCCGGAGATCGCCGCTGCGACCGGAAAAACCCACCTCGCGTTGAAGGCGTATTTCGACTGCAATCCGCCTTCGAAGCTGCATTGGTCCTATCAGCTTTTCCGGGCGAAGTTGAAACCCGGCACGAAGGAAGCGCTCCCGAACCCCGACGACTACGCGGAGATGAAGGTCAACCCTTCCGACAATGCTGAAAACTTGCCCGCCGAATATTTCGACGTGCTGGCGTCCATGTCAGCCGCAAAGCGCCTGCGGTTCGAGGCGGGCGAATGGGCCAGCGAAGTCAACGGCGCGCTGTGGGCGCTGGAGGATCGCACCGCCCCCGATGGGAAACGGATACCCGGCATCGACAGCACCCGCGTTGCCGAGCATCCTAAAATGCGCCGGATCGTCGTCGCGGTGGATCCTTCAGGCACCAAGGGCGATGGCGGCGGCGATGATATAGGTATCGTCGTCGCCGGTCTTGGCGAGGACGGGCGCGGCTATGTGCTGGAGGACGGGACCTGCCAGCTATCGCCGGAAGGCTGGGGCCGCCGCGCGGTCGAGCTTTACGACAAATGGGGCGCGGATCGGATCGTCGGGGAGCGTAATTTCGGCGGCGACATGGTGCGTTTCACGGTCGCCACAGCGGACAGGAGGGCGGCGTTCAAGGAGGTTTCCGCCTCGCGCGGCAAGCACATCCGCGCGGAGCCTATTTCCGCTCTGTACGAGCAGGAGAAGGTTTCTCATGTCGGGGTGTTTCCCGATCTGGAGGACCAGATGTGCAACTTCACCGCGTCGGGATACATCGGGGATAGCAGCCCCGACCGTGCTGACGCTCTGGTGTGGGCGCTCACCGAGTTGATGCTGAACTCTAGACTCACCCGCTTCGACGTCCTCTAACCCCTGCCGTCCGTAGCAATCCGCCACCCCCACCCGCACGCTCTGCGCATGTCCGCCCGCATCCGCAACGTTCGCCCAAAGCCCGGTTTCGTGTTCGACGGTCAGTCGATCGTCCCGGCGCAACGGCCTATCCCGCTCGTGGACGGCGCGCTTGCCAATTTCCTGACCGGACGCGGAACATCTGTTGACCGCACGACGCATAGCTTCTGGCTCAACCAGACGATGCGACCCGAACAGATCGAGGCGGCCTATCGGTCATCGTGGCTCATCCGCAAGATCGTGGATGTCCCAGCCGAGGACATGACACGCGCGGGCCGTGACTGGACCGCGACGAAGGAAGAAATCACGAAGATTGAGGCTGAGGAAAAGCGCCTCAAATTCTGGCACGCTGTACGAACGGCCCTGACATTCGGACGCTTGGGCGGCGGTGCGCTATTCATCAACCTGGCGGACTTCGCGCCTGACAAGCCCCTCCCCGCGAAGATCGCGCCGGGGATGATCGAAAGTCTCGTTCCGCTCTATCGCACGCAAATCGTGCTGGGCCAGATGGATGATGACCTGCTCAGCCCGACTTTTGGCGAGCCGACCGTTTTCCGCGTCAACACACATGCGCAGCCGATCATCCACCCTTCCCGGCTCGTGATCTTCAAGGGGCAAATGGTTCCCGGCCTCTATTCGACTTCATGGGAAGATCGTTTTTGGGGCGATAGCGTCGTGCAGGTCGTGGATGAGGCCGTGAAGGACGCGACCACCGCGACCGGGGGTTTCGCGGCGCTGATCGATGAGGCGAAGGTCGATGTTCTGACGATGCCCGGCATGTACGAAATGCTGGCGCGACCGGGCGGGCAAGAGCAGTTCATGGCCGCGCTACAGGCCGCCGCGACGGGTAAGTCCATCCATCGGATGCTCGCGCTTGGCGAAGGCGAGACGTGGGAAACACGCCAGATCAATTGGGCTGGCATGCCGGAGGTCATCAAGACCTATCTGTCGATCGTCGCAGGCGCGGCTGACATTCCGGCGACCCGGCTGTTGGGTAAATCGCCCGACGGTCAGAACAGCACCGGCGAAAGCGACCTCGCGAATTATTTTCAGGGCATCAGCGCGAAGCAGGAGGCGGGTTTGCGACCCGCGCTCGAAAAGCTGGATGCGGTCATGCTGCAATCGGCTGGCGTCCCGGCTGATTTAGTTTGGTCGTTCTCTCCCGCGCAGGCGATGGATGAAGCGCGGCAGGCTGAAATTGAGGCAAAGGAGGCGACGACTGTCGTCACGCTGGTGAATGCTGGCGTTATCCCGGAGCCAGCGCTGGCGAAGGCTGTGCAAAACCGCCTGATCGAAAGCCAGCGCTGGCCGGGCCTCGAAGATGCGCTGAAGGAAGCGGAGGCCGCTGGCGATGGTTTGCCGGGCGATGACGACGATCTTGATATTATTCCTGTCGAAACAGCGAAAGGAGGTGGTCAGTCCGTATCTGCCGGTAGCGGCGGGCAGTCTGGAAGTGGCTCGCCCGCCCGCCGTGCCAATGATGCGCAGTCGGCATCTCGTCCGACAGGATAATGGCCTTCGACCTTCCCGCCATCGTCCGCGCCTCCGGTAAAAGGCGCGACATAACCCTACTCGCGATAGAGCCGACAAAGGCGCAGGCGACGGACCTTGCCGCCATCATTGCGCAGGCCGCGACGATCTGGGCTGAGAACCTTGACGCCATCCTCGCGGGTTACGATCCGCCACCCCTCCCCACCGCCGACGCGCTGATCCACGATACCGCCGACCAGATGCAGGCCGCGATCGACCAGACTGCCAGCGAGTTCATGACGCGGCTCGTGACGGTCATTACCCCGGCGCTGCGGCGCTGGGCTGTCCGCGCGGAAACTGTCCACCGCTCGAAATGGGCTGCTGCTGTCAAGGCCGGGACAGGTGTTGACCTCACCACGATCCTGACCGCTCAGCCCGTCGAGGAAGCGCTCTCCACATGGCTGGCGCGCAATGTCGCCCTCGTCCGCAATGTTTCGGACGTGACGCAGGCGAAGATTTCCGACGCGGTGTTCCGGGGCTACCAAAGCCGGACACCCGTTCGCGAGGTGGCGAAGGAAATACACGAGGCGGTTGGCGGCAGCCGCGCGCGTGCGGTGAGGATAGCCGCTGATCAGAACAGCAAGTTATCCGCCACCCTCGACCGAGAGAGGCAGGCAGAGGCTGGGATAGAGCAGATCAGATGGCGCCATAGCGGGAAGAAGCACCCGCGCTCATGGCACGTCGCGCGCAATGGCAAGGTGTACGATCTGCGCACAGGAAAGGCCGCTGATGGCGGCGAAGCGATCCCCGCCGATGATCGTGCAGGGATGGCTCCTTGGTGCGGATGTCGCGAAATGGCTTATATCGCGCTGCTGGATGAAATCGACTGACATAGCGGGGCTTGGCCGAGGCGGGCCTATGCTTAAACGACACACGTCTGTATTTGCGCCCGCTCACCGTCCGTAGAAGCATCCCGACGCCGTGGGGCAAACCATCCCCATGCAGTTTCGCGACGCACTGACACTTGATGCCCCCCGCCGCACGAAAGACGGCTATCTTGCCGTGCGTGCCAAGGCAGCCCGAACGGGCGTCTATCAATATCTCGGCAGCGAAGTTGACCCGGACAATACGCACGGTCTCCGCGACAAGGGCCTAATCAACGTCCTGCGCGATGAGAGCACGGTTTTCGACACTGCCGCCGCGCAGTCGTTCGTCGGCAAGCCCGTCACCGACGATCATCCGAAGGACGCTGTAACCGCCGATAACTGGCGCGATCATGCGCGCGGCACGATCATGGGCGTCATGCGCGAAGGTGATTACCTCGCGTTCGACCTGCTGCTGACGGACGCCGCCACCATCGCGAAAGTTGATGGCGGCAAGCGCGAACTTTCCAACGGCTATGCCGCCGAACTCGAATTCGGCGACTTCAAGGCGGCTGATGGCACGATCTGCCAAGCGCGCCAGTCCAAAATCACGGGCGGCAATCACGTCGCTCTCGTGGATCGGGGCCGCGCTGGCTCCGAATGCGCGATCAAGGATGGTTTTGCCGTCTGCGACGCTAACCCGGCCATTCTGGCCGCCCTCACCACCGGAGATACCCCTATGAAAATCCGAATCGGCGACGCCGAAGTCGATGCGACGAACGGTGAGGCCGTTCGGATCGCTGTCGATGCTCTGAATACGAAACTATCGGATAGCGCAAAGGCGCTCACCGACGCGCAGGCCAAGGTCGCCGAACAGGCAACCACCCTCGCCGCCAAGGACGCGGAAATCGCCACGCTCAACCAGAAGGTTGCAGATAGCGCGCTGACGCCCGCCAAGCTGCGCGACGCCGCGAAGGCTTATGCGCAGGTCTGCGACAAGGCCAAGGCGCTTGGCGTGACTTTCGCCGAGGACGCCGACGCCGACGCGATCATGAAGGCGGTCGTGGACGCGAAGATGGGCGATCAGGCGAAGGGATGGACCGCCGATCAGATCGCCGCGTCGTTCGCCGTGCTGTCGAAGGATGCCAAAGCAGCCGATCCGGTGCGCGATGCCTTCCGGGGCGGGATCGTGAATGTCGGTGACGCCGCCGCGCAGGCTGACGCCGCTCTCAGCAAATCGGTCGATGACCTCAACGCCTGGAGGAACCAGTAATGGCTATTCAGTATCGCGATACGCTTCAGGCGTTTCAGGTTGGCCGCCGCGTCAACATGGAAGAGTGGAACACGATCACTCGCACGAAGGAAGGTTCGGGCCAGCTTGGCTTCGGCGTTCCGGCGATTGCGGGGACCGGCGCGCATAGCTGCGCGGCCCTGACCGCCGCCGCTCAGAATGTCCTCGGCATCACTGAGGCGTCTCTGTGCCTTCCGCGACCGGGCGACAATTATGAGCAGTACGACAATGTCGGTATCTGCGAAGTCGGCGTCATTGGCGTGCTGCTTGGCGCGAATGTCACCAAGGGCGCGCAGGCTCGGTTCGACGTGATCAACAAGGTCTGGACCGGCGCGAATGCATCCTCGACCGTCCTGACGATCCCCGGCGCACAATTCGAGGAAAGCGGCTCCGCTGGCGAGGTTGGCGCCGTCCGCTATCGCCGTCCCATTCCCTCTCTGAGCGCAGGAGCATAAGAACATGAACGCACCTTTCAGTCACAATGGCGGGGCGCGCTTGCTCACCGACGCACAGGCGCTCTCGCTGATTCAGGACCAGTCCTTCAAGATCAACCAGACGGTCTATGAAACCCGCTTCCCCGACTGGGATTTCGGGCGGCTCGTCTATGTCGATACAAGCGGCCCCGCTTGGTCGCCCGGTATCCTGACCTATACGTCTGACCTTTCGGGTCGCGCCAACTGGCAGTCGGCATACGCGAAGGATATCCCACTGGCTGATGTGTCGCAGGACATGCAGACCAAGACGTTCCAGCTCGCGGCTATCGGCTACCAGTATAATATCGAGGAGGTGAACACGGCCTATCAGGTCGGTTCCAGCCTCCCCGATCGCCGCGCGCGCGCCGCTCGTCTTGCCTACACCAAGTTCATGTATGACATCACCCTCTTCGGCTCGGCTGAAAAGGGCCTCGGCGGCATCACGAACTATGCAGGCGTCACGACCAGCATCGTGCCTGCGGATGGCACCGGCAACGCAACGTACTGGGTCAATTCGGCGGGCGTCGGCCTCAAGACCCCGGCGCAGATCGTCCGCGATATCAACATCGCGCTTCAGGGTATCGCCCTTGCCAGCTTCGAAACGGAGATGGCGGACACGATCCTGCTGCCGGTCGAGGCGCTGAACTACATCGCGGCGACGCCTTACAGCGCCACCACGATGGAGACGATCCTGTCCTTCGTGCAGCGGACGAATATCTACACGCTGACGACTGGTCGCCCGCTGACCATCCGTTCGGTGCGTGAACTTGGCGCTGCTGGCGTCGGCGCTGCCGCTGGAACGGGCCGCATGGTCGCCTACAAGAACGATCAGGACTATGTGAAGCTGCATCTGCCGATGCCGCACCAATTCCTGCCGGTCTATCAGGATGGCCCGCTCAACTGGACGATTCCCGGCATCTTCCGCACTGGCGGCGTCGAGGTTCTGACCACTGTGGCTTTCCGGTACCTCGATGGGATCAGCCAGCCGCCCGCCGCAGGATCCTGATCTGCGATTTCCCCGCCTGTCTCGTGATGGGCGGGGCTTCCCTCCGGGGCTGCATCCCGGTCAGGCAGCGGCCCAAAAACAATAGGACCGCACTATGCCGAAATTGCGAATTACCAACCTCACCAACTCCCCCTTCGACCTCGACGGGGGTTTTCGTTTGCCAGCGATGGGCCGCATTGTCGGCGACTTTTCCGAAGCCTACGCCGCTGCGATCAGCGCGTCGCCGGGGGTGGCAGTGCAGGTGATTGCTCCGCTCGATCATGATGGCGATGGCAAGTCCGGTGGATCGCTTCCGGGGCCTGCATCGACCAGAGCGAAGGGGCGGCGCGGAAGGCCGCGCAAAGCATGAATGAGGTCGGCATCACGAACCTTGGCCCTGTGCCGGAGAGGATGACGTTTTACGAGGCGCTCGCGTCCATGCGCGGACAGCGGAAATATACGATCAACCCCGGTCATCATTCGCGCCGCCTGACCTATTGCGAGGTCATGCGCGAAATCGCCCGCGAAGCTGCCAGCGACCGGCCCGACATGGCGAAAATCATTGATCTGGCGGCTTTTGGCTTTGATTTCGGGAAGCGGATGGACGCCCGCATGAAAGAATTGAAGGAGATGCTGGCGTGAGTCTGACCATCGCGACGTGGTACTGGAAGCAGCCAGACGGGCGAACAAACTATACCGTCGATCATATCGCGATTTGGCGGGATATGGTGAGGCGTCATCTGTCCATGGATCATCGCCTCGCGGTCCTCACGCATGAGGATATCAGCATCGAGGGCGTCGAGGTAATCCGACCGCCCCGCGAGTTCGACGATGTGCGCCTGCCGACATGGGGCGAGGATCGCGGCCTCCCGCAATGCCTGCGCCGGATATCGATGTTCGCGCCGGATGCGGGCGACTGGCTGGGCGAACGGTTCGTCTCGATGGATCTTGATTGCGTTATTGCTGAACCGCTCGACCCGCTGTTCGATCGCAAAGACGATTTCATCATGTATCGGGGGACGACCGACAAGCGCCCGTACAATGGATCGATGCTGCTGATGACCGCAGGCGCGCGCTCGAAGGTCTATACCGAGTTCACCCCGGAGCGCGCCATCGAGGCTGGCAAGCAATATCTCGGATCGGATCAAGCGTGGATCAGCCATGTGCTTGGCTGGGGCGAGGCCACTTGGGGAGCTGAGGACGGCGTCGTCTGGTGGGGGTCACGGCGCAACCATCTGGCTCCGTCATGGCGGCTGATGTTCTTCCCCGGCAACCCGAAACCGTGGGACTTGGCTGAAAACGGATGGATCGGGATGCACTACCGCCCCAACGACGAATGGGATGAGGCGGACATGAGATTCAGGAAAAGGAAGGTGGCGTGATGGCTGACAAATTCGCAATCAATCGCGAGACGAATCCCTACCAATTCGGCTCGAAGATTATAGAATGGACGCCGGGGAGCGACACTATCCCGCCCGAAACCCGCGCCGTCATTTTCGACGATGACGGGACGGCAGACCTGACCAATCAGGATGGTACGACCATCGCCGCCTTTCCTGTCGTCGGCCTCGCTTGCCTGCCGGTTATCCCGCTCAAGATCACAGCGATGAGCGGGCCGACCAAATGCTATCTGGTGATCTGACGTGACCTATACCCCGCCCTCCAAGGCCGATTTCATCGCGATCTTTCCAGCCTTCGCGACTGTGACGGATGACGCATATGCATTCTGGTCGGCGCAGGCGGCGCTTGTGACTGAGCCGATGGAAGCCTGCCTCGGTCCACAAATGGACCTCGCGACGATGCTGGCGACGGCGCATTATCTGACGCTCGCCGGGATCGGCGCAGGCGCGGAAAGCGAGATGGCGGCGCAAGGTGCGTCCGGCTTCCGGCGCATCAAGTCTGGCACGATCGAGCTTGAGCGGGCCGACGACGCGAGTTCCAGCGACGGCGGGGAATGGGCGGCAACGTCCTATGGTCAGCGCGTTTGGCCGATGCTCAAGGTGTGTGTTGCCGGGCCGCGTGTGACGGGAACCGGCACCATCCCCTGCGCGGGCGGCTTTTACCGCTCCGGGCCGATCTGGTGAGGTGACGCATGGGATTTCTTGATGGTGGCATAGCCTCAATCTTCGGTGCGGCGCTTTCGGGCCTGTATCTCGATGGCACATTGCATCGCGATGGGACGAACCCGGTCTATGACCAGTCCGGCAACATCGTCGGCTATTCCGGCGGAGTGAGCCTGCCGATCAAGGTGCAGCGGGATGCATGCTCGTGGTCGATGAAGCAATCTCCGGGCTACATCGAAGGCGATGTGATGTTGATCGTGCTGGCGCATGGGCTGGGGGCCGCGATCACGACCGACATGGAGATCAGCGACGGGGCTGGCAGGCGGTGGATGGTGCAAAGCGCCGATCTGGACGCCGCCTCGTCGCACTGGATTTGTCGCGGGCGTCTGGCCGCTGTGCCTGATGGCGGTGATCCTGATGAAAGTGCGAGCTGATGGTGAAGATTACGGGCGGCAAGGCGCACAAAGCGCGGCTCAAGCGCATCCGAGGGCCGGAGATGGTGCGCGAGGTCGGGAAGGCGATTTATGTCGCGTCTGATCTACTGAAGGTTGAGGCGCAAATCAGCATCACGACAGGCGCGGTTTCTGGCAAGAACCATGTACCCAGCGCGCCGGGCGAACCACCGAACGCGGACACGCACAATCTGTCGGATAAGATCGAGAACGCGAAAACCGGTCCACTGACCGCTGAAACATCGTCAAATGCTGAATACAGTGCAGATTTGGAGTTCGGCACGTCTAAGATGGCAGAACGCCCCTACATGCGCCCCGCTGCCCAGAAAACACGACCGAAGGCGCAAAAGCTGGTCGCCGCAGCCGTCAAAAAAGTCGCGAACGGAGGCACCCT
>NZ_JACIDT010000036.1 GCF_014196495.1 Sphingobium jiangsuense
GTCCAATGCTTCCGGTTCGATTCCTTCCCTGTCGTCGTCCAGTTCCGCCATGATCTCCCTGCCTACATTCCCAAGCCGATACCCCGGCTAATCTGCCGGCTGCGTGTCATTTCCTCTTGCAGCGCGCGGGCAATGCTCTGCTCCCGGCGCAAGTCCTGCCCGATTCCAAGCTCCCGGCTGCGATTCCGCACGATGGATTCCGCCTGCGGGTCGCGCTCAAGGCTCTTGGCAAGGCCGCTCATCTGGCTTTCGACCTTGCCGCGTGCCTCGTCGTGTTGCCAGCCACGAAGCTCCCGGCGCTGGCCCTGTAGCTCCTGCCAGCGTTCAACGAACCGCTCGGCCCTGATATTCGGGTCTTGCAGCGCGGCGTTTTCGCGCTTCATTCCGTCGATGACATGCGCGACACGCTCCCGGCCGGAAAGCTCGGTTATGGCGCGTGCCGTCGCCGGGTCGTTTTGCAACGTCGAGCGCAGCAAATCTTTCATGCCGCCCTGCACCTGGTCGAGCTGCTGGCCGGCATCGCGCATTTCCTGCCGCTGCATGTCGAGGACCGGCAAACCCTCGCGCCGATGCTCCGCGACCGACTGATAGGCCCGCGCATAGCGGTCAACAGCCTGCTCAAGCGGCGACTGCCGCCGCGCCCGCTCGGCCAACCGGTCAGGCGCCGGTGCCTGCCGCAAGCTCCCCTCTCTTTCCGGCCGCTCTGTGCGCTCCTGTGAGGGGGCAGGACGCGCATTGAGCTTGAGGCCGGCGAACATACCGCGCCGCTGCTTCTCGGCCTGTTGCGGCCGTTTCTGGTCGATCTGCGAGCCGTCCTCGCCGGCGCGGTCTGGCTCGCGGCTCTCGGTCGCCGCGCCGCGCTCGAGTTTCAGGCCCTCGAATGGCCGTTGGCGCTGCTGTCGATCGGCGGCGAGATCCTCGCGAGGATTTGCACGAAGATCCTGCGCGAGATCCGCGCGGACTTTTTGCGAGGATCTCCGATCAAGGGCATGATCCCCGGCCGTCGACTCCCGTTCCGCACGTAGCCCGGCGCGCTCGGCCGGAATCTCGATCTCGCTGCGGACGCCCATTTGCTCCGCGATCCCGCGCCGCTCGGCAAAGTCGCGGGTATAGTCGAGCGTCGTTTCCTTCACGCCCGACCGGGACAGGCGGCGTTCTAGCTGGCTATAGGCCAGCTCGCCGGCGTCCTGAACCTTCCATGTGTTCCGGTGCGTCTGCGTCCCATCCGGCAAGGTGACAGGGGTGGAACCCTCATGCTGTAGGCCGATCCTCTCCCCGATCTCCGGCGCGGCCTCTTTCATGGCGCGCTCAAGATCGACGCCCCAAACCGTGCGCTGCTCACCCTTGCCGTTCTCCAGCGTCACGAAATAGCTCTGGCTGTTGCCTTCCTTGTGCTCGAACGGCGCGGCCCCATGCTCGACCAGCCGGCCGGCATGGGTGAACTCGTCCTGTGCCGCGTAGAGCTGCACGCCGTCGCGATGGCGGGTCATGGCGACATAGGTTAGATGCCGGTCCATCATCCCCGACGCCAGCACAAAGGAACGATCGACCGTCGCCCCCTGATTTTTGTGAATCGTCGTCGCATAGCCGTGGTCGATCGCCTGATAGTCGCCCATCGGAACGCTGACGTTCTCGCCGCCCCGGCCGTCCAGCGTGGCGATGATCCTGCCGGCCTCGACATGCTCGACCGTGCCTAGCATCCCGTTTTTCACGCCAAGGTCGCGGTTGTTCTCCAAGAACACGATGCGGTCGCCCGGCGCGAACTCGCGCTTGCCGTCATTGGTCTGGAAGGTCAGCGCGCCGGCGTCCTCGCCCTGCGCCAGCTCGCCCCGGTCCTGTAGCTCGGTCCTGATCGCGTCATTGATGGCCCGAACATCGGCCCGTCGATGCGCCATCGCTACGCGGGTGCCGTCCGGGCGCTCGTCGCGGTCGGCAAGGTAATCGCGCACGATCTGGCCGCGCACGTCCTCGCCGGTTTCGGCAAAGCTGATATTGCCCCGATCCCGATAGGCCGCCAGCCCCTCGGCCGTCCGGTGCGTGGCGAAGTCAACCGACGCCTCCCGCTGCCAGTCCACCCGCTGCCGGCGAATCTCGGAAAGCTCGGCATGGCCGATTTCCTCCGTGATCGCCCGGAACGGTGCGCCGGCCCCGATCGCCTGTAGCTGCTCGTGATCGCCTACAAGCACGATCTTCGCCCCGCGCGCCTCGGCCTCGCCAACGAAGCGGGCGAGCTGGCGCGAGCCGACCATGCCCGCCTCGTCGATCACGAAGACGTCGCCGCGGCCGATCGTGCCGCGGTCGTTCTCCCAACCGCGGGACCATGACGCGAGGGTGCGGCTCTGGATGCCGGAACTTTCCTCCAAGCCCTCGGCCGCCTTGCCCGACAGGGCCGCGCCGTGGACCTGATAGCCCTCGGCCTCCCACGCCTCGCGCGCGGCCGCGAGCATGGTGGACTTGCCAGCGCCGGCATAACCGACAACGGCCGCGATCCTCTCCGGGCCGGTGATATGCTCGATCGCCCGGCGCTGCTCGTCGGACAGCCGGGCGGAAGCATCGCCGGCGCTGCGCTGAATGGCGGCGTCCTGCCGCTCTATGGCGCGCTCGACATGCCGGCGATCGACGCCATGACCATGCGCGCCGTGCATCCGCTGCGCGCTCTCGATCATGCCGGATTCGAGCTCGACCATTTCGCGGGTCGAATAGCGGGCAAGCTCGATCTCGCCCGTTGCTGCCGGGTCCCCCACTACGTGGGCGCGCTCGGGCTGCAACTCGACCAGCGCCGGCGAGGCCATCACCTTCGCAAACGCGCTCTGGAACTCCTGCGGGTCGTCGTTGATGTAGCGATGCAGCGCCCGCGCAACGTCGTGGCGATCGAACACGCTCTTTTCGCCGGTGATGAGGGTTAGAACCTGCTCGGGCTTCTCCCGGATCAGCTCGGCATTGCGCCGGGCCGCATCCTCGTCCAGCCGCGACCGCGACACGTCGAGGCCGCGCCGCTCCATCTGCGAGGCATGGACGCCCACATGCTCGGTCGGCGCAATCTCTAGCCCGCGCTCCATGTGCGAACGATGGTCGATCCGAATATCAAGCCCGGCCATCGCAAGCCGCTCGTTGGCGATCCCCTCCCACCTCTGGCGAAGGTCGCGGAGCTGCATATCGGTCGTCGGCAGGTCGTGCGCCAAGAGCCATTTGTTTTCGCGCTCAAGATAGGTCTTGTCGCCTAGGCCGCCCTCGCCAACCTGCCGCGTCGTCATCATCACATGCGCATGATGGTTGCGAACGTCGCTGGCATCGTGCGGCGCATGGATCGCAAAGTCCACCGCCGCGCCATATCGGTTCGCCAGCTCCTGCGCGAACTCCCGCGCCGCCTCTAGCCGCTGCTCGGCCGATAGCTCATGCGGCAAGGCAATCTCGAACTCGCGGGCAACGCGGGCATCCTTGCGCTTCTCGGCAAACTCGGCGGCGTTCCACAAGTCCGACCGATCCCGCGCCCAATCGGCGTTGACGCCTTCCGGCAAGACGATCTCCGCATGTTCAACGCCCTGCTTGGCCGTGTAGTCGTGCGTGATCCCGTCGCGCTCGTTGGTCAACTTCTCCCCGGCACGATAAGCCATTGAGGCGACGGCGCTGCGGCCGCTCGCTCTCGAAACTGGCTTCATGCTCAAATGGTAGATCGCCAAGCAACAAGCTCCGATACCGTTTCGCCTTTCCCATTGGCCGACCAGCCAATGGCGCGCTGAGTTACGCAGTAACTCGTAAGTGCGCCCTTCTCAACTCAATCGCTCCGCTCCTTCGTCGCTCGGTGTGGCGCTTGCGGCAAGGTCGATGCAATAAATTGAGGCCCGGATTGTGCTGCAAAACCGTCGAAAACTCAAGCGCAACGGGCAAACGCTGGAAAAGACAGCCGGGAATGATAGTCTAGGCTAATGACCGGAAAGGGAGATTGAGGAATGGCGCGTAAAACGATCGAACAACGCTTGGCTGAACTGGACGCGCAGCGTGCCACGCTCAAGGCCCGGCTGTCCAAGCAGGAACGCGCCAACGATACGCGCCGCAAAGTGCTGCTCGGCGCGCTCGTCCTGCATCGACTCGAAAGCGGCAAGGATGAGGAATTTTCCCGGCGCTTGGGCGAATGGCTCAAGCGTGAGCTGCCCAACTTCCTGACGCGCCCCGGTGACAAGGAACTGTTTGCCGACCTGATCGGCAACGCGCAGGCCGGGGAGACGACAGGCAGCGCCGGGGGACGGCCGCATGAGTCAGGCGAGACTTGCATGGGGTGCGTTCAAGAACATGATGCGGCAGGCCGCGCGTGATCCGCTATGGGCGTTCGTCGCTCTGCTCGCCGCACCTTTTCGCATCTGGAAACCGCTTCTCGGGCTTCTGTTCCTCCTTGTTATCGTCCTGTTCGTCGTTGGCTTCGGCGGCCGCTTCGCTCTCGAACAAATCGGCTTTCGCGTCGGCTCGGTTCCGGTTCTCCTGCTCGATCTCGTCACGCTGCTGGTGCTGCTGGCGCTCGCCTTCCGCTTCCTCACCAATCCCCTGATTGTCCATTTCGGGGACATGGACGGCGAAACCCACGGCTCGGCCCGCTTCGCGACGACCAAGGAAACCGCCGCCCTCGCCCGCGCCGATTCCGGCCTGCTGATCGGCCGCGACGGCAAGACCGGGAAGCTCCTGCGCTATGACGGCCCGGCCCATCTGCTGACGATGGCCCCGACGCGCACCGGCAAGGGCGTGGGAACCATCATCCCGAACCTGCTCACCGCCGACCGCTCCGTGATCTGCATCGACCCCAAGGGCGAAAATGCCAAGATCGCCGGCCGCGCCCGCCAGCAATTCGGCCCGGTCCACGTCCTCGACCCCTTCGGCGTCACCGGCCAGCCCTCCGCCGCCTTCAATCCCCTCGACCAGCTCGACCCGGCCGGCCTCGATGTCGCGGAAGATGCCAGCACCTTGGCAGACGCCCTCGTGTTCGATGAACTGGGCATGGCCGGCGAGGCGCATTGGAACGAGGAAGCCAAGGCGCTCATTGCCGGCCTGATCCTCCATATTGCCGCCAGCGAGCCGCGCGACAGGCGAAACCTCGCCACCCTGCGCGAATATCTCACCCTCGCCCCTGAAGCCTTCGCCGCGCTCCTGAAGGACATGCAGGCGTCAACGGCCGCCTCCGGCCTGATCGCCCGCGCCGCAAACCGCCACCTCGGCAAATCCGACCGGGAAGCCGCTGGCGTCCTCTCGGCCGCGCAGCGCCATACCCATTTCCTCGACAGCCCGCGCATGGTCGCCGTCCTCGGCCGATCCGATTTCCGCTTTGCCGATCTCAAGCGCCGCAACGCCTCGGTGTTCCTCGTCCTGCCGCCTGATCGGCTCGCCACCTATTCCCGATGGCTGCGCCTGCTCGTGTCGCAAAGCCTCACCGACATGGCCCGCGATCCTGCCAAGCCGGCCGCCCCGGTCCTCTACCTGCTGGATGAGTTCGCCGCCCTCGGCCATCTGGCCCCCGTCGAGCGCGCTATGGGCCTCATGGCCGGCTACGGCGTCCAGCTCTGGCCCATCCTGCAGGACGTTCACCAGCTCCGCGCCACCTACGGGCAGCGCGCCGGCACCTTCCTGTCAAACGCCGGCGTCCTACAGGTCTTCGGCGTCAACGATCACGACAGCGCCCGGCTTGTCTCCGATCTGCTCGGGCAGGAAACCGTTGTGTTCCAGACCATGAGCCGGGCGCTCGATTCCGACAAATCCGGCATTTCCTACGGGGAGCAACACACCGCCCGCCCGCTGCTGACCCCGGATGAGGTTCGCAACCTGCCGCAGCATGTCGAATTGCTGTTCCTCGCCGGGCAACGGCCGATCGTTGCCGGAAAGCTCGCCTACTATGCCGATCCCGAGTTTCGGGGCCTGTATGACGCTGCCTGACGTGACAGGAAGCGGACCCGGCGCTTTGCGCCGGGACTTTGTTACGAACGGCCCTCCGGCTCTCTACGGCGCTATTGGGGAGCGCGTTCGCCTCCGTGCCGGCGCGGCTTGCGCCGCGATCCACCGCCGACCTGGTGCAAGCTCTATTCAGGGAAACGCCCGGCCACGACGATAGCCCCCCGGCCGGCCCGCTCTCATCATCTAGGGCCGTAGGGACGGCCGGGGGCGGGCCACACACGCAAGCATTAGCGTATTTAGCTATTTACGTATCAACGTGCATAAGGCTCGATCGGCGGCAATCCGTGCTGTGCCAGAACCGCCGAAAGCCCGGCCTCGGCCATCGCCTGAATTGTCGTTCCCTCTGCATCCGCGAGCTGGCGAAGGCGCTGCCAGTCCGATCGCCTGACCTTGACCGTAAGCGCGACAGTCTCGCCCCCTCCCCTCTTTCGCCTCGGCGTCGGGATTTCCACGGCCGGGCGATCGTCCTCGATCGCTGCAAGGCTGGTGGCCTCCGCGCCGGCCTTCGGGCGGGTGAAGGCCGCGAGGCCGGTTGCTTTCTTTGCCATAGGTTTCGCTCCTTCAATACGCGCTTACGTATTTAGCTATTTACGTTCTAACGTGCCTTTAATCCACGCCCACAAAGCCCGGATTTCCTCCGCTGCTTTCCCTTCGGCCTCGAACTCCGTCACGGCGCTGCCAGTCGTGACGGCGCGGGCGAACGCGCGCCGGTCGGTAATCTCGCCGGGAACGATCGGCAGTCCGTAGGCTTCCAGCGCCGCGCGCGTCTCCCCGATCTCGGGCGCACGGAACGGGCAGGCAGACAGGACGAACGCGCCGCGCACCTTCGCGGCCGCCACGATCTCGACGGCGGCCGGGACCGCAGCGAGGTCAAACGCGGACGGTCGGACCGGAATTAAGACCAGCTCCGACCTTCGGGCGATCTGGCCGGCCGCCGGGGCGGCATGGGGCGGGGCGTCCACTACGGCCAAGGTCATGCCCTCGCCCTCGGCCGCCCTAAGCGCGGCGTCCAGTTCCCCGGCCTGCGCCGTGGCGACGATCGGCGTTCCGGCTTCCCGCGCGCTCGCCCATGCGGTCGCGCTCTCCTGTGGGTCGGCGTCGATGACGCAAACCCGTTCGCCGGTCGCCTCGGCCGCCACGGCGGTATGAACCGAAAGCGTGGTTTTTCCGCTCCCGCCCTTCTGGCTCAAAAACGCAATGACGTTCATGCGTCAATCCTTCTTTGCGTGAATACGTATTAAAGCATATAGCTAAGAACGTTACTACGTCTTTAAGCTAGTGCGGCCATTCCTCGGCCGGCCAGTCGCGCGACGTGTGGATGACGCGCACGATCACGACGCTTTCCCGGCCCCCCACGTCCCGCAGCTCATAGGCGATGATGTAGGGATGACGGGCGAGGGACTTTTCATAGGTTCCGCTCACCCGCCCCGGCCGGCCGGTCGCAAATTCGCCGAGCTTGTTCCCGGCGTCCTCGATCGCATCCACGACCCGTTCGGCGGCGAATGGGTTGTCCTCTGCGATATAGCGC
Organism: Sphingobium jiangsuense; assembly: GCF_014196495.1. Taxonomy (GTDB): domain Bacteria; phylum Pseudomonadota; class Alphaproteobacteria; order Sphingomonadales; family Sphingomonadaceae; genus Sphingobium; species Sphingobium jiangsuense. The sequence continues at coordinate 7,463 of NZ_JACIDT010000036.1, forward strand.
AGGATTTCGAGGTTATCCCGCTGCGCCTCAATCGACCAGACAACCGGCCTCATCCGCGCGCGGCTTTCCGGCGCTTCGCTTCCTCGATAACCTCACGCATTTCCGCGACGGCCTGCGCATGGGGGATCACTCGGCCGGCCGCCGCATCAGCCATGCCGCGCTTGATACCGTCGATGATTTCAAGCTCGCGATCGACATAGGCGGCGACGGCCTCGCCGGCGAGGAAGGATTTGCTTCGCTGCGTGTCGTTCGCGATCCGGTCGAGCTTTTCTTTCACATCGGGCCTAACCCGAATCGTCATGGTGGTGCTGGCGGTCATGGAATCGCCTCCGTGTGTTGAATTGTGTACATTCTAGCACGTTGTCCCGGCCGCCGCCATCGCCTTCTATCAAGGTAATACGTTTACACGTCAATACGTATTAACGTAAATAATTAAGCGCCGACCTTGCCCCTCACTCCCTCTCGAAAGCCCATAGGACGTTGGCCGCAGGCGCGAGCGGTGCGGATTAGGTGGTGAGGGTGCCGTTTCCCGGCCCGCGTATAGGCGGGTCGGAACCGCCGCAGGGCTGCGTAAGCAGCCCGAACAGCGGCGACCGCTTATGTTTTCCCTCTTAGATAAAGATCAGATGGGGATTCAGTCTGGTTATCGGACTCACGTTTCATGAAGTTTTTCGCCATGCGCACAAGGGCCTGTCCTAGCGGGCTGTCGCCAGCGTCGAGCTGCGTTCTCTCATCGAGGGGCAGGGTGGTCTTGTAGGCGTCGATTGCCTCGCTCCATGCCCGCTGATCCTGTCCATGATCCGCAGGCGGGGGAGGGGCCTTGCCGAACCGTCCAAGGAACTGCCGGGCCTTCTCCGGCAGAGACAGGCGATAGGCGTTGCTCGCCTGCTGGACCTGTGGGCCACGCCCCTCGTTGCCGGTCGGCTCGTAGCGCCGCAGCCAGTCGATGAAACCATGCGCCCGCAGGTTCTTCAGCGCCCGCACGATCGTATCGCGCGACCGGCCCAAGCGGTCCATGATCGTGGTGATTGACGGCTCTAGCCGGCCGGTGCGGAAGTCGATCAGATTGACGAACAGCCGCAGCACGTCCAGCGCCACCGATCCTAGCGGGCCGCTGCGCTCGCCCTTCTCGTGCAAGCCGGCCTCGTTGTAGATTTCGGCCGCCTTCAAGATCGCCTGCACGTCCTTGCGCGTTGTCGGCCGCCATATGCGGCCCTCCGATCGCCCCCGGATATGACTATGCCGGCGAACTGGCGTCGGGCAGCGCGGGGCCGGGGGCGGAAAGATCAGCCCTAGCGCGGTCTGTCCCGATCCCCGCAGGATGGCCCGGCGCTCATGGGCGAGCGTCGTAAGCTCGCCGGCCTCGTCGTCGGTGAGCTGGCCCGCGCCGTATCGGCTCCAAACCTCCCGCATGATCTCATCAAGCGCGTTCCCGCGCGCGCAGCCGATCGCGGCCGCGTAGTGCGTCCTCAACATATGCCCTCGTCCTTCCATTTGAAGGACATGACGGCGCGGACGGCAGGCACGGCACTCCCGTTTCCGCAAGAATCAATCTTGCGAATTGGAGTGCTCTAGCGTAGATAAGGGGAGACTTTGATGGCCCCGGCTCTACGGTGTGTCTGACGGCCTATAAAACGCTCGACCGCGCCAACGGTCGGGCGTTTTGCCGTTATGTCCCTTGCTTCGCTTCGATATAGAACCTCAACGCTTCCTCGATGATCGGCGCGCGCCCTCGCAAGCCCGCGTCGTCCTTCAGGCGGTCAATCGCCGCGACCAGCTCGCCGGGCAGATCGGCCTGCACAAGAATCCGGCCCTCCGCGCGCCAACGGGCGCGCAGGTTTCGGACACTTTCCAGCTTAACTTGTTCTCGGGTGCGACTCGCCATGTCTACATGAAGAGACGAAATCGCCCGATTCTGCAACCCTTTGCGTAAGGGAGCGAGAAAGGCACTACTTCTAGGGCCGGGCGACTAAACGTAGTTGCGTCAATGCGTATCCACGTCAATGCGTTCTATCGCCCGGTAGATCGTGGCGCGATGCACGCCCAAGAGCTGCGCGACTTCCGCCACCGGCTTCTTATCCTCATGGATGAGCTGGCGGGCGTGGGCGATCTGCTCGGCCGACAGGGCAGGGGAAGGACCGAACCGCACACCTCGGGCCTTCGCCGCGATCCGGCCGGCGCTCGTGCGCTCCACGATCAAGCTGCGCTCGAAATCTGCGATGCCGGCAAACACGGTCAACACCATGCGGCCGGCCGGCGTCGTGGTGTCGGCCCAAGGCTCGGCCAGCGAGCGCAGGCCCGCGCCGGCCTCCTTGATCCGCTCCGCGATCGCCAGAAGGTCGGCCGTCGATCGGGCGAGACGGTCTAGCCGGGTGATCGTCACCACGTCGCCGGCGCGCAAGTGGTCGAGCATCCGCGCCAGCTCGGGCCGGTCCCGCTTCGCCCCGGAAGCCTTTTCCTCAAAGATGCGGACGCAACCGGCCGCGCCAAGGGCGGCCCGCTGCGCATCGAGGTCCTGCCCGCGCGTCGAGACGCGGGCATAGCCGATGAACGCCCGGCTGGCGTTGGAATCTGGTTGGCGGCTCACGGCTCCCCCTGTCGCAAATCATGTCGCAAGTGTCTTACCACTTGCGACAAAGACGTGCGACACGAAAAGCCCTGATTTTCCGGGGCCGGCCGATCTGTCGCGGGTTTTAGTAGTTCTGCGACAAGCTAAGATCGAAGAACAGCCGTATGCATCACGCTGCTTCGGCCAGGCGCTGTTAGTAGTTCCTCGCTGGCGGTGACAGGCTCTCAATTATCCTACAATCTGCAACTAGGCCGCATCCACACTGGTCGATCATCCGGTCAAGTTCGGACTTAAGCGCGATTAAGTCTTGGATTTTTTGCTCGACTTCCTTCCGGTGCTCCTTTGCAATCGCATCAACCGCCGCGCAAGACCGCGAACGATCGTCAGCCAGCTTGAGAAATTCCCTGATCTGATCGAGCGAGAAACCAAGTTCACGCGCCCGCCTGATGAAACTGAGCCGGCTGAGATGGACCAACTCATATGCACGATAGTTGCCACCGGTACGCGAGGGTGCCGGCAGGAGGCCGTTCTTTTCGTAAAACCGGATCGTCTCGACCTTGGTCCTTGTCCGCCTGGCCAATTGGCCGATCATCAGAATTTTGTCGTTCATCTCTTGACCCTATAGTGACTACAGGGTCTATCTGGGGTGTCACATCGGAAAAGTCGAGGTGAGATCATGGCGGCAGCGAGCCCCTACAGACTGCGCGTAGAAGGCATGGACTGTGCATCCTGCGCATTGAAAATCGAGACGGCGATGCAGCGCTTGCCGGGTGTTAGCGACGTCAATGTCAGTTACGCCAGCGAGACGCTTGCATTGCAATTGGATGAGGACCGCACGGCCCTCGGCACCATTGAGCAAAAGATCCGAGCACTTGGGTATACACCAGTGGTCGAGCAGGCCGAGCCAAAGGCGAGCCTGCCTCGGAAGCGTATTACTGAGGCGTGGTGGAAAGGCAGCAAAGGTCGGCTTGTCCTCCTTACTGGTGTGCTGTTCGTTCTTGCCTTCGCCCTCGCGCGTATTCTGCCGGATTGGGAGCAATGGCTCTATTCAGGCGCGGCGCTGATCAGCGTTATCCCGTTCGCGAAGCGGGCTGTCGCCGGCGCGATATCCGGATCGCCCTTCACCATTGAGACACTGATGACAGTCGCAGCACTCGGCGCGGTCGCCATCGGCGCGGCCGAAGAAGCTGCTGTCGTGATCTTCCTGTTCGCAGTGGGCGAACTGCTTGAAACCGTGGCGGCCGGCCGTGCGCGGGCAGGCATTGAAGCGCTGATCGATCTCGTACCCCGGGTCGCGTTCCGCGAACGTGACGGTGCCGTTGAAAAGGTCGCTGCCGAAGAGCTGGCCATCGGTGATGTCGTCGTTGTTCGGCCTGGAGACCGCGTGCCGTCTGACGGCACGGTGATTGACGGTGTATCTGAGGTCGATGAGGCGCCCGTGACAGGCGAATCCGTGCCCGTGCTGAAAGAAGCCGGCGCAACCGTCTATGCGGGCAGCATCAACGCGAATGGCGAGCTTCGGGTGTCGATCAACCATGTCGCGGCTGACAACACCATTGCTCGCATCATCCACATGGTCGAGGAAGCCCAGGAGTCAAAGGCCCCCACGGCGCGCATGATCGACCGCTTCAGCCGCTGGTATACGCCGGGCGCGATGGTCGTCGCGGCTCTGATCGTTGTCGTGCCGCCTCTCGCCTTTGGCGGTGACTGGATGACATGGGTGTATCGTGGCCTCGCCACGCTGCTGATTGCCTGTCCATGCGCACTCGTGATTTCCACACCGGCGGCCATTGCATCCGGTCTTGCCGCTGGGGCACGCCAAGGATTGTTGATCAAGGGCGGCGCGGCGCTGGAAACACTCGGGAAGGTCATAACGGTTGCCTTTGACAAGACGGGAACGCTGACGCGCGGCCGTCCCCAGGTGACAGATATTGTGCCGATCAGAGGTGACGAGAACTCGGTTCTCGCCATCGCGGCGGCTGTCGAGCGCAACACCAGCCACCCGCTCGGTGTCGCAATCGTGGAGGCAGCAGAGGGGCGCGGGCTCGAACTGCCCGCCACCTTCGGCGGCGGCATCGCGACACCCGGCAAAGCGGTCACGGCGCGGCTGAAAGACGGCTTCGCCTCGGTCGGCTCTCCTCGGCACGCTGCTGAACAGGTTGCCTTTGAAGAGAGCATCGCTGAGACGATCACTAAGTTGGAAAGCCAAGGCAAGACGGTTGTCGTGCTTATGAAAGGAAAGACCCTAGAGGGATTGATCGCGTTGCGCGACGAGCCGCGCGACGACGCTATCGAAGGTGTGAAACGGCTGACGGATCGGGGTGTGCGCGCCCTGATGCTGACCGGCGACAACAAGCGCACGGCCGACGCCATCGCGGCCCATCTCGGCCTTGAGGCGAGCGCCGAACTCCTGCCCGACGCCAAGCTTGCCAAGATCGGCCTCCTCAAGGCTGATGGGCCGATCGCCATGGTGGGGGACGGCATCAACGACGCACCGGCGCTCGCTGCCGCTTCCGTTGGCGTTGCCATGGGTGCGGGCACCGATGTCGCGCTTGAAACCGCCGATGCCGCGCTGCTCAGAAACCGGGTGACGGGTATCGCCGATCTCATCGAATTATCGCAGACGACGCTCGGCAATATCTGGCAGAACATAGCAATAGCACTTGGATTGAAGGCCGTCTTCCTCGTGACGACTCTATTCGGCGTTACCACGCTCTGGATGGCTATTCTCGCCGATACGGGCGCTACGGTCCTCGTTACGGCAAATGCGCTACGCCTGCTGACGTGGCGCGGCAAATGAACCGGAACAGTGAGCGCGTGCAGGTTGGCCCCGCTGCATTGATAGTCGCCATAGGAGCGGCGCTCGATCTTGCAACGAAGGCATGGGCGCGGGCGAGTCTCGAACCCTATGGCCCTGCTTTCGACTTCTTGCCCTTCGTATCTCTGCACCTGACTTTTAACGAGGGCGTGTCGTTTGGTTTGTTCGCTTTCGAGGGCGATACGGGCCAAGCCGCTTTAGTGGTCGTTACAGGATTGCTGACCCTTGCCATGACCGTATGGGCCTATCGGTCGCAAGGTTGGCACCGGGCGGCCCTTTCACTGGTCGCAGCGGGCGCTCTAGCAAACCTGATCGACCGAAGCGCACGCGGCTCTGTCACCGACTTCCTGAACCTGCATTTTGGGGATTGGCATTTCTTCGTGTTCAATCTGGCAGATATATGGATCAGCTTAGGCGCTGCCTTTCTGCTGGGTCTACAAATCATCCCGCAGAAGAACAAAATCACATCGATTCCATAAATATAGGACGCAGCTCGAACAAGCGCCAAGGCTACTGAGGCGCTGGCACGGTGATGGTGCAACGCTGGTCCTCGCCGGCCGTGCGCGCGGCCTCCCAACAAGCCGCTACGGCCTCCCTGTTCGCCTCAATGAGCTGATCAGCCGAGACCACGCGCTGCCACGCTTCCGGGCTGTCGAACGCCATGAGACTCATACCGGCCCGCCACGGCGTTTCCCCCATGACAACGCTGGCGACACGCGGCGCGGCCGAGAACGGCAACAGGCGCGGAAGGAACAGCATCACCACCGCGCCGGCGAGCAGGCCGATAGCGAAGGCGACGACAAGCCACCAATTTTGCCGATCGCGCTCCCGCGCGCCGGCGACATGCGCGGCGAGGTTCCGGCCGGCGCGCTCGAGGTCGGACGCCTGCCGTTCGAGCTGCTGCGCGGCGGTGCGTATCAGGGCCTCGCCGCTACGCTCGAGCGCGGCCGCATAGTGCTGCGCCCCCTGCCGAAGAATGGGCGACTGCTCGACGCTGTGCAGCCGCTCCGCAACAGTGTCGAGAGCCTGCACGAGCTGGGCGAGCTGGGGCTTGTAATCGGTCTGCGGCTCGATCTTGTCGAGCTGGTCGAAAGCGGCTTCCAGCCCGCGCCGCATCACGGTCATTTCCGCGCCGATCTGCGCGCCCTGCGTCTCGATCGTGCGCCGGAGCGCGTCGAAAGCTGCGGCCGGGTCGCCGGCGTCCTCGTCCAATGCTTCCGGTTCGATTCCTTCCCTGTCGTCGTCCAGTTCCGCCATGATCTCCCTGCCTACATTCCCAAGCCGATACCCCGGCTAATCTG
>NZ_JACIDT010000037.1 GCF_014196495.1 Sphingobium jiangsuense
GGGCTTCATCTTCGTTCCTTCGTCACTACGACGAAGCCCAAATCCTCCTTAATTCACAACCTCAAATCTGTGCCATTGGCGCTGACGCCGGACAACGTAGATGCCCCGGCGATACCCGGCCTTGTTGTTGAACCAGCCGTTGTCGGCTGGGTTGGCCTTGCCGCTCATGACCTCGTTGCAGTGGTCGAGCATGTGGCGGAACCAGAGCGCACGCGGCGAGGTATCGCGTGAGCGAGCGGCTTGCTTGGTCAGTTGGTCCAGTTCAACAAGAACGGAATCAACAAGGTGTTGATCGGCGTCGGCGTTGCACTCGGGTCCGGCGGGAAAGATGCGGTGCGGGTTAATGCGCAGCAACCACGCGACATACGCGGCGCGGCGGGCTTCGGTGGGCGCAGCTATTTGCGCACGGGGGCTCGTAGTCATGACGTATCCCCCTCACTGCTGCTCAGCAAGCCAAGCATCAATCTCGTTGAGGTCCCAAACCGTGGCGCGGGGACCGATCTTGCGAGAGCGGGGAAAGTCTGGACGTTCAGCGTGCCAGCGCCAGAGTGTGGCGAGGCTGACGCCCAGATATTGAGCAGTGCCGGTCGGGCGAGCGTTGCGCCGTTCCTGGCGGCGGGCGAGTTCTTCTGCTACCGCCTGCTTAATGGCGGGAAGCGTTACGGCTTCTTGTTTCATGGTGGCGAATCCTTGAGCGTTCAGCTCACGCCACCGGGCCGGGTAGGCTGCGCAGGCGGCGGGAGCGGCAAGCCCCATGAGGGGCGGCTACTCTCACGCCACCGCTGCAACTACAGCGGATCAGGACACGCCGGGTATGCCCAGGCGGGCCGGGGCAGCGCCTCGGAACCCGTGTCCCTGTGGAGATACCGGCAGGCCAACACCACTTCGTGGTGCCGCCTCCTGTCTCCAGCGATCAATCGAGAGAGAGTATAGACGAATAAGACGACAGAAGTCTATACAGATCAGTGACTTACCTAAAAAGTATAGTGACTTCACCGCGCGCAATACCCGGCCCAATCCTCCATAAGTGCCCGCCGTTTCTGGAAAAGATCGCCGCGCCGGTAGTGGGCTTCCACCTTGGAGTCGATGCTATGGGCCAGCGCCATTTCCGCGACCTCGCGCGGGTGATCGGTCTGCTCCGCGGCCCAGTCACGGAACGTCGAACGGAACCCGTGCGGCGTAACCACCTTGGGCTGTCCGTCTTTGCCAGTCTGCTTCGGGTCGATGTAGCCCTTGCGCCCGGCCTTCGTTTCGGCCTCGTGCATGCGCTTGACGACCGCGGCCAGCGTCATATCCGACAACTCGCCGCCGCGCGGTGCGAAGAAAACAAGGTTGCTGTCCTCCAGGCGCGGAAGGGCTTTCAGCAACGCAACCGCCTCATCTGTGAGCGGCACGCGATGTTCCTTGCCCATCTTCATGCGCTCCGCCGGAATCGTCCACTCCTTGGCTTCGAGGTCGATTTCATCCCACGTCGCACCGCGCACTTCACCGGAGCGGGCAGCGGTCAAGATGGTGAACTCCAACGCCCGCGCGCCGTTGCCTTCCATCTTGCGAAGGTGCCTCATGAATTGAGCAATTTCGACAAACGGCAGCGCCGCATGATTGCCGTTCTTCGCCACCTTCGTGGGCTCCGGCAACATCGTGTCAAGATAGCCCTTCCAGCGTGCCGGATTCGTGCCGCTGCGGTACTTGCGGACGGTTGCCCAGTCCAAGACGGCCTCGATACGACCACGCACGCGGGAGGCGGTTTCCGTTTTCACCTTCCAGATTGGTTCAAGGACTTCCAAGACGTGCGGTGTGTCGATGTCGCGGACTTGTAGCTTGCCGATGAAGGGGAAAGCGTAGGTTTCCAGCGTGTTGTTCCACTGCTGGGCGTGCTTCGCGTTCTTCCATTCGGGAGACTTCGCGGCGATGTATTGCCCGGCTGCTTCCTCAAAGGTGATCTCACTCGCCCGGCTCGCCATCAGGGCGGAGCGTGCGGCCTTGCGTTCAGCAATCGGGTCGATGCCTTGGGCGATCTTCTCCCGGACTTCGCGCGCCTTGTCGCGGGCCTGCTGTAGCGTCACCGCCGGATAGCCGCCCAAGCCGACCTCGCTGCGGCGCTGCTTGCCGTCCGTAGTCGCGCCGACCGTAACCCGCAAGAGCCAAGTTTTTCCTCCGCCAGGAAGAACCTGAAGATGAAGCCCAGGTACGCCACCCACGGCGTGCATTCCCGGCTGTGAGAGGCGTTTCACCTCCAATGCTGATAGTTCTTTCGCTACTCGTGGCATAATCGCACCCGCCTATAAACCCGCCTAAGATTATACGATCTTACGCGATAAGTCGAGACCAGGCGAGACGACCGGACTTGCGAAAGTCTTGTAGTTACGCGGGTTTCCTGTCAAAATCGAGATCAGGCGAGAGGACGTAAGACCCTACGGTGGGGGACTCGCTCTCCGCCAACCCTTCCCGCAACACCCTGTAATTACATGGAATATTTCCATGTTAGGAAATTATCCCCACCAGACACACCACACAGTAAATCCACTGTGCGGCAAGCGAATCAATCGTCCGGCGCTGAGCTTTCCAGACCCCGCCTGCGCTCGATCTCACGGATCACAGCAGCCTTGCGGCTCTCGTCGCCCAGTTCACCTTGTAAAGCCATCATCGCCAGCGAAGCCTTCCTACTGGGGCGGGCACCAAGCGTCAGAATCCCATCGCAAAGGAAATAGAGCAGCCCCGCGTCTGTCACGCGGTTGAGCCATTCCGCCGGATCAAACGGGCGTGCACCATGGGCGGGGGCCAAAGCCCCCTGATTGGTGTTCATTATGTTCATGGGTTATTCCTTGGTTATGCTGCCAGCCGCTTGGCGTCGGCGGAAACGCGCTCAAGGATATCGTTGGGAAGTTCGAAGTCCTGATATTCATTGATGACGATATCGATCTTCTTCCCGATATCCGCGCCGCAGCGTGACGGTATATCGATCACCCTCATGAACGCGACAGCCGCTGCCTCACAGGCGCGCCTACTGTCCTTCAGCAATTCCTCATATTGGGGATCGCTTTTCAATGCGTGGGCGTAGGGGTGATTGTCGGCAATCGCCCGCAGCCGCCAGTATTCCGCGATGGCGGCGTCCAGATCGACCGGCGCGCAGAGCATGGTCTGGGCGGTGGCGGGAACGGCAAGGGCTTTGTATCCCAGATCAGCGAAGCGTCGAATATCCTCGAAGAACGAATGAGTATAATCTACACGCCAAGAGGGTGTATATTCTCCTCCAGCGGCTTCTTCCCCGAATAGCTGCTCTAGCTTCCATTTCAGCGCGTCGCCGTGTGGAGAAGGTATAGCAAGTAGCACAGCCTCAGCCTCGTTCATTGAGGCCATCAGAGAATCTATGCGATCATTAGCAGCACCAAATCCAGAGATTTCTTCTGCATGCTTTAAAGTGACCCTATAAGTTTGGACTATATCGAGTTGTTCCCGAAAAAGACGTTCTGCCTCATCTCTGGTCGTTCCTACCATTGTTCGGGTTTCACCTCTTAGGAACTTGTTCCACTCTTCATCTATGTCGAGCACGTGAAGAATATACCCCTTCTCTTTGAACCAAAACTGGCGTGGGTCGAGTTGAACGCTATCAGCATCAGGTTCTATCGCCTCAAAGCGGGTACGAGCTATCGTCCACTCTTTCTCAGCCGCATCATACTGTTGTTCCAAGGCTGTATAGGCTGCCATTGCAGAGTCCCATGCATGCGTATCTGTAAGAGAAACATGAGAATCCGCCTCAATTGGTCCACACATAAACATAGCATTCGTTCCTTTCGCTGAAGCGCAGCCGGGAATGGCTGCGACAGCGGGAGCGGCTATCAGCGGAGTGGTTACCAAGGCGCGCATGACATCGCGGCGGGAGGTATCGTTGATGCCCATCACGCAGCCCTCCGCTGTTCAGCGCGGTACTGCGCCGCTTCCATGGCCCGCATGTTGAGCGGTGCGGCAGTCTGGTCGATGCCGTAGACCGGGGCGACGGGCGACACGCGGCGATCCAGCTCGTCGAGATCGTCGGTACAGCAATCGCTGTCGCCGTCTTCCGCCGCGTCGCTGATGGTGCATCCGGGGCCGCGTCCCAGCCCGAAGGCCAGCGCATGAGGAGACAGGGCGAAATCGTCTTCCAGATCGGTGCCGTCCTCAAGGTCGACATCCCCCTCCGAAGCATCGAGGATCGCCATGAGGCTTTCGATGCAGGCTTCGATATCCGCGCGCTCGTCGGGCGACAGGACCAGATGCGCCGGGACGCACTTGGATGGGTCGAATGTTGCGGCAGACATGACATCAAGCCGCGAAGATGATACTTCACGCATAGCTTCAGTCCCTCTCAGGTAGGGGTTGCGGTTAGACCGGGAGGGAGGGGCCTAATCCTCTCTTCCGGTTGCATTGGTGATATAACCAGCAACACTTGCCGTCAATACCCTTGTCGGTTATATCACTTGCATGGCAGTTAACCCCGATACTACGGCGCGCAAGCTCGTCTCTCTTCCGCATGAAATGGTGAAAGCGATTCAGGATTTCCGCTTTGAAAACCGTATTGCGTCTGAATCTGAGGCCATCCGTCAACTTATTCAAAAAGGGCTGAATAGCGGTAGGAAATAGACTGCCCTTCACCAAAACCCCTATGATCCAGCCCCTCTTCAGCATTAGTAAACATGGACCAGGCAATGTCGGCTCCAAGCAGCCACGCAGGGCAACTTACAGCTATTCCGATTTAATTGTTGCGAATCGCAGTTTGCGATGAAACGAAGGCGCGGGCGTTTTTTAAGGGGGAATTATGGATTTGGCAGGCAAACTCACTGAACTGGTAGCGCGCACGCAGAAGCATCGGGAAGTGCTTTTAACCGAGGAAGCGGCAAAAACCGCGTTGGTTATGCCTTTCATCCAAATGCTCGGATATGATGTATTCAACCCCTCCGAAGTGATTCCTGAATACTGCGCGGATGTTGGCACGAAGAAGGGTGAGAAGGTTGATTATGCCATCTGCATAGATGGACAACTTTCAATTCTTGTCGAATGCAAACCCTCTTCGTCAGAACTGAACATCAACCATGCATCACAGCTTTTTCGTTATTTCAGTGTGACGCATGCCCGGCTTGCCGTCCTCACAAATGGCGTCGTCTACCAGTTTTATTCAGACGTCGATCAGCCGAATAAGATGGACGATAAACCATTTTTTACGCTCAATCTGGATGCTATCCGCAAGTCGGATGTGAAAACCATCGAGAATTTCACGAAGGCCCATTTCGAAGTCGATAGAATCGTGCAGGAGGCGCAAAATCTCAAATTGGAATCGCTGGTTCGTAAGGAGGTCGAAGCTGAAATGGCATCGCCATCTGAGGAACTGGTGCGCATAATTGCGGGGCGCGTACAGCAAGGACGCGTGACAGCGCAAGTAAAGGACAATTTCACTCGTCTAATAGCAAATGCCTTTGCCGTGATAGTACGGGAAAGCGTAACCGACCGACTTACATCCGCGCTCAACGCTTCCACCACCACTGAGTCTAAAAATGAGGAACCGGCCCAAGCTATCGATGATATTGTAACCACTGAAGAGGAAATTTCCGGCTTTCGCATTGTACAGGCCATTGGTGCGCAGGTTGTAGACCCGCGTCGCATAGTAATGCGCGATGCCAAGTCCTATTGCGCAGTTCTTTTGGACGACAACAACCGCAAGCCGATTGCGCGCCTACACTTCAATGGGCAGTCCACCAAATATCTCGGTACCTTTGCTGGCAAGACTGAGACGAGGAACATCATTTCCGATCTGGCGGATATTTATCAGCACAGCGCAACAATCGTAAAGCAGATCAAAGAACTAGATGGGGGTGCTGGATAACATCACTCCACCCCCGTGGAAAAGAGCCTCAACCATGCCAATTGAAACCCGGCCTTGGGACATATTTGAGTATCTGACCTCGGAAGAGGAAATCCAGTTCTGTCTTGAAGCGGCGGAAGAGGATGGGACGCCGGAGGTGATAGCCCGCGCTAGAGAGGTTGCCGGGGAAGCGCGACGCCACCTCGTGGAGAAAGGACTTGGTTCCGAATGAAGGACATGCGCTCCGTCCGTTTCAATGAGAAGGTGAAGCGATTTTCGACGGTTCTGGGGGCTGGCGGGATTGCTTTGCTCATCGCCACCTTGCTCCGGTGGAGCGACCGGGATTTCGATCTGGCGATTGGTGCGTGGATTTTAATGAGTGTCGTGCTTATATATGTCTCGGTGCAGATGAACGATCTGCTTGAGTCGGAGGAAGCGGAATGAACGGTTTCGAGATCAGCGTCGTCGCCATTCCCGCTGCCATCGCGGCGGCCATGTACGCCTATCTGCTCCACGAGCGGAAGAAGCTCCACGACGCGAAGCGCGCCAAGCGAGGGTGATATGCTTGGCAATCGTGGAAGCGCAAATGGCGATGAGTGCGATGCCTTCTCCCGTAAATCCCGCCACCTGCTACACTGGAAGCGCGGCGAACTCCGCAGGATTAAGCGCGCTTTCAGCAAGCGGATGAGGCGACAGGCCATAGAGTTGGATTGAATCGCGACTGTCCGGTTTTTGTGTGTCAGGATAACCGGAACCCCGCAGCGGCAGCCCATCCTGCATTTCGCCCTGGCGGAGGCTGGCGAGCAATAATGCTCTCATGGCAGGCCAGCCATCCTCAGGATGGGTTAGGACTAAAGAACCGTCACTTCCGAAGGACATTCGGCCTACCCGGCTGATAAAGCTTACCATCCTTCTCTCCATGCCATGGATCGCCGAACTCTCGTGGATGGGGCGGCTCCTTCCCCTGCTGGATGGCTATTTTCACCGCAGCGCGTTCCCGCCGATGCTCAGCTTGCTTGAATGGCTTATCGCTCTCGGCTGTGGTTATGCCAATGATGGGATTTTTTCTGCGACTGTTCGACATCGGATACCTCCACGGAATCACGCCAGCCAGCGCCAGCCGAACAGGATATATGAACAGGATGTCATCGCCAAGCTGGGTAATAGCGAAAAGGGAGTCGCTTTAACCGACACCCTTGGCGGCAGGCAGAGCACCCGTCCGCCGATAACCCACGCCAACCCGACGAAATGCGTCGGGTTGCGTCCGGCATGGCAACCTATCCCCACTCCCTCGACCACTCAGGTCAGTTCAATCTCCTGCCGCTTCAAGGCCGCGACGCCAGCCTCTATGCCGAAGGCGGCAAGCGGGATGTCGGCAAGGATCGCACCATCGTCGCAGCCGATGAGCTGCCCCTCCATCGTCACACGATAATAAGGGCCATATCCGCCTTTAGGTCCGATCAGTTCGGGGTGCCGCTCTTCCAGATCGGGGAAAGCAGCGGACAGATTTTTCCTTTCGGTCTCCGGGATCATCTTCCATGCCTGAAGCCAATGGGTATTGACGACGCCTGTTGCCGCCTTTCCAGCCTCCATATCCGCCGCCCAATCGAATCTGTCACACAAGGGATGGCGGATGGCGGAAGCTCGATCCGATGAAGCGTTACCCGCGTTGATACCGGAATAAAGGCGAGCCCATGGATCATTGGCAGAGTCACCCAGCCAATAGGCGATGGTGGCCGCTCTCCATTGTGCGACGGTTACCCATTCCTTATGGGTCAATTCGCGGCGTGGTTCAGGATTGCGGGCGGCATGATCGGCTTCCAGAAGGGCGAGACGGCGTGCATGATTACGCATGGCAATCCCCCCGGCCATTGTCCGGCAACGCGAATATCACCTTGCCTTGTCGGGCCAGCAGCACCCAGCCATCGGCCCGGAAGGTCTGAACCGCATCAGCCGGCTTCTGCTGTTCCAAGCGCGCGAGGCGACGACGCAGCCCGCTCACAGGAATAGGTCCGTTGGGTGGGCGTGCAGGAACAGGCGGCCCATATCGGGTTTCATCGCCCGCAGCATTGCGCCAAATCCACCGGCAGGCACATAACCAGGAACGCCAGAGCATTGATCGAGATCGCCGCGATAGCGCGCCATGGCGCTGGTGATCTCAACCTCCGACAAAGGAGGATTGCCCGCGATGCTCAGGCGCAAGTCCCGCTCCAGCGCGGCGAGGCGGCGGCTGATGCTATTTGCCATTCTGTCCCTCCAACGCTGCCAGCCGGATTTCGATGTCCGCAGTCTCGATGGCCTTGCGATGCTCCGCCAGCATGGCCGCCATCGCCTGTCCTTCGCTGGGAGTGATATCCCCCCGCGCTACCGCCCCCATGATGGCGAACAGCGCGGGGGGATGGTCCGAAGCGTTCTCGACCTTCGGCAACTTGAAGGAGACAGGTCGATCCCGGCGCGGAGGAGCAATTCGATCCATGCACAGCCGCAGCGCCACCTGATCGCCAGCCAGCGCCATTTCGATGGCCTTCCGGGTCAATTGCTCCACCTGCCCATCCAGCAATGCCTCGCAGGCGAGCGTTGCCTTGCCGCGCGCGCCTTTGGGGCGACCGGGATTGCCCGATCTGAATTGCCCCTTCCGGTCGCGGCCTTTGGATGCGGTCATGCGGCTGCCCCTGACACGATCGCAAAATTCAGGGTGACCGCATTGCTGAGCGAGGCGCCCGTGTCGTTCTTGAGCGCGATGCGAAAGCTGCCATCAGCGATATCGAAGGCCTTGGCCTCATAATCGCCATTCTGGGCGAGAACGGTGACGATATCCGTTGCCTTGACCGCCGAATTGGTCACGGTGAACCGGGCGGCAGACCCGCCCGGCAGCGCTGCATCATGGGTGATGATCTGGCCGACCGGCGTATTGATCGTCACTCCGGTTGTCTTGCTCGTGGCCTGCGTGACAGTTGCTCCTGCCCCGGCGACATAGCCGATTTTCGCGGCGGGCGAGGCGAGTAACGCACCGATCCGATTGCCTGCCCCTGCGTCCTCCACCAGCGTCATGCCTTCGGTATAGACATTGCCCGGCCCGAAGCGCACGTTGGAGGAACCTGATTTCAGCCGCGCGCCGAACGTTGTAGACGCAAAATTGTTATCGTCGATCAGGCAGTGCGAACCAGACACGGTCCCATCTATATCGATGGCGGAGACCGCTGTGTTCGGGTCGGTGTCGGGAAAGAACTGGTTTCCGATGATGCTGGCTTGATTGACGATATCCATTGCCACGCCGCGATAACCCGCATGGACGGCCCACCTGTTCCCGGAAAACACGAAATTGGGCACCGAGCAGGCGATATAAACGCCATCGCCGGGCGCGAATTTGAAGCAATCGCTATTGGTGATGGACAGCCCTTGATGGTTGACGCCACCTTCGGGCGCATAGACGTCCGTGTTGTTCATCGCGAAGAAACAGGCGTTCAGATTGGCGGACTGGGAGCCCGTGCCGTACCTGTAGCCGAGCGCGAGAAACCTGAAATGGACCGCCGTGAAGTCGAACACGCAGACGAATTCTCCGGCGTTCGATCGGGTGATGACGCCTGTTCCGGCTGGCGTGCTGGCCCCGTCGAACATGGAATGCGAGAAGTCGATATTCGACCAGTCGATGGCCTCAACCGCCGTGCCCCAGAAGAAAACATTGTTGATCCCATCGGATCCACGGAAATGCAGGCGTATCACGCTCTTTGCGGTCCATTCGCCGAAGAACGGATAGGCCCCGCAATCCATTTCGATGGCCGTGTTGCCGCCCGCCGTCCCCGCCGTGACCGAAAAACCAGTGAGATCGACGCTGTGCTGCTGGGACGAACCCACTACTCGCAGGAAGCCGTTGGACGGACAAAAAACCTCGGTATTGTCCATCCCGTCCCCGAATATCGTCAGGCGGGAGAACGCCCATGTCGCCATAGGCCCCACGGCGGGGTTCGGCATCGTGACGGTGATCCGGGAGGCGATGCGATATTTGTTGCCACCGGGAATATAGAGCGCCTTTTTGTTCGCGAGGCAGAAGTTTATGGCTGCGGCGAAAGCTGCGGTGTCGTCGGTGTCGCCATCGCCCACGGCGTTGAATGGGGCGTCTTTGACCGAGATATAATCACGCCCCTTGCGGCCCAGAGTGCCAGCCGGATAATCGGACGCATGGGAGAAGCCAACCATCCCGGCTCCGGCGGGAGAGGTAAGCCCCAGCTTATCCAGAATCGCCCCTTGTTCGCTGGGGTCATTCGTGATGGCTTCAGCGTCAACTGAGCCGAGGCCCAACGGACCTGAAGCCGCCCCGCGCACCCCGCGCGCGCCAGACACATTGATGCGGACGGAAGGCGAAACGGCCATCAGTAGGTTGCTCCCGGTGTCAGAATGATATGGCCCGCGACCGGGATGGCCTGAATGCCATCCGGGTAGGTTATGCGCAGGTCGTAGGCGAGGCGGACGATCTGTCCGGCCCCTGCGACGGATGAAAGGGATGCGCCGTCAATCGTGACGGTGAATATGCCATTCTCCGGGTCGTGCAGGTCTATCGTCGCCGCAGCGATGACCGAGCCTTGCCCCGCATTGGCGCGGATTCGCAGTTCCAGAGTGTCGCCTATCAGGTCGATAGGCGCGCCGACATTGTCGTTAAGCTGCCAGTCCTCGCAATAATCGGCGTTGCGGTAGACGCGGATATCCATGCGTTCAGTTCGCATCGGAGAAGTCCTCCACGAAGCTGATCGAGGCGGTCGCGATTGCCTGATCTTTCTCGATGCCAGCCGCATAGAGCCCCGCATGGGCTACCGGCAGATAGACCCCCGGCCCCGACATGATCGGCAGCGTCGCATCTGCCAGCCGCGTCACCGGCTCCATGTTGCGCCATGTATAGCCGGGCAAGCCGCGCGCTACATGCTCGGCGGACAGAAGGCTTTTCTCACCACGCGGGCGGGCTTTGTTGACCTCCACGATCTCGGCATCATTGGCTTCGATGCGCCGCACCATTTCCAGCAACTCCATCGCCAGCACCGGATACCGGGCACGAATAAGCGCGGCCAGTTCATCCCGCTCAGCCTTGGCTGCGGCGAACCGCTGACGACGCTGCTCATAGGATTCATCGTCCTGGATCGCCTGCCGCCGTTCGCGAAGCTGGCCCAGCGACGCCTCCAGCCTGCGGACATCATGGGCAAGGTCTGCCGCATTGTTCCGCGCCTCGCGCGCTTCCGCCGTGCTCAATGCGGGATCGATGCTGCGCGCTTCCTCAACCGCCTGATCTTCGGCGGCGTTCGCCATCGCGTCCTTTACCTCGGCAATGACGCCTTCCACATCCTTCAGCCGGGACGAGGAGCGCAGGGCCGATGTAATCCGTTTTTCCAAAGACATGACAGACCCTCCTCAGCTATTGCGCCATGCATTGAGATCGGCGGCGCTACGGGCATAGGCAGCGTCGGATGCCGCGCTGGCCTGATCGAGTGCGTTCTGATCCATGATGCTGTGTCCGGTGCTGGAAGCAGCGCGAATGGCCGCCAGCGCATCGGCATCGGAGAAAGGCCGGAACCCTTCGCGCCCGGCGTTGAGATCATGGGCGGACTTGGCGCGGGCAATCGCTTCTCGGCCAGCATCGCTGTCGGCAAAGGCCCGTTCGGCGTCGGTGAACATTGCGGATGCTCCTGAGGCGAGGCTGTCACCAATCCGGCAGGCGCTGCCAGCGCGACCCTGCGGCACCAGCGCGATATGATTTCCGCGGATGTGGGCCTGCTTGGCCTGATAAGGTGTGCCGTCCGGGGCAACGCCGTCACCCCAGAGCAGTTCGCAGTTATACCCGGCTGACAGTTCACGGGCCTCGCCACGCTCATAGGCGGCGATAGCTTCGGCATCAGCCAGCATCAGGGGAATCTCGACAAAGCCACCATCGCGCGCGACACGTCCCTCGGTGAAGCCGACAGCGACCTTTTTCCAGTTGGCGGGTGATACCCCATCGGCGGGATGATCGAAGGTGACGGCCTGATGCGCGAAACTCGCCATTGCATCCTGCGAGAATACCTCGTCATCGGGCCGATAAACATTGACGATGGGAATATGCGGCTCGCCGACCTCTGCTCCGGAATAGGTGTAGACGCCTGATCTGGCAAAGCGTGCGACAGCGGCAATCCTGCCGTCTGCCAATTTGCGGACCCGCTCCAACGGCGCTCGGTCCATCAATGTAATCATGAATAGTTCTCCCTTGGCCCCATAGATCGGGGGAAACGTGCCGATGGCCGGGGGCGACGGTCATCAGCGATGGGGCGAGAATGGAAGGTCGGGGATGATGGCTCTACGGACGGCGCGAAGAATATGGAGAAAACTTCCTTGGCGGATATCCAGTCCGCCATATCGGGCGCAAAAGCCGCAGAAACGGGGACGGAGCGGTGTGCACTGTCCGATTTCCCAACCGATAATCATACTGTATCGGCCTGAAGCCCCTTCCGCCGCGCCCGTTCGACAAGCTGGTCGCCGGTCTGCCGAGTGCCACCGAAATAGAAATCTCCCTGCCCTGTCGGGCTGATCGCCCATGAGCCGCCCTCCGGGGATCGCAGGAATTCGATGGCGGCGCGCACCGGTGGACCGATATGCGGTGCCCGCGCTTGTGGTTTTCGCGGTTTCCGCCGGATCATTTCCCGATACAGCCTGCGACCGGCCAGATAAGCTTGCCGCTGCGCCTTCAGGTCGGACCCGCCACATTCTTCGACCCATCGCTTGTTGCAGGATGTCCGCGACCCAAAAACGGTTTCCACTCCACGCCATCCGCCGACGATGAACACCTCCGCAAAGCCGGGCGGGCAGGGTTTGCGCTGATGTCGGAGCCGCCAGTCCATGCCGGGACACTGGCGAGCAGGAAACGGCCCCTATGTCCGGCGTCAGCGCCAATGGCACAGATTTGAGGTTGTGAATTAAGGAGGATTTGGGCTTCGTCGTAGTGACGAAGGAACGAAGATGAAGCCCA
>NZ_JACIDT010000038.1 GCF_014196495.1 Sphingobium jiangsuense
GTCGTTCCTCGCATGGGCGATCGTCAACAACAACCAGCCCGTTCCCGACGTGTTCTCCAAGATGACCAAAATCGCAGCTTCGGGCCGACTGGGCCTAATATGTCAGGGTTTAAGGGTGCCGATAGACTGCAACCATTGCTCTACAAGTTGGGGCCAACGCCCGATCGGTAGCTTGGTGGGGCGAACACCGAACGCATGCCCGCCTTCGGCATAGACATGCAGTTCGGCAGGGATGCCTGCTTCCTTGAGAGCCACGTAATAAGTCAGGGATTGTAACGCATTATCGACATTGTCGTTTTCGGCGTGAAGGAGGAATGTTGGCGGGGTGTTGGGCTGCACCTTTATGTCGGGACGCAATTTCAAATCTGTCGGATCGCGAGTGGCTCTGTCCTCATCTTCATGTGCCCAAAGATGACCGGGATAAAGGATGACGGCGAAGTCGGGGCGGGAACTCAGCCTGTCCGCATCATCTACTGGCGCATAGGAGCGCGTTGCGAAATTGGTGCTTAATGCCGCTGCCAGATGGCCCCCGGCAGAGAATCCGATCACGCCGATCTTGCGAGGATCGATCTGTAATTGCTTCGCGCGTTGGCGTATCAGGCCCATAGTTCTCTGGGCGTCCTGTAGAGCGGTGAACACTTTGGGATAATAGCGCTCGCCGTTCCGTATTGTCGGACCGGAGTCCGGCACCCGGTATTTCAGCAGGATACAGGTAATGCCCTTGGACGTGAGCCAATCGCAGATTTCTGTTCCTTCCAAATCCATGGCCAAGAACTGATAGCCGCCGCCGGGGAGGACCACCGCAGCCGTACCCGTATTCTGCCCCTTGGGTGAATAGATCGTCATGGTAGGCTTGCTGACGTCGTTCGCCCTCGGCCACCATTCCCGACCCGGAGGGGGGCCGACCGATTCAGGTTTTGCGTCGGGCAAAGGATCGGGGACCGGCCCGGGCCATATGGCCTCTTGCACGTAACCTGGTGCTGGCTTCCATGTAGCCGCGTCATTATCAAAGAAGATAGCCCAGGCGACGGTAGCCGAACCGGCGGCGTTCCGCCGCCAGCTCACGCAACCGCGCCCGCAAGGGCGCATCATCAACCCTTGTCGGTTGATACCGGATCACCCTGCGGCTCACGCCAACCAGACTGCACGCCCGACGCTCGCTCAGCCCGTGATGTTCACGAGCATGGGCGACCGCTTCCCGCTTCGCGCCGGGCGTCACCATTTTTTTGACGCCAGATCCTTCAATACGACATTGTCGAGCATCGCCTCGGCCAGTAGCTTCTTCAGCCGGGAGTTCTCCTCCTCCAGCGTCCGCAGGCGCCGGGCCTCCGACACCTCTAGCCCGCCATATTTCGACTTCCATTTGTAGAACGTCGCAGAGCTGATCCCGTGACGCCGGCACACATCTGCCGTCGCCATGCCAGCCTCCTGCTCCTTCAAGATCGCGATGATCTGCTCTTCGCTGAACCTGCTGCGCTTCATTCCGTCCGACTCCTTTCGTCGGACTCTACCTAAAATCGGTCACATTTCAGGGGCTCACGTCACAGCTCCTGTCTTCAATCCCGTCTACGGTTCACGCGTGCGGCGGCGAAACACGACCACCATCGCCTTCTCCGCTTACACCATTTCGCCACCGTCTTGGGGTTGATCCGCGGCGCCCGGCGCAGCGTCGCGACCAAAGCCTGCGGGTGCGTCCTTCCATTCCGACGAAGGGATCGCACCATCAAACCGTGGGGTCAAACATCCGAGACGCGGACGCCTTCGTCATGCGGGGCTGTCCGCGCCTTGCCTGATATGGTTCAGCAACAAGCTCGACACGGAGTCGGGGCATTGATCGACGATGAAATGCCCCGCCCCTTCGACAATCTCGAACCGGAAGGGTCCGGTCACATAGTCGGACGTCAGTTCCGCCGCATAGCGCCCGACCGTCGCGTCTTGCGTGCCCCAGATATAGAGGGTGGGCAGGTCGATAGCCGGCGTCTGCGCGCCCGTGAAACCGCTGGCGCGATACCAGTTGATCGCGCCTTCCACCCCGCCCGGCTCGGCGAGCTTGGCGATGTGAACGGCTGCGATCTCCGGCGGCACATATTGGGTTTCCAGCGCTTCCCGCAAGGGTCGAAGTCCGTCCACCCGCATCCGGTCATAGGCGTCCGCATCCTTCAGGAAGCGGTGGTGACGCGAACGCTCCGGCTGTTCCGGGTCTTCCGCCATCGCCCGCGCAAACGCCGCCGGATGCGGTCGCGACAAGACGCTCAGCGTGCGGATCCGCTCCGGATGAGCTGCTGCAAGCAACCATGCGATCTGCCCGCCCCAGTCATGTCCCACCAGATGGAAGTTCGGGATGTCCAGCGCCTCCATCAGGTCGACCGCATCCTGAACGATGAACTCCACCCGGTAGGAATCCTGGTCGGCTGGGCGCGCGCCCGTGGAATAGCCGCGCTGGTCGGGCGCGATGACCCGAAAGCCCGCCGCCGACAGCGCCTCGACCTGGGCATGCCACATATAGCGCGATTCCGGGAAGCCATGGAGCAGCAGAACGGTCTGCTCATGCTCGTGACCCGCGATGTCGACGGTGAATTCAAGGTCGTTCAGGCTGACGCAGCGCGTTTCGATCATGTCTGTCTGCTATCGGCCGATTATTCTGCGGTCGGGCTTTTGTAGAAGGAATAGCGCATCGTCGAAAACAGCCGGTGGACCATCGGCTCGAACGCTTCGAGCGGCATGCTTTCATAATTGGCATCGAACGCGGACTGATCGTAGAGGTGGCAGAAATCCGCCGTGTACTCGAAATGCGGGTGGCCCCTGAACTTCTCCCGCATATGCTGGTCTTCGCCGATATGGTGGAAGAAATAGTAGCCTTGGAAGATGGCGTGCTTCTCCACCATCCAATGGTTCTTTTCAGAGACATAGGGCTTCAGGATCGCGGCCGCGAGATCGGCATGATTGCCCGAACCCAGCGTATCGCCAATGTCGTGCAGCAGGGCGCACACGACATATTCCTCGTCCATCCCCGCCCGATAGGCGCGCGTGGCAGACTGGACGCTATGTTCCAGCCGATCGACCGGCAAGCCACCGAAGTCGCCGTCCAGCAACTTCAGATGCGTCAATATCCGGTTGGACAAGCCCGCGTGGAAGGGCTTGTAATGGCTGTCGATGATCGCCCAGTCCTCTCTGGTGGAATCCGCCATTTGCGTGAAATGGGTCGTGGCGCCTTCGATTTCCTTGGTGTCGGACATGGTCGGACTTTCTTGCATGAGCATCAATATAGTCAGGCGTCGAAGCCCGGCAGTTGACGATGCAGGCGGCGCAGGCAGCCCGGCCAGATCAGTTCATAGGCGGACTGGCCGCCCTCCAGCCGGAGCGGGCCACGCGCCGCCATTTGACGGGCAACGGTATCCTGCGCTTCTTCCGGCGCGATCAACACGCCGTCGCGTCCTGCGGTCAGCGCCATGACCTGAATCTTGCAGGCCCGCTCCAATATGAACATGGTCCGCCAGCAATCCCCCGCATCCAGCCCGACCGCCAGCGTCCCGTGATTGCGGAGCAGCATCGCCGCGTTGTTGCCGAGGTCAGCGACCAGCCGCTCGCGCTCATCCAGATCGAGCGCGATGCCTTCATAGTCATGATAGGCAAGCTCGGGCAGGATCGCGAGCGCGGTCTGGCTGAGCGGCAGCAACCCCTCCTTCTGCGCCGACACGGCGATGCCCTGATCGGTATGAAGATGCATCACGAACTTCACATCCTCCCGCGCGCCATGGATCGCCGAGTGGATGGTGAAACCCGCCGCATTGACCTTGTAGGGCGTATCCTGAACGATATTGCCCTCCATATCGATCTTCACCAGCGACGACGCCGTCATTTCCTCGAAGAAGATGCCGTAGGGGTTGATGAGAAAATGCTCTTCCGGCCCCGGCACCCGTGCGGAGATATGGGTATAGACCATATCGTCCCAACCATGCAGAGCCACGAGCCGATACAGCGCGGCGAGATCGACCCGCATCCGCCATTCCGCTTCGCTCACCTGACTTTTCAATGAAGGTGTCGGCGACCAAGAACCGTCAGCCATTGCAATCTCCTTTAGCAATTCCGTCGAAAGGCGAGCCAGCGACATCGGCAGAGGGCGGAGCCATCCTCACTTGCCGGTCCGCGCGAGATAGGCGATGTCGTTGGCGGTGTTGGCGCTGATATCGGGCGCGCATCGCGGCAAAATCTCGACCGCATGCACCGTCCCGATCAAGGAGCGGCACCGCGCGGGCACGCCCGCCGCCAGCAGCTTGCGATAGAAAGCGACGCCTTCGTCATGAAGGGGATCGCACTCATTCACACTGATGACGGTTTGCGGCAGCCCTTTTAGATCGTCTTCAGACGCGAAGATGGGCCAAGCCAGCGGGTCTTTCCGCTCGAACGCCTCGATACCATAGGCCAGCGTCAGGCGATTGTTGCCGATGCTGATGAAGATGCCTTCATTATTGTGCGATGACGGATGATCAGGGTGCGGCCACTGCCCTGCGATGAAGGGGCACAGCGAATAGACGCCGTTGATAAGGCCGATGTCGCCGTCACGATTAAGCTTCAGCGCGGTCGCCAGCGCCAGATTGCCGCCGCCGCTCTCGCCGGCAAGCGTGATCCGGTCAGGATCGATCTGCAACTCCTCCGCATGCGCGTGGACCCATTTCAGCCCGGAAACACAGTCGTTGAGGCCGGCGGGAAAGGGCGCGATTTCAGGCGCGGAAGACGGCAGCAGGCTGTTGCGGAAATCGACCATGGCGACCGCTACGCCCTGCGCTGCGATGATGCTGCCCCATCCCCGATAATTGGGGTCGAAGGCGGACAAGGTCGCCATCCCGCCGCCATGCATATAGTAGACGCAGGGCAGGACGCCCGCGCCTTCGGGGCGGATATACTGGATCTTGATCTCATTCCCGTCGGGCTGCGAAATGAAGGTCTTGGTTTCATAGATGATGCCGGAGGACGGCGCAGACGCTTCGCACACGGCTTCCGCAAAAAATTGCGCGTCGGCCGCTACGGCCGCCTGCGCTTCGGGCGTGTGCATGAATTCGATCAGCTCTTCGCGCGTAAGCAGATCGGACGCGGCCGGCGCGCCATATTCGCCGAAAACAGCCTTGATCCGTGGATCGATCCGATGGTCATTCAAGAGCTTAGTCATTCTATCCGACATTCCCCAAGTGGCCTTCCGCTTGACTTCAAGATCGCCTGATTTTGCTCGCTGGGCAAGCGTTTTTCGCCCCGAGCGATGTCTGTCGTCGCGCAAACGGCCGAAGTCGGGTGGATCAAGCCTCGAACCCGCAGCATTCTGGCCCGGCAGAGCCGCTTTTCCGCGCGGCAGACGGACCTGTCCTGCCGCTTTCGTTCAGCTTGGGCATGGATCGTGGTCATGCGCATGACGGAGGCGTTCGAAGACGGCGGATGGCGGCAAGGACGGCCCGCACCATCGGGCCGGTGACGGCGACCTCGGCCAACTGGAAGGTAATGGCGCGGGCGTGGCGGACGACGCGGGCGCCGATCTTGATCAGCTTGAGTTGCAGGCTGGTCAACGACCAGTCCGCCATGGCCTCGGGCAGTTCGATGCAGCGCAGGAAGGTTGCCAGGTTGTAGGCCAGCGCGTGCAGTTGCAGCCGCACCTCGTTGTGCCGGAACTTCCGGCATGACAGCCGCGTCCAGCGAAAGGCATATTTGCCTTCCTTGATGTGCTGCTCTGCGGTGCCGCGCTGGTTGTAGAACCTCACCACCCAGTCTGGCTCCATCGGCAGGTTGGTGACGATGAAGCCGACTTTGGGGAACAGCTCGCCCGGATGCCATTCGATCTTGGCGATGACGCGGCGCGGCTTGTCCCAGGACGCCGCCTGATACTCGAAGTCCTCGAAGAACCGTTTGACCTTGGTCAGCGAAGGCCGTCCCACGGGCCGTGTCAGCCGATGCGCGATCTTCTCGCGCAAGACGGCGTTGGCGGGCAGACGGATGGCGTAGAAGAACCTGGCTTCTTCCAGCCGCATATAGATCGCGGGGATCGCGTAGGCAGCGTCGGCCCGGAAGAAGCGTCCACCAAGGTCGCGGCCAGCATATCGGGCAATGACGGGATCAAGGACATCCCGCCAGCCATCGGCGCTGTGGACATTGCCGTTACGCAGGGCGCAGCGCTCCAGCATGCCAAACTGGTTGAACAAGAAGATGGGGTGATAGCAGGTGCAGTCGAAATGCCCGTTCCAGGCAGCACCTTCCTGATCGCCGTGGGTGGGGCTGACCGAGCTGTCCATGTCCAGCACGATGTATTTCAACCCGTTGCGGTCATGAAACCGGTCGATCCATTGGCCGTTCAGATCGGCCAGCGCCGCCCGGTTCGCGGCCAGAGCCAGCGTCTCGGTCTCGAACCGTCCCATCTGCGATGCCGAAGCAGCTTGCGCCTCGACGGCCCTGCCGCCAACGACCTGACGCATCACGGGATCGAGGGCCAAGCGGTCGGCATCGTTCACATCCTCGTATCCGGCCAGTCGTCCGAACACCGATTGCCGGAACAATCCGTCAAGCCGATGGAGCGTGTTCTTCCCGGTGCGGCTGTCTCGCAGCGCCTCCGACGCCAGATTGGACAGGCCGAGCACGTCATCAAGCTCGCGCATCACCAGCAGGCCACCGTCTGAACTGATCTGCGCACCACGGAACTCCAGACGCACACGGCGGTCGAAATCAACCCGATCTCCCCGCGCCAAGCCCGCACCCTCCAGGTGATCCATGAAACGCGCCCCTCGCAGCCGTCAACGCCATGATTTATATGCGAAATATCACGATTACGACAGCGAAATCAGCGACTTACTTGGAGAATGTGGGATCAATCGCGCTTGCAGTGGCGATTGGCGGGCTAAACATGGTGACAGCCGTGAAGATCGAGCCAAGTGCCCCAAGGCCAACACATATTGATGCGGTCAGCTTTTTCATCGCTCGGTCATTTTATCCCTTACGAAAGGCTATGGAATTACAGGGTGACGGCTTTGAAATGACAAGGCAAGCCTCGCCACGGCACGACAATCAGGTGTTGCCCGCTACCCTCATGCCTCACCGCCGCTAGGGCTGTCGCCCTGGCGGCTGAACAGGCGTGACCAGAATCCGCGCTGGGGGGTGGGTTGAGGGGCCGCGCGCTGATCGGTCAGGGCAAGCCGCTGCGCCTGTTCCCGCCAAGCGTTCCGTTCTTCACGCAGCTCTGCAACCTGCTCCCGCAACAGCCTGTTTTCAGCCTGTAAACCGGGGGTGTCACTACTTGTTAAACCATCCTGTAAAGGTTGCTGCACCTCGTTTACAGGGGGCCAGACGCGGAACAACTCGACAGGTTCAATGCGCCATTCGCCATTATCGGCTTTTTCGGCGGAAACCCGGCCCGTCTTGATCGCCTTCATAAGCGTTTGGCGGGTGACACCGACCTTTTCCGATGCTTCTCTTAGGGTGATACCCATAGTGTCACTCGCTGTTAAGTGGGTTTGTATAGTATCTATATACCGGTTGCATCGTCATCGGGCGAGGCGTCGGATGCGCGAAGCTTGTTGCCTAGGCCAGTGACTAGCTGGGAGAGTTCCTCTTGCATCGCTGGATCAGGTTCCGGTTCATCCAGAGCGGGAAGGGCCGGTTCCATGCCATCGAAAAAGGGCTGGGATGGAGGGGGAAGCCCGTCCCCTGCGGGCAACTGCTGTTCGCCGGGGAACAGGCGGGGCAGCTTCCGCAATGGTTCCTGTTGCCCTAGCTCCCCCCGGTCCGGCTGTTCGTCCTCGGCCAGCACCACAGTTGCGCTGAACAGCGAATAACGTAGCCCTTCGCGGGGGCCATGCCACGCCACCCGATCATTGACGACATAGGCGTTCACGGTGCCCCGGTCCCCGATCTGGCGGACTTCGACCCAGCGGCCTTCCACGAGGTCTTGAATCGCCCGCACGATGGTGCGCCGGTTGCAGCCCATGAGCTTAGCTAGGACGGATTGCGATGCCACCACCGCGTTGTGCTGGCCGATCCGCGCAACGAGGATGTGGAGCAACGCGGAGGCGCGGGGACTTTTCACCGACATGCGCGCCCAAGCCTCATGGGTGGCCCGATCAGTTTGAACCCATGTCCCTGTCGGAGAGGGGGCAGCGGGTAAGGTGCGCGTATCTGTCACAGGGGTGTGACTCCGGTGTCGAGAAATTGGACAAACACCGGTCGCAAAACAAGACTTGCCTGTCAAGTTACAGGACAGACCTGTGACTCCTAGGAGTCACACCCCTGTGACTCCTAGGAGTCACACCCCCCCCCATCAAGATATTGAAATAATTACATAAAAAATCTCGCCCTTCTAATGATCTAAAGGGGGTGCGAGCGCGGACCTAAGCGCTGGCGAAGCAGCCCCTTTAGATAAGAACAAAAAGTGAACAATGAGTGCCGCTAGTCGCGGCACGCGTTAGGGCGCATGACGGACAGGAATCCGCATCCCTTCCACGTCGCACACGCTGCAAGGTCGCAATTGGCTATCAGGGGGTGCAGGAGGCGATTTCCGGCCCGTAGAGCGCAGGGAGGCGCTTGGGGGGTAGTTTTCGCCATCCAAGGGCTTGGCGGTGCCCTGACGGGCACCAGAGGGCAATCAGGGGTATCCGGCTTCGCGCTGGTGACGAAGGGCAAGGACATAGACGGCATCATCGGCAGGGTCATGCCGGTAGAGCGCGACATAGCCGCTCGACCCGAACCCGATCACCAGTTCACGCAGCCCCTCTTCCCCGTCGAATGGGCGGCCTATATCCGGCGTGGTTTGAAGGGCGAGCAGGCGGGCGGCGATCACCTGACCGGCCCGCGCCGCCGCTTCCGGGTTCTTCCCCTCCAGAAACGTCCGGCAATGGACCATGCCGAGACGGGCGCGGGGAGTGACGATCAGACGTGGCACGGCGGGCATTCGCCTTCATCAGCGGTGCCCCAGCTATTGAGCCAGTCGGCCATTTCCTCGCCGGTCAGGTGCAGCCCGGTTTCCTGATATTCGGCCCATGAGGCGAGGGCTTCGGCCTTGAAGCTTTCGCGGGCTTCCTCGCGGTCCACATAGGCCCGGATCGCCTCGCACATGATCCAGTGGGCCGACCTATCGCGGATCGCGGCGAGGTGCTGAACCCGGCCCTTGAGCGTGTCGTCAATTTTGAGAGAGGTAGCCATATCGCACCTTCGGGATTGAGGTATCACCTAGTGATACTACGATATAGGGGCAGATACCAGCCATGTCAGGGCTGTTGCTCATAGAGGGGCACCCACTTGCCCCTGCACGTCTGGGCCTTGGCGTCCCATCGTGCGGTGCATCCGTATAGCTGACGCTCGATCTTGGGTTCCTGCGCCCAGCGATAGGCGAGGGCCGCGGCGAAGATCAGGCCCAGCCCGATCAGGGCGGCGTAGAGCCATCCCTTCAGGCGCTCCCAGCCTATGGCCTCGTTGACCCGCTGAAGCTGCGCAGCGGCCCGCAGAAGTTCGTTGAGCGCGTTCTGGGTCTGCTGCCCCGCTTCGGCGCGCTGACGGGCTTCCTGCTCGATCTGGCGGGACAGGG
Source organism: Sphingobium jiangsuense (assembly GCF_014196495.1). Lineage (GTDB taxonomy): Bacteria > Pseudomonadota > Alphaproteobacteria > Sphingomonadales > Sphingomonadaceae > Sphingobium > Sphingobium jiangsuense. The sequence continues at coordinate 9,554 of NZ_JACIDT010000038.1, forward strand.
CGGCGGCCTGCTGGGCGACCCCTTCGGCCCCGGCCTTGCGCATGGCGTCGAGCAGGTCACGATAGTCCGTGTGGGGATCGGAGGGAGGGGGCGCGTCGAACTCGGCAGGGTCGAAGGGATCAGGCATCGGCGGGGCCTCCCTTGAAGGTCCAGCCCTCGAACGCCTTACGGTCCTGATCGCGGCTAATGCGGTTCATCAGGTCAGTGAGACGGGATTCCCATGCTGGGTCTTTCATGGCGGCATCAAGGAGCAGGCCGCCGAGGATGATCTTGCGGCGGGCATCGGCCTTGCGGTTCAGGGTGGCGGCGCGGGCTTCCAGTGCCTGCAACCGGGCCTTGGCCTGCTGGACCTTGCGACGTGCGCTTTCGATAGCCTCTGGCGTTGGAGCGGCCATGGTCAATCCTTTCGCTGCGCGATATTGATAGCACCGGACCCGACCGAGCGAAAGAGAGGAAGGGCGCACTTATGCAAACTTGCGTTTGCGTGCGTCAGGGGATACCCCTGAACCCCAGCGGGCTATCGCCCGCGCCATGCTCCCGCATGGCAAAGGTAGGGCGCGGCGATGGCGAGCTTCCATCTTGCGGTGAAAACGATAGGCCGTTCCGCCGGTCGCAGTGCGACGGCGGCGGCGGCCTATCGTGCGGGTGTCGAAATCACGGACGAGCGCACCGGCCTCGTCCATGATTACACCCGCAAGCAGGGCGTCGAGCATAGCGCGCTTGTCGTGCCCGCTGACGCCCCGGCATGGGCCAACGACCGCGCCGCGCTCTGGAACGCCGCCGAGCAGGCCGAGACGCGCAAGAACTCCACCGTCGCCCGCGAATATGAAATCGCGCTTCCGGCCGAGTTGTCGGCCGAGGCGCGGCGTGAGCTTGCGCTGGGCCTCGCGCGGGAGATCAGCGAGCGGCATGGGGTGGCGGTGGACGTGGCGATCCACGCACCAGGTCGCGAGGGCGACCAGCGCAACCACCATGCCCATCTGCTGACGACGACGCGGCGGATCGGCCCGGAAGGGCTGGGCGAGAAGACCCGCGAACTGGACCAGAAGACGAGCGGGGAGGTCGAGCGCTGGCGTGGCCGGTGGGCCGAGATGCAGAATGTCGCCCTTGAGCGCGCCGGTAGCGTGGAGCGGGTGGACCATCGCAGTCACCAGCGGCAGGGGATCGAGCAGGAGGCGACCGTGCATATGGGGCCGAGCGCGACGGCGATGGAACGCCGCGCCGAGCATCAGGCGATGCGGGAGGGGCGGGCCTATGAGCCGGTGACGATGGTGGGCCAGCACAACGCCGGCGTCATCGAGCGGCGGGGCCTGCGCCAGTATATCGAGCGGGGGACCGAGTGGCTACGCGATGCGGGGCAGCGCATATCGGGCAGGCTGCATGCGTTCGCGGCGACCTTGAGCGGCGCGGTCGATCGCGATCGGCGCGATGCCGCCGAGGCGCAGCGTCAGGAGCAGCTTGCCGCCGAGCGCGCGCGTGAGCAGGCACAGGAGCGCCAGCAGGCGCAGGAACGGGAGAAGGTGGCGGATAAGTTCAGGACCATAGCCGGGAAGCGTGAGGCGGGCGCCCACGGCTATGGCGACCATAACAGCGACTGGAAGGCGACCCCGGAGGCGCTCCGCAAGGCGGTGGATGCCTATAACGGGGCGAACCAGCACACCAAGGATCTCTACATCGAGCAGATCCAGCGCGAACCCCAAATGGCGCGGGCGGTGGGGCAGTTGCTCCATGAGCGCGAGCTGGTCCTGCAACGGGATCGCGGCATGAGCCTATGAGGGTGACGGGAAACCCTGAAATCGGGGTTTTCGTGCGGATTTTCAATCCGTCAGGGTTTTTCGTGCAGCCAGATCGCGGCGGCGGCGTGGTCGCGACCGGAAGGCCAGCCATGCGCGGATTCATGTGATTTCCGACAGGGGACATTAAGCGCCCGCCCTTAATAGGCCCAGTCGGCCCGAAGCTGCGATTTTGGCCATGTTGAAGAACAAAGATTGAACATGGCGATCTACCAGGCTCGCTCTTGTCCTCCAATCTCG
>NZ_JACIDT010000039.1 GCF_014196495.1 Sphingobium jiangsuense
CCATGGGCATGCTCAACCACCATTTCGCAGCAGCCGCCTGATCGGCGCAGAGCGACAGCCTACCTCTGACTGCCGCCAATCTTTGCAACAGAGCCCTGTCGCTGCTGATGGCCGCAAGCATGGCGACGCTCGGCCGATACCCCGATTGGGGTGACGGCCAGCTAAAGCACTAGTGCGACATTGACGATCGTCCCCGTCGAGCGACGACAGACGGCGCTCGGAAGGGCGAGCCGGTCGGTAGACAAGGATGGCCTGCTGGCTGCAAACCAGACCAGCCAGTCGCACGGAAATTATTGATCAAGGCTTTGGGTGAGGTTTCTACCGGCTCAAGGAATCGACCACATCGCCACGCGCGCATGCAAGACGCAGCAAGCCTCTCTGCCATGATCGATTTAGCCATTGCCGCCATTAAATGGCGGACGAGTCTCGATCAGCTTCGAGTGGCGATGGCCTCATGACCATTTCAGCCCGACATCCCCCGTATAGTCGGTCAGCTTCCTATTCTTGTCGAAGTCGGAAATGAGAGTGCTGCACCGCGCCGCAAGAGCAGCCATAGCCGGATCCCTTTTCAATATTGCTTGCGCCACGCGGTGCCGGCGACTCAGCATGTCTTTATAGCGCGCACGATCTCCTCCAACAGGATCCTTCGATTCCACGACAGCGAGCACAAGGGACAGCAAGACGTCCAGGAACAGCTGCAGGACCGGATTGCCGCAGGCTGCGCTTAAGGTGACCCAGAATCGACGATCTGCTCGGAGGAAGGCGGTGTAGCTGAACGGCTCGGCCATTAGAGCAGCTTCTTCATGCAGAGACGCTTCCAGCTCGGCATGCAGATCCGGATCATCCGATAACGCCGCAAGACGCGCGATTTCAATTCGTATGGGCGTGGACGCATTGACCAATTCTTCGAGACTCGCTCCGTTGGCGCTCAGAAAAATTGATGCAGCCCGTGCAGCGGCGTCCGCAGTTGGGCGGGCGGCGAAGTAACCGCCGTTCATGCCGCGCCGTGTCTGAACGAGCTGGTCCTGAGCCACAATGCCCGCGGCCAGCTTCAACGTCGGCCTACTTACACCATAGCGCGCGCGCAGCTCCTCCTCCGCCCCAATAAATTCTCCGTCCCTCAGCAAGAGCGAGTCGCGGCGCAAAAGATCTACTGCACGCTTGGTAATCGGATCGGTCTTCCAACCCCCACTCATGAGTCTCGTCCGTCACGCATGATATAGCTTCCGCGCCACCTGGGTATAAGTACGCTACATATGATAGCGCTGGGACCGCTGCCTCAATCTAGGTGATAGAGGTGAACCCATTACCCCGCAACAGCACACAATGTGCATAGAGCAGCAGGTACCCGCGGATTTATAAATCGCTCAAGCGCTGTCGCGACGGAAGTCAGCGGTCTGGCGCGTACGGAGCCTAAAAGCGGATCGACGAGAGCGTTAACTAGCAGGCCTTTCACCCACACAGGCCTCGTCCCGATCCCGGCAGGTGTCAGGTTCATGCAGCTTTCGGTCCTTACCACCGTCGTGCCGAGTTGTCGTCGACGATACAGTTTTTCCCGGCGCCGCCATGTTGACGCAACAGGCATGAATGTGTACCTCTATTGGTAATGGCTACCTCTATTGGCATTTGAAAAACAACCCCTGCCAACGCCAAACCACCACATGCCGACTCTCGAATGTACTGCGCACGCATCGACAAGGAAGGGCGAAACCACCCAGGGACACATCTCTTCAAGTGATACTGTTACGCGCCGGCCGGGTCGAACAGAACAAAGGCAGTAGAAATGTCATTAAAGATGTCTTCGGAAGAACGCGTGCTGCTGGTTGGCTCCGTGCGGCGCCTGCTTGGGGATGAATGGACGACTGACCGGGCTGTCACCATGTCATCGGATCCGGCAGAACTGCGCCGGATCAACAGCGAGCTGTGCGAGCTCGGGCTTGCCGAACTGGGTGCACCGGAAGGACCAGGTCTGCGTGAGACGCTCCTTGTTTGTGAGGAGCTTGGGCGAGCATCCTGTCACACGCCGCTTATCGCCACCTTCTTGTGCAACCGCTTGTTCTCAGGCTTCGATGATCCTGTAACGCGATCCTTCATTGCGGACGTTCGATCGGGAAAGGCGATACCCACGGTCGCCTTGTCGGGTTTCGACGGCGATTTCGCCGCGGGTGCCGCAAGATGGGCAGATGGCCGCCTCCTGGGTCGCACTGCTTTTGTCGAGGGCCTGACCGCCTCTACCCATGTCCTGGTACTGACGAGCGCCCCATTTGGTATCGCTATCGTCATGCTTGACGGTCACGGCGTGCGCGTAACGCCCACGCCTGCACTTTCGATCGCGCCACTCGGCGAGCTTGAACTGGATTGCCGGCCAGTTGCCTGGCATCCGTTTGACGAGAAATCACTTGCCGACGCAGCTACGATCGCGCGTCTGGCCGCCACGTCGCGTGCTGAAGGGGCCGCTCAGCGCGCCTTCGATCTGGCGCTTGAGTACGCCAAGATCCGGCGTCAGTTCGGTCACGTGATCGGCGAATTCCAGGCCATCCAGCATAAGCTGGCGAACTGCCTCGTTCAGCTTGATGGCACCCGCCTTGGACTTGGTAAAACAGCGGATGCCTATGACCGAGGTGATGCCGGCTGGCGCATGCTTGCCGATGCCGCGATCGCATTTGCCGGCCCGGCATTGCGCCAGCTCATCCTTGAAGTCCATCACGCTTTGGGAGCGATCGGATATTCCGAAGAGCATGAGGCTCCGCGCCATTTTCGCAGCGTCCACGCCGATCTCGCACGTTTTGGTGGCGCACAACGCGCCCGCTCCGCCTTGGCGGACCAGTTGCTGTCAAAAGGTGCGAAGCTGCCTTCGCACGACACCAGTGAGCGCGTCATCGAATTTCGGAAATCCATCCGTGAATGGCTTGATGCCAACTGGACTGCTGCCGAACGCGAAGCCAATCGCAAAAAGCCATTGCTATACCGACGGTGGCAGCCGGAGTTCGCCCGTAAGATGGGAGAGGCAGGCTGGCTTGGTCTTGATTGGCCAAAGGAGCTCGGCGGACAGGCTCGCGCAGCCGACGAACAGCTAGCCTTCATCGAGGAGCTTGAATTCTGCGAGGCGCCGTCGGAAACCTATATGGTCGCCGAAACGATTATCGGCCCCGCCATCATCAAATTCGGTTCAGATGAACAGAAGCGACAGTTTCTGCCGGCGATGCTGCGGGGCGACGACGAATCGATGTTCGCCCTGCACTACAGCGAGCCCGAGGCAGGTTCCGACCTCGCGTCGCTGCGCACCATGGCGCGGCGCGATGGCGAGGAATGGGTCGTCTCGGGCCAGAAGCTGTGGACGACCAATGGCGAACTCGCCAAATATGCCATTCTCGCGGCACGGACCGATCCCGAGGCGAAGCCCAAGCATGCCGGCATCAGCACCTTTCTCGTGCGGCTGGATACGCCAGGGATCGATATCCGCCCGATCAAAGCGATGTACGGGCGTACTTTCTGCGCGACCTTTTATGATGACGTCCGCATTCCAGCGAGTGCCTTGCTGGGGCCGGAAAACGGCGGTTGGCAAGTGATAACGAGCGCATTGGCAGCTGAGCGAGTGACGATCGGAAGTGTGGCTGCGCATCTCCAGAAGATCTTGTACCGTCTTATCGACCACCTGATTACGGCGGACAACGACCGGGCGAAGGATCCCGTCATCCGTGACAGGATCGGCGGGCTTGCCGCTGATCTGGAGATCGCCCGGCAGTTTGCGCTGCGCAACGCCGAACTGGTTCAGGCCGAGCGCGTACCCATTTATGAGGCCGCGATAAGCAAGATGTTCATAGGTGATCTTCATGAGCGATTTGGCGAAGCCGCACTTGATCTTCTTGGTTCGGGCGGCCTCCTTTCCGAGGACTGCCCTTCTGCACCGCTCGGCGAAATGGAGCAGGAATTGCGTTACTCGATAATGACGGCCATCGGCGGGGGCACAGGCGAAATGCAGCGCAACACGATTGCCCTGCGTGGTCTTGGCTTGCCACGTATGAAGTAATTCGCCCCGGGGGGATAATCATTGCCACAAGGAATCTAAATGTCTGGACAGGTAGTAACTTACGAGCTCGACGGCAACATTGCCAAAATCGGCCTTAATCGCCCCGCGAAGCGCAATGCGCTGAGCTCTGCGCTGCTGCGACAGCTGGAAGAAGCAATCAATCGCGCCGGCGAGGAGGCGCGCGTAGGTTTACTGTTCAGTCACAATGAACACTTCTCCGGGGGCATGGATCTCGCCGAAGCTCAAAGCTGGGTAACCGATCATTCCAGATATCTAGACATGCGCGTCGGGACGGCAGCAAAGGGCCGCCCCCACGACCATCTGGCGCGTGGCCGTATTCCCTTCGTCGCGGCGATCAGCGGCGCGTGCGTGGGCGGCGGCCTTGAACTTGCAACCTCTTGCCACGTCCGCGTAGGGGACGAAACCTCGTTCTTCGCGCTTCCTGAGGGCCAGCGCGGCTTCTATATCGGCGGTGGCGGTTCCGTGCGCATTGCCCGCCTGCTCGGCGTTGCCCGGATGACCGACATGATGCTGACCGGCCGGGTCTTGTCGGCCGAAGAAGGCGAGCGCTACAACCTGTTGCAATATTGTGTGCCCAAAGGTGAGCATATCAAGCGCGCCACCTCGCTTGCGCACCGGATCGCGGAAAATGCGCCCCTGGTGAACTGGGCGGTCGTCCACGGACTGCCTCGCATTCAGGATTGTTCCTATGACGACGGGCTGTTCATCGAAGGGGTGTTCAGCCAAATCTCAATGGGCTCCGAGTCCGCCGAACGGATCGAGGAGTTCGTCTCGGGCCGGGCAAGACCGCTGGTCAAGCCGGGCAGATCGGGGGACGAACATGGCGAAGCACCCGGCACCCAAAGCTGACCCTGGCCACGAGCTCAGAGGAGAGAAACATGGCGTTACGTGATAACGCGATCATCGGCTTTGCGGAAACGAAGATCGAGGCCCGAGCCGGGAGGCATGTCTGGGAATTGGGCGGCGAGGTGCTGGAGTCGCTGATCGCGAGCACCGGCACCGAAAAGGCCGAGATCGACGGAATGTTGATCAACGCGTCGATCAGCGGTGCGGGAAATTGCTTCTGGTCTCAGACAACCGCCGAGTTTCTCGGCCTGGAGCTCGATTTCTGCCAGACCGTGGACATCGGCGGCTCTTCGGCGGTGGGAGCAGTCGCCCGCGCCGCGGCGGCGCTGGATGCAGGATTATGCACCACGATCCTGCTGCTCAATATCGACACTCAGGCGACCGACCAAGCCACCCTGAACATGCGGTCGTTCCATGACGAATGGCAATATCCTCAGGGCTTGCTCGGTGGACCCGCCGATTTCGGACTGCTGAGCCGCCGGTACGATCACCTCTACGGGCTCGATGTGGAGGCCTTGGGCAAGCTTGCCGTTACCCAGCGCAACCATGCACTGTTGAACGACAATGCCTGCGAGAAGCTGCGAAAGCCGATTACGGTCGAGGACTACCTCAATTCGCGCATGATCGCGGACCCGATCCGCCTGCTGGATTGTGTGATGACGTGCGATGGGGGCAACGGCCTTCTAATGACCACCCGCAAGCGCGCCAAGGAGAAGGGGCTGGACAATTTCGCGGTACCCCTGGGCTATGGCGAAAGGACGAACTACCGCGCGAACGAGAATCTGACCGATATTACGGAAACTGGCCATTGCATCGCAGGCCAGAAAGCGTTCGCCCAGGCCGGGCTCAAACCCCAGGATATGGGTAGCTACCAACCCTACGACGATTTCCTGATCGCGGTCATGATCAAGCTTGAAATGCTTGGCTTCGCAAAGCGCGGACAGGGGGCAGCCTTCATCAAGGAGCACAATCTCGCCCATGATGGCGATTTGCCGATCAACACAGGGGGGGGCCAGATTTCCGCGGGTCAGCCGGGCCTTGCCGGCGGCGGTGTCAACTTGATCGAGGGCGTGCGCCAGGTTTTCGGCAAGGGCGGCGCACGCCAGGTGAAAAACCGGGAATACGCGCTGGTCACGGGCATCGGCGGCCTACGCTATGTCCGCAACTGGAACACGAGCACCGCCCTTATTCTCGGCGCGGAAGGATGATGGCCGCATGAGCGAACAGATGAATGATACGCTTGGCGTCAAACGCCAGCCTCCCCCGCATTTCAGCTTTTCCGAACCCTATTGGGAAGCAACCCGCGAAGGTAGGCTGGTTATCCAATATTGCCGAAAGAGTGGCCAGTATCAGTTCTATCCTAGACCAGTCAGCGTCTTCACCGGCAGCCGAGATCTGGAGTGGCGAGAAGTCTCCGGCCGCGGCGTGGTATTTACCTATACGGTTGCCAATATGGCCCGCCCGCCTTTTGCTGGTCATACACCATTTCTCGTCGCGGCCATTACGCTGGATGAAGGCGTGAATGTGATTGGCAACCTGATAAACTGCCCTCTCGACAAAGCCGCCATCGGAATGCGCGTCCGCAAGACATGGGCGCCACTGCCCGATGGGACTAATCTTCTGATGTTCGAGCCGGATGAATAAGCTGATTACGGACAGCAGGTTATAGACTGAAATCTTTTTTCTTTTCTGAATTTAGGGAGGAGTGATGTCCGTGAGCAAGGAGATCCCCGTTGATAGCCCTCTGAAGGGCGTCCGTGTGCTCGAAATCGCACAGTTCATTGCAGGTCCATTTGCCGGTCAACAGCTTGCCGATTATGGAGCGGAAGTCATAAAGATCGAGCGCCCTGGCGGCGGAGACCCGTTCCGCACTTATGTCGGAGGACGCAACGTTCCAAACTATGGCTGCAACTTCCGCGCGTTCAATCGCAACAAGAAGAGCGTTGCGCTCGATCTCGGCTCGCCGGAGGCGCGCGAAATCATCAAGAAGATCGCGGCCGAAACGGATGTAGTCCTGGAGAACTTCCGCCCTGGCGTGATGGATCGCCTGGGGATCGGCTATGAGGCGCTCAAGGAGATCAACCCGGGCATCATCTATTGCGCGGTCGCCGGCTTTTCCGCCGATGGTCCGTTCCGCAACCGGCCGGCTTTCGACACGGTCGGGCAGGCGCTGTCCGGCATACTCTACTTGTTCACTGACCATGAAAACCCGGTTTTGCGGGGGCCGACCGTTTCCGACCAAGTGACCGGGATGCAGGCGGCAACGGCGATCTTGGCTAAACTGCGCGCCAAGGAGGTGACCGGAGAAGGCGGGCGCATCGACATCACTATGGTCGACGCCTCTGTCTCGTTTATCCCGGATTTCTATGCCGGATACACCGATGCCCAGATTGTGCCCACATGGGACTCACGGGGCGCGACGTCACAGGCGTGCATCATGACCTGCGCCGACGGCAAGCTGATCGCCGTGCAGCTAGGGGCGCTTGAAAAGGCGTTCTTCGCCCTGATCGAGCTACTTGGCTGCCCTCAGCTCGCCACAGATCCGCGATTCGCCAAGCAGGCGGATCGGCGGGCCAACTGGGGAGAATTCATCAATGTCATGCGCCCCTACTTCGCAGCAAGGCCACTAGCGCACTGGATGGAAGGGTTCGCAGAAAAGGGAGTTCCCTACGCCGAGATACTGACGATTCCGGAAGTGTATGAATCGCCCGAGGTCGTTCACGGCAAGCTGTTCGAGACACGCGAACACCCCATTGCGGGACCCGTTACAATGGTGAGGCGGTCAGCTCGGCTTAGCGGATCGCGTGGTCCAGCGCAAAACTTCCCCCCACTTCTCGGCGAACATTCGCAGGAAATCCTTTCCCGCATTGGATATACCAATGAAGAAATCTCCAATCTATCTGAACAAGGAATCGTAATTAATTCATGATTACATCATTATTTTTCAGACATTTTAACCCTCTTATAAAAGAGTCAAATATTGGAAGGAATTAAGTATGTGGGGAGATCATGATCCCGAGGGCCGCCGACTTCCCATAAAAGTCGATTCCGCTACCAACGGGGAAACCTATCCAATTCCGCTGAATGAGCGGCACAAGGCAGCAAATCGCCACGCCCTTGACGTCGCCGGCGAGTCTGCCCGCGCGATCGGCATGGGGCGGCGCAACTTCATGATGTCGGCGTGCGGAGCCGCAGCCACGCTCCTGGCCTTCAACGATATCAACAAGGCCTATGGTCAGACGGGCGGAAGCTGGAAAGTGCCGCTCGACGCGGGGAAGGACTCCTCGGTGGCGCAAGAGTTGCTGAAGAAGAAGCACTTCATCTTCGATGTTCAGACCCACCATTTCGGCCGGGATTGGGGCAATCGCAATCGCTCTTGGCTCTCTGCGTTCGCACAGCGCAAGGTTACCGACGCCGACATGGGCGATCCCGAAATCATCAAGCTGCTGGGATGGGTAAGCGGTCCGAACTACATGAAGGACGTATTCCTGGACAGCTATACCGATGTGGCCGTGCTGACCTTCGTTCCTAGCACCGAAGAAACCATGCCGCTCAGCCATAGTGAAGCCAGCGAAACACGTGACGCCGTGCAGGCATTGCAAAGCGGGAAACGGCTCCTCCTGCACGGACGGATCAACCCCACCATGGAGCGTGACGTCAAGAATATTGGCGAGATCAAGGAGAAATGGGGCGTTTCGGCAGCCAAGACCTATACCCAGTTTCTCAATAGCGGGCTGTCCTTCTGGCTCGACGACCACCGCGTGATGGATCGCTATGTGTCCGAACTCCTTCGGAACGACATCAGGATCATCTGCGTGCACAAGGGATTGCCGTTTCCCAGCGAAATCGCCACGCCGGACAGCAAGCCCTATATGAGCGCGAAGGACGTCGGGCCGGCGGCCAGAACCTACAAGGACATGGCGTTCGTCATCTATCACTCCGCTTTCGTGCCCGAACTCGCCGAAGGGCCGTATTCGGATCGGGGGCCGGCGGACATAGGCACGAATTCCCTGATCCGATCGATGCGGCAGGCGGGGCTTGGGCCGGGCAGCAATGTCTATGCGGAGATCGGCGCATCCTGGCGCTATGTGATGAAGGATCCCAACCAGGCTGCTCACTTTATCGGCAAGCTTCTCAAATATGTCGGTGAGGACAATGTCGTGTGGGGCACCGACAGCCTCTTCTTCGGCTCTCCACAGGACCAGATTCTGGCCTTTCAGACCTTCCATATTTCAGAGGAATATCAGGAACGCTACGGATATCCGGCAATAACCGATGAGATTCGAGCCAAGGTATTCGGATTGAATTCGGCGCGACTTTACGGGATCGTGCCTTCGCAGGTTAAGGCGCTCGCGGACCCAGGCGCGCTAGATCCGTTACGGCGATTGCAGAATGTCTATGCCGAACGGCCGAATCCATCGTTCCAGACATACGGGCCCAAGACACGGTCCCAGTTCCTGCGGATGGCTAAGGAAGAGGCGGGGTAAGCGCTGCCCTCGACAAGGAAATGTCGGTAGATTCGCAATGTCGCGCGGCCGGCCTGCTCCGGCCTTGGCTACATCGGCGACTCCTGCCGACACTTCCGAGTCAGCTTGGTGCTGCCAACGGCTGACGTGAAACCAAACGAAGAAACGCAGCGAGGATGCAGCAGATGGCTGGTCTGACCGGATTGTTCGCGCAACAGGTGATCGTCGTCGTCGGGGGCGGCGCGGGCATCGGCCGCGAATATTGCCTCGCTCTTGCCCGCGAGGGTGGACAAGTCCTTGTCGCGGGACGCGGGCAGAGCGCAGCCGACGTTGCCGAGACAATTCGCGCGGCAGGGGGCATCGCAGAAGCGTGCATCGCCGATGCGAGGGATGGGCAGGCAATCGCCGACGCCGCGATGGCACGGTTCGGACGGATCGACGGGCTGATCGTCAACGCCGGCATCGTCCGTGACCGCACCTTTGCCAAAATGGACGACGAGGAGTGGTGCGAGGTGCTCGACGTCCACCTGGAAGGCGCGCGCGCCTGCACCTGCGCCGTCTGGCCACATATGGTGGAGCGACGCTACGGACGGATCATGTTGACCAGTTCGGCTGCGGGCGTTCACGGCGGCTCTGTTGCAAAAATCGTGAAGCTTGAGCATGCTTGGCGGAGATTGGACGGACGGAACGATGACGGATTTCAAGTGGCGCCATTTCCAGGGT
>NZ_JACIDT010000040.1 GCF_014196495.1 Sphingobium jiangsuense
CCCTGGAAATGGCGCCACTTGAAATCCGTCATCGTTCCGTCCGTCCAATCTCCGCCAAGCATGCTCAAGCTTCACGATTTTTGCAACAGAGCCCGGCCCCCTATACCTCGGAGAAGCTGCATGAGTCTGTTTGACAAGCTGCGGGGGCGGCGAGCTGCGGAAAGCGCCCCGGTTGATCCCAACCCCTACCTGAACGCGCGGCGGCAATGGAATGAGCATGTGGGCGGCATCGCTGCCTCGCGGCGCTTGTGGCAGACTATGGCAATCCTTTCGATGCTGATCGTCCTCGCCGCTGTCGGCGGCATCATAGCGATTGGCAGTCAGTCGAAATTCATCCCTTACGTGGTCCGCGTGGACTCGCTGGGGGACGCGATAGCGACCCAGCGGGCCGATGTGGCTTCGCCGGTCGATGCGCGCGTGGTGCAAGCGCAAGTCGGCTCCTTCATCCAGTCGGCCCGCATGGTGACGGCTGACGTTGAACTCCAAAAGCAAGCCATTTTCCGGGTCTATGGGATGCTCGCGCCGAACGATCCGGCGTTGGCAAAGATGACCGACTATCTCAACGGCAATCCCGACAATACGCCTTTCGCCCGCGCGGCGCGGGAAACCGTGTCGGTCGAAATCGCCTCGGTAATTCAGCAAACCAAGACCTCTTGGCAGGTCGATTGGACCGAGACGGAGCGCGATCGGCAAGGCCAGCCTATCCAGCCTCCGGCGAAAATGCGCGCGCTCGTCACGATCCGCGTTGCGCCGCCCAGCTCGGCCACCACGGAGGAACAAATTAAGCAAAACCCCTTGGGCGTGTTCGTCCAAGATTTCTCTTGGTCGCGCACACTCTGATGGGAGGGACAATCAACATGAAGAAGATCGCCTATTTCGCCGCCGCCCTCGCGGCGCTGCCTTCGATCGCGTCCGCGCAGGACGGCCCGCCGCTTCCCGACGACATGCCGCCCGCGAACGCGCCCATGCCTGCCGGTGGAGGGGCGCAAGTAGATCCCAATGCCTATATCAGCCCGCGCAATCCGAACCTGACGCGCACCCAGCGCGAGGGTCTGTCGATCGCGCGGCGCTGGCAGGCGGAAAGCGCCGAAGGCATCAAGCCGGTGCCGGGCACCGAAGGCGCGGTATTGTTCGCCTTCGGCACCTCCGAACCCTCCGTGGTCTGTGCTGTGCTGCAAATCTGCGATGTGCAGTTGCAGCCGGGCGAGAACATCAATTCGGTCAACGTGGGCGATAGCGCCCGCTGGCTGATCGAACCGGCCGTTTCCAATTCCGGGCCGAACGAAACCCAGCATCTTATCATCAAGCCGCTCGATGCGAACTTGAATACAACGCTGATCGTGACGACCGATCGCCGCACCTACCATATCCGGTTGGTGTCGCACCGGACGCAATTCATGTCGCGGGTGGCGTTCACCTATCCCGATGAAGCGCAAGCCAAATGGGCCGCTTTCCGCGCTCGATCGGACACGGCGCGCGCCGAAAACACGATGGCGGTGCCCGATGGCGCGCGCGGGACGGGCAGGGGAGGGAGCGAATATCTCTCCAATCTCGATTTCCACTATAGCGTTGACGGCCGCGCACGCTGGAAGCCCGTCCGGGTTTACAATGATGGCGTCAAAACCATCATCGAAATGCCGCACGCGATGGAGCAGACGGAAGCGCCATCGCTGCTGATCGTCCGGGCCGGGGGCAGCGTCTCCAAGGCGGCTGATACCTCCATCGTCAATTACCGGCTCCAAGATGGCCGCTACATTGTCGATCAGATTTTTGACCAAGCGGTCCTCATCTCCGGTGTCGGCAAGCGCCAAGAGCGCGTCACCATCACAAGGGGGGGCTGATCGTGCGCGGTGCGATTTTTGTATCAGTGGCTTTCCTGCTTACGAGCTGCGCGGGCGTTTCGCACCGGGACAGCTTCGCCGTTCCGGCTCCTCCCGATCAGGCCCAAGCCCTCGTTGACGATTCCGTGGCGGAGCTGGTGAAACTCTACCCGCCTGCGATTAGCCGGGTGCTGATCCCGACTACCGGGGGCGGGGCCTATGGTGACGGCTTGCGCTCCTCGATGCGCCAAGCAGGCTATGCGGTGATTGAGGCGGGCAAGGGCGTGAAGCCCGATCCTGCGGCCACGCCGTTGCGCTATTACGTCGATCAGCCAATTGCCGATTCCTACCGCGTGACGCTGCGGGTCGGCGCGCAAACTTTCTCCCGCATCTATGGCGTGGATGAAAAGGGTATCTACCCGTCTGCCGGGTGGGCGCTCGATCTGACCGGCGCAACGCCGGAGCTGATCGAACGGGCGAACCGGCCCGTAGCGCCTGCCGCACCTCCTCCCGTTCCGTCGCCCGTCGCCAGCACGCAACCCGGCTTCGGCGGCAATGGAACAGAGGCCGGAACGTGGTCTGTCAGCCTGACGGGCTTCTCCTCCGAAAGCGCAGCACGCGCCTATTGGCGCGCGACGGCGCGCCTTCGCCCTTCGTGGGCGAGCGTGACGCCGCGCTTTGTCCAAAACGGACGCTCTCACGGCATCCAATTCGGACAGTTTCAATCCAGCGCGACGGCGCGCGCCAAGTGCAAGGGCATCCGTGCCGCGCGCTGTGGCGTCGTCAAGGCCGGGTAAGGGGATAGGTTTATGTCTGATGCTGATAGCATGTCGCCGGAAGCCTCGCCGGGCGGTGCAGCGGACGGGAACAGCGGGCGCTTGGTGACGGGAGTTCGCAGGGTCAATAATGCGCCGCTGCTGATCGTCCTCGGCATTGTGGCGCTGTTCATCGCCATCGTGGTGTCGATTATGATTGATCGCTCCTCGGACAATGCAGCGACCAAGGTTCAACCGGCTGTCGGTCAAAGCTCGGCCGATGTTGCGAACAAGGTTGCGGGGACCGCTCCAAGCGGTGCTGCGGAAGTCATGGCGAACGCGCCCCCGCTGCCGCCTGCCGATGGCATCCCGGTCGCGCCGGTCGATCCCAATGCGCCGCCAACCGTCACCGCCTCGCCAGCGCAACCCAACGGCCCCACGGCGGCCGATCTGCGCCGGGCACGCATGGAAGCGATACGCGAAGCACGCCTTGCCCAATTTGGCAGCGCCGTGCGCTCTCCTACCGCCCTGAAATGGCAGGACGGCCGCAATGGGGCATCCTCTGGCGCTGGCGGCATGAGTGGCGGCGCTGATCCGGCAACCCAGCTCGTCGCCCTGCAACAGCAAATGGCCGCTGCAATGGCGCAGGGCCGCCAGCCCTCGGCCTCCGACATTGCCACCCTTACGGCCCTGTCAAACCAAGTGGCCGGGGGAGGAGCCGGAGCCGGGCAGGGTGCCGCCAATGCCCGCCCGCCTGCCAACTATGGCCAGTTCGCCAACAATGCGGGTGGCAATCGCTGGGCCTCGAACAGCCAAGTAGAAGCGCCCTCCCGCTACCAGCTCCGCGCGGGCTTCGTAATTCCCGGCACGCTGATCTCCGGCATCAACTCGCAAATACCGGGGCAGATTGTCGCGCAAGTTTCCCAAAACGTGTTCGATACCGCGACGGGCCGCTATCTCCTGATCCCGCAAGGCTCCCGCCTTGTCGGCGCGTATGATTCCAACCCGGTCTTTGGGCAGACGCGCGCGCTCATCGCGTGGCAACGGATCATCTTTCCTGACGGCAAGGCGATCGACCTTGGCGCTATGCCGGGGTCGGACAGCGCGGGCTATGCCGGGTTCCATGACCAAGTGAACGCGCATTGGTTCCGTATCTTCGGCTCCGCTCTGCTCATGTCTGGTGTGACCGCTGGCGTAACCCTTAGTCAGCCGCAAACCGGCCTCAACGCCAATGGCACCATGTCCGCCAGCCAAGCCCTTAGCCAAGCTCTCGGCCAGCAGCTCGGACAGACCACGGCGATGATGATTGAGCGCAATCTGAACATATCGCCCACGCTGATTATCCGGCCCGGCTTCCGCTTCAATGTGGTCGTCGTGAAAGACCTCACATTTTCAAAGCCTTACCGCTCATTCGATTATTGACGCCAGATGAAAGGGAGCAAGCAAAATGAAGTCTCGAATTTTAGCCGCTAAAATTTCTTTGGCGATCACTCTCGCGCTGGCGGCCCCGTCCGCCAATGCGCAAATCTCGGTTATCGACGTTGCGAACGTCCGCCAGACAACCGTTTCCGCGCTGCAAAACGTCGCCACGGTGGCGAAGCAAATCCAGCAGTATCAGACGCAGCTACAGCAATACCAAAATATGATTCAGAACACGGTCGGCGCGCCGGTCCAGCTCTGGCAGCAGGCTACGCAAACGATCGACAGCCTCCAAGGGCAGGTCAATCAAATCAGCTCGTTCGCTCGTCAAGCTGGCGACGTGAACACCTACATGAATCAATTCAAAAATCCGTCTTACTATCAGACCAATGCTTGCACGTTCGGGAACTGCACGGCGGCGCAGCGCGCGGCGGCTCTGTCCGCTACTCGCGCCCGCACGACAAGCCAGATGGCCGCAAATGCCGACGCTATGAACGGCATCAACAGCGCCATGACAACGCTTGCGTCTGACGGCCAGCGCCTCGACCAGTTGCAGGCCAATGCCACGGGTGCGAGCGGGCAAATGCAAGCCCTGTCCTACGCCAATCAATTTGCGGCCCAACAAGCCAGTGAGTTGCAGAAAATTCGCGGCGTCCTGCTCGCGCAAAGCGCCGCGCTGACGGCTCAATCGCAATATCAGCTCGATCGCGATGCTGCGGCAACAGAGGCATCGGCCGCAATGCGGAAAACCAAACCGACGCCGATCGGAACCTATCAGAATTAAGGAAAGCCCATGCCGAAATTGCGTCAACTTATCGCCGCGTCCTGCTGCACCGCTACACTTCTTCTCGCGGCCTGCGGCAAGTCCGAGTCCGAACCGAAAACGATGCTCTATTACTCTCAACACCTAGACGAAGCCCGCGAGAAGGTCGCCCGATGCAAATCCGGCGTCGAAACCGACGCGGAGTGCCAAGAAGCGGGCAGCGCACTAGCGCACGAAACCAAGCCGACGCCGATCGGAACCTATCAGAATTGAGGATAGCACTATGAAGGCTCTGGCTCGCCTACACCTGTCCGCCTTGGGGGTGGCGCTCACGCTCGCCGCGACTCCCGCCTATGCGCAATCGCAAGGTATGCTCGATAATGTTCTGAACAAATATAAGAGCATGGCGGCGGCGTGGGCGAGCGTCTTCACAATGCACGCGACAATTCTATTCGGCACACTAGCGGCGGTCAGCCTCATTTGGACGTTCGGGGTAATGGCGTTGCGCCGCGCCGATCTTGGCGAATTTGCTTCGGAAGCAATTCGCTTCGCCATCTTCTGCGGCTTCTTCTGGTGGCTGCTCATCAACGGCCCGGCGATCGGCTTGGCGATCATTGAAGGGCTGCGCTCGTTGGGTGCGCAGGCATCCGGCCTGCCTAACAATCTCGCGCCATCGGGTATTGTGGACATTGGTTTCGACATTTTCCGCCAAGCTGTCGAAGCGTCCAGCGTCCTAACTCCGGTCGATTCCGCTCTTTCTATCTTGGTTTCGCTGGGCATCCTGATTGTTTTGGCTCTCGTCGGCGTGAATATGCTGCTGCTGTTGGCCTCCGGCTATGTCCTCGCCTATGCCGGGGTTATCTTTTTGGGCTTCGGCGGCGCGCGGTGGACCAGCGATATTGCGCTGAACTATTTCAAAACGGTGGTCGCGGTGGGCGCGTCCCTGATGACGATGGTTCTTATCGTCGGCGTCGGCAAAACCTTCCTTGACCAATATTATGCCGCAACGGGCGAGGGTTCGTCTCTCCAAGATTTAGGGACCATGCTTGTCTTCGCGGTCGTCCTTCTGGCGCTCGTAAACAAGGTTCCCGCGATGGTCGGGGGCGTTATAAGCGGCGGCTCGATCCACGCGGCGGGCGGTATCGGAGCCTTTGGGGCAGGGGCCGCGCTGGGTGCTGCCGGGATGGCCGCTGGGGCGGCGGCCACGGGTGGGGCTATGATCGCTGCTGGCGCGATGAACGCTGCGGGTGGAGCCAGCGCGATCAAGGCCGCCTTCGCTGCCGCTGGTGGGAGCGGTGGTGAAGGCGGCCAAACCGGCATGGGAGGCGGGCAACCGCTTTCGTCGGCGGGCGACATGCCGGGAGGCGGCGATAACGGCGGCGGCGGTGGCGGTGGGGGCGGCGGCACGCCCCTTAGCGTCGCTATGGGCGGCGATGGCGGTTCCCCCCCGGCCAATGACAACAGCGGCCTTCAAGGCGGCTCGGAAGCCGCCAGCGCGGGCGGCGGCACGGCTGCAAGCGCCGCTGCGGGTAGCGAGGCGGCCGATCGTGAAGACGGCAACGGCGGCGGCGCTGCCGGTGGCTCGCCTGCGGGGGAGGGGGAGGCCAGCTCCGCCAGCTCGCAAGGTGAAGGCGCGCCCGAAAGTGGCGACACTGGCGGCACGCAACGCACCGGCCTTAGCCGTGCGGCGAAAACCGCAAGCATCCTCGGCGGCGCTGCCGCTGGTATGGCGGTGGGCGCTTTGAAAGAGCGGGTGGGAAATACGGTGGGCGGCCGACTGGCGGCCAATATCCGCGCGTCGGCCGCCTCGGCATCGTCGGGAAGTGAAACGCTCGCTCCCGCGACCGGCGCGGGCAGTCCCGCCAGCTCGTCCGATTCATCGCCACCCCCCACGGCGCAATTCGCGGGCGATACCATTTCGGCCGCCCGTGATGCGGGCGACATGGAGACGCCAGAGGATGAAGTTGCGGCCTTCGTCCAGAGAAGGGGGGACAGCTAATCATGGCCGCTGATCTGCCTCCGGTTGTCATAGAAGAACGGGTGCAATGCTCGATCGCGGCGGCGCTGCGCTATAACATTCCGGCGAACGTCATGCTGGCGGTCGCGGAACAAGAGAACGGTCGGCCCGGCGCGCGCGTCCAGAACACCAATAACACCGCCGATCTTGGCTCGATGCAGCTCAATTCCAGCTATATTCAATCGCTGGCACGCTACGGCATCCGGCCCGAATATGTGCTTGCGGCGGGGTGCTATCCCTACAACCTCGCTGCATGGCGTATCAGAAACCATATCCGGGATGACAAGGGCGACCTGTGGACGCGGGTTGCCAATTATCATTCCCGAACGCCGGTCCATAATGCCCGCTATCGGGCGCTGATTATGGCGAAAGGTGCGCGCTGGGAGGCGTGGCTTTCCTCGCGCTATAATACCTACAGCGTGAACGGCATCCCGGTAAGCGGCGGCGCTCCTGCTGCGCGATCGGCCTCGATCCCGCTCACGATCACGGCGGCCGACGCGACGGGCGGGGGCCAGCTCGCGGCGCAACCGGCGATCGTCCAGCCCCAAGGCAGCGCCGACGCCTCGGCGGGCTATGTCGCCTCGATCTTGGCCGCTGCGTTCAATGCTCGCATAACCGATACGTGGCGGGCGCTGGAAGCCAATTACGGGGCCGCCAACAGCTTTCACAAATATGGGCAGGCGGTGGATTTCGTGCCGCGTGCCGGGCTGCACACGATCACGCGCGAGCAAATCCGCGCCGTGATGGCGCAACATGGTATTCGCGTGGCGGAGCTGCTGGGGCCGGGGGACCGGGGCCATGCCGATCATTGGCATCTGGCTTTCTATACCGGCGATCAGACTCGGCCGCTCGATCGCGCTCAAATTGTCGTCGCCAGAGCGGAACGCGGGGTAGGGGGCCTAACCTCGGCGGCCGTGCAGCCGATGGCCAGCTATGAGGCTGCGCCAGCTCCACAAGCCCGCGTCATGGCGGCTCGGCCGAACGCCGCGCCTATTTCCGTTGCGGTGAATTTCCGGCGCGACATGCTGCATCCTTCGCCTACCGATCCCACGGCGGACCCGCGATTTATTCCGCGCACAATCACCGCCAGCAATTGAAGCGACGGCGCGCTAGGCGCTCAATTCGGCAAGCCGGTGTGGGCGCTGATCCCCATCCCGGCCAGCTCCTCAATGAGCCAGTCTCGAAAGTCCGAAATGGATTTCGCGCCTTCGGCCCTCAAGGCGGCAACGTCTTCCTCTTTGAAACTCCAATCGTCCTTGCCGATGTGGCGCAAGGCGCGCCAAACGCAATGCTTCTGATAGCTGTAGATCGCGCAACGGAGATACCCGCGAACGATCTTTTCCATAGCCGCATCGTCATTGCGGTGGCGATCTAGCAATGCGTCAAGGTCGGCTACGGACGGATTGGGATCAAGCATGGTCGGCCTCGATCTGTAGGGCGAGCTGGGCGAGGCGATCGGGAGCAAGCAAGTCGTCGGCCGCAAGGTCGATAGCGAAGGGTTCGCCGGGTTCGGGCGGCCGTCGATCGGCGGCGAAAGCGGCAAGATAGGGTTGCGCCGCGTCGGTTTCGATCCAGCGCCAGAAGGCAGGCCCTTGGCCGAATAGCCCGGCCTCGAACATATCGAGCCGGGCTTGCGCGAAATCATCGCACATTAGGCGAAGTGGATCACGGCCGATTCAGTGGTCCGCCCCTGCGGGCGCACGACAATATCGACCTTGCAGCCAAGCCGGGTGAGCATGGCTAGAAGCCGCTCAACCGAGACGCTGCGGAACTGGCCTCGCAGGATGCGCGACAATTCCGGTTGGGTAGATCCCGTAACCTTGGCGGCGGCGATCTGCGTCAACTTCCGCTCCTGCATGGCCTCGGCCACACGGGTAACGAGCTGGGCTTTCAAAAGGTGGGTGTCGGGGTCGGCAAAGCCTAGATCGGCAAAGACATTGCCGCTGCCTTCCTCAATGATTTCGTCCTGTGCGCTCATGCTGTGCCTCGCGGGGTCTGGTGTTGCCGGTGATGCTCCTCGGCGGATTTCAGCCGCGTTCGGATCAAATCCATATCGGCCTGCGGCGTGGCCTTGCCCTGCTTGGATTTCTTCTGGAAGGCGTGCAGGACATAGACCGCCTCCGCGAATTTGACCGTATAGACCGTGCGGAACGTATCGCCTTGGTGGTCGTCTATGATCTCGACCACGCCAGCGCCGCCAAAGCCCTTCAACGGCTTAGTGCTGGCGTGCTGCCCGCCTTGCTGCGCAAGGTGCAGGGCATAGCCCATTACGTCCTGCACATCGTCCGGGAACTCCCGAAAATCGCGCTTTGACGATGCCACCCATCGAACCGGCCGTTCCGTATCCATCGCGGCTATTATGCACAAATATACATAGCCCGCAAGCGGAAATTATGCGCGTATGTGCATATTGCCAGCTCGCTATGCCGATTGAGGCGACCGCGATCGGGGCGGCTCAATCGAGCGCCCTGCGCGACGAATGTATCAACGCCGGGGATGCAGGGCCGTAATTTTATGCTAGAGGCCCGGCGCGGCCCACGCCCCCCAATTTGTGCGGCCGTCCACTTCCGACGATGGCCCGCAAGGACTAGCCATCGTCGGAAGACCAACAAACAATCTAGCCGATGCCACGCGCCGCCCCTGTCCGGGCAGGCGAGGGCTGCTTGCCGTTGTAATAAAATTACTGCTCAATCTGGCCCTAGTTGCGCGTGCAATTTCCCTATTGTTGAGTCATCGTCCTCCCTACAGCGACCGAAAGGAGGACTAGGCTATGGTTGATTCTTCCAATATCTATCGAGAGCAACAGAAAGCGGTTGCCCTAGAGTTCATGGAAAAAGCTCTTGCGATACTCGTTGAGGTGGCTCTGTTGCAAAGATTGGCGGCAGTCAGAGGTAGGCTGTCGCTCTGCGCCGATCAGGCGGCTGCTGCGAAATGGTGGTTGAGCATGCCCATGG
>NZ_JACIDT010000041.1 GCF_014196495.1 Sphingobium jiangsuense
CCGCAAGATCGCCGCTTAATATCAACCCCAGGACGAGGCCCGCACTCCGCTAATTTACGCCGCGAGTTGTGCCAAATGTTCTGACGACGGACAGCACAACCAGCGCGAGCGCGCCCGAGAGCTTTCGAGCGCCATGGGTTGGAAATGGCA
Source organism: Sphingobium jiangsuense (assembly GCF_014196495.1). Classification (GTDB taxonomy): domain Bacteria; phylum Pseudomonadota; class Alphaproteobacteria; order Sphingomonadales; family Sphingomonadaceae; genus Sphingobium; species Sphingobium jiangsuense. Next base: position 151 of record NZ_JACIDT010000041.1, read on the forward strand.
TCTGTGTTCGCCCAAGGAGCTGACCGCGGCATTTCCATACCGGCCCTCGCATCTTGCGACGGTGGTCTATCCCTGGCGGCTCGAACAGAGCCACGCCATGCTCATCGGGACCACCGGCATGGGCAAGACAGTCGCCATGTCGGACATGATTGCCGAAGCCCGCGCCAAGGGACAGCGCTGCGTCGTCTTTGACCTAACCGGCGCTTTCATCGAACACTTCTACCAGGCCGACCGGGACATTATTCTGAACCCGCTCGACGCGCGCTGTCCCCAATGGAGCCTCTTCGACGAATGCCGCACCGAGGGTGAATTCTGGGCGGCAGCGGAAGCCCTCGTGCCCCATGACGGGGGCGGGGAGGCGCAGTTCTGGGTCATCGCGGCGCGTGCCTTGTTCGTCGAGTTCTGCCTCAAGCTGGTGGCCGAAGGGCGGGGCACCAATGCTGCGCTTGCCCGCGAACTGATGACCGCTGATCTCTCGCGGGTCCACGCCATGATGCGAGGCACGATCGCCGATCCCCTGACTGCTCCTGAAGCCGCGCGCATGGCGGAATCGATCCGGGCAGTGTTCAACGTGAACGCCAAGGCGCTGAAGCTCCTGCCCACTTCCGGGCGCCGCTTTTCAGTCCGCGATTGGGTCGAGGAGGGCGACCATGAAGACGAGGGCACTAACGCCGAAAGAAGTGGCTCGATGGTCTTCATCTCCGCGCGCTACGTCGACATGAGCGTGTGCGCGCAGCTGCTCACGCTGTGGCTCGATACGGCAATGAATACGCTGATGACGATGCCGCGCACCAAGGACCTCAAATGCTGGTTCTTCATCGACGAGCTGGGCGCGCTTCACCGGCTCCCCGCTCTCGAGAAAGGCCTGCAGACAGCGCGCAATTTCGGCGTCGCCATCGTCACCGGCATCCATGCCTATGCCAAGCTCAAGGAGGTCTACGGTGAGAACATGGCGATGACGCTTGCATCGCTTGCCCGGACGAAATTGATCCTCGGTACGGCAGACCGCGAGACAGCTACCTGGTGTTCCGACTTCATCGGCCATCGCCAGGTTCGCGACATGGAAGAAGGCTACACCTATGGTTACAACAATGCCCGCGACGCCGTCAGCCTGACGCCGCGCAAGCATATCGAGCCTTTGCTGCTGCCCGACCAGTTGATGAACCTGCCGCGTCTGTCGGGCTTCATTAAATTCCCGGACGGCTTTCCTGCGGCGCCGGTCCGTCTGAAGCCGATAGACCGGGAAAAAATCGCGCATGTTTTCGTCGGTCGTGCCAAGGATCGACAGCCGATCCAGCAGGTCGAAGGCAAGAGTGAAGGCGGCGAGACAGCTGACAATCCGCCAGCAAATCATAGCGAACATCCTTCGTCGAACGATGACGGGGCAGGCAAGCCTGTCGTCCCGAAGCAAGGTACTCTTCCACTTGAGCCGGTAGTCGAGGCGGATGCCAAGCAATCACGCCAGCAGGCGGCGAAACGGGCGGAGAAGGACATTCCCGATGACCCCAGGAAGCCGTCAGGTAAGTCTGGTCATCGGCGAAAATCGTCGCCCGAAGCGCACAAGGCAACGCCGCGCAATTCCCGTCCGTTGCTGCCAACGAATGCGGCGCTCCGCAAAGGCGATCATCCCGATGAGAAAGATCCATCGAATAGCGTGAAGGAGGGACGTCGAAGCGACTTGCCACGGGCCAATCCGCCCTCGGATAAGCCGCAAGCCGTCGATCGGACAGCCCAGCGCCAGCGAGAGGCAGAAGCCCGCAAGCTCATGCTCGAAGACGGCGTTCCCGAGCAGGATCAGCCATCGCAGGAGGGGCCCGACCTCGGCGATTTTGAACTGTGACGCACGAGGCAGACGCCGCCTGGCGGAGTGAGAAGTCATGCTCTCTGTAGCCAATGTCCGCACTGCTGGCGGCGCTGCCAACTACTTTGCCGCCGACAATTACTATACCCGCGCCGATGCCGAGAGATCTGGTGAATGGCTTGGCAAAGGTGCGGAGATGCTTGGACTGCGAGGCGTTATCCAAGCCTCGCAGTTCGAGGCCGTGCTCAAGGGCATTCTGCCCGATGGCAGCCGTGTCGGGAGCGATAACAGGGCGCATCGCGCCGGCACCGACCTCACATTCTCGATGCCCAAGAGCTGGTCCATCCTTGCCCTCGTCGGCGGAGACAGACGTATCCTCGATGCCTATGGCGCGGCCGTCAGCGAGACGCTGGCCTGGGCCGAGAAGAATCTCGCCGAAACCCGCATGGAGGTCCGAGGCAAGGAACGGGTGGTCGCGACGCGCAATCTCGTGATCGGACTTTTCCAGCACGATACAAACCGTAATCAGGAGCCCAACGCGCACTTTCACGCCGTGGTTGCCAATGTCACCCAGGGACCCGACGGCAAGTGGCGTGCACTGAGGAATGACAAACTCTGGGAGCACAACACGCTGCTCAATTCCATGACCATGGCGCGTTTCCGCTTGGCCGTAGAAAAGCTCGGCTACCAGGTTGGCGAATTCGGCAAGCATGGCAATTTCGAAGCGGTGGGCGTCCCAAAACCCGTGCGTGACGCCTTCAGTTCGCGCCGCACCGAGATTCTCGAGGCATACTCGACCATGGAGGCAAAAGGTCCGGCCGCATTGGATGCAGCCACATTGATGACCCGCGCGGATAAGGGGCCAGTGGCAGACCGCCAGGCTCTCGTGAATCAATGGCGCGAGGCAGCAGCACAGTTGGGCTTTGATCCGAGACTTGTCATTGCACAGGCCAATGCACGGGCCGCCACCGACATTGGCTCTGTCTCCGGAATTGGAAATTCGGTCCGATCGATCGGTCAGCGGGCGCGCCTCTTGGCTGCGACCTTCGCGGAGCGTCTGGGGCTACGTCAGGGCGACCCACTTGTGCCTCGCGACATGGGGCGCCGGACGCCCGAACAGATCGCCGCCGTTCATGCGGTTGCATCGGCAATCCGGCATTTGGGCGAGCGCGAGGCGGCGTTCTCGCGGACCGAGATATATCGCTCAGCACTAGGCTTTGCCTTGCCCACCACGCTCCCCGACATCGAACACCGCGTCGACCAGTTGCTGCGCCAGGGCCACCTGCAAAAAGGCAAGGGTGCAGATCGCAATCTTGTCACGACCCGCGATGCTATCGGGCTCGAACAGCGCATCATCGCCGCCGTCGAAACCGGACGTGGCCATGGGTCTGCCGTGGTCGCAGCCGATGTGGCCGGAGAGCGGCTACAGGCGCTCTCTCAGCTCAAATATGGTCTGACCTTGAACCCTGGCCAGGAGGGGGCAGGGCGCCTGCTGCTCGCCTCGCACAACCGGATTGTCGCCATTCAAGGCGTAGCTGGCGCCGGCAAGAGTACCGTCCTCAAACCCGTGGCGGACATCTTGCGCGAGGAAGGCAGGTCCGTGCTCGGACTAGCAGTCCAGAACACGCTCGTGCAGATGCTTGAACGTGACACCGGCATTCCCTCGATGACGGTCGCGCGCTTTCTACGTCAACATCAGGGCCTTCTGGAAGGAGCAGACCAGGCGAGGCTTGCCGAGGCACGCGCGTCTTTGCGCGGCACCATTGTGCTACTCGACGAAGCCTCGATGGTCGGCAATGCCGACAAGGAAAAGCTCGTGCGCCTCGCCAACCTGCTTCAGCTAGACCGCTTCGCCAGCATCGGGGACAGGAAGCAATTGGGCGCTGTCGATGCGGGCAAACCCTTCGACGTCATGCAGCAAGCAGGCGTCGAAACCGCGATCATGAACACCAACCTCCGTGCCCGCGATAAGGCGCTGCGCGATGCTCAATATGCAGCGCAGAGCGGAAATATCGACGAGGCCTTGCGGCATCTCGGTCCGCATGTCGTCGCGTCGGGAAATACAGCCGCCGTCGATGCTGCGGCGGCCTGGCTATCGCTTTCGCCTGCAGAGCGAGAGGTGACCGCCATATATGCGTCGGGTCGCAACTTGCGCGGACAGGTGAATGACGCCGTGCAGATCGGGCTCAAAGCCAATGGCGAATTGGGACCGGGTTCCTTGGCTCTCACCATGCTGTCGCGGGTGAACCTTACGCGTGAGGAAATGCGTTATGCGCGCAGTTATGCGGTAGGCATGGTGCTCGAAGTCGACCGCCGGCAAAGGGGGCAGGGACTGCAAAAGGGCCGCTATAAAGTGGTCGAAACCGATCCCACCCGCGAACGCGTGATGCTGCAGAACGAGCGGGGCAAGCGCTTTGAATTCCGGCCGGGCCAGATGCGACCGCAAGGTGAGCAGGATCCGCTGCGTCTGTTTGAGGTTCGCCCACTCGAAATCCACGATGGTGAACGCATTCGCTGGACGGCGACGGATCACAAGCGCGGCCTGCTCAACGCCGATCAGGCGCGCATCGTGGCGGTTGATCCGAAGGGTGTCACGGTGAAAACCTCGCTTGGCGCCGAGCACCGGCTGGGGCTGGGCGACCCCATGCTCGAGCGTCTCGATCTTGCCTACGCGCTCAATGCGCACATGGCGCAGGGCTTGACCTCTGACCGCGGGATTGCCGTCATGGACAGCCGCGAACGCAATCTTGCCAACCAGCAGACATTCCTCGTCACGATAACCCGTCTGCGCGACGGCCTGACCCTGTTTGTCGACAATGCGGGCAAGCTCGAAGCAGCTGTTGAGCGCAATCCGGGAATGAAGCGCTCGGCGCTCGAAACGGTCAATCAGCTGCGCGATGCGGCAGCAACGGGCCAGGCTAAGGGCAAGGCGTCTGATCGTTCGCAAGAACCGGCTCGCGAGCCGCCCGAACTCGATCGCTCGATCACCAAGCCCTTCGAAATCGGGATCTGACACAGCGCCTATCCGCATGGGTTCATATGGCACCGGTTGACTGTTTGTTCTGTTTTTGTTCTCATGGCGACCATGTCCCGAATCGCCGATGAAATCCTGTTCACGCATATCGAAGTCGCGATTGCCATCGCGTCCGAAGCAACGCTTGTCGGGCTCGGCGCTGACGACCCGCGAACCCAGCGCAATGCTCGTGTCGATCTCGCGCGCCATCTGGTCGAGCGGATGCAGGGTTTGGAGATCGAAAGCGAGGGGAATGCCAGCAGGAACTCTCAGCCCACTCTCTTTCCAGGCGATCTCTCGCCGATGGGCTGACCGACATTGAGATGTGGTTGAGGTAATATTGGCTTATTGCAGGCCCGTCGGGCGATCCTTGCCCATCAGCTCTGCCACGCGTTTGGCAATGGCTTTCCAAGTGGCGATGCCCGCCTCGTCCTGTGCCAGCGCGAGCGCGCCGATCTGCTCGGCGACATGAAGCGGTGCATTCTCACCATGGGTCTTCAGGACCTGGTTGGCACAGGCCCAGAGTTCCCAATCGCTCAGCATCAGCCGAGACGTCCAACAAGGCCGAGGAAGAACGCGATCAAACCGTAGCCCACGACACTGCCCGCCAGGAGAAGTTCAATATTGAATTTGGAGCGAGGAGGGCGGGGTTGTCCTGCTGGCCAGATCTGATCGCAGATGAGCTCGTTGAACCCGGCGCGGCGTCCGCAGACTTCCACTTCGCATCCGAGCAACTGGCGTGCTCTACGCCCGGCGTCGAGTTCCCACACCCCGCCTCCCGAATGGAGTTCAAGTCCGAAGGGGCCTTCGGCAAGACGGCCTGTCAGATAGAGTTCCGGGCCTAGCGGCATGCAGGCCCTTTCCAGTAGCGATCCCAGCGCAGCACTGTGCGTGTCTGGATCATCGAGCAGGAGAGATCGGCTCCGCTTGGCAGTCGGCACCAGGCAGCCGTCCGGTTGCCACCTGCCGAACCTTCCGACCGGCACGTCAATCTCGGTCCACGAACCACGACATGCCCTGTCGAGATGGTCCCGCGAGGGCCGCCAAGAAGATCAACGAGCGCGTCGCGCGCTTCGATAGCCGATGCGTCGGGACACGGCTGATTGGTCCGGCATGTCCCGTCCATTTCGCGCGCGGCGATCCCGGCAATGCGAACATGAGCGCCTTCGGCGCACCATATGGGCCCGTCGCCATCCCAGACATGCGTGGGCGTGCAGGTAAAGGTCTGGCCGGCAGCGACGATCGAGGCAGCGAGGAAGGCAAGCATTGGCGAGCTACCTAGCGAAGCGCGCGGCCGAACCAAAGCACGCGGCCGACGATATTGATCGTCCGCTTCTCCAGGCCGCGCCAACTTGGATAGGCCGGATTGTCGCTGAGCACCGAGACCCGCTTGCCTTGCGGTTCGATAGCGACCCGCTTGACGCTGAGCATGTCATCCATGCGCAGCACATAGATTCCGTCGCGAAGCCGTGACTGTCCATCATTCAGGTCAACCATGACTTCATCGCCGTCATGCAGCGTTGGCTCCATCGAGTCCCCGTGCACGGCGATGATCGAAAGGCTTGTCGCCTTGCTTGCGGTCAGACGGCGCAGCCACTTTTCGTCGAACCCGAACTGGGCGCATTTGGATTCCATCTCGGCCAAAGCGCCGTGCCCTGCCGAGGCTTCGACATCGAGAACCGGGACATGGACCAGTTCGACGACAGGGCCGGATCGCCGCTCGGGAGCGCCAAGGATTTTTTCGTCTACGCCGAAGAAGCGAGCGAGCACGGAGCGGTCCTGCTCATCCAGTTGCCGGGGACTGCCGCGGCGGATGTATTGCTGGATGTAGGCCGCGTTGCGTCCAAGAAGGCGGGAGATCGAGGAGTAATTACACCCTCGTTGCTGGATCAGATCGTCCAGAGCTTTGCGTGCATCTTCCATCGCTGCGGGTCCTATCGCATCCGTCTAGGAAATTCGATCCTAGACTCTAGGAAGCCTTCCTAATAAGAACATAACAAGAACACAAGCGGAAAGCGAGTCGAAGGCGATGGATCTCCTGGACCAGATTGAGGGCTATTTGGCGCGAAGCGGTACGAAGGCCAGCATGTTTGGTAGGCAGGCTGTCGGCGACCCACGGTTTGTTCAGGATCTTCGCGAAGGGCGTCGGCCGAGGCGCAAGACGCAGGAGCGGGTGAAGCAATTTCTGACGGAAAAGCGCTGAGCTGGGCGGTAGATGGCCTAGCCTTTGCGATGTCATGGAACCTGGACCTGCCCTGCTCCGGCCTTAGTGGCGGGGATGAGCCTGTTTGTGATGGCTGCGTGAACGTCGTAGCGGCTGGAAGCCAATAGCGTCATGTCCTGATCTCCTTCCGCTGTTTTTGAGGACGCGAAGGAGCAGGATCGTGAAATAGGCGGACAGACAGCCGTCTGGCGAAATGGGAAACGCGGAAGGTGGAGCAACGCGTAGGTGAATGGGCGGGCCCCGTGCCAACGTCGCCGAATTTTCTCAGGTAACGGCAAAAGGGTGGGTTGGCCTGAGCACTTGCCTGTCGATTCTAGAACAAGATTGGGATTGGACGACGAGCGATGTCGCGCTTCTTGCTTGCCCGATTGGGATACGGCTTTTCAATGGTTTGCCGCTATGACTCATATATTCTACCATGTTTTGTATGTTTTTCATGTAGTTGCCGGATCACGCAATGGTTGCATTGTAGCCAACACTTTGCGATCCTGCCGAATGCAGGGAGGGAAATGATCCGCATGGCAAGTGACGAGGAAGTCGAAGGATTGAGCAATGAGCCAATCGTTCGCGAGATCATTGAACTGGAGCGATCATATTTCTTTGAAAAGAGAAATGTGAAGACCGAACGCCAAAGGAAGCTCCGAGAGCTGATTGAACGGCACACGAAGGCGGGAGATCACACTCATGATACTTGAGGAGATCAGACTAACCGACTTCCGCTGCTTTTTTGGCGAAACGTCGATTCAGTTCTCTGAGGACCCGGAAAAAAACGTCACTATTATCTATGCCGAAAACGGTGTCGGAAAAACAACACTGCTAAATGCGCTCTTGTGGTGTTTCTACGTGTCCGGCGTCAGCGCCAATGGCACAGATTTGAGGTTGTGAATTAAGGAGGATTTGGGCTTCGTCGTAGTGACGAAGGAACGAAGATGAAGCCC
>NZ_JACIDT010000042.1:0-4589 GCF_014196495.1 Sphingobium jiangsuense
GCGGAAGCCATGGCGGCTAGAATTTTCTGAATGCGGTCAACCGTCTCGGATACGCTCTTAACGATCATCTCACCCCTCCTCGCTCGCGGGTGGGGAGGGCTGGGGCGCGGAGGCGAGGAAGGCCCGCGCCTTCTCTTTCTCATCGCCATGTTTGATATCAAGCAAAGCCGCGATTATTTCGTTCGCCTCATCCAGCTTGGCCCGAAGATGGTCGCGTTCGGCCTTGATGTCGCTCAATTCTTCGAGCGCTTCACAGATGGACGGATAGCCGAGCCTTTCAGCAACGCCCTGCCAATAAGCGTCCTCATTCTTGAGATGTTCGATATATGCGTCCTTATCACGGCAGGCGGCTTCGATGGAGGCGATGCGAAAGTCTCGCGCCGCCTCCTGTGCAGCAGCATATTCATCACTCCGATTGAACTCATAAAAACTCGCCATATGGCTGCCGATGGTATCGACCGCATCGCGATCAGCCTGCGTCACCTCATTGTCAGCGTCGTGCATGGTCGATCCTTTCGTGGCGCAGGCGCTCGGCTTCGTCGCACGTCTCTGCGGTAAACAGCGGCTCTCCCAGCTTGATCCGGGTCGTGCCGTCGATGGTGTAGGTTCCGGTCTCGTCGATCTCGACGGCGGGGGCGTGGATGGAGTGGACGGCGAACATCACTGCCTCCAAAACTGCCACCAGCGGCGGCTTTGCATCGGTAGTATCGGCCCGCGTTTCGCAGCCTGCTGCGCCACGGTAGGGCGGCCGGGTGTCCAGTTATCCGGGCCGCGTCGGTGGATCGTGGTCATATCTCGCCCCCCAGCTTTTCGAGCATCGCAGCCGTCTGCGCTTTCGGGACGAGGCGACCGGTCGCAGGGTCGCGGAGTTGGCCGTGGGCCTGCCAGTACCTCAGTTTGGAATGGAGAGCCTTATTCTCGCGCCTTATGGCTGAGAAGCCTTCTTTTAAGCATTCAACCTGCCCAACAGCCGCCTCATACTTCTTCCGGCTCACAAATCCGAACATCTGAAATTTAGGGCGGCGCTTATTGGGCAACCGCCCTTCCCTTCGTTGGAAAACTCACCAATCAGCGGAAACGCCCGCCATCGTGTAACCCGGTGCCGCGACCGGCTTCGACCATGCGCGCTCCAGCTTCGCGCCAGCCTGCACGGCTGCAAGCTGCTGCTCGAATGTCCTGCGTACTTTCGGGCGTGGCTTGGCCGGGCCGGGAAGCACGATGTCTGCCCTCGGCGCGAAGGTACCGAGAATGATCCCGGCCCTGTGCCTTATGGCCGATATGCTGCGGCGGGTGAGGACACGCGCGCAGAACTCGCTGCCCTCACTGCGATAGAACTGGCGCAGCACCTCGTCCTCTTCGGCAGTCCATGGGCTGAATGGAGACGATGCTGCCGTCAGGTTTAGATACGCAGCCTTCCCGGTTATCGCCTTGCTGCTCCGATGCGGAAGGGCCTCTCTTGCAGCGGGAAGGCCCCCATCCCTGTATGCTGCGGTAAGGATATCCACCTCTACTGGCGTCCACGCGGCCATCAGTAATCCTCCGCCATCGCGTTGGTTTCCGCACGGGCGCGCTCGGCCATCTCGTCGGCATCGAGGCCGTTGAACAGCTCTCCGCGCTGCTCGTCGGCGGGGCCTTCGATGGCGGGCGTTTCCTGCTCAATCTGATGCTCGAGGGCGTCAAGGCGGCCCATCGGCCGCGCCTCGATCTGTTCAGGCAAAGGATCGGCGGTCATCGCGAGAGCGGATGCCTTCACCAGCATCGTCTCGTCCTTCTGAAACTCAGCTTCGATATCCGTGCTGGAAGGCAGACGCTTGGCGAAGCGGCGCATGACGGTCTTGCGCGCCATTTCCGACCACCACTGAACCCAAGGCCCATTTCCGCTTGCCCGCGACACCTTGCGGACCTGTTCGATTTGATCGACATTCATGATTTCGGGCGGCACCACCTCACCAGTTTTCAACGTGGCGATGGCATAAGCCCCAATCGGATTACCACGGTCAGCAAACCAATCAGGCTCAAAGATCGGAACCGCGTCGATGCCGGGCCGGTATGTGAATTTGTCCTTCTCATAGACGACATGACAATCCACGGTCGCTACCTCGCCAGACTGGCGAATTTTCTTGAGGACGCCTGCAATCATCGGCATCCATTGCACCTGCGCTCCGTTCTTCCCGCGAAAGATGACCAGAGCGCCTTCGCGCCCGTCTGGCAGCAGACCATCCTGCGCAGCCTTCGTGACCGCTCCAAAGAGTGAACGGCGATCTGCATTCAGCAAGTCGGGATTCGACTGAATTGCGGTCATCGTGACGCGCTGGAATTTGTCCACGCTGATGTGCGCAGGTAGCGCCATCTTGAACTGGTCGCTCATGGCGACAAGGTTCTGTCGCAGGACCGTCACCGGATCGGCGCGATGCTCTTGAAGCTGGGTTGCCATCAGTTCTTTTCCTTCACGTCAAAGCGGCGCCAGCCCTTGCGAGCGCCGATATAGGTTCCAACCATTTCCTGAGTGACCAGCGTGCCGGACGATCCTTTCGTCTGGTTCGCGCTGATCTTGAAACCGTCGAGCAGCGCCGCGCCGTTCGCCCCGATCTTGAGCATCAGTTCGCACTTGGCGACTTCAGCGCGCAGCTCAGCGGCCTTCGCGGCGGCCTTGGCGTCCAGATAATCCTGCGCCAGATCGGCCGCGTGAATGTCGCCGCGCAGATCGGCTAATCCATCATTAGGTGCGCCGATCGCATCGATCAGCGTGGCGCAGTCGCGCTCAGGGTTGGCTGGCGGTACTTCGCCATCGCGCACCGACTGCCAGAACCGCTCAACGCGGGCCTCGATGTCCGCGAAGATGACCGGGCGGAATTCATACTCGAACCGGCGCAGCTCATTGCCGCCGACCAGAACGATCACATCGCCCCAATCGACGCCCGCCAGCCCCATATAGGTCTGGATCTGGAGCAGGTAATTCAGCGGCGGTTCGTCGCCCCACCCTTTCGCGACCAGCCAGTCGGCGGTCTTGACCTCAAGGATGCCCCGCCCGCGTCGCGGACACATGACGACCTGATCGGGGTGGCCGCCAAGTCCCTTTCCATTGTCGAGGCGAACCGGCGTCTCCGCGACCGTGTAGCCATATTCCTCGCAAGCCGCCTGAATGATGATCGGCTCAAGGCGGAGCCCCCATTTCGTGCGCTCATTGTGCGCAAAGTCCGGGGTCGCGACCGTGCCGTTTTTCCGGTGCCAGAGTTCAAATTCTGTGAGCCAAGGGTTAGCCCCGAACAGCGCTGACACTTCGGAGCCACCGACGACAGACGCGCGGAAGGCATCGTCACCGTCACCGGTTAAATTGGGCTGATGGATCGTCATCGTGTATATCTCCGATCATTTTTCCGCCGCACGATGATCTCCAGGCTCCGCAGCCGGTTCACGCAGACATGGCGGTCAAAGCCGGTGGCCTGCATCTCGCGCAGGATGGCGGATTCAGGCGGGGTCATAGCGACCTCGCGAAAACAATGAGGGTCGCGGCCACGCAGGCGCAAATACCAACGGCGGCGAATGCTTCGGGCCAGCCCATCACCCTTCTCCCAGCGCCAGAAACAGCGCGATAAAGCCTATGAAAATCGGTGCGGATGCCACCGCTGCCAGCGCCTGACCAAGCGTCAGGTCGAAGTCGGGGCGGTGGAAAACTACTACTCGGAAGGTCATCCCAATCTCCTGCGGAACTGATTTCATCCTCGCGGCGGATCGAAACCCGCCGTCCGGTCAAATCAGTCCGCAACGCGGCGAACCTGCTCCGCAAAAGGATCAAATTCGCGCGCGATCCTCATTTCGTAGAGGCCGGGTTCCAGATCGTGTGAGCCGTGAGCATCGGAGGCGTCCTGAATGAGCCGGGTCGGCTCATCGAGCAGCGCATAGAGGATGCGCATGCCCTCTGGTGCGTCGAGCTTTTCCAGCACCTCGACCGGGCGATCAAGGACATGGTGATTGCCGCTCTCGCTATGGCTGATGATCGGGCGCCCCTGCTTGTCGATTTCGATGTGCTTCACCAGCCCGACAGGCATTTCCCCGGTGATGCGGAAAACGGTAATTTCACCCTGAGCGCAAACAACTTCTCGTTTCATATTCAATCCTTTCACGTGCGGACTTGGGGGTAGGAAAATTCGGAAGGCAGAAGGCCGACACGCCATGCCTGCGCTTCCAGAACGGTCTTGATATTGCCGGGGACACCTTCCACGATCGTTCCGTTTCGCGGGCATTCCGCCTTCAGAAACCGGCCCGGCTGGTCGAGGCCTGGAAGCTGAAGCTCGATCAGGTCGCCGTGAGACGGGTCCGGGTCGTGATCGATGACCTTGCTGCCGAGAACCGAGAGCATCCGGGGCCATCCGATACATGCCGCGCCCGCCGCGCGCTGCTCGACATTTTGGCAACGCAAGATTTCTGCGGGGTCGATCGTCGCCCGATGTTCGACCCATTCAGCAGGCAGTCGCGTGCCATGCCATGAATAGAGAGCATATCCATCGCTATACTGGACGGCGGGGCCATCTTCGTTATGCAGGCGCCGCCCGTCATCCCAGCGCACAACAACAGGTCGCTCAGAGGCA
>NZ_JACIDT010000042.1:4687-5855 GCF_014196495.1 Sphingobium jiangsuense
AAGAGCATATCCATCGCTATACTGGACGGCGGGGCCATCTTCGTTATGCAGGCGCCGCCCGTCATCCCAGCGCACAACAACAGGTCGCTCAGAGGCAATGACGATATTTTCGAACGGCCACCACCATTCACATTGCGACCCGATCGCCTCCATGACGTCGAGGCCGTGCGCAGATGCCTCATCATATCGAACGCCAATTTTCTGGGCGAAGCGATAAAACGCTACCCAATAAAGGTCCTGCGCACCCCAAAGATAATTAGGGTCATAGACCTTCTGGTCCCAGAGCTGGCCCCCGAGCTGGTCCCAGAGCTGGTCCCTGAGCTGGCCCCCGAGCTGGCCCCAGAGCTGGTCCCTGAGCTGGCCCCTGAGCTGGTCCCCGAGCTGGTCCCAGAGCTGGTCCCAGATCTGGCCCCCGAGCTGGTCCCTGAGCTGGTCCCTGAGCTGGTCCCAGAGCTGGCCCCTGAGCTGGCCCCTGAGCTGGTCCCCGAGCTGGCCCCAGATCTGGCCCCCGAGCTGGTCCCAGAGCTGGCCCCCGAGCTGGTCCCAGAGCTGGCCCCCGAGCTGGTCCCAGAGCTGGTCCCAGAGCTGGTCCCCGAGCTGGCCCCAGATCTGGCCCCCGAGCTGGTCCCTGAGCTGGTCCCAGAGCTGGCCCCCGAGCTGGTCCCAGAGCTGGTCCCAGAGCTGGCCCCCGAGCTGGTCCCAGAGCTGGTCCCAGAGCTGGTCCCAGAGCTGGCCCCCGAGCTGGTCCCAGAGCTGGCCCCCGAGCTGGTCCCAGAGCTGGTCCCCGAGCTGGTCCCAGAGCTGGTCCCAGAGCTGGCCCCCGAGCTGGCCCCTGAGCTGGTCCCTGAGCTGGCCCCCGAGCTGGTCCCAGAGCTGGTCCCTGAGCTGGCCCCCGAGCTGGCCCCTGAGCTGGTCCCTGAGCTGGCCCCCGAGCTGGTCCCAGAGCTGGTCCCCGAGCTGGTCCCTGAGCTGGCCCCCGAGCTGGTCCCAGAGCTGGTCCCTGAGCTGGCCCCCGAGCTGGCCCCTGAGCTGGTCCCTGAGCTGGTCCCAGAGCTGGCCCCTGAGCTGGCCCCTGAGCTGGTCCCCGAGCTGGCCCCAGATCTGGTCCCCCAATTTTAACCGGCCTTCGGCACCCATCTTGAATATGCGGATCGCCAGCATGCAAGCC
>NZ_JACIDT010000042.1:5948-7162 GCF_014196495.1 Sphingobium jiangsuense
GAGGGCGACGCGGCGGCCGGGAAGAACCGGCAGCGACGAGCCATAAGGCGAAGTTTCGGGGATCATGGGCGATGGCCCGTTCGGAACCGATGCCGGTATCAAGCCCGGCCCGCGTCAACGAGGTTCCCGTTCTGCGAAAGCATCGGGCTTAGGTATGCGCTCCACCAATGTACAACGGGCGTCGAGAGGTACAGTCCTGCGACCGAGGCCAATCGTAGATTCTCGCAGGAGGACTGGCAGACGAAATCGGCGAGTAGGCTGGGGTAGCGCGCATAGATCATCCCCCGGCCCAAAGCCGAGCCGCGATCCCTGCATATGAAAAACCCCGCCATAATCGGCGGGGTTTCAGTGGACAATTCGGAAGTTCAGGCCGCAGCGCGCCAGTGGTCGTGATCTTCTCTCAGGCGAATCTCTGTGCGATCGATCTGGTCTAGTTTCGCCAAGCGATCCACGGCGTCGCGGATTTTGACGTTTCCTCCAACATACTCGGTATACAGCAGGCGTATCAGCCGGTCGGCTGGCCCATTCACTGGCTGGTTTCGGCACTTTTCCCAGCGGCGCACCGTCTGCTCCTCAGAGCCGATAATTGCGGCGATATTCCGCTGGCTCAACTCCATCGCCAAGCGAAGAAAGCGGAATTCCGCGCCATTGATCCGCTTCGGACCAGCAACGATCTGCTCACCAATCAGTCGATGCAAGCCTTCCGTATCGTGAATTGAAACGCCCTCGCCATACGGCGTCTGGTGTACGGTATAACCGTTCTCCAGGAACACGTTGTCGAGACCGCTCTCCTTGTAATGATAAGCCATCTCTTGCTCCCTCAATGATACACCGTGATAACGATCAGCCGACTGGGCCAATCAATCGCAACCACGCAATGCATCTCTTCACCGGCAGCGTGGCGATACATCGTCACCTGCCAATTGTGATGCGCATTCAAAAAAGGCCCCTCTTTAATGACCCCCTTCCGAATGCACGCCTCGATTTGCGACCGTGTAATGTGCCTTTGCCTGCCTCGCTTCTTACCATGCGGGACGATTACGATATTAGCGCTGTCCTGTGCCAGCTCCCGTATCATCCTCAGCGCATTTGGACTTGAGAGCGTCAGCGGAACCACATTCTCGGTCATGCACCTATCAATATGATAGGTACTAGCGCGGTGTCAATGAACAAAGCTTTAATGGCTGCTCCGAACTGGTACTGGCGAATTCGCG
>NZ_JACIDT010000043.1 GCF_014196495.1 Sphingobium jiangsuense
GTCGTTCCTCGCATGGGCGATCGTCAACAACAACCAGCCCGTTCCCGACGTGTTCTCCAAGATGACCAAAATCGCAGCTTCGGGCCGACTGGGCCAATTAGCTGCAACTTCATGATTGTGCCAGCATCTTACCCGTTCAAAGAGGTGAGGCGGAGATCTTCACGAAGGAATTGGGCTGTCAGGGTGCAGCACCCTGCAATTCGTCAGTGCCAGAGAAATAGCCAGCGACCCCATCCATGACATACGCGAGCGTCGGCAGGTGTAGATCCGCATAGGCGCCTCGGTTTGGGTTATGGCTTGCGCACTTCAGTTTGATCGGCAGCTTTCGCCAAGATCGGGCGCTCACCGGAGCTGATGTAAACGTCCTACCCTGGTCGGAAGCTAACGGAATAGCGGACGGTCCGCACCTAGGCGTCGAAGTTTGCCGCCTGTACGGCAAGAATGGGACGAAATCGCAGCGTGGGCAGAAGCGCTACGTCAATGAACATTCTGAATGGATAGCCTCCCCCACCACGCTGCGCGCGATAGCGGCGAGATGGGGATGATGAGTGAAGAACAGCACTTGGGTGGAGCGAGCTAGCTCTGCCAGCACCTGAAATCCTGCTTCTGACCGCCGATCATCGAAGTTGACAAATAGATCGTCGGCAAGGAATGGCAGCCGCACGCCAGCGACGACGGACTGCTCCACGGCGGCGAGCCGCAAGGCGAGGAACAATTGGTCTGCAGTCCCCTCACTCATGGCCCCGATCTCGACAACAGTGCGTCCATCGTCGCGCAGTCCCAATAGCCTCGGCGTTGCACCGTCGGCGTCGATCCGCAGCGCCGCATAGCGTCCGGTCGTCAGAGTCGAGAATATCTCGCCGGCACGCAGCAGCATTGGGTCTTGGTGGCGCTCCCGATACTTCTCTATCGCCCAGCGCAGGGTGACCGCTTGCGCCCGTTTGAGAATAAACTGATCGGATAGGACACCAAGTTCCGCCCGCGCCTGCTCGGCGTTGGACGCGGCATCTGCCGCGGGATCCGCGTCGGTCTCCAGGCTTGCGAACACCCGCCTGGCATCACCGTGCGCGGCGGCGGCGGCGGCTACCTCTTCGTTGCGCTCCGCTAGTTCGGCTGTCGTCGTTTGTGTTTTTGCCGCGAGGCTGTCGATATCGACCTCGCCCACTGCATCAAGGAGCTCCGCCAACGACTTGCCATCTCCAGCGGCCGTTATGGTCAGTTCCAGTTCCGTTACTGCATCGCGTAAGGCGCGCGCACGCCGCGAGCGTTCAATAGCGCCGCTCAGCTCACCAAGAGCGGTCGAGGCGGTCTCCTTCATGAGCGGGAGCAGCGCCTCCATCGCGACATCGATCTTTGCAGTCTCGGCTGATATCTCCGCCGTTCTGCTGGCGATCGTTTCCTTCAGCGCCTCCGCGACGTTCCCAGCCGCTCGCGCCGACGTTAGGCGGGCGCATATGAGGTTGAGGCGGTCGGCAACATCAATCGTGGGCGCAATGCCGAGCGCGTCCGCTACAGCCGTCACCTCCTTCTCAAAATCGCGGGCTTCCTGCGCCGCCCCCTCGATGCGAGCCTGCAGCTCAGATTGCCTGGCGATGGCCGCTCGGAGTTCGTCAAGGGCGTCGAGCGTCGCGGTGGCACCGGCAATCTCCAGCTTTAGCCCGGCTTCAGTCAAAAGCAGGTTCCACTGCTCCGCTCGCGTCGCGGCCGCGTCCTCCAATCGCTTTCGACGGCGCCCCAGCGCCTCAGCATCTCGCTCAATTTGCATCGCAGCGGCCTTTTCGAGCTGCTTGCGCTGCGCCGCTTTTTCGCCCTCACTCCGGATCTGCTCAGCGACTGCCAGGACGGGCGCGAGCTCGGCGCCCACTGTCATCCCTTCTCTGGTACCCAGACACTTCACCAACTCGGCACGCGCTGCACCGCGTCGAGCGATTATGTCTTTGGCGGCATCAGTGGTCAAAGTGGCGTGTTGGGCCGCCGCCTCCACCTTGTCCCGGTCGGCGAGCCAGCCCAGGAAACGAGCCGGGTCCATCGCTGGGTAGCCTGAACTGATGAGCTTCTGCTGCCAGGCAGTGCTGATCATTTCTGCGCGCTTGGCCGCGGCGAGCGATCGCGCATCACCTTGGTCGGCTTCGAGATGGAGCTTGGCGCGCCGCTGCGCCATGTCGGCGAGGCGACTGGATTCGTCCGCCGCGGCGAATCGAAGGTCACTCCTCTCGTCTGCTTCAGTGATTGTCGCCTCGAACGCCATGACTGAATGCTCGGGCGACGGGAGTGGTGCTGCCGCCAATATGTGCGCGCGCAGCGGCTGCCATTGTTCGTTGCGCGCGGCTCGCGAGGCAGCAATTTCCTCCGCGGAAATGGCCGTGCCTGAAGACAGCTGCTCCATTTCAAGCGACAGTTTCGCTGCCTCTTGACGCGCGCGTGTGGCGTTCTCGATTTCTCGCGCAATTTCTGTTGCGATGTCGCCGAGCGCAACGCGCGCCTCCTCGATTTCAGCCCGGGTGATATTGGGAAGTGCGAACAGTGTTTGCGCGTCGCCGGCCCATGGCGCCAACCGGGCCAGCGCCTGTTGGAGCGAAGAGGCAGCCAGTTCGGCGTCCCGTTGTGCCGATACACATCGCAGGTCGGCATCCGCCCCAAGCGCACGGGCCGCATCGACCGCGGCAATGATGGCTGAAAGATCGCCGGCCGCCTCCTTTCCTTCGGCTTTCACCGACGCGCGGCGGAGAGCGAGATCCTCTTCGCTTTCGTCAATTTGACGCCGTGCCGACATATCCTCGACATGCTGGAGCGCGAGTTCACGCAGCCTGGAGCTGGCGATCCTGGTAGGAGGATTGCCAATGGTTTCAGTTTCCTCCCGTAGCCTTTCCACCAAGCCAGCTGCGGTGGCCAGCTCGCCCTCTAATCGAACTTGGTCGTTCCGTGCCTTCGACGCTGCACCCGCCGCCGTCACGAGTTCGTCAATTCTCTCGGCTTCGGCCAAGATCAATGGGTCAGTGTCTAAGACACCAATCTTCTCGACTGCCTCCGCCAAGAGCTTCTCGGCCGTCGCTTTTGCGCGCCCGGCAGCATCAGCGTCTGCAATGGCCCGTTCCGCTGCCGCCTCGCGGTGGGGCGAGATGGCGATGGTAGCCGCATGTTCTTCCAGGGCGTTGAGGTGGTCGGCGCGAAGGCGGATGGACGGAGCGATCCGACGGATGCGCTCGATGCGACTGAGCTGCGCGAGCACATCGTCTCGGGCGCGCTGAGCTTTGGTCAAATCCTCCTGCTTCGCGGCGACGGCGCTTTTCGCATCGAGCCAGGCTTTGGGCTTCAGAGACTGGTCCCGAACTGCGCGGCTATGAGTCTCGAAATCCCGTTGCGCCAGGGTGAAGGAACGACGCGCGGAGGCGCGCGGTCCCCAGATCGCGTCTGCCTCAGATTCCAGTTTGGAAAGCTCATCAGAAACGCCAGTTAGTCCCGAACCCGCTGCGAAAAGGGCACGGCCGAGATCGTTACGCGCTTCCACCATCGCGCGGCCGCCCTCGCGCAGACCTTCCTGATTCAGGCTGAATGAGAGACCGAACGTCTCGCGCGTCTGTCCGCGCAGCATCGCGAGCAGCGCACCCTCATCAAGCGGACGGTCATCGGCATCTAGGAGGGTCACGCCTGTGCCCTTCTTGCGCCGCAATGCCAGCGATTTCCCGTCATCTTCGAGCACGGCGCCGACCCTGAGCAGGGAATAATCGTAGATGAAATTATAGGGCGAGCGGGCGGGAAAGCCGAACAACAGGTCCGACACCGCGGCCATAGAGGTAGTCTTGCCGGCTTCGTTGGGCCCATAGATTACGTGAAGGTCGGGTGGGCCTGCCCGGAATGTCAGCTGACAATCCTCGAAATGCCCATAACGCTCGAGGGAAAGGTTGGCAAAGCGCATTTTATTGCCCCCTTGCCAAGCGCGATTGGAGCGCAAGGGTAGCGGTGTTGAGCACTGCGGACCAGTTGCCCTCGCTTGCAGAGCGCCTCAGATCCTGATCCTCAGCGGCACCCAGAGACGTCTGCGCAGCGAGCAGGAATGGAGTTAGGTCCTCGGCCAGCATGGCCGTGAGCACCGGATCCTGGGGCGCCTGGTGGATCAGATTGGCAAGGCCATCTGATACCATGAGGTCGCTGGTTTTCTGGGGCGTCCCCACCTCGACCCTCACCTTTTCAATGAACAGGTCGGGCGAGATGCCGCTGGCTATTGCGCGAGCGTCCTCGCGCAACGTGGCGGCGCGGTCATGCATCGCCCCTGCGTCATCCGTCATCCCAACCAGGACAATACGGGCCACAATCGGCAGGCCCGCAGAGTTTTGTTGCCAGTTCGCGGTCAAGGCAGCCCGCAAAAGATTGGGCACATCCCCCGCCGCCTGATCCGTGCAGTCGACCTCTATCCTCACCCATCGCAGCACGTCGAGCTCCACCCGGTCGATGGATGTGACCTGTAGGTCCTCGACAGTGACGATGACCGCGCCTTTTGCCCCTGTTTCCCTGATGGAGCGCCCTTGGGTGTTGCCAGGGAAGACGACATATGGATCTTCGCAGACGATTTCGTGCTCATGCACATGACCCAGCGCCCAATAATCATATTGCTTCGATCTTAGGTCATCGATGCTGCAGGGCGCATATGCGGCGTGGCCCTGCCGGCCCGCCAGGGCGGTGTGCAGCACGCCAATATTGAAGTGATGTGGAGCCGCTTCGGGATAGGCCTGCACGAGATTGTCCGTGACCGCGGAAGTGGCGAAGCTCTGCCCGCTGATCGCAACGCGAATGTCTGGGAGCAGATGGGTTTGAGGCTTTTTTGTACTAAAGAGCCGCACGTTGGGCGGCCAAGGTACGCTACGTGTGAGAACAGACGCCGCGTCATGGTTGCCCGCAAGCAGGAAGACGGGAATTCTAGCCTGATCCAGCCGCCCCATTGCTCTGGCGAAGTAGAGGCCCGTCCCCATGTCCTTCCAATCGCCGTCAAAGAGGTCGCCAGAAATGACAACAAAATCCACGGCCTCGTCGATGGCGTGCTGCACGAGGTTGTCGAATGCAGCGCGCGTCGCGCCGCGGATCTCAGCGTCTGGGAGGCCCTCGTAACGTGAGAGGCCATAAAGAGGGCTGTCCAGGTGAATATCGGCAGCGTGCAAGAAACGGAAGCTACTCATCATCATCCCCCTGGAGATTGAAGTCGTACCTCAATCCGAAGCGCAATTGCGCGCTATTTCTCCGTGTCCGGCTCACGTCACTCTGGCGCCATGCCGTGACTAGAACGACCTTCACGTCATGATGTGCGATTAACCTGACCAACCCGGCGAGCGTCGAAAGCTTCGAGCCATTTACGGCGAACAATTTCATAGAGGCTGGCAGGGAGCAGACCGTAAGCCACGCTGCCATCCTCATCGCCTGGAACAGGGCGAATGTCGGGACCGGGCCACTGGAAGCGATTGGCTTCAGACAGAATGATCCAGGAACGAGCATCATCGAGGCCGAGGCGGACCTTAGTTCGTGTGGGGATCTCGACCGCAAGCCGCTCATCGGCGGGCGGCGTGTGGGTCACCGGCAGGACTGTGACGATCTGCTGACCATCCTTGGTTATCGTGGTGAGCAGAACGGCACACGGCCGATCCTTGCCGCCGTCCTCAAGGCCGATTTTTGCTTCGTGGCTCCAGAGAAAGGAATATCGAATTACGAGGCCGGGAACCGGTGTAGGAAGCGGCATCAATGATCCCGCAGCTCGTCATCGAAATGGGCAGCCTCCGCTGCCGGACGTGCGGCTGCGATCGCTTCACGATCCTCCTCGGTGAAATCGCTCAGCGAGAGCACTTCTCTGTCGCGGCTCTTGAGCCGCATATATTCAGCATGCGACATGAGGACGAGGCTGTCATGCCCGTGATGAGTAATAGTAAGAGGGCTTTCCAAGGCTCGCCGGCTGATACGGCCGAATGATTTGGATGCCTCAACGGAACTGACAGAATGAGCCATGACGTTTCTCCTGTCCGCATAATACGGATTTTCCGGAGAGGTTCAAGGTGGCGGCTAAGCAAGCGGGGCGCGCCTTCTGGCCTCGCCCCGCTTGCCCCATCAGCTCGGAGCCGAGCTCAAGCCGCCTCTGTTCGTGGCACGAGATCGGCTTCCCATTGATCCAGCAGCCGCGCGACGGCGCAAGTCAACCTGCGCAGCCGCGCAATCTCCACCTCCCCAGCAGATGACGAAGCGGTCAGCGCCATGAGATATCTGTTCAGCCGATCGCGCTCCGTGCGGAGGAATGTCAGAAATGGGTGGGCCATAGCTCAATGCGGTGTCCGATCGAGATCCCGCAGCGCATCGACCGAGAAGGGGTGCCTGACATCGGGTGGATTTCTCATCGCGTGCTCGCCCTCAACGGCATGGGCGTCAGATGCCCACGATGCCAGGATAGATCTTTTCACCTCTGGCTCAAATTGGGGATGATGAACGACATCCAAGGGGTGTTGAAAATGGGAGAGGGACATTGGTTTGCCTCCTTTCTTCCTATCCTCTTCCTCTCGCTGCAGAAGAAAAATAAACTTTACGAGGATGGGTTCAAGAATCAATCTGAGCGCCCAAACGGTTGCTTATGGTGAAGCGGTAAACAGCTCGGATACGTTCTCGCAGCTGCGCTCTGGGCGTCGCCGGCCAATCGCGTTCCGAGGCGACAAGAGGATTGCTCCGTCCACTCACGGGAATGACTAACCTGAACAAAGGTTAATCTTATTCGGCAGAGAGTGTTTTTGCGCTATGACGATTCGTGCGACCCGAAGGCTCTGGCTTCAAGCTGAGAGTTTTCTCCTGGCCCGGTTGTTTTCGGATAACCGGGTCGGGCTCTGTTGCAAAAATCGTGAAGCTTGAGCATGCTTGGCGGAGATTGGACGGACGGAACGATGACGGATTTCAAGTGGCGCCATTTCCAGGGT
>NZ_JACIDT010000044.1 GCF_014196495.1 Sphingobium jiangsuense
CGAAATAGACGCAAAATGTCTCAAACGTCGGAATTTTATTATCGACATTAAAACAGCGGCTTACCCTGAGACGAGACATCGTCTGCAAACATAAGGCGCAACAGCTCGATTTTGGTGGCACCGGCAGACCTGCGGCCTCTATGCGCGCGATGCAGGCGGCGCGGTTCCAGCCCCATTCGCGCAAGGGGTAGCGGCATTCGAACAGATCGTTCGCGATGGCGGACGCATGGTTATAGCGGCGCGTGTCGGCGGGCGAGGCATCATACCCGATGAGGCGTATGACCTTCTGGCCTCTGGCCCAGGCGGCCTTTGCCGGCTCCCATTGCTTCAGGAAAGCGTCCTGCGGAGCCACTTTCCACTTAAGACTGCAGCTGTGGCGCCCGAGGCTGATGCTGGGGAGTGTGGCATTGGTGAGGACATTGGCCAGCAGGTCGTAATAGGGCGGCCAGTGCTTGAAGCGCTTTGGCGTGTAGCGGACGGTCTCGTAGCGGATGCCGCGCGCGGCCATCCACGCCGCCATCATCTCCTGATAGACATAGGTCTCCGGCTTCTCGATGCCCGGGTCACCGGTGATCACGAGATCAGGCGGCGTGCCGCGGCTTTCGAGCTCGACGAGGAGCGCCGTGCTGTCGACGCCGATGCCATAGGCAAGCACGACGGGAGCCGGCTCGGCGACGCGGATATAGTCGATGTCACGGGGCCGCGCGGACGGCGCGGGGCGATCGCTGGCCAGCATGGGAGTCGCTCCGGTCTCGCGCAGCCATTCTGCGCGCCCGGCTCCCTTCCCCTCACCTCTCTGCCGTAGTCGCCGCCCGCTTTAGTCGCTGTCCTGCAGGCAAGATGTGCGATCGTAGAGGTCGAGATGACCCCCGAACTCGGCCGTTTGCGCCGTTGTCAGGTCGCGGTGGTCGTCGGCCTCTGCGGTGCTGGCCATCTCGATCATTGGATGGACGGACACGGGCGATGGCTCGTTTCGGGACGGCAATTTTACGTCGGGCTGCCCTAAGATAATGCATGTATCAAATGATGCCGGAATCGATGGATGACCGGCCTTCGCTGTCCTATAGAACTTTGTGCGAAGCGCCGAGTGCGTAGTTTGTGTGTCGGTTTGAACAAGTCCGCCGAGATGAGCATAGATGGCTGAACGTAGAATGAGCTAAGCGGCTCGATAGCGTTGCGTCAACCTGGGGCGCTTGACGTCTCGATTGTCGCAGAAGCGGTCGTTCAAGGGCTAGGATAGACCGGTAGAGAGGACCCGGCTCTTTGGACAACTCTATTATTGCAGTCCGAACCTCTAACCACGACTTGTCTGGCTAACTCGCCTGTGCCCATCAACCGGAAGTCGAAATCGAGGAGATGCTCATTGCCGCTTTTGAGCCTTTCAGGCTGCGTTGTCTCGAAAATCAGCGTTTCCGAGACCAAGCGATATATCAACGATTTTCGCCCTCGCCCGTAAACTGATCTGCTCGTCCAACCGGCATCAGGTTTTGATAGGATGAGGCATGGCTAACGAACATGAGTTGGTTGCCGATTCAAGAGTTGTGGCGACTTGGATCGAAGGATGGACCATTGCCCGCGAAACGCCGCCTCCGGTCGAAGATCACGGTGGTTTCAGAGTCGATGTGGGATGGCCGCAACAACGGACGCGCTATGTCTTTACCGATATCTCGCCGGCCCTGCACGAATTGGCCACCACGATCGAGGAGCCGTGGGTTTTTTTGAAAGCTTGTGTCTCGGCGACAGCAATGCGCGTCGCCTTACCAGAACACTGGGTAATACAGCCACCGGGCTTCATGATGAAATATCGGCGCATCATGCCCGGCGATTCCGCGCCTCCTGACGGCTATCTGCTCGATGCGGCTGAACCTCGCCCCATTGTAATCGTGCGGGCGCTTACTCCGAGCGGCGCGCTGGTCGCAATCGGACGTGTCGTTCGCGTCGGTGAGTTTGCCATATACGATCGGATCGAAACCAACGCCGCTCATAGACGGCGCGGCCTCGCGCGAACCGTCATGAAGAAACTTGAATCCATCGCGCGCATCATGGTGCGACGCGGGAGGTGTTGGTCGCCACTGCAGAGGGTCGCGGTCTCTATGCATCCTTAGGATGGGAATTGCATTCCCTCTACACCACAGCAGTCATTTTACGGGCTGACTGATATCCACAAATCGGCACGTAGGTGTTAGTCAAACGCTCTGTTCGTTCGCCTTTGCAGTAGAGGCGGGTACTTCCGGTATGGGCCGAAGCCATTGCAGCGCGACAAACGCCGTCAGCAGCAGCGCGCCAGCGGCAAATACCACATCGCCGGGGGTGCGCATCCACACGAGGAAATGGATCAGCGGCCGATCCATAAACGCGGCCGACCGCGCATAGGCGTAGCCATGATCGAGCGCCGCCTGAAGTTGCAGCACGCCCATCGGCAGCAGCGTGAGCAGGGCCATCAGGGCAAGCCCGATGTTGAAGCACCAGAAGCTCGCGCGTAGCCAGCCTTCGTTCCAATGGATATGATCGCGCAGGCCGCGCAGGCAGAAGAGCATCAGGCCGATGCCGAGCATCCCATAGACGCCGAAGAGCGCGGTATGGCCGTGCAGCGGGGTCAGGTTGAGTCCCTGGACGTAATAGAGCGCGATCGGCGTGTTGATGAGGAAGCCGAACAGGCCGGCGCCGACCAGATTCCAGAAGCTCACCGCGAGGAAAAACATGATCGGCCATTTGTAGCGCGCCATCCACGGCGTCGCGCGACTGTGCGACCAGGTGTCCATCGCCTCGAGGCCGATTAACGCGAGCGGGACCACCTCAAGCGCGGAGAAACTGGCGCCGAGCGCCACGCCCGCCATCGACGTGCCGACGAAATAGAGATGGTGGAACATGCCAAGCACGCCGCCCGACAGGAAGACGATCGTCGCGAACAGCACATTGACCGTGGCCGTGCGGCCGCGCACCAGCCCCAGCTTTACGAACAGGAAGCTGATGACGGCGACCGCGAAAATCTCGAAGAAGCCCTCGACCCAGAGATGGACCACCCACCAACGCCAATACTCAACCTCGGACAGGTGGCTGCGCGCGCCATACATGAGCCCCGCGCCATAGAAGAGACCGATCGCCACCGTGGAGAGGAACAGCAGGCCGACGATCGAGGACATCTCATCCCGGCGCCGGATCGCGGGCCAGAGCGCGCGACCCACGAGGAAGAGCCACAGCAGCAGGCCGATGAAGAGGTATATCTGCCAGAACCGGCCAAGATCGACATATTCCCAGCCTTGATGCCCGAACCAGAAGTTTTCGGTGAGGCCCATCTTCTGCATCACCGCCAGCCATTGTCCGGCGAACGCGCCGACGACGATGACGATCAGGCTGACGAACAGGAAGTTGACACCGGCGCGCTGCCACGGCGGCTCATGGCCGGAGATGGCGGGCGCGATATAGAGGCCGGTGCCGAGCCAGGCCGTCGCGATCCACAGCACCGCGAGCTGGGTGTGCCAGCTTCGAGTCAGGCTGTAGGGTAGCCAGTCGGCGAGGTTGATGCCGTAGAAATGCTGGCCCTCGACCTGATAATGCGCGGTCGCCGCCCCCAGGCCGATCTGCGCGAGCAGGAGCGCGATGACGATCCAGAAATATTTGGCGCTGGCACGCATCGAGGGTGTCAGAACGATCCCCTTGAGCGGATCGGCCGCGGGCGGGGTGAGCGGCGGTTCCTTGCCGTGCCAGACCGCATAGTGCCACGCGAGAAGGCCGATGCCGGCGAGCATGAAGAGGATGCTGAAAAGCGACCACATGAAGGTGCCGGACGTGGGCACGTTGCCGACCAGCGGTTCGGAGGGCCAGTTGTTGGTAAAGCTCACCATATCGCCGGGCCGATCGGTCACGGTCGCCCAGGCTGTCCAGAAGAAGAAGGCCGCGAGTTCCCTGCGCCGCGCCGGATCGGGAAGTGTGTTCTCCTTCATGGCGTAGGCGACGCGCAAATCGCGCGTTGCCGGGTCAGCGGAGAACAGGCTGTCATAATGCCTTGCCACGCCGGCGATCGCTGCAGCGCGCGCGTCGCTGATCGTCAGCGTGCCGGTCGCAGCGTCATAGGTGTTGGCACGGAAGCCGGGACGTAGCTCGGCCTGCAAAGCCGCCTTATCTGCCAGCGACAGCATGTCGAAGCTGGCCGCGCCCTTCGTGCGGGCAACGGCGTCGAGCTGGGCCAGCGCCTCCCGGTGCAGCCAGTCGGCGGACCAGTCGGGCGCGATCAATGCGCCGTGACCCCACACGCTGCCGAGCTGCTGGCCGCCCATCGACTGCCAAACCTGTTGGCCGGTCTCGATATCGTCGCGTGTGAAGACGGTGCGCCCGGAAGCGGTCACGACCCGTTCGGGGATCGGCGGCGCGGTACGCATAAGGTCCGACCCGAGCCACAGCATCACCGCGAATCCTGCGAAGATGACGGCAGCCAGGCCGATCCACAGCCGTTTCGTCGTCGACATCGTTCCCCGTCCCTCTTCCTTTAGAAAAGCCCGTGACTGCCGCCGACGGCGCCGATCAGCGCGATGACCGATGCCGCCAGCAGCAGACGGTGCATACGCTCCATGCGTGCGAAGTCGGCCGCCGGATCGGGGGAAGCGGCCATGCGGCGGTGCAGATAAAGCGGCTCGATGACGAACAGCATGGCGACGAACACCAGCCAGATCGCCACCATCGCTTGCATCCACCAGAGGCGGGGATCGGCGAAACGCTCCCACAGGTCCGCCCGCCAGGTCATCCAGAAGCCGCTAGCGCCGGCAAGGAGAACCCACAGCCGAGCCTGCGGCGCGAAGCGGCCTTCGATCCGGTGAAATGCCGCCAGCCTCTCAGCGGGCGGATTGCCGGCACGCACGGCCGGCATCAGCACCAGCGTCACGAAGGCGACGCCGCCGATCCAGAACAGGACGGCGACGACATGGATCACGCGCGCAAGAGTGAAATCGTCCGCGATCATCAGCTCTTCGGGGGCGGCTCATGGTAAAATTCGACCTGCATCCGCATCGGACCCAGCGGGGTCACGAAATGCGGCTGCTGCGGTTCGATCAGACCGGGATGACCGGGCTTCAGGATGACTTCCGACGCCGGCTCGAGATAGGTGAGCTTCAGTTCACCTTCGAGGACGCGGATCAGTCCCCACACCCCCGCCTTGGTGTCATGGCGCGCGCGCAGCGCCGCCGGCAATGTGTCCTGATCGAACACCGGCGACGAGCTGTAGGGCGCCGGCCCCGTCATGCGGCCTGGGCCTCGTCATAAAGCTCGGCCTCGCGCGCGATCAGAATGTCGGCGAGGAACCAATAGGCTTCGCCCCATGCCGCCAGGATTTCGTCCGTCGCGGCCTCGCCCAGGATGTCGCGAATGGCCGGCAGCAAGGCATTGGCGACCGCAGGATAATGCTCTGGTTTGATATGGGTATCGACGTGCCGCCCGGCGATCCGCTCGATCGCCGGTTTCAGGACGTCGAGCTTGTCCACATTCTGGGCGAACGCCAGGATCGCCGCCGCAAGGCGCTTGGGTTGCGCGCCCGACTCCTGCGCGGCCATGTCGAACAGCGCCTTGATCTCGGGATCGACAAATAGCCGCTGATACATGCGCGTGGTGATGTCCACGCCATGCTGTTGAAGGGCTGGCGCCGTCGCTTTGACCAACGTCATGGTTTGGGGAGACAATGCTTTGGTCACGACGATCCTCTTCATGATAACAGTTTGCTTGTAGAGGCTGTCGGTGCGAGCCGGTTTGCGCTGGCGCAAACTCGGCTCTGTTATTTCGACTAGATCGACCCGAACGAGAGAAGGCAGGAGGCAAATCATCGTTCAGACCCGAGGCCTTGCTTCACACCTGAAGATTATCGGCGCGGTGGAGCTATTTCGCGATCTGCCTCACGAAGCGCTGGTGCATGCCCATGCCTGCGCACGCATCGAACGATTGCCAAAACATGCGAGGATTTTCGAGCAAGGAGCCCGTGCCGAGCGGGCCTATGCGGTGGCGAAGGGCAGCGTGAGAATCATCCAGACCGGCAGTGATGGCGGGCAGGCGATCATTCGCTTTATCGGCTCCGGCGAAATGTTCGGAACAGTGCCTCTCTTCACTGACCACCTTCTTCCGGCGGACGCGATCACAGCGGAGGCGTCGGTCGTCCTCAGTTGGAGCGAGGCGGATATAGTAGTGCTGATCGGCATATATCCGCAGGTGTCGCTGAACGTCATTCGAGTGATCGGGACGCGGCTTATCGAACTTCAGGATCGGGTCCGCGAGTTGGCCACCCAGCGCGCCGATCAGCGTCTCGCCCGTGCGCTCCTGCGCCTGATCCGTAACGATGGTGGCGACGAGGTAGCGTTCCCGCTACGTCGTAAGGACCTGGCGGAGTTCTCGGGAACGACCCTTCACACTGCGAGCCGAATGCTCTCCGCCTGGGCCAGGGCCGGCCTGCTCACAAGTATCGGACGACGCATCCTAATCCATGATCGTACTGCTCTGGACTCCCTCGCAGAGGGCAGGCCACTCCTCTAGCAATTGGGGCGTTAACTTGATGAAAACCGCACCCCGGCCAATTTGCCTCACTGTGGCCCGCATAGAATTATTGGCTTTGGCGGCGACAGCCGCGCTCACGATCGGCGCGACTGCGCCGATAGCCGCGCAGTCCTCTGACCAGAAGCCGGCAGCCCCGCAACCGCGCATGTTATATCTGCCAGGCCGCGGCACTGTTCTTGTTCAGCCCGCGCCGACAGACGATCCTCGCGCGGTTGCGCGCACGGTCATCGTGCCGGGCTACGGCGAGGTCTATACCGTTGTCCGTCGTCAGAACATTTGGCACAACTCGCGGCGTAAATTAGCGGAGTGCGGGCCTCGTCCTGGGGTTGATATTAAGCGGCGATCTTGCGGT
>NZ_JACIDT010000045.1 GCF_014196495.1 Sphingobium jiangsuense
GCGGAAGCCATGGCGGCTAGAATTTTCTGAATGCGGTCAACCGTCTCGGATACGCTCTTAACGATCATCTCACCCCTCCTCGCTCGCGGGTGGGGTGGGCTGGGGCGCGGAGGCGAGGAAGGCGCGGGCTTTCTCTTTCTCATCGCCATGTTTGATATCAAGCAAAGCCGCGATTATTTCGTTCGCCTCATCCAGCTTGGCCCGAAGCTGGTCGCGCTCCTTCACCACACGACTTAGGCTGCGCGCCCAAGTAACCCGCACCTTTGCAATCTCCGCATCCTTCTCGCGGCAGGCGGCTTCGATGGAGGCGAGGCGGTGGCGGGCGAAGTGCTCGCAACCAGTATCTAGATCGTCGTAATGCTCGTCATGCATTAATGCTTCGTATGCATCGCGATCAGCCTGCGTCACCTCATTGTCAGCGTCGTGCATGGTCGATCCTTTCGTGGCGCAGGCGCTCGGCTTCGTCGCGCGTCTCTGCGGTAAACAGCGGCTCTCCCAGCTTGATCCGGGTCGTGCCGTCGATGGTGTAGGTTCCGTCCGCGTCGATCTCGACGGCAGGGGCGTGGAGGCTATGCACGGCGAACATGCAGTACCTCTCCCTCTCTCTCGCGCTTGATCTGGATCACCCGCGCCACGAGAACCGGGTTCCACCGCAGGAAGTAGCGGCCATAGGGGCGTTCGATGATTGTCATCTGAAACTCAGCCGCCGTTTATTGGACTGACGCGGCGCTCCTTGAGGAAACTCTATGCGGCCCGATCAATCTCGTCGTGCAGGGGAATCCCCTTCTCCGCCGCGAAGGCAAAGATGCACTCGATCAGATCGGAAAACTCGACCTTCGTCAGCCGGGAAGATTTGAAACCTACCGGCACAACCGAGGCGCCATCCAGTGTGGGGATGAACGAACAGGGAAAGCCAGCAGCCGCCATGAACACGCATTTCCAAATTTCCGGCGCGTGCTGTCTCCCGTCTGGCTTTGCCCGGCTGATCTGGCTGAGCAAGCTCCACAGGAGCGCATTCTGGTCGTTCGTCCGCTTAGCCGCCTTGACGTTCAAGATGGCTCCATGAGGCGCCTTCTCGATCAGGCTATGGGCCAGCCTGCGATGATAGTCGCTGTTCAGGATGATCGTATGCCCGTTAGACATTGCGCTTCGCCTCCATGATCTCGTGACGCTTGGGAGACTGGCGACAGAACTCTTCCGCCAGTTCCTTCATGTTGATCCGGTTGTTGCGTTCGAAGGTGGTTTCTCCGACCTGATGCTGACGGGCATGACAGTCGCGGCACAGGCTGATCGTCCAATAGTCGTGCGGCTTCTGGCCCATTCCCGCGCCAGTCCCGGTGCGGACATGGGCGACCTCAATCGCAACCGTCGAACCGCAAGCGCAGCAAGCGTGCGAGCGCACGAACGAGCAATGAGCCTGAGAACGCCAGCGACCGGAACGCTTCGGGGGCTTGGGAATGCGACGCGGCAACATCAGAACGGGACCTCATCATTGAGATCATCATCGCCCCAGCCATCATCATATCCGCGCTTCTTTTCGCCGCGCTGGTCATTGCTCTGCGCGCCGTCCAGCATGGTCAGCACCGCGCCGGGGCCTTGCAGCACGACTTCGGTTGAGTACCGATCATTGCCGTCGCGATCCTGCCATTTGCGGGTTTGCAGCTTACCCTCGACATAGACCTTCGAGCCTTTGCGCAGGAAACGTTCCGCGACGCGCGCCAGCCCCTCGGAAAATATCGCGACGCTGTGCCATTCCGCTCTCTGCTTGCGCTCTCCGGTCTGCTTGTCCTTCCAGCTTTCATTAGTGGCGAGGCGGAAATTGCAGACCTTTCCGCCGTTTTGGAAGCTGCGCACCTCCGGGTCCGCGCCGAGCGATCCGACGAGAATGACCTTGTTTACCGAACCGCTCATGCGACCCTCTTTTCTTCGACAACATTGAAGCCGGGAATGGAGCGGACGCCCGCCTTCACATCCTCATCGGCAAGCATTTGGATGAACGCGATCACACGCTGGGGCTGGGTCCGCGCATAATGGGAAAGTGCCTTGCCGCCCTCGCCTTCGATGCGCTCAGCGCGCCAGAATGAACGCAGGCCGATGGCGCGATAATCTCCACGCGCCTGCGGCTTTTCCTTCTCGATCTGGCGAAGCTCGCGAGCGGCCACATCGGCGGCGGCGATCAGTTCTTCGGCGGCTTCGATCTCATCCAGGTCATCGGATACCTGCGCGGCCTGATGAGCCGCCCGCGCCTCTTCGGCAGCCTTCTCGACCGCGATACGGGCAGCTTCTTCCTTGGCACGCTTCTCGTCATCCAGTTTCTTGAGCCAAGCCGCAATCTGATTTTTCAGCGCCAGTTCGGCCTTGCTGACGAGGCCCGGCGTCTTGTTTTTCAGGGGCGCTATATATGCATTATAGCGGTCCTGAATTTCCTTCACCGCCTCATCGAGCGGGGCCTTCTCGGTGGTACGAGCGCTATCGGCAAGCTTCACCGCGTCCTGTAAATCGCGCAGCAGCTTTCCAGCCGCATCTGCCTGCGCCTGATCGCTGATCGTGACGCCGGTGATACCCCGCACCTGTTCCAGCAGATCATCCATGTGGACCTTGAGCGCATCCCAGCGCATATATGCCTTCACTTCTTCAGGCGGGTTATTGTCGCCCGCGACAGCGCGGGGGTTCGCCTCTTCCTCGGCTTCCAGTTCAGCGCACCGCTTGGCCAGCGCTTCGATCTCTTCCTTGCGCTCCGGGGCCTCCCGGCGCAGTTTCGCCAAAGCATTACTGGCATAGCGAAATGGCATGGTGTCAATCTCGACGGCGCCCTTGCTCGATAGATATTTCATCGTGATTTACCCTTTCAAAAAGGAACGTCATCGGCATCGATGTCAGCCAGTTCGTTGCGCTTCGCGGTTTTCTCTGCCTCCTGCTTCTCGCGCAGCTTTTCCTTGAGCCGATCAACCGCCCGACCGAATTTCGCGCTGGGCAGAAACTTCACGGCCCTGATCTTGTAAGCCTCGCAGAAGGCTTTCACATCCACCCCAGCCTGCTCGATGAGCGTCTGGATATGCGCAAGCTGCGCTTCATCGAGCATGTCGGGATCGTGACGCGGCCCGTTTCCTCGCCGATCCTGAGGCGCGACATCGTGCGTCGTGGCATCGGCGTCATTGTCGCCCTCGGTCGGAATGGCGAAGGCCATGAAAGCTGCGTATTTGTATGCAGCCGACATTGCCTTGTTCGTGGCCTTGTCACCGCGATCCATGGCTTCGCCATAGGTTCGGACAGTGTGTTTGCTGCCATCCGCTGATGCCACGAAATCGAACTCAGCCGTCACGGTGACGTAAAACATCGGATCGCCCTTCTTGCTGACCCGCTCCTGACAATCGCGCTCGATAATGCGCGGTAGGACGCAAAGACCATGCTTGGCGAGCAAAGGCGAAAGCGCATTGTATACGGCGTCGATCCCGCGAAATTTGTAGCGGTCGAACGTGTTCTCGCTGTCCTTGCTGATGCCGCTCTGTGCAAGTTCACCCTGCACCGCCGCGATGGCAGCATAGATTTTCGGAGCCTCGCTCATTCTACGTCCCCTCTGAATTTTCTTGCCATGCGCCGAATGATGATCTCCCGATCCCGCGCATTGCGGACCCACTGGTCCGGGCGAAGATCGGGTTGCAGCGCCTTCTCGCGCAGGATGGCGGATTCAGGAGGGGTCATAGCTCGCCCCGTGCTTTGGCGAGTGCAGCGCGTGCGCGCTCAACATTCGCGTCGAAGTCGAGCATCACCGTGTGCGTGCCGTCGATGTCATTTATGAACCACGACAACGCCTCGTAAAGTTCCGGCGCGGCGGCGATCAGGTTGGCGTTGCCGCGCGCCCTGGCGGGGTCGTTCCGCCCTCCCGTCAGTAAAGACGGATGCGTTGCGGCTACCTCCAATAGCCCGTCGCTCGTCTGAATGTCGCAATTAGCGTTGGGGTCAACTCGCCACGGTCCCGGCGTAAAATCAGACATCACCCTTCTCCCAGCGCCAGAAACAGCGCGATAAAACCCATGAAAATCGGTGCGGATGCCACCGCTGCGAGCGCCTGACCAAGCGTCAGGGCGAAGTCGGGGCGGCGATAAATGGGACGGTTAAACATCAGCCGGAACCAGCTTGCCATCGCGGCAGACGTACCAGACGCCGACATCGATACCGTCGCGGCCCGTCACGCCGCAGGCAACGGACAGCAGATCGTAGTTTTCGTCACGCTCTACGCAAAACAGCGGGCAGCCTTCGGTTTCGCCCATGATGCGACCTGCATAGCCATTGGTCATCGCTGCCGAGCCATTGGCGGCCTTTGCCGCGCCATAGTTGCCGGTCGCGCTGGCCGCGCCTCGGTCGCCGGTCGCGCTGGCCGCGCCATAGTCGCCGGTCGCGCTGGCCGCGCCTCGGTCGCCGGTCGCGCTGGCCGCGCCATAGTCGCCGGTCGCGCTGGCCGCGCCTCGGTAGCCCGTCGCGCTGGCCGCGCCATAGTTGCCGGTCGCGCTGGCCGCGCCTCGGTAGCCCGTCGCGCTGGCCGCGCCATAGTCGCCGGTCGCGCTGGCCGCGCCTTGGTAGCCCGTCGCGCTGGCCGCGCCATAGTCGCCCGTCGCGTGGTTCTCATCGCTTTTGATGGCCCGCTCCCAGACCCACTCCCATGCGCGCTTCACAAGGTCGCCGACACCAATCTCGACATTCACCGTCAGGATGGTGCTGGCAGCCTTGTCGCTTTCGGCTCGGCAGATACTACCAGCCTGCCCCACCTCGAAAAATCGCGACCCGGCGGGCGGGTAGAAGCTGAAAACGGTGAGCGGATGCAGATCGGTCGGGCAGGCGTGGAAGCCGTTTTTGCAGCACTTTGCCTCGCCCTCTGCGGCATAGGTCTGACCAAGGGCGAACTGGTAGCCGCGACAGGTCATGTCGGCGTTCATACCTTTGATCGATACGATGGCGGTCTCTTCACTCACGCAGCTTCTCCCAGAATATCGGCCCTCAGATGCGCGCCATTGCGGCGGCAGGCGGCAATCTCGTCGGAACGGTCGGTGGCGCCGGTGATCTCGTCAGCCAGATCGCGAACCGCCTCGATCTCGGTCAGCACATAGAAAGCATCGAGCATCTCGACATACTGTCCGCACTCGGACCAGTTGCGGGCATCGTGCGTCACGGCGGCCTTGAAATTCGCCAGCGCGGTTTCCATCGCGGCGATCTCGGAAAGCAGGCGGGATTGGAGGGTCTCGGTCATCGGAACCTCGTTGGTTGATGACCTAGGGATAACGTACGTACGTACGACCGTCAAGAGATAAATGTACGTTTGTACGTTTTTATTTCCCCCTCCCGAATCGCCGTGCTATCCCCCGCCTATGCCCAGACCATCAGGACTCCCCTTTCCGCCCGCGTTCGGGCAGACTTGCCGCATTCTGGAATCAGTGGGGCGGCAGATTATGGATTTTGGGTTCGGCGGACTTGTCGAGAAATTCGAGGAGCATCTTGGAGAGATACCCACCAGAATAATTCTCATAGCGATCGGCGGCGCTACCATCGTCGCCTGCGTCAACATTATGCTGACGCAGGCTGTTATTCCGCTCTACAATTGGGCTATCACGCTATTCGCGGATGCTTCATCCGGCGCACTAAAATCGGTTCTGAATTCATTGGGCTCGTTTATCGGGGGCACCATGGGCATAGTCGGCGCATTTTATGTCATGCGGCCTTGGATTCGGAGGCGATACGCAGAATTAGAAGGCGGTGCGCAACAGCATCTGGCCGAGATGCGAGAGGCTCATGAGAGGATAATTAAGCAGATCGACGCTGCGAAGGCAGAGTTCATTAAAGAGGCTTCTGAAAACGAAGATGGATGAGCTGGATTCCATCTAAGCCCGGCGCATGCTATCGGGAGGGTGACGCGGCGGCCGGGAAGAACCGGCAGCGATGAGCCTTATGGCGAAGTTTCGGGGATCATGGGCGATGGCCCGTTCGGAACCGATGCCGGTATCAAACCCGGCCCGCGTCAAAGGGTGGTCAGCCGTGGAGACTGCGGGAAAATACCACGGGTAGCTACAGGCGCGACCGGCGCCACACACTGGAACACCGATCTCCGCTTTCCTAAATTGGAAAGAACTGATACGCGCAACCGAGGTATTAGCAGGAGGTGAGCATGAGCGCATTGGCCGCAGCCGCCACGCTGGCCGAAATCAGCGGCTGGTCGCTAACGAATTTGCAACTTCAGAAGTTGCTGTATCTCGCGCAGATGTTTCACATTGGAGCGCACGGCTCCCCTATATTTTCCGAGGATTTTGAGGCTTGGAAATTGGGTCCCGTTCAGCCCGCCGTCTATCGAAAGGCAAAGATGTTTGGCGGGCGCCCGATTGAAACACTTTTCACGCCCGAACGCATCGTCTCTGGATCTGGCCGCGATTGCATCGAACAGACATATCGTGACTTAGGTGGGCTTCCCGCCTCGAAACTCGTGAGCATGACCCACTGGAGCAAGGGAGCTTGGGCCAAGAATTATGACGGACACGATGCCGGATCAACCATCCCAAAGTCCGACATGCTCGCCGAATACAACGAGCGAGTCCGCCTCATCAGAGAGCGAAATCAGGCCCGGTGATTTCGCGGCGGCTGGTGATTTCGTCGGGATCTACCGGGCGATGATCGACCGCTTGGCGCATGTGCCACATGATCCGCGAATATATGGGGCAGGTTGACGGTGACGATCCGGTGGGAGGATTCGGCAAGATCGTGGAAGTCG
>NZ_JACIDT010000046.1 GCF_014196495.1 Sphingobium jiangsuense
TTCATCTTCGTTCCTTCGTCACTACGACGAAGCCCAAATCCTCCTTAATTCACAACCTCAAATCTGTGCCATTGGCGCTGACGCCGGACACCTTCCAGCACTACCTTCGCGAACATCTCGCTCATGTAAGCGTAGAAAAACCGCCCGTGGACACCTTCGAACCGGGAAAAAATGTAGACACGCTGATGAGCGCGAAACTTACCCGTGAAGTGGTGATATACCTTACCGACGCCAGCGCCGTCTCCTGCGGTGAGCACCGCTTCGCAGTCGTGGCTGTAATCGCCGATGCGCTCAATCACGGGGGAGCGAACGAAGAAAGGATATGCGCCGTCGTCTACGGCATCAGCCGTGTCAGCGTCCCCCGTCCCGATGTGACAAATGAATCGAAGCCGCTTCACGTCCCAATGCGCGGGCACCTCGCCGAGCCAGTCGATGCCGCTGTCCTTCATGGGCGCATGCGGATCGAGGCCCTCGGTGACGGCATGGGAGATGACGGCTTGCCGCTTCTCCTTCAGCAGCGAGATCAAGCACCGCTGCTCCTCAATAAGCGCGTCGATCTTGGCGGTTTCGCGGTCGAGGAAGGCAGCGATCGCGACCTGTTCATTGGCAGGTGGCAGCATGACTGGTAGCCGCTTGACATCTGCGAACTTCATTGACTGTCGCAGCCCGCCCCCCATCGAGTAGAAGACCTTCGTCAGGTCATAGGCGCGCAACAGATAGCTGAGGTAGTGAGGGGCGATGCCGCGCGGCTGAGTTGCCAGATACGCTGAGGTTATGATTCCTCGTTCCCGCACGATAGCAGTGCGGAGACTGCGCTGATCGTTCTGAAGATCAGTGAGACGCCACACGATATCGTCTGGCTCAACGATCTGATAGGTCTCGAACGACGCGGGGAGCAGGCCGTCGTTGTTGTCTATGTCCTTCCTGACGATGCGGCCATAGCTGAGCGAAAGCAGATTATTCTCAATCATACCCTCGTTTGATTCGTCCCGTTCGGCGACAAGGGCGAATAGCGGTTGCCGCAACCAATGGCTCGGCACGTCGCCAACCCACTCGATGCCACTGTCCTGATATGATGGATACGCCGGGAAGCTCACGCCGCCAGCCCCTCCAGCATGCCCTTGATTCGGTCAGTGACTGCCTCAAGCTCAGCGTCGATCTCAGCCAACGGACGCGGCGGCTCGAATACATAGAAGTGGCGGGTGAACGGGATTTCGTAGCCGACCTTAGTCTTGTCGTGGTCGATCCATGCATCCTCCGCGTGGGGCAGCACCTCCCGCGCGAAATAGGTCTCAACATCCTCACTGAGCGGCACGTTCTCGGTATCGCGGAGGGCGCTGTCTGGCTGCTTTTTACCCTTCGCCTTGCCGCGCTGGCCCAGCACGATCCCGCCCGCCTCGTCACGCAGCGGTCGCTCGATGGTGATTGTGCGGTAGCCGAAGGCGCTGTTCGGGAAGATGCGTGACAGCGGCGCTAGCTTCACCTTGCCACCCTCCGGCGCTGAGGGCACCGGCTCGCCCTCGACCACCACGTCGCGCACAACCTCCCGGCCGTCTGCATCGAAGCTGATGGCAAGCCGAGCCTCAGTGAACCCGCCGAACAGCTTGGTGACGGTCTCAATCTGCGCGTCCGACATTTCCTTGCGCTTCGAGCCCAAGGATTTGCGCATCTTGCGCCACATAGACGAGGCGTCGATCAACTGGACCTTGCCCCGGCGAGCCTCCGGCTTCCGGTTGCTGATGATCCAGACGTAGGTGCTGATCCCTGTGTTGTAGAACATGTCGGTCGGCAGCGCGACGATCGCCTCAACGAGGTCGTTCTCCAGCACATAGCGGCGGATTTCGCTCTCGCCGCTGCCTGCCCCGCCTGTAAAAAGAGGCGAGCCGTTGAGGACGATCCCGAAGCGACAGCCCCCCTCATTGAGTGGGCGCATCTTCGACAGCAGGTGCATGAGGAATAGCAGCGACCCGTCCGACACGCGCGGCAGGCCGGGGCCGAAGCGACCATCGTATCCCTTCTGCTCGTGCTCGGCGCGAACCTGCTTCTCGACCTTCTTCCACTCAACGCCAAACGGCGGGTTCGACAGCATATAGTCGAAGGTGCGGCCGTGGTGTCCGTCGTCGGACAAGGTATTGCCCTGCACGATATTTTCGATCGGCTGCCCCTTGATGAGCATGTCCGCCTTGCAGATGGCGTAGCTCTCTGGGTTCAGTTCCTGACCAAACATGGTCAAATGCCCTTGCGGGTTGTGCTCAGTGAGATACTCGCCAGCGACTGACAGCATGCCGCCCGTCCCCGCAGTAGGATCGTAGATGGTGCGCACTATCCCCGGCTTGGTCAGCGCGTCGTCGTCCTCGACGAACAGCAGGTTGACCATGAGGCGGATGACCTCACGGGGGGTGAAGTGCTCACCAGCCGTCTCGTTCGAGATTTCAGCGAACTTGCGGATCAACTCCTCAAAGGCGAGGCCCATCGCCGCGTTGTCCACCTTGTCTGGGTGGAGGTCGATGCGGGTGAAGCGCTCAGTGACCTGATAGAGCAACCCCGTCTTGGCGAGCCGGTCGATCTGGGCGTGGAACTCGAACTGCTCGAAGATATCGCGCACCGCAGGAGAGAAGCCCTCGACGTAACGGACGAGGTTCGCGCGGATGTTGTCCTGATCACCCATCAGTTTGCTGAGGTCGAGTGGATCGGTGTTGTAGAAGCCCTGCTTGGCGGCACGCAGGAGGAACGGCTCGGGGTTCAGGCCCAGCGTCGTCTTCGCCTGAAGCTCATTGAGCACCGCCGCCTTGGTGGGTTCAAGCACGCAATCCAGACGGCGCAGCACCGTGAACGGCAGGATCACGCGGCCATATTCCGACTGCTTGTAATCCCCCCTCAGCAGGTCGGCCACAGACCAGATAAACGATGCAAGCGCTTGATGATTCACAAAATACCCCCGGCGTCCAGAGCAGGGTAGCATTTTCGCTAAGCGGAGGACAGTAGATATGCGATACCGGTTTCTGCCAACCTCAGAGCGAATGAACCGATATGGCTGAGCGATCAGACCTCCTTTCTGACCTTGATGATCTCGACTTCACGCGGCTGCTGCTCGCCGACATGCACGACGATCTGCATGGCAAGGTCAGCCGGTTCCGGCAGCTTGAGGACTTGATGAGCGCGATCGGGTCGAGGCGCTCAATGTTACCCGGTGGGGAGGTGGCCTATACCGCATGGGTCGAGGCGCGCAGCAGCTTCGTGCATGGCAACTTCCTCGCGACGGTCCTGCTGGCACAGGCACTGGCCGAGCAGATGCTCGCGGCCATGCTTACGTTGGGGATCGACGCTGAGCCCATTCCGCCAAAGATCGACTTTAGGAAGACGCTCAAACGGTGCCGCGCGCGCGACATGATCAGTCAGCGTGATGCAGACGACCTCGAACGCCTGATGGAGATGCGCAATCCGTTGTCGCACCACCGCCTGATCAATGACCCGTCCAACCTCTCGCGCCGGGTCATTGATGAACGCATATCCGGCGAGGAGCGCCTGCGCCGTGATGCGACCTTTGCCATCAGCATGGCCGTGCGCTTATTGGCTCTGCCGATGATCCGGCTCGGCGACTGACGGCTCGTTATCCCGGCACAATGACCGCGATGTCGATTGAGAGCCGAGCGCTTACGCGCTCTGCTGCTGCATCACACCGATCAGCGCATTCGTTCCTCATGCGCTGATCAGCGATCGCAGCGGATTCAACGAAGAAGGGGCGACAGCAATCTCAATCATCAACTCGGGGAGAGGATACATCTCTATCCCCCCCGCACCTGAACAGACTTACATAAAGGACATCGATAGATGCCCACGCTCATTGAGAGCGAAGCTGCCCAGATGCGGGGGATAGGAAGTTCATCAACTGCGGGTGTCAGAAACTGTGCGTCGTGGCTTTGGGTTTTTATACCCAGCAGGTGGTCGCCCGGACCCTGCATGCGCCAGCGCCTATCAAGGTGCGCTCTCCGGCAGAGTTAAACTGACTTCGGAGACCACCTTCGACGGTTATATCGGTGAGGATAAGCGATTGAGCGGCGCACGCCATTGACTCCGCGCCTGCTCAATCCGGGGAGTTGTCAGCTAACGACATGGCTCCCCGTCTTGTGCTGGGGCTGTGTTTGACTTCGCACCCCGCGACGACCGTTGTTCGCATCAACCAGCGATCGGGCTGTGATCCGATCGTTCTTCAACTCCCGTCAGGCGGCCTTATCGCTTTCGGTGAGGGAGCGGGCCAAATCCGGGGCAGTTTGTGAGCGGGCCACTCTATTGGCCGTTGCCGACCGCCCTGCGAAATGTTCATCCTTATTTATCACAACGCGAACCCACCGCGCATTATTTGATTTTCGGGCGAGACGCCCCGGAGCCATTTCGCTAACTCCGGGACGCTGGTAATATTTAGGCGCTGGTCGCCTCACGCCCGACGATAGGCGATGCGATTTTGCTCATCATGACCATCAATGGCGTTGCCATTCTGAGTGAGGCGGATCGCAGCGAAACGGATAGTGTTTTCCGTGCCAGTGAATCCGAGACCCTGCGCCTCGCGAAAGAGCGTGCTGACGCACTTCAATCGGTTCGTCAGGAGGCTGAGCACGATACTGTCTGTGTGTTGGCCGCGCCGCAGTTTGGGTGTGCGCTTATTGGCAGCGCTCGCTGCGATCCGCCGCACGGGCTTCGGCTTCATCGTCGGTTCGATCGCGGGTATCTCACCATTGAGGAATGGACTCGTGCCGTTGATCATCGCTTGGACGGCGTTGGTAATCCG
This sequence comes from Sphingobium jiangsuense, assembly GCF_014196495.1. Lineage (GTDB taxonomy): Bacteria > Pseudomonadota > Alphaproteobacteria > Sphingomonadales > Sphingomonadaceae > Sphingobium > Sphingobium jiangsuense. Next base: position 4,787 of record NZ_JACIDT010000046.1, read on the forward strand.
CTGTTTCAACTCCCGCTCGGCCCTGACCGTATGCTCGGCGATGATAGCCTTTCGCGCCTTTTCGGAGTCAGCCAGCGCCCGTCTGGCGGCTTCTACTTGCGTTCTGAGTGCCACGACCTCGTTGTCCAACTGCTTGATCCTGCTGAGCAGGGCTTGCGATCGGCTGAGCATGCTTTCGATGCCGCCATGTCGAGCCGCTTCTTTGAGCATTACGCGGAAGCCAGCGACAGCGGCTTCTTCATGGGTGAGCGGGTTCAGGACCATGTTAACGATTGGGTCGATATTCGTGATCTTCATTGGAAAAATCCCTTGACGTGAGTTACTTGCCAAGGGGTGCGCACCTCGTTGACGAACGCCGTTTTAGGGCAGGTCAGTGGGCAGCGCTTGGGTGCGAACATTTGGTGGAGCATGGGTCGGAAACCGAAGCACGAACTGACTGAGCAAGAGCGCTATGATGGTCAGGTCGCGAGCAGAGCAAGCGCGGGCAAGAACGGCCGTCAGCGACAAATGGGATGGTTCCTCGACGCTGCCTCTTTCATCGTCCATCTACGGAAGGAGGATCATCGGGGCCAACCGCCCATTGCCAAGCTGGTGAGGTATCTCACTGAACGTGGATGGAAGTCTGAGCGTGGAAAAGAAGTCAGCCGAACTGAAGTCAAACGGATGCTCGAGACCTTCGATCCCAATAATGCGCTGCCAGATAATAAGGCGGACTGGGAGGCGATTCGGTTGGGTCGGATCGAAGCGCCGCCGGGAATAGAAGCCACAAGCGTGGCAATCGATCCCGAAAAATGGACCGAGATGCAGGCAGCGATGAAGAAAGGCTGGACGCCTGTTTGGCGAAGCAATGTGGTAAAACAAACAAACGAGACTGACCTCGCTGAATCTGATCATCAGTGAGCGACTAGTCGACGCCTAACCAACCATTACACCACCATAAATATGGGCATGTTCTCTGCGATCATGCTCACTGACTGCCCCGGCCTTATCGACCTTATGCTGACGGGCGACGAGCATGGCATGAGCTTTGCCATTGATGGCGTGGAGTGCGTGATCGAGCACGTCGAGGGGCATGGCATCTTCGAAGCCGTCACCCCCGACTTCGGCCTCTCAGTGATTCATCCGGGTTGGTATGCTGGGGATCACGGCGCACCCGCATACGTCGCCATCGTAGGGGACGCGCACGCCTGCATAGGCTGGCTCCCCCTTAGTCACGCCGACAAGCTCGTGCTGATCCAGCACCTGCCGCTCAGCCCCGTTGACCGTATGCTCTGCCGACTGTCGGCTTGATCACTGCCGCTGCCGTTCAGTGACGTTCGGTAGGCAATCTTCGCCTCGATAGGGCAACCATGG
>NZ_JACIDT010000047.1 GCF_014196495.1 Sphingobium jiangsuense
ATTATGCCGTCATTGAGACGTATCGGTTTGCTTTGACCTGGCGCGCTATCAGGCCCATCGTCGCTCTCATTCGCCGATCATAGCCAGGCGGACAGCCTGAGTTCGGAGGCGACATGCATTATTTCCAGTTTGATCCGGGCCGCGCGGTCGAGCCGATCCTGCTTGACGGTAAAGTCCTCCGTCCCCCGCTCGATCCCGCAATCCTCCACCGCCTCTCCTCTTTGCTGCCCGAGACTGACCTCCCGATGCTCATCGACGCCGAGGGGAGACCGGCGCGCGAGCTGAATGCCTTCACGTCGTTCCTGCGATCGGATGGCGTGTCGCTTGCCAGCGCGGGGCACTATGCCCGCGATCTGCAAATCTTCGCTCGCTACCTGAACGATCTGCATGGGAAGGCGCTGCTCGATGCCTCGGACGCCGACGTCGGAGCCTATCGGCGCCTTCGCCTGGAAGGACCGTCGACGATGCGGCTCATGGGATCGTCGTGGAAGCGCACGTCAGCCGCTTTGACGCGCTTCTATCAATGGGCGGCAAGCGCGGATGTAGCGCTGATGGAGACCGCGCCGCGGACCAGGTTCCGTCGTGATGGCGCCGTCGCCGATGACAGCGTCAAGATGGTGTCGATCGAAGACTATGTCGTGTTCCGCGAGCATGGCCTCCTGGGCAGAAACAATAGCGAGGCCGAGCGGCGACGCTTGCCTCTCCGAGATGCGGCGTTCGCTGAGTTGCTCGTAACGACCGGAGTCCGGCTCGAAGAGGGAGCAAGCCTTCTGGTGGGTGAGCTGCCCGAGATGGACGCGAGCGCCTTCAACGCCGGTCGCAGCACGATGGTCGATCTTCCTGCGACGATCACCAAGGGTCGCAAGCCCCGATCGGTCCCGTTCCCGAAACGGGTCGCGGGCAGCTTCATCGACGTTTATGTCCGCGAGGAGCGATCTCGCCTCGTCGACCGCTGGCGGCGTGCCGGCGGCGTCCGGACAATGCGTGATCCGCTAGTCGGACGGCGGGTTGGCGGCGCGCGCATCGCGATCGCGGGCGAGGACAGCCCGAGACCGATCGCGTCGCTTCGGATCGGCGAACGCCGAAACCTTGTGCTGTTGCCGGGTGCGGGTGCCTCATTGGATCACGCGCAGCCCGCGTCATTGTGGCTGGCGCAGGACGGCGGCGCCATGACGACGGCCGCTTGGCAGTCCATCTTCCGACGCACCAGCGCCGCCCTGTCGGCGTCGATCGGTCGTGACATAGCGATATCTCCACACACGCTGAGACATACGTTCGCGGTCTATTGGCTCACGCACCTCATCAAGGCCGAAGTCGCGCGGTTGGACAGTGGCGTGCGCGCCGATCGGACCGAGGAAGTCTATCTGAAGGTCGTGGCCGATCCGCTGCGGCGCCTGCAACGCTGGCTGGGGCATGCAAGCACGCTGACGACGCAGAAATACCTGGCCTATGTCGATGAAGCGTTCGAGATCCTCGATGACGCCGCCGACGCGCTGGATGCCCGACTTGCCGGGGCGACGACCTGATCGTGGCGCGTGCGAAGCTTCACTTCGACGACGCGCTATGTGAGGAAGCCGCCAATCCCGATGCGGTGGTGGCGTATCATCATTGCGATGGTGTCGGACGGGAGTTGATCTGGTTGCTTCACGAGGTCGGAAATGACGCCCTCGGCCGCGATCTGGCGATTTATCTGGGACCGATGATGCGTGAGATGTTCGCCGGCATGGCGACGCCGACCGTCAAACAGCACCGGCAGAGCTGGGTGCAGCTCGGCAGCGTGCTGGCGGAATGCGGACGTTCGACTGACGGGCTTCGCACGATCAGCGCCGCCGACATCGACGCGTGCGACAATCGGGGTCAATACTCGCGGTTCCGTTGCCTTATCCATGGCCTGCGCGCGATTGACGCGCAGCACCCCGACCTACTGCGGGCTGATGCGAGGCGCCGCCTGAACTTCGTCAGCCGTTACAGCAACCGTCTCGTCTCGCCGCGAGAGCCGTTGACGCCTTTTGTCGCGCGAGTCCTGAAGGAAGCCGCCGACGAAAGGGTCGTGGCCGCTCGCGACCGCATCTTCGCTGGTCGCGAGCGGGTCGCCGCCCTGCGGTCCGCGCCATCACCCACCAGGTTCGAGCAGGCCATCCTGCGGCTGGCCGATGGCGATCGGCCCACGAAAGCACAATACGACCTGTTCAAGTGGCGCAGGATATCGACCACGACCGTGACCGATCTGAGGGTGATGACGTTGGCCGATGCGGTCTACTTCGTCATCGCGCTCGCATTGCGGATCGAAATGCCGATCGAGTGCCTGAAGACCTTGCGCCGGGACTGCCTCAAGAACCCGGCCCGGGGCTATGTGACCATCGAATATGCGAAGGGTCGAGGCGGAGCGCGGGCCAGGATCAAGCGGGAGCGCGTTCGCGATGGCGGGATCACCACGCCCGGCGGCCTCATCCGGCTTGCGCTGGACCTGTCGCAGCCGGCAGCAGAACGCTTGGCCGAATGCGGGCATGCCGATGCGGACTATCTCTGGATCGGGTTCGTCCGGCTCGACCGCCCGGCCTGGCGCCGGTTCAAGCTCTCCAAGAATAACTTCCAACACGCCGTCGGCGACCTGGGGCTCCATGACGAAAGCGGGGAGCCCATCGGCTGCGTCATGCAGTCGAGCCTGAGAAAAACCGTCAAACGCGACAATTACCTGCGACACGCGGGCCATCTGCGCCGCTTCGCCAGTGACCACTCCCGCGAGGTGGCGGCGAGGCATTATGCGTCGGTGGAGGGCCTTCGAGAAGAGCATGCCCGTTCGATCGTGGCGGCCGAGACCCATCTCTTCGACATGGCGATGTCGCCCCTCGTGCTGGCTCCGGAAGAGGAGCAAGACGCCGCCGAGCAAGGTCTGTCGGTAGCGGGACGCATTATCGATGGCGCCGAGGCGGCGCAGCTTATGGGCGGCGCGTCCGACACCTTCCTCGGCATCTGCGCCGACTTCTGGTCCGGCCCATCGCCGCGCGCCGAAGATGGCTCCTGTGCAGTCGCTTTTACGGGCTGCCTGCATTGCCGCAACGCCGTCTTCACCCGCCGCAAGCTGCCGGCGCTGCTGACCTATATGGACTGGCTGGAGGACCGCAGGACCGTCCTGACCGAAGCGAGCTGGGCGGGCGCGCATGGAGCGGACTTCGATCGGATCGCCATACAGGTGCTGCCGGCGTTCGCCGCGGGCGATATCGAACATGCACGCGCGCTGATGGCGGCCGAGCCTCGCGGATGCGCGTTGCCGCCGCATATCGTGCGCGGATGATCCGGACAGGCACTCTCGCAAAGGTCGGCGCCGGATGGCGGCTCGATCGCAATCTGAAGGTCGTGCCGCCGCATCTGGTGATCCCCGGACGCGAGGCCGAGAATATGTCTCGTGTGGGTGACGACGAATGGAATCTGGGTTGCTGCTTTGCACGGCCCGCCGAGTCCTGCGACCAGCGCATCAAGTTCACCCTCAGCACCGACCCGGATGAACGGGAGTTGATCCGCGAATATCTGTTCCTGGCGCTGAACGGCGGTCATGAGAGCAGGTCAGGCAATATGAAGCCGTTGAGACCTGGTTCCCTTCGTTATACCGAACTGCTCATCAGAAACGTCCTGCGGGACGTGCGGACCAGCGGCATAGCGCTTCACGACGTCGACCAGCCATGGCTCGATGGCTGGTTGGCGAATCTGCGCCACCTCTCACCCACCAGCCTCGTCCACCGGATCATGTGCATCCGCAGGCTGGCCCACTATGCGCCGATGCTGTCGTTCCGCACGATCGAGGTCACGCCTTGGGGAAGCCGCTCGGCGGCACGGGTGGCCGGCTACCGGAAGGGGCGTGACGAGAATGTCACGCGCCGTATCCCTGAGGAGATCAGCGCGCCGGCGTTACGGTGGGCGATGTTCTACGTCGACCATGGCGTTGATGACCTCATCACCCGTCACCGGGTGACGAGCATCCCGATCGACGGCCCTCGGAAAAGGACGACGATCAAGGAGAGCGACAGGCTACTGGAAGGGTATCTTGATCGCCTCGGCGAAGCGGGCGGCCGTGTGCCTGTTCACGAGAACGGTGAACCGGAATGGGCCGAGATCAGCCGTGGGTGCGGCCTGCGAAAATCCGTGCTGATAGCTCGGCAGGACAAAATCTTCCGCGCAATGCAGGTGTGCGGGACCGAGCGAGCGGGCGCCGCGCAGCGATGGACGACCCTGCCGGGAACCTCCACGCCCTGGCGCACCTATCTCTCCAGCCAGCATGTGCGCATCGCCTTCTTCCCGGCGTTGGCAGCTTGCTATCTTGTCATCGGCCTGTTGTCCGGGATGCGCTCGGAGGAGATCGCGACGCTTGCTCGCGGATGTCTCCGCACGATCCGGGATGCTAACGGACGCCACGTTCGATACGAAATCTCTGGCTATGTCCTGAAAGGGCGCCGCGATGCAGGCGGCGCCAGGCATCGATGGGTCGTTGTAGAACCTGTCGCGCGCGCGATCGCGGCGGCGATCCGTCTTCAGGATCACATGCATGATCAGCGATCGCCAGGGGAGCGCCTTGGCGACGACGATCCGCTGTTCACGCCTGCATCGATCCGATCGCCGGGCACCAGCGGCCTGACATCCACAAAGGCCAAACGATACCTCAATCTGTTCGCCGACGAATGCCGCCGACTTGTCGAGGAGATGGTGGCGACTGCATCAAACTCGGAAGCCCGGTCGATCCAGTCACTCTACCTCATCCCCGATGACGGCGAAGCGGGCGCGTGGCACTGGACGACACGGCAGCTCCGGCGAACGCTGGCCTGGTATATCGCCAGTCAGCCGTTCGGTGTTGTCGCGGGCATGTTGCAATATGGCCATGCCAGTATAGCGATGTTCGAGGGCTATGCTGGCAGCTCCGAGTCCGGGTTCCGCGCCGAAATCGAGGAAGAACGGCGGCTCGCCCAGCTTGGTGACATCGTCGAGATATATGAGGACTGGAAAGTGGGCATCGGCCCGGGTGGGCCGATGCGAACGAAACTTGTCGCCGAGTTTATGCGGGTGCGAGATCAGCTTGGAGACCTGCCAGGGTCGGTTGTGAGCGAGCGGCGTCGCCAAAAGATGCTCGCCAACACCGCGGTCACGCTCCATCCCGGCTACATCAACGACTGCTTCTTCTATGCCGATCATGCGCTTTGCTTGAGAGGCAGCGAGCCGGGAACCGCGCCAGCCTTTGCCAGATGCCAGCCATCGAAATGCCCGAACAGTGTCATCGCGAAACGGCATGCGCCTGCACTGCACGCATGCATCGCCGATGCCGAAGAGATGAAGATCGGCGTCGTGCTGAGCCCGATCCAGCGACACGCGATCGATGCGCAGATCGACCTTTATCGGCAGCTCGTGGAGCAGGTCGAACCATGAGCGCGGCGCCGACCGGAAAGCGGAGCGCCATCACCACTGCCGCCTTGCTGTCAGCCTATCAGCGCCTGAGTGCCGGAACGGCCGACATCACCAACGGGAAAGTGAGCGTGGCCAATGTCGCCCTCGAGGCCGGTGTCAGCCGCGCCACGGCTTACCGATGCCCCGAGTTGCTGGCGATGTTCGCATCCTCGCCAAAGCCCGCAAGACGGAAAGCCGTTGAGGTCTCCAATCAGCGCGAGCTTCGCGAGGTGATCGAACGGCTCCTCAATCGGATCATCGTTCTCGAAGCAATGCTGAAAGCCAAGAACGGTGAGATCGACAAGCTGCGATCAATGTTGCCCGGCCTCGCTAACGTGCGTTCCGAATCATAGGCTACGTTGTTCCGCCTTCGGCGGTTGCGTTCGCGACAGTTGCAAAGTGCAGTAGCGCTTTGCAACTGTCGCGAACGCTCGAAATAGACGCAAAATGTCTCAAACGTCGGAATTTTATTATCGACATTAAAACAGCGGCTTACCCTGAGACGAGACATCGTCTGCAAACATAAG
>NZ_JACIDT010000048.1:2500-5917 GCF_014196495.1 Sphingobium jiangsuense
GTTGTCATTGGTGGTGTGGACTCTCAAGCGTGAGGTAAGGGCATCTGGTGAATGCCTTGGCATGTACAGGCGATGAAGGACGTGGCACGCTGCGATAAGCGTGGGGGAGCTGTGAGCAAGCTTTGATCCCGCGATTTCCGAATGGGACAACCCACCTTCACCATTTAATTTCGACTGCCCTTTTGGACATTCGGAGTTAAATGGGAGAGGTATCACCTTAGTGAATAAAATAGCTTTGGTGAGGCGAACCCGGAGAACTGAAACATCTCAGTACCCGGAGGAAAAGACATCAACCGAGATTCCGTTAGTAGTGGCGAGCGAACGCGGACCAGGCCAGTGCCTCTTTCTAAATTAGCAGAACACTCTGGAAAGTGTGGCCATAGCGGGTGACAGCCCCGTATGCGAAAATGAGGAAAGAGGACTTGAGTAGGGCGGGGCACGTGAAACCCTGTCTGAACATGGGGGGACCACCCTCCAAGCCTAAATACTCGTACATGACCGATAGCGAACCAGTACCGTGAGGGAAAGGTGAAAAGCACCCCGATGAGGGGAGTGAAACAGTACCTGAAACCGGATGCCTACAAGCAGTGGGAGGGTCCTTGAGACCTGACCGCGTACCTCTTGCATAATGGGTCTGTGACTTAGTGTATCGAGCAAGCTTAAGCCGTTAGGTGTAGGCGCAGCGAAAGCGAGTCTGAACAGGGCGATTGAGTTCGATGCATTAGACCCGAAACCCGGCGATCTAGGCATGACCAGGCTGAAGGTGCGGTAACACGCACTGGAGGGCCGAACCGTTTAATGTTGAAAAATTATCGGATGAGTTGTGTTTAGGGGTGAAAGGCCAATCAAGCCGGGAAATAGCTGGTTCTCCGCGAAATCTATTGAGGTAGAGCGTCGGATGATTGCCGTTGGGGGTAGAGCACTGGATGGTTGCGGGGGTCGCGAGATCTACCAATACTAACCAAACTCCGAATACCAACGAGTCTAGTCCGGCAGACAGACGGCGGGTGCTAAGGTCCGTCGTCAAAAGGGAAACAGCCCTAACCTACAGCTAAGGTCCCCAAGTCACGTCTAAGTGGGAAAGCATGTGGGATTTCCAAAACAACCAGGAGGTTGGCTTAGAAGCAGCCATCCTTTAAAGAAAGCGTAACAGCTCACTGGTCTAAACAAGAGATCCTGCGGCGAAGATGTATCGGGGCTCAAGACGTGCACCGAAGCTTAGGGTGTGTACATTAGTACACGCGGTAGCGGAGCGTTCCGTAGGCCGATGAAGCCATCTGGCAATGGGTGGTGGAGGTATCGGAAGTGCGAATGCAGACATGAGTAGCGATTAACAGTGTGAGATGCACTGTCGCCGAAATTCCAAGGGTTCCTGCTTAAAGCTAATCTGAGCAGGGTAAGCCGGCCCCTAAGACGAGCCCGAAGGGGGTAGTCGATGGGAACCACGTTAATATTCGTGGGCCTGGAGGTGTGTGACGGATGGCGTAAATGGTCTGGCCTGATCGGATTGGTCCAGGCTGTGAAGTCGTCCCAGGAAATAGCCCCTCCGTATAGACCGTACCCTAAACCGACACAGGTGGAATGGTAGAGTATACCAAGGCGTTTGAGAGAAGTATCCTGAAGGAACTCGGCAAATTGCCTCCGTACCTTCGGAAGAAGGAGGCCCCGCCTATGGGCAACCACTGGCGGGGGGCACAGGCCAGGGGGTAGCGACTGTTTAGCAAAAACACAGGGCTCTGCTAAGTCGGCTTCAAGACGACGTATAGGGTCTGACGCCTGCCCGGTGCCGGAAGGTTAAGAGGAGGAGTGCAAGCTCTGAATTGAAGCCCCGGTAAACGGCGGCCGTAACTATAACGGTCCTAAGGTAGCGAAATTCCTTGTCGGGTAAGTTCCGACCTGCACGAATGGCGTAACGACTTCCCCACTGTCTCCAGGATATGCTCAGCGAAATTGAATTCTCCGTGAAGATGCGGAGTACCCGCGGTTAGACGGAAAGACCCCGTGCACCTTTACTGCAGCTTCAGAGTGGCATTAGGAAAGAACTGTGTAGCATAGGTGGGAGGCTTTGAAGCAGGGACGCCAGTTCCTGTGGAGCCATAGGTGAAATACCACCCTGTTGTTTTCTGATGTCTAACCTCGCACCGTTATCCGGTGCAGGGACCCTCTGTGGCGGGTAGTTTGACTGGGGCGGTCGCCTCCTAAAGAGTAACGGAGGCGCGCGATGGTGGGCTCAGGCCGGTTGGAAACCGGCTGTTAGAGTGCAATGGCATAAGCCCGCCTGACTGCGAGACTGACAAGTCGAGCAGAGACGAAAGTCGGTCATAGTGATCCGGTGGTCCCTCGTGGAAGGGCCATCGCTCAACGGATAAAAGGTACGCCGGGGATAACAGGCTGATGATTCCCAAGAGCTCATATCGACGGAATCGTTTGGCACCTCGATGTCGGCTCATCACATCCTGGGGCTGGAGCAGGTCCCAAGGGTTTGGCTGTTCGCCAATTAAAGTGGTACGTGAGCTGGGTTCAGAACGTCGCGAGACAGTTTGGTCCCTATCTGCCGTGGGCGTCGAAATTTGAGAGGAGTTGACCCTAGTACGAGAGGACCGGGTTGAACATGCCTCTGGTGTACCTGTCGTCGTGCCAACGGCGCAGCAGGGTAGCTATGCATGGACGGGATAACCGCTGAAAGCATCTAAGCGGGAAGCCTCCCTCAAGATAAGATTTCATCGAGCCGTGGAAGACCACCACGTTGATAGGCCGGATGTGGAAGTGTGGTAACATATGAAGCTAACCGGTCCTAATTGCTCTGTTCGCGCTTAAAGGGAACCCGAAAGGGTCCCTGGAGTCCCACCATCAATGACAGCTCTGGAAACAGACCTGTCATCGCACGGATGACATAGCAGCCAGATCCATCGATTAAACCCCAACCGCATGCGCCCGCTTCATTGCTTGGTGACCATAGCGTCAGTGACCCACTCGATCCCATCCCGAACTCGACCGTGAAACCTGGCTGCGCCGATGGTACTGTTGCTCAAGCACCGGAAGAGTAGGTCGTCGCCAGGCATTGAAGCCGGCGCATGATGGCACGGACGAAACCCATTCACAAATCACAAAGAGCGGCCTCATGGCCGCTTTTTTTGTTCCGCCAATATCCTATATTGGCACCATGGCGCGGGATGGAGCAGCCCGGTAGCTCGTCAGGCTCATAACCTGAAGGTCGCAGGTTCAAATCCTGCTCCCGCAACCAGATACACAGCCGAAGGCCCGGTCCAGCAAAGACCGGGCCTTCGTCCGTTCCAGACAGTGCCAGCAAACTCCGCAAAGCAGACCCGCAGCAACACGGTTCAGCCTTCCAGCACCCGCCGCGCCCACTCCACAATCTTCCCCGCAGGCAGCACACCCGATTGGCGAGAGAGCTCC
>NZ_JACIDT010000049.1 GCF_014196495.1 Sphingobium jiangsuense
GGCCCAGTCGGCCCGAAGCTGCGATTTTGGCCATGTTGAAGAACAAAGATTGAACATGGCGATCTACCAGGCTCGCTCTTGTCCTCCAATCTCGTAAACATCGGTCTCGATCGAGCACCTGTAGCTCTCTGCGATGTTGAACATCTCTGTCTGGAGAGATGCGATCTCATCATCGAGGCTGACGCCATCGGCACCCTGATCATAGGCGACGGTCAGCGTGTAATCGCAGTTCCCGGTCTTTTGCATCTGGTAATCCCGCTCCAGCATCGCCTCAATGCGCTCGCGAGCGGGCTTTCTGCCACGACCATGCTTGTTGAAGTTCTCGATGGTCAGATGCAGGGCGATGGTGACAGAAGGCGGCTTTTCCGGCAGCCCGATCCTTGAAGGAATGACGTCAAGCGCCCGATAGACGGTCATTCTTGAGATCTTGAGGTCGCGCGCGACGCTGGCCTTGCTCGCGCCGGCGGTGATCCGGCGTCGGATTTCATCGTCATCGATGTTTTTCTTCCGGCCTTTGTAGACGCCTTCGGCGCGCGCCGCCTCGATCCCGGCGCGCTGCCGGTCCTTGATGAACGTCAGTTCCATGTCCGCGACCATGCCCAGAATGGTGATCACCATCCGCCCCATGCTTCCGGCCGTCGTCACCTCCGGCTCAAGCACCCGCAATGAGGCTCCCTTCTGGTCGAGTTCATGAACCAGATTGAGAACATCGCGTGTGGAGCGACCGAGCCGATCGAGACGCAGGACGACGAGTTCGTCATCGGCGCGCAGGAACTGCATGATCGTCTCAAGCTCCGTGCGTCCAGTGCGCGATGCGCCCGAGCCTGTTTCGGAGCGGAGGATTTCACAGCCCGCTGCCTTCAACCGGGCAACCTGGATGTCGAGATCCTGGTCGATGGTGCTGACGCGGGCGTAGCCGACGCGGGTCATGGGCAAATCCGTCACATTAGGGTGGCTTTGCCCTCGTACAGTAACATTGGTGACGGAACCACCCTTTTGTGACATGTCGTATATGTCACTTCCGATCGTCACGTTCGGGTGCACCCAAATGGTGCGAGCGAAAGGCCCCGGTCAGGCAGCAAGCCGCCCAAAATCGATCCGGCTATTCAGATCGAGGTCGAAGCGGCCATAAGGATTGACGTGGCTGTAAATCAGCGGTGTGAGGCCGCGATAATCATCCGGCGTCATCCGGCCCGTCCATTTCGGTTCCACCAGCACGCTCTGAAGCATTCGGGTGTTCACATAGACAAGCGACGCTTGCAGCAAATGTAGCGCCAGGACCGAGAGCTGCTGCTCATCGATGCGGTTGGTGGCGATCTCGCCGCCCTTGCCGAAGAAAACGAACCCGTTGGCACTGTTCCAGTTTTCAACGACATTCAGGCCTTCATGAATTTCGCGGCGGAAGGACTCCTCGCGCAGATACCGGCACAGGAAGATCGTCTTGACCGCGCGGCCCAGCTCACTCAACGCCTTGTAGGTCGGGTGCATCACCTCGGAGCGGCTGAACCGGCGCAGGATCGCCTCCGGGTCGGCGGTTTTTGTCTGCATGGCGGCTGCATATTTGACCATCTCGTCATATTGCTGCTCGATCTCATCCCAGTTGATCGGACTGGAGAGGATCGGCTGCAAGTGGGGAAGCCGCGTTCGCATGCCGACATCGGGAAGAGCCAGCTTCTGGCGAGCGATCGCTTTCAGGCGGGGTGCGAGCTCAAATCCGAGAAGCCGGCAAAATGCAAAGCCAACCGCGCTTTGGCCATGACTATCAACATATTGTCGCTGGATTTCCATGTCGGTGCAATGGCGCAGCACGCCCTCGATCATGGAGGCGACCTCGGAGGAAGAGCAGCGCTTGAGCTGGGAATAGACGCACGTCGCGCGTCTTTCGACATGCCAGTAGATCATGACGCCCCGCCCACCATAACGCGCATGCCATTCCGTCATCAGGTTGCGATCCCAGGCTCCGAACTTTGTGGAATCTGACGCACAGGCCGTGCCGGCGTCTCCCCAGACTGCGGCATTGCGGATTGCCAGGGTCGCATTCGCAACCCTGGCACACGCCTCCTTGAGCGCCGCGGCATGAACGAAGCGGCGATGGACATGCAGCAGCTCTTCATAGCTGACATCGGGGGTGGCGCCGGCGATCCGCTTGAGCCCGGCATTCGTTCCCAAGCCGTAGAGGCATAGCAGGAGACGTTGATCCAGCGCGGTTTTCGGCAGTGCAACACGCGAGGCCGATGTTTCGAACGCTTCGAGAAGTCCCGTATCAAGGGCAGCCTCCTTCAGTACGTCGAGCAGCCCGGTCATCGGCCAGCGTTGGCCGATCTCGGTCTTGATCGAGGTGAGACCCCTGGGTTCGGGCAAGGGTTTGAACGGGGTGAGAGAGATACGGTTCTCGCCGCGCCACAGCAGCCGAACCTTGTCGTTCCGGGGAATATTGGCATTGAGGAGCAACAGTTCCTGAGCAAGCTCTTCCCGGATGGCGCTTGAAAATGCACGCGCATCCGCCGTCAGGTTCAATCCTGTGTAATATGCTTCTCGCCGCGCATCGAAGTCCTTGGGAAGATCGTCATCGGGATTGCGGTATCGGTCCGCCCCGGCAACCCAGATTTCCTTAGAACGGATGCGATCGCGCAGTTGCGCGAGGACACAAAGCTCATAACTGATCCGGTTTACGCGCCCCTCTTCATCAATGACGGAACTGCGCCATCTCGCCGGAATGACCTCGTCGACCGGCACTGCGTGCGGCGGCACGTAGCGGCATCCATCATCCACTTTGCTTCTGATCCAGTCCAGGGCCGCCAGCACCGGACGCCACATGGCGTTGTTCGACCGGAATTCCAGTGCCGAAAGCAGGCTTGGCAGCATACGGCGATAATGATTGGCCCATGACCTCCGCATCACCTTGTAGATCCGCCGATCCAAGGCGCCCTTTGCCTGGCTTTCCTTGATGATCGCCGCCAGTTTGTCCTTGCCGGCGATTGGGAAAATGACATCGCAGATGCGCCCGGATGGATCGTCGATCGAAGCGCTGGCAATCTCGACCAGGAGTCGCTCCTTGCCATAGACCCGCTCGATGTCTTTCGCGATATCGCCCACCACCTTGCGTTTCGAGCGCGATCCGATCTTATGGACCGTCTCGATCAGCAGGTCGACCATCGCATCCGTAAGCTGAGCTTCCCGCGCCATCAGATAAACGGCATAGAGCCCGAGCTGGCGCGCCGGTACATGCCGGCGCATCTCCGAGGCTTTCTCGCCGGCAACCCGGCGAACGATCTGATCGACCCATGCCTTGCCCGTGACCGATAGGAAATCTCGGGGAAGAGCAAGCCGTTGGATAAAGGCGAGTTTGGCGGTCACGCCAAGAATGTTTTCGAGCGTCGCCTGACCTGCATCCCCCTTCATCGTGTTGAAGCCGGTCGGGCCATCGGGATCGGCGAGCGAGGCTTCCAGCAAGGCGACCGCATCCGGCGCAAGCCGATCGCGGACTCGGGCCAACAGGGCCTCCAGATAGAGGTGTCGTTGCGAACGGACGAGGCGTTCCAGCTCCTTGCGCGACGGCCCATAGATACGGCGGTCGCGGCACCACAGGAAAACATGCTCGAGCATGGCATTGATCGGCTGCCCGCCCGCACAAAGATCGTCGGAAATCCACCTCGACAACGCCCTGCGATCCGTCTGCGTCATACGGCGGAACCCGAGATGCCGCAAAATCTCCGCGCAATGCCGGCGGGCGGTGCGCCCGGAAAAATCATAGTGGTTCACGGATTTGGCATCGAGACCAAGTTGCTCCGCCAGATACAAGACACCGTCGGAGGGTATCGACGCATGATCCGGCACAAAGAAGCCATGCCCGGCGAAAAATCTAAGCTGAACCGCCAATCCCAGTCGTGCCGTCTCCGCTTTGCCGGTCACGAACGCGATGTCCGAAAAACTCAGGCTCCAGGAGCCGATCAGATCCCCACTCGAAACGCCAAGGCTCATAACGCCGCTCCCTTATCGGAGCGGAACGTCGTTCCTCGCATGGGCGATCGTCAACAACAACCAGCCCGTTCCCGACGTGTTCTCCAAGATGACCAAAATCGCAGCTTCGGGCCGACTGGGCC
>NZ_JACIDT010000050.1 GCF_014196495.1 Sphingobium jiangsuense
ACGAGATTGGAGGACAAGAGCGAGCCTGGTAGATCGCCATGTTCAATCTTTGTTCTTCAACATGGCCAAAATCGCAGCTTCGGGCCGACTGGGCCAAGATGGGAGAACGAAGGAATGAAAGGTCTTCAGGACAAGTCGATCGTCGTCACCGGCGGTGGCAGCGGGATCGGCGAAGCGGTGGCGCTCGCGCTGGGCGAGGCGGGCTGCCGGGTCACCGTGGCGGACCTCGATGGCGGCAAGGCGCAGGCCGTCGCCGCCGCGATCGGGCAGGCGGGCGGCACCGCGCAGGGCATCGCGGCGGACGTGGCGGATGAAAGCTCGGTCATCGCGATGATCGGGGCAGCGGTGAGCACTTACGGCCGCCTCGACGGCGCCTGCAACGCCGCCGGTGTCCCCCAGCGTGGCAAGCTGCTGCACGAGATTGAACTCGGCGAATGGGATCGCTGCCACGCGGTGAACCTGCGCGGGCTGTTCCTCTGCAACAAGCACGAGATCCGCACGATGCTCGACAAGGGCGGGGCGATCGTCAACATCGTCTCCACGTCCGCCATGGTCGGTTTCCCGAACGGCAGCGAGTATTGCGCCAGCAAGGCCGGGGCGATGGGCCTGACGCGCGGCGGCGCGATCGACTATGCGACGAAGGGCATCCGCATCAATGCCGTGCTGCCGGGCGGTACGCTCACGCCGATGCTGAAGGGCGCGATGGAAGTGGATGCCGGGCTGGAACAGGCGCTGGCCGCCGTCCATCCGATGAACCGCTTCGGCCAGCCTTCCGAGATCGCGGGCGCGGTGCGCTGGCTGCTGTCGGACGAAGCCTCGTTCGCCACCGGCGCCTCGTTCGCGATCGATGGCGGGCATACCAGCATCTGATCTTCATCCGTCATAACGGGAAAAAAGTGGCCCGGAAACCTCGCGGTTTCCGGGCCTTTTCAGGAGGGTAGGTTGCTTCGTCAGAAGTTCATGCCGACCGTGATGCCGTATTCCGCCGGCCGGCCAGTGTAGCGCACGAAGGTGTCGTAAACCTGCGTGGCGTTGCTCCAGTAATAGGTGTTGAAGATGTTCTTGCCCCAGACCGACGCCGTCCACTTGCCGTCCGAGGAACGGATGCCGAGGTTGGCGTTGACCAGCGTATAGGCCTTGATGTCGTAGAGGTCCGAGGTCGCCCCGAAGGTGGCCGAACCCGGCACGACCAGCGCCGACACCGAACTGCTCTGCCCGTTGAGGCCCGCGCCCACGAAGCCGTCCAGCGCCGAACTGACCGGGAACGTGTAGTCCGCGCGCAGCGAGTATTGCCACTTGGGCGAGAACGGCAGGTCGACGCCCTTGAACGAGGCGTTCACCGGCACCCGCACGCCGCTCACCGCCGTCTGGCCCACGGCGCCGAGGTACTTGTCCACCTTGGCGTCGAGGTACGTCACCGAGGCGCTGAGCGACAGGCCCTGCATCGGGCGCGCGGTGACTTCCAGTTCGGCGCCCTTGATGGTGGACTTGGGCACGTTCAGCAGCTTGTCGAGCGCGCCGAAGAGCGGATCGACGAATTTCGCGCGGGTCTGCTTGTTCTTGTAGTCGTAGTAGAACGCGGCGCCGTTGATGGTGAGCAGGCGGTCCATCAGCTGGGCCTTGAAGCCCGCCTCGTAGGCCATGATCGATTCCTGCTTCACCGGCGCATAGGAATCGAAGAGCGAGCCCTGCAAGTGCGGGAAGCTGCCCGCCTTGTAGCCCTTCGACACGTTGGCGTAGAGCAGCAGGCCGTCCACCGGCTTGAAGTCCGCACCGACCATCCACGAGGTGCTGTTCTCGCGGATTCGGGTATTGACGGTGGTGGCGGTGAGGAAAGTATCGGGATCGACCGGATCGTTCGCCGAAGGATCGCCCAGCACCAGCCCGCGCGTGTCGAGGATGATCGAGCCGCCCGGTGCGATCGTCGGGATCTGGTAGCCCGGGCCGCCGTAGAGCGGGCCGAGCGAGCCGTATACCGCGTTGAAGAAGTCGGTCAGCGTGACCCCCGGGGTGCCGCCGAAAGTGGTGTCGGTCGGCAGGATCGGGAACTGCGGCAGATCGCCGTTGAAGGCATAGGCATCGCGCTTGGCACGGGTCTGGCGGATGCCGGCCTTGAGCGTGATCTGGTCGTTGACGTCGAACTCCAGGTTTCCGAAGGCGGCGTAGTTCGTCATCTTCTGGCGGGTTTCAAACGCGTTGCTGACGAAGCCGTTGACGTAAGTGTTGCTGTTGTCGGCGTAGGCCACCCAGGTGACTTCGTTGACCTTGGTGCGCTCGTAGTTCGCGCCTACCACCCAGCGCAGCGCGTTGTGGGAATCGTTGGCGATGCGCACTTCCTGCGTGAAGCTCTTGATGTGGCCGCTGTCGCTGCGCAAGTCGCGGTCGCGCAGCGCGGTGCCGCCGCCTTCGGTGGTGTTGTCGAACTTGAGGTCGGTATAGCCGGTCAGCGAGGTGACGGTGATGCCGCTGAAGTCGTAGTCCATGCGGAACAGGCCCTGCAGCATGCGGTTGTCCTGCCGCGGGCGATAGTCGGTGGACCAGTCGGCGGCGCGGGCATTGTGCGGTGCGTTGGGGTAGGTCGCCTGCGGAAAGGGCACGGGGCCGTCGGCATACGTGAACGGCGCGATGGCGGGGGCGCCGGACACGTCGTTCTGCGGCACGAAGGCGATGCGCTGCGGGGCCTGCGGCTCACTCTGGTCGCGCCAGCCGTTGAGGTTGAGCGAGGCCTTGAAGTCGCTGCTCGGCTCGAATTCGAGGATCATGCGCCCGGCGATCGTATCGGCGCGGCCGTTGCGATCGTCGCGGGTATAGCTCTTCTGCCAGGGATCGCCGTTGACCGCCTTCACCGCGATGCGTCCGCCCAGGGTATCGGTGATCGGGCCGCTGATGAAGCCGTTGGCTTCGATCGTGTTGAAGCGGCCGTAGCTGAAGGTGGCGCCGCCCTCCAGCGTCGGTGTGGGCGTGTTGGCGACGAAGTTGATCGCGCCGCCGGTGGCGTTGTTCCCGAACAGGGTGCCCTGCGGACCCTTCAGCACTTCGACGCGCTGGAGGTCGAAACCGGTCTGTGCGGACATCACCGGCAGCGCCAGCGGGAACTGGTCCATGTAGACGGCGACGTCGGGGTAGGACGCCAGCGAATAGTCGTAGAAGCCGACGCCGCGGATGGTGTAGACCGGCGTGGCGTTCGGCGTCGGCGCGAAAGTGAGGCCCGGCGTCACTTTCGCCAGGTCCGCGATGTTGGAGATGTTCTGGACCTTCAGCGCCTCGCCGCTGACCGCGCTGACGGACGAGCCGACTTCGCTGAGGTTCTGTTCGCGCTTGTTGGCGGTGACGACGATCTCGTTCGTGCTGGCGGACGAGGGCGGCGATGTGGTTTGGGGCGCTGTTTCTGCGGTCTGCGCGTTCGCATATGTCGCCGAAAGGCCCAGTGACAGCAGCGATCCGCCTGCAAAAAGCACAGCGCGTGCATGCATTTTCATCGATTATCCTCCCCATGGTGCGGCGCTTTGCGCTCGCCGGTTGCATTTGCTTAACCTGACCAATTGGAATTCTAATGAGCGCATTTGGCGCGTCAAGCCATTATTCGAACTTGTGGCCTGCTGCTGATCTACAGGTTGCCAAAGGCTTTGAAGTTGGGCGTGATCATCGACTTATGTACTGTAATACATAGATAAATATCGCAGTTATGGCGAACATGACCGATGCGGTTGGCGCCTGCCTTCCGGCATTCCCGTGCCGTTTTTGCTCGGTGGGCTATTAGTCATATGGTCAGATAATTCGTGACGGGGAATAAAGGCGTGAGCTGGATTCGCCGATTTTGACGACTTTGCCTGCGATCTCTGTGTCCGGTCGTGCTCCGCGGCAAGAATCATATTGACCGTTTGGACAGTTTAAATGGCTCTGTTGCAAAAATCGTGAAGCTTGAGCATGCTTGGCGGAGATTGGACGGACGGAACGATGACGGATTTCAAGTGGCGCCATTTCCAGGGTG
>NZ_JACIDT010000051.1 GCF_014196495.1 Sphingobium jiangsuense
ACCGCAAGATCGCCGCTTAATATCAACCCCAGGACGAGGCCCGCACTCCGCTAATTTACGCCGCGAGTTGTGCCAAATGTTCTGACGACGGACACCCTACAATATCGCCCAGAAGGTGCAGATCGTAGTCGAGCACTTCCGCGAAAACGTCGAGCCGCTACTCGACGGCAAGGCCAAGGCAATGGTCGTGCTTGGCAGCCGGGTCGAGGCGGTGCGCTGGAAGAAGGCGATCGACAGCTACATCAGGTCGCAAGGTTACGGCCTTGGCACGCTGGTCGCCTTCTCCGGTGAGGTGAATGATCCTGAGTCGAACGACGAGCCGGTCACTGAAGGCAGCACCTTGCTCAATCCCGGCCTCAAGGGGCGCGATATCCGTGATGCGTTCGCGGGCGCGGACTTCCACCTCCTGCTGGTCGCCAACAAGTTCCAAACCGGCTTCGATCAGCCATTGCTGTGCGGCATGTATGTGGATCGACGGCTTGCGGGTATTCAGGCGGTGCAAACGCTATCGCGCCTCAACCGTGCTCACCCCGGCAAGGACACCACCTACGTCCTCGATTTCGTGAACTCGTCCGAGGAAATCCTCGCCGCCTTCCGCACCTACTATGACACCGCCGAGCTTGAAGGCGTCACTGACCCCAACCTCGTCCTCGATCTCAAAGGCAAGCTGGACGCCAGCGGCCACTATGATGATTTTGAGGTCGAGCGTGTCGCTGCGGTCGAGATGAACCCCCGCGCGAAGCAGGGTGATCTCATCGCTGCGATCGAGCCCGTCGCTGACCGGCTGCTCAAGCGCTACAAGGCCGCGCAGGACCGCCTGCGGAGCGCACGAGAGCGTAACGATGATGACGGCGCATCGGACGCTCAGGACGAGGTTAACGCGCTGGTCCTGTTCAAGAACGACATGACGGCATACCAGCGCGCCTACAGCTTCCTGTCGCAGATTTTCGATTACGGCAGCAGTTCGGTTGAGAAGCGCTTCCTGTTCTACAAGCGGCTGGTCCCGTTGCTGGAGTTCGGTCGCGAACGCGAGGGCGTCGATCTATCCAAGGTCGTGCTGACGCACCACAGCCTCAAGGATGAGGGGCAGCGCCGCCTCGACGTGTCAGGCCGCGATGAGAGCAAACTCAAGCCGATGACCGAGGTCGGTTCCGGGTCGGTGCAGGAGAAGGAGAAAGCGCTGCTCGCCGAGATCATTGAGCGTGTAAACGATCTGTTCGGCGCTGGCACGACCGATGGCGACCAACTGAGCTACGTTACCACGCTGCGCGACAAGATGCTGGAATCTGATGCGCTGGTGACACAGGCGGCAAACAATACCGAAGCGCAGTTCGCCAACTCACCGACCCTGAAGGATGAGTTGATGAACGCGATTATCGAGGCGTTCGAGGCGCACGCTTCGCTGAGTAAGCAGGCCCTCGACTCACAGAAGGTGCGCGATGGCTTGAGGGACGTGCTGCTCGGCCCTGCGCAGCTTTACGAGGCACTCCGCGCACGGGCTGGGGGGGATCGACTTCCAGCTTGATGCTGAGGCCGATCCGCATGCCGTCCACGGCTTCGCGGATCATGTCGTCGATGGGATCGTCTCGGCCATCCGCTGACGGTAGCGGGTCCATCATGTGCATCGGTTTGCTATGCTGCCCCCAATAGCCCCAGCCAGTATTCATGCTGAGCCCACTTTCGCTAAAGGCGGCGCTGAGGCCCACGCAGTTGAGCTTGATGCCAAGCGGTTCGATGTTGCGGGCCAGTTTCCACAATGCCGCGCGCAGCGAGTGCTCGTCCTCGCCGGTGATCGGGTCATGGTCGGTGAGGATCAGGCAGACGAAGTGGCTTGAAAACACGCGCTGCTTGCCGGTTTCCACGATGCCCATCGTGAATCGCAACGATGATATCCCGTCCTCGTCCTGCACTTGACAGTCATCCGACTGCCTCACTTCATAATGTCGCCACGCCATGCGTTTCTCCTAGCCCACCTATTTAGGCAGTCAGGATCAGCGACCTTTCGGCTTCACTGCTCCCTGTTCGCGGCGGTCGATTGCTTCCTCAATGAGTTCACGCACGAAATCACCCTGCCGGGTATCACCGCGTAGAGCGTCGATGCGCGCCTTCGTTCCCGCGCGCGCACGGAAATGAATGGCTTCATCGAAGAGTTTCGGTTTGGTCACTCGTCGAGAGATAGCGGTATCGCTTTCTTTCATCCAGCCCCGAACAGCCTTCTCTCGTTGACGACATAAGCGGTATCGCTTACGGATAAGCGGTATCGGTTAAGAGTTCAAGCCGTGACGCAAGCAGTGAGGGGAAAGAATGGCAATCGGTTCGGCAATCGAGCGGAGCGGCACCATCTCGGTTTATGATGAGAGGGGCGTGCTTCTTTTCAGCCGATCGGGCGCGCTGCTCGGCTACACGCCAAGCACCCTGACGATCCGGCAAGGCTCGGAAACCAAGACTTTTGATGCGCGAGGCGTCTTGAAGTTTTCGCGCTGACCGTTCGCTGGATTGATCAGCCTTGTGGTGGGGAACAATGGAAATCTACAATCCGACGCAGATCATCGTGCACGAAAAGACCCACTCCCGGCTTGTCGAGACGCTCGCCATCATTGCCATGGGCGGCGGGCATGATCAGATCGGACTCGGTTACTGGCTCCAAAAGGAGCGCATGCGGATTGTAGTGGCACCGCTGCGCTTCGATACGATCGGTGAAATGGGAGACCTTGATCCCACCGTTCCCAGCAACCGCCTGCTTGATGATGTCGTCGTTGAGTTTGCTAGTTTGAAAGACGCCCAGCGGTTCATGGACCAATGGGCCTGACCAAACAGACCTGAGCACGAACCCCTAAAGACTGTCTTCTCTGCATTTCGTTCCGGTATGCGCGGTGGCCGCGATCGGACCTTCGATGGCATCGTCGCCAAAGGCTGCGCCACCAAATGTTCGCGCGTTCGCTTTTGTTCAACCGGTCTTGCAAATAGCTGCCTATCGAACGCTTGTGAAAATGACATCGTTAAGCACAGATGTGGCCTATCGATCTACTCATCAAGAACAAGCGTGAGGTATTCATGTAAACGGCAAGAACGGAGTGACTTCTATGGGCCTTGATTTATACGCAGCCTGCAAAATCGACAATGGCATAAAAACCGAGCCCACCATCACCGTCTTTCAGGCTTTTCCCCATATCCCTCCCTTGTATGACAATCCCGCATTCTTCAGGATTCGCCACTTCGATCCGCGTTCGCTCGTGGACGCTCTATCCGGCGACGAGAAGTGGGCCAGTTTGGCGGCTAGGTTCTATGGCAATCTTCCCGGTAGGCGGCATTATTTCCCCGATCAGTCAATCGCGCAAATGCCACAAGACCTTCCAGATTCCTGTCTTCCACGCGTGATGTCTCCGAGCGAGGCGCTCTCTATTGCCGATGAGATCATGCGGTTTCATCACGAAGATGTTCCCGCAGCCGGATCGTATCTCCGGTTCTGGGGCGTGCGGGAGCATCCCATTCTGTGCAGTTTCTAGTGGAGGCCATTGACCGTATGCTCTGCCGACTGTCGGCTTGATCACTGCCGCTGCCGTTCAGTGACGTTCGGTAGGCAATCTTCGCCTCGATAGGGCAACCATGG
>NZ_JACIDT010000052.1 GCF_014196495.1 Sphingobium jiangsuense
ACCGCAAGATCGCCGCTTAATATCAACCCCAGGACGAGGCCCGCACTCCGCTAATTTACGCCGCGAGTTGTGCCAAATGTTCTGACGACGGACACGCGCAGGCACAAACCGCCAATTGGTTCGGCGACAATGCGCTGGTGTCCAGCAGCACGCTGGCCAGCTATGTCAGCGGTGTTTCCGTCGGCTATGACGGTGCACCTGGCGGCGGCGGCGCTTCGGTCGACAACAGCCTGAGCAACAACGGCGCTGCTTTCCAGAACTTCGCCGGCATTCAGGCTCTGAACCAGAACACCGGCGTCGGAGCGTCGCAAAATGCTGCCGTCACCCTGTCGGTTTCGACGGGCGACGTGAACTTCTGATCTGATGCGCTCCCAAGCGTAACGGATGCCGGCACGTTCCTCCAACCCCCCACGGAGAACGTGCCGGTTTCCGACCTCAAGGCAAATCAGGCCCAGAGATAAATCAGGCCCGAGTACATCAGGAAGGAGAGGAGCATCATGGTCAGGTACAGCCTCAGCCCAGGCCGCCATGGCTGCCATCGTCCGATACGCTCCGCACTTGTCGCCGTCGCCTTCGTTCTGCCGGCCCTGACGCCGGCCGTTGCGCAGGATGACCCTGTCACTGTGGCTGTGGCCCCAGCCCCGGCCGGGGCGGGCGACGCCGACCAGCTCTTCGGCATGGCCCCGCTGCCCGATGCCGATCTCGCCGCGACCACGGGCCGGGAACAGAATAACTGGCTCAACGCCTCGTCCAGCAACAACGCCATCGTCAACGACAATCATGTCGGCGACAACAGCGTGACCGGCACGGTCAGCCTGGCCGACTCCGCGTTCCAGAATGTCAGCGGCGTGTCGATGATCAACTTCAACACGGGCAACAACAGCTCGATCAACGCGGCGATGAGCGTCAACCTGCAAATCAACTACGCTTCGCCCACGCCATGATCCGCTCCGATCGCCTCGACGGCCCCGGCCCCATGCCGCATGGGGTTTCGCGCGGAAGAGGGCGGCATCTGCGGCGCCTTGCCGCCGCCATGCTGCTGATGGTTCCGTCCGGACTGGCGATCGCGCCTGCACCCGCAGCGGCGCAGCAGCACACCGGCTTCGTCATCCCGACCATGCCAGGCGGCGGCTTTCAGGTCGACATGGGCACGATGCTCGACCGCAAATTCTACACGGTCATCCGCCAGCAATATGATTTCAGCTGCGGTTCGGCCGCGCTCGCGACCCTGCTCCATTATCATTACGGCATCCCCGCCAACGAGGAGATGACCTTCACCGGCATGTGGGAAAAGGGCGATCAGGCGGCGATCCGCAAGAACGGTTTCTCGCTGCTCGACATGAAGCGCTATCTGGGCGCTCACGGCCTCGAAACGCAGGGCTTCCGCGTGACGCTGGACCAGATCGCGAAGACGCGCGTGCCCGGCATCGCGCTGACCGTCACCAAGGGATATCGCCATTTCATCGTCATCAAGGGCGTTTCGGATACGGAGGTGCTGGTCGGCGACCCGTCGCGCGGCCTGATCCGCTATTCGCGCAAGGAATTCGGCAAGATCTGGGACGGCCTCTATTTCGTCGTCACCAGCTCGCGCGAGACCGGCCAGTCCTCCTTCAATCGTCTGGCGCAATGGACCAGCATAGGCCGTCCCCCGATAGGGAGCAGCCTGTCGCGTCCGCTGGACCTCCAGACGCCTCGCATCGCCGCTCCGATGCTCATGCTAGGGGACCTTTAGGCCATGTACGGGATCCGCCTTCTTTCCACTTCGCTGCTGGCGCTTTATGCCGCCGCCGGAGTGCGAGCCACGGCTGGGGACAGCCTTTTCGATTCCGCCCCGCTCGACGATGCCGAACTGGCGCAGGCGCGCGGCGGCTTCACCCTGCCCAACGGCATGACGATCGACTTCGGCATCATCGTCAGCACGGTGGTCAACGGCACGCGCGTTTTGCAGACGGAAATGCGCGTGCTGGGCGACACCATCACCACCAGCGTCACCCAGGCGGTGGGCACGCAGGCCGAAAAGACGGCGGAAGCCGTCACCGCCTCCATCACGGTGCCGATCGTGGACGCGACCGATGGCGGCACGGGGGGGCCGGTGCCGGGCGACATACCCGCCGGGTCGGCGGTGGAAAGCTCCGCTCCGGTTCCGTCGTCCTCGCTGCCGGGCGTCTCCGCCACCCCCGGAGGCGGAGCATCGGTCGATGTCGGAGGCGTTTCCGTCAATGGAACGCCGGGCGCGGGGGTATCGGTCGATGTCGGGGGCGTTTCCGTCAGTGCGACGCCGGGCGGCGGCGGCGTCGCGGACGTGTCGAGCGGCAGCGCGAACCCCAGCGGGGTGACGGCGTCGCCCGATACCGGCGTGCAGGTGACGGTCGGCTCGGTCACCGTTTCCACCGATGCGGGCGGGACGACGCAGGTCGCCGTGTCCGGTGGGGGTTTGCCCGCCGGGCCGGGAAGCCAGACTGCTGTGGGGCAGGCGGCGGCGTCCACCGATTATGTCTCCACCCAGGGAACGGCGCCGAATGTCAGCGCCTCGGCCATATTGCCGCAACTGCTGATAGAGCATGAGATCGGCCGCAGCATCTCCTCCTTCATCGTCAACACCGGCGACGGGCGGGTGATCGACAACCGGCTGATGATCGACCTGACCATTGGCAATGTTCAGCCCTATAGCATAGGATCGATCGGCTATCGCGTTCAGTCCCTTGGCCTGGATGCGGCGATATGGAGAGGATCGGGGGGATAAATCATGAAAAAGAACGGCGCCCTCTTCGGAGGGCTGGGGAGTTCCCTTATCGCCATGGGGATGGTCCTGTCGGCGGCGCCCGCCCATGCGCAGCAACAGCCCGCACCGGTGCAGGGCAGCGCGAGCGACGTCAACGCGCTGCGTGACGAACTGGCGCAGGCGCGCGCGCTGCTGGCCGAGCAGAACAGGCAGATCGCCGAGCAGAAGCAGCGGCTCGACCTGCTGGAACAGCGGCTGTCCAGCCTCGCCGCGGCTTCGGCCGCGCCGCCGCCGCCGCCACCTCCGCCCGGAGCGGGCGGGGCTTCCGTCGCGGGGGGATCGCCGATCCAGGTCGGCCAGCCACCGGCCGATTCCGATCGCGCGCCGACCGTCGCGGTGCTCGACCAGCAAGGCAGCGTCGTCACCCGCAAGGGCCAGCTGATTGCGGAACTGGGGCTGGATTATGTAAGGGCAGACCGCAACCGCACTGTTTTCCGAGGAGTAGGAGCGGCAGGGGTCATATTGATAGGCGCGTTCGATATCAATGAGAGCCGCCAGGATATTCTGACGGCTTCCGGTTCCTTGCGCTATGGTCTGAGCAACCGGTTCGAAATCGGGGTGCGTGCGCCCTTCACCTATCGCTCCGACAAGCTGATCACCGTTGTCCGGCGTCAGCGCCAATGGCACAGATTTGAGGTTGTGAATTAAGGAGGATTTGGGCTTCGTCGTAGTGACGAAGGAACGAAGATGAAGC
>NZ_JACIDT010000053.1 GCF_014196495.1 Sphingobium jiangsuense
GGCTTCATCTTCGTTCCTTCGTCACTACGACGAAGCCCAAATCCTCCTTAATTCACAACCTCAAATCTGTGCCATTGGCGCTGACGCCGGACAGTCGCGGTAGGCACCCTTGCGTGCCGGCGAGCTGATAACGCCAATGCTTTCGTAAAAACCGGATTGTCTCGATGTTGCATCCGGTGCGTTTCGCTACCTCGCCAATTTTCACATCCAGCCTCTTCAGTCTGTAGTTGCTACAGACTGAAGATAGGTGCGCGAATCGAGGTATGCAAAAGGACGAGTGATGCGCAGCTTCGGCACATGGTGGAACGGTTTGGCGACCGGCGGCGGCATTGCTGCCGCATTCGGGGCCGCCGTGCGGCGGTCGAGGAAGGCATTCTGCCGGGCGGCGGTATCGCACTGCTCCGGGCGCTCAAGTCGCTCGAGGGCCTCAAGGCCGCCAATGACGACCAGCAGTCCAGTATCGACATCGTGCGTCGCGCCCTGCGCGCCCCGGCTCGCCAGATTGCCGACAACGCGGGCGAGGACGGTGCCTATATCGTCGGCAAGCTGCTCGAAGGCGACGACTACAACCATGGCTTCAACGCCGCGACCGGCGAATATGAAGACCTGGTGAAGTCGGGCGTGATCGATCCGGCGAAGGTGGTGCGCACTGCGCTGCAGATTGCGGCTTCGGTTGCCTGGCTGCTGATCACCACCGAGACGCTGGTTCCCGAACTGCCGATAGAAGACACGCCCGCTCCGATGCCGGCGATGGACTCCTAAGGCTGCCATTTCTCTTGGAAGCCGGTCTTTTTTGGTCTGTAACCGCGCTGGCTTCGGCTTCAGAAAGGCCCTATTCCTGTAGCTGCTCAAGCCGCTCATGCCTATCCTGATCGCGAACAAGCCAGAATACCGCACCGAGTGCCAGCACAGCTCCTGAAAGCGCGGCGACTTTCGCGGCGCTCGTGTCTGCCAAATCGAGGATGATGAACTTGCGCACAATTGCCAGCAGCGCAATCAGGATTATCGTGCGCACCTGCAGGATACCGAAACCCCTCTCGGCAGCTACGAGCAATGAACGCTTGAACTCAAGCGCAATCACAACAGTAAAAATCATTCCGAAGACAGTCTGGAAAGTGGCAAAATCGAGCGGATCGAGAGCGCCCAAGACAAGGCTTGTGACAACTTCGCGCAGCAATGACCAAACCGCCGCAATCACGACGATTGCGATTATTCCGCTGAGAACGATGACAATCGCGTCCTCGAATTTCTCGTAGAGAGACATCGCAGACCATTCTGCATGTGTCATTTTGCGCAATCTCAGAAAATTCGCGAGCATTGGTTTATCCTTGCGGTCGTCTTTCAAGCAGTCTTCACCCCGGGCTCAATTTGTCCAAGCAGGATATTCAGCGGAGGGGCAGGGCCATCTTTCGGGAGCCCCGGATACAGGGTGACGTGCGGGAATGGTATTTCGATGCCAGTCTCGTCGAATGCCTGCTTGATCCTGCGGAAGAACTCCCTCCGCACTTCCCATTGCGCTCCAGGCGTCACCTTGAGGCGCAGTCGCAATGTGACGGCACTGTCACCGAGCGCTTCCACACCGACAATCTCGGGCTCATCAATGATGCGGTCTGTAAAGGCCCGATCCTGAGCCATCTGCGAGGCAACGCTGTGCATAATGTCCAACGCCTCGTCAGTCTTTTCGCGATAGGCGATACCGACATCGATCACCGACCTGGAATATTCCATGGTCATGTTCACGACATTGGTAATGTTCCCGCATGGCACGAAAATCACGTTGCCATAGTAATCGCGCAGGCGAACGCTCCGCAGCGTAATTTCTTCTACCACGCCGATATGGCCACCGATCTCGACTATGTCATCGACGCGCAGCTGCCCTTCAAGCAGAATGATAAATCCGGAAAAATAGTCTTTCACCAGGCTCTGCGCGGCAAAACCTGCTGCAATTCCGGCCACTCCCGCAGCAGTCAGCAAAGGCGCTATGGATACGCCCATGATCGAGAGCAAGGTCACCCCGGCAACTGACCATATCACGATGCGCCCGAATATCAGACCAGTCCTGTATGCAGTTGCAACCCTCCTTAAAGAATCTGGATCACTTCGTTTGCTTGTCATCTTCTGTTCTATGCGCCGCATCAGGCGCGAAAGCAGAGCTGCCGCCAACGAAGCGAGACACACCACCAGCACGATCCGCACTGCGTCTTCAAGCAGGGATGAGGAAACGGAGAGAGCTCGCAATTCGAATGCGTCGATTACATTTGACACCTTATACTCGCTTATTTTCGACTGCATCGACCTTTCGGCCTAGCCAATTGTTGCGCCCGTAAATGCTGGCGGATCGGAGGCGGGAAAGCTTTCGAGCAGCGCTTCATCAACGGGGTCGAACTCCTTTTCAGGCTCAGCCCGCTCGCCAGCCTCCGCGCCTCGATACAGCCGGTGACGAGAGATCTCTTTGCCCTCTCCAGACCATCGTATCGGCCAGTTTCCGGGCGCCTCAAAGCCACGATAGAGCTCGTCGATCTTCGGTTCGTAATGTCCGGCGTCAGCGCCAATGGCACAGATTTGAGGTTGTGAATTAAGGAGGATTTGGGCTTCGTCGTAGTGACGAAGGAACGAAGATGAAGCCC
>NZ_JACIDT010000054.1 GCF_014196495.1 Sphingobium jiangsuense
ACCGCAAGATCGCCGCTTAATATCAACCCCAGGACGAGGCCCGCACTCCGCTAATTTACGCCGCGAGTTGTGCCAAATGTTCTGACGACGGACACAGGATCACACGCGTTCCCGCATCGCGTGCCTGCCGCACGAAGCTTTCGAGCATCATGATGCCGGACGCGTCGATATAGGGCACGCGGCCGAGGCGCAGGATCACGGTGTCGGGCGTGCGGCCGATCCGCGTCAGCGCATCCAGCATCTCGCCCGCCGCACCGAAGAACAGCGGCCCGGCTAGGCGGAACACCTCCACGCCCGGCGGCAGGGTGGCGCGCTGGCCGGGATCC
The DNA here is from genome assembly GCF_014196495.1 of Sphingobium jiangsuense. Lineage (GTDB taxonomy): Bacteria > Pseudomonadota > Alphaproteobacteria > Sphingomonadales > Sphingomonadaceae > Sphingobium > Sphingobium jiangsuense. The sequence goes on from NZ_JACIDT010000054.1 coordinate 327, forward strand.
TCGCCTTCGCCTTCTTCCACCGCCTCGTCTGGCAGCAGCCCGGCGGCCTCGCTCATCCGCGCCATGAACAGCAGCGAGGCGAGCGTCACGCCCACGCCGATCGCCACGGTCAGGTCCACCGTCACCGTCAGCGCGAAGGTGAGGAGCAGCAGCACCCGCTCGCCCACATGCAGGCGCATCAGCGCGCGGAAGCGGTCGATCTCGCTCATCCCCCAGGCGACGATCAGCAGCACCGCCGCCAGCGCCGCCATAGGGATATAGGCGATCAGCGGCCCGGCGATGAGCAGGAAGAGCAGCAGGAAGGCGGCATGGAATATCCCCGCCAGCGGCGTCTTGCCGCCCGCGCGGATATTGGTCGCGGTGCGGGCGATGGCGCCGGTCGCGGGCAGGCCGCCGAACAGGGCCGAGGCGAGGTTGGCTGCGCCCTGTCCGACCAGCTCCTGCCCGGAGCGGTGGCGATAGCCGGTCATCCCGTCGGCGACGGTGGCGGACAGCAGCGCCTCTATCCCGGCGAGGAAGGCGATGGTGAAGGCCGGGCCGATCACGTCGCCCAGCATCGCCATCGAAAAGGCGGGCAGGCGCGGCGCGGGCAGGCCGGTCGGCATGTCGGGAAAGCGCAGCCCCACCGTCTCCACCGGCAGGTGCAGCGCCAGCGCGGCCAGCGACGTCAGCGCCAGCGCGATCAGATAGCCCGGCCAGCGCGGGGCCACGCGCTTCAACAGCAGGATGGTGGCGAGCGCCACGATGCCGATGCCGAGCGCGGCGAGGTTGGCGGTGCCGATCGCCTGGCCATAGGCTGCCCATTTGCCGAGGAAGTCGGCGGGAATCCCTTCGGCATTCAGGCCGAGGAAGTCCGCGATCTGGCTCGATGCGATGATGACGGCGATCCCGGCGGTGAAGCCGGTGATGACCGGCGTCGGGATAAACTTCATCAACCTGCCGACCCCGGCATAGCCCGCGACGATCAGGATCAGCCCGGCGAGCATCGTCGCCAGCATCAGCCCCGAATAGCCATGGGTGGCGATGATGCCGGAGATGATGACGACGAACGCACCCGTCGGCCCGCCGATCTGCACCCTCGATCCGCCGAGCGCGGAGATCAGGAACCCGGCGACGATCGCGGTGACCAGTCCCTTGTCCGGCGAGGCGCCGCTGGCGATGCCGAGCGCCATGGCGAGCGGCAGGGCGACGATGGCGACGGTCAGGCCCGCCAGCGCATCGTCCTTCAGCCGCGCGAGGGTATAGCCTTCGCGCCATGTGGTGAGCAGCTTGGGGGTGAAGGCGCCCATCCTACCCCTCCCGCCCGGCGAACCGGTCCGGCGGAGCGCGGTCGTAGAGAATGGAGGTCTCCGCCCCGGAGGAGCGGCCCGCCGCCGTATCCCGGAATCGCACGCCGCGCCCGATGCCGTTGCTGGGCGCATGCTCGCCGATGATTTCTATCCCGGCCTGCTCCAGCGCGGTGACGACCCTCACCAGCGTATCGACGACGCCGCGCACCTGGCCCTCGGACGCCTCCATGCGCTGTATGGTGGGCAGGGAAAGGCCCGACAGGGCGGCCAACTGCTTCTGGTCGATGCCCAGCAGGGCGCGGGCTGCGCGCATCTGTTGCGACGTGATCATTCATCCTCCATGATGCATAAAACATCAAATATGATTCTTATACATCATCATGAGGGTTTTATCCATGAAAGATGAGATGCTTTCCCTCAAACGGGGCCAAGATCTCCAGCTATCCGGAGAGTCGAATCGATTCTCCGCTGTCGAAGCGTGCATGAAATAAATCTGTAGCCCCTGCCGGGCCGCGGCTTTGCGCGGTTGCGAGGCGGAAAACAGGTGCCGGACTCGCGCTGGTTGATTCCTCCGGTGGCCGGAAGGAGGTCGGCAGGGAAGGGGTGGTGCGGGTGTGGTGTCGAAACTAAAATTGTTATTTATCAATGTATTGTAAGATTTTTTGCATTTTTGTGGAAGTCAGGGTTGACCCCTGCGGAACCGCCCCATATATGGCGTTTCACCGACGCGGTGCTGACGGTGAGTTAGCGCTGTGTATGGTTGCCGACATAGAGGATTGGGTTTCTCCCTGATTTTTGGATTGGGGGGAGGGCATGGTTTTCTCTGGTGTTGGCTGGATCTTTGACATTGTTAGTATGATGAAGGGACATGTGGGCGGCGGCTCCGG
>NZ_JACIDT010000055.1 GCF_014196495.1 Sphingobium jiangsuense
AGCTCGTGTCTGGAAGCGCTGCCACTGGTTGCCGCAGCTGCCGATAAAATCCCCAAGTCCAAATTCACCCCTCCCCCACATCAGAAACTAAGCCCGCGCCTTTTCAATGGCGCCACTTAGTCGACCTTGCATATCCCGTGGGAAACGTAGACCATCGTCATCTGGCTCGCGACCTCCACCGCTTCACCGCCATCCATAAATTTCACGAAGGCCCCGGCGCCCGGTATCTCGACCGAATGTGTTGCGCCACGGTAGCTGAACACGGCGCGGTGATCGTCGCACCCCCGACTGTCGCAGCGCGAATATATCCCGGCTGCATCATCCAGCTTGACCCAGATCGAAGGATTGACGGGGTTGCATCCTTCGGCCGCACAAGACTGCTTTTGTGTGAAAGTGCATTGATAGGTGGTCGCGCTGGCTGGGGCTGCTGCCGCAAGCGCTGCTATGGCGGCGACAGCGTGCATCAAGTTCTTCCGCATTCAAGTTCTCGCTTTCCTGCTCAGTTGGAGGTATTCTCATAAACCCAGTCAACATTCGCCTCATAGATGAGCTTCGACGGGTCGTATCCGGGCTTGATCGGAACTGACCAGCATTGAGAATATCCCATGCGAGGCGGAATGATCACATCACTCTCTCGGGTCGGAGTATACTCAGAGACATCCATTGATCGGTTGGGCTGATGCGCCTGAATAGAAAAGGCAACCAAGGACACGGTCTTTGATGAGCGATTGAAAAATTGCACTCTCACCGGCCAATTTCCTTCGCATTTTAATGGCGTATCTGCCTTCACTCCGATCTTCGGTGGCAATGACACCATTGTTCCATCATCCCAACTGGCAGATATTTCAATCTGGTCTTTCAAAGGAGGAAATAATTTATCATTCAGATATCCGAACCATATCGAGACAACCCCGGCTAGAAGCGCCGCACTCACAACCAAGCGCCACGCAGTTTCCAGCAGCTTCATTAGCACATCGCCAACCGACGCAGGCCGCGTCACCTTGCCGATATAAAATGGCCCATTCCAGATTGTGCGGCAGACGCGGCCTGCCGTGAACAATACCCCCATAAGCTCCAGACCCCCAATTACCCCGCTATCTGCTCCCACCCCTCGTCCCGATTCGCAACAACAATCTGTGGATAACCCGAACCAGCCCGTTGCCTTTTGTTCCTCATTTGTTCCAATATCATTACATCGATTCGGGGAGGATGATATGCGGGAGCAGGCGCGCTATCGGGCAACATGTTTCGGTCAGGCAATCGGGCCATGGCGTACTTCCTTGGAGCGCGCCAGACGCGACCTCGTTGCGCGAAACTTGGGCAATTATGATGAATGGGGATACTTTTTCATCACGGTTCCGGGCGAGATTGAGGCCAACTACTCCTGGCCTCAATCAAGTGCGGCCTGATCTGGACTCATCGTAATAAGGATGACGCGCCCGATCACTTCATATTCACGGCTTGCGACCGGGATGACCTGATGGGCGGGATCGTTGGAGCAAGGCACAAGCCGAGCTGGATTCTCACGATACTGCTTGAACGTGACTTCCCCATCGCCGTTCCGAATTACGTAGAACCACCTGTCAAATAGATCCCGGTCCTCCGGGTCGATAATGATCATCGCGCCGTCACGGACCACCTTGTCCATGGAATTTCCGGTTACGGTCAATGCGTAGGCCGAATCTGGCATTCCCGGTTGCGGAGCCGGAATATAGCGGCTGGAGCTTTTGATAGCTTCTCGCCACGGTCCAGCAGGAACCTCGCCAAGGTGCGGGATGCCAGTTACCGGAATAGCGCCTTCTGGAAGAACAGCCGCCGCCTCTCCCATTTTCAGAAACTCAACGAGTATCGGCATTTCTTGTTGCTGCACTCGCCTTTTACGATTCCGCATCTCTGTAACGCGAGAGCGTGGAATGTTCAGAAGCTCAGCTATTTGCGAGGGCTGAACGCGCCCCTGATCGAGCCAACGAATCAATTCTTCTCGGATTTCTTGATCACCAATCATGGGACGACCCTGCGATATTCGTAATCGCCAGTCGATTACGTTCATTGTAATTCCCGCTTGAAATTTGATTACGATTTTCGTAATTTCGGTTTATGCAGAGCGAAGCAGACCTCATCATCGACGCACTTGGCGGGACCGTTGCGGTTGCGCGTATGGCGGAAGCCCCCGCGTCTACCGTCAGCAGTTGGCGGAAAATCGGGATTCCGCAGTCGCGCATGGCGCACCTCAAGCTACTGGCTAAGGTCCACAAGATCGAATGGCCCTCCCCCCACCGGGAGAGCGCGGGATGAGCGAGGAAGATATCCGGCTCGCCTGCCTGAAACTGGCGCATCAAAGGACCGGAACGGCCACCGAGGTCATAGCAGACGCCCAAGCGCTTGTGGATTTCGTGCTGGGCAATCCCTCGCGCGATGCCAC
>NZ_JACIDT010000056.1 GCF_014196495.1 Sphingobium jiangsuense
GCTCACCACGCTGTTGCGCCGGCATCGACGGGGATATCTGCGCCTGTGACGTATCGCGCTTCGGTGGAGGCGAGCCACAGGGCGCACCATGCGATGTCTTCGGGTTCGCCGAGGCGCTGGATCATGTTCTTGGCGAGCACCTTGTCGCGGAACGCCGGGTCGGCGGCGAGGTGGCGGTCGGTGGCGGCGGTGCGGATGAAGCCGGGCGCGATGCTGTTGGCGCGGATGCCGTGCGGCGCGCCCTCCATCGCCAGCTGCCGCGTCATCGCCCGCACCCCGCCTTTCCCCGCGCAATGGGCGAGCGCGGGCGAGCCTTCGAGCGCATGGCGCGCATTGGCCGAGGCGAAGTTGATCACCGAGGCCGACCCGCTCGCCTTGAGGAACGGCCAGGCCGCCCGCGTCGCCAGGAACACGATGTCGAGCTCGCCCGCCAGCGTCGCCTTCCAGTCGGCATAGCGCATCGCCTCGATCCATTCGAACACCGCGAACGCCGCCGCATTGACCAGAATGTCGATCCGCCCGTGCGCCGCGCCGATGCGCCGGAACAGCGCCCCGGTCGCCGCCTCGTCGAGCAGGTCGCACGCCTCGTCGGCCCCGTCGCGATCCACGCCGATCACGTGCGCGCCCTCCTGTGCGAACATCCGCGCGCAGCCCCGGCCGATGCCGTTGGCCGCGCCCGTCACCACCGCGACCCGGCCCTGCAATCGCTCAGCCATGGGCGACCGCTCCCCCGGTCGGCTGCTCGCCCCGGCGGAACGGCACCACCGCCGCCACCGCCACGCCGATCACCGCGCCTGCCGCCAGCGCCCCGAACGCCGGCAGCAGCCCCCCGGTCAGCCGCGCGAGGAAGGTCACCACCACCGGCGAGAGGAACTGGCCGAAGGCGAATGAGCCCTGCCACAGCCCCGCGCCCCGCCCGCGTATCTCGAACGAGAGCAGGCTCATCGCCCACACCAGCAGCGTGGGCAGCAGCAGCCCGGCGCCGATCTGGTTGATGAAGCAGCCGACGAGGAAGCCGGTCGGCCCCTGCGCATGGCCCATCACGAAGAAGCCGGTCGCCAGCATCGCGAACTCGATCAGCAGCAGCGTGCGGACCGGCCAGCGGCCGATGCGCGAATAGACGAGCGTGCCGAGCGGCACGCCCACGCTCGCGATCGAGGTGAGGAAGCCGATGCGCGCGGGATCGGCGAGGCCCAGTTGCGTGAGGCCCGAGGCCGCCTGGATCTGCACCGTGTAGAAGAACACCGAGCCGTAGATGGTGATCGCAAGGATCGTCAGCATATTGCCCCAGGGGAAGCCCTGCCAGCTGCGGTTATGGGGCGCATGGTCGGCTTCTTCCTCGACCTCCGCGTCTCCCCTGGGTTCCCAGGTGAAGGCGAGCACCAGCACGAACATCGCCGCCGCCGCGCCATAGGCCCAGAACGGCGTGCGCCAGCCAAAGGCGCCCAGCTGCCCGCCCAGGTTGAAGAAGATCAGCGCCGAGACCGACGCGAACGCCGTCTGCGCCGCCAGCCATTTGTCGCGCGAGGCGCCCTTGAAATAGTCGCCGATCATCGTCGTCGAGAGCACCATGATCAGCGCCTCGGCGATCCCCACCCCCACGCGCGAGATCAGGATCGCGGAGAGGCTCTTGAGGAACACCGGCGCGATCCCCACCGCCGCATAGAGCAGGAACGAGAACAGCAGCAGCTTGCGCCGCCCGAAATAATCCCCCAGCATCCCCGCCACGGGCGAAAGCAGCGCGATGCACAGCGCCGGGATCGTCAGGATCATCGGCACCCAATATTCATAACCCGCAACATCGCTGAACTCCGCCAGCAATTGCGGCAGGATCGGCGCCAGCAGCACAATCGCCATCGTCGACAACGTCACCGGCAGCAATAACGAAAAACCGGTCATGAAACCGGGGGT
>NZ_JACIDT010000057.1 GCF_014196495.1 Sphingobium jiangsuense
GCCCCCGCCTCTCGACATTGAAAAGGCAGGACAAAATCTGAGCCATCCCGCCGATCTCGACAGCCAGCCCTGCTACGCTCCTCTTCTGGGCACCATTTACCCGTCCCCCGACAGAGCCAAGAGTATCGCCAAAACGGCGGAAATCTGCTATTTATCGGTATGTTCCATAGCGGGGTGTGTCTCGATGTGTCTGGGTGATGCAACGATTCGGTGTATAGACTTGTGTATATATCCGCCGCACGGGCGGGCGTCATATACACACCCCGCCAGCCGGGGAGAACTGTCGTGGCTTTGAACGACGCCGCCATCCGGGCTTTGAAGCCCAAGGATCGTGTCTATGCTGTTGCGGACGAGAAGGGCCTTTGCATCGAAGTCGCGACCAGCGGATCGAAGCTCTGGCGCTTTCGCTATCGGTTCGTCGGGCGGCCACGGGTTTTGTCCTTTGGGCGATACCCGGAAGTGTCGCTCAAGGAAGCGCGGCAGCGGAGAGATGATGCGCGGAGTGTCTTGCGTGACGGCATTGATCCCGGCGCTGAGCGCAAACAGGCAAAGATTACGGCGCAGTTCAACGCGGCCAATACATTTGGAGCGGTCGCCGACGAGTATATAGAGCACAAACTGCTCAAAGAAGGGCGTGCTGCCGTCACGGTGGACAAGGCAAAATGGCTGCTGCTTCAATTGAAGCCGATTACCGGCCGGCCTTTGGCCGAAATCAAATCCGCTGAACTTTTTGCCGTCCTTCGTCGTCTGGAAGGGCAGCGGAAACATGAAACGGCCAAGCGATGCCGCTCTTTCGCCAGCCGCGTGTTTCGATATGCTGCTGCTACCGGACGTGCGGAAAGCGACCCGGCCGCGATGCTCGCTGGACAGTTGATCGCCCCCAAGGTGAAGCACCATGCTGCGATTTTGGACCCGCACAAGTTAGGCGAGCTGCTGCGAAGCATCGACAATTTTCAGGGTGCGCCGATCACCCGCTTGGCATTGCAGATCGCGCCTCACGTGATGGCGAGGCCGGGTGAATTGCGGCAGGCGACATGGGACGAGTTCGATCTTGAAGCCAAGATTTGGCGGATCAAGGCCGAGCGTATGAAGATGCGCCGTCCGCACGCCGTTCCGCTTTCAGATCGAGTCGTTGGCTATCTGCGCGAATTGCAGCAATTCAGCGGACCGGAAGGCTATCTCTTCCCCGCCTTCCATACGACCCGCCGCCCGATGAGCGAGAACACCATGAATCAGGGGTTGCGGCGGATGGGCTACACAAGCGATGAAGTCACCGCACACGGTTTGCGGACGACTGCCTCGACCCTGCTTAACGAAAGTGGGAAATGGCATCCCGATGCGATCGAGCGGGCGCTCGCTCACGGGGACAGCGATGCCGTGCGCGGCATCTACAACCGTGGGCAATATTGGGACGAGCGCGTTAAGATGATGGTTATTATCCCCTTGAAACAAGTAGGCGGATATGGCATATAATGGGCATGAGCAACAAAGCCCCCACGCTGCGCCAGTTCCAAGACCGCTTCCCGACCGAGGATAGCTGCCTCGATCACCTGATGCGCGTCCGCTATGGGGATCGCCACGATTGCGAAAGGTGCGGCAAGTCGGCCCATTTCTATCGCGTGAAGGGCCGCCGCTCCTACGCTTGCGAGTATTGCGGCGCGCAGGTTTACCCGACTGCTGGAACGCCATTCGACCGCACCCGCACCAGTCTGCGCGACTGGTTTTTCGTGATGTTCCAGTTCTGCGCCTCGCGGAACGGCGTGGCGGCCAAGGAAGCCGAGCGCCAACTAGGCGTCACCTACAAGACCGCTTGGCGCATGTGCCACATGATCCGCGAATATATGGGGCAGGTTGACGGTGACGATCCGGTGGGAGGATTCGGCAAGATCGTGGAAGTCG
>NZ_JACIDT010000058.1 GCF_014196495.1 Sphingobium jiangsuense
ATAGATCCTATGCAGATCGGTTTCGGCTATTCCGTTGAACCGTCAACTTTCGCGGAGAACGTCTCATGGAGAACCAGTCATCGGATTATTGCGTTCAGACCTCTGTCATTGTCAGCGTCGAACTCAGCAAACGCACTTGGCTTGTGGCATCGCTTACGCCAGGTGCGGCTAAGATCTCGCTGCGTACGATTCCCGCGGGCGACAGCGCAGCCCTACTCGGTCACCTTCGCAATCTCGAAAGCAAGACGGGCGAGCGTATTGGTAAGCCCGCCGCCATTCGCCTATGCTTCGAGATCGGCTATGATGGCTTCTGGCTGGCACGACTGTTGCGGGCAAATGGCATCGATACTTACGTTCTTGATCCTGCCAGCTTCCTTGTATCGCGCCGCGGCAAGCGCGTGAAGACTGACCGCATCGACGCCGAAGCCATGATCGGTATCCTCAAAGCCTATCTCGCAGGTGACAAAAGCGTGTGTCGTGTCGTGGATGTGCCAACGCCGGATGAGGAAGATGCGCGCCGAGTCATGCGCGAGCGTGGCGATCTTGTGCACGAGCGCACCCGGATTATTTCGCGAATTAGGGGACTACTGGCCTTACAAGGCATCCAGTCGGTCAAAGCGATCAGCGGCGGTGACTGGTCAAAGCAACTCGACGATATGCGTACCGGCGATGGACGGCTGCTGCCGCCAAACCTTCGTCGCCAGATTGAGCGGTGCTTCGGTCGCCTCGAGCTGCTCAATGAACAGATCAAAAGCATTGAACGCGACCGCGCCGATGTGGTTCTGGACGAAGCCTCGACGTTTCCGTGCCGCGAAAAAGCGATCCGTCTCGAGCAACTCAAGGGCATCGGTGCCAACAGCGCAGTGATGCTTGTTGCCGAGGTGTTTTGCCGCAAGTTTGAAAGCCGACGACACGTCGCTGCTTTTCTTGGGCTGGCCCCCGCGCCCTACGCGAGTGGAGACGTCTCACGCGATCAGGGCATTAGCAAGGCTGGCAACCACGGAACGCGCGTTCTGATGGTGGAGCTTGCGTGGTGTTGGCTACGATATCAGCCAAGCAGCGAGTTGGCGGTTTGGTATCGCAACCGCTTCAAGGGAAACGGCGGGCGCGCGGCCAAGGTCGGGATTGTGGCGCTCGCCCGAAAATTGCTAATCGCGCTTTGGCGCTTCGTGGAAACCGGACTGGTCCCGCAGGGCGCCGAGCTCCGCGCCGTCTGATGCCTATGTTGCAACAGGCTCAATAAGGCGACGCGGGTTGGTGCGATGCGTGACCGGGAAGATTGATGGCGCCTAGAAACGCCCAGTAGTAGTTTGGTCCGCATCCGCCTTTGCTCGATCCGAGGATGTGAATACGGATTATGGTACGCGGCTTCGGCCTCGACCGGATACAAGTCTATGCACGGATTGTGCATCAGCTGACCTCGGAACGATCGAAGCCAATCGATGGGATCTGAATACGGCGGCAATGGAGCCGGAAGCCTCACGGGAAAGGATACACAGAATGTGTTCTTGACAACCGTTTCCTCATACAAG
>NZ_JACIDT010000059.1 GCF_014196495.1 Sphingobium jiangsuense
TGTCCGGCGTCAGCGCCAATGGCACAGATTTGAGGTTGTGAATTAAGGAGGATTTGGGCTTCGTCGTAGTGACGAAGGAACGAAGATGAAGCCCAAATCCTCCTTGAAAAAATCGGTGAAGGCTCCTGCGGAGCAGGTGGTGAAGGACATCCGGCGGGCGACACGCCGGCACTTCTCTGCCGAGGATAAAATCCGGATCGTGCTTGAAGGCCTGCGCGGCGATGACAGCATTGCTGAACTGTGCCGCAAGGAAGGGATCGCCCAGAGCCTGTACTACACCTGGTCGAAGGAGTTCATGGAAGCGGGCAAGCGCCGGCTCGCCGGCGATACCGCCCGTGCCGCAACCACCGGCGAGGTCCAGGATCTGCGCCGGGAAGCCCGTGCGCTGAAGGAATGCGTGGCCGACCTGACCCTCGAGAACCGCCTGCTTAAAAAAAGCATGATCGCGGATGGGGGCGACGACGAATGAGATACCCTGCATCCGAGAAGCTGGAGATCATCCGGATCGTCGAACAGTCGCACCTCCCGGCCTGGCGCACGCTGGAGCAGTTGGGCATCCCGCGCCGGACCTTCTATCGCTGGTACGACCGCTATCTCGAAGGCGGCCCGGAGGCGTTGGAGGATCGGCCATCGGCCCCGCGCCGGGTGTGGAACCGCATCGGCGACGATATCCAGCAGCAGATCATCGACATGGCGCTGGATACAACCGATCTGTCGCCCCGCGAACTGGCAGTGCGCTTCACCGACGAGAAGCGCTACTTCGTGTCGGAGGCCACGGTTTATCGCCTGCTCAAGGCCCATGATCTGATTACCAGCCCGGCCTTCGTCGTGATCAGGGCAGCCGATGCGTTCCACACCAAGACGACGCGGCCGAACGAAATGTGGCAGACCGACTTCACCTACTTCAAGATCATTGGCTGGGGCTGGGTCTATCTGTCGACCGTGCTCGACGACTTCTCGCGCTACATCATCGCCTGGAAGCTGTGCACCAACATGCGAGCCGAGGATGTCACCGACACGCTGGACCTCGCGCTCGAGGCCTCGGGTTGCGACAGCGCAACGGTGCTGCACAAGCCTCGGCTGCTGTCGGATAATGGCCCGAGCTACATCGCGGGTGAACTGGCGGAATATATCGAGGCCCGGAAAATGAGCCATGTGCGCGGCGCTCCGATGCATCCCCAGACCCAGGGCAAGATCGAGCGCTGGCATCAGACCCTCAAGAATCGCATCCTGCTCGAAAATTACTTCCTGCCCGGTGACCTTGAGGCCCAGATCGAAGCCTTCGTCGAGCATTATAACCACCGACGTTACCACGAGAGCCTGAACAACGTGACGCCCGCCGACGCCTACTTCGGCAGGGCCGATGCCATCATCAAACAGCGCGAAAGGATCAAACGGAAGACCATCGAACATCGCCGCTTGCTCCACCGCAAGATCGCCGCTTAATATCAACCCCAGGACGAGGCCCGCACTCCGCTAATTTACGCCGCGAGTTGTGCCAAATGTTCTGACGACGGACA
>NZ_JACIDT010000060.1 GCF_014196495.1 Sphingobium jiangsuense
AGCTCGTGTCTGGAAGCGCTGCCACTGGTTGCCGCAGCTGCCGATAAAATCCCCAAGTCCAAATTCACCCCTCCCCCACATCAGAAACTAAGCCCAGCCTGCGCTCAATGCCACCCCAAGCGCGACTATCCCCCGCTTCATAAGGGGCCTATATACTTAACTAGCCACGCCGCGCCACGGCGGGCTTCGTGGCTGCTAGATTGAGTTTCTAGCCGCTCCCGTGGCGCGGGACTTTGCGGAGTGGCCGAAGGGCCACCGGCGCTACCGAGGTCAACTTCCTTGCACTGGCTCACCCGGCATCCCCAGCTTCATAAGCCCCTCACCCCAGCAAATCAGCCAACGTTAACACCCGCTCGATCCTCAGAATATCTCTCGCGGCGATCCTGAACGTGATATCTGGATTGAACTGGCGCAGTTCCACATAGCTGCCCGATCTGCGGACAAGTCTCTTTATTAGGACACGCCGGGCAGACTCCCCATCATCCTCAAAGTCTGCTTCGCCGTTCACGCGCAGGTAGACGACTACATCATCATCGACGCGCGGCGGACGACGCTTCTCAACCAGTACCAGCGCGCCTTCTGCGTGGACCGGAACCATTGAAGAGCCTTGGACATAGAGGCCATAAACATCCGCGCGTCCGTCCAGGATAGTAGGCCGCCGCGCGTATTCGATAATCTCTCCGGTGTTCAGGCTCGTCTGCTCGATCGCCTCGCCATCAATATCCAGTTCACCACCAAGGCCGGTCCCGTAAATCGGCAAATCGCGGGTCATGCGAGCTGCGGACGCACCCTCGAAATGGACGGGTTGAGCATTCGCAGGAGGAATTGGAGCCGCATCGCCTCTCTTCGCCCCGGCAAGGGCGAGGATTTCCTCTTTCGCAATAGGCGGGTTTCCGCGACCAACCAGCGCTTCAGCCAGTTTTTCAGCCACTTTCTTAGCCAATGGACGAGAAAATTCCGGCTTGAAATATTCTTGCACGCTGGATTTTCCCGAATAGCCAGCGCCGTCCGCGATCTGTTCCAAGGTTAGGTCCGCGCGATCCTTGAGGGTCAAAAGAACCGCACCTGTTGATTGGTCATTCATACGTACACCTTCGCAATTTCGGGGTACGATTCCAAGCCAGTTGACAAACGTACCTTAAAAGACGTACTCAAACGTACATGGTTACTCATCGTGACAAGATCGCCGCGCGTGGAGGCATTCGCCCTCTTGCACGCGCATTGGGGCATCGGAACCACACCACCGTCCAAGGCTGGTGGGATCGAGGCCATATTCCAGAGGCCCGGCTGGCAGAGGTTGAACAGGTCGCGCCTCTGCCCACCCCCCACCGGGAGTCGGCGTCGTGATGGAGGCGCAGGATATTCGCCTCGCCTGTCTCAAGCTGGCGCATCAAAGGACCGGAACGGCCACCGAGGTCATAGCAGACGCCCAAGCGCTTGTGGATTTCGTGCTGGGCAATCCCTCGCGCGATGCCAC
>NZ_JACIDT010000061.1 GCF_014196495.1 Sphingobium jiangsuense
CGGTAAGCTGCTACGGGATTTGCCCCGTGGCGTGCTTCGACGGGGGCAAAAACTCTACTATCGGCACACCGTCCCGGTGGACGCTCAGCGGCTGCTGAATCGGCTCGAAATCTGGCGCTCGCTGAGGACTGACAGCCTTTCCGTTGCCTTGCGTCGATTGCCGGGAGTTGTCGCCCGGATCGAAATGGAGATCGAACATGCACGCGCGATGGCGGGCATGTCGGTCGATGCGATGCTCATTGAACCGTCGAGCTACGATCTCGCCGAACCTCTGATGCCGATCGCAACTGCGCCGCTGCCCGCTGTGAGCGCTCCGCCCGTCGTCTCACTCACGCTTGCTGAGGCATATCGCAACTACATCGACGATCCGACGCGCGCATGGACGGCCAATACGCGGGAAGCGTATGAGACGAGCCGGAGGCTCGCCATCGCGGTGATCGGTGAGGCGGTTCCCATCGCGTCGATCTCGCGCGCGCACTGCCGCGATATGCTGGAAGTGCTGCGCTTCCTCCCCGCAAACGCGGGAAAACTTTTCCCGAAGCTCTCGCCGCGCGAGGCGGCAGATCGCGCCCGCCTGCGCGGCGACATCAAGGTCATCAGCGCGGCAAACGCCAACTCGCTGATGTCCAACATGAGCAGCTTCCTCAACTGGGCGGTCAATGAGGAACTGCTCGCCCGTAATCCGGCGCGTGGGTTGCGCCTCCCCGACCCGATCAACAAGCGGGACAAGCGCTCACCGTTCGACCGGGACCAGCTTCATTCGATCTTCAACGCGCCGCTCTATCGCGGCTGCGTCGATGGCGGGCGCGGCTACAGCAAGACCGGAAGTCAGCGACCGCGCAACGCGCGGTTCTGGGTGCCGCTGATCGCCCTGTTCACTGGCGCGCGGTTGGGCGAAATCTGTCAGCTTGATACCACCGACATCCGCGCCGTCGATGGCGTCGATTGTATCGTGATCAGCCTGCGTTCGTTGGTCGGGAGCACCGACAAGCAGTTGAAGACCACCGTCAGTGACCGGCTAATCCCGATTCACCCGGTCCTCATCGACTGCGGGTTGGTCCACTTCGCCGAGACAAAACGGAAGGCGGGCGAGAAGAAGCTATTCGACGACATAGAGACGGGCTCAACCGGCTCGCGCCCTGTCGCCTTTTCCAAGTGGTTCACCCAGTTCCTCCGCGCCTGCGGAGCACAGCGGCCCCGCACCTCGTTCCACTCGTTCCGCCACAACTTCAGGGACGAGCTACGCGCCGCGCGGATCGACCACGACATCGCGTTGCTGCTCGGCGGTTGGACAACGGGGTCATCGCGAACCGCCGTCCATGAGAACTATGGCAGTGGCTATCGCGTCGATGCGCTCAATGAGGCCGTGCGCAGGTTGTCGTTCGAGCAGGTGGATGTCCGACATCTGGCGTGAACGCCAGA
>NZ_JACIDT010000062.1 GCF_014196495.1 Sphingobium jiangsuense
TCGAGGAGGATGGTTTTGGTTTCGAGGAAGGGGGCCAGGCCCTCGACCCCGCCCTCGCGGCCGATGCCCGATTGCTTGAAGCCGCCGAAGGGCAGCCCGAACTCCAGCTTCATCCCGTTCTGCCCGAACCCGCCCGACTTCATGCGCCGCGCAAGGCGATAGGCCGCATCGACATCATGGGTCAGCACCGACCCGTTGAGACCGTAGTTGCTGTCATTGGCGATGCGCAGCGCGTCCTCCTCGTCCTCGGCCGGGATCAGGCACAGCACCGGACCGAATATCTCCTCCTGCGCGATGCGGCTCCTGTTGTCGACATTGGCGAACAGCGTCGGCTCGATGAAATAGCCCTTGTCGAGGCCCGCCGGGCGATTGCCGCCGGTGACGAGGTCGGCGCTCCGGCGGCCGAGCTCGACATATTCCTCGACCCGTTCGAGCTGGCGCTTCATCGCCACCGGGCCGAGCTGCGTCGTCATGTCCTCGCTATGGCCGATCCTGATCCCCTGCATCACCCTGGCGATCGCGTCGGCCAGCTCGTCATGCCGGTGTTTCGGGACGATCGCCCGGCTCAGCATCGCGCAGACCTGCCCGCTCATGATCGTGATGGTGTTGCCCAGGATCGCCGCGGCCGCCTCGATCGGGAAGTCGTCGCGCACGATCGCGGCCGACTTGCCGCCCAGCTCCAGCGTGCAGCGCGCGACCCGGCCGGCGCAGACCTCGCCGATGCGCTTGCCCGCGCCGGTCGAGCCGGTGAAGCTCACCTTGTCGACGCCGGGGTTGCGCACCAGATGGTCCGACGCGTCGCGCCCGCCGCAGACGAGGTTGACCACGCCTGCCGGGATGCCCGCCGCCTCGGCCGCCTCGGCCATGATATAGGCTTCCAGCGGCGTCTCCGGCGAGGGCTTCATGATCACGGTGCAGCCCGCGACCAGCGCATAGGCGACCTTGCTCGACAATATGCCATAGGGCGCGTTCCACGGCGCGATGCAGGCCGCGACGCCCACCGGCTCCTGCACCACCAGCGCGGTGTCGACCTGCGTGCTGGGGCGGCGCTCGACGAAGGCATAGCTGTCGGCGAGGCTCGCGATGAACCCGAAGGTGGCGGTGGCGCCGCCGGTCATGATCGGCGCGAAGCTCGCAAGACCGCCCACCTGCGCGGTCCAGGCGCGGGCCAGCTCCGGCTCGCGCTTCTTCAGTTCCTCCGCCATGCGGCGCACATAGACCCCGCGCTCGGCCGGGCTCATCCGCCCCCATGGCCCCTCGTCCAGCGCCACCCGCGCCGCCGCCACCGCCCGGTCCATGTCCTGCTCGTCCGCCTCGGCCACATGGCCGATCACTTCCTCGCTGTTAGGCGATACCAGCTCGATCAT
>NZ_JACIDT010000063.1 GCF_014196495.1 Sphingobium jiangsuense
GACCGCTTGGCGCATGTGCCACATGATCCGCGAATATATGGGGCAGGTTGACGGTGACGATCCGGTGGGAGGATTCGGCAAGATCGTGGAAGTCGATGAAACCTATATCGGTGGCAAGGTCGAGAATAAGGGCACTGGCAACTACCGCGCCAACAAGACCATCGTGATCGGCATGCGCGAGCGTAACGGCGACGTTATCACCCGCGTCGTTCCGAACCGGAAGAAGGCTACGCTGGAGCCGCATGTGTTCGCCAACGTGAAGCCCCACACCGAAATCCACACGGACGAACTGGTCAGCTATGGCGATCTTGGCGAGTTTAAGGGCTACTGGCACAAAACCGTGAACCACAGCGCCGAGCAATATGTCGGCCCAACCGGAACCACCGTGAATGGCATTGAAGGTTTCTGGGCGCAACTAAAGCGCGGGATCAATGGCACCCACATTCACGTTAGCGAGAAGCATCTTCCGAAGTATCTCGCGGAGTTCGAATTTCGCCACAATATGCGCGACGTTCCGCATCTGATGCTTGATCGCCTGATGGTTTCTTTTTCCCGCTAACTGGCGCGTGGCCATGGGCCATCGCGTCTAGTAAGCGGTCAAAGCGTTCGTTTGGGTCTTTCATGGCTTTGCGTCCACGTGAATTTCTCCCGTTCCGTTTACGTTAGGCCGATGCTCCAACGGCTTTTTTGTCAAGCCTGTGGCCGACGAGAGAAGGCACATATGGACAAGCAGTCCTCGCGCCTTTAACCTTTCGACAACGTCCAGCGTTGCCGATAAAGAGCCATGCTCAACAGCATACACCAATTGATGAGTTTTGGGAAAATCTCTGACCAAATCATCCGCGAGAGAATTTATTAGTCTTGGATCAATGAGCGGGTGCTGAGAAGGGTCTTTGCCAAAATCAGCAATCAACTCATTTCCATCAATCAAAGTGTCACCTTGGCCCCTCGCTTTTAGTGCCTGCTTAACCCCCACAAACTTGTTATTCGTTAGAATAAGGCTTGCGCCGCCAGGTCGCCCATCTGCTACATCAAAGGCGGGTGTTGGTTCGGATTTTTCGTGGGCAGATGGCTTCCGCCATCTATCATATGCCCAAGACGCCGCAGCGAGAAGGCCAATAATTACCAGCGCGGCGGCAATTACCAAAACTATATGGTCAGCCGTTGCCGTGGCAATGGCAGGCGGCGGATTATCAAGCCCTGCCCATTTCAGGTTCGTGGCTATGTAGCTATCTGCCTGTTTCACCGTTTGCGGTATCGAGTTTGTAGAAAGCCACATCATTGGCGCACCGATGATGCCAGAAATGATCGCGGCCCTTCTGATGTGATTAAACACTCAAC
>NZ_JACIDT010000064.1 GCF_014196495.1 Sphingobium jiangsuense
ATGCGCATGATCGCGCGAAGGAGGATGCTATGACCCCCGACCTGATCGAGAAGATGGCGCGGGCGATTAGCTACCGAGACATCGGTTTGCACTGGGATGATTGCGCAGAAGAATGGAAGGATATCTATCGCGCAAAGGCCACCGCCGCCCTGACCGTCGCGCTGGAGGAAATCGGGGAGGAGTGCGCGCAGGTGGCGGATGATTTCGCGATTGAGGCAGGCGGCATGTTGGAAAATGCTGTCGGCTGTATATCTCGTGCTGCTGTGCAAGGGAATGTCTCAGCTTCTAAATATGTGGCGGGCGTCATCCGCGCCCGCATCGCCAAGATGAAGTGCGCCTTGCCTCTCACGAAATAGCGCCAAGCGCCTTTGTCTCTCACGAGAGGCCGTTTCTGACGGTCAACGGTCGCATCCACAATTCAGAGGATGCGACTCGGCGCGGATCGCAGAAGCTATCATAGCCATGACGTAGGCCGTGGCGCGGCGTGGCTAGTTAAGTATATCGGCCCGCACCTTCTTAGAAGGTCGGGCCGATATTGGGATGTTAGCGCAGTTTGCCGACGTAGCTAACACCCCGTCGTTTGGAGCTTCTGTATGCCGGATCATGTCGATTCTGTAAAGGACTACTTGCGCCTCATGGCAGGCTGGCAAGCTGACGCGGATCAAAAGGGCGATACTCGTGCCGGCGATCGAGGGGTGATCCTACCGGTGCATTTTTCTGTTGACATGCGTAACTAAAAGTTACAAAGATATGTCATCAACGCGGTTGGACTAGCCGACTGCAAGAGCGAAAGGAACGCTGAGATGGATAACTTCTACAACGAATCCCGCCCGGTCATCGAAAATGGTAAGCTGGTTTTCGTCAGCAACGGCGGCAGCCGCGCCATCGTCGGCATCCAGCAGGTCCGCAAGACGGTCAAGGCGCTGGAAGGCAAGAGCAATCTTCGCCCGTCCTCGCTCGCTACGCTCGAACTGTACCGCGCTGGCATCGCGCTATGGGAGGCTAATCGTTGACCGCCTTCTCCGCCTGCCTCTCGACGCTCTGCCTGAGCCACACCGACGCGGCAGAGTTGTTGGACGTGAGTGTCAGCACGATCAAGCAAGCAGCGTCAGGCCACCGCCCCGCCAAGCAATGGATGTTCGAGCGCCTGTCCGACCTGTTCGAGATGGTCGAGCAGGCGGCGGACGACATCATCGGCGATCAGGAGGATCTGGACGATGGAGTGGCGTTTGCGCCGCTCACCGTCAATGTCGATGATATCCTGCTGCCGCACCCGTCCTTGAAGCGCGCGGCATTGGCGCGGGCCATGCTGGTGCTGGGGCC
>NZ_JACIDT010000065.1 GCF_014196495.1 Sphingobium jiangsuense
CGGCGTGTCCCAGATAGCCATGAGTATTCGATTGGGCCTGCCTACATGAAACCCACCCTTGAGAGAGCCGCCCGCGCAATATGCCGCTTCGAAGGCCACCCGGAGAACATCCAGTTCGAGGGGAGGGCGATGTGGCAGAGCTATCTCCCACAAGCCCGCGCCGTGCTCCAAGCTATCGAAGAGCCGGACATGGCGATGGTGTCCGCCGCCGTCGACAAGGCCAAGCAGATCGGTGCCGGGGATTTCGTCGGGATTTACAGGGCGATGATCGGGGCGGTGATCGAGGGGTGAGGGGAGCGAGCCGAAACCCACTCCCCTCCGAAGCCAGCGCGTCAACGCTTGCCGGTATTGACCTCTGAGATGCGCCCCTGGTTGACGCCAAGATCAGCAGCGATATCGTGCTGATAATGGCCCATCGCGAGGCGTTCGCGAATTTTCGCAACGATTTCAGGAGTCAATTTGGCGCGCGGACGGCGCCGTCTTTCGAATGCCATCTTTCTTACCTCCGTGAGATGGCGCGATCTGATATTGACTAGGAGGTGCCGGAGGTGCACATAGCCACCTGTCGGGTTACCTCCCGCTTCGCGTTTCAGAACCGATTTCCGCGAAGCGTCCCCGATCAAAAGCCCGGCGCTCGTAACGCCGGGCTTTTTCATTTCAGGAACTGTCGAATCGTTCATAAACGATGGATCATCCTGTTCAATGGGGTAAAAGTACATATAAAGAACAATTTATGTACGAAGAGTGAAACCTAAAGATGATCCTCCCCATCCTTCTGTCTCTTGCGCCCGTTTGCTCTGCCGTGGACGGCGACACGATACGCTGTGGCTCCGAACGCATCCGCCTGATAGGCATCGACGCGCCGGAGCTGCACGGCTGCCGCAAGGGCAGGGTATGCGTCCCCGGTGACGGTCAAGCCAGCAAGCGCAGTCTCGCAGCGCTGATCGAGGGCAAGCGGTTGACGATCGAGCGCCATGGCCGCGACAGATATGGACGCACGCTGGCCTATGTCTGGGCCAACGGCGCGAACCTCTCCTGTGTTCAGATAAGGCGCAAGATGGCTGTTTATGTGCCTAAATGGAATACGGGTGGGCGGGGGTGTTGATCTAGCCGCTCCAACTCAAGCGCGCGAATTCGCCAGTACCAGTTCGGAGCAGCCATTAAAGCTTTGTTCATTGACACCGCGCTAGTACCTATCATATTGATAGGTGCATGACCGAGA
>NZ_JACIDT010000066.1 GCF_014196495.1 Sphingobium jiangsuense
TTGACCGTATGCTCTGCCGACTGTCGGCTTGATCACTGCCGCTGCCGTTCAGTGACGTTCGGTAGGCAATCTTCGCCTCGATAGGGCAACCATGGGCGAGACGGTCAGTGAGGCAGATCGCCGTCTCGCTCGGGTCGCATTTTCTTGACGAAATACAGTTCTGTGAGAGTGTCTTAGAGCCAAACAGGACAGTCAGGAGGCTCGATGGGCAAGACACTCGGCTACGCACGGATCAGCACCGATCAGGGGCAGGATGCCACCAGCCAGAAGGCGGTGCTGGAAGACCTTGGCGCGGTCGTCGTGTTCGTCGATATCGGCAACGGCTCGAAGCTCACCGGACGTGACCAACTCGAAGCCGCCCTGCGCCTGCTCGACGAAGGCGACACCCTGTTGGCGCTCCACCCCGATCGTCTCGCGCGCGACACCGGCGACCTGCTGACGATCGCCAAGCGCGTCATTGAGAAGAAGGCGGTGCTGCGGATCAATGACCCCGCCATCACGCTCGACGGCACCGACATCATGGCTGAGGTGATGCTGACCGTGTTCGGGCTGGTGGGGATGATGGAGAAGCACTTCATCAAGGCAAGGCAGCGCCGGGGGATCGAAGCGGCGAAGCTCAGGGGCGATATCTACAAGGGCCGCCCCGCAACGATCAGCCCAGACGCTGTGCGCGATCTTCGTCAGCAGGGGTTCGGTGCCACCCAGATCGCCAAGCGCCTCAAGATCGGGCGGGCGTCGGTCTATCGGCTGCTCGCAGCCTGAGCGTCGAGCCATGCGGTAAACTCGTCCACCGTCATGACCTGACCCGGTTGAGCCGCTGCCCGCTCGATCATCGCGAGGAAAGCCGGGTCGAGTTCTTCGCCCCGGCAGATCGGGCACGGCTCATCCGTCCCATCATCACCACACCGTCCCTCATGCTGATCCACGATCCCGGAGCCTCCGCACATGACCCAGACCGATCATATCACAGGCTCACCGCCGTCGCTCAGTGAGCATGCTGCTGACGGTCAGGACCATGGTGGTTCGGGTTCTCTTCTGGGACTCGAACTGCCCCCGCCTCTCGACATTGAAAAGGCAGGACAAAATCTGAGCCATCCCGCCGATCTCGACAGCCAGCCCTGCTACGCTCCTCTTCTGGGCACCA
>NZ_JACIDT010000067.1 GCF_014196495.1 Sphingobium jiangsuense
TAGAGCGTTCGGGGAATAGATTGAATCATTGGGGGATTCCCAAGGGGGCCGGGATGTGATTCAAGGGCTGACTGGCGAGGGAGGCCAGTTTGTATGGCGCGAGCTTATTCGCAGGATTTGCGGGATCGCGTGATTGATGCGGTGTTGCATGGGGGCGAGAGCCGCCGTTCGGCATCGCGGCGTTTTGGAGTGAGCGAGGCGTCAGCGATCAAGTGGGTTCAGCGTTATGAGCGTGCAGGCGACCGGCGTTGCGCGGGAACTGGTGGTCATAGGCCGTCGAAGGTGAAGCCGGAGCGGGAGTGGCTTCTGGCTGTTCTTGCGGCCGAACCTGACATCACGCTGTCGGCCTTGTCGGCGCGGCTGCTGGCTGAACGTGGTGTGCGGGCGGACACGAGCATGCTATCGCGCTTCTTCATCGGCGAGGGTATCAACTTCAAAAAAAAGCGTTCTGCCCGGCGAACAGGACCGGCGTGACGTCGCGCGTCGGCGCGCGAACTGGAAACGCTATCAAGGCCGTCTCGACCCCAGGCGGCTTGTCTTCATCGACGAAACATGGGCCAAGACGAACATGACGCGCACCCATGGTCGCTGCCGTCGCGGCGAGCGGCTGCGGGCCAAGGTGCCGCACGGTCACTGGAAGACGCTGACTTTCCTTGCCGCGCTGCGCCACGACCGGATCGACGCGCCGGCCGTGCTCGACGGGCCGATCAACGGCAAGAGCTTCCTCGCCTATGTCGAGCAGTTCCTCATCCCGACCCTCTCGCCGGGCGATATCGTGATCCTCGACAATCTCGGCAGCCACAAGGGCGAGGCGGTTCGCAAGGCCATCCGCGCCGTGGGCGCAAGGCTGCTCTTCCTGCCGCCCTACAGCCCGGATCTCAATCCCATCGAGCAGGTCTTCGCCAAGCTCAAAACCCTCCTGCGAAAGGCTGCCGAACGGTCCGTCGAAGCAACTTGGCGGCGCATCGGAACCCTTCTCGATGCCTTCACGCCCGACGAATGCGCCAATTACCTCAAAAACTCCGGATATGCGTCAATCTAATCGCAGAACGCTCTAG